>NZ_JAVJWR010000026.1:0-134805 GCF_040221975.1 Haliea sp.
ACTCAGCGTTGTGCCTCTTGGTAAGGGAGCCACCCTTGCCGGCAAGCCACGCCTTGATTCGCGCCGGCACAGGCGCTCTGAACGTTACCGAATTAGCCGCGCAGCCCACTAGGGACAGTATAACGCGCCGCGTGCACCGGCAACGCCGGCAGCCGCAGCGGTGGGACAGTTTCTATTTGCGCTTCATGGACAGGAAGAATTCTTCGTTGGTCTTGGTGTCCCTGAGCTTGTCCAGCAGGAATTCGATGGCGGGGCCGTCTTCCATGCTGTGCAGCAGCTTGCGCAGGATCCACATGCGCTGCAGCTCGTCCTCGGCAGTCAGCAGTTCCTCGCGCCGGGTGCCGGAGCGGCGTATGTTGATGGCCGGGTAGACGCGCTTTTCCGCAATCTTGCGGTCCAGGTGCAGTTCCATGTTGCCGGTGCCCTTGAACTCCTCGTAGATCACCTCGTCCATCTTCGAGCCGGTGTCCACCAGGGCGGTGGCGATGATGGACAGGCTGCCGCCTTCCTCAATGTTGCGCGCGGCGCCAAAGAAGCGCTTGGGGCGCTCCAGGGCATGGGCGTCGACGCCGCCGGTCAGGACCTTTCCGGAGCTCGGCACCACCGTGTTATAGGCGCGTGCCAGGCGGGTGATGGAGTCCAGCAGGATCACCACGTCGCGCTTGTGTTCGACCAGGCGCTTGGCTTTCTCGATCACCATGTCGGCGACCTGCACATGGCGTGAAGGGGGTTCGTCGAAGGTGGAGGCAACTACTTCCGCGCCGCGGATACCGACGGTGCGCTGCATGTCGGTCACTTCTTCCGGGCGCTCATCGATGAGCAGCACGATGATGTAGCATTCGGGGTTGTTGGTGAGAATCGCCTGGGCAATGCTCTGCATGATCACGGTCTTGCCGGCCTTGGGGGGCGCCACCAGCAGGCCGCGCTGGCCCTTGCCGATCGGTGCCACCAGGTCGATGACCCGGCCGATGAGATCCTCGGTGCTGCCATTGCCCTTTTCCAGTTTCAGGCGCTTGTCGGCGAACAGCGGGGTCAGGTTTTCGAACAGGATCTTGTGCTTGGCGTTCTCGGGCCGGTTGAAGTTGATGTCGCCGACCTTGAGCAGGGCGAAATAGCGCTCGCTGTCCTTGGGTGGGCGGATCTTGCCGGAGATGGTATCGCCGGTGCGCAGGTTGAAGCGGCGAATCTGGCTGGGTGACACGTAGATGTCGTCGGGGCCGGCCAGAAAAGAGCTGTCTGCCGAGCGCAGGAAACCGAAGCCATCCTGCAGGATCTCCAGGACACCGTCGCCGTAGATATCCTCGCCGCTCTTGGCGTGGCGCTTGAGAATGGCGAAGATGATGTCCTGCTTGCGGGACCGGGCCATGTTTTCGAGGCCGATCTCCTTGGCAATATCAATCAGTTCCTGCGTGGATTTGGTCTTGAGGTCAGTTAGATTCATAGAAGAGTGCTGAGTTGTTGTTCGCGGAAGAAATGCAATGCAGACGGACGTGGCGACCGGGAGTACTGGCCAGGACGACGTGAATGCAGCGTAAAATCTTTGGGTGGCAGAGTTATTATTGCGGCACGGGGCCGTGCAACGTTGGGAAATGTAGCACGGTGCGCAGGGGGCGTCTACCGCTTTTTGGCGCCGCTGCCGATTTCCGGAACCTCTCTACGGGTGGCCTTCCCTGGCCACTACCGAACATTGTGCGCGCAGGATCTGACGATTGCTCAGAGAACTTCCTTGATGAAGTCCACCAGCTGGCTCTTGGACAGTGCGCCAACCTTGGTGGCTTCCGCGCTGCCGCCCTTGAACAGGATCAGGGTGGGGATGCCGCGGATGCCGAATTTTGGCGGAATGTCCGGGTTGGCGTCTACATCCACCTTGCAGACCTTCAGCTTGCCGGCATACTCGCTGGCGATTTCATCCAGCACGGGAGCGATCATCTTGCAGGGACCGCACCATTCCGCCCAGAAATCGACCAATACCGGAATGTCGGCGTTGAGGACATCGGCGTCAAAACTTGCATCGCTAACGTGTACGACGTTTTCGCTCATTGTATGCTCCAGTTGGCGGGATAGCCCCGGGCTCAAGGCCGCGGCTGTGCCCTTGCAGTGAAGGCGCAATGATACCATTGGCTGATTGGGGTACAACCGGCGTCCAGGAGTTTTTCGTTATGACCTTATTCCCGGTGGGGGGCACGCAGTGGGTGGTCTACCTGTTGCAGTGCGCCGACGGCAGCCTGTACACGGGAGTGACCCTGGACCTGCAGCGTCGGCTGGCGCAGCACAATGGCGAGCGCACCGGTGGACCGCGTTATACCCGGGGTCGGCGCCCGGTAGCGCTGCTGTGGTGGGAGCGGGCAGCGGATCGCAGTCTGGCCCAGCAACGGGAGGCGGCCATCAAGCGTCTGCCGCGCGCCGCCAAGTTGCAGCTGCGGGAGGGTGACGCGGCGCCTACTCTGCTGCCAGTTCCGCGTTGAGCTCTTCCAGAGTCTGCTGCAACTCCAGCCAGCGCTCTTCCAGTTGTTCTGCCTGTGTTTTCAGCTCGCCCTCCTTTTTCAGCAGCCGTCCCAGCTCTTCCTTGCTGCCATCGGTGTACAGTTCCGGGTCTGCAAGCTGCTCCTGCAGCGTCGCCAGCGCCTGCTCGGCCGCGGTCATGGCCCGCTCGGTCTTGCTGATGTCCTGCTGCAGGGGGCGCAGCAGGGCGCGCTGGGCTGCGGCCTGCTGGCGCTTTTCCTTGCGGCTGACGTCTGCGGCGGGGGCCGCGCCGGCAGCGGGCCTGTCACTGCTTCGATAGCTGGCCAGGATCCACTTCTCATAGGCCTTGAGGTCGTCTTCGTAGTCTTCCACCAGGCCGTCGTGCACCAGCAGCAGTTCGTCGGCGGTATTGCGCAGCAGGTGGCGGTCGTGGCTGACCAGGATCAGGGCGCCTTCATAGCCCTGCAGGGCCATCTCCATGGCGTTGCGCATGTCCAGGTCCAGGTGGTTGGTGGGTTCGTCCAGCACCAGCAGGTTGGGGCGTTGCCAGACCACCAGTGCCAGCGCCAGGCGGGCCTTCTCGCCACCGGAAAACGGCGCGATGGGCCTGGTGGCGAAGTCGCCGCGGAAGTTGAAACCCCCGAGAAAATTGAGGATCTCCTGCTCGCGGGCCTCGGGGCTCAGGCGCTGGATATGCAGGACCGCGCTCGCGCGCAGGTCCAGGGCCTCCAGCTGCTGCTGGTCGAAATAGCCGACGCGGCAGTGCTCACCCGGCGCGCGGGTGCCCGCCAGCAGGGGCAATTCGCCGATCAGGCTTTTCAGCAGGGTGGACTTGCCGGCGCCGTTCTTGCCCAGCAGGCCGATGCGGGAGCCGGGGCGCAACATCAGGCTGACATTGCGCAGAATCGGCGTGCCCGCGTAACCCAGGGTGGCCTCGTCCAGCCGCAGCAGGGGGTCGCTGCTCTTCCCCGCCGGGGGAAAAACGAAATCAAACGGTGAATCAATGTGCGCCGGGGCCAGCTGCTGCATGCGCTCCAGTTCCTTGATCCGGCTCTGGGCCTGGCGCGCCTTGGTGGCCTTGTAGCGGAAGCGGCGCACGAAATCCTCGATGTGCGCGATCCGCACCTGCTGCTTCTCGAAACTGGCCTGCTGATTGGCCAGCATCTCGGCGCGCAGGCGTTCGTAGTCGGAGTAGTTGCCCTTCCAGGCCTGCAGCTGGCCGCCCTCGATGCTGAGGATGCGCTCGCAGGTGGCGTCGATGAAGTCGCGGTCGTGGGAGATCATCAGCAGGGTGCCGGGGTAGCTCTGCAGCCACTGCTCCAGCCACAGGGTGGCGTCCAGGTCCAGGTGGTTGGTCGGTTCGTCCAGCAGCAGCACGTCCGAGGGCGTCATCAGCGCCCGCGCCAGGTTCAGGCGGATGCGCCAGCCACCGGAGAAGTCGCTCACCGGGCGTCTGGCGGCATCATCGGCGAAGCCCAGACCCTGCAGCAGGCGTGCTACCCGGCGCTCGGCGCTGTAGCCGTCCGCATCTTCCATGGCCGTGTGCAGGCTGGCGGCGCGCTGGAAGTCGCCATCGGTTTCCGCTGCGGCGAGGTCCGCGATCAGCTGTGCCAGTCGGGCGTCGCCCTGCAGCACATAGCGCCCCGCGGTCTCGTCGGTGGCCGCGACTTCCTGTGCCATGTGCGCCAGCCGCAGGTTGTTCATCCCCTCGACGGCACCGGCATCGGCCTGCAGTTGCCCGAGCAGCATAGCGAACAGGCTCGACTTGCCGCTGCCATTGGCCCCGATCAGGGCCAGTTTCTGGCCCGGTTGCAGGGTTACATTGGCGCCCTCCAGCAGCAGCTTGCTGCCCCGGCGCAGTTCGATATCGCGTAATATGATCATCAGGCCGCGCATTCTACTCGCAGCCTTGATCGGTAACCAGCTGGAGAGATGATGAGCAATCCGTTGTGGGAGTTCTCGCTGGAGCTTTACGCCCGTCCCGGGGTGGCCGCGGCCTGTATTGCAGCCCAGGACCGCTTTGCGGCGGATGTAAACCTGCTGCTGTACGCGGCCTGGCTGGCGCAGCAGGGCCTCGAACTGAACCGGCAGCAATGGCAGGCGCTGGCGGCCAGTGTGGCGGACTGGCGGCGGCGGGTGATCCAGCCCTTGCGTGCCCTGCGCCGCGACTGGCAGGGTTTGCCAGCTGCGGCGGCCCTGCGTGAGCAGGTCAAGTTGCTGGAGCTGGCGGCAGAGCAGTCGCAGCAGGCACAAATGCTCGCCTGGCACCGATTGCAGGAACCGCAGCCGGCACAGTTGAACAGCCTGGAGCGGGCGTTGTCGGAGCTGCTGGAAACATCTGTCGAGGAGAGAGACAGCGGCGCTCGGGGAGACCTGGTACGACGACTGCTCTCGCTGCTGGCCTAGAGTGCCGGGGGTGGCGCACTGGCGGCCGCCGGTAGTATGATCTGGCACCTGCAAGATGTCCTGCATGTTCACTTACATACCAATGGAACCCGTTATGAAGAAATTCGCCATCCCGCTTGCCCTGGTCGCTACCGTGACCCTGCAAGCCTGTAACCAGCAATCTGCCCCCGAAGCCGACAGCGCCGCCCCGGAAGTGGTGCTGGAGGATTCCACCCAGCGTCTGA
The DNA here is from genome assembly GCF_040221975.1 of Haliea sp. Classification (GTDB taxonomy): domain Bacteria; phylum Pseudomonadota; class Gammaproteobacteria; order Pseudomonadales; family Halieaceae; genus Haliea. Next base: position 5,094 of record NZ_JAVJWR010000026.1, read on the forward strand.
GCTACGGCATTGCCTACGGCCTGGGTCAGCGCATGGCTGCCGACGGTGTGCCGATGGATGTGCCGGCCTTCAGCGCCGGTTTGCAGGATGCCCTGGAAGGCGCCGAGCCGCGCATGAGCGAGGAGGAAATCCAGGCCGAAATGATGGCGTACCAGGAGCGCGCCATGGAGGAACAGCAGGCGCTGGCAGCTGCGGCGGCCGAGGCCAATCAGGCCGCTGCGGAGGCCTTCCTGGCCGAGAACGCGGCCCGCGAGGGCGTGGTGGTCACCGAATCCGGCCTGCAGTATGAAGTCATTGAAGCCGGTGAGGGCGCCAGCCCCGGGCCTGAAGACACCGTGGAAGTGCACTACCGTGGCACCCTGGTGGATGGCACCGAGTTCGATTCATCCTACAAGCGTGGCGAGACGGTCACCTTCGGTGTTGGCCAGGTTATTGCCGGCTGGACCGAGGCTCTGCAGCTGATGTCCCCGGGTGCCAAGTGGAACCTGTATATTCCCGCCGACCTGGCCTACGGTCCCGGCGGTGCCGGCAACCTGATCGGCCCCAATGCGGCGCTGGTGTTTGAGGTTGAGCTGATCAGTATCGCCGACGATGAGGACGAGGCTGCGGCGGAAGACTCTGCCGACGAGGGCTGATCAGCCCGCCTGAGCCGGCGCCTGCAACTGGCGCCGGTGTTGATTGTGGAGGCCGGCGATCAGCCGGTCCTCCAGCACAAACCGCGATTCCAGCAGTTCCCCCAGCGCTGACAGATCCCGCCGCAAAGTCTCGGGATAGTGCTCCCCGCGACCATATTTTTCCTCATAGGCCAGGATCACATCCGTGGTATCAGTGATGTCGGGCATGAGGCCGGCGACCAGGGCGTCGCTGTTGTCGCCAAAGACTTCGGCCTCGTTCAGCAGCTCCGCAAATACCTCGAAGTGCCCCGCGGAGATATAGTCCACCAGCAGCTCACACAGCTCGCGCTGACGCCGGGCGAGCTGCGCTGACGCGGGCGCATCGTCAATGGCGACGACCAGCGCGGTGTAGCGGGCCAGCACGGCCCTGCGCTCCTTGAGCCAGCTGGTCAGCAGGCCTTCGACTGCGTTGAATTGTTCGGCGGGGTTGTTACTGCGATGCGGCATTGTGTGCGGACTCCCGGGTCCATTCCCGAGCGACCACTATAGGCGCAGGCCCATCGCGACCGCAAGCGCGGACGCTGGTATCGCTCAGCTCTTGCGCAGTGTCTGCCAGAGGCTCGCAACGGTAATGACCACAAACAGTATCAGGGTTTGTTCCGGGATGCTGAGGCCAAGCAGAGTCCAGTGGGTTTCGGCACAGTTGCCATCACCCATCAGTACCATGCTCAGGGTCTCGCGGAATGGCAGGGTTTCCAGCATGTACTCCAGGCTGGGGCCGCAGGCGGGCACCTGGTCCGGTGGCAAATGCTGCAGCCAGACATGGCGGGCGGCAACGGCGCCGCCGGCAATGGCGCTTGCGGCGCACAGCAGGCCGTAGACCCTGCGTCCCCAGCCGGCGGGATTGTGCAGGAAGGCGGCCAGGGCGACCACGCCGCCGGCGACCACGAAGAGCCGCTGGGTCATGCACAGCGGGCAGGGATTGAGACCCACCTGGTACTCCAGGTACCAGGCAAACAGCATGGCAAACAGGGCCAGCAGCGCGAGTCCGAAATACACCAGGCGAGGGGACAGGGCTTGCAACATGGCGGAGTGGTTCCTCGTGACTGAAGCGATAGTGATGCGGGGCAGTTTACGTTAGGCGGTTTCAGCCTGCCCCGCAAGCGCAATCCGGGCTGGCGCTGGTGGCCCGCGGAGGGCAGTCGTCAGAACAGTGTCCGATACTGGCCGAAAAAGCGCGCCAGGTACTCCTCGAAGTCGATGTCATCCGCGGCCTCGATCTCCTGCTGTGCGAGCATTGACTGCCGGGTCTCCTGTTCCAGGCGCTGGACTGTATCCGCCGACAGGGCGCGCTGGTGAAAGTGACTGGCCCACTGTTCGCTGTAGTTCATGGCCAGGCGAAAGAAAGGCAGGTCCTGTTCGCGCATCTCCTTCAGGACCCGGGCCGAAGGGGTTAGCTCGGCGTCGTCCACCCGCGCCTGCTGCGCCGCCAGGGACTCCCGGTAAAGACCGCTGTCGTGGGCGTCGTCCAGCAGGTTGGCGATGCCGGTCATGGCGGCCAGAAGCTTGCCTGCGAGTTCCGTCATGGACGTGCTGCCGGTGGGGGTCTGCAGCTGCAGGCCGGGCTCGCGGCCGCGGTTGACCACGGCCTCCAGGTTGGCGGCCTGCATGGCCTGTTCGCTATCGTCACAGGCGGGGCTGTCCTCCAGCAGGCAGTACAGCAGGAAGGTGTCGAGAAAGCGGATCTGGCCGGCGTCGATGCCCAGCGGCGTAAACGGGCTCACATCAATACAGCGAATCTCCACATATTCGATCCCGGCGCGGCACAGGGCAGCCAGCGGCGCTTCACCCGGACGGGTGACCCGCTTGGGGCGGATGGTGCTGTAGAACTCGTTCTCGATCTGCAGCAGGCTGTCATTCAGTTGCTGGTAGTCGCCGCCCTGGCCGGCGGGGAAGGCCTGATAGGGTGGGTGGGGGTGCATGATGGCATCGCGCAGGGCCTGCACATAGTTGCCCAGCGAGTTGTAGCAGACCTTGAGCCCCTTCTGGGCTTCGCTGTTATAGCCCAGGTCGCCCATGCGCAGGGCCGTGCCGTAGGGGCGGTGCAGGGTGCGGCTTTTGTCGTCAAACGGTTCCAGGCCATGGCTGTCGCGGCCGCGGAGAAAGCTGGAGCACACCGCGGGCGAGGCACCGAACAGGTAGATCAGCAGCCAGGAATGGCGGTGAAAGTTGCGGATCAGGCCCAGGTAGCGCCCGGTGACATAATCCTGCAGCGGCCCTGGCCGGCCGGCGTCGTCCCAGGCCCGCTGCCAGTATTCGACCGGCAGAGAAAAATTGTAGTGGATGCCGGCAATGGTCTGCATCAGGCGACCGTAGCGGTGGCCGAGGCCATAGCGGTAGACTTTTTTCATCCGCGCCACATTGGCGCTGCCGTACTCGGCCACCGGAATGCTGTCGTCACCATTGACAATGCAGGGCATGCTGGTGGCCCACAGCAGCTCGTCGCCGAGTTTGCTGTAGGTGAAGCTGTGGATGTCGGCCAGGGTCTCGAGGCACTGTTCGATGCTGGTGTGCACCGGGGTAATGAATTCCAGCAGCGCCTCGGAATAATCGGTGGTGATGGAGGGGTGGGTCAGTGCGGAGCCCAGCCCTGCCGGGTGCGGGGTCTGTACCAGCCGTCCCTCCGGGGTGATGCGCAAACTCTCCTTTTCCAGTCCGCGCTGTATTCGCTGCAGCAGTGCGCGGTAACCGGGACCGTCCAGGGTCTGCAACTGGTTCTGCAAATGAGGGGTCAAGCGGAACTCCTTGTTGGGGGTGCGGGCACGCCGGGAATGTCTCCCACCGCCTGGCGGGCCCAAGTTTAGCCGCGTATTGTGAACGAGTACAGATTTCCGGGCATTGTGGTTTTCATGTGCAAACGGCTATCTTAACCACATGAAGTCTATCCCGAATACCAGGTTGTTGGTCCGCGGGCCTCTCGGGCTGTGCCTGCTGGCACTGTTGCTGACGGCCCCCGACACAGGAGCCGCAGCGGATCCCGGGGTTTGTCGCGAGGCGACTCCCCAGGACGCATCCGCCAGTTTCCGCTTCGAGGACTCCCCCGGCCACGACCGGTTTGCCGACTCCGTCCCGGCAGGCGCCCGCATCGGCAGCATCCGCCAGCAGCGCTTCACCGTTTTTGACACCGAGGATCCACGGGAGGACAAGGCGCTCTACCGCTGGGCCAATGACTTGCACAGCGTGACCCGGGACTGGGTGATCAGGGACCACCTGCTGGTGGCAGAGGGAGAGGAGTACAACCAGGCCCGGGTGGATGAGTCGGAGCGCATCCTCCGCGACCTGGGCTTCATCTACGATGCGACCGTGCGGCCGTGGCGGGTCTGCGGTGAGGTGGTTGACCTGGAGGTCATCACCCGCGATATCTGGACCTTCACCCCGATGCTGTCGGTCAGTCGAAGTGGCGGCGAGACCAAATCCGCGTTCGGGTTTCGGGACGCCAACTTTCTCGGCACCGGCAAGCAGATCGTCATCCAGCACGACAGCGACGAGGAGCGCTCCGGCAATACGATCCGCTATTTCGATCCGTCACTGGCGGGTTCGCGCTGGCGCATGCGGCTGTCACTGGCGGACAACGATGACGGCTACGAGCAGGGCGTGGGCTTCGTGCGCCCGTTCTTTTCCGTGTATGAACGCTGGTCCGCAGGGGTCGGCCTGAACCGCATGAAGCTTGAGGAGTCTCTCTGGTTCCGGGGTGATGAAGTCGCTGAATTCGACCACAAGATAGAATTTGCCAACGTCTTTGGCGGTATTGCCGCGGAAGCGCGGGAAGATGAGCGCGTGGGGCGGTGGCTGTTTGGCTATACGGTGGAGACCCACGGCTTCGATTTCAGCGATTCAGCCATCCCCCCGGCGGAACTGCCGGAGGAGCGCGAGTACAGCTATCCCTACATCGGCTACGAGTCCACCCGCGACCAGTTTGTGGAACTGCACAACTTCAACTATCTGGGTCGCACCGAGGATGTCTATGTTGGCGAGCGCTTCTCCTGGGCCCTTGGCTGGTCAGCGGACGCCCTGGGATCCAGTAAGGACCAGGTGGTTCTGCGCGGCAACTACCGCAATACCCTGCTGGTCGACGAGCGCCGCCTGTGGCAGCTGGACACCAACCTCAGCGGTTTCTGGGGTATCGACGACAGTGAGTTCGAGAATTTCTGGTGGACGGCAGAGACTCGCTACCACCACAAGCAGTCGCGGCAATGGATGGTGTTTGGCAGGCTCAGGGTCGACTACACCGAAGGGCTCACCGGTGAGCGCCAGCTCACCCTGGGCGGGGACAATGGCCTGCGCGGCTATGACCTGAACTACCAGGTGGGCGACCGCTCCATGGTGTTCAATCTGGAGCAGCGCTATTACTCCGACTGGCACCCCTTCAGGTTGGTACATGTGGGGCTTGCGGCCTTCATCGATGTCGGCCGGGCATGGTTCGAGGGTGCGGACAACGGCAGCAATGGCGGCGTACTGGCCAATGCCGGTTTCGGCATTCGCCTGAACTCCAGCCGCGCCGAGAAGAGCAGCGTTATCCACATCGATTTCGCCTTCCCTTTCGTCAAGGACGACGATGTCAGCGGTGGCCAGATCCTCTTTACCGTCAAGGACAGATTCTAGCTGAGCCTCTCCATGTGCTTGCGCAATAGCTGGCAGGCAAAATTGCCCTGCACTTCCGCATCCTGCCCCGTCGCGAGCATGATGCGCGACATGATCAGGCCGTAACGCATGGCGGCAAACAGGACGTAGTAGTCATAGTCCGCTACATCGTAGCCAGTGGCCTGTTGCCACTGTGCCACGGTCTCCTCGTAGGACGGCAGCCCCGGCAGGCGCGGCATGCCCAGGCCCTCGGCGAAGGTGGAGTCGATGTAGTTGAACCAGGCCAGGTCCTGCAGCGGATTGCCCAGCGTCGCCATCTCCCAGTCCAGTACCGCTGCCACCCGGTCCAGGGAATCAGCAAAAATCATGTTGCCGATACGTGCGTCACCCCAGCACAGTGCCACCGGTTCCGCGGCCGGCTGGTTGGCGCTCAGCCAGTCCAGCGCCGCCTGGCCGAGCGGGTGGCCCTGGCCCTCGAGGCCCCAGTCCAGGTAGTCCTGCCAGTAGCGCAGCTGCTGCTGCAGCGGTGTTTGCCCTGGCACCGTCAGGTCGGCAAAACCCAGGGCCTGGTAGTCGAGCTGGTGAAAGCGGGCCATGGTGTCCACCGCGGCCCGCCACAGGGCGGCGCGCTGCGGCTCGCTGGTTTCCTGCAGCAGCCAGCCGTCCATGTTGTAGGGGGGCATGTCGGTGGGGATGCGGCCCGGGATATGCTCCATGATGTAGAACTGCACGCCGAGCAGGTCGGTGTCGGTTTCCAGGCCGCGCAGCGGCGGCACCGGGATGTCACTGTGCGCCTGCAGGCGCTCCATCACCCGGTATTGCGGGGCCAGGTCGTAGCTGGGGAACACGGGTCGCGCAATCTCCGGCTGCAGCCGACCGACGCAGGCCTCCTCCCGGGCGCTCCCGTTCTCGTCCCAGTGCAGGGTAAACAGCAGCGTCACGTTGGACATGCCGGAGCTCTCCGGAATCTTGAGGCTGGAAACGGTCACCGGGTACCCGCGACGTTGCTGGAACCACTGTTCCAGCTTGCGGCGTGTACCTTCAATATCTTCCAGCAACGGAGTGGGGCGAGTGTTGTCCACGGATTGGCTCCTGTTCTGATCGTTTTCAGCTAGTGTAGGGGAGCCGGCGGCGAGTGACTACTATTCGTTAGTTCGAGTAAAAAAATGTAATTTCCCTGTTGTCACCGGGCGGGGTTCCTATAATGGCTCCGCCGCCGGTTTGCGGGTCTCCGAACCTGCCAGCTGGTTGCCAATGGCGTCGAGTGGAGTGCGGCATGAAAAAAGTGTGGGTATTGCTGGTGATTCTCGGCCTGGGTGGCTTGCTGGCGTGGCAGCTGTCGTCCCCGGGAGAGACGCCGGCGCCGCGCACACGTCCACCGGTGCCGGTAACCGCTTACACTGTGGTACCCCAGCCCTTCAACGACGAAGTCCAGGCCCTCGGCACCCTGCGGGCGTGGGAATCGGTGGATATTACCGCCAGCGTGTCGCAGATCATTGAATCGCTGGAGTTCGACGATGGCCAGCAGGTAGAACAGGGCGTGCTGCTGGCCCTGCTGCGCCAGGACGCGGAACAGGCGAGCCGGCGCGAACTGCAGGCGACCCTGGCAGACGCGGAACGCGAGGTGCGCCGGCTGGAAAATCTCGCCCGCCAGAATCAGGTGGCGCAGAATGAGCTGGATCGCGCCCGCACCCTGGTGGCCGTGACCCGTCATCGCATCGAGGAAGTGGAATCGCGGATCGCCGACCGGACCATCGTGGCGCCCTTTGCCGGCACCCTCGGCCTGCGCCAGGTCAGCGAGGGCGCGCTGGTCACCGCGGGCCAGCGCCTGGTCACCCTCGACGACCTGTCGCGCATGCGCCTGGACTTCACCGTCCCGGAGCAGGACCTGGGCTTCCTGCGGGTAGGCCAGGCCGTCGCCGCACACACCCCGGCCTTCACCGAGGCCTACACCGGCACGGTCACGGCCCTGGACAGCCGCGTGGACCCGGTTGCCCGGTCCATCACCGCCCGCGCCGAGCTGATCAATCCGGAGCAGCGTCTGCGCCCGGGCATGTTGATGGAAGTGGTTGTCAGCGGGCCGGAGCGGCAGGCGCTGCTGGTGCCGGAGGAGAGCCTGCAGTCGCGTTCCACCCAGCACTTCGTCTGGCGCCTGGATACTGCGGCAGAACAGGCAGTGCGGGTCGAAGTGGATATTGGCGGACGCCGTCCCGGCTGGGTGGAAATTGTTGCCGGCCTCGAAGCGGGCGATCGGGTGGTCCGCGACGGCGTGGGCCGGCTCTCCGGTGAGAGTGCCGGGGTACGGCTGGTGGAGCACTAGCGGTGCTGTTGTCCGACGTCTCCGTCCGGCGGCCGGTGCTGGCCGTCGTCGCCGCGGCACTGCTGTTCGCGTTCGGCATTCTCTCCTTCGACCGGCTCCCCCTGCGGGAATACCCGGACATCGATCCGCCGATTCTCAATATCACCACCCTCTACCCCGGGGCTTCCGCCGCGGTGGTGGAAAACCGCGTTACCGAGGTCATCGAAGACAGACTGGCGGGCCTGGAGGGCATCAAGACCATGGCCTCCAGCAGCCTGGACGGGCGCTCCAACATCACCCTCGAGTTCGAGCTCGACCGCGACATCGACAACGCCGCCAACGATGTGCGCGACCGGGTTTCCCGAATTCTCGGCAACCTGCCGGATGAGGCCGAGCCCCCGGAAGTACGCAAGAGCGCCAGCGATGAGGAGGTGATCTTCTGGGCTCACCTGGTGGCGCCGGGCATGGATGCGCTGGAGCTGACCGACTACGCCCGCCGCTATCTGGAAGACCGGTTCTCGGTACTGGAGGGCGTGGCCCGGGTGCGTATCACCGGCGAGCAGGTCTACGCCATGCGCATCTGGCTGGACCGCAATGCCCTGACGGCGCGGAATCTGACAGTGACGGATGTGGAAGCGGCGATACGCGCCCAGAACGTGGAGTTGCCGGCGGGAACTCTCAAATCCCTGGAGCGGGATTTCATTGTGCGGGTGGAGCGGGGCTATGAAACCGCCGCGGATTTCCGTCAGCTGGTACTGCGCCAGGCTGACGACGGCTATCTGATTCGCCTCGGCGATGTGGCCCGGATCGAACTGGCCAGTGCCGAACACCGCAGCCTGTTTCGCGGCAATGGCGAGCCGATGGTGGGCCTGGGTGTGATCAAGCAGAGTACCGCCAACGCGTTGTCGGTGAGCGATCTTGTGTGGCAGGAAGTCGAGCAGATCAACCGCCAGCTGCCACCCGGCATGGAGCTGATCGCCAGTTTTGACAACTCCATTTTCGTCCGTGCCGCGATCCAGGAGGTGTATACCACCCTGTTCATCGCGGCGCTGCTGGTGGTGCTGGTGATATTCCTGTTTCTCGGGGATCCCCGCAGCCTGCTGGTGCCGGCCATCACGGTGCCGATCTCCCTGGTGTCTGCTTTTGCAGCGCTCTGGGTGATGGATTACAGCATCAACCTGCTGACCCTGCTGGCGCTGGTGTTGGCGATCGGACTGGTGGTGGACGACAGTATCGTGGTGCTGGAGAACGTCCACCGGCGCCTGCTGGAGGGCGAGACGCCGCTGGTGGCGGCTTTCCTCGGCACCCGCCAGGTCGGTTTTGCGGTGGTCGCGACCACCCTGGTGCTGGTGTCGGTGTTCGTGCCCATCACCTTCCTCGAGGGCGATATCGGCCGTCTGTTCGGCGAATTCGCCATGACCATGGCGATGGCGGTGATTTTCTCCAGTTTCATTGCCCTGACGCTGGCGCCGGCGCTGTGCAGCAAGTTGCTGGATCGGGAGCATATCTCCAACCGCATGGCAGACGCGGTGGAAGCGTTGAGTGAACGTCTGGAACTCGCCTATCAGCGCGCCCTGGGCGCCGTCTTGCCCCACCGCTGGCTGACCCTGTTGGTGTTGCTCGCGAGCGTGGGGGCAACCGCGTGGGCCTTCCAGACGGTGCCCCGGGAGTACGCTCCGGCAGAGGACCGTGGCATCCTGTTCCTCGGGGTGAGTACGCCGGAGGGCTCGTCTTTCGAGTACACCGTTACCCAGATCGAGGAAGTCGAGCGGCGGCTCTTGCCATTGGTGGAGGCCGGGGATATTCGCCGTCTGCTGATACGCGCACCTTCATTCGGCGGTGGCGAGGCGTTCAATGCGGGCTTTGCCCTGATGGTGCTGGCGGACTGGGACAGTGGCCGCCGGTCTACCGCGGAGATCCAGGCCGATGCCCGCCAGCGCCTTGAGGATATCGCCGGCGCGCGCGTATTCATCCGCGGCGGCGGCGGCCTTGGTCGCGGCAGTGGCGACCCGGTGCAATTCGTGGTGACCGGCGACAGTTTCGAGGAGCTGGCGCAGTGGCAGGACCTGCTGCTGGACCGCATCGCCGACAACCCCGGCCTGGTCGGAGTGGATACCGACCTGCAGCCAACCAAGCCCCAGCTGCGCATCAACATTGACCGCAATCGTGCCGGCGACCTCGGCGTCAGTCTCGCCGAGGTCAGCCGCACCCTGGAGACGCTGCTGGGTGCGCGCCGGGTCACCACGTTCATTCTCGGCGGCCGCGAGTACGACGTGATCGTTGAGGGTGAGCGCGAGAACCAGCGCACCCTCGACGATCTCAACAGTATCTATGTGCGCTCCGCCGCCAGCGGTGATCTGGTGCCCCTGGGCAGCCTGGTGACGGTGCGCGAGCAGGCGGATGCCGGCAGCCTGAACCGCTACAACCGCGCGCGGGCCCTGACCATTACCGCGGGCCTGGCCCCGGGTTACGCGCTGGGTGACGCCCTGGTGTACCTGGAGGATCTGGTGCGCACCGAACTGCCCACCAATGCCAACTTCGACTACAAGGGCGAGTCCCTGGAGTACCAGAGCAGCAGCAACGCGGTGGTCTTTACCTTCCTGCTGGCGCTGCTGGTGGTGTATCTGGTGATGGCGGCCCAGTTCGAGTCCTTCGTCCATCCGGCCATTATCCTGCTTACCGTGCCCCTCGCGCTGGTCGGTGGTCTCGGCGGGTTGTGGCTGTTTGGGCAGACGCTGAATATCTACAGCCAGGTGGGCATGATCATGCTGGTGGGGCTGGCGACCAAGAACGGCATTCTTATCGTCGAGTTCATCAACCAGATGCGCGATGGCGGCTGCGAGTTCATGGAGGCGGTGCAGCGTGGCGCGGCGCGAAGGCTGCGGCCCATCATCATGACCGCGTTTACCACGGTGGTGGGCGCGGTGCCGCTGGTGGTGTCCAGCGGGCCGGGGCACGAGGTGCGCACCGTGATCGGGGTGGTGGTCATGTGCGGCGTGACGGTAGCGACGCTCATCACCCTGTTCCTGATTCCGATGGCCTATGCGTTGCTGGCGCGCGGCACCGGGTCACCCCGGGCAACCAGCCAGCAGCTGGACAGGGAACTGGCGCCGGCGCCGGTGGAGTAGCGATTTGTGTACTGGTTCCTTGTCAGTTTCTTTCAGAATGCTAGAGTGAGCCATCTTTGATGCGTTGCCAAAGGGGATCACTGTGCGCATTACCGAATGGCTGAAAACGCTCGCGGCCGAGGGCGGCTCCGACCTCTACCTGAGCACCGGCGCGCCGCCCTGCGCCAAGTTCCAGGGCCAGTTGCGCCCCATTGCCAGTGAGCGACTCAAACCCGGCGAGATCAAGGAGATTGCCTACGAGCTGATGGATCCTACCCAGCAGGCGGACTTCGAGCAGGAACTGGAGATGAACCTGGCGACCTCCATCCCCGGCTCCGGCCGGTTTCGGGTGAATATTTTCATGCAGCGCAACGAGGTCAGCATCGTGGCGCGCAATATTGTCGCCGAGATTCCCAACTACAAGGATCTGCGCCTGCCGGAGATCCTTACCGAGGTCATGATGCGCAAGCGCGGCCTGGTGCTGTTCGTGGGCGCCACCGGCTCCGGCAAGTCCACCTCGCTGGCGGCGCTGATCGACTACCGCAACAGCAACAGCGCCGGCCATATTGTCACCATCGAAGACCCGGTGGAGTATGTGCACAACCACAAGAAATCCATTGTCAATCAGCGCGAGGTGGGGGTCGATACCCGGAACTGGCACAACGCCCTGAAGAATACCCTGCGCCAGGCGCCAGATGTGATCCTGATCGGCGAGATCCGCGACCGCGAGACCATGGAGCATGCGATCGCCTTCGCCGAGACCGGCCACCTGTGTATCTCCACCCTGCACGCCAACAATGCCAACCAGGCCCTGGATCGCATCATCAACTTCTTCCCGGAAGAGCGCCGGCCACAGCTGCTGATGGACCTCTCGCTGAACATCCAGGCCTTTGTCTCCCAGCGTCTCATTCCGACCGTGGATGGCAAGCGCTGCGCCGCCATCGAAATCCTGCTCGGTACCCCCATGGTCGCGGACCTGATCCTCAAGGGTGATATCGACGGCATCAAGGAAGTCATGGCGAAGTCGGAAAACATCGGCATGAAAACCTTCGACGGAGCGCTGTTCGATCTCTATCGGGAAGGCCTGATCAGCGAAGACGAAGCATTGCGCAACGCGGATTCGCCCAACAATGTGCGCCTGAAGATCAAGTTTGCCAAGGAGGGCGGGATACGTGCACCGGATGGGTCACTCAGTCTCAGCCTGGAGAGCCTGGACGACGAGGATGAACCACCGCGGGCCTTTTGAGGGGCCAGTGGCCCACTAGGACAGCAGCCTGGACAGCAACAGCCCGGCAAATACCGCCCACAGCGCAATCAGCACTGCAAGCTGCAACTTGCGCGACTTCGGTTCCGCTTGCTGTAGCTCGCCGATGCCGACGTGGATGTCGAATGAACCACAGGCAGGGCAGCTGCCCGCCGGACTCAGTTTATTGCCCCGATAACTGCATTCCCGACAGTGGTAGCGCATGCCTGTTCACCGATTCAATTTCAGCAATTGGTCCACGACCCGCTCCAGCTGTACAAGATTATTGCACTCTGCGGCAAAATGACAGGCACTCTGGTAGCGCAGCATCTCCGAATCTCCCGTGCCCCAGGCCCGCCGTGATTCCGGGTTGAGCCAGATCACCCGCCGGCTGCGTTGGTAGATGCTGCGCAGAATGTCCAGTCGCGGCTCGCCATTGTTGTTGCGGGCATCGCCGAGAATGATCACCGTGGTGTTGCTGTTGATATCATCCAGGGCCAGTTTGGCAAAATCCTGCAGACTGCTGCCGTAGTCGGTGGCGCCGCCATAGCGCCAGTTCACCAGCTCGATCGCCTTCTCCACCGGGTGCTGGCTGAACAGCTCGCTGACCTCACCGAGGTGGCTGGAAAAGGCAAAGCTGCGCACGCGCGGCAGCACGTCCTGCAGGCTGTAGAGGAACAGCAACAGGAACTTGGCATAGGCCGCCACCGAGCCGCTGACATCGCAGATTGCCAGCAACTGCGGCTTGTCCTTGCGCACCCGGCGCCAGTAGGTGTTGAACATGACGCCGTCGTTGGCGATGCCACGGCGCAGGGTCTTGCCCATGTCCAGCCGGCCGCGCCGAAACAGCCGGCGCTTGCGGGCGTGGCGTTCCGCCAGCTTGCGCGCCATGCGCCGCACCAGCTCCTGCACCCGGTGCATGTAGCGCTGCTCCAGGTGGCTGAGTTTGGTGGTACTGAGGATTTCATCCATGAAGCGGGCATTGTCGCCCTCGGCCTGCAACAGGTACTGGCGGGCTACATAATCGCGTACCTGTTCCCGCAGAATGTCGCGATAACGTTTCAAAGGCTCCAGCGCCGGGCTCTGGCGCTGTTCCAGATCGGCGATGGCGCGCCTGATCTGCTCTTCACCCATGGCATCAAGCATGCGTCGCAGGTACTGGCCCTTCTGGGTGAACATCTGGATCTGGCTTAAGCCCACGCCGGCTGCAGCCTCGCCCATGGCTAGATTCAACGCGGTGCGATCATTGTCGCGCAGCTGCCGCAACAGCTCACCATCCAGCAGCGCCTGCAGCCCGGCATCGTCGGCCGCGGCCTCCTCCAGCAAGCTGTCATCGGGGCTGGCCCGGCCGGCTGCTTCCGGCTTTTCCCCCTGGCCTGAGTCAGGCGGCGTCTCCGGCTCATCCTGCAGCGCGTCGCGCTCCTCCCGGGTGCTGGCAAAGTCCGCCAGTTGCTGGTCGAAAAAGCGGTCGAAGCAATGCTGGAACACCGCTTCCTCCGCCGGCGTTTTTGCCAGGGCCGTGGCCAGCCCGTCCCGCAGTCGCTCGCGACGGGCGTAGCCCAGGGTGACAGCGACATCCATGGCATCCAGTGTTTCCGCCGGTGAGATGCGTACATCGTGGCTGCGCAGCAGGCGAATAAAGCTGACCAGGTGGCTTTGCACGGTGGCCCGAGGCGCTCCGTCAGGCCGTGCGGCGGGGCAACAGCTCCCGCAGGCCGGCACTGGCCACGTCGATATCGTCCTCGAATTTGAGCAGCACGTTGAGTGTGCTGTGGACGGTATCCGCATTCAGTTCGCGGGCGTGCAGCAGCAACAGGCTGCGGGCCCAGTCGATGGTCTCGGAAATGGCCGGTGCTTTCTTCAGGTCCAGGTCGCGCAGGGAGTGGACAAACGCCACCAGCTGGTGGCGCAGCTGCTGGTCGATGTCCGGGACCCGGCTGAGCACGATCCGCTCCTCCAGCTCGACGCTGGGGAAGGGAATGTACAGGTGCAGACAGCGGCGCTTGAGGGCGTCACTGATGTCGCGGGTGTTGTTGCTGGTCAGGAATACCATCGGCGAGACGCTGGCCTTGACCGTGCCGATTTCAGGGATGGATACCTGGTAGTCCGAGAGTATTTCCAGCAGCAGCGACTCGAATTCGTAATCGGACTTGTCCACCTCGTCGATCAGCAGGATTGCGCCGCGCTCCTGCTGCATGGCCTTCAGCAGCGGCCGGGGCTCCAGAAACTGTTCCGAGTAGAAAATATCGCCGAACTGATGCAGGCGCTCCACCGATTCCGCCAGACCCTGGGCGCCCTGCAGCAGGTCCCCCAGTTTTTCCTTCAGTACCTGGGTGTACAGCAATTGCTTGCCGTATTTCCATTCATACAGGGCCTTGGCTTCGTCCAGGCCCTCGTAGCACTGCAGCCGGATCAGCGGCACATCCAGCAGCATGGCGGTGGTTTTCGCCAGCTCGGTCTTGCCCACTCCCGGTGGTCCCTCGACCAGGATGGGCTTGCGCAGCTGGAAGGCGAGGAACACTGCGGTCGCGATCTTGGGGCTGCAGATGTAGCCGAAGGACTCAAAGCCCTGCTCGATGGCCTCGATGGAGGCCAGCTGTGGAAAATTCTGGGTATGCAAGTGGTTACCTCTTCGGGCCAGCTATGGCTGGTCGGGGACGCCCAGTCGGGGGCGCCTAACCGCCGGTCATGTTCATGAAGCGCAGGATCTCGGGTTCCTCGCCATGGGTAAAGTGGTGCTTCTCCGGCTTCAGCGCCATCGCCGCGACGATGGCGCGCTCCAGTTCCACCCGGCTGGAACCGGGAGCGCGCAGCACCGGGCGCAGATCCGCCGAGTGCTCATTGCCCAGGCACAGCAGCAGGCGCCCCTCCACCGTGATCCGCACCCGATTGCAGAGGTGGCAGAAGTTGTTGCTGTGGGGGGAGATAAAACCGACCCGGCTGGGGCTGTCGGCCATGCTGAAGTAACGGGCAGGGCCGGCGCTGCCGTCCGGTTCCCCCAGTGGCTGCAGCGGATAGTGGCTGCCGATACGCTGCTCGAGCTCGGCGCTGCTGCAGAAGCTCAGCGCCCGGCTGTGCTCGTCAATCTGCCCCAGCGGCATTTCCTCGATAAAGGCGATGTCGATCGCGCGCTGGCGGGCAAACTCCACCAGCTCCAGCACCTCGTCGTCGTTGCGCCCCCGGAGGATCACTGCGTTGAGTTTGATCCGTTCGAAACCCGCGGCGACCGCGGCATCCACGCCCGCAATCACTTGCGCCAGGTCGCCGAAGCGGGTCAGCTCGCGGAAGCGGTCCGGGCGCAGGCTGTCGAGGCTGATATTGACCCGGCTGACGCCGGCGTCGCGCAGCGGCGCTGCCATTTCCGCCAGGCGTGACCCGTTGCTGGTGAGCGCGAGTATCTCCAGCCCGGGCAGCAGGCCCAGGCGCTGTACCAGGGACAGGATGTTGTTGCGGATCAGCGGCTCACCGCCGGTGAGGCGGATCTTGCGCACCCCCAGCCCCACCGCAGCCTCGGCTACCCGGTACAGTTCTTCCAGGGTCAGGACCTGGGGCTTGGGTACGAACTGCATGTCCTCCGCCATGCAGTACACGCAGCGGAAGTCGCAGCGGTCGGTGACCGACAGGCGCAGGTAGCTGATCCGGCGCTGGAAGGGGTCGACCAGGGTGGCGGGGAAGTCGTCTTTCATCCGGGAAGTGTACTGCCTGTGGCGCTTTGGCTCTAGTGCCGGGCTGCTGGCCGCTGGATTGCTCCGTGTTCCCTTCGTTCCAGTGGCAGCCTGGCGGCTGCAGCGTCGCTCCGGCACGGGAAGATCCTTTTGCTCCATTCCGGGCGCATGCGGCGCGCGCTCCCTCAATAATCTTGCGCTGCCGTCTGGCCGCGCACGGTGTGAGCCGTACTGGCACTCGGCATGGCTGTGGCAGTTCTGGAGCTGGCCTGTTCCCACTTTCAGTGCTGCAGGTTGGCAGCCACTAAGTGTGGGGCAGTGGGCGCGCCGACGCCCTGCAAGTCCGCAAAAGGACATTCCCGCACCGGATCAACGCGGCGGGTAGACTGGAGCCACGGTACGCTGTCAGAGGAGAGGGGGCAGAGGGCGAGATTCAGGCTGCAATGCCGTGTGCGGGCATCCCAGTGGCGAAGTCATGAGCGATGGCCCCTGCACCCCGCGTTGATCCGGGGGGCGGGTGCTTGTTTGCGGACTTGGAGGGCGTCGGTGCGCCCGCTCAATCGTCTTAGTGGCTGCCAGCCCCCAGCCCTGTAAGTGCGAACAGGCCGTCTATAGCACTGCCTCCGCCATGCCAGATGCCAGCCCCAATCACAAAGTGCGCGGCCCGACGGCAGCGCAAGAGCGCAGCAGGCACGCGCGCCGCATGCGCCCGGAATGGAGCAGGCAAGTACCCGGTTCCCGGAGCGACGCAGCGGCCGCAAGGCCGCCACTGGAACGAAGCGATCCGGGACGCGCAGCTCCGGACTCCGCGTCCCGGACTCCGCGTCCCGGACTACGCGTCCCGGACTACGCGTCCCGGACTTTACAGATCCCGCGCGGCTGGGCAGGATGCAAACCTGGTTCAACGAGGATTGATAATGCCAATAAAGCCGCTCCTTGCCCTCACCCTGCCCCTGCTGCTGGCAATGTCCCCCACCCTTGCAGTGGCCTCGGTGCCCTGCGAAGAAATCGACGGCATCCACTCCATCTGTGGCCTGGCAGCACCGGAGGACCTGGTGCCTGCGCCCAACGGCCGCGACCTGATCTTTGGCCAGATGGCTGAACCCGGTGGCTTGTTCCTGCTGGATATTCGTGACGACAGCGTGCGCCCGCTGCTGCCTGAGGGCCCCGTGCCGGTGCCGGCGGAGTTCTGGGGGCAGGCGGATTGCCGCCAGCCAAGCAGCTGGCTGGGGGCCCACGGCCTGGATCTGCGGCAGCGGGCCGACGGCCGCTGGCAGCTGCTGGTGGTCAACCACACGGAGCGGGAATCGGTGGAGTTTTTCGAATTGCTGGACGCCGAGGCTGAGCGCCCGAGGGCGGTGTGGCGCGGCTGTGCGATTGCGCCGGAGGAGGGCAACTTCAATGATGTCGTCGGGCTGGCGGACGGCAGCCTGCTGGTCACCCACATGGCGGACCGGCGCCGGCAACTGTGGTCGGCGCTGCTGGCGGCGTTTGGCCGCGATACCGGTTTTGTCTACCGTTGGACACCGGTGTCCGGATTCGTCCCGCTGCCCGGGACCGAGGGCGCGCACCCCAATGGAATACTGCTGGCGCCGGATGAGCAGAGCTTCTACCTGAACATCTACTTCGGTGGCAGTGTGCGCCGACACGCGGTAGACAGTGGCGAGCTGTTGGCCAAGGTGGCGGTGGAAAAACCGGACAATTCCAGCTGGGCCGATGATGGCAGGCTGCTGGTGGCTTCGCACCAGGCTTCCCTTTGGCAGCTGTTCCGCAGTCTTGAGCAGGATCACAGCACACCCAGCCTGCTGCCTTTCACTATCGTAGCGATAGATCCCGCAACCATGGTCGCGGAGCCGCTGCTGCAGCGCGAGGGTCCGCCGATGGGGGCCGGTACTGTCGCCCTGCAGCGCGGGAACGACCTCTACATCGGCTCTTATGTCGGCGATCGCATCATTCGTCTGCCGCTGCCTGGAGCTGCCAGCGAGTGACGGTCTGGCGCGGGCTGTTGCTCTGGGGTACGCCGCCGCTGGCAGTGGCACTGGCCCTGTTGTTGCTGCAGGCGGGCTACAGCGAGGATATCGCCATCGTCGGCATGGTGGCGATCTGGTGCGTACTCTGGTGGGTGTTCGAGCCGGTGCCAATCCCGGTCACCTCACTGCTGCCCATCGCCCTGCTGCCGTTGCTGGGGGTACTGACCCCGGCACAGGTTGGGCAGGCCTACGGCTCGCCGCTGATCCTGCTGCTGCTGGGCGGCTTTCTGCTGTCCAAGGCGATGGAGCACTCCGGCGCCCACCGCCGCATCGCCATTGGCATGGTGCGACTGGTCGGCGCCAACAGTGGGCGCCGGCTGGTACTGGGATTCATGATTGCGGCTGCCGTGCTGAGCATGTGGATTTCCAATACGGCGACCACGCTCATGCTGCTGCCGGTGGCGCTGGCGGTACTGGAGGCAACAGACCGGCGGCGGGAGCTTGCGGTACCACTGTTGTTGGGGGTTGCCTACGCAGCCAGTGTCGGTGGTATCGGTACCCCGATCGGTACCCCGCCCAACCTGATCTTCATGCAGATCTACGAGCAGACCACGGGCGCCGCGATCAGCTTTAGCGGCTGGATGGGCTGGGCACTGCCCGTGGTGCTGGTGATGATTCCGCTGATGGCGCTGCTGCTGACCCGCAATCTGTCCGGGCCCATTGCCGTGGAGCTGCCCGCTACCGGCCACTGGCGCAGCGAAGAGAAGCGGGTGCTGCTGGTATTCGGGTTGACCGCTCTGGCCTGGGTGACCCGCAGCGAGCCTTTTGGCGGCTGGCAGGCCTGGCTGGACCTGCCCCAGGCCAACGATGCCTCGGTGGCGCTGCTGGCGGTGGTGGTGATGTTCGTGCTGCCCAACGGCAAGGGCGCGCGCCTGCTCGACTGGGAGCGGGCCAGCACCATCCCCTGGGGGGTGCTGCTGCTGTTTTCCGGTGGCATCTGCCTCGCCAGCGGCTTCGTGGCATCCGGTCTCAGTGATGTCATGGGCCAGTGGCTGGCGGGAATGACGGACATGCCGGTGTGGCTGCTGTTGCTGCTGATCTGCCTGGTGGTGACCTTCATGACCGAGACCACCTCCAACACGGCCAGCACAACCCTGCTGATGCCGGTACTGGCGGCGGCGGCGCTGGCGGCGGATATCCCGCCAGAGCTGATCATGGTACCGGCGGCGATGAGCGCGAGTTGCGCCTTCATGCTGCCGGTGGCGACGGCACCGAACTCGGTGGTCTATGGCAGCGGCCTGATAACCACCGCGCAGATGGCGCGAGAGGGCTTCCTGTTGAACCTGCTGGGGGCGCTGGTGATCAGCACCCTCTGTTACATCCTGGTGGCGTGAACCGCGGCGGCCTGAACTCCGGCAGCGGGGGGGCAGCCCCGCTGCCGGACAGCAGCTACAGCAGCGCCAGCATGGTCTCGGCGGAGCTGACATCGACGCCGGCGCCGGGCTCCACGTTCAGGTGGGTCACGGTGCCGTCGTCAACGATCATGGCGAAGCGCTGGCAGCGTTTGCCGAGGCCGAAGCCGGTGCCGTCCAGTTCCAGGCCCAGCGCGGCGGTAAAATCGCCATTGCCGTCGCCCAGCATCAGCAGTTCCTCGGCGTTCTGGGACTTGCCCCAGGCGTCCATGACAAAAGCGTCATTGACGGCCATGCAGGCGATGGTGTCCACGCCCTTGGCCTTGATTTTGTCGGCGTTGACCACGTAGCCGGGCAGGTGGGTGATGCTGCAGCCCGGAGTGAACGCTCCCGGTACCGCGAACAGCAGGACCTTCTTGCCCTTGAAGATGTCGTCGGTGCTGATGTCGACCGGGCCTTTTTCGCCCATGGTCTTGAGAGTTGCTGCGGGGATCTTGTCTCCGGCCTTGATCGTCATGTTAGTCTCCTTGGTCGTGGGGGTTGCCCGTGGAGCGAGGATAATAACAGATGAGCCGCAGTATGCACTGCCCTCTCTGCGCTGGTCCCGGCAGCGACTTTCACCGGGATCGGCGGCGCGCCTATCTGCGCTGCGGGCGCTGCCTGCTGGTGTGGGTACCGGCGGACTTCCTGCTGTTGCCGGAGCAGGAGAAAGCGGAGTACGACCTGCACCGGAACAGGCCTGACGACCCCGCCTACCGCGGTTTTCTGGGTCGGCTTGCGATGCCACTGCTGCAGCGCCTCGCCCCCGGCAGCAGCGGCCTGGAGTTCGGCTGCGGTCCCGGTCCGGCGCTCGCGGCGATGCTGCGCGAGGCCGGGCACCGGGTGACCCTCTACGACCCGTTCTATTTCCCCAACCCCGGGGCCCTGGAGGGCTGTTATGACTTCATCACCGCGACCGAGGTCGTGGAGCATCTGCACCGGCCCGGCGCCGAATTGCAGCGGTTGTGGACGCTGCTGCGGCCGGGAGGCACCCTGGGCATCATGACCAAGCTGGTGCGGGACCGGGAAGCCTTCACCACATGGCACTACAAGAATGATCCGACCCATGTCTGCTTTTTCAGCCGCGACACCTGGTACTGGTGGGCGCAGTGCCATGTCGCCTCTGTAGTATTCCCGCAAGCCGATGTCATCCTGCTAACGAAAAGTGCCACAGCCTGAGCTGTTCAGTCCGGTTTCGTAGCGCCGATCATGTTCTCGAAAATGAGCTGGCAGTCGCGGTAGAAGCGGAGCTGGGCGTCGCCCAGGTAGGGTGCGACCATGGTCAGCAGCTGCAGTACCCCCTGGTGGATGATGACCTGCGGAGCGCGGGGTTCGTGCAGCAACTGGTCGTAGCTGAACCAGTAAGTGAGTGCCAGGGTCATGTTGTCGACCAGGCTCAGCAGCTGCTCCTCACCGGTATCAATGACTGCCTGCTCCAGCAGATTGTGGCAGATGGCCAGCAGGGCCGAGCGCTGCAGTTGCAGCAGGCGTCGAAAGCCCTTGCGCACGGGCGGGTAGCGCTGTAACAGGTCGTCAAGATTGTGATAGAGGAAGCGATACTGCCACATCTCCTCCAGCACCACGTACAGGTAGTACCAGTTGTCTTCAACCCGGTCCGGCTCGGGGCTCAGCGGGCCCTCCAGCGGTGCCCGCAGCGTGTCACTCAGGGCCAGTTCGTACTGCTGGAACAGTTCGCCAATGATCTGGTCCTTGCCCTTGAAATGGTAATAGAGGTTGCCCGGGCTGATATCCAGCTCGTTGGCGATATCGATGGTGGTGGTGTGCGCCTCACCCTCCTCATTGAACAGGGCGAGGCTGGTGACAAGGATGCGGTCGCGGGTTTTCAAGTCAGCCTGGCCGGAGTCGCGAATCAGGCGGGCTTCTTGGCACCGCTCCTGCTGCGACTCGTGGCCGCCTTGGTCTTGGCCGTTACCCGGCGGCTGGCGGCCTTCTTCTTGGCGGCGGGCTTGCGGCTGCCCTGGATCGCCAGCGCCGCGCTCAGGTCATCCACCTTCCGCGTCAGGCGATCGATTTTCTCGTGCAGTGCCAGCAGGTCTTCGCCGCGGGCGGGCAGCTGCAGCTGGAAGCTTTCCCGCACGCGGTGGATGCGGTCCTCCACCGAGGCACGTGCTGCCTTGCTGCTGGAAATTCCCTTGCGGGCCTCATCTTCGAGTGCCGCCCCGGCCTTGACCAGGTCGCGAAACAGTTTCGGGGTTTCCATGCCGGCCTTCTCCATCCTGTCCTGGGCCTCATCGACTGCCCGACCGTAGGCGCCCACGCCTGCCAGCCAAATATTGCGGGCGATCTCGCTCGCCTTGTCGGTGACTTTGCTCTTGTCGTTCTTATCGTCGCTCATAAGCTGTCCTCCACGCCGTAGACAGGTGCTGTCATCCGGCCGGCCATTTAACCAGAAACAAAAAAAAGGGGCCACATGGTGGCCCCGAAAAGAGTCCCTGCCTGGCAGGGCGCAGAAAAGTGGTGCTCAGGCAGCTGAGCGCAGACCGACAGAGGAACGCAGCTCGTCGATGCGGCTGCGGACCTTGGCCATCCTGGCTTCCAGCTTCTTGCGATCGGTCAGGGAATCCAGCTCCAGACGCGGCAGGTCGATATCGTTGATCAGACCCCTGGCGTCTTTCTCGACCTTGCTGCCGCGCTTGACCAGCTCCGCGTAAGCGACATTGGCGGCCTTGCCGCGGGCATCCAGGCGGGCCTGCAGCTTGTCCAGGCGAGCCTGCATTTCGTCATAGGCCTTGCCGTAGAAGCCGAGGCTGGCGAGAAAGGCATTGCGGCTCACGGTGCGGGCGCGGGTGGCCAGCTTGTTGGCGGCCTTTTCCGCTTCACGCTCGTAGGTATTGGCGGTCCTGGTGGCACGACGCTTGTACGTACGAACCTTGGCTTCCACCTGCTCTACGGTTTTCACCGTGGCCGATTTACTGGCAGCACGTGGCCGGCCGGGACCCCGGCGAGGCGTAGTGGTCTTGCTCGCCGCGGTGGTTTTCGGTGCGGCTTTCGCGGCCGTCGCCTTGCGCTTCGCTACAGCCTTTTTCGGTGCGCTTTTGGCGGCAGCCTTGCGCTTCGCTGCAGTTTTTTTCGGCGCGGCAGTCGTGTCTATCGCCGTGGTCTCTGTGCTGGTAGTGGTGTTTTCGTCAATCATCTCAATACTCCTCATCTGGCCCTATCGGTGCAAAGCAACACCGGACGCAGCCACCTTAGGGAATAAAATTAGAATGTTCCTACTAGAAGTGACAAATTCCCGTTTCTGCCATCCGCGCACTCAGACCCTGCGTATTTCCATCCGACCCCGGTATGATAGCGTTGTCCGGGAAGTGATTCGTCCCGGTTCTCTGCAAGCTCTGAATAGTCAGGTGTCCCATGCCCTTGAAAATTTCGCGTTCATTGCTGGCGACAGCCGCGGTTACCGGGCTGGGGCTCGCGCTGTCCTGGGGTTTGCTGGTGGGCAAGCCGGAACCGGTACCGGAAGCCCTGCCCTCCGCAACTGTGCCGCTGGTGGATGTGGTCAATGTCGAGCCGCAGTCGCTGGCCCTGGATGTCGTCACCCAGGGCACTGTGCGGCCGGTGCTGACAATCGATCTGGTAAGCCGGGTCGCCGGGCGGGTGGAATCTGTAGCAGCGGATTTCGCCGCTGGCAGCTTTTTTCGTGAAGGTGCAGCCCTGGTCGCCATCGAGGATGCCGACTACCGCTTCGCCATTGCCCGCGCCCGGTCCCAGGTGGTGGCGGCGGAGCAGCGTGTGGCCGAAGAGGAGGGCAGGGCATTGCAGGCCCAACGCGAGTGGCGCGACCTGGGCAATCCCGCCGCCAATGCCCTGTTCCTGCGCGAGCCGCAGCTGGCCTCTGCCCGGGCTGCCCTGAAAGCGGCGCAAGCGGACCTGGACGCGGCGCAACTGGATCTGGAGCGCACCCGAATTACCGCGCCCTTCAATGGCCGCATCAGTGAAAAATTTGTCGACATCGGCCAGTACGTCACCCCCGGTACCCGTATCGCCAGGGTCTATGCCACGGATGCAGTCGAAGTCAGGCTGCCACTGACTGACCGCCAGGTGGCGCTGCTGGATCTGCCGTTGCACTACCGCAGTGACGACAGCGCGCTGGAGCTGCCCGCGGTTACCCTGCGCACCACCTTTGCCGGCCGCGACTGGGAATGGCAGGGCAGGATCGTGCGTACTGATGCCAGTATCGACGAGAACAGCCGCATGGTGTACGCGGTCGCCGAAGTCCAGGAGCCCTTTGCCCGCGGCCCCGAAGGCGAGAGGCCACCGCTGGTGCCGGGCATGTTCGTCAGCGCCACCGTCGCCGGCCGTACGCTGGAGGCCGTGACCCGCCTGCCCCGCTCGGCGTTGCGCAGTGATGCCGCAGTGATGCTGGTCGACAGCCGCCGACAGGTGGTGGAGCATGCAGTCAGTGTGCTGCAAAGCGAGGGCGGTCAGGTCTGGGTACACGGCCTGCAGCGCGGTGACCGGGTCATTGTTCGCGAGCCCACGGTCACGGTGGCCGGTATGCGGGTAGAGGTCAATGAAGTGGCGCGTGTCGCCGGTGCGGGTCACTGAACGTGGGCGGCCCGGTACGCTGGTTTATCCATAACCCCATCGCCGCCAACCTGCTGATGCTGTTTCTGCTGGTGGGCGGCGTGCTGGGTGTGCCGGCACTGGAAAAACAGTTTTTCCCAACCTTTGAGCTCAATCGCGTGAGCATTGCTCTCGCCTACCCCGGAGCGGGGCCGCGGGAGGTCGAGGAACAGATCTGTATCCGCATTGAAGAGGCCATCCACGATCTCAGCGGCATCAAGGAGATCCGCGCCAGCGCCCGCGAGGGTATCGGCACCGTCGTGGTGGAGGCCGAGCCCGGGTACGACATGCAGCGGCTGACGGCGGAGATCAAGACCCGGGTCGATGCCATCAATACCTTCCCGCTGGAAGCGGAACGTCCGATCGTGACCGAGCTGGCGTTCCGGCATTACATGGCGGCGGTGTCACTGGCGGGCGATCTCGGCGAACGGGACCTCAAGCGCCTCGGCGAGCAGCTGCGCGACGACCTCGCAGCGCAGCCCAACGTGTCCGTGGTAGAGCTGGCGACACCCCGGCCCTATGAAGTATCGGTGGAAGTGTCTGAATACACCTTGCGCCGCTATGGCCTGACCTTCGGTGAGGTGGTTGCGGCGATCCGTGGTTCGTCACTGAACCTGCCGGCCGGTGCAATCAAGGATGCCGGCGGCGACATCCGCCTGCAGACCCGGGGCCAGGCCTACGACCGCTTCGAGTTCGAACGCATTCCCGTCCTCACCCGGCGTGACGGCACCCAGGTGCTGCTGCGGGACGTGGCCACGGTGGTCGACGGGTTCGAGGATATGGATGTCCGTACTCGCTTCAACGACAAACCCTCCCATACCCTGCATGTATTCGTGACCACCAGCCCCAACACCCTGGCGACCAGCGATACCGTCCATGCCTGGGTGGAGGAAACGCGCAAGCGCCTGCCACCGGGGGTCGAGTTGTCGGTGTGGCGGGATTCTTCGGTGCCCTTCAAGGGCCGGGTGGACACCCTGCTCAAAAACGGGCTCGGCGGGCTGGCCCTGGTATTCCTGGTGCTGGTGCTGTTCCTGCGCCCGCGGCTGGCAATGTGGGTGTGCGTCGGCATAGCGGTGGCCTTTGTCGGCACCCTGTTCATACTGCAGTACACCGGCACCAGTCTCAACATGATCTCGCTGTTTGCCTTCCTGCTGATCCTGGGGATCGTGGTGGACGACGCCATTATTGTCGGCGAGTCCATCCACGCCCGCCAGGCGGCCGGGGAGCGTGGTGTTGCCGGCGCGCTCAGCGGTACCCAGGCGGTGATCAAGCCCGTGATCTACGCGGTCGTCAGTACCATGATTTTTTTCGTACCCATGTTCTTCATGCCGGGCGACATGGCACAGGCCGCGATTGCCATTCCCACGGTGGTCATCATCGCCCTGGCGCTGTCGCTGGTGGAGAGCCTGCTGATTCTGCCACCACATCTCGCCCACATGCCGCCGGTCAAGCCCAGCCGGTTCGCCTTCCTGCGTCGGGTGGAGACCCTGCGCCTGCGCTTTGCAGACGGCATGACCCGCTTTGGCAAACAGCGCTATCGGCCCTTCCTGGCCGCCTGCCTGCGCCACAACCTGCTGGTCATGGCGGTGTTTTTCAGCCTGCTGCTGATCAGTCTGGCGCTGTACGGCGGCGGCTGGTTGCGCGCGGCGTTCTTTCCCTCCATCAACTCCGATTATGTGATCGCCGAGATCGAGTTGCCCGAGGGTGGCGCCTTCAGCGACACGCTGCGAGTGCTGCGGCAGGTGGAGTCGGCGGCCCTGCAGGTCAAGCGGGAATACAACGAGAATCCGAAGCTGACAGTTCTCGGTCCCGCTGTTGGCCATATCGACTCCAGTGGCGAGGCCAACAAAATCAGGGTGATCATTGAGACCATCTCCGACGAAATCGACACCCGCGAACTCGCGGACCGCTGGCGCGAAGCCATAGGCGAACTGCCGCCGGTGCAGGATTTCCAGATGGACTACACCATCAACGAGATGGGCAAGCCCATATGCCTGGTCGCCGCCGCGGCGTCCCTGGATGACCTGGTCGCCGTTGCGGCCGAGGTGCGGCGGGTACTGGAGACCTGGCCCGGGGTCTACAACATCAACGATACCCTGCAGGATCCCCAGCAGGAAATCGTGCTGGGGCTGAAGCCGGCGGCGGAGAATCTGGGTATCACTCTGGCGGACCTCGCCCGCCAGGTGCGGGAGGCCTTCTACGGTGCCGAGGTGCAGCGCATCCCCCGTACCCGTGAGGATGTGCGGGTCATGGTGCGCTACCCCGAGGCCGAGCGCCTGTCTGTGGACAACCTCAACGAGATGCGGATACGGACCCCCGCAGGGGATGAAGTGCCGTTCGCGACCGTGGCCGCGATCAGCTACGAACCGGGCTACCTCAGCATTGATCGTCTGGATCGCAAGCGCACCCTGGAGGTATCCGCCGAGGTGGTGCCGGGCAGCGTGGAACCGCGTGCCGTGGTCAATGCCATTCTGCGCGAGCACCTGCCGGGGTGGCAGCAGCGCTATCCCGGACTCACCCTGGCCCTGGACGGGGAACTGCAGGAAGAGTCGGATTTCATGAATGCCATGCTCAAGTACCTGGTGCTGGCAATGCTGGTGATCTATGCCCTGATGGCAATACCGTTCCGATCCTACTTCCAGCCCCTGTTGGTACTCACGGCGGTCCCCTTCGGCATTATGGGAGCGATCTTTGGCCACCTGATACTGAACTGGCAGGTGAGCATGTTCTCTTTTCTGGGGGTGATTGCCTGTGCCGGGGTGGTGGTCAATGACAACCTGGTGTTGATCGACCGCATCAACCAGCTGCGCGCAGCCGGGCATCCGCTGCTGAAGGCGCTGCTGCAGGGCGGCGAGGATCGCTTCCGCCCCATCATCCTGACCTCACTGACCACCTTCGTCGGCCTGCTGCCGATCATGGCGGAGACCAGTGTCCAGGCCCAGTTCCTGATCCCCATGGTGACCTCCCTGGCCTTCGGCGTCCTGTTCGCCACCGGCGTCACCCTGCTGCTGGTGCCCAGCCTGTACCTCGCGGGCGAACAGCTGGGCAACCGCTTCCTCCATCGCAAGCAGCGCCTGCAGGACCTGATCGAAACCACCTGAACCGCCGCCGATTCTTGCTTTGGGAGTTCATGTACCCCTTGGTCGTGGGCGCGGTGGCATATGGACGGGAGTGAAGTTACCGACCGGCCATGTGCCACCTCGTCGGGCGACCCACTCGCCGGTGACCTACCCCGCCCCCAGCGCTGCGTAATGCCGCATCGGGGCGCCGGGCGGGATCTGCTCAGCCGACCTGCGGACCGGCGGCGACGATGGCCGGGGAGACATCGAACTTCTTGATGTTTTCCTGGAACAGGGTCGCCAGTTTGGTGGCCTGCTCGTCGTAGGCGGCAATATTGCCCCAGCTGTTGCGGGGGTTGACGTAGCGGGGGTCGACGCCGGGAATGGCGGTGGGGAAGTCCAGATTGAGGATGTCGAGGTGCTCGCGCGGGGCGTTGAGCAGAGCACCGCTCTGGGCCGCCGCGACGATTGCCCGGGTGACGGGAATCGGGAAGCGGGAGCCGGTACCACCGGGTGCGCCCGAGCCACCGGTCCAGCCGGTGTTGATCAGGTACACCTGGCTGCCGAAATCGTCGATGCGCTTCATCAGCAACTCGGCGTAGTCGCTGGCGGGACGCGGCATGAAGGGCGCGCCGAAGCAGGTGGAGAAGGTGGGGTGGATGCCCGCGGCGGCGCCCAGTTCGGTGGAACCGACCCGCGCGGTATAGCCGCTGAGGAAATGAAACGCGGCCGCCTCCTTGGACAGGATCGAGACCGGCGGCAGCACGCCGGAGACGTCGCAGGTCAGGAAGATTACGCACTTGGGCTCGCCGCCGGCGTTGGATTCGGTGCGCTTGGCGACATGCTCCAGGGGATAGCAGCAGCGGCCGTTCTCGGTCAGGGAGGTATCGCTGTAATCGGCGTGGCGCTGGTCGTCCAGGACCACGTTTTCGATGATGGCGCCGAAGCGGATGGCGTCCCAGATCACCGGCTCGTTTTTCTGGCTCAGGTCGATGGTCTTGGCGTAGCAGCCGCCCTCGATGTTGAACACGGAACCCTTGGCCCAGCCGTGCTCGTCGTCGCCGATCAGGTACCGGTCCGGATCCGCCGACAACGTGGTCTTGCCGGTACCGGAGAGACCGAAGAACAGGGTGGTGTCACCGTCCTCGCCGACGTTGGCAGAGCAGTGCATGGACATGACGTCCTTCTCCGGCAGCAGGAAGTTCTGTACCGAGAACATGGCTTTTTTCATTTCCCCGGCGTAGTTCATGCCGGCGATCAAGACCTTGCGGCGGGCAAAGTTCAGCACCACGATGGCGTCCGAGTTGGTGCCGTGATCTTCCGGAGCGCAGACGAAGCCGGCGGCGTTCATCACTGTCCACTCGGGCTTGCGGCCGACGTTGTACTGCTTGGGACGGATAAACATGTTGCGGCCAAAGAGGCCGTGCCAGGCCGTTTCGGTGACAACCTTTACCGGCAGGTAGTGATCGCTGTGCTCGCCTACATGCAGGTGGGAAACAAAGCGATCGCGCTCACCCAGGTAGGCTTCGACTGCGTCCCACAGGGCGTCGAAGCGCTCGCTGTCGAAGGGACGGTTGACCGCACCCCACTCGATGTGGTCCTCGGTGCTGGGCTCGCGGACGATGAAGCGGTCGGCGGGGGAGCGGCCGGTGCGGTGACCGGTGGTGACCAGCAGGGCGCCGCTGTCCGCCAGGATGCCTTCATCGCGCTTCAGCGCTTCTTCAACCAGCTGCGCGATACCCAGGTCGATGAATTCCCGTGGGGTATTGATATCAAGGGTCATGGTGTGTCCTGTCTTCATGCTGCTGATTGCAGCCCGCCATTGAGGGCGGAGTTGCCTCTGTGGGACTTTCGGGGGGCGCCATTATGTCAGAATCGCCCCCTGATGCGAACCAGAATGGAGAAAAAATCGGCGATCTCCGCCGAGCTTCAATGCAGCGTCGGCGCCGGGCCCGCACGCAGCAAATCGGCCAGGTCCTCGCGCTCGAACCGGTACTGCTGGTTGCAGAATTCGCAATCCACGGTAATGGCGCCCTGCTCCCGGAGAATGTCCTCCAGCTCGGCGCTGGCGATGGCCGACAGGGCATTGCGACTGCGCTGCAGCGAGCAACTGCACTGGAAGGCCAGCGGACGCGGGTCAAACAGCCGTACCGGGTCCTCGTGGTAGAGCCGGTAGAGCAGGTCCGCGGGGGGCAGCTGCAGCAGCTCGGTGGGCGTCACGGTCTCCCCCAGGGTGCAGACATGCTGCCACTGCTGCTCGCGCAATTGCGGGTCGCGGCTAACCTGGGCCGGCAGCTGCTGCAGCAGCAGGCCACCGGCGGACCGGCCGTCACAGGCCAGCCAGAGGCGGGTATGCAGCTGTTCGGATTGCTCGAAGTAGGCGTCCAGGCTGGCGGCCAGCGAGTGCCGGGACAGGGGCACGATGCCCTGATAGCGCTTGCCCCGCAATGGCTCAACGGTGATGGCGAGGGTGCCGTCCGCCAGCAACTGGTCGAAATCCCAGGATGTCGCCAGCTGCGCGCCCCGGGCAATGCCGCGGATCTGCAGGTCACTGCTGCACTCCGCCATCAGCAGCGGAACCTCGCCGTCGCTGCGAGCCTGCAGGATCAGTCGGCCCTCGAACTTCAGGGTAGTGCTCAGCAGGGTGGCGGCGGCCAGGAATTCCCCCAGCAGGCGCTGTACGCCGGGAGCGTACTGATGCACGGCGAGCATATCGCGCAGGCTGGTGCCCAATTGGGCGATTTCACCGCGGATGTCGGCCTGCTCGAACAGGAACCTGCGGCTACTGTCGGCAGCCGGGTTGGCAGCGTGGTTGTCAGCACTCATGGGGCAATTGTAATCCATTCAGGTGGATGGTTGATCCCGCGACGGCAGCGGGACGTATGCTGGTGCAGGGCAAGGTTCAGTATTTGAGGCCAGCAGGGGCTATTTTCAACCAGGCGATGACCCCTGTTCGCAGGGGGGGTACAGTGATGGCATTGACAGCAGCGGGCGCCTCCAGGCGGCCGATCAACTATTAGACAGGAGCGAAAGCATGAGATTCAGCTATCAGATCGGAATGAGTGACGCCGACCACTACCTGCCCCTGGTGCAGGCGGCCGAAGCGGCGGGGTTCGATGGCATTACCATCCCGGACAGCATCTGCTACCCGCAGGAGGCGAGCTCCAAATACCCTTACAACAAGGATGGCAGCCGCGAGTTCCTGGAAAGTGTGCCTTTCCTGGAGAGCCTGATCGCTGTCGCGGCAATGGCCGCGGTCACCGACAAGATTCGCTTTGCAACCTTTGTCTACAAGCTGGCAGTGCGCCAGGTGGCGGTAGTGGCGAAGCAGGTTCAGAGCATCCAGGCGCTTTCCAGCAACCGCTTTGATTTTGGGGTCGGCATCAGTCCCTGGGAGGAGGACTTTGTGGTCTGCGACGTGCCCTGGGAGAAGCGTGGCCTGCGCCTGGATGAGCAGATTGATATCCTCCGCGGCCTGGAAACGGGCGAGTTCTTCGGTTACGAGGGCGAGATCCACAAGCTGCCGGCCATCAAGATGTGCCCGGTGCCGACAGCACCCACGCCCATTCTGGTGGGTGGGCACGCCGAGCCGGCGCTGCGCCGGGCGGCGAAGGTCGGGGACGGCTGGATGTGCGCAGGCGCCGACATGCAGCAGCTGGAAGGCTACATCCGCCGCCTGCACGAGCTGCGCGCCGAATACGGTACCAGCGACAGGACCTTCCGGGTCTACACCACCGGCCAGGACGCATTTACCGAGGCCGGTATCAGCAAGCTGGAAGAGATCGGTGTCACCGATGTGATAATCGGCTTCCGCAACGTCTATGAAATGGAGCCGGACAAGCCGCTGGACGAGAAGATTGCCATGCTCAACTGGTACGCGGGCGAGTTTATCAAGCGTTGATGCGGCAGCGGAGCTCGCCGCCGGCATAGGCCCGGACCCGCGGATGCGCTAAAGTGCGCGCTTTGCGCCGGGCGCTGCCGATGAACAACCTGCTGCTTTATACCATCACGGTGGTGATCTGGGGTTCCACCTGGATCGCCATCAAGTTCCAGCTCGGCACCGTGGCGCCCATGGTGTCCATCGCCCACCGCTCGCTGCTGGCCGCTCTGCTCATATTTCTCTACCTGTTATTGCGCCGGCGCCTGTCGCCGCTGTCGAGGCGGGATCATGTCATGGTCTGCTTGCAGGGACTGTGCCTGTTCAGCGGCAACTACATTTTTATTTACCATGCCACCGCGGAGCTGGCCAGCGGTCTGGTGGCGGTGGTGTTTTCCACCATGGTCATCCTGAATATGATCAATGGCGCCATTTTCCTGCGCCTGCCGGCGAGCAAGATGGTGGCCCTGGGGGCGGGCATCGGCCTGGTCGGCATGGTGGCGGTGTTCCTGCCCCAGCTCGAGAGTTTCAGTCTCACTGACGCCGGCTTTCGCGCCCTGCTGTTGTGTTTTCTCGGCACCTGCCTGGCCTCCTTCGGCAACATCTTCGCTGCCCGCAACAGCCGCGACGGTCTGCCGGTCCTGGTATGCAACGCCTGGGGCATGCTCTACGGCGCCCTGGCACTGTATGGGTTCGCTTTACTGACGGGCACCCCCATAACACTGGACCAGGATTTCGTCTACCTCGGCTCCCTGTTCTACCTGGCGGTGTTTGGTTCGGTGGTGGGGTTCTGGGCCTATGTCACCCTGATCGGCAATATCGGTCCGGACCGGGCCGCCTACAGCTCGCTGTTGTTTCCGGTGGTCGCCCTGCTGATCTCGACCCTTTTTGAGGACTACCAGTGGACGCTGCTGGGCCTGGCCGGCTTTGGCCTGGTGCTGGCCGGGAACTGGCTGGTCATGCGCCGGGGTACGGGCTAACCTGTGCACTGTTGAACTTGACAGGCACAGGCGACCATGGCGGGATTCCGGCTGACCAAACCCTATACCATGCCCAAGGAGGAATTGCGGCAGGCGGCGCAGCGGCTGGCGGAACGGCTCCAGGATGAGCACGGCGTGCGCTCGCGCTGGGAGGGTGACAGCGTGCACATCAAGGGTGGCGGCATCGATGGCCTGCTGTCCTTCCACGATGGGGTAGTCGATGTGTCGGTGCGTCTGGGCCTGCTGGCCTCGGCTTTCCAGCGGCCCCTCAAGGCCGAAGTAGAGCGTTATCTCAACGAGATGATCAGCTGAGTACAGTGACCCCTGCCAGCGGGTCCGGGCTTGCCAGCAGGGCCGCGAAATCCTCCGCCAGGGCCCGGCTCCGTTCCATGCACTCGCGCCAGTAGGCAGTCCGCGCATTGGTACCCAGGCGCTTGAAGTCGGTGCGGTCCGGGATTTTGCGCTGCGGCAGGGAGGCGACGAAGTCACGGCTGGGGCACAACAGCACGAGGTCATCCAGAAGCCGGATATTGGCCTTGCGCCAGGGCAGGAACTTGTCGAACCAGCCCGGGGTGATATCGGCGCGAAAGTGCGGGTACAGGAGCAGGCCTTCGCCACGGTACTGCGGAAGGTCAAAATGGTAGTCTATGATGCCGCCATCCCAGTACTGTCCCGCGGGAGCGCCCGCGATATCCCGCTCCCCCCTCAGAACGAAGGGAATCGAGCCACTGGCGTGCAGGGCAAGAGGCACGGTGGCCGGGCGCAAGGGCGTATAGGCCGTTGCAAAGTCCGTCAGGCTGAACTGGGGTGCCGGTGCGGTGCCGCTGTGGAATACCACGCGCTGGAACGCCAGGTTGAGCAGGCGCCGGTGCAGCGAGTTGCCGACCGCGGCAGCGCCCATGGCGGCGGCCAGCAGCGCGGGCTGCGTGGTGCCCGCCGCACCGCGGCCGCGGGCGGTAACGATGTGGGTGCGGAAGCGAGGATGGGAGGCGATGGCGTCGGCCCCGTCGTCTCCCAGTATCTGTTCAAGCATGTCCGAGCTGGCCGCGCTGATTTCGGCGGTGGTCGGTCGTGGGGAATAGGCCTGACCCAGATAAGCCTGCTGGAAACGGTCCAGCGCCGCTACCGGGTCCGCTTGTGCCAGGCAGGCGTGCCGCCAGGCGCCGATGGATGAGCCCAGCAGGGACAGTTCGCGCTGGCCGCGGGCGAGGAAATCGCCGAACAGCACCCTGTCGAGCTGCCCCAGAATGAGCCACTTGGGGCCCCCGGATGCGCCCAGCAGCAGGCTGAACAGATCCGGGTGCCAGCCCTGTTCGGCGATGCTCGCCGCTGCCCGCTTGCCCAGGTAAACCGACAGCGCCCCGGTACTACTCACCCCGCATATCCCGCGGCGCGCGCCCGGTCCACTTGTGATAGGCCCTGCGAAAGTTGGAGGCGTCGTTGAAGCCGACCAGGTAGGCGATGGTCGACAGGGGCAGGCGGCTGTTCTGCAGATAGCGGGTGGCATGCTCTGCCCGCACCCGGTCCAGCAGCAGCTGGTAGGCGGTGCCCTCCTGTTCCAGGCGCCGGCGGTAGGTGCGCGGGCTGAAGTTCAGCATTTGCGCCACCTGTGGCATCTGCGGGTACTGCCCCTCGAGCTTGCGCAGCAGGCGCAGGGTCTGCTCCGCCACTGACTCGCCCTCCTCAAGGTCCGCCAGCAGGCGGGCGCACTCTTCCTCGTACAGGGAGCGCAGAGCCGGGTTGGACAGGGGCAGGGGGGTGCTCAGCAGCGCGGCGTCGAAGGAAATCCGCCCCAGCGGGCAGTTGAAGTGCACATCCCCGCCAAAGACGTCGTAGTAGATCTGTTCGTGAACCGGGGGTGGATAGGGCAGCTCGACGCGCAGTTGCAGGTCGTTCCTGCCCAGCAGGCCGCGCAAGGTGTTGAAAATGGCGGCGTACATGACTTCGCTGGCAAATTCCACCGGGTTGTCCCGCGGTGCACTGACGGTAG
This sequence comes from Haliea sp., assembly GCF_040221975.1. Taxonomy (GTDB): domain Bacteria; phylum Pseudomonadota; class Gammaproteobacteria; order Pseudomonadales; family Halieaceae; genus Haliea. The sequence continues at coordinate 38,574 of NZ_JAVJWR010000026.1, forward strand.
TCAGCACACAGCGATCATTGATGACATCCTGCTCCAGATGTAGCGTGGGGGAGGACAGGAGGTGGTAGTAGCGCAGGAACAGCTCCATCACCTGGCCGAGGTCGCGGCAGGTCATGAAGGCCTGGCCCAGAACGGCGTGTGCGCCCAGGTTCAGGCGCAAGCCCAAGTGCAGGCCCAGGGCGGTGTCGCCAGTCAGGTCGAAGGCGTTGCTGACCAGGCGGCTGAAATCTTCCTCACTGACCCGGGCACCGATCCCGGTCAGGCCGGACTCCGCCAGCGTGGTGCCCGCCAGCAGGCGATCGCGCGCGTAGCCCTGGCTCTCGACCATGTCGATAAGGATAAGAACGTACTGGGCGGGGGCGCTGGCTCTGGGCATTGAACCATTTGGCCACAAATGACCCTATTTTGACAAGACTTTACCTTGTTGACCCCGGCAGGTTCTCCCATAGTATCGCCACATAACTGCCATAAGCCTTCAGGAGAGCATGGTCATGAAAGTAGAATGGACTGGTACCCCCCGCAAGATCCAGCGTTTTGCCGGCGCCGATTACCCGCACGAAAACCCCGATCTTGAGGAGCTGCTGACCGAAGGCGATGTCGATCACATCGCAGAGATTTTCAATACCCCGCTGACCGGTTCCTATAACTGGGACTACAAGGTGCAGGACGACCGCATCAAGAAACTGTACGACCTGGGCAAGCAGCTCAACTGGGATCCGGAGATGGATATCAACTGGGACCGTCCCTGGCCGGAGCAGGACCGGATGCCGGAGCTGATGAACCTGCACACCTACCAGCCCTACCTGGACATGGACGAGGCGACCCGCAAGGAATTCTGGCTGCACATGAACGCCTGGAGCCTGTCGCAGTTCCTGCACGGCGAGCAGGGTGCCCTGCTGGTAGCGTCGCAGCTTTGCTCCTGCGCCCCGACGCTGAACGCCAAGCTGTACGCTGCCTCGCAGACCTTCGACGAGGCTCGCCACGTCGAGGTGTTCAACAAGTACCTGCAACAGCGTATCGGCGTGATGTATCCGATCAATACCCACCTCAAGGCGATCATTGACAAGATCCTGACCGACGCGCGCTGGGACATGAAGTTCATCGGCATGCAGCTGGTGATCGAGGGTCTGGCCCTGTCGGCTTTCAACACGACCCGCGAAACCACGCCGGATCCGGTCCTCAAGGATGTGGTCTACCTGGTGACCCGCGACGAGGCCCGTCACGTGACCTTCGGGGTCAACTACCTGGAGGAGTTCGTCAAGTCGCTGACTGACGAAGAGCGCGAAGAGCGTGCCCAGTTTGCGTACGAGGCCTGTGTCGTCAGCCGTGAGCGCCTGGTCGCAACGGACGTATTCGCCCACTTTGGCTGGGATGTGGAAGAGGCCCGTCTGCAGGTGCTGGAAGGGTTTGTGATGTCCACTTTCCGCAACCTGCTGTTCCAGCGCGTTATTCCGAACCTGAAGCGCATTGGCCTGCTGACCGACAAGGTCCGGCCCAAGTTCGAGGCGCTGGGGATTCTGGAGTTCGAGAACCTGGCAACCGATGGCGATATCGACTGGGCGCTGCTGGAGCGTCCGCTGGATACCGAGGAGGCTCAGGGCTACGAGCAGAGCATGCTGGCCGAGTTCCACAAGATCAACGAAGAGGGGGAAGCTCCGCGCAAGGCAAGCTGAAGGGAGAGGGCTGGGGGTTGCCCTCAGCCCTCCCATTCCAAGCAGGCACAAAAAAGCCGGCGTAGCGCCGGCTTTTTTGTGGAATTCAGGTCTGCAGGGTCAGGCGGAAGCCAGAGCCTTGATTTGCGCGTTCAGGCGGCTTTTGTGCCGAGCAGCCTTGTTCTTGTGGATGATGCCCTTGTCGGCCATCCGGTCGATCACCGGCACCGCGCTGTCGTAGGCGGCCTTGGCTTGTTGTGCGTCACCGGTGCCGATTGCAGCGATGACTTTCTTGATGTTGGTACGCACCAGGGAGCGCAGGCTGGCATTGTGTGTGCGGCGTTTCTCGGCCTGGCGAGCGCGTTTTTTGGCTTGTGGGGAGTTGGCCACTATAGGATCCTCGTGGGTCGGCAAAATTCAGGAGGCGAGATTATTCACATTGGGCCGCTGCTTGTCAACCAGAGAAGGTGTTTCCGGAGGCCGCGGTGATTCATGATCCGGGTGTGCTGCGGTATACTGCCCTACTGTCTTGCTTACACACGGTGTCGCCTTATATGGCCTTGACCAAAGTACCTGTCCGGGAGCCCGCCGCGACCACGCCGGAACGCGTTCTCGATGCAGCAGAGGATCTGTTCGCCCAGAAGGGTTACAAGGGCACTTCCCTGGGTGATGTCGCCGAGCGTGTCGGCATTCGCTCCCCCAGTCTTTACAATCATTTCCGCAACAAGGAGGCGCTCTACCGGGCCGTGCTGGGGCGACTGCTGGATGACTTCGCGGCACCGATGGAGGAGCTGACCAGGGGGCCGATCAGTGACCAGCGGCTGCAGGACTGGCTGGAGACCATAGTGCGGAAGCACCACGCCAACCCCAATCTGGCGCGGCTGCTGCAGCACGCGGCACTGTCCGGCGGTCCCGGTACCAACGACCTGATCGAGCGTTTTTTCCAGCCCATGTTTGGCACCGACGAAGGGCTGGCACAGCCGGGGCTGCGGGCGCTGGGGGAGGCGGGCCTGCAGCCCTGGGCGGTCATGGCGTTCAATAACCTGGTCATGTCCTATGTCACCATGGCGCCCATGTACCGCGATCTGCTGGGGCAGGACCCGTTCAGTGAGCAGGCGCTGGAGCGCCAGCTCGCGCTGGTGAAAACCCTGTTGCGGGCGGTGCTTGCCCTGCCCGCGGGCCCGGCCAGTAGCGCCGGGGCACCCGCGACAGAGACTCCTGCCGCTTAGCGCTTGGGTGCCTCCGAGTGAGGTGCCCCCGGCTGAGGCGCCCCCACTCACACATTCACTGACCAGAGAGAAGCTATGCCCCTGATTTCCGATGCGGTTCAAATCTGGCGCGCCGCTGAAGGCGACTATCACATAGAGTGGGCGGCAAGCCATCCGGACACGCAGGTGCGGGTCGACCCGCTGGGTGGCCACGGCCAGGTACAGGCCCATTATGACGAGGCGGCTCCGCGCGCTCGCATTGCGGGTCTGCCTGCGGCGCGACGCCACCAGTTCCGCCTGAGTGACCAGCACGGTAACGAAGTGCTGGCCATGGAGCGCAAGCTGGGCATGCAGGGGACACCCAACTTCCGCGACTTCGGCGGCTACCGCGGTGCCGACGGCCGCCGCGTGCGCTGGGGTTACCTGTATCGTTCCGGCCAGCTGTCGGGACTCACGCCACAGGACCTGGAACTGCTGGACAGCCTGCAACTGGACCTGGTGTGCGACTTCCGTCGCGAGGACGAGCAGCAGAGCAGTCCCAGCCGCTATCCCGAGGCGCGACAGCCACAGGTCGCCAGCCTGCCGATCACCCCCGGCAGCAATGCCGCTGCTTTCACCGAGGGGCGCCTCGACCTCGGCGGACGGCAGCCGATGTTCGATTTCATGGTGGAGATCAACCGCGACTTCGTCGAGAGCCAGGGTCCCATTTACGCGCGCATGTTCCGCGAAATTCTGCAGCGCCAGGACACCCGGTTTCTGGTCCACTGCGCCGCCGGCAAGGATCGCACCGGCTTTGCCGTCGCCGTGATCCTGTTGGCGCTGGGAGTGTCGGTGGACCAGGTCATGGAGGATTACATGCTCACGGCGCGCTTCTACCATCCACAACAGGAAGTGGACCGCCTGCGGGCGAAATACGGACTGGAGTCGGTGCCGGAAGAGGCGATTCTACCGATGCTGGAAGTGCACGAGGCCTATCTGGCGCGTGCGCTGGAGGCCATTGAGGATTATGGTGCGGTGGAGACTTACCTGGAGGAAGTGCTGGGGGTCGGTAGCGCCGAGCGCGAAGAGCTGCGCCGGCGCTACCTGGAGTAGCCGCTGGTTCTTCAGGCGGCGTCGCAGGCTGCCTTGGCGGCCTTGATCTGTTTGCGCTCGCACTGCTCATTCAGCTCGTTGCCCGCGCACCAACGACGACGGTTTTCCCAGGCGGTCATGGTCGCAGTCTTGCCATTGGAGCACTTGACCAGGTATTCGGTGTAGGCAGTTCCGTCGGCGGTTTCCTGGTTGCCCTGGAATACGATGCTGGTGGGCTTGGCGGCGAAGGTGCCGGCGGACAGGGCCAGCAGCGCCGAGGCGGCAACGATCTTGGCAAATTTCATGGGGAGTTCCTTTCTGCGAGTGACGGGTTGGGTGAAAGCCTGGGGCCGCTGTGGCGCGGCGTCGACCAGATTCAAATCAGGATACCCGCTGTTTACGCGTGTAGAACAGTTACGGTTTTGTAAGCTTATGGGAAATTGAGTAACAAGCGGAATATGTTGAGGGGGGTCGGAAGCGCTAACACCTTGTTTCCAATGGATAAATCAGCACGGGTGTGGCCCGGGTGGCAGAAGGTTACAAATGTTTAATGCACGGTAGACCTGCGGAGCGGATCAGGCCATCCAGATCAAAATCACCCCGATGAGCGCCAACAGTATTGCCTGGCCCGCCTTGTCCAGCCGAAACAGGCCGTACAGGTAGGCGAAGGGCGGCAGGATCAGGGTGCAGAGACCCCAGGCGTAGTCCTCTTTCCAGGACTGGATCAACAGCAGCACCCAGCTGACGAGCAGGGCTGCGATACCAAAGGTGAGCAGTGATGCAGAAGTCGCTTCCATGATTCCTCCAAAGGGCGCATGACTGTCGCAGGGCCGGAACGCAGATTAGCAGAACACCGGGTTGCTGTCAGCGCTGCGCCGTGTCCCGATGTGGCCGGATTGGGCGGATGACGGCGTCGGCGAATTTGGGTATCGTGTGCCGCTTCTTGAATCCGAGGATGCCTGCTTGAGTGACCCCTTTGCCGATATCCGCCCCTACCGTGATGCAGAGGTGCCAGCGGTACTGAGGAGCCTGCTGGGCGACCGGGAATTGCTGGATGCCATTGCCCGCCTGAGCCTGGGCAAGGTCGCGGCGCTGGCACCTGTGCTTTGCCGTCCGGCGGTTCGCTGGTATCTGGGGCGCCAGCTGCGTGACGTCAGTGATGTCCACGGCATGCAGATGGTGATCAAGCACTATGTCGAGAAAGTCATCACCGACACCACCTCGGGTTTCTCGGTATCCGGCCTCGATGACCTGGACCCCTCGCGTCCGTGGCTGTTCATGAGCAACCATCGCGATATCGTGATGGACCCGGCGTTTACCAATTACGCGCTGCATCGCGGCGGCCACCAGACGGTCCGCATCGCCATTGGCGATAACCTGCTGACCAAGCCCTGGGTCTCGGACCTCATGCGGCTCAACAAGAGCTTTATCGTCAAGCGTTCCCCCGGCAGTGGCCGTGAATTGCTGGCGGCTTCGCGTCATCTGGCCAACTACATCCGGATGTCATTGCAGGAAGAGCGGGCGCCGGTATGGATCGCGCAGCGCGAGGGCAGGGCCAAGGACGGCATTGACCGTACCGAGCCGGCGGTGATCAAGATGCTTGCCATGAGCCGGGACAAGCAGGCCGAGAGCTTCAGCGAGGTGGTCAACGCGCTCGGCATTGTGCCGGTATCGATTTCCTACGAGCTGGATCCCTGCGACGGGCTCAAGGCACGGGAGTTGTATCTGCGCCAGACTACCGGAAGTTATGCCAAGGCTGAACAGGAGGATGTGACGTCGATCGCGCGCGGTATTGCGGGCAGCAAGGGCAGGGTACATGTCGCCTTTGGCACCCCGCTGGCCGGGGAGTTCGCGGATGCGGACCAGGTGGCGAAGGAGATCGATCGGCAGGTGGTTGCACTCTACTGTCTCCACCCTACCAACCTGTATGCCTATCGCATGTTGCACGGGGATGCGGTCAGTATTCCCGGTGACCTGACACTGGAGGAGGGGAGCTGTTCCCGGGCCCGGTTCGAGGCCAGGATCGAAGCGCTGCCCGCAGCCCATCGGCCCTTTGCACTGGCGATCTACGGCAATGCAGTAGCCAGCAAGCTGGCCCGGACCGGCGCCGGGGCCTGCGCGCCGTCTTGTTAAGCGACGCTCTCAAGGAGCAGATCCGCGAAGCCTACGCCGCGATCATGACGGGCAAGGGACTGAGCCCGCGTTGGGGGCAACGGCAGATGATCGCGGAGATTGCCAATGCCCTGGCGCGTATTGTCCCTGCCAGCGGCCGCGCCGACCCGGAAACCCCCGCAGTCTGCGTGATCGAAGCCGGCACTGGCACCGGCAAGACTATCGCCTATGCGGTCACCGCGATTCCCCTGGCGCAGGCCCTGGGCAAGCGCCTGGTGGTGGCTACCGCCACCGTTGCCCTGCAGGAGCAGTTCGTCAACAAGGACCTGCCGGATATCCGTCATCACAGCGGGCTGGAATTCAGCTATACCCTGGCCAAGGGCCGCCGACGCTATGTCTGCCTGTCGAAGCTGGACCGCGAGCTGGCCGGCAGCGGCGCCGGCGACGTGCTGCCCCTGTACCCCGACGAATTTCGGGCGCCGGAGGCCGCCGAAGCGCTGCCGGTGTACAGCGCCATGGTCGAGGCCCTCGGTCGCGGTGAATGGGATGGGGACCGGGACAACTGGCCCGGGCAGGTACCGGAGGAGATCTGGTTCGGCGCCACCACCGACCACAGCCAGTGCAGCGGCCGCCGCTGCCCCAACATCAGCCAGTGCAGTTTTTTCCGGGCCAGGGAGCAGCTGCAGTACGCCGATGTGATTGTCGCCAACCACGACCTGGTGCTGGCGGACCTGGCCCTCGGCGGGGGTGCGATCCTGTCGGCGCCGGAGGACAGCATCTATATTTTTGACGAGGGCCACCATTTGCCGGACAAGGCCCTGTCGCACTTTTCCAGTTTCTGTCGCCTGCACACCACCGGCCAGTGGTTGCAGGAGAGTCGCAAACTGCTGGCCCAGGCCGCCTCGGTGTTGGTGCCGTTGACCGACCTGCAGCGTACTCTGCAGTCGCTGCCCGGAGTGATGGATGAGGCCCAGGCCGGGCTGCAGGTCGCCGAGCAGACCGTCGCCACCCTGTTCGCGGAGCGTCCCCCGGGCAATGGCCGCGGTGACGACCAACAGCTGCGCTTGCCCCACGGGCACGTCCCCGAGGTCCTGCAGCCCCTCGCTGCCGGCCTGGTAGTGCAGTTTCAGCAGCTCGCCACGGGGCTCGCAAGAATAGAGAAGCGGCTGGAAGAGGCCCTGGAAGAGGACGATGCCGGGCTCGACAAGAACGAGATTGAAACCTGGCACCTCAGTCTGGGGGCCTTGCTGAGCCGTGCCGAGTCTACCCTCGCCCTGTGGCAGGAGTACGCGGTCAGTGGTGAAGATGACGTTCCACCCAAGGCGCGCTGGATCACGCTGCTCGACAGCGGCGGCCAGTTCGGTTTCGACCTGCGCTGCAGCCCGATCCTCGCGGCCGATATCCTCGAGGAGTACCTGTGGTCGCGGGCCGCCGGTGTGGTGGTGACCTCCGCAACCATCACCGCGCTGCGCTCCTTCGAGCGCTTTATCCTGCACTCCGGTGTGCCCCGGGAAGCGGCTTTCAAGGTGGTGGCGAGCCCCTTCGACTATTCCCGCGCTACTCTGCACGTGCCGGCCATGGACTGCGATCCCGGCGATGCGGAAGCCCACACCGCGGCCATTGTGGCCCGGTTGCCAGGCCTGCTGGATCGCGGCGAGGCCAGCCTGGTGCTGTTCTCTTCCCGGCGACAGATGCAGGAGGTCTACGAGGGCTTGCGCGACGGTCTGGGAGCAATGATCCTGATGCAGGGTGACGGCAGCAAACAGGAGATCCTGCGCCAGCACCGGGAGGCAGTGGATGCCGGCCGCGGCAGCATCATTTTCGGCCTGGCCAGCTTCGCCGAAGGGGTGGATCTGCCCGGTGCCTATTGCCGCCACGTGGTGATAGCGAAGATACCTTTTGCGGTACCTGACAGCCCGATCGAGGCGGCGCTGGCGGAGTGGGTCGAGGCCCAGGGGCGCAACGCCTTCATGGAGATCAGCGTCCCGGACGCGGCACTCAAGCTGGTCCAGGCCAGTGGGCGCCTGCTGCGCAGTGAACAGGACTCCGGCAGGGTAACCCTGCTGGACCGGCGCATCCTGACCCGCCGTTACGGCCAGGCTATCCTCGATTCCCTGCCGCCCTTCCAGCGCGATCTCGCGAGGTAAAAAAAGCGGGGCGCGGACAATGGAGGGCAGGTCTCGCGCGGCAGTATTGCACGGCAAGCTACAGTGTGAGCCCCGACTCCATGATCTCCAGGGTGGCCGGGTGCTGCAGGCGCCGTTCCGGCGAGACCACGTAAAACACATCGACGAACTCCTGTGTGCGTCCGATCACCGCAACGCCGTACTGCGACATGACATAGTCTTCGATGATACTGGGGGCGGCGAATATGCCGAGGCCGGCCTGGCCGAAGGATTTCAGCAGGGCGCTGTCATCGAATTCGGCAATGATGTTCGGTGCCAGGTCGTGTTTCTCGAACCAGGCCAGCAGGAACGAGCGAATACTGGCCTTGCGCCCGGGGGCCAGGAAGGGCTGCCCGGAGAGGCTGTCCGGAAAATTGCTGTTGCAGCTGGCAGCGAGCTCGGGCACCGCAAAAAATGTAAAGCCGCTATCGAGAATTCGATAGTTCCAGGCCTTGATGTGGCTGCCGGACTCCAGCGGCTGGTCGGTGATGATGCAGTCCAGCCGGTTTACCGCAAGCTCCGCCAGCAGGGTCTCCTGGTCGCCCTCATGACAGACCAGCCGCATGGCACCCGGCCGCTGCAGTATGGGTTGCAGCAGGCGGTTGGCAAGGATCTTGGGTATGACTTCGGTAATGCCGACCCGGAACACTTCGGCAGCGCCGCTGTCTGTCTGCAGCATCTGGCGAATCTCGCTGCCCAGCTGGAATATGGTCTCGGCGTGGCCATAGATCTGCCGGCCTTTTGCGGACAGGCGCAGGCGCCGGCCTTCGCGGCGAAACAGCTTGGTGCCCAGGTGCTCTTCGAATGCGGCAATCTGCCCGCTGATGGTCTGCGGGGTCAGGTTCAGGCGTGCGCTGGCGCGGGTGATGCTGCCGTCTGTGGCAACATGAAAAAAGTAGTATAGATGATTGTAGTTGAGCGGTGTCATTTCAGGTTTTCTCGAATAGAATTACCAATAAAATCGAATGTATCATAGCCTGGGCTTTCTGTAGCATGCGTGCCTCCCAAAACGCCCCAACCCTGATTGCAGCGAGGATAACCATGTCACCAGGTACTTCCGCGGTTCCGCCACTGGCAGCAGCTCTCGCGGGGTGTGGACAATGACGGCACCGCTGGTGGGTATCGTCATGGGTTCGCGTTCGGACTGGGAAACACTGGAGGGTGCGGCGGAGGCCCTGCTGGCCCTGCAGGTGCCGCATGAAGTGGAAGTGGTATCGGCCCATCGCACCCCCGACAAGCTGTTCGCCTACGCCGAAGCGGCGGAGCAGCGGGGTTTGAGGGTCATCATCGCCGGCGCCGGTGGCGCTGCGCACCTGCCGGGAATGATGGCCGCCAAGACCCTGTTGCCGGTGCTGGGAGTGCCGGTGCAATCCCGTGCCCTGAACGGCATGGACTCGCTGCTTTCGATCGTGCAGATGCCGGCGGGGATTCCGGTGGGAACCCTGGCCATTGGCAGCGCCGGGGCGGTCAACGCGGCGTTGCTGGCGGCGGCCATTCTTGCCGGCGATGACCCCGAGCTGCGTGAGCGTCTGCGACAGTACCGGGCGCAGCAGTCGGACCGTGTGCTGGAGCACCCGGATCCGAGGCAGTCGCTGGCGTGAAGATTGGTATTCTCGGCGGCGGCCAGCTGGCGCGGATGCTGGCACTGGCGGGACATCCGCTGGGCCTGCAGTGTGTATTCCTGGAGCCCGCCGCGGAGGCCTGTGCGGCAGCTGTTGGCCGGCTGCTGCACGCTTCGTTCAAGTCGGAGGACGCCCTGGCGACCCTGGCGGCCGAAGTCGAGGTGGTGACGACTGAAGTCGAGCACGTGCCGTTGGCGGCGCTTGAGTTTCTGGCGCGGCAGCGGCCGGTACTTCCCGGCAGCCGTGCCATCGCCCTGGCCCAGGATCGCCTGCTGGAGAAAAACCTGTTCCGTCGCCTGCAACTGCCCACCGCGCGCTTCGTCGCCGTCGACAGCCTTGAGGACCTGATCAGCGCTATCGAGACCACCGGGCTGCCAGCCATACTGAAAACCCGCCACATGGGGTACGACGGCAAGGGACAGGTTGTTCTGCGGGATGCTGGTGACGCTGCCGATGCCTGGCGTGCGGTGGGTGGTGTGCCCTGTCTGCTGGAAGCCATGGTTCCCTTTGACCGGGAAGTCTCGGTCATCGCCGTGCGCAGTCGTGCGGGCGAGTGCCGGTTCTGGTCCTTGACCGAGAACCGGCACGACAAGGGTATCCTCAGTGTGTCCCGGGTGCTGTTGCAGGACCCGCTGCAGGCGCTTGCGGAAGACTACTGCCGGCGCCTGCTGGAGACCCTGGATTATGTCGGAGTGCTGGCGCTGGAGTTGTTCCAGGTCGGGGACAGCCTGCTCGCCAACGAGTATGCGCCCAGGGTGCATAACAGTGGCCACTGGACCATAGAAGGCGCGGTGACCTCCCAGTTTGAAAACCATCTGCGCGCGGTCGCCGGGTTGCCCCTGGGCGCCACCGCTGCGCGCGGGCCCGCGGCCATGGTCAATTTTGTGGGCCAGACGCCGGCGCCGCGCGAGGTACTTGCGGTAACAGGCGCCCATCTGCACCTCTATGGCAAGCGTCCCGCCCCCGGCCGCAAGCTCGGTCATGTGACCCTGTGCGCCAGCAGTTCTGCGCTACTGGAGCCTGGTCTGGAGATATTGTTGCAACTCGCCCAGCGCCGCGAAGAGGAGCATGTCCTTGATTGATCCGGTGGTCATGTTCTTCCTGCTCGGGATCGTCGCCGGCGTGCTGCGCTCCGAGTTGAGGTTGCCGGTCCAGGTCTATGAGCTGCTCAGTATCCTGTTGCTGCTGGCCATAGGCATGAAAGGCGGGATGGAGCTGGCGCGGCAACCCTTCCTGACCCTGTTGCCGCAAATGCTGGCCGTCATTGCCATGGGTTTTGCCCTGCCCCTGCTGGCCTACCCGGTGCTGTTGTATCTCGGGCGCCTGCCGCGAACCGATGCGGCCTCCGTTGCCGCTCACTACGGCTCCGTCAGTGTGGGTACCTTCGCGGTTGTCGTGGCGTATCTGGCGGCGCGCGACATCAGTTATGAAGCCTACATGCCGGTGTTCGTGGTGTTGCTGGAGATTCCGGCGATTCTGGTGGGTATTGTGCTCGCGAAGGGCCTGGGCAGCGGCGCCAGCCTGCGTCGCTCCGCGCATGAAGTGTTGCTGGGCAAAAGTATCGTGCTGCTGGTGGGCGGCCTGCTGATTGGCTGGGCAGCGGGGGAGGAGGGTCTGCAGAGCCTGGCGCCGCTGTTCTTCAACCCCTTCCAGGGTCTGCTGGCGCTGTTTCTGCTGGAGATGGGCCTGGTCACTGCGAGCCAGCTTGGCACCCTGCGACGCTATGGCTTGTTCCTGCTTGGCTTCGGGGTGCTGGCACCCGTGGTGGCTGCCGTTTGTGGCCTGACGCTGGCCTGGGTCCTGGGCCTCTCGGTTGGCGGCGCCGTGGTGCTGGCAACCCTGGCGGCGAGTGCCTCCTATATCGCGGTGCCGGCCGCGATGCGCATATCCTTGCCCGAGGCCAATCCCGCGCTGTCCCTGGCGGCGTCACTCGGTGTTACCTTTCCGTTCAATGTGGTTCTGGGTATTCCGTTGTATCATTGGCTGTCACGCCATGCCTATGCCATCTTTGGAGGAGGCTGATCATGCATCAGCATCAGCGCCGCCTGCTGACAATCGTCACCGAGTCCGCGGTCGAGTCCCGTATTCTGCGCGACATGGAGCGCTGGGGTGCCCACGGCTATACCATTACCGAAGCTCGTGGCAAGGGCGCACGCGGGGTCAGGGAGGGCAATTGGGAAGCGAACCGCAATGTGCGCATAGAAGTGGTCTGCGACGAGAGCACCGCGGAGCGTATAGCGGCAGGGCTGCGCGAGCACTACTACGATAATTACGCGATGATTCTCTACCTCAGTGACGTCGATGTGCTGAGGCCGGAGAAGTTCTGAGGACCGAACCGGGGAACCTGATGCGAACGGAAGTGGCAGCAACCCTGATTGATATCGAAGCCCAGCTGCGGCAGTTGTCGCTGTGGGAGCGGGTGCCGCCATCGTCCCGGGCGCTGGCCTCGGTGGAGCCGTTCTGCGTGGATACCCTGAGCTTGCCCCAGTGGCTGCAGTTCGTGTTCCTGCCGACCCTCTACCGGCTGCTGGAAGAGGACGCCGCGCTGCCGGAGCGCTGTGCGATCACACCGATGGCGGAGGAGTTTTTCCGCGGCTCGCAGCTGGCAACCGCGGAGTTGCTGGCGTCGCTGCGGCGTATCGACAGGCTGCTGAGCGGCGCCCCGTAGGAGCGCGGTCTCCGCGCGATCGCCCGCAGAGCGGGCTCCTACAGGCGCTCCACCACCGTGGTAATGCCCTGGCCGAGGCCGATGCACATGGTGGAGATTCCCATGGTGAGGTCGCGGTCCTGCATCACGGTCAGCAGGGAGCCGGTAATGCGGGTGCCGGAGCAGCCGAAGGGGTGGCCGAGGGCAATGGCGCCGCCATGGACGTTCACCTTCTCTTCCATGTCATCGAGCAGGTCCAGGTCCTTCAACACCGGCAGGGCCTGGGCGGCAAAGGCCTCATTCAGCTCCACCATCTCGATATCCTTGATGCTCAGACCCAGCTTTTTCAGGGCCTTCTGCGTCGAGGGCACGGGGCCGTAACCCATGATGGAGGGGTCGACTCCGGCCAGGGCCATGCCCCGGATACGGGCGATGGGCGTCATGCCCAAGGCCTGTGCCCGCTCTGCGGACATCACCAGCATGGCTGAAGCACCGTCGGAGATCTGCGAGGAACTGCCCGCGGTGACCGTGCCGCCCTGGGGGTTGAAGGCGGGCGGCAGGCCTGCCAGGCCCTCCAGGGTAGTGTCCGGGCGGATGGTTTCGTCCCGTTCGATCAGGGTCAGGGCGCCGGATTCATCGTGGCCCTCAACCGGAATGATTTCGCGCGCGAACTTGCCCTCCTCGGTGGCCTTGTGGGCGAGTTGGTGCGAACGCAGGGCCAGCTTGTCCTGCTGTTCCCGGCCGATGCCGTGGAGCAGGGCCAGGTACTCCGCTGTCATGCCCATCATTCCCGCCGCCTTGGCCACGTTCAGGCCCAGCTTCGGGTTGATGTCGACGTCCTCGGTCATCGGCAGGTGGCCCAGGTGCTCGACGCCACCGACCAGGTAGACATCACCCACCCCTGCCATGATATTGGCCGCCGCGGTATGCAGGGCGGACATGGAGGAACCACACAGGCGGTTCACCGTCTGCGCGGGAATGGTGAAGGGCAGCTGGGCGCGCAATACCAGCAGGCGGGCCAGGTTCATGCCCTGCTCGCCACGCTGCAGCACACAGCCCCAGATCAGGTCGTCGATTTCATTGGCATCGAGTTTCTCGTTGCGCGCCAGCAGCCCCTGGATCACGGCCACCGACAGGTCATCGGCGCGCACATTGCGGAAGCAGCCGTTCTTGGAGCGCCCCATGGCGCTGCGGGCGAAATCGACGATAACGGCGTCTCTTGGATTCAGACTCACAGTAATTCTCCTCAGTTCACCCGTACTCAGTAATAGGTCTCGCCGGCGGCGAGTTTGGCCTGCATGCCCTCGGTAAGCTCGTAGGACTTGCCCAGGTGAGCAAACTTCTTCGAGGCCTCGGCCATATAGTCGAGACCGACGGTATCGATCCAGCGGAATATGCCGCCGCGGAAGGGCGGGAAGCCGATGCCGTACAGCAGTGCCAGATCGGCCTCGCTGGCGGTGCCGACGATGCCCTCTTCCAGGCAGCGGGCCAGCTCGGTGGCCATGGGCAGCATCATGCGGGCGATGATGTCATCGGCCTCGAATTCCTTGCGCTCGCCGGCAACTTCCTCGAGCAGCCGGTAGGTCTCGTCGCTGCTGGTCTTTTTCGGCTTGCCGCGCTTGTCCTTCTGGTAATCATAAAAGCCCTTGCCGTTCTTCTGGCCGTAGCGCTCGTGCTCGAACATCACTTCGGTCGCGGTCTTGAAGTCCAGCTTCATGCGGTCCGGGAAGCCCTCCGCCATCACTTCGGCAGCGTGCACCCCGGTGTCGATGCCGACCACGTCCATCAGATAGGCCGGACCCATGGGCCAGCCCCAGCGCTCCATCACCTTGTCCACGGCCTGGAAGTCGGCGCCGTCGCGCACCAGTTTGGAAAAGCCGTCGAAGTAAGGGAACAGGACCCGGTTGACCAGGAAGCCGGGGCAGTCCTTCACCACCACCGCCTTTTTTCCCATCTTGTTGGCGTAGGCCACGGTCCGGGCCACGGCCTTGTCCGAGGTCTTTTCGCCGCGGATCACCTCGACCAGGGGCATGGCGTGCACCGGGTTGAAGAAGTGCATGCCGCAGAAGTTCTCCGGCCGCTGCAGGGCTTCCGCCAGGTGAGTGATGGAGATGGTTGAGGTATTGGAGGCCAGGATGGCGTCCTCTGCAATCTCCTTTTCGGTTTCCGCCAGCACCGCGTGCTTGACCTTGGGGTTCTCGACCACGGCCTCGACCACAATGTCGACCTTGTCGAAGCCTGAGTAGGTCAGGGTCGGGTCGATGCTGTTGAGCACATCGCCCATCTGCGCCGCGGTCATCTGCCCGCGCTCCACACGCTTGGCCAGCAGCTTGCCCGACTCTGCGAGGCCCAGGTCCAGACCCTCCTGGTTGATGTCCTTCATCAGGATGGGCACGCCCTTGTAGGCGGACTGGTAGGCGATGCCGCCGCCCATGATGCCGGCGCCGAGTACCGCGGCCCGCGCCACCTTCTTGTCGGCCTTCTTCTCCCAATCCTTCGCTTTCTTGCCCAGCAGCTGGTCGGAGAGGAATACCCCCACCAGCGCCGCGGCCACGGGCGTCACGGCCAGCTCGGCGAAGCCCTCGGCCTCGACTTCGAGGGCGTCCTCAAGCCCCATGCCCCGGGCCTTCTCGATGACCTCCACGGCTTTCACCGGAGCCGGATAATTGCGGCCCGCCTGTTGCTGGACCATGGATTTCATGGTGAAGAAGGCCATCGTGGCCTCGGTGTCGTTCAGTGGCAGCGGGCTGCTCTTGGTATCGCGGCGTCCGGCATAGTCGAGCTTGCCGGCGATGGCGTTGTTGAGGGTGGTCAGGGCCACGGCGCGCAGTTGATCGGGTTCCGCCACGGCATCCACCGCGCCGGCCTTGAATGCCTTGTCGGCGCGCTGCTCGGAGGCCGAGGCAATCCAGGTCGCAGCCTCGTCGACACCGATGATCCGCGGCAGTCGCACGGTGCCGCCCCAGCCCGGCAGGATGCCGAGTCTGGTTTCCGGCAGGCCGACTTTCGCGGCACTGCTCATGACCCGGAAATCGCAGGCCAGGCAAATCTCGAAGCCGCCGCCCAGGGCGAAGCCGTTGATCGCCACGCAGCTGGGGTAGGGCAGGGCCTGGAGACGATTGAGATTGGCATTGTTGGCGGCGGTGAAACCCTTGATCTCCTCGGGGCCGGCGCCAAAGATGCCGGTAAATTCGGTAATGTCGGCACCGACGATAAAAACCGGCTTGCCGCTGGTGACCAGCAGGCCCTTGAGGTTGCTCTCTGCCTCCAGCGCGTCCAGGGCGGCGCTCAGGCTGCTGACGGTGGCCTGGTCGAACTTGTTGACGGATTCTCCCTTGAGGTCGAAATGCAGCTCGGCGATGTCGCCTTCCAGGCGGGTCACGGTGAGTGCGTCACTCTGGTAGATCATGTCGCTGTCCTGTGTCAGTGGATTGAGAGTGCCTGCGAAGCGGAGGTAGCTGGCACCTGGTTGGCTGGATGATTGTACCGGGGTCTGGGGCCCGCGTGAACTGCCATCAACCGCCGCCCCCCCCGGCGGCCGCAAGTGGCGCGGCTACAGGGGCCAGACCAGGAGCAGGAGCGGGATGCTGATCGCTGTTACCAGGACCTCCAGCGGCAAGCCCAGGCGCCAGTAATCGCCGAAGTGGAAACCCCCGGGCCCCAGGATCAGAGTATTGTTCTGGTGACCGATGGGGGTCAGAAAGGCGCAGGACGCACCGATTGCCACCGCCATCAGGAAGCTGTCCGGATTGACGCCCAGCACGCCCGCTGTTCCCAGGGCAATCGGGCACATCACCGCGGCCGTTGCCGCATTGTTCATCAGGTCGGAAAGGAACATGGTGACCACCAAAATGAGGGCCAGTACCGCGACCGCGTTGCCCTGGGCTACAGTGGTTAACAGAAAGTTCGCGATCAGATCCGCGGTCCCGGTCGACGCCATTGCCCCCGCCACCGGGATCAGTGCCGCCAGCAGGACGACCACTGGCCAGTCGATCGCGTTGTAGACGCTGCGCGGCGGCACCGTCCGCAGCGCCATCGAGGCGAGGACCCCGAGGGCAAAGGACACGGCGGCGGGCAAGAGGCCGAAGGCAGCACCGCCAATGGCGAGCACCATCACCCCGCTCGCCAGCAGCGCTTTGCGCTTGTTGGGAATGCGCAGTTCCCGCTGCGCCAGCGGTACCAGGCCGAAATCGCCGGCAAACTCTCCGGTGCCCTCGGCCGGGCCCTGCATCAGCAGCAGATCCCCCGGGCGTATGGACATGGTGCGCAGGCGGGTGCGGGCGCGGGAGCCCTCGCGGGACACGGCCAAAAGATTCAGGCCGTAGCGGGTGCGCAGCTGGATATCACTGGCTGAGCGCCCCGCCAGACTTGAAGCCGGTAGTACCACCAGTTCAGTCAGCACGACTTCGTCCCTTCCCGGCCGGTCGGACTCCTGTTCCCCGGATTCCTCTTCCTCTGCACTCTCCTGTTGCGCGGGCACTGCCGGATCCGCCATTGCGTCCCCGTCCTCCGTGCGCTCCGGCTTGATTGATTCTTCCAGCTTCAGGCCCAGCCGCGACAGGACATCACCGAGGGCGTCGACTTCCGCTTCAATCACCAGGATGTCGGCTGTGCAAATTCGCCGCGCCGAGTGCGGCGCCGTCAGGTGCACTTCATTGCGCACCAGGCCGATAACCTGCGCTCCGGCTTCATCCAGTGACGACTCCAGCTCGCCCAGGGTCATGCCCGCTGCCTTGCTGCCCTCAACTACCCGTGCCTCGGTCAAGTAGGCACTGGTTTCAAAATCTCCGGCCCCCTGCAGCGTGCGTCGAGGCACCAGCTTCCGTCCCAGCACTACCACAAACAAGACGCCAGCCGCGGCGACTGCGAGGCCAACCGGGGTGAAGTCGAACATGGCAAAGCCGTTGCCGCTGGCTTCGGCGCGAAACCCGGACACGATCAGGTTGGGGGGGGTGCCGATCATGGTGGTCATGCCGCCGAGGATGGTGCCGAAGGCGAGCGGCATCAGAACCTGCCCTGGAGGCATTTCGTGGCGCTTGGCCATTTGTATGGCAACGGGCATCAGCAGCGCCATGGCGCCGACATTGTTCATGAATCCGGACAGTGCCGCGCCCAGGCCGGTCAGCGCTGCCAGGCTGAGGACGGGGCCCCCTTGCTGTGGCAGGGCAGAGCGCGCCAGCGCGTCCACCGCACCCGAGGACTGCAGGCCGCTGCTCAGTACCAGAACGCAGGCTACGGTGATGACCGCCGGGTGACCGAAACCGCTGAAGGCGACATCCGGGGCGACCAGCCCGGCGAGTACGCTGGCAAGCAGCGCGCCCAGTGCCACCATGTCATGGCGCCACTTGCCCCAGAAGAACATGCCCACAGTGGCGAGCAGGATGGTCAGGATCAGTGCCTGGTCTGTGGTCATGGCTTGGCTGCTCGCGGTGGTAAAGGTGAATCAGGTCAGGGAGCTTGCCACTTCGGCCACCACCGCGGCAAGCGCGGGGCCCTGCTCTTCCTGCAGAAAGTGGCCGGCGTTGCGGATCACCGTATGGCCATGGCCCCGGGCCCCGGGTATGCGCCGGCGAAATACGTCGGCCCAGGCAGCTGTCGCCGGATCACTGTCGCTGAAGGCGGTGACAAACGGTTTCTGCCACTGCTCCAGCAGGCGCCAGGTGCGCCGGTTCTCGGCGACGCCGGGCATGTCTTCGCGGATCGGAATCAGACTGGGAAACTCCAGCGCCGCTGCCTTGTAGGCGGGTGTCGGGAAGGGCGCATCATAGGCGGCGCGGACGGCATCGGACAGCGGCGCCACGCAAACCCCCGCGACCACCTCGGCAATGGGGAGATCCGTCGCTACCCGGGTGGCGGCAACCCACTGTTCGACAATTTCCCCCGGCCACGGCTCAACTCCGCTGGGAGTGGCCTCGCAGTTGGGCAGCAGGGTATTCGCGGCGACCACGGCCTGAAAGCGCTCCGGCAATTGTGCCAGCACTGACAGCCCGATGGGCCCGCCCCAGTCCTGACAGACCAGGATGATGTCGCGCAAATCAAGCGCCGTGACCAGCGCGGCCATCTGCGCGACATGGCCGGCATAGCTGTAGTACTCGCGCTGCGCCGGTTTGTCCGAGCGCCCGAACCCGATCAGGTCCGGCGCGACGCAGCGCAGGCCGCGCGCGCTGAGTTCGCGGATCATGTGGCGATAGAGGAAGCACCAGCTGGGCTCGCCGTGCAACAACAGCACCACCGGCCCTTGCCTGGGGCCCTCGTCAAGGTAGTGCATGCGCAGCGGACCGAGCCGCTCGTCCTCAAGCTGCAGGTAGCGGGGCTCCCAGGGAAAGTCGGGAAGCCCGGCAAAATGGTAGTCTGGTGTGCGTAGAATGGTCGTCATGGCCAGGGCAGGTCTCCGCTGAGTGCCCGGCAGTAAACCGGGTCGGTTGAGTTGTCCACCAGCAGGCTGGCAATATCACTTGCGGTGCTGTTTATGGCGTCCCTGACGGATGCTGAAAGCGCGGCCTCTTCTGCAAGCACGGGTTCGAGTATTGTCGCGGCCGCTGCCGGGCAACCCGTGTGCAACAGCAGGTCGGCAAAGTTGTTGCGCGCCGCCGGATGTGCCGGCTGTTGCAGCAGCAGGCGCCGGTAAAGTACTGCCGCGGCCTCGGGCTCTGGATCCTGGCGCCGGGCATTGGCGGTGGCAAAGAGGATGTCAGGATGCTCCGGCCACCGCGCCAGGGCGCGCTCCCAGGCGGCCCGGGCGACCGCGGCGTCCAGTTGTGCCTCCTGGTGGGCGAGCGCCGGTCCCATACTGCTGGCGCTGAAGCTCGCCGGCAGTTTCCCCCTGGCAGGAACCACGACGCCCCAGAAGTCCGCCCGCGCCCAGCTGGACATGAAGCGCCCCCACCGCTCCTGGCGGCGTCGCTCTGTGCCAGAGCGCAGAATGACGCGCTGGTTCGCCGGCTCATAGCCTACCACGACCGCATAGTGCCAGCGGGGCAGCGAGCGCAGTCCAAGGTTTTGCAGCACCAGCACTGGATTGCCGGCCCGCAGCTCGCTCAGCAGTGCGTCGGGGCCGGCGTCCAGGGTGAAGGGAATGCGACCGCCCCGGCGGACTGCTGCCAGCAGTTCCAGTTGCAGGCTGCCCTGGCGGCCCGGAAGGTAGACTTGGGGCGCGAGCACCTCGGGATTGGTGGCCACCCCGCTGTGCACCAGTACCGAGGCCAGAGCTGCCGGCCCGCACTGGTACTCGGTCTGGGGGAAGAAGGGCACCGCCGCGAGTTCGTTGATGCCCTCCCTGGGCGGAGCAGGGGCGGTGGAGACGCACGCGGTTACCAGCGTGAGCAGCGCCAGCGCCATGAAGCCTCTCCCCACGGCAGTACCGGCGCTCAATCCGCCTGCGCTGACGTGGAGCGGGGCGTGTTGGGCGGGCGCCTCAAATCTTGGTGAAAACGTTGGTGACGCCGAGGATTTCCAGCACCAGAAGTACCAGGAACAGGGCGCCAAGCACACCCAGGGCGCTGGCACCGGCGGGTAGCGTGTCGAGGTTCAGGGCCAGTTGCTGCAATTCGGCATCCGACAGGGCGCCTATGCGCTCCATGGCATCGGTGTGGCTGACTCCCATGGCGACCATCTGTTGCTGGACCACCTCCCGGGCCAGGACTGCATCAATAGCCGCGAGTTGCTCGCTGCGGTGCTGCTGGGCAAAGTGCTCCGCGTTGCCGATGACGGCGGCCTGGGCTGTCCCGGCTGTGCTGGCGACGAGGAAAGCGGCGATCTGCAGCATGATCAACAATCGGGATTTCAACATGGCGTGTCCTCGTCTGATGGCGTGAGGCAGGAAGTATAGGCAAAAATGGCACCGGGTTTAAAGGAAAACCGCGGGCAAACAGGGCTTTCGCCCCGTCTGCCCGGTCTGGGCGCAACTCGCGCGCGGATATCGGTTTATACTGCCTTCCTGGCAGCAAAAGGAATGTATGAGGGTGGCCCGAGACTGGAACCGGAAACAGTGGAGAACATGAGCATCCCGGTGCCGGTGCGCGATGCCGCCACGGTTATCCTGGTGCGCGATCGTGCGACCCGACCACAGGTGTTGATGGGGCAGCGCGGGGCGAGGGCCGTCTTCATGCCCAGCAAATTCGTCTTCCCCGGCGGTGCCGTGGACCCCGATGATGCGTGCGTGCCGCTGGCGGGGATGGTAGGGCCGGTGTGCGCAGCGCGGCTGGCGGAAGGGGCGGTGGCGGAGCGCGTGCACGCCCTGCAGGCGGCCGCCATACGCGAGGTCTGGGAGGAGTCCGGGCTGGTACTGGGAGCGCCCGGAGAGTGGGAGGGCCCGGTGCCGGCGGACTGGGAAGGCTTCTCCGCCACTGGCCATCTGCCCTGTGCCGCTGCTTTTCGCTACGTGTTCCGGGCGATCACCCCGGTCGGTCCACCGCGGCGTTTTGATGCCCGCTTTTTCCTGGTGGATGAGACTGCGGTTGCCGGTGATCCGGACGATTTTTCCCGCGCTTCAGACGAGCTGTCGCAGTTGCAGTGGATCCCCCTGGAAGAGATCGACAGTCTGGACCTGCCGCTGATTACGGAGGTTGTCCTGGGCGAGGTTGCCAGGGTGTTGGCATGCCCTGGCCCGCCGCCGGAAGTGCCCTGCTTCCGCGATGAGGATGAACAGCGATTCCTGTTGCGGCGTCAGGCGGAACGGCGACGACGGAGTGAGACGAGAGTGGAGCGGGGGTAAGCCGGAGGGGCGGGCGCGGCAATCGCACCCGGAGAGAGGATTACAGTGCCGGGCTCAGCTCAGTGCAGAACCCGGTCCGGTCGCATTTCTGCCTGCAGCTCGTTTTGACGGCTGGCCGCCTGCTCCTGCACATGGGTACGCAGGCGGCCAATGACGCTGGTCATGACGTCGATGGTCTGGCTGATCTGGTCCAGCGCCAACAGGACAGTTTCGCTGTCTTTCAGGGTTTCGTCGCGGTTTTCCATATCAGGTCCTCGGTTGGTGGGTCAGTCCCAATTCAGGGCGCCGCCCGTCTGATACTCGATCACCCGGGTCTCGAAGAAATTCTTCTCCTTGCGCAGGTCCATGATCTCGGACATCCACGGGAACGGATTTTGCGCCCCGGGGAACTGCTCCGGCAGGCCCAGCTGGGACAGGCGGCGGTTGGCGATGAAGTGCAGGTACTCTTCCATCATTGCCGCGTTCATCCCGAGGACGCCGCGGGGCATGGTGTCGCGGGCGTACTCGATTTCCAGCTGGGTGCCTTCCAGGATCATCAGGATG
The DNA here is from genome assembly GCF_040221975.1 of Haliea sp. GTDB lineage: Bacteria > Pseudomonadota > Gammaproteobacteria > Pseudomonadales > Halieaceae > Haliea. The sequence continues at coordinate 60,307 of NZ_JAVJWR010000026.1, forward strand.
ACTTCCTGCTGGAACTGCTCGGTCCACAGATGGGGATTTTCCAGCTTGATCTGGTTGATGACATCGATGCCGAAGTTCAGGTGCATGGACTCATCGCGCAGAATGTACTGGAACTGCTCGGCGACCCCGGTCATCTTGTTGCGGCGGCCCATGGAGAGGATCTGGGTAAAGCCGCAATAGAAGAAAATGCCCTCGGTGACCGCATAGAACCCGATCAGGTTGCGCAGCAGGGTCTGGTCGTTCTCGGTGGTGCCGGTCTGGAACGTCGGGTCGGAGATCTCGTGGGTGTGGCTGATGCTCCAGGCCGCCTTCTTGGCCACCGAGGGCACTTCCCGGTACATGTTGAACACCGCGCCTTCGTCCATGCCCAGGGATTCGATGCAGTACTGGTAGGCGTGGGTGTGGATGGCCTCCTCGAACGCCTGGCGCAGCAGATACTGGCGGCACTCCGGGTTGGTGATCAGGCGGTAGATGGCCAGCACCAGGTTGTTGGCGACCAGCGAATCCGCGGTCGAAAAGTAACCGAGGCTGCGCATGACGATGCGGCGCTCGTCCTCGGACAGCCCTTCGGGGCTCTTCCAGGTGGCGACGTCGGCGGTCATGTTGATTTCCTGCGGCATCCAGTGGTTGGCGCAGCCGTCGATGTACTTCTGCCAGGCCCACTCGTACTTGAAGGGCACCAGCTGGTTGAGATCGGCGCGACAGTTGATCATCGCCTTCTCGTCTACCGACACCCGCGCCGCACCCATCTCCAGCTCTTCCAGGCCGGAGGCAAGATCCAGGTTTTCCAGCGCTCTCGCCGCGGCCGCGATATTCTCGGCTGCTTCCGCGTCGACGGCGACCGGGGCTGGTGTCGATGCCGCCCGGGCCTGCATCGGGGCGGTCGGCGCTGCCGCCGGCTCCGGCTCTTCCCGGGGGGGTGGCGGCGCTACTTTCCTCGCGGTTGCCGTGCTGATGGCTTCTTCGCTGTGGTAGTCGTCCCAGCTCAACATGTTTTACTGTCCTTCTGCTTCACGTGTATGGTCTCGAAAGGGTGCGGGGCCCGCGCTACTGGCAGGCCTCGCAATCCGGGTCATCCAGGGAGCAGGCCGCAGGCACCGGGGCCGGCCCCGCCGCTGCCTGTCCGCCGGAGGCGACCTTGTTCAGGTTGCCGGTACTGATCGTTGACTTCTCGGTGCCGGTGGCCGCGAGGGAGCGCAGGTAGTACGTGGTCTTGAGGCCGCTGTACCACGCCATGCGATAGGTGACATCGAGCTTCTTGCCGCTGGCGTTGTTGATGTACAGGTTCAGGGACTGGGCCTGGTCGATCCACTTCTGGCGGCGGCTGGCCGCATCCACCAGCCAGCGCGGCTCCACCTCGAAGGCAGTGGCGTAGATCGCCTTCAGGTCCGGCGGAATGCGGTCGATGGCCTGGACGCTGCCGTCGTAGTACTTGAGGTCGTTGACCATGACCCCGTCCCACAGGCCGCGAGCCTTGAGGTCATCGACCAGGTAGGGGTTGACCACAGTGAACTCGCCGGACAGGTTCGATTTGACGTACAGGTTCTGGTAGGTCGGCTCGATGGACTGCGACACGCCGGTGATATTGGCAATGGTCGCGGTCGGCGCGATGGCCATCACGTTGGAGTTGCGCATGCCCTGGTTCTTTACCACCGCCCGCAGGGTGTCCCAGTCCAGGGAGGTGCTGCGATCCACCTGGATGTAGTCGGCGCCACGGTTTTGCACCAGGATGTCCAGCGAGTCGATGGGGAAGATGCCCTGGCTCCAGAGTGAGCCCTCGTAGCTGGAGTAGGCCCCGCGCTCGGCGGCCAGGGCACTGGAGGCTTCGATGGCGAAGTAGCTGATCGCCTCCATGGAGCGGTCGGCAAAAGCCACCGCTGCGTCGGAGCCGTAAGCCAGGTGCTGCTTGTAGAGGGCATCCTGGAAGCCCATCAGGCCCAGGCCCACCGGGCGGTGGCGCAGGTTGGAGCGCTCGGCCTGGGGTACCGAGTAGTAGTTGATGTCGATCACGTTGTCGAGCATCCGCACCGCGGTGCGCACGGTCTTGCGCAGCTTGTCCAGGTTGAGGCTGCCATCCTCGATGTGCTGGGGCAGGTTGATGGAGCCGAGGTTGCAGACCGCGATCTCGTCGTTGCTGGTGTTCAGGGTAATTTCGGTGCACAGGTTGGAGGAGTGCACCACGCCCACGTGCTGCTGCGGCGAGCGCAGGTTGCAGGGATCCTTGAAGGTCATCCAGGGGTGCCCGGTCTCGAACAGCATGGCCAGCATCTTGCGCCACAGGTTCTGGGCACGCACGGTCTTGTGCAGTTTCAGCTTGCCGCTGCGGGCCTGCTCTTCATAGTACGCATAGCGCTCCTCGAAGGCCCTGCCATAGAGATCGTGCAGGTCCGGGACATCGTTGGGCGAGAACAGGGTCCATTCGCCGTCGTCGAATACCCGCTTCATGAACAGGTCCGGGATCCAGTTGGCGGAGTTCATGTCGTGGGTGCGGCGGCGATCATCGCCGGTGTTCTTGCGCAGCTCGACAAATTCCTCGATATCCATGTGCCAGGTCTCCAGGTAGGCACAGACTGCGCCCTTGCGCTTGCCGCCCTGGTTGACCGCCACGGCGGTGTCGTTCACCACCTTGAGGAAGGGCACCACGCCCTGGCTCTTGCCGTTGGTGCCCTTGATGTAGGAGCCGAGTGCCCGCACCGGGGTCCAGTCATTGCCGAGGCCGCCGGCAAACTTGGACAGCATGGCATTGTCCTGGATCGCGCCGAAGATGCCGTGCAGGTCATCCGGCACCGTGGTCAGGTAGCAGGACGACAGCTGCGGGCGCAGGGTGCCGGCGTTGAACAGCGTGGGCGTGGAGCTCATGTAGTCAAACGAAGACAGCAGCTCGTAGAACTCGATGGCGCGGGCATCGCGGTCGGCTTCGGTGTTGGCCAGGCCCATGGCGACGCGCATGAAAAACACCTGTGGCAGCTCGATGCGCACGTCATTGCTGTGGATGAAGTAGCGGTCGTACAGGGTCTGCAGGCCCAGGTAGCTGAACTGCAGGTCCCGCTCCGGCAGCAGGGCGCGGCCCAGTCGCTCCAGGTCGAACTGCCTGAGGGCCGGATCCAGCAGTTCCAGCTCGATGCCGCGCTCGACATAGGCGGGCAGGGCTTTGGCGTACAGTTCCGCCATGTCGCCCTGGGTCGCCGATGTGGCCACACCGAGGAAGTTGAGTGCCTCGGCGCGCAGGTTGTCGCACAGCAGGCGCGCGGCCACGTAGGTGTAGTTGGGCTCCTTCTCGATCATGGTGCGGGCGGTGATCACCAGCGAGGTGGAGAGCTCGGCGGCGGTGACGCCGTCGTAGAGGTTGCGCAGGGCCTCGTCAATGATCTGGGTGCTGCTGACGTCGGACAGGCCGGCGCAGGCCTCGGTGACGATGGTGTGCAGGCGCTCCAGGTCCAGCGGTGCGCGGCTGCCATCGAGCTGCACCACAGTGATGTTGCCGGCGGCCTCCTGGGCGGCCGGGGACAGGGCCTTGCGGGCCGCACGCTTGCGCGCCTGCTCTTCCCGGTAAATCACATAGTCGCGGGCGATCTTGTGTTCGCCGGCACGCATCAGGGCCAGCTCGACCTGGTCCTGGATGTCCTCGATGTGCACCGTGCCGCCCGAGGGCATGCGCCGGCGAAAAGTGTTGGCGACCTGGTCGGTGAGCTTGGCCACGGTCTCGTGGATGCGCGTCGATGCGGCTGCGGTGCCGCCTTCCACGGCGAGAAAGGCCTTGGTGATGGCCACCGAGATCTTGCTCTCCTCGAAGGGCACCACGGTGCCGTTGCGCTTGATGACCCGCAGCTGGCCGGGTGCGGTGGCGGCAATGCTGCCTGGTACTGGTTGCGCATCGGCGCCGGAACGACCGGACTGTGTCCTGCCGGAGGGGGTTATGTCTGTTTGCATGGCAACTCCAAATAGGGTGGCGCTGGAGGCATTATTGTTGTCGAACCCCATATGTTGGGGTGAACACCGTGAGCGTACACAAGATAATGCGACGGGGGTGGCAATGCAAGGCCGCAAGGCTGGGTTTAAGTTGTGGATAAGGTGTTGGTGAAAAGGTAGGTCTGTGCCCACTTACCCCAGAGGCCGCGACAGAGTTGGACCGGTCTCGGGAGGTGGGCCATGAGGGGGGGGCTCCCGGGTGCATCGAATAATTTATTCTAAGAATCCGGGACGCTAGATGCCGTGGTTATTAGTGCCCCTGCAGCAGGAATTCCAGCAAGGCTTTCTGCGCGTGCAGCCGGTTTTCCGCCTCGTCCCAGATGACCGTGTCGGCCGCGTCCATCAGGCCGGCGCTGATCTCCTCGCCGCGGTGGGCGGGAAGGCAGTGCATGTAGAGGGCATCGCTGGCCGCATGCGCCAGCAGCGCTTCGTTCACCTGGTAGGGAGCGAACTGGCGCGCGCGGGTTTTCTGTTCCGCCTCCTGGCCCATGGACGCCCAGACGTCGGTGACCACCAGGTCTGCCCCGCGCACGGCTGCCAGCGGGTCGTGGCTGAGCTGCACCCGGTCGCGATTGGCCGCCAGCAGCTCCGGCCTGGGTTCGAAACCGGGCGGGCAGGCAATGTGCAGCTGGAAGTCGAACTGGCGGGCGGCGTTGATGTAGGACTGACACATGTTGTTGCCGTCCCCGACCCAGCAGGCGGTCTTGCCCGCCACCGGACCGCGGTGCTCGGTCCAGGTCTGCATGTCCGCCAGCAGCTGGCAGGGATGGAAGTCGTCGGTGAGCGCGTTGATTACCGGCACCGAGGAATGCTCGGCAAAGCGCTCGACAATATCGTGGCCAAAGGTCCGGATCATCACGATGTCGACCATGGAGGAGATCACCCGGGCGCTGTCCTCGATCGGCTCGCCGCGGCCGAGCTGGGTGTCCTGCGGGGACAGGAACATGGCGTGCCCGCCCAGCTGGGCCATGCCGGCTTCGAAGGACACCCGTGTGCGGGTGGAGGACTTGGCGAAAATCATCCCCAGCACCTTGCCCTGGAAGCGGCGCTGGTTCTGGCCTTCGCGGTGTGCGCGCTTCATTTCCGAAGCCCGTGCGATCAGCCCCTGCAGCTCGGCCGGAGTGAAATCGAGAAGAGTGAGAAAGTGCCGGGGTGAAGCCATGGGATGTTCCTGCGGAAAAGTGCCGGGACCTCAGTCGAAGTCCCGGATCAGGGTTACAAGGCCTGCGGCCAGTTCGTCGAGCTCCGCATCGCTGCAGATCAGTGGTGGCAGCAGGCGGATGGTGTGGCCGGCGGTGACGTTGATCAGCAGTCCCGCCGCCAGAGCCCGGGCCACCAGCTCGCCGCAGTCGCGGTGCAGCTGCACGCCGAGCATCAGGCCGCGGCCGCGGATTTCCACCAGCCCCGGGTAGTCCGCGAGGCCGTCCTGCAGGTGCTGGCGCAGTCGGGCACCGGCGGCGGTGGCGCGCGCCGCGAGTTGCTCGTTGACGACCGTGTTGACGACTGCCAGGCCCGCAGCACAGGCCAGCGGGTTGCCGCCGTAGGTGGAGCCGTGGTTGCCAGCGGTGAAAACCGTTGCCGCGGGGCCCCGCGCCAGGCAGGCGCCAATCGGGACGCCGTTGCCCAGGCCCTTGGCGGTGGTGATCACGTCTGCCACCACGCCCATGCCCTGGCAGGCGAAGTAGTCTCCGGCCCGCCCGTTGCCGCACTGCACCTCATCCAGCATCAGCAGCCACTGCTGCTGGTCGCAGAGTGCGCGCAGGCCCTGCATGAACTCCGGCTCCGCCTCCCGGATTCCGCCCTCGCCCTGGATGGGCTCGACCAGCACCGCGACCACATCGGGATTGTTGGCCGCGATCTGCCGCACCGCCTCCAGGTCGTTCAGGGGGGCGCGGGTGAAGCCGCTGACCAGAGGCTCGAACCCGGCCTGGATCTTGCGGTTGCCGGTGGCGCTCAGGGTGGCCAGGGTGCGGCCGTGGAAGGCATTCTCGAATACGATGACGGTGGGCTTGTCGATGCTGCGCTGGTGGCCGTAGAGCCGCGCCAGCTTGATCGCGGCCTCGTTGGCCTCGGCGCCGGAATTGCAGAAAAACGCCGTCTCCATGCCGGACACCGCGGTAAGCGCAGTCGCCAGTTCTTCCTGGGCGGCGATGTGGTACAGGTTGGAGGTATGCAGCAGGCGCCCGGACTGTTCGCGGATCGCCGCGGTCACCGCCGGATGGGCGTGGCCCAGGTTGGTCACACTGATGCCGCAGAGCGCGTCGAGGTAGCGACGACCGTCGGTGTCGAACAGGTAGACGCCCTCGCCGTGACTGAAGGTCACGGGTAGCCTGGCATAGGTTTGCATCAATGCGGACACCGGTACGCTCTCCCTGGTGCAACAGCCCGGATAGCGGGCCCTGAAACGCAAAAAGGCAGCGCAAGCTGCCTGGTGGACCTTGGATAATAGCGGCATCTCTGGCGCTTGGCAATCTGCGCTGCGAGGCCTGTTGGTAGCAAATAGATCTGTCCGGTTTTTATAGCACATGAGTTGTCCGCTTTTGGTTAGCCCCGGGGGGGGCCAGGCCGCGAAGCGGGTTACGCGGCTTTCTTCTTGCCTCTCTGGGCCAGGTTTGTCTCAGTGACAGCATCCTCAAGCAGGACCCCGTGGGCATCATAGCGAGCCAGACAGCGAGGCCCATGGAAGATAGATAGGGTGCCGTCTGGATACTCGTGAACCGAGACCTTGACCTTCACAAAGTGACAGCGGTGCCGGTGCGCGGGAATCTGCAGCGTCTGTCCCTTCCAAGCAACGCAGTTGTCCGATCGGACCGTGCGCGGTTCATGAATACACAGAATTTCTTTGAGATCGACCCCCAACAACGGCACAAAGGCACTGCCCGTCTCCGGTGCCGGCACCGTAAATCGCTCATTGAAACGGGGCCAGAAGCGTTCCTTCAGAAACCGGTTCGCCGCAGACATCTCGGTAATGCCGGCCAGGGCCAGCTCCTGCGGTAAGCGCCCCTGCAGTGTCCCGAACAAACGCTCACTTCGCCCCCTGGCCTGCGGCGAATAGGAGGGAATCATGTCGATGCCCAACTGCGCCATGGCTCGTCCGAACTGGGTCTGTCGGGTTTTGTCCACAGGGCCACCTTCCTTCGGGGTATGCCAGTAGTGAGAGCCCCGATCACTGTAAAAGCTGGAGAATAGCCCCTTGGTCTCCAAGGTCTCCATGACGCCCTGAAGGCTGGATAACGTGCCCTCTTGATCCACAAAGAACCCTGAATAGACCGTGCTGGTCGCGTCATCCATGGTGACAATCAGGTCCCAGACCTGGCCTGGTACCCAGGCATGCGTGGAGCCGTCCTGGTGGATCATCATGCCCTCCAGGGGCTTGCGGGGACGCTCCTGGCGGTGAGGGCCCTTCTGCTTGCCCCGTTTGACAAGCTGGGCGGACTGTAGTGTCTTCTTGACCCAGGTGTAAGAGCGATGCCCTGCGTGGTCGTCGCGGTAGCGTTCGTAGAAGTGCTGCACGTTCCACCCTTCGTACGTGGTTCTGTACAGCGCCTCCAATCTCACCACCTCATCGACGGGTGCCCTGCGGTGGGACACTTCCTCAATGCGGCGATCTAGCAGGCCCTCCATCCCAGCCTCCTCGTAGCGGTCAATGTAACGCCGGAATGTTCGTTCACAGACCCCCAGCAACTGGGCGGCCTCCTCTTGGGTCAGGCGACGATCCTGCCAACTCGTATAAGCTTCTTCGAAGCGCATAATCCGTATCTCCTGTAGCACCTGTGACCGGTTCATGCAGCTCATTCCTTCGCTGGATAGAACCGGACAGTTTATGTGCTATGAGACCGGACAGATTATGTGTCACTAACATCTGCGCTGCGAGGCCCGGACCGGGGGTCGCGCTGACCCGCACCCGGTGGATAGGGTAGAATGGGTGCGGTGAAGACCCATCCTCAACCGGAGCCTGCACCTTGATTCGATCCGTTCCCTGCCTGCTCATCCTGCTTGCGACCATCACTGCCACTGACGCGAACGCCAGTTATGGCTACTACGTGGGCAAGAACCTGACCGCGGACGGCAGCGTGCTACTGGGCGGCACCGGCGAGGAGCCGTCCAGTCACTGGCTGGATATCGTCCCGCGGCGAAGCCACGCCGCCGATGCCACGATCACCGTCGGCGCAACAGCGTCGGCTTCGCTGCCGGCGCAGTTGAGCGAAATTCCGCAGGTTCGCGAGACCTTTCGCTACATCACCATGAACTACACGAGCTACGCCGGCTTTCCCGCGCCCCTCACCAATGGCGGCCTCAATGAACACCAGGTCGCCATTCGCGATATCTGGTCGCCGTCGCGGCCGGAACTGGTAGAGATGACGCCGCCAGGCCAGACCGGGCCCAACTACAGCGATCTGGCGCGGATTGCGCTGGAACGCGCCGAGACGGCACGGCAGGCGGTGGCAATTATCGGCGCCCTGATCGACAGGCACGGCTACACCACCTACGGCGGCAACTCGCACCTGATCGCCGATGCGAACGAGGGCTGGGTGATGCTGCAATTCGCCGGCGGGCAGGGGCTCTGGGTGGCGGAGCGGCTGGGTCCCGATGACGTCCGGGTCAGTTACCCCGGCTACATCGGTAACGTTCCGGCGGACTATCGCGACAATGATGACTGGATGGGGTCACCCAACCTCATCGCTTTCGCTGTCGAGCAGGGCTGGTATGCACCGGACTCCGGTCGGCCCTTTGACGTCGACGAAGTCTACGGCCTTGGCGGGGGCATGCGTCATCCGGGCACCAAGTACGTGTCGCCGCGGATGATCGAGGAGGAGCTGCGGGCGCTGGCGCCGGTGACCGTCGGGGAAATGATGGCCATGGTCCGCGATCCGCGGATTGCCGATGATCACGCCGGCTACGGCCAGGTGGCACATCTGCGCGCCGACCTGCCCCATCCGGACCTGGGGCTGCTCTGGGTCGCCCCTACCGGGTCGGTGACGGCCCCCTTTGTACCCTGGTGGACTGGCACCCTGGAGGTGCCCCCGGAGTACGGCCAGCACCGTTATCTGACCGAGGGTTCGGGACCGAACTTCATCAACCCGGACTTCCAGTTGCGTGAGGCCACGGAGTTCGCCGGCCGGGTGTTCAAGCGCCTGCTGTACTACACCTGTGCCTTCCCTGAAGAACAGCTCGAGCGTGTTCAGGGTACCTTGACAGCATTCGAGGACACCATCCGCGCGGGCCTGCCCGCTGTCGAACGCGCGGCTGCCCTCGCCTATGCTGCCGGCGAGCCCGATATCGCCCGGGCAATTCTCACCCGGGAAAGCCACGCTCGTGCGGCCGAGGCCCTGGCCATCGGCCGCGACCTGGTGGCCGGCATCGGCACCGAGGTGCGGCTGCGGCACGGCATTCCACCGGCACCACCGGCGGGCACCATCAATGATGGCGGTGACACGGTCAGTTGTCTGGTCGGCGCCGATCCCGATCGGGTGCCATCGAGTCGAGTGGCAGATTGATGGGAACGCCAGTGGCGCTGGACCCCCGCGTCCGCAAGGGGGTCGAACTCCAGCGCCGGGGTGAGGTCGCGGCGGCGGCGCGGATCTACAGGGGCATTCTCGAGCAGGAACCGGAGCACTGGCAGGCGCTACACTACCTGGGTCTGGCCGAGTTGCAGCAGGGCAGGTTGAAGGAGGCCGACAGCCTGCTGTCCCGGTCGGTCGCCATTGAGCCGCGCAACGCCAATGCCTGGAGCGACCTGGGCAGTGTCCGGGTCAAGGCTGATGCACCCCAGGACGCAGTGGAGCCTTTCTCCAGGGCGCTGCAGCTGGCGCCGGAGCATCCCGACGCCCTCAACAACATGGCCCAGGCCCTGCGCCAGTTGAGCCGCTTTGACCAGGCTCGGCCACTGCTGGAAAAACTGGTGACACTGCGGTCGGGGCAGCCGGGGCCGCTGCGAGCGCTCGCCGACGTACAGACCAAGAGCGGTGATGTGGCGGCGGCGATCGAGACCTTCCAGGAGGCCCTGAAGCTCGATCCGGACGACCCGCGCATCCGCCTCGGCCTGGGGGACGCGTGCGAGTCTGCTGGCCGCTTCCGCCAGGCGCGCATGCAGTACCTCGCCATCCTGCGTCGGGAGCCGGAGAGTCCGCTGGCGCTGTCCCGGCTGCTGCAGATGCGCGAGGGCGAGGTCGCCCCGCAATGGTTGGAGACGGCACAGCGAATGGCCGCTGATCCGGCAACGCCGGAGGACGGTCGCGTGCGGCTGAACATTGCCCTGGGTTATCATGCAGACCGCGCTGGCGAGTACCGCGAGGCTTTCCGGCATTTGCAGCGCGGCTATGACGTCCAGGCCGCACGCCACCCCTTCGACAGCGACGGTTACAGTCGCGCCATCGACCGGCTGATCAACACCCTGGACCGGTCATTTTATGCGGGAGCTGCCGATTCCGGCCTCGCATCGGAGCGTCCGGTCTTCGTGGTCGGCATGCCCCGCTCCGGGACCACGCTCAGCGAACAGATCCTGGCGAGCCACTCCCGGGTCGCTGCCGGCGGCGAGATGTCGATGCTGCTGAAAGTGAGCTATCAGATCGGTGAGCTTTCTCGTTCCGGTGAACCTTACCCGGAGGGCCTGCTGACCACCGGGCGCGTGTCCCTGCGGCGCATGGGCCGGCGTTACCTGGAGCAGCTGGACAAGGTCTCCACCGGCGCCGACCGCATTACCGACAAGTTGCCGTTCAACTTCATGCACCTGGGCGTGATCGCACTGCTGTTTCCCGGCGCGAAGGTGGTGCACTGCCAGCGTCACCCTTTGGACAACTGCCTGTCCTGCTACTTCACCAGCTTCGCCGACCAGATCCACTTTGCCAATCGACTCGACACTCTGGGACGGTACTATCTGGATTATCACCGACTGATGCAGCACTGGCAGGAGGTGTTGCCGATAGAGATCCTGAACCTGCCCTACGAAGCCATGGTGGCAGACACGGAGGCTCAGGTAGGAAGGCTGCTGGCCCACTGCGGTCTGGAATGGGAAGACGCCTGCCTGGACTTTCATCGCACCGAGCGCGGGGTGCGCACGCCCAGTCGCTGGCAGGTCCGACAGCCGATCTATCGCGGCTCAGTCCAGCGCTGGCGCAATTACGAGGAAGAGCTGGAGCCGCTGCGAAAGATCCTGGCGCCGATACTGCCTGCCGGGGACGCTGCCTGAGCGGCCCCGGGCAGGCTGATCCATCAGTCGAGGCGGCAGTTCACATAGGGGCCGTGGCGGGTGCCGATTTCCCGCGTGTCCACGGGAACCTTCGAATCCTCCAGCAGCCGGTGCCGGGCCTCGATGCTGCCGAGCAGGGCGTCACCCAGCTCCAGCGCCGCCCGGGCCCGGGATGACGAATAGTCGTCTATCACGCCTCGCGCCATCTCGGGTTCCCCAGCCCTGAACAGCGCCAGCGAGCGCGCCTCAATGGCAACTGCCTGCTCGATGCTGTGGTTCTCGAACGCCGTCAGCGCCTCGGTAACCTCGGGCAGGAATCGCTCCGGGGCATCGCAGGTGTAGTACATCAAGCGCTTGAACAGGCGCCCTGCAAACCGGGATGCCTCCTGAATCGCGAATTCCGGACGGACGAAGGTCGAGGCCTGCCCCTTGGTCAGGTAGCGATGCTTGCCGAACTCCGGCAGCACTTCGGATCCGGCAATCCAGTAGGGAACAAAGGGTGCTGTCACCGAGCCGGTAGGCGCCACCCAGAGCATCTTCAGCTCCGGATGCGGATCCTGCCGACGGATGTGGGCTACCTGCCCGTACCCTGCCGCGTCGGACGAGATCAGCGGATCGCGCACAGCATCCATCATCTGCCGCAGGGTGACACCGCCACTCTGCGCCTGCTGGTGCAGCCGCTGCTCGATGATGCGAACGCCGTCGGAGCGACCTTGGCCATTGCCGTACACCGCATTGGCATCAAAGGGCTTGCCGGACTCCGGGTCCCACCAGCCCTGCTCTGTGGCGAAGGAGATGAAGTTGTCCGACCCCATCCAGTCGTCGCGCTCGCGAAAATCCAGCGGTACTTCGTGAATATAGCCGGGATAGGACATGCGCACCTCATCGGGACCCAGACGCTGCGCGATCCACAGACCCTGGCCACCGGCGAAGTTGAGTACCACCCATCCTTCTTTCGCGTCCGCAAACAGGTGCGAATTGCCGCCGTAGGTGGAGTAGCCGTACTCGTCCATGAGTGCACCGATGATCGCCACCGCCTCGCGGGCACTGGTAGCACGTTCCATGGCGATGCGGGAAAGATCCGAATAGTTGGGGCCGTGCTGGGGTTCCGGGGTCATCGCGGCCAGTTCGGGTCGCGAGGGAGCCCAGATGTCGCGCGCGGCGACGCCGTGCTCGTTGAGGCCGCCGTTGGTCAACGGCGGCGGGAAACCTTCGTAATCGGTGTAGTTCATCGTGATGTATTTCGCGGTCCGGGGGGCCTGCGGAATCTCGATGAACTCGCCCGGGTAGTTGGCGCGCTCGTCAACGCCAACGGAGATCGTGGTGCCCTCGGGGTGCGTCCGCGCGGGAACGATCTCCAGCCAGTGACTGGAGACCTCCTCGCCGGTGCCGCCGAGCAGCACACTGCCATCGGCCGTAAGATCGCGCCCGACATAGATCCCGTAGCTGGCACCCGCCGGAACGGCGAACCCCAGTGCCAGGATCAGGCAGAAACCCGATCGAACGGTCCGTATCATGCTTACCGGGCGCATCATTCGAAGATGTAGCGCATGCCCACGGTCATGCGCTGCTGGTCAATGAACATGATGCCGTAGCCCGGGTTGCCCTGCTTGGCCACCAGGATGTCCTCGTCGAACACGTTGTTGAAATTCGCGTAGAACTCGAAATTCTCCAGCCGGCCTGAACGCGGCGCGTAAGAGGCGTGCAGGTCAACGCGCTCGTGGGCGCCGTCCTCCAGGGCACCGAAGCGGCCGACGTTGGTGGGGCCGTCGATGAAGCTGTAGTCGCCGCTGATCTTGAGCGTGGCGCCAATGCGCAGTCCTGCCATGGAACCCTCAAGGAACTCGTAGGTGGTGATGATGGCGCCGGAATGTTCCGGGGTGGTCCGTGGCGGCGCCGAGCCACTGTTGGGGTCGACGATATCGATGTCGGACCAGGCGTAATTTGCGGACACGTTCCAGCCCGGCAGGATTTCGCCGATGATCTCGGCCTCGAAACCGGTAGCCTCCTGCAGACCTTCCAGTACCGTACTGCCGAAACCGCCAAAGGAGCCGAGGAAGGCGCTGGAAACCTGGATATTGGTGATCTCGTAGTCGTACAACGCCAGCGAGGTTGCGACCGCACCGTCGAACATCTCGGTCTTGAGGCCGATTTCGTGTTGCTCCATCTGCTGGGGTGCGCTGACCGTGTTGCCGTCGGCATCATTGAAGGTCTGCGGCTCGAAACCCTCGCTGTAGCTGTAGTACACCCTGGCGTCGTCGATAAAGCCCAGGTTGTCGACAATGTCGTAGGTGGCACCGAAACGGTATACCTCTTCCTCGAAGCCCACTCGGGTCACTTCCGGTGGATTGTTCACGACCCCGGAGTTGATTGGCACGGTGGTGCTGCTGTTGTTCTTCTGATAGAGCACCCCGAGCATCAGCTGCAGGCGTTCCGTCGGGTTGAGCAGCACCTGCGCACTCAGCAACAGGTCTTCCGTTTCGTCGAGCAGGACCTGGCGAACACCGAATATCTCCTCGCGATTGCCCGCGATCGGATTGAACTCGGAGCCGTCGGCAAAGCGCGGTTGACCGTCGTAGCCGTCGCCGTACATGTCAATGGTACCGAAGCCCTGGAATGCGGAGTTCAGCAGCTGGAAACGGTCCGGCTCCTGATTGTCGCTGTATTCCACCGCGAGGAAGAATTCGTGATTCTTGTCGAACAGGTCGAAATCGCCACCCAGTGACTGGCGCAGCGTGAGTTCCTCGCCGTCACGCTCAACATCGTAGGTGTAGATGTAGATCTCATCGTCGCCCAGCGAGTACGCGCCAAAGGGGCCGAAGGGATAGAAATAGGAGAGGTCTTCATCGTATTTGTTCCAGGCCAGCTGGGTGGTGGAGTTCCAGCCACTGGCGAGCTGGTGTTCGAGCTCGATGATGCCGAACTGCATGTCCAGCGTTTCCTTGGACTGGTCCGGATGCGAGAAGTACCACTGTTCGGGATCCGTATCGGGCATGGCCAGCGTGCCATCCGGGTTTTCGACCAGGGCACCGCCATCCCAAGGGTCCATGTTGCGTTCCTGATGGAAATGGGTCACCCGCAGGGTTGTCATCGGCGTGATGTCCCAGGCCACTGAGCCCATCACCATGAACTGGTAGTTGGGAAAGTCTTCGCCATCGATGTCGAGCGGCAGGTCATATTCGCCGTATTTGGCCACCAGGCGCCCGGAGACGGTGCCTGCGTCGTTGAGCGGGCCACCAAAATCAACGGAGTAATTCTGCGTGTCATAACTGCCGAATTCGACGCCGACCTCTGCTCGTGGGGTGCGCAGTGGTTTCTTCAGTATCGAGTTGATTTCACCGCCGAACGAGCCGGTAACACCGTAGAGGACGGTCGCCGGGCCGCGAACGATCTCCAGGCGCTCGGCAGCGTAGGAGTCAATCGAGGTCAGATCGTTACCGAGGAGAATGTTGTTCACGCGATGGGTGCCGTTGAAAATCCCCCGCATCACGATCTGCTCGAAGCCGAAGCCGAAACCGGATCGCTGCACGCCGGGGACCATATCGGTGGCCTCGTAGGCGGATTTGGCATTGATGGTGTTCATCATTTCCGGGGTAATCACCGTGACCGACTGAGGTGTGTCAATCAGTGCCATGTTCAGGCCGGTAGCGGAGTTCTGCTCTTCCGGGCGAAATTTGCGTGCGACGCCGCGGACAACAATCTCTTCAAGGGCGCGGCCCTGGTTGGCCTGCTGCACCGGTTCCTGGGCGGACACCCCGCTGCTGACAGTGCTGGCGGAGATGAGCGCGGTGGAAGTGAGTAGGGATTGAAAATAGCGGCTGCGTATACTCGATTGACTGGACATGGTGTGAAAACCCTTTGCTGCGGAATAAAAAAACACAATATGGTCGACAGGCGCCGTTTTCTGTCTCGGCGTCTCGAAGGCGGCTTGTCAGCTGAAAAATCCTGCCGTGTTTCGCGCGGGCTCTGTGGCCGCAAATAGAAATGCGAATACGACATGTGAATGTCATATTGATTTTTTTCTTCGCGAATGGGCACAGTCTACCTTATGCGAGGCGCGAGAGCCAATTCGCCGCGTGTCCGGCCACTGCTATACTGCGCGGCGAACCCACAAGCCAGCTGGAAAACACCATGGAGCCCGCTCGAATCATTGCCGAACAGGTGCACGGACTGAGTCACGAATATCGGATCGAACTCGACCCGAAGCGCGTCCGCGCGGCCATTGATGAACGCCTGCGTCGGTCCGGGCGCAAACTGGCAGTGCCGGGTTTTCGGCCCGGCCGCGCGCCCCTGTCGGTTTTGCGTACCCATCACGGCAAGCGGCTGCGCGCGGGTGTCGTCGATCACCTGGCAATCAGCGTCACCCGGGGCCTGATAGTGGAGCGGGGCCTCTCTCCCCGCTCCCGTCCATCGATACGAATCGACAATGAAGCCCCGGAAACGTTCCTGCTCAAGGTCGATGTAGTCCCCGAGATCGAGCTGGGAGAGATGCCGGAAATCAGCATACATCGACTCCAGACCAGCGTTGGCGACAACGAAAGCGCCGTGCTTTCCGCGGAACACGTCCGGCGCCAGCTGTTCGATGCACTGATCGCTCACTACCGATTTCCGGTGCCGGAGGAAATGGTCGCCGCCGAGCACGCCCGGGTCGTCGCCGGCTATCGCGACGCAGTGGGCGAGGAACCGGATCCGGCGACTGATCAGGAGCTTGCGATCATTGCCGAGCGCCGGATCCGGCTGGCTCTGCTGCTGTCGGAGATTGCCCATCGCAACAGTATCGAGGTGCCCCGGGCAGAGGTCGAGCAGCTGGTGGAACGTGTCGCCGACGGCGACCCCGAACACGAAGACGAGATCATCGACTACTATCTGGATCACCCGACCGCGATGGCTGAACTGCAGTCACCGCTGCTGGAAGAAAGAGTGGTCCGGTTCCTTCTCGAGCGCTGTCGCATAACCGATGAAACGGTGGCAGCGGACCGCCTTCGGGCGCTGGTCCTGGGCGCAGCCGCAGACGTCTCGTGAGCATTGTGCCGGGTCGCCGAGCACTACAGCAGGAGGCGTCGCGGCAGCCTCACGATCCGGCCATCCACGAGCGCCTGGCCCGGATTCTGCTGGCGGAGCAGGACCTGGCAGCACTGTCGGCCTTGCAGGTTCTTCTGGATGACAGGTTCGCCGGGCATCCCTTCACCCATCTGGTGGCCGGTCATGCGAGCAAGGCGCGGGGTGATGTCGACGCAGCGCTGCGGCGCTATCGTCGGGCCCTGTCCCTGCAGCCAGACTCGGGCGAGGCGCTGTACAACCTGGTGGACCTGGATGACACCCGGGTCAGTGAAGCCGAGCAGCGTCACATTGCCGAGCTGACGGGACGCAGGGAGCTGCCTGCGGCGGACCGCATCAACATTCATTTTGCCAGGGCCCGATTGCTTGAGCGGTCAGGGGCTGCGGACGCTGCTTTCAGTCACTACCGGGCCGCCAACGACCTGGCCCGGGCGACGCTGGCCGAACACGGCATCCGGCACGATGCGGAGGCCGCCGAACGGCAGCTGGAAGCGGACCTGGGCAACTGGCAACCCGGTGTGTTCGAGGCTCCGCTGCCACCTTCCGGGATCGACCTGACTCCGGTATTCGTGATCGGACTGCCGCGCTCGGGGACCACGTTGGTGGAGCAGATACTCGCCTCCCACCCGCAGGCGTGCGCCGGCGGCGAGCTGACCCTGGGGCCCGAGGTAGAACATGCCTGCCGCCAGCGACTGGGCCTCGGTCCGGGGGATCCGCTGCCCGCGGCTGCAGATTCAAGACTGCGGGCAGAGCTGGAGCGCGCCCGGGAACGCTATCTGGACGGGTTGTTCGAACGCGGGCTTGACGCCCGCTGGGTCGTGGACAAGCTGCCGGCCAACGCGCGAATTGCCGGTTTTCTGCGGCTGCTCTTCCCGGGCGCCCCCATCGTCCACTGCCGGCGCGACCCCCGGGCCCTGGCCTGGTCACTCTACACCGCGAACTTCGCCGCCCATGAGGCCTGGTATCACGACCTGGACGCCATGGCCGGTGTTTTCCGGCGCCACAACCGATTGCTGGCGCACTGGCGGGTGGTGCTGCCGCCGCCGTTCACGGAGATCACTTACGAGGCACTGGTGCGGGCACCCGGGTCGAGGATTCCCGAGCTGCTCGCCGCCTGCGAAATCCCCTTCGACCCGGCGGTGCTGAAGCCCGAGGCCCTTGAGCGTCCAGTTTTTACCGCCAGTCACGCCCAGGTGCGGCAAGCGATACACAGCAATGCCATTGCGCGCTGGCGACCACATGAGCGGCATCTCGGGCAGTTCGATCCGCAGTAGCGGGCCCCGCGGTCGCCAGCAACACCAAAAGCATGGGCTGCCCCGGGTTCCACCACCGGAAATGGCACCTGCCCCTGTGTTTTGTCTCCGAATCAGTTAAACTTTGTGGCACATTTCTGGTCCTACGACCCACCACGATCAAGGCCGAATACTCCATGGATATTATCGACACCATCAAAGAACAGATCGCAAACAACAGCATTCTGCTGTACATGAAAGGCTCGCCCAACCAGCCCCAGTGTGGCTTCTCCGCCCAGACGGTACAGGCGCTGATGGCTTGCGGGGAGCGCTTTGCCTACGTCGACATTCTCGCGAATCCGGATATTCGCGCCAACCTGCCAAAGTACGCCAACTGGCCGACCTTTCCCCAGCTGTGGATCAACGGCGAGCTGATTGGAGGCTGCGATATCGTCAACGAGATGTTCGAGAGTGGCGAGTTGCAGACGCTGGTAAAGGAAGCGGCTGCCGCACAGAGCACGAGCTGACAGCAGCCCCGCTGACGGCAGCCCCACGGTGGGCTGCCTGTCAGTCCTGTCAGTCAGGCTTGACCGTGTGCATTGCGGTCTGCAGGTAATTCTCAAGGCCGATCCTCTCGATCAGGCCCAGCTGCGTTTCCAGCCAGTCGATGTGCTCTTCCTCGCCTGCCAGAATATCCGCCAACAAGTCCCTGGAGGCATAATCGCCTACCGCCTCGCAGTGAGCGATAGCTTCCTTGAGGTCCTTGTGCCCCAGGTGTTCCAGCTTCAGATCGCAGCGCAGGGCTTCCGCCGTGTTTTCCCCGATCAGGAGCTTGCCCAGATCCTGCAGGTTGGGCAGTCCTTCCAAAAACAGGATGCGCTGGATGAGCCGGTCAGCGTGCTTCATCTCGTCGATGGACTCGTGGTACTCGTGATCGGCCAGTTCCTGCAGGCCCCAGTCGCGGTACATGCGGGAGTGCAGGAAGTACTGGTTGATCGCAACGAGCTCGTTGCCGAGGATCTTGTTGAGGTGTTCGATTACCTGGGGGTCGCCTTTCACGTTGAATCTCCGCGGAAACAGGGGAACTGGGGTTGGGAGCTTGCAGGGATCGCGCGACCGGGTCAACCACCGATACTGCGCGAAGGTCCGGACAGTGTCAGCTGGCGGCGTAGAACAGGGCCTGTTCCGGGGGCTGTTCAAGCAATGATTCGTGCAGTACGTCCGCGGCAAGCGCGCTGCACTTGCCGCAGCGGCTGGCGACGCCGAGGCAGTCGCGCAATTCATCAACCGAGCTTACGCCCTCGTGGGCAGCCGCTCGAATCTGATGGTCGGTAATTCCCTTGCAGACACATACATACATACGCTGTTCACCTGCGACTGAAACTGCCTGCCAGACTAATGCTAATGAGAATTGTTGTCAACAAGCGGCGTGCCGTGATTACTGGTCTGCGGGCAGATCCAGCAGTTGCTGCAGCCGGTACTCCACCAGCGGCAAGCGGTCATTGCCGAAGTACATGTCATCGCGCTGGATGAACAGGGTGGGAGAGCCATAGCCTCCCCGCGCCACCAACTCGTCTGTGTTTGCCCGCAGTCGATCCTTGTAGGCCTGGTCAGTGGTCGCTGCCAGCAGGGCGTCGGGGTTGAGGCCAACCCCGGCGGCAATGTCCGCCAGCACCTCGGGCCGGGAAATGTCCCGGTTCTCCCCCCAGTAGGCTGCAAACACCGCTTCCGACCAGGGCACCAGCAGGTCCTGGTCCCCGGCATACAGCGCTCCGCGCATCGCCCGCGCCGAGTTGACCGGGAATACATCCGGATGGTTGATGCGCAGGCCGCAGAATTCGGCCCAGTCTGCCAGGTCTTTCTGGTAGTGCCGGAGACGCCGGGGATTATTGAACATCCCTTCCCGGGCGGCATAAAGGTCCTGATTGACCGCATTGAAAACGCCACCGACCAGGATCGGACGCCAGTGCACGGGCACGTCGAGCCGCGCGCTCAGTGGCTGGAGGCGGTGGAACGCGAGGTAGGTCCAGGGGCTGGAACAGTCGTAGAAGCATTCGAGCAGGGGTGGGGGGTGCATGGCGGCTCCGGTGTTTTGATCCAGAGTAGCACACGTCCGGCGGCCTTCAGGTATAATCGTGCTTTGTCCTGGGTCCGGTAAGCGGTAATGAGTGTTGAGCAGTACATGCAGGAGTTGGGCCGCGCTGCCCGCGCCGCGTCCCGGCAGGTTGCGGCTGCGCCTACGGCGCAGCGCAATGCTGCCCTGCTGGCCACCTGTGCCGCGCTGGACGAGTCGCGTGAGGCGCTGGCGGCAGCCAATGCCGAAGACCTTGCCCGCGGCCGTGAACGGGGCCTTGACGCGGCCCTGCTGGACCGCCTGCAACTGACGCCTGCTGCCATTGACGCCATGCTGGCCGGTCTGCGTCAGGTTGCGGCCCTGGCGGACCCGGTGGGCCGCATCAGTGACGTCAACACCATGCCCAGCGGCATTCAGGTGGGGCGCATGCGGGTACCACTCGGGGTGATCGGTATCATCTATGAGTCCCGTCCCAATGTGACGGTGGAAGCGGCCAGCCTGTGCCTGAAGTCGGGCAATGCCACCATCCTGCGTGGCGGCTCCGAGGCCCTGGCCTCCAATGCGGCCATCGCCGCCTGCATCACCCGGGGGCTGGAGTCCGCCGGCCTGCCCGCCACCGCGGTACAGGTGGTGACTACCGCTGATCGCGCCGCGGTTGGGGCGATGATTGCCATGCCCGAGTATGTCGATGTCATCGTCCCCCGCGGCGGCAAGGGCCTGATCGAGCGCATCAGCCGGGATGCCCGGGTGCCGGTGATCAAGCACCTGGATGGTGTCTGCCACGTCTATATAGACGCTGGTGCCGACCACACCATGGCACTGGAGATTGCGCTCAACGCCAAGACCCAGCGCTACGGCACCTGCAATACCATGGAAACCCTGCTGGTGGCGGCGGCCGAAGCCGGCAGTTTGCTGCCGCAGCTGGCGGCGGCGTTCGCGTCCAGGGGGGTCGAGCTGCGCGGCTGTGAGCGCAGCCGGGAATTGCTGCCGGCGATCACCGCGGCCACGGAACAGGACTGGCATGAGGAATACCTGGCGCCAGTGCTGGCATTGCGGGTGGTGGACGACCTGGATGCGGCCATTGCCCACATCAACCACTATGGTTCGCAGCATACCGACAGCATCGTGACCCGGGATCACGCCAGCGCCATGCGGTTTCTGCGGGAGGTCGATTCCAGCTCGGTGATGGTCAATGCTTCCACCCGTTTCGCCGACGGCTTCGAGTACGGTCTCGGGGCGGAGATCGGCATTTCCACGGACAAGCTTCACGCCCGCGGCCCGGTGGGCCTGGAGGGCCTGACCTCCCAGAAGTATGTTGTCTTTGGCGAGGGGCAGGTTCGCCGTTGACTGCGACCGCGGCCAACGCCAGCCCCGTGGCCGTCCTTGGCGGCACCTTCAACCCCATACACAACGGCCACCTGCGCTCGGCGCTGGAACTGGTGGAGTTGCTGGGTCTCGAACGCCTGCACCTGATGCCCTGTGCCAACCCGCCGCATCGGCAGGCGCCCGCCTGTGCCGCGGAGCAGAGGGCCGACATGGTCGAGTTGGCAGTGGCGGGAGAGCCGCGGCTGATCTGCGATCGGCGCGAACTGGCGCGCAGTGGCCCATCCTGGACAGTCGACAGCCTGGCGGGTTTGCGGGTCGAATACGGCCCCGAGCGCAGTTTGGGCCTGGTGATGGGCTGCGACGCGCTGCTGGGCCTGGAGCGCTGGCATCGCTGGCAGGCGCTGCTGGACTATGCGCACATCATCGTCATAGCGCGTCCGGGCTGGCATCTACCCGGGGCCGGGGCGGTGGCCGAATGGCTGGCGCGACACCGGATGACGGATGCCAGTGCGCTGCGGGCACAGGCCGCAGGTGGCATACTGGTGCTGGAATTGCGCCCCCTGGCGATTTCCTCTACCGAGATCCGGGCCCTCTGCGGCGAGCGGCGGTCCGCGCGCTACCTGCTGCCAGAGCCCGTACTGGACTATATTGAAACCCATCAGCTGTACCGCTGACGATAAACGATCAACTGGAGAGAACCCGACCGGATGCAAGCCGAAGCCCTGAAAGAACTAGTTGTTGCAGCCCTTGAAGAGATCAAGGGCGTCAACATCGTAACCCTTGACGTCCGCCAGCTGACCGATGTCATGGACTACCTGGTAATAGCCAGCGGCACCTCCAACCGACACGTGAAGTCGCTGGCTGACAATGTCTGCATGGCAGCCAAAAAGGAAGGCGTGCGCCCTCTGGGCGTCGAGGGTGAGAACCCCGGCGAGTGGGTGCTGGTGGACTTTGGCGATGTGGTGGCGCATGTCATGCTGCCGGCGACCCGCGATTTCTATGACCTGGAGCGGCTCTGGGTCGATATCCGACAGGAGTCCTGATGCGGCTGACGGTGATCACCGTTGGCGGCAAAATGCCGGCGTGGGTGGACGCAGGCGTGGCCGAATACAGCAAGCGCCTGCCGCGGGAGATCCGCCTGCAGTGGCGCGAACTGCCACTCGCCCGTCGCGGCCGGGACAGCAAACCGGAAGCGCTGCGGGAGCGGGAGGGCGAGCAGATCATCAGGGCGGTGCCCGCCGGCGACCAGGTCGTCGCCCTCGATGTTCGCGGCGACAACTGGAGCACGGAGCAGCTGGCACAGCGGCTCGCGAACTGGCAGATGTCCGGCGACAATGTCAGCCTGCTGATCGGCGGTCCCGACGGTCTTTCTGGCGCCTGCCTGGCGCTGGCCCGACAGCGCTGGTCCCTGAGTGCGCTGACCCTGCCGCACCCGCTGGTACGGGTGTTGCTGGCGGAACAGCTCTATCGCGCTTGGACAATCACTGCCGGGCACCCGTATCATCGCCCCTGAGGCGCGCCCCCAGATCGGTAACCGCGCAAGCGACAGGACTTCATGCCACAGCACATCCCTCTCAAGGACCCCAGCGGCGACATCCGGATATTCGCCGCCCGTACGGTGGTCTCCGTGCTGGTGGTGCTGGCCCTGCTGGCCTCGATTCTGGCGCGTTACTATGACCTGCAGATCAACGACTACGAGATTTACCGCACCCAGTCCGAGCGCAACCGGGTGCAACTGCAGCCCCTGCCGCCCAAGCGCGGCCTGATTTTCGACCGCAATGGCGTGTTGCTGGCGGACAACCGGCCCAGCCATATTCTCTCCATCGTCCGCGAACGGGTCGATGACCTCGACGCCACCCTGGCGCAACTGCAGGCCCTGGTGCCGATATCCGAGGCCGACCTTGAGAATTTCCAGCTCAAATTGCAGCGACGTCGGCCCTATGAGGCTGTGCCGCTGCGGTTCCGGCTGACGGAAGAGGAAAGAGCGCTGCTGGCGGTGAACCGGCACCGCATGCCCGGTGTCACAGTGGATGCGCAGTTGGTGCGCCACTATCCGCACGGCGAGTTGTTCTCCCACGCGGTGGGCTATGTCGGGCGGATCAATGAGCAGGAGGCGCAGGAGCTGGACGAGCGTAACTACCGCGGCACCTTTCACGTTGGCAAGGTCGGTGTGGAGAAATTCTACGAAGACCTGCTGCACGGCGAAGTCGGGTACCAGAACGTGGAGACCAATGCCCATGGCCGGGTGCTGAGGGTACTGGAGCGGTTCGACCCGGTGCCCGGGGGCGATATCAGCCTGCACCTCGATTTCAAGCTGCAGCAGACCGCCTTCGAGGCCCTGGGTGAGCAGCGCGGCGCGGTGGTGGCCATCGACCCCCTGACGGGCGGCGTGCTGGCGCTGGTGTCCAGGCCGGGCTTCGACACCAACCTGTTCGTCAACGGCATCAGCGGCACCGACTACAGCGCATTGCGCGATTCCCCGGATGTGCCCCTGTTCAACCGTGCGGTGCAGGGCCAGTATCCTCCGGGCTCTACCATCAAGCCGATGATGGCCATGGCCGGCCTGGAGTCCGGGCTGGTAACGCCGGAAAGCACTGTACCCGATCCGGGCTGGTACAGCCTGCCGGGAGACTCGCGCCGCTACCGGGACTGGATCCTGAAAATTCGCGGTACCGGGCACGCCCCGCGGGTCGACCTGCACATGGCGGTCGCGGAGTCCTGCGACGTGTACTTCTACGACCTGGCGAGGCGTCTGACTATCGACGGCATGCACGAGCACCTTTCTGGCTACGGGCTGGGGACCCGTACTGGTGTCGATACCACCAACGAGCGCGCCGGCGTGCTGCCTTCTACCCACTGGAAGCGGGACGCCCTGAACCAGCCCTGGTACCCGGGCGAGACCCTGAGTGCCGGCATCGGCCAGGGCTACATGCTGGCGACGCCGATGCAACTGGCGACTGCCACGACGGTGCTGGCGACCCGGGGCCAGCGGCGGGCACCACGCCTGATCCGCTCCATCGGCGGTGCACCACAGGAGGCGCCGCTGCTGGGAACCATGGAGGCCGCCCCCGAGCACTGGGACGCGGTGCACGAATCCATGCGCGCTGTGGTGCACAGCGCCCGCGGCACTGCGCGCAAGATCGGGGAAGGAATGCGCTATGAAATGGCCAGCAAGACCGGTACCTCGCAGGTGATCGGCATCGCCCAGGGCGCGATCTATGTCGAGGCGGAAGTCGCCGAGCGCCATCGCAACCACGGCCTGTTCATAGCCTTTGCCCCCTATGAAGCGCCGACCATCGCGGTCGCGGTCATTGTCGAGAATGGCGGCGGTGCCTCCGCGGCGTCGCCCATCGCCCGCGCCGTACTCGATGCCTGGCTGGTGCCGGATGACGGGGTTGTCGATGGGTGACTACGTGCGCCGGCTGGAGTTACCCGGGGACAGCAGCGATCTGTCCCGCCGCACCCCTCTCGCCCTGCGCCTGCATATCGATATCCCGCTGCTGCTGTTGTTGCTGGCGCTGACCGGTTTTGGCCTGGTGGTGCTCTACAGCGCCTCCGGGAAGCAGCTGGGCGCGGTCGTCCGCCAGGGCCAGTATTTTCTGCTGGCCTATGGCGTGATGTTTGCTGCTGCCCAGGTCGATTTGCAGCGTTACCAGCGGTGGACGCCCTGGTTGTACCCGCTGGGTGTGGCCCTGCTGGTCGCGGTGATGTTTGTCGGCGTGGGGGCCAAGGGCGCGCAGCGCTGGCTGGAAGTGGCAGGATTCCGGTTCCAGCCCTCGGAGATCCTGAAGCTGGTGATGCCGCTGACGGTGGCCTGGTATCTCGCCTCGCGGCCCCTGCCACCGCGGTTCAAGTATGTGCTGGCCTGCCTGGTGCTGGTGGGCCTGCCCTCGGCCCTGATCCTGTTGCAGCCGGACCTGGGAACTGCCCTGCTGATTGCCGCCAGCGGCCTGTTCGTGCTGTTCATGGCAGGGATTGGCTGGCGCTATCTGTTCGGTGCTGTAGTCCTGGCCGTGCTGTCCGCCTGGCCGGCCTGGATGTATGGGCTGAAGGACTACCAGAAGCAGCGTATCCTGACCCTGCTGAACCCGGAAAGTGACAAACTGGGCGCAGGCTGGAACATCATCCAGTCCAAGACCGCCATTGGCTCCGGTGGCTGGGAGGGCAAGGGCTGGCTCAATGGGACTCAGTCGCAGCTGGACTTCCTGCCCGAAAGTCACACCGACTTCATCATCGCTGTGCTGGCGGAAGAGTTCGGTCTGCGCGGGGTACTGGTATTGCTGGCGCTATACCTGCTGATCATCCTGCGCGGTTTCTGGATTGGCGTGAATGCAGGCAGCAACTTCGGGCGCATGGTTGCGGGCAGCCTGACGCTGACGTTTTTCGTCTACATCTTTGTTAACATGGGCATGGTTGCGGGCCTGCTGCCGGTGGTGGGAGTGCCACTGCCTCTGGTGAGTGCCGGTGGCACTTCGGTGGTTACCCTGATGGCGGGCTTCGGCGTGTTGATGGCAGTGGCTACAGCGGATACCGGCTCCCGCCGGTGAGAGGTGCACAGTGTTTTCCATGAGATTCAGGGGATGATGACAACAGCGCTCAAACGGAGCCTGGCGGCACTGTGCCTGTGGTCCGTGGCGGCCTCGGTCACGGCCAGCTACGGTGATCACGAAGGTGCACGGCAACTGGTCGAGGAACTCGTGGCCGAGGAGCGGGGCCTGGACAGGGAGCGCCTGTTGCAGGTGCTGGCCCAGGCCGAGCGTCAGGAAGCCATCCTCGAGGCGATGTCGCGGCCGGCGGAACGGGTGAAGCCTTGGCATGAGTACCGGCAGATATTCCTCACCCGGCAGCGCGAGCAGGAGGGGCTGGAGTTTTACGCCACCCACCGAGACACTTTCACCCGCGCCGAGGAAGCGTTCGGTGTGCCGGCAGAAATCCTCCTCGCCATCATCGGCGTGGAAACCCACTACGGACGTATCGCCGGCAGTTACCGGGTCATCGATGCGCTCGCAACCCTGGCCTTTGACTTCCCGCGCCGGGCGGGCTTTTTCAGCAGGGAGCTCAAGAACTATCTGATCCTGACCGAGGAGCAGCAATTGGATCCGTTGGCCATGAAAGGCTCCTACGCCGGGGCGATGGGCTATGGCCAGTTCATGCCCAGCAGCTATCGCGCCTACGCGGTGGACTTCGACGGTGATGGCGAGATCGATATCTGGAACAATCCGGCAGATGCCATTGGCAGCGTCGCCAACTACCTGCGCCGCCACGGCTGGCGCAGTGGTGAAGCCATTGTCGCCGCCGCCGAGGCCGGTACCGAAGTGCCGGGGGAATGGTTCAGTGCCGGCCTCGTGCCACAGCGTACCGTGGCGGAATTGAACGCAGCGGGCCTGCGCAGCGCGCAGCCTCTGGAGCCGGACGCCAGGGCGACGGCAATCCGCTTTGAACTGGAGGATGGCCATGAGTACTGGCTGGGGCTGCACAATTTCTATGTCATCACGCGTTACAACCACAGTGCCATGTACGCCATGAGTGTCTATCAGTTGAGTCAGCGCCTGGCAGCGGGGATGCAGCTGTGAACGCCCGTGGCATGCTGTTGCTGGTGGGCGCGGCCCTGATTGCGGTGGGTTGCGCGACCCGGCCGCCGGTGACGCAGACACCCGTTGAGCCTGGCGAGCGGCCGCTGGTGGGCCGCGATGCGATCAAGGATGGCGCGCCCTTGCGGCATATTCGCCCCGAGGACGTCAGGGACGCGGTGCCGCGCCCGGATCCGATTCTCGCGCTGGGCAACCTGAGCCCCTATACGGTCCTCGGGGAGACCTATCACATCCTGCCAAGCCTGGCCAACTACCGGGAGCGTGGTATTGCCTCCTGGTACGGCACCAAGTTCAACGGTCAGAAAACGTCCAACGGCGAGATCTACGATCTCTACGCTGCGACCGCGGCCCACAAAACGCTGCCCATTCCCTGCTATGCACGCGTCACCAATCTGGAAAATGGCCGCACTGTGGTAGTGCGGGTCAACGACCGGGGTCCGTTCCACAGTGATCGGCTTATTGACCTGTCCTACGGGGCTGCGGTCAAGCTGGGCTTCATGGAAGTAGGCACGGCGCCGGTGGAGGTGGAAGTCATCAATCTCGCCGGCATTGATGATCGCCGCGGCACACTGCTGGGCAGCTATCGGTTCGTGCAGTTGGGTGCCTTTGGCTCCGAGTCCTCCGCCCAGCGGTTGCGTGCCGAGCTCGAAGCCCTGGTGACGCCTCCGGTCGCGGTCAGTCCAGTGGATACCGGTAGCGGCCTGTTGTACCGGGTGCGGATTGGGCCGATGGAGAGCAACGATGACATCCTGCTGGTGCAGCAGCGGCTGGAAGCCAGTGGCTACACCGGCACCCAGTTGCTGCCATGAGGCAGCCCCGATTCGATTCACATACCACCACTTTGAGTCCATTGCAGTTATGAAGCGTTTGTTGATCCCTACCCTGTTAGTCCTGTTCGCCACCATCGCGCAATCCGTTGCGGCGCAGTCTGCGATCATTCCCGCGCCGCCCCAGGTAGCTGCCGAAGCCTACCTGCTGGTAGACGCCGACACCGGCGCGGTGCTGGTAGAGCACAACGCCGACACGCCCCGGCCCCCGGCCAGCCTGGTCAAGATGATGACAGCCTACGTACTGGCCAGCGAAATAGAGTCCGGCCGGGTGAATGCGGATGACCTGGTTACGGTCAGCCGCAATGCCTGGTCCCAGAACCCGGTGTTCGCCGGTTCCTCGTTGATGTGGATTGAGCCGGGCAAGGAAGTCACTATTCGCGAGCTGGAGTACGGCATTATCATTTCCTCGGGCAATGACGCCACCGTGGCGGTGGCCGAGCACCTGGCCGGCAGTGAGGCTGCCTTTGCCGAGATGATGAACAGTCACGCCCGGGCGCTGGGCATGAGCAACTCCCATTTCGCGAACTCCCACGGTCTGCCAGCGGATGGCCAGGTAGTGACCGCGCGCGACCTGGCGACGCTGGGGGCCGCCATGATCAATAATTTCCCCGAGCATTACGCGCTGTACAAGGAGCGTGAGTTCACCTACAACAACATCCGCCAGTACAACCGCAATTCACTGCTGGGCGAGGATCCATCGGTAGACGGTATCAAGACCGGCTACACCAGTGAGTCAGGTTACGGGTTGGTTGCGTCGGCCGAGCGCAATGGCATGCGCCTGATCTCGGTAGTACTGGGCACCCGCAGTGCTACCGCGCGCAAGAATGAAAGTCGCGGCCTGTTGAACTATGGCTTCCGCTTCTATGAAACCGTAAACCTGCTGGAGTCGGAGCAGGTGCTGGCGGAACCGCGCCTGTGGAAGGGTGTTCAGGACAGCGTTGCTGTCGGCGTTTTGGAGACTGCGAAAGTGACCTTGCCGCGGGGCCAGCGCGAACAGTTGCAGACCGATGTGGAGCTCACGCCCACGGTCGTCGCGCCGATCAGCCGTGGTGATGCGCTCGGTACTGTACGCCTGTCCCTGGACGGTGAAACCGTGCATGAGGCACCGCTGGTGGCACTGGCGACAGTGGAGCAAGCGGGCTTCTTTGCCCGTGTCTGGGACAGCATCAAGATGTGGATCAGCAAACTGTTCAGCGTCTGAGGTGACCCGCTGTGAGCACTGAAGAACCGCCCAGGATAGAATTTCCCTGCGACTACCCGATCAAGGTACTGGGGCGCAGCTGCGATGACTTCGAAAGCCTCATTGTCGAGGTTTTCGAGCGCCATGCGCCGGGCTTTGACCAGACAAAGATTGCCATCAAGGGCAGCAGCAAGGGCACGTTTACCTCCATGACCATTACCATCATCGCGACCGGGCCCGAGCAGCTCAAGGCCCTGCACGAGGACTTGATGGCGACCGGCATGGTCAACATGGTGATCTGAGCCCGTGGCGCCGCTTTGCCGCCGGCTGCCCGGCGCGGCCGACTATATCGAGACCTTCGAGGCCATGAAGCAGTTCACCGACAGCCGCACCGGCACCACGCCGGACGAGCTCTGGCTGCTGCAACATCCACCGGTATTTACCCAGGGCCAGGCCGGCAAGGCCGAGCATGTTCTGGCCCCCGGCGACATCCCCGTGATCCAGGTGGATCGCGGCGGGCAGGTCACCTATCACGGTCCCGGCCAGTGGGTGCTGTACCTGCTGGTGGACCTGCGTCGCTGCAACCTCGGCGTTCGCCAGCTGGTGACCCTGATCGAGGCGAGTCTGGTTGAATTGCTGGCGGCCTACGGCATTGCCGCCGCGCCGCGAGCGGATGCGCCCGGGGTCTACGTCAACGGCGACAAGATCGCCTCCCTCGGCCTGCGGGTGCGCCGCGGCTGCAGCTATCACGGCCTCGCCCTCAACGTGGACCTGGATCTGGAGCCGTTCCAGCGCATCAATCCCTGCGGTCACGAGGGGCTGCGGGTGACCTCCATGGCCGAGCAGCTGCCACTGGCGGCGCTGGACATGGAGGAGGTTGGGGAGCGATTGCTGGGGGTGGTTTCGGCAAGTCTTGGGACTGGGGGTGGTAGTTGATATTGAGGTTTTCAATGCCACGGGTCGTCGCGGCCGGTGACATTGGCAAGGACCGCAGGTATGGAACACGCAGCTCCGTGGGAGATTGAACACCAGGGCCCGGTGGATTGGGTTACGCTCAACCGGCCAGAGAGCGGCAACGCCCTCAATGCAGTGCTGGTGGAGGATTTGCTGGGCTACTTCGAGGGCCTGCGGGAGTGCGAGCAGACCCGTGTCGTGGTTTTGCGGGCGCGAGGCAGACACTTTTGCGCCAGCCTTGACCTGACCGATCCAGCGTTCAACCCGCAGCCGCGTGGACCGCACGCAGTGTGGAAGGTGCAGCGTCGTATCGCGCGGATTTACCAGGCGATGCGCACTTGCCCACAGCCCATTGTCGCGTTGGTGCAGGGGGCCGCCTGTGGCGGTGGCTTCAGTCTCGCCCTGGCGTCCGATATTCGTATAGCGGGTGAGTCCACGCGCATATGCCATCGACGCCCCCAGCCTGCAGTCTGCCATGGCCATGGAGGACCGGCACCAATCACTGCTGGCCCTCAGCGATGATGCCGCGGAGGCCGCGATCGCCTTTATGGAAAAACGGCCGCCAGTATTCCAGGATCGCTGAAGCTCGACCGCTAGCGCCTCACCGGTCGCTTTTGCAGTTTGCGCTGCAGGGTGCGCCGGTGCATGCCCAGGGCGCGCGCGGTGGCGGAGATATTGCCCTGGTTTTCGTTCAGCACCCGCTGCAGATGCTCCCATTCCAGCCGCTCCAGCGAGGGCGGCTGGGGCGCGTGTTCGGCGGCGGGCCGCTGGCCGCTGAACGCCAGCAGGATTTCCTCGATGGTGGCGGGCTTGCACAGGTACTGCGTCGCCCCCAGCTTGATGGCCTCGACCGCAGTGGCGATGCTGGAGTAGCCGGTGAGCACCACCAGCGCGGCATCGGGTGCGAGCGAACGCAGGGCGGGCAGTACGGCCAGGCCCGACTGGCCGGGCATGTTCAGGTCCAGCAGGATGTGGCTGGGGGCAAAGTCTTCGCAGCAGGCCAGGGCGTCCTCGGCACTGCTGCAACAGCGACACTCAAAGCCCTGGCGGCCAAGGCCGCGTGCGAGTATGCGGCTGAAGGTGGCGTCGTCGTCCACCAGCAGGAACCGTGCGGGTTCAGGCATCATCGCCTCCGGCAGGCAGGTGCAGGGTGGCGATGCAGCCCCCGCCCTCAGCATTCTGCAGGGCAAGGCGTCCGCCGTGGCGTTCCGCGGTGGCGCGGGCCAGTACCAGGCCTATGCCGAGACCTCCCTGGGCTCCCGCCGTCGGGGTGGTGGCAGTCGCATACCCCGCCGCAGCGGACGTGTTATGGCTGTCGCCCATGCGTGCGAGCAGGGTCGCGGGCGCGCCCGGTCCCCGGTCGCGCACCGCAATCCGGACCTCCTGCGGATCCCAGTCCAGCGTCACCTCGACGCTCTCTGAGCCGGTGTCGGCGGCATTGTTGAGCAGGTTTTCCAGCGCCTGGGGCAGGGTCTGGTCGAAGGCGACCAGAGGTGCGCTGCCACTGCCAATGCAGGCAACGCGGCAGGAAACCCGTGGCCGCCGTGCCGACCAGCGCTCCACGCAGCCGCGGGCAAAGCGGTCGGCGGGGCGCTGCTGGCGTTCGCCGGCGGCGGACAGTTCCGCGGTGTGGCTCAGTTCCGCCAGGGTACCGCGGCACTGCAGCAGCTGCTGGCGCAGCAACTCGATGTCTTCCCGGACTTCCTGGCGCAGCCCGGGCTCCTGCTGCAGCTCGTCGACCAGCAGGGTCATGGTAGCCAGCGGTGTGCCCAGCTCATGGGCGGTGCCGGCGGCGAGACTGGCGACTGCGAGGATCTGGTCGTGACGCAGGCGGTCCTCCCGGCGCCGCATCGCCTCGGCCTCCTGGTCGCGCAGTACCGCCGCCATGCGGACCACGAAGTAGGTGATCAGCCCCGCGCTGAAGAGAAAGTTGAACCACATGCCGAGGCTGTGGACACTGCCCTGGGCGTGGCCCATGGCGGCGTGGGGTGAAAACAGGGGGAAGGGCACGCGGTAGTACAGCAGCAGGCTGTAGGCCCCTACCGACGTCGCGGCGACCAGCCAGGTATAGCGCCAGGGCAGGACCGCCGCCGCCACCACCAGCGGCACGATATAGTAGGAGATAAACGGATTGTCGGCGCCGCCACTGTAGTACATGAGCGCGCTCCAGCCCAGCACGTCCACCATCAGCTGGCTGAAGAACTGGCGATTGTCGACCTCGCTGGCCCGGGTGCTCCACCACAGGCTGGCGACGGTGATCAGCGCCAGTACCACCAGGCTCACGGCCATCCCGGAAAGGCTCTGGGTGGTGCGGCTGACCAGCAGCACATAGGCCAACACGCCGGCCTGACCGAGCAGGGCAATGGCGCGTATGGCCAGCAGGCTGCGCAGGTTGGCCAGCGAGGGGCTGTAGGCGGAATCCGGGTTGGCGGCAGTGGTAGTCACCGCGCCAGTATAGCCGGCGCGGATACATCCCGGGAGTGACAATCCGTCACAGTCGTCCGCTATCGTAGCGGGGCAGGGTGCCGCGCACAGAAGGCCTGTCCGTGGCGCCAATCTCACGTATGATGAACACTGTGCGCTGTTGCGGCCGCACCCGATGCCACTACCGGATCCTTCATGACCGAACTGGAAAAGTTGTTCTATCTCTGCGGAATTTCCGCCGACTACCTGGACTACGGTGGGCAGCGGCGGGAAGTGCCCCTGGCACAGCGGCAGCGGGTATTGCGCCTCATGGGCCTGGAGCCGGAGGACCCCGCTGCGCTGGCAGCGGCGGTGGAGCGGCTGGATGCGGATCCCTGGCGTCGCTGGCTGCCTCATTACAGTATCATTGCCGCGGATTCACCAGAGATCGCACTGCGGGTCCACCCCGACCAGTTGGCCGCCACCTTCACCTGGGAGCTGATTCTGGAAAACGGTGATGCCCTGACGGGCGACTGCCAGCCGGAGACGCTGCCCGAGGTGGGTGACTATCACGCCGATGGCGTTCGCTACAGCGCTCGCCAGCTACCCCTGCCGGCGCTGGCGTTGGGTTACCATACGCTGCGGGTGACGGATGGTGTGCAGTCGGCCAGCTCCCGGGTGATGGCCTGCCCCGATCGGTTCTACGCCCCGGAGGCACTCGCGCGCGAGCGTCTGTGGGGCATCAGCTGCCAGCTGTACACGCTGCGCTCCGGGCGCAACTGGGGGGTGGGTGACTTCACCGATCTGTTGCAGCTGTTGCCGCTGGCGGCTGCAGCCGGGGCCGATCTCGTCGGCCTGAATCCGCTGCACGCGCCCTGCAGCGAGGGCGATGCCATGGCCAGTCCCTACAGCCCTTCCGACCGCCGCTTCCTGAATCCGCAGTACATTGACCCAGAGTGCGAGCCCGAGTGGGAGACGGTGGCTGCGACCCTGGTCACCCCCGCCTGGCAGGAGCGCCGCGACCAGCTGCGGGTCATGCCGCTGGTCGATTACGAGGCAGTGAACCAGCTCAAGTACGAGGCGCTGGAGGCCATGTTCAGCGTATTTCGCCGTGAACAGCGCAAGGCCGGCACCGAGCGCGGCCGCGCCTTCCGCCGCTTCGTGACCGAGGGCGGCAGCGCCCTGGAAGGATTCGCGCGTCACCAGGTCGACCACAACGCCTGGGCCCGCATTTACCGGACGGAGCCCCAGTTTCATGCCTGGCTGCAGTGGTTGGCGAGTTGCCAGCTGCAACGCTGCCAGCAGGTGGCGCTGGACAGCGGCATGCGCATGGGCCTGATGCGGGACCTGGCGGTGGGTGCCGTCGGTCGAGGCTGTGAGGTGGAACAGGCCCGGGGTCTGTATCTTGCCGGCGCCAGCATTGGGGCTCCCCCCGATCCCTTTGCCCCCCACGGTCAGGACTGGGGCCTGCCGGTGCCGCACCCGCTGCGACTGCGGGAGAGCGGGTTCCGGTTTTTCATCGATCTGTTGCACAAGAACATGAGCGCCTGCGGTGCCCTGCGGGTGGATCATGTCATGGCTCTCATGCGCCTGTGGTGGTGCCTGCACGATGCAGACGATCATGCCGGCCTGTACGTATTCTATCCCCGGGACGAGATGCTGGCGCTATTGCGCCTGGAAAGTTGGCGTCATCACTGCGTGGTCGTCGGCGAGGACCTCGGCGTGGTACCCGATGAGTTCCGCCAGGCCATGCGCCGCAGTGCCCTGCTGGGGAACCGCCTGTTCTACTTCGAGCAGCATCACGATGGCCGGTTTCGCGCCCCGGACGAGTTGCCCGAGGATGTCCTGCTGATGGTAACCAACCACGATGTACCCACACTCGCCGACTGGTGGCGGGGTAGCGATCTGCAGCGGCGGCGTGAGCTGGGGCTGATTCCCGATGAAGATGCACTGGCACAGCAAGTGCAGCAACGTGAAGCAGATCGCACGCAGTTGTGTGACTGGCTGGCATCCAACGGATTGCTGCCGGCAGAGGTGGGGCCAGAGCTGGACATGACCCTGTGCAGCGCGATCCACCAGGGCTGTGCCCGCGGTGCATCGCGTTTGTTGCTGTTGCAGCTGGAGGACCTGCAGCTGCTGGCGGAGCCGGTGAACATTCCTGGCACCTGGCGCGAGTATCCCAACTGGCGACGCAAGCAGGCGCAGCTCACTACGGCCATCTTTGCCGCGCCGGATGTACAGGCGCTGCTGGCAGCGGTGGACCGGGAGCGACGGGCATGAGGGCTGTCGGCAAACCTCTGCGCCCGTTGCTGGACCCGCTCCAGGTCGAGGCCCTGGTCACCGGGCAGCACACCGACAGTTTCGCGGTGCTGGGGCTGCATCAACATCCGGGCGGCAAGGGCCTGGTGGCGCGAGCCCTGTTGCCCTGGGCGCGAACCGTGGCGATGGTGGATTGCGCAAGCGGGCAGGTTCTGGGTGACTTGCGGCGGGTGCATCCCGCGGGCCTGTTTGAGTGCGTCCTGGAGAGCATGCCGCAGCGCGTTCCGTACCGCTGGCGGGTGGAGACAGACGCCGGGGTTGTCGAGGTCGAAGATCCCTACCGCTTTGCGCCACTGGTAACGGACCAGGACTTCTATTATTTCTGCGAGGGCACTGAGGAGTTTGCCTATCGGCGCCTGGGCGCCCACCCGCGCACGGTGGAAGGGGTCGACGGCGTCCTGTTCACGGTCTGGGCGCCGTCCGCGCGGCGGGTGGCCATTGTCGCCGACTTCAATGGCTGGGACGCGCGCCAGCACGTACTGCGTCGGCACCCCGCCTCGGGGGTCTGGGAAATCTTTATTCCCGGGGTCGTCGATCAGGCGCTGTACAAGTACCAGGTGCTGGCGGCGGATGGCACCCTGCTGCCGCTGAAGGCCGATCCCTTCGCCCACTCCATGCAGCATCCGCCGGAAACCGCCAGCAGGGTGCTGTTGCGCGAGGGCCAGTACACCTGGGGCGACAGTGCCTGGATGGCCGCCCGCACGGCACAGCAGCAGCGGCCGGTCGCCATCTACGAGGTCCACGCAGGCTCCTGGCGACGTCGGCAGCAAGAAGGCAATCGCTACCTCAGTTATCTGGAGCTGGCGGACGAGCTGATTCCCTATGTGCTGGAGCTGGGCTTCACCCATATCCAGTTGATGCCGATCAGCGAGTTTCCCTTTGACGGTTCCTGGGGCTACCAGCCGGTCGGCCTCTATGCGCCCTCGATCCGCTTCGGCACGCCGAATGAATTTCGCTGCTTGGTCGACCGCTGTCACCAGCACGGCCTTGGCGTACTGCTGGACTGGGTGCCGGGACATTTCCCCACCGATCCCCACGGCCTCGGCCGTTTCGACGGCACCGCCCTGTACGAACACGACGATCCCCGCAAGGGTTTTCACCCGGACTGGAATACCCTGATCTACAATTACGGTCGCCGCGAGGTACTCAGCTTCCTGCTCAGCAACGCCAATTACTGGCTCGAGGAATATCACCTGGACGGCCTCAGGGTCGATGCGGTGGCTTCCATGCTGTACCTTGATTACAGTCGCAAATCGGGGGAGTGGTTGCCCAATGAACACGGTGGGCGCGAGAATCTGGAGGCGATTCGCTTTCTGCAGCTGGTCAACCAGCGGGTCCACGCACGCCATCCCGGGGTGATGATGGTTGCGGAGGAGTCCACGGCCTGGCCGGGCGTGTCGCGACCCGTGCACGATGGCGGCCTCGGCTTCGGTTTCAAGTGGAACATGGGCTGGATGAACGACAGCCTTCATTACATGGCGCGGGATCCTATCCACCGCCGTTACCATCACGACGAACTCACCTTCAGCATGGTATATGCCTGGGACGAAAACTTCGTGTTGTGCCTGAGCCACGACGAAGTGGTGCACGGCAAGGGAGCCCTGCTGGACAAGATGCCCGGGGACGAGTGGCAGCAGTTTGCCAACCTCCGTGCCTACCTCGGATTCATGTGGGGTCACCCGGGCAAGAAGCTGCTGTTCATGGGCTGCGAATTTGCCCAGCGCCGGGAGTGGAACCATGACCGGGGCCTGGACTGGGAGCTGCTGGGGCAGGCACCGCACCGGGGCATGCAGCGTCTGGTGGCAGATCTCAACGCGCTCTATCGCAGCCTGCCCGCCCTGTATGAAAAGGATTGTGAACCCGGCGGTTTCCAGTGGCTGCAGGCAGATCGGAGGTCGCTGTCGGTGTACGCCTGGCTGCGTTGGGGCCACGATCACAGCCGGCGGCTGCTGGTGGTGTCAAACCTGACTCCACAGGTCCACCGCCGCTACCGCGTCGGGGTGCCATCCCCGGGCTGGTATCGGGAGTGCATCAATACCGATGCCCACGAATACGGTGGCAGTGGCCAGGGTAACCTGGGCGGGGTCGAGGCAGTGGCCGACGCCTGCGATGGTCATCCCTGGACCCTGACCCTGACCCTGCCGCCACTGGCAACCATTATGCTGTTACTGGATGACGCGGAGTCTGATCGATGAAAATACTGGCGGGTGAGCCGCGTCCCTTCGGCGCCACCTTCGATGGCGAAGGCACCAATTTCGCCCTGTTCAGCGCCCACGCCACGGCGGTGGAGTTGTGCCTGTACGATAGCGCCGGGGAGCATGAGGTTGCGCGCCTGACCCTGCCCGAGCGCACCCACGATATCTGGCACGGTTATGTCCCCGGGGTGCGCCCCGGCACCTGCTACGGCTATCGCGTGCACGGCCCCTTCGAGCCCCATGCCGGCCACCGTTTCAATCCCCACAAACTGCTGCTGGACCCCTATGCGCCGCACCTGACGGGTCGCTTCAGCTGGCACGATGCGCACTTTGCCTACCCGCGCAACGATGCCGCACAGGACCTCGCTTTCGATACCCGCGACAACGCGCCCTGGGTCCCCAAGGCCGTAGTCTGCGAGCAAGGTGACTGGTGTAACAATGCCCTCAACCCCCTGGTGCCCTGGCGCAAGGCGGTGATCTACGAGACTCATGTGCGCGGCTTCACCCTGCGCCACCCGGAGGTACCCGAATCCCTGCGCGGCACTTTCGCGGGCCTGTCCCAGCCCGCGGTCATCAGTTACCTCAAGGCGCTGGGAATTACCACGGTCGAACTGCTGCCGGTGCACGCCTTCATCGACGAGTACCACCTGTTTGAAAAGGGACTGAGCAACTACTGGGGCTACAATACGCTGTCGTTTTTCGCGCCGCATCCGGCCTACATGAGCGGCAGCGACGCCGACGAGTTCCGGCAGATGGTTGACCGGTTCCATCAAGCCGGGCTCGAGGTGATCCTGGACGTGGTCTTCAACCACAGCTGCGAGGGCAATCACCTGGGGCCGACCCTCAGTTTCCGCGGGATCGACAATCTTTCCTATTACCAGCTGCTCCCCAGCGATCGTCGCTTTTATGTCAACGACACGGGCTGCGGCAATACGCTCAACATTCGTCATCCGCGGGTGATGCAGCTGGTGACCGACAGTCTCCGCTACTGGGCAGGCAGCATGGGCGTCGACGGCTTTCGCTTCGATCTGGCGACGGTGCTGGGACGCACCGAGCACGGCTTCGACAGCGCCGCGACGTTTTTCCAGGTGGTATCGCAGGACCCGCTGCTGTCTTCCTGCAAGCTTATCGCGGAGCCATGGGATGTGGGCCCCGGCGGCTACCAGCTGGGGCGCTTCCCCGCGAACTGGAGTGAATGGAATGACCGCTACCGGGATACCGTGCGGCGCTACTGGCGCGGTGACAGCGGCCAGCTGCCGGAGCTGGCCCGGCGCCTGCACGGCTCCGGTGACGTTTTCGAGCACGCCGGTCGGCGACCGCGCGCGAGCATCAACTTCGTGACCAGTCATGACGGGTTCACCCTGCGCGATCTGGTCAGCTACAACCGCCGCCACAACGAGGCCAACGGCGAAGACAACAACGACGGTCACCGCGAAAACTACAGCAACAACCAGGGTATCGAAGGGCCCAGCCACGACCCTGCAGTGGCGGCGTTGCGACTGCGGCTACAGCGCAACTTCCTCGCTACCCTGGCGGTATCCCAGGGGGTGCCGATGTTGCTGGCAGGCGATGAACGAGGTCGTAGCCAGCAGGGCAACAACAACGCCTACTGCCAGGACAACGAACTCAACTGGATGAACTGGGACGACAGCGACCGCTCCGCGGCGGAGCTGGTGGCGTTCACCCGCAAGCTGCTGGATTTGCGTCAGCGGTTCCCGGTGTTGCAGGCGTTCGAATATCGGCATCGTCCCAGTGATCCCTACGACAACGGCATCCAGTGGCTGAACGGAGATGGCCGCCTGATGCGGGATGAACACTGGCACGAGCATCGCAACCAGCTGCTGGGCTACCTGTTGACGGAAAAACCCGATGACAACACCGGCGAATCCCGCTGCCTGCTCGTGATCTTCAATGCCGCCCGCGAGGAGCACAGTTTCAACCTGCCGGCGATCGCCACCTCGGGCTGGCGCCTGGTAGTGGATACCGCCGATCCCGACGCGGCGAGTGGCGCAGAGGCGCCCTGCCTGTTGGCACCTGTGACCGTGATGCTGGCGCCATGTTCGCTACAGATTCTTACCAATTGCACGATCGACGCAGCTCCTGCGCCGGTCCCACCGTCACCATGAAGCTCACGGAGCGACACTGACCATGAACCAGAAGCTGGCGCGCGCCCTCAAGGCCACCACCCTGGAAGAAGACCTGCTGCGCCATTACAGCCTGACCCTGGGGCGCGAGGATAGCGGTGTCGACATCAACTTCCACCTCTACCAGGCCCTGGCGTTCACCGTCCGCGACCGGCTGGTGGCCCGCTGGCAGGACACCCGCGAGCGCTGTCGCGAGCAGGGTTGCAAGACCATCAACTACCTGTCGCTGGAATTTCTCATGGGCAGGACCCTGGGTAATGCCTTGCTCAACCTGGACCTGGAGGAGCCGGTGCAGGCGGCCCTGCAGTCCTGGGCCCGCCACCTGGAACAGTTGGAGGAGGAGGAGCTTGATGCCGGTCTCGGCAGCGGCGGCCTCGGGCGCCTGGCCGCCTGCTTTCTGGATAGCTGCGCCACCCTGCAGCTGCCAGTCACCGGCTATGGCATACGCTATCAGTACGGGATGTTCCACCAGCGCATTGAAAATGGCTATCAGGTGGAGTACCCCGATCGTTGGCTGCGGCACGGCAACCCCTGGGAAATCGAGTGCCCGGAGGCAACCCGGCGCATCCGCTTTTTTGGACGCAGTGAGCACTACCTTGACTCGGATGGCGCCTGGCGGGTGCGCTGGATAGATACCCGGGATGTACTGGCGGTGCCCTACGATATCCCCGTTCCCGGTTACCGCAACGGCACGGTGAACACCCTGCGCCTGTGGAAGGCCGAAGCCACGGATGAATTCGATTTCAACGAATTCAATGCCGGCAGCTACACTGACGCGGTCGCCGCCAAGAACGAGGCGGAGCAGATTACCATGGTGCTGTACCCCAATGACGCCAGCGAACAGGGCAAGGTGTTGCGCCTGCGGCAGCAGTATTTTCTGGCCTCCGCCAGCCTGCAGGATGTGCTGGTACGCTGGGTGGTCGCCCACGGCGAGGATTTCAGCGGATTTGCCAGTGGCAACGGCTTTCAACTCAACGATACCCACCCCACCATTGCCATCGCCGAATTGATGCGGCTGTTGCTGGACGAGCACTGTCTGGCGTGGAACGACGCCTGGACCATTACCCATGACACCATGGCTTATACCAACCACACCCTGCTGCCGGAGGCGTTGGAGAAATGGTCGGTGAGCCTGTTCGGAGAGCTGTTTCCGCGCCTGCTGGAAATCATCTACGAGATCAATGCCCGCTTTCTGTCGCGGGTTGCGGACCGCTGGCCCGGTGATACCGAGCGCCAGGCGCGCATGTCGCTGGTTGAAGAGGGGCCGGAGCCGATGTTGCGCATGGCTTACCTCGGCATCGTCGGCAGCCATTCGGTCAACGGCGTCGCGGCCCTGCATACCCGGCTGCTGACGGAGGGTCTGTTTCGCGATTTTCACGAGATGGTGCCGCAGAAATTCAACAACAAGACCAACGGTGTTACGCCCAGACGCTGGCTTGCGCAATGCAACCCCGGTCTTGGGACGTTGCTCAACGAAACCCTGGGCCCGGCCTGGGTGACCGATCTCGAGCAGTTGCAGGCACTGGCGCCGCTTGCCACGGATAGCGGTTTTGCCGAGCGCTTCATGGCGATCCGGCGCGACAACAAGGCGGCCCTGGCGCGCCTGGTACAGGAGCGCTGCAAGGTGTCATTTGCGCCCGACATGCTGTTCGATGTGCAGGTCAAACGCATCCATGAATACAAGCGGCAGCTGCTCAACATTCTGCACGTGATCCACCTCTACGCCCGTATCATCGACGGTGATACCGCCAATATCCAGCCGCGCTGTGTCCTGTTTGGCGGCAAGGCCGCGCCCGGTTACGCCATGGCCAAGCTGATCATCAAGCTGATCAACAACGTGGCCACGGTGGTGAATCGCGACCCACGTCTCAACGATTGGCTGCGAGTGGCGTTCCTGCCCGACTACCAGGTAACGGCGATGGAGGTGATCTGTGCGGGTACC
This sequence comes from Haliea sp., assembly GCF_040221975.1. Lineage (GTDB taxonomy): Bacteria > Pseudomonadota > Gammaproteobacteria > Pseudomonadales > Halieaceae > Haliea. The sequence continues at coordinate 100,713 of NZ_JAVJWR010000026.1, forward strand.
GACCTGTCGGAACAGATCTCGACTGCGGGCAAGGAGGCCTCGGGCACCGGCAACATGAAGTTCATGATGAACGGCGCAATTACCATCGGCACGCTGGATGGCGCGAATATCGAAATTCGCGAAGCAGTGGGGGAAGACAACTTCTTCCTGTTCGGCCTGACCGCCGAGGAGGTGGAGGTGCAGCGCCAGGATTACAACCCAGGCGCCCTGATCGCCGCCGACGAGGATCTGGCAAGGGTTATGCAGCTGCTCGACAGCGGCCACTTCAACCTGCTGGAGTTTGGTATCTTTGATCCGGTGGTGGCAGCAATCCGCAGCGGCAGTGACCCCTGGATGATTGCGGCGGACTTCCGCAGCTACGTGGATGCCCAGCAGCGGGTGGATGACTGCTACAGCAACTCCGAACTGTGGGCGCGCAAGAGCATTCTCAATACCGCCTATAGCGGCCGCTTTTCCAGTGATCGCACTATCAGCGAATATGCCGATGAGATATGGTTTGGCGACCGTCCCGTGTGGTGATCAGGTTCCGCCTGCGGTAGTTATTCTTGAAGGAGAGAGCCCATGGAAGAAGACCAAAACCCCCGCTATGTGAGTCGTCTCACCCGGGATACCATGGCGCTGGTGCTTGCGGGCGGCCGCGGCTCGCGGCTGTACGAACTGACCAATTGGCGCGCCAAGCCGGCGCTGTATTTTGGTGGCAAGTACCGCATCATCGACTTTCCCCTGTCCAACTGTGTCAATTCCGGGATCCGTCGCATCGGCGTGCTGACCCAGTACAAGGCTCACTCCCTGGTGCGGCACCTGGTACGGGGCTGGAGCCACTTCAAGAAAGAGCTGGGCGAGTATGTGGAGATCCTGCCCGCCTCCCAGCGTTATTCCGAGGACTGGTACCAGGGCACGGCGGATGCGATCTACCAGAACCTGGATATCATCCGCGCGGAAATGCCCAAGTATGTGATGATCCTCTCCGGTGATCATGTCTACAAGATGGACTACGGGCCGATGCTGGTCGCCCATGTCGAGTCCGGCGCGGAGATGACCGTGTGCTGCCTGGAAGTGCCGGTGGCGGAGGCCGCGAAAACCTTCGGCGTCATGCAGGTGGACTCGGAAAACCGGGTAACCGCGTTTCAGGAGAAGCCCACGCACCCTGCGGAGATCCCCGGCAAGCCGGGCCTCACCCTGGCCTCCATGGGCAACTATATTTTCAACACCGATTTTCTATTCGACCGTCTGATCAAGGATGCCGGGAACCTGCAGTCCTCCCACGATTTCGGCAATGACATCATCCCCGAGCTGCTGCAGAACTTCCATTTGCACGCCTATCCTTTCCGGGACCCCGAGACCGGTGGCAAGGCCTACTGGCGCGATGTCGGCACCCTCGACTCCTTCTGGATGGCCAATATGGAGTTGATCGGCACCTCGCCGATGTTGAGCCTGTACGAGAAGGATTGGCCGCTGTGGACCTACCAGGAGCAATTGCCGCCGGCCAAGTTTGTGTTCAACCGCGACGACCGCCGCGGCAGTGCCGTCGATTCCATGGTGTCCGGAGGCTGTATTGTCTCCGGGAGCCAGGTCAGCAACTCGGTGCTGTTTTCCAATGTCCGGATCAACTCCTACTCGACCATCGACAAGTCGGTCATCCTGCCGCAGGTGGAAGTGGGGCGTAATGTGCGTATGCGCAATACCATCGTCGATCGCGGCTGCGTGATTCCCAAGGGCATGGTTATTGGGCATGATGCCGACCAGGATCGTGCCAATGGCCTGCGGGTCACCGACAGCGGCGTGGTGCTGGTCACCCGCGGCATGCTGGGCCAGCCCGAGGGCTACGCCTGATATCTTTTTTGCAAGGATCATGAATGTCAGTAGTGAGGATTGATACCCAGCCCCTGGCCGGGCAGAAGCCAGGCACCTCGGGGCTGCGCAAGACCGTGGCAGAATTCAGCCGCCCCCATTATCTGGAGAACTTTGTCCAGTCGATATTCAATGCCCTTGGCGATTGCCGGGGCAAGTCCCTGGTGCTGGGCGGTGACGGTCGTTACTACAACCGCCACGCGGCCCAGGTTATCCTGCGCATGGCGGCGGCCAACGGTTGCAGCCGCGTACTGGTGGGGCAGGGTGCTCTGCTCTCTACCCCGGCGGCCTCCTGCATCATTCGCAAGTACGGTCTCGATGGCGGCATTGTGCTGTCGGCCAGCCACAACCCCGGGGGGCCGGAGGGTGATTTCGGTATCAAGTTCAACGGTGCCAACGGCGGACCGGCCCCGGAATCGGTCACGGCGGCCATTTTTGCAGCCAGCCAGTGCCTCGACCACTACCTGACCCTGGAGACGGCGGACATTGATCTGGATCGGCCCGGTACCGTGACTCTGGGTGGCACCATGATTGAGGTCATTGACCCGGTGACGGACTACGCCGACATGATGGCGTCGCTGTTCGACTTCCCGAAGATTGCCGCCCTGCTCGGGCACCGGCGTTTCCACATGTGCTTCGATGCCATGCACGCCATCACTGGCCCCTATGCGCTGGAAATCCTCGAGCGGCGCCTCGGTGCCCCCGCCGGAACCGTGATCAACGCGGTACCGCTGGAGGACTTCGGCGGTGGTCATCCGGACCCCAACCTCGCCCATGCCGGGGAACTGGTGGCGCGGATGAACGGGGATGAGCCGCTGGCCTTTGGCGCGGCCTCCGATGGTGATGGCGACCGCAACATGGTGCTGGGCAGCGGCCTGTTCATCAATCCCTGTGACTCGCTGGCCATACTGGCAGCCAACGCCAGCGTGATCCCGGCCTACGCCGGGGGCCTCGCGGGTATTGCCCGCTCAATGCCGACCAGCCGCGCCGCGGACCGGGTCGCGGCGGAGCTGGACATCCCCTGTTTCGAAACACCCACCGGCTGGAAGTTTTTTGGCAACCTGATGGATGCCGACAGGATTACGCTGTGTGGCGAGGAAAGCTTTGGCACCGGCTCCAGCCACATCCGGGAGAAGGACGGGCTCTGGGCAGTGCTGTTCTGGTTGAACCTGATCGCGGCGCTGAGCAAGCCCGCCCGCACCATTTTGCGCGAGCACTGGCAGCGCTATGGACGCGACTATTTCAGCCGCCATGACTACGAGACAGTGGCCGAAGACAAGGCTACAGCATTGATGGACACACTGCGCGCCAGGCTGCCCGCGCTTGCAGGTACCAGCCTGGAGGGTCACACCGTTGCTGCGGCTGATGACTTCTCCTATACGGATCCCGTCGATGGCAGTGTCAGTAGCGGCCAGGGACTGCGTATCCTGTTTACGGACGGTTCGCGGATCGTCTACCGGCTCTCGGGTACCGGCACTGCCGGCGCCACCCTGCGGGTCTACTATGACAGCTATCAGCGTGATCCGGCTCTGCTGGAACTGGCGCCGCAGAGAGCCCTGGCCACGCTGATCGCAGCCGGAGACGAGCTGGCTGGCATCAGCCGCCAACTCGGTCGCAAGCAGCCCGACGTCATTACCTGAGCGTGGCAGTGTCAGAACACAGACCGCTCAAGCTGTTGCTGGTTGCCGCCGAGAATGGCGCTCTGCCGGGCGGCAAAGTTGGCGGCATGGGCGATGTGATCCGCGATGTACCCCGTGCCCTGGCGGCGCGGGGCCACGCGGTCTCGGTGCTGGTGCCCGGCTACCAGCATTTCTCGCAACTGCCTGGCGCCACCCTGGATGCTGTGCTTGAGGTGGCCTTTCGCAGTGGCAGTGAGCGCGTCGAACTGTGGTCGCTGCCAGCTGATCCCGCCCACCCCGGTGTGCGCTGCCAGGTGCTCGAGCATCCCCTGCTGGCGCCCTGTGGTCCGGGGCGGATCTATTGTGATGATGGCCCGGAACGTCCTTTCGCAACCGATGCTTCCAAATTTGCCCTGTTCTGCGCCGCAGTTGCCACGGCTCTGCGGGACGGGGCGCTGCCGTGGCCGGACCGGGTGCACCTGCACGATTGGCATACCGCCCTGGTGCCCGTGCTGGCGCGCTTCGAGCCGGGGTTTGCAGCCCTGGATGAGCTCAACTTCGTCTATACCATCCACAATCTGGCGCTGCAGGGAATCCGCCCCCTGCGTGACGATGAATCGGCCCTGGAGGCCTGGTTTCCCCGTTTGCGATATGACTACGCCTTCATCGGTGACCCGCGCTACCCGGACTGCTTCAATCCCATGCGCGCGGGGATACGCCTGTGCCGCAAGGTGCACGCAGTGTCGCCTACCTACGCCCGCGAAATCCAGGCCGACGCCGGGGAGGGGCTGGCGGGCGATCTGCAGCAGGCTCACCGCGAGGGGCGCCTGCAGGGAATTCTGAATGGCTGCGAGTATCCGCAACCAGGTTCGGGACCGGTTGAGTTTGCTACACTGCTGGCAACAATTCGCGCCGAGTTGAAGCGCTGGCGGCAGGGCCCGCATGCGGACAGCGCGGTGCAGGCGGCTGGCAAGCTGGAGCCCTGGCGCCGGCGCAAGCGTCCGGCAACGCTGGTGACGTCAGTGGGGCGCCTGACAGAGCAGAAAGTCCGCCTGTTGCGCCTGTCCTGTAGCGACGGCCGCAGCGTCCTGGAGCATCTGCTGCAGCGGCTCGGGCGCCGCGGCCTGTTGCTGATGCTGGGCACCGGTGACCCGACCCTGGAGGCCTTTTTCAGCGCCATCTGTGCGCGCGCGGATAATTTCGTGTTTCTGCGCGGATTCTCGGAACCCCTGTCGGAGCAGCTGTATGCCGGCGGCGACCTGTTTCTCATGCCCAGCTCATTCGAACCCTGCGGTATCAGCCAGATGTTGGCCATGCGCGCCGGTCAGCCCTGCCTGGTACACGCCGTTGGGGGGCTTGCGGATACCGTTCTCGATGAGGTGAACGGTTTTGCTTTCAGCGGCGCTAACGAGGCTGAACAGGCACAGCATCTGTTGCAGCGCTTCGACCAGGTGCTGGCCCTGCGCGCAGACGATCCGGCAGCGTGGCAGCGTGTCTGCAGGGAAGCCGCCGGCGCCCGTTTTGGCTGGGCCGAGGTGGCGCGCGCCTATGAGGAGCGGTTGTACCGGTAGCCCCCGCCGGGCGCTGTCAGCGGTGGCAGCCGGCTGCGCTGAGCAGGTTGACGCTGAACAGGTTTTTCCTGTCTGTCCAGCTTTGCTCCAGCTTGAGGCCGGCCTTTTCGACCAGCGATGAAAAGTCCTGCAGGGAATATTTGTAGGAGTTTTCGGTGTGAATTGTTTCGCCCTTTGCAAATTGCAGCGATACATCCCCGCAGTTCACAATCTGTTTGACGTCACTGACCAGATGCATTTCGATACGCCTTTTCTGTTCATTGTAAAAAGCGTGATGCTGGAAAAGATTGGGCTTGAAATCTGCCCCGAGCAATCTGTTCAGATGAAGGAGTATATTGCGGTTGAACGCTGCTGTGACGCCCGCGACGTCATTATAGGCCGCCGTCAGGACTGCGCTGTCTTTATGCAGGTCTACCCCGACGAGAATCAACCCCTGACTGCCGACCAGAGTGCGCATTCTTTGCAAGAACGTCACGGCGTCAGCGGGTTCAAAATTGCCAATGGTTGAACCCGGATAAAAAATTACCGCCGCTTCACAGTCAACAGACCCGGGCAGGGATATTGTCCGGGAAAAGTCTGCAGCAACCGGTTCAACCTGCAGTTCCGGAAAGGATTCGTTGAGGCCGGCAGCTGCCTCGGCCAGGTAATCGGTGGAGATGTCCACGGGAACATAGCAGCTTGGTTGCAGGGCAGGAATGAGGTGACGAAACTTTTCACAACTGCCGGCCCCGGGTTCGATAACGACCCGCTGCCTGCCCACGCGCATGGCGATTGTTTCGGCATGGTTTTTCAGTATGGCTGTTTCAGTTCGCGTTGGATAATACTCCGGCAGCGATGTAATCTGATCAAAGAGGGCGGAACCTGCTTCATCATAGAAATATTTCGGGTTGATAGTCTTTTGCCCGGACTGCAGCCCCGCCATCAGCTCCCGGTAAACGCGTTCCCCGGAACGATCATCAGTCGCTGCCTGTGGGTGATTCATGCTGTCATCCCTGCCGCGTTTTTCGCCAGTCGAATCCCGCTGAACTGCCAGCGATCCCGCGGGTAAAAGAAATTGCGATAGCTGCTGCGCAGATGCGATTGACTGCTGACGCAGGAGCCTCCGCGCAACACCAGTTGGTTGCACATGAACTTTCCGTTGTATTCGCCAACAGCACCTTCGGCGGCTGAAAATCCCGGATAGGGCGCATAACTGCTGGATGTCCACTCCCATACCGAGCCGAACATCCCCTGCAGGCCGGAATTCCTGTTCACGGCAATCGGGTGACAGATACCCGTCTCGACAAACTGCCCTGTGACCGGGCAGGCTCTGGCGGCATGTTCCCATTCAGCCTCGGAAGGCAGGCGACAACCTGACCAGCGGGCGAAGGCGTCTGCCTCGTAGGCGCTGACATGGACCACCGGAGAATGCATGCGCAATGGTTGCAGGCCATGGAGTGTATATTCGAACCATGTACCATCCTGCTGCCGCCAGTACAGAGGCGCGCACCAGCGCTGTTGCTGCAGCTCCGCCCAGCCGTCCGCCAGCCACCATTCTGGCTGCTGATAGGCTCCCGCTTCGACAAATGCCAGATACTCGGCATTGGTGACGGGCCGGGTTGCCAGCCTGAATGGCTGCAACAACACCCGATGCACCGGCAGTTCATTATCGAAACAAAAGCCGTCGCCTTGATGGCCGATAGCGGATTCACCGCCGGCAAATTCCTGCCAGTCGCCCGGCAGTGGAGCTTCGTCGGCACGATACTCCGGTTCTTCGCAAATCCGGTAAACCGGATTCATCGGATTGCAGGAAAAACTGTATTTGAGGTCAGTGAAAAACAACTCCTGATGTTGTTGCTCATGCTGGATCCCCAGGCGGGTACGCTCCAGCAGCTGCCTGTGGTTTGCCAGTTCCTCGACAGACAACAGCTCAAGCATCTGTGCGTCCACCCAGCGACGGTAGGCATAGACCTGCTCCAGGGTGGGCCGGGACAACAGTCCGCGCTGCGGGCGGGGAAACTGTTCACCGATACCGTTGTAGTAGGAGTTGAACAGGTAAGTATAGTCCGGCCAGGGTGCCTGGTAGCCAGGCAGAAACACACTCAGTAAAAAGGTTTCAAAAAACCAGCTGGTATGGGCGAGATGCCACTTCGGTGGGCTGGTTTCAGCGGCCGCCTGCAGCCCGAAGTCTTCAATGGCCAATGGCGCACAGAAGTGCTCCGAGGCTTGACGCACGGCCCTGAATTGCTCCAGCAACTGAGTATCCATTGTCATGCAACCACCGGCAGCGACGTGGCGTGATGGGAGCCCCTGAGCCAGCAATGCTGCTGATCAAGAATCAGCTGAGCGATGCCCCCGGTTGCCGAGCACTGCCAAACCTGAAATGCATGATTGCCGCTGTACTGACGCCAGTATTCAGCGGCAATCCGCATCGCCGATCCTGTCACCGGATCCTCAGCCACGCCATACTGTGGCGCGAAATAACGCAGGACAAAGCCTGAACAGGCGGTTGTATCCCAGCTGCTGGCAATAATGGCTCGACCTGTATTCGCAATCATGACTTCCCCTGCTGGTTGCAGATTGATTACCTGATCGACTGAAGCGTAAACCCAGAGTGCATAACCGTCTTCGCCACCTGCATGGGCCACCGCAAGCGGGGCAATGCCTGCTGCCGCTGCCGCCCAGGACGGTACAGCTGATGGCCTGCAGCCCAGCAGTGGCATGCCGATGACAGCGTCCGGTCCTGCGAATTCTGCCGTGATGTCACCAGTGCCGGTGCACAGTGCAACGCGACGCGTTCCGGCTGCAACCTGATCGCGGAGAATGCCCGCAACCGCATACATGCCGTGGCCACAGCACTGGATCGCCTGAGTGCGATTGAAGCAATGGACGGGAAAGCGAGTGTCGCTGTCGGAGCACCCAAAGAAACAACTGGTCCCGGCGACAGCCTGGCGCGCCCGCCTCTGCAGACGCGCCGGAGCGACGATCTCGTTCCGGGAAAGCTGCGCGACCATGGCAGTATTGCCCCGGGCGAGGGGGCGTCCCGAACCGGGATTGCCGGCAAAAACTGTGACAACCCATTGGCGAACGGGTTGTGCTTGTGGGTCGGCAGGCATGGAGTTATCTGGCCGCGCTCCTGTGGATACACGAAAAAACGGCGTCACCGCAGTCTAGGGCCTGCTGGCGACAAACTCAACCGGGGGCGCTACCGGGCAGCACTGGCGGTGTCCGCTGTAATGGTTGCCTCGCCCCTGACCGAGCGGCTTGCCAGCAGTCTGTAGGCGGCGGGCACCACGTACAGCGACAGGAATGATCCCAGCAACATGCCGCCAATCACCGCGAGGCCCAGTGGCACCCGGCTCTGGGAACCGGCGCCCAGCGCCAGGGCAATGGGCAGCGTGCCCAGTACGGTCGACAGGGTGGTCATGAGAATGGGCCGGAAACGTGCTGCCGCTGCCTCCTCGACAGCATCGGCGATGCTGAGGCCAGCCTCCCGGCGCTGGTTGGCAAACTCCACGATCAGGATGCCGTTCTTGGTCACCAGGCCAATCAGCATGATCAGGCCGATCTGGGAGAAGATGTTGAGCGTCTGGCCGAAGTACCACAGGCTGATCAGGCCACCGGTAATGGCCATCGGCACGGTCAGCATGATCGCCAGCGGGTCGCGGAAGCTCTCGAACTGGGCGGCCAGCACCAGGTAGATCAACAGCAGGGCGAGCACAAAAACGAACACCAGGCTGCTGCCCGTTTCGTCGAACTCGCGCGACTGCCCGGCCAGTTCGGTACTGTAGCTGTCATCGAGTACGGTCGCTGCGACTTCGCGCATTGCTTCGATACCTGCCCCGAGGGTCACGCCGTCGGCCAGATTGGCGGAGAATGTTGCCGCAGTGAAGCGGTTGAAGCGGTACAGCACCGGCGCCGAGCTCTGTTCGCGCACGGTCACCAGATTCTGCAGGGGCACCATGGCGCCGTCGGCGGCACGTATCGACAGGCGCGACAGGTCGGTGGGGTCGTTCCGTCCGCTGCGCACCATCTGGCCAATGATCTCGTACTGCTGGCCGTCCTTGAGAAAGTACCCGAAGCGTTGGCCGCTGAAAGATGCCTGGACGATGTCGGCGATATCCCGGGTGCTGACGCCGAGTGCCTCGGCGCGGTCGCGGTCGATATCGAGTACCAGTTCCGGCTGGTTGAACTTGAGGTTCACGTCAACGTAGCTGAAAGCCGGATGCTGCTGGGCCCGCTCCATGAAACGGGGGATAACCTCCCTGACCTTGTCGATATCCGTATTCTGTACCACGAACTGGACTGGCAGTCCGCGACCGCCCACATTGATTGTCTCGAACTGGCGCACGAAGGCCTGCAGGTCGGGAAAGCCCGCCAGTGCGGCGGTCAGGATGGAGGCGACCTCGGCCTGGGTGTGTTCGCGCTCGGCCGGGTCCTTCAGCACGACACGCGAAAAGCCGCTGTTGACGGTAGTCGAGGCGCCAAAGCCGGGGGAGGTCACGGTAAGGCGTGCCTTGATATCATCGCCGATACTGTCCCTGACCACGTCGTCGAAGCGGGTCATGGCGTCGAACATGTAGTCGAAACCCGCGCCCTCCGGGCCCCGTGCGGACACGAACAGTTGGCTCCGGTCTTCCAGCGGTGCCAGCTCCTGGGGCAGGCTGCGATACAGGGTGACCACCAGCCCCACGCAAATCAGCAGGATCAGCGGCGCCCAGCTGCGATGGCCCAGGAACGTGCGCAGCGAGTTGCGGTAGCGATCGGCGAGGCCATCGAAAAAAGGCTCTGTCGCCCGGTACAGGGCCGGGTGGCGGGCCCGGTTCTTGAGGAAGCGGGTGCAGAGCATGGGCGCCAGGGTCAGGGCCACGAAAGAGGAGATGATTACCGCCGCGGCGAGGGTGACCCCGAACTCCCGAAACAGGACCCCGGTGAGGCCACCGAGGAATATCAGCGGTGCGAATACCGCCGTCAGTGCCAGTGTGGTCGCGATCACCGCGAAGAAAATCTCGCGGACACCTTCGGCGCCGGCTACTGCAGGAGTCTGGCCTTTCTCAATGCGTTTGTAGATGTTCTCCACCACCACGATGGCGTCGTCCACCACCAGCCCGATGGCCAGCACCATGCCCAGCAGTGTCAGCACGTTGATCGAGAACCCGGCCAGGTAAAGCACAAAAAAGGTGCCGATCAGGGCGATGGGAATAGTGACGATGGGGATGATGGTGGTGCGCCACTCCCGCAGGAAAGTGAAGATCGTGGCGCAGACCAGCAGCAGGGCGATCCCCAGTGTCTGGATAACTTCCTTGATACTGGCGCGGATGAAGGTGGTGTTGTCAAAGCCAATCGCCAGGTCTACATCCGCCGGCAGGTCGCGCTCGATAATGGCCAGGCGCCGGTAGAACTCGTCGGCAATGGCAATTTCATTGGCGCCGCTCTGGGGCCGCAATACCACCCCGACGTTGGTAATGCCGTCCCGGCGCAGCACTGTGCGTTCGTTGAGCGCCCCCAGTTCCGCGCGACCCACATCCCGCAGCCGCACCACACGGTCGCCGTTGCGCTTGATGATCCGGTTCTCGAACTCTTCCGGATCCTCTCCCAGCCGGCTCCGGGTCCGGATATTGAGGTCGATACTGTCGCCTTCGAGGCGTCCGGTGGGTAGCTCGACGTTGGCGGCCTGCAGTGCCTCGCGTACATCGATGGCGGTGAGTCCATGGGCCGCCAGCGCGTCCGGGTCCAGCCACAGGCGCATGGAGTATTCCTTGTAACCCCAGATGTCGACCTGGCCCACCCCGGAGATGGTCTCAAAGCGGGTCTTGAACAGATCGTCCGCCAGCGCGCTGAGTTCCAGCAGGCTGCGCTGTTGGCTGCGCACGCTCAGGAAAATGATGGGGTCGCCGTCGGCATCAGCCTTGGTAACGGTGGGCGCCTCGGCGTCGTTAGGCAGTCGGCGCAGGGCGGAGCCCACCCGGTCGCGGATGTCGTTGGCGGCGGTATCCAGGTCATCGCCAAGGTTGAATTCCGTGGTCACCGTGCTCAGGCCCTCGCGACTGATCGAGGTCATGGTGCGGATACCGGAAACGGTGTTGAGCTCTTCCTCCAGTGCTTCGGTGATCTGGCTTTCCACCACGCTGGCATTGGCGCCCGGATAGGCAGCCTGCACCGAAATGATGGGGCGCTGGGCCATGGGGAATTCACGCACACCCAGTTCGCCGAGGCCAATGAGGCCGAAAACGATGATGACGATGGACATCACCACCGCCAGCACCGGGCGCTGGATGCTCAGTTCATGCAGACGCATCAGCCGAGGTCCAGGCGGCGCTGGATGTTCACTCGCTGGCCGTCGCGCACCGACTGGATGCCCGAGGTGATGATCTCCGCACCTGGCTCCAGGCCCTGCAGGATTTCCACCCGGGTTTCGTCACGGTGGCCGGTTTGCACGGTGTGGCGAACAGCAATCCCGTCCTCCACGGTAAACACGGAGACCGCGTCCAGGCTCTGCAGTACGGCCACGCTGGGTACCACCAGGGCTGCATCGTTGCGACTCACCAGTTCCACCCGGGCATAGTTGCCGGGCAGCAGTTTGCGCTCCGTGTTGTCGACGTCGGCGCGCACGGTCAGGGTGCGGGTGGCGATGTCAACACGCGGATCGATGGCGCGAACGGTGGCGGTAAAGGGTTGCTCGTGGCCGGCAACCCTCAGGGACAGCTCGGTCTGCGGCTGTACCAGGCGCAGGAAGCGCTCGGGCACGCTGAAATCGACGGTCAGGTCAGAGACCGTCTGCAGGGTGGTGATGAGGGTGTCCGTCTCGATCAGGTCGCCGGTACTGATGTGGCGCAGTCCCAGGGTGCCGTCGAATGGCGCCGTGATCCGGGTCTTGGCCAGGCGCACCTGCAGTCGCTCGACTTCCGCGCGCAGCACCTCCCGTCGACTCACGGCGTCATCGCGTTCGCTGGCGGTCACCGAGCCACTCTTGAACAGGCTCTGCAGGCGTTCGGCCTGGGTGCTGGCGAGGGCGAGCTGCTCTCGTAGGGAGCGCAGCTCGGCCTCGACCTCGCCGGACTCGATCACCACGATGAGCTCGCCTTCGTGTACATCCTGACTGTCGGTAAAGTGGATTTGCTCGACCTTGCCGCGCAGTTCGCTGCGAATGTCGATGGACTGGTCGGCCATCAGGGTACCGTTGAAGGTCATGCGGCTCTCGAAGGTCTCCGGCTCAAGACGCTGGGTGCGAACCGCGGCCGCGCCGCCACCCGGGCGGGCGACCGCGGTGCCCTGGTCGGTGGTGGAGGGCATCAATCGGGGCCAAAGGGCCAATGCAATTACGGCAACGGCAAGCGCCGGTATCAGGAATTTCTTCATGGCTTCCAAACGTCGAGGGGGAGGTTCCCGATGACTCGGGCGCGAAATTATACGCCAAAATGCCCGGGAGCGTTTGGCGCTTCGGTAATTGACCCCATCGCTATCTCCGGGTTCCCTGCGCGGACACTGCCCTGAGGTCGCAAAGCGCGTATAATCCCCGCTTTTTCCAGCAGGTTGCATCATGCCAGAGCTGAGCCAGGCCATTGCCGCGCGCCGCACGTTCGCCATTATCTCCCACCCGGATGCGGGCAAGACCACCATTACCGAGAAACTGCTGTTGCTGGGCAGCGCGATCCAGGTGGCGGGCAGTGTCAAGGGCAAGCGCGGGCCCCATGCCACGTCCGACTGGATGAGCATGGAGCAGGAGCGCGGCATTTCCGTGACCTCCTCGGTCATGCAGTTTCCCTACCACGGCCGCACCGTCAACCTGCTGGACACGCCCGGGCACGAGGATTTTTCCGAGGATACCTACCGCACGCTGACCGCCGTGGACTCGGCGCTGATGGTCATTGACGGCGCCAAGGGTGTGGAGGACCGCACCATCAAGTTGATGAACGTGTGCCGCCTGCGCGACACGCCGATCTTCAGCTTCGTCAATAAAATGGACCGGGACATTCGCGACCCGATCGAGTTGCTGGATGAGATCGAACAGGTGCTGGCGATCGCGGGCGCACCGATCAACTGGCCAATTGGCATGGGTAGCGGTTTCAAGGGCGTCTACAACCTCTATACCGACGTGATCCATCTGTATACTCCAGGGCAGGGCAGTGTACTGCCGGATGACCGGCGTATCGAGGGCCTGGACAGCGATGCGGCGCGGGAACTGCTGGGCGACGAGTACCCGGAGTTTGTCGATGAGGTTGACCTGGTGCGGGGTGCCAGCCACCCCTTCGACGCCGAGGCATTCCTGGCCGGCAAGCTGAGCCCGGTGTTCTTCGGTACCGCACTGGGCAACTTTGGCGTCCGCGAGATGCTCGATGACTTTGTCGAGTGGGCCCCGCCGCCCCTGGGCCGGGAGGCAAAAGAGCGCGAGGTCAGTGCCGGGGAACCACAGTTCAGCGGTTTCGTTTTCAAGATCCAGGCCAACATGGACCCCCGGCACCGCGATCGGATTGCCTTCCTGCGCCTGTGTTCCGGTCGCTACGACAAGGGCATGAAGATGCGTCATGTGCGTATCGGCAAGGAGGTGCGGATCGCCGACGCGGTCACCTTCAAGGCCGGGGAGCGGGTGCTGGTGGAGGAGGCAGTAGCCGGCGACATCATCGGTCTGCACAATCACGGCACCATCCAGATCGGCGATACCTTTACCGCCGGGGAAGATCTCAACTTTACCGGGATACCCCACTTCGCGCCCGAATTGTTTCGCCGCATCCGCCTGCGCGACCCGATGAAATCCAAGCAGCTGCAAAAGGGCCTGCAGCAGCTGTCGGAGGAGGGCTCTACCCAGGTATTCGCGCCCCTGAACAATGCCGACCTGATTGTCGGTGCTGTGGGCCAGCTGCAGTTCGATGTAGTGGTTTACCGCCTGGCGGATGAATACAAGGTCGAGGCGATGTATGAGCCGGTCAATGTCTACACCGCACGCTGGGTCCACTGCAGCGATGCCCGCAAGCTGGAAGAGTTTCGCAAGAAGGCGGCCGATCAGCTGTCAATTGACGGTGGTGGTCACCTGACCTACCTGGCGCCTACGCGCGTCAACCTCGCGTTGATGGAAGAGCGCTGGCCCGAGATCGAATTCCGGGCCACCCGCGAGCACTGACCCGGAGGGCGGGTCAGGGCAGGAGGGGCTCGATATCGCTGGCGATATCCTCGGGCTTGGTGGTGGGCGCATAGCGCTTCACCACATTGCCGTCGCTGTCGATGAGGAACTTGGTGAAATTCCATTTGATACCCTGTGATCCCAGGGTTCCCGGAGCTGCTTTCTTCAGGTGTTTGAACAGCGGGTCGGCGTTGCCGCCATTGACATCGATCTTGCCGAACATGGGGAAGCTGACGCCGTAGTTGAGCTGGCAGAATTCCATGATCTCGTCATTGCTGCCCGGATCCTGCTTGCCGAACTGGTTGCAGGGGAAGCCCAGGATCGCAAAGCCGCGGTCGCGGAACTGTTCGTAGAGTTTTTCCAGGCCTTCGAACTGGGGTGTGAAGCCGCACTTGGAGGCAGTGTTGACCACCAGCAGGACCTTGCCGCGGTATTCCTTGAGGGATTGTTTCTTGCCCGCCGGGGTCTGGCAGCTGAAATCGTAGATGGTTGAAGCCATGTCGCGTTCTCCTGTGGTCGGCAGTCAGTGCTGCCTTTCCGGAATACTTGTTACGCCCCCGGCTTGCGGCGGGATCAGCTGAGCCGGGTCATGCTCCCGACGCCTCCATCGGGGACTGCAGCTGCTGCAGCAGCATGCCCAGGCGCTTGCGCTGGTTCTTCAGTGCGTACTCCAGTTCCCGCAGCCTGTTGCGCAAGGTGGCGCGCTCCCATTTGTCGAGCATCTGCAGGCGCCCGGCTTCCAGCGCGTCCTCGAATTCGGCCACCTTGCGCTCATAGCGCGCGGATTGCAGGGCCCGCCACTGGTTGACCGATTCCGTGAACAGCTGGTACTCGCGTTCCAGCAGGTCCCGCAGGGTCTCGTTGTCCGCCTGCTCCTCCAGTTCCCGCCGGGCCCTGGCGAACTGGGCGTCCACCATGGCGCGCTGGATCCTGAAATCCGGAACCTTGTTGAGGTTGCTGGCCAGACCAAGGCGGGCACAGAGGCCAATCATCCACTTGGTCGGGTCCCACTGCCACCAGCGGATGCCGTTGCGGTAGTCCTGTTGGAAGATGTGGTGGTAGTTGTGGTAGCCCTCGCCGTAGGTGAGGAAGGCCAGGAAACCGTTGTCCCGGGCACTGTTGTCCTCGGTGTAGGGTCGGCTGCCCCAGAAGTGGGCGAGTGAATTGATGAAAAACGTGACATGGTGGTTCACCACCAGCCGCAGCAGGCCCACCAGCAGCAGAGTGCCAATCACATCGCCCAGGGCCATGCCGAGCAGCAGGGTCGGCACCACGTTCATGAAGGTGGTCAGGGCCACATAGTGGCGGTGCTGGAACATCACCACCGGGTCGCGTTGCAGGTCCCTGGCATTGCTGAAGTCATTGTCACCACTGGGGTAGTGGCGCAGCATCCAGCCCATGTGGCTGAACCAGAGGCCGCGACCGGCGGAGTAAGGGTCCTGGTCGTTGTCATCGACATGGCGATGGTGGCGGCGGTGGTCTGATGCCCAGATCAGGATACTGTTCTGCAGCGCGCCTGCGCCCCAGAGGGCGAAGAACCATTTCAGGACCGGGTGAGCCTCGTAGGCATTGTGTGCCCACAGGCGGTGGTAGCCGCCAGTGATGGAAAGGCCATTGAGGTACAGGAAAACCAGCGCCCAAAGCCACTGGGCAGTGGAGAAGCCGTGATAGACCCCCCACAGCGGGACAAGGATCAGGGCCAGGAGCGGAAAGCCGACAAAAATGACAACATTGACCGGAATCAGGGGCGGCTTGGCTGGTGCGGTAGGCATATGGACGTGAAGCTCTGGAGGTGAATATGCAGGGTTGCATGATAGCCTGTCGGGGGCGAAAAGTCCTGCTTGTGGCAGTGCTTCGAATGCCATTGGATCATTCGGGGCGGCTTTGGTTCCCTCGGGGCCAGGATCTGCGCGGCCCCACCCGACCTGGGCGGCCTGGGCGGCCTGGGCGGCCCTACCTGCGCGGCCTGGGCGGCCCCACCTCCTCAGGTGCGCTCAAGGTAGGACTGGTACTCCAGCAGGGAGATTCGGCGCCGGAACTCGGATTCTTCCTGTTCCTTGGTGAGGGTGAATATCCGCTGCAATTCGCCCCCCAGCGCAGCACGGATGAACTCGGACCCGCGAAACCGGTCCAGGGCTTCGTGCATGTACCCCGGCAGGGAACCGGTCTTCTGGGAATAGCCGTCGCCCCTGGTGGGGGTGCCCGGCGACGCCTGCTGCTCGATGCCGTCGAGCATGGCGGCGAGGACCACGGCGAACTGCAGGTAGGGATTGCAGTCGGCGCCGGCGACCCGGTGTTCGAGCCGCCGGGCGGCGTGGGAACCGGCCGGCACGCGCACCGCCACGGTGCGGTTCTCATAGCCCCAGCTCGGGTAGGTGGGAGCATGGGTGCCGGGCTGGAAGCGGCGGTAGCCGTTGAAGCCGGGCGAGAAGATGATCATCGAGTCAGCCATGTGCTGCAGGCAGCCGGCGATGGCCTGGTGCAGCAGGGGAGTGCCGCGCTCGGTGCCGTCGTCGAAAACATTGTTGCCCTGCTGGTCCAGAACACTGCAATGGACGTGCATGCCGTTGCCGGCCTCGTCCTCGAAGGGCTTGGGCATGAAGCTCGCCACCAGGCCGTGCTTGTGGGCGACGCCCTTGATCAGCCGCTTCATCATCAATATCTGCTTGGCCGCCAGCACCGGGCTGGGGACGTGCTGCATGTTGATCTCGTACTGGGAGGGAGCCGACTCCTTGACCACACCGTCAAAGGGCAGATCCTGGAGTTCGCAGGCGACGCGCAGCTCCTCCATCATCTGCTGGTGCTGGTTGAGCACATCAAGACCATACATGTTGCCGCCAACCGGTTGGCTGCCGGCGGGGGAGGGACAGGTGTGGATGGGCACGACGTTGTCCCAGCGCACCAGGCTGAATTCGAGCTCGGCAGCCACGACCGGGGTCCAGCCGGCATCCTGGAAGCGCGCAACGACCTGCTTGAGCACGTGGCGGGGGTCGCCCATGTAGGGCGTGCCATCGGCGTCGAACATGGACAACATGACCTGGCCGTGCTGGCCGCCGGCGGACCAGGGTGTTGGCAGCAGGGAACCCTCTACCGGGCGGCAAATACCGTCGGCGTCGCCGGACGCGAATACCAGTTCCTCTACATCCCGGCCCCAGATATCCAGGCTCAGGGCGGTCTTGGGGAGCTTGAGTTCACCATCGAAAATCTTGGCAAGCTTGTGCCGCGGCAGCCATTTGCCGCGCATGATGCCGTTGCAGTCGGGCAGCAGGGCCTCGACGGTGGTGATTTCCGGGTGGGCCCGCAAGAACCAGTCGGCTTCAAGGGACATTCGGACACCGTGATTCAGGCCAGTAAGGCTGCACTATCGGGATTTTGGCGCGGGGGTTCAATGCCCCAACCGGGGCAGGGGCGGGGCTTGTGTCACCGTGTTCACCGGGCCGGCGCCATGTACACCCGCAGGGGGTCGTCACCGGCCGCCTCACCGAGGCAGGTCAGCGCATTGATGAACAGGGAAAACAGGTCGGTCTGGGAGCTCACATCGAGCTTGCGGTAAATGCTCTTGCGGTGTCGGCGCACGGTCTCCAGGGCAATGCCCAGGCGATCGGCCGAGGTGTCGGTGCCATAGCCGCGGAGCATGAGTTCCAGTACATCCTTCTCCCGCGGGGACAGCAGCGACGCACCAAAGGTGCGGAATGCCAGGTCGATCTGGTGATTGATGCCCGGCTGGATCAGGTGCGTGACCGCGAAGTCGTCGTGTTCACTGTGGGACTTGATCAACTCCGAGACCGGCTCAGCCAGCAGGTACAGGGTCTCGTATTCCTGCTCGCTGAACTCGCCCTGCTGCGGCAGGCGCATCATGCACAGGTTGATGACGTTGCCCGCACGCAGCCGGGACAGGTAGATGGCCTCGTCGACAGTCCCGGTATCGGCGTAGTAGTCCCGATAGTACTGCGACTCGCGCAGCTTGCCGGCAGTAATCCGGGACAGGCGGTAGAACTTGGACCGCGGCTGGTTCATCGAGGCCTGGTAGAATGGATCCTCGCGATAGGGACCGTCGAGGTAGGTGTCCACCTGGGAGGAGAGGGCCGGGGCTGGAATCTCGTGATAGAGAACCTGCGGCGGCAGATCCCGGTGATAGAGCCAGATCTGGGGGTAGTCGATGTGCACCTGGCCGCGAATCGCCTCGATCAGCGAGGGGAAGAACTGGTCGCTGCCCAGCGCCGAAATGGCGCGCGACAGATCCCTGTTCCATTTGCTCAGCTGACTGATATCGTTCATGGCAATGCTGGCGCCAGAAGCTGACTTGATGCGGGCATATTGGGCAGCGCGACCGGCCTTGTCAAATGCAGCGAAATCCGCGGGCGGTACAACAAACTGTCGGGTCGCGATTGCAGTGGGCTTTGGTCAGGGAAGGCGCAGCACTATACTGCGATGGCAGTGATCACGCAGGAGGAGGGAATGAGTCGCCACAGTTTCGCGGACGCGAGTGAACTCCAGCTGTCCCGGGTGCCGGCAGCACTGACCCGCAGTCTGTTGACTACGATTGCGGCCAGCGGACTGTCGCGGGACCGTTTGCTGGCGAGGGCGGGTTTCGCCCACGACCCCCTGCGCGATCAGACCCTGACCGATGTCGCCACGCCCGCCCAGTACAGCCGCCTCTGCAGTGTGCTGTGTCGGCAGTTGAACGATGAAACCCTGGGCAGCATGCCGGATGCGCCGACTCCGCCCGGCACCCTGCGACTGGTCGCCTTGAGCATGCTGGGCGGCGGTACCCTGGGGGTGGCGATGCAGCGCGCGATCGAATTCAATGCCTGCTGCCGGGCGCGATTGCGGCCACCGGTCCAGAACCGCCTGTTGCTCCACGCGGATGGCAGAGAGGCCACGCTGACCTACCTCGGCACCGGGGTGACTGCCCGCCACCAGCACCGGGTGTTGTCGGGACTGGCCATCTGGCTGCGCTTCTGTAGCTGGCTGATCGGCCAGGAAATCGATATTACCCGTGCCAGCTGCGCCGGCCCGCAGCCAGGCAACAGCGATTCCCTGCGCCACTTTCTCCCGGGACCGGTGGCGTTTGCGGCCCGGGTCAATGCGGTGACGTTCAGCGCCCGCCACCTGGAAGCGGCAATTCTGCGCAATGAGCAGCAACTGGGTGAGTTCATGGCGCTGGCGCCCTACCTTCTGCTGCACGCGCCCGAGGCCTGCCACGACAGCACCACCCGGCGTATCCTCGCCATCATTGGCGATGACTTCCGGCGCGAGCTGCCCAGGTTCGGGGAGTTGACCGGCCTGCTCAACATGTCGGCCCGGACCTTGCGCCGGCGCCTGGAGAGCGAGGGTACGTCTTACCAGCGGATCAAGGACAAGGCGCGCCGTGATCGCGCCATCAGTTTGCTCCGGCATCCGGGGCTGTCGGTGTCCGAAGTGGCCGAGGCGCTTGGTTTCAGCGACCCCAGCGCGTTTCACCGCTCATTCAAGAAGTGGACCGGGCAGTCGCCGGGTGCGTTTCGCTGATCTGGTGCCCTGCAGCCTGAATATCGACGCGATCCGGGGCTGTCAGCGCGACCAGGGCAGCGGCCCCGTGCGCCAGTGCCTGGTCCAGGCCTGGTAGACCTTGTTGCTGTAGCGCCGGCTGCCGAGACTGCCGTTGTAGGCCGCCAGGGCCCGGTGCAGATCACCCTTTTCCCGCTGCAGGTAGAACTGCAGAATGCGACAGCCATACTCGAAGTTGGTCAGGTTCATGGTCAGGTTGTCATCGGCGCGGCCGATTTCGTTCTTCCAGAACGGCATTACCTGCATCATGCCCTGGGCGCCGACGGGGGAAATGGCAAAGCGGTCGAAATGACTCTCCACTTCGATCACCGCCAGCACCAGCTCCGGTGGCAGTGACGCCCTGGACGCAGCCGCGTGTACCTGGCGCAGCAACAGCAGCCGCTCCTCCGAGTTTTTCACGAACCGCTGCAGGCGCGCCGACATGTCCACCAGCCAGACCTCGGCATCGTAGCGGTCAGCGAAGCTGTCGGCGCTGTTGATGGTCTGGTCGAGGAAGGCCCTCAGTGCAGCGCGCTCCTCCGGGTCCTGTGGCTGGCTGCCCGCAAACGGTGCCAGCAGTGCCAGCAGCAGGACCGTTGCCAGAACCTGCCAGCACAACCTCGCCGGCTTGTCGCTAGCTGCCATGGCGAGTGTCAGTGCTGCAGGCGGCCGAGTACGTCGGCGACCACGGCGTCGACCGGGATCAGCGTCGCCTCCGCGTCACGGCGGCCCTTGTACTCCAGGTTGCCTTCGGCCAGGGCCCGGTCGCCGATGACCAGGCGGTGGGGAATGCCCAGCAGTTCCATGTCGGCGAACTTGACGCCGGGTCGCTCGTTTCGATCATCGAGCAACACATCGATGCCGGCATCGCGGAACTGCTGGTACAGGGACAGGGCGCTTTCGGCAACCGCCTCTGACTTCTGCATGTTCAGGGGCACGATGGCGAGCTGGAACGGCGCCATGGCCTCGGGCCAGATGATGCCGCGCTCGTCGTGGTTCTGCTCAATGGCGGCCGCGACGATGCGGCTGACGCCGATGCCGTAGCAGCCCATGCTGATGGTGACGCTCTTGCCGTTCTCGTCCAGCACCTGGGCGTGCATGGCTTCGCTGTACTTGCTCCCGAGCTGGAAAATGTGACCCACCTCGATCCCGCGCCGGATCAGCAGTGAGCCCTGGCCGTCGGGGCTGGGGTCGCCCTCCTGTACATTGCGCAGGTCTTCCACTCGGGTCAGAGGGCAGTCCCGCTCCCAGTTCACTCCCGTGAGGTGAATGTCGTCGCGGTTCGCGCCGCAGATGAAATCTGCCAGCTGGGCGGCGCTGCGATCGATGATCACCGGCAGCGGCAGGCCAACCGGTCCAAGGGAACCAAAACCTGCACCGCAAGCTGCCCGCACGGACTCCTCGCCAGCCATGGCCAGGGGGTTGGCGACGCCGGCCAGTTTCTCGGCCTTGATACTGTTCAGCTGGTGGTCGCCACGCAGCACCAGCGCGACCAGGGTCCCCGGCTCATCGCCCTCCACGATCAGGGTTTTCACCGTGCGCGCGGCGGGCACCGCAAGCAGCGTTGCCAGCTCCTCAATGCTGCGCACCCCGGGGGTGGCGACCTCCGCCATGGCTGCGGATGGCGATGGACGCGCCTCGGTCGGAGCGAGGGCTTCGGCCATCTCGACGTTGGCCGCGTAGTCGCTGCTGTCGCTGAAGGCGATGGCGTCTTCACCGGCGTGGGCCAGTACGTGGAACTCATGGGAGGCGCTGCCGCCGATGCTGCCGGTATCGGCAATCACCGGGCGAAACTCCAGGCCAAGGCGGGTGAAGATGTTGCTGTAGGTGCGGTGCATCACCTGGTAGGTCGCTTCCAGTGAGGCCTGGTCGATATGGAAAGAGTAGGCGTCCTTCATCAGGAATTCGCGGCCGCGCATGATGCCAAAGCGCGGCCGGATTTCATCCCGCACCTTGGTCTGGATCTGATACAGGTTCAGGGGCAGCTGCTTATAGCTCTTGACCTCGTTGCGCACCAGGTCGGTGACCACCTCTTCGTGGGTGGGCCCCAGGCAGAAGTCGCGCTGGTGCCGATCCTGTATCCGCAGCAGCTCCGGGCCGTACTGTTCCCAGCGGCCGGATTCCTGCCACAG
Organism: Haliea sp.; assembly: GCF_040221975.1. Taxonomy (GTDB): domain Bacteria; phylum Pseudomonadota; class Gammaproteobacteria; order Pseudomonadales; family Halieaceae; genus Haliea. Next base: position 122,512 of record NZ_JAVJWR010000026.1, read on the forward strand.
CTCCGCCGGCTGCACCACCGGCATGCTGACTTCGATGGCGCCGCTGGCATCCATCTCCTCGCGCACCACCTTTTCGACCCTGCGCAATACGCGCAGACCCATCGGCAGCCAGGTGTACAGTCCGGCAGCCAGCTTGCGTATCAGCCCGGCACGCAACATCAGCTGGTGGCTGATGACCTCCGCATCGGCCGGGGTCTCTTTCTGGGTGCTGATCAGGTAGTCGCTGGTGCGCATTTGCTCGGGTCCATTGGGGGTGATTTGGAGGCCGTTCAGTTTACGTCCGAACTCAGCGCCGGTACAGGGTTGGCGGGCATGTGGCGAGCAGGGCGCACAAGTGCCGGAGTTGTCGGCTAAAAAACGGCAAAATGCAGCAAAAACAGGGTTTTTTTGCCATCGTACGCGGGAAACCCTTGTATTACAGCGTTTCATGGTTAATATCTGTTTCTGAGTCCGGTGGCGGCAGAGGTGGTGTTGGCCAGTCTGGCTCGGATGCGTGTCCCAACTCATTTGAACGAAGGTTGAAAAATTATGGCTACGAAAAAAGCAGCACCGAAGAAGGCACCTGCCAAGAAAGCGGCAACGGCAAAAGTAGCGGCCAAGAAGGCAGCACCCGCCAGGAAGGCCGCACCTGCCAAGAAGGCGGCACCCGTAATCAAGGACAAACTCACCAAGACCCAGATCGTGGCCTCCATCGCGGAATCCACCAGCCTCAGCAAGAAGCAGGTCGGCGACGTCATGAACGAACTGGAGTCGCTGATGGAGCGCAGCCTCAAGAAGCGTGCGGTTGGCGAGTTTACCCTGCCTGGCCTGATGAAGATCACCACCGTGAAGAAGCCCGCCAAGAAGGCACGCAAGGGCATCAACCCCTTCACCGGCGAAGAAACCACCTTCAAGGCCAAGCCGGCCAGCGTTGCAGTGAAAGTGCGCCCGCTGAAGAAAATGAAGGACTTCGCTGCCGACTGAGCGCCGGCAGCAGGCCCTGTCCGCGGCTGCGGGCGGGGCAAGGCTCTCCTCGCCTCGGCACGGTCTGGTGCAGGGGCACGCATCCCTCCCCGATTTTCCCAAATTCTTCTGTATTGGCCTGCGCCCTGCCATAGGGTAAAATCCGCGCCTCGAATTTTACTGCCCCTTTCCTTTTACTGGCGAGTACACTCCATGCCGATTTACGAGTACCAGTGTCAGTCCTGTGGCCACCTGCACGAGGCGCTGCAGAAAGTCAGTGACGCGCCTTTGGTGGATTGCCCTGCCTGCGGCGCGGCCCAGCTGCGCAAGAAGATTTCCGCAGCCGGCTTCCGCCTCAAGGGCGGTGGCTGGTATGAGACCGATTTCAAGACCGGCGGCAAGAAGAACCTTGCAGCCAGCGGTGACGACAAGGGCTCCGCGCCTGCGGCTGCAGCGGCCCCCGCGGCGGTGGCCGACAGCGGAGGCGCCTCCAAGGCCGCCCCCAAGGGCGGCGAGGCGAAGCCCGCCAGCTAGTGTCGTGTCACTAGACCCTGCCCCCCGGGGCCAACCTGACAACTGACGGAACGGAATTATGCGCAGTGATTATTGTGGCGCCCTGGGCACAGCCAACATCGACGAAACGGTAACCCTGTGTGGCTGGGTGGACCGTCGTCGCGACCACGGCGGCGTCATTTTCCTTGATTTGCGTGACCGGGCTGGCATCGTGCAGGTGGTATTTGACCCGGACACCGGGGAGCACTTCCAGCGCGCCGATCGGGTACGCAGCGAGTATGTGCTGCAGGTAAAGGGCCGGGTCCGTGCCCGTACCGAGGCCACGGTGAATTCGGCCATGGCGACTGGCCAGATCGAGGTCCTGGGCAAGGAGCTGGAAATCCTCAACAGCGCCAGCACCCCGCCGTTCCAGCTGGATGAATATACCAACGTCGGTGAGGATGTCAGGCTGCAGTACCGCTACATGGATCTGCGCCGCCCCGAGATGCAGAATCGCCTGATCCTGCGGGCGAAGATCACCACCGCGGTGCGCAATTTCCTCGACGCCGAGGGTTTCCTCGATATCGAAACGCCGATCCTGACCCGGGCCACCCCCGAAGGCGCCCGCGATTATCTGGTTCCCAGCCGCACCCACCCGGGGCACTTCTTTGCCTTGCCGCAGTCGCCACAGCTGTTCAAGCAACTGCTGATGGTGTCCGGCTTCGACCGCTACTACCAGGTCGCCAAATGCTTTCGCGACGAGGATCTGCGCGCCGATCGGCAACCGGAATTCACCCAGATCGATATCGAGACCTCCTTCCTCAACGAGGAAGAGATCATGGCGATCACCGAGCGCATGATCCGGCAGCTGTTCAGTACCGTGCTGGCGGTGGAGTTGGGCGATTTCCCGCGCATGTCCTGGGCCGAGGCCATGGAGCGCTTCGGCTCCGACAAGCCGGACCTGCGCATCGACCTGGAGCTGGTCAGCATCGACGACCTGATGCAGCAGGTGGAATTCAAGGTATTCCGCGGTCCCGCGGACGATCCCGGTGGCCGCGTTGCGGCATTGAAAGTGCCGGGCGGCGCCGGCATCAGCCGCAAGGAGATTGACGACTACACCAAATTTGTCAGTATCTATGGCGCCCGCGGGCTGGCCTGGATCAAGGTCAACGATCTCGCCGCCGGTGTCGAGGGGCTGCAGTCGCCGATCCTCAAGTTCATGCCGGAAGCGGTGGTGGCGGAATTGATGCAGCGTCTGGGCGCGCAGAACGGCGACATCATCTTCTTCGGCGCCGATCGCACGGCGGTGGTGAACGAGTCGCTGGGCGCCCTGCGCCTCAAGGTGGCCCAGGACCAGGGTCTGGTTCGCGCCGGCTGGGCGCCCCTGTGGGTGGTGGACTTCCCCATGTTCGAGGATAACGGCAATGGCGGCCTGACCCCGTTGCACCATCCGTTCACCGCGCCCTCCTGTTCCCCGGAGGCGCTGGTGGCGGACCCGGCAGCCGCCCTGTCCCGGGCCTATGACATGGTGCTGAACGGCACTGAGCTTGGCGGCGGCAGCATCCGCATCCACCAGCGCGAGATGCAGGAGGCTGTGTTCCGCATCCTGGGTATCAGCGACGAGGAAGCCGAGGAGAAATTCGGGTTTCTGCTGCAGGCGCTGCAATACGGCGCACCGCCTCACGGCGGTCTCGCTTTCGGCCTCGACCGGCTGGTGATGCTGATGACCGGGTCGCAGTCGATCCGCGATGTCATCGCCTTCCCGAAAACCCAGACCGCCCACTGCGTGCTCACGGATGCGCCGGGCGAAGTCAGGGAAGCGCAGCTCAAGGAACTCAATATCCGCCTGCGCCAGGCCAAACGGGAGTTGGACCCGCCCGCATAATACTGTAGATTCATACAGATCAGGGGTTCCAGGCAGCGCTCGGAGTACAGTATGGCGGTCATCCTCGGGATCGACCCCGGTTCCCGCAAAACGGGTTTTGGCATTATCAATTACGTCTCCGGTCGCAGCGAGTACCTGACCAGCGGCGTTATCCGCCTGCCGGCAGGCGATCTGTCCGAGCGCATGCGGGTCATCTACGCCAGCGTCACCGAACTGGTGCTGCTGCACTGCCCCGACCAGCTGGCGATCGAGCAGGTATTCATGGCCAGGAGCGCGGGTTCCGCGCTCAAGCTGGGGCAGGCGCGGGGCGCCGCCATCGTCGCCTGTGTGGCGCAGGACATGGCGGTAGCCGAGTATTCCGCGCGCCAGATCAAGCAGGCGGTGGTGGGCACCGGCGCCGCCGACAAAAGCCAGGTCCAGCACATGGTCAAGGTGCTGCTGAAGCTGCCGGCGGAGCCGCAGGAGGATGCCGCTGACGCCCTCGCAGCCGCCCTGTGTCACGCCCACACCCAACACAGTATGATAAACATCGCCGGCGCCACCTCCGTGCGCCGGCGGCGGATGCGCTAGCGCAACGGTGGCAGAATCATGATAGGCAGGATACGCGGCACCCTGGTGCACAAACAGCCCCCGGACATTCTCGTGGATGTGGCCGGAGTGGGCTATGACATCCAGGTTCCCATGAGCACCCTGTTCCAGCTTCCCGAGTTGGGGGCGGACGTTACCCTGCTGACCCATTTCGTCGTGCGCGAGGATGCGCAGCTGTTGTACGGCTTTATTGATGAACGCGACCGCGCCCTGTTCCGGCAGCTGGTGAAGGTCAGTGGCGTCGGTCCGAAGTTGGCGCTGACGATTCTCTCGGGCATGGATGCCACGGAGTTTGCCCGCTGTGTCCAGCGGGACGACTTGTCGGCGCTGGTGGCATTGCCCGGCGTGGGGAAGAAAACCGCCGAGCGCCTGCTGGTGGAAATGCGCGACAAGCTCAAACAATGGCTGGGCCAGTGGGCGGAGGCTGGCACTGCGGTTCCGGCTACCGGTTACACACCGGCCAATGACAAGGTGGCGGATGCCGAGGGGGCGCTGGTTGCCCTCGGTTACAAGCCCGCCGAGGCCGCGCGCATGATAGCGGCGGTCAACGATGACAGCGCTGCCGACAGCGAGGACCTGATCCGCCGCGCCCTGAAAGCCGTGGTGAGCCGCTGATGATTGAAACCGATCGCCTGATTGCGCCCCAGGCCAGGGGCGAGCGCGAGGAGCTGCTGGACCGGGCGATCCGCCCGAAGACCCTGGCAGAGTACATTGGCCAACCGGTCGTGCGCGACCAGATGGCCATTTTCCTGCAGGCTGCGCGTGGCCGCAGCGAGCCCCTGGACCACACCCTGATCTTTGGTCCCCCCGGCCTCGGCAAGACCACACTCGCCAGCATCATTGCCAACGAAATGGGTGTGTCCCTGAAGACCACCTCCGGCCCGGTGCTGGAGAAAGCCGGCGACATCGCCGCCCTGATGACCAACCTGGAGCCGGGGGATGTCCTCTTTATAGACGAGATCCACCGCCTCAGTCCGGTGGTCGAGGAAATTCTCTACCCGGCGATGGAGGACTACCAGCTCGATATCATGATCGGCGAGGGCCCGGCGGCCCGTTCCATCAAGCTGGACCTGCCGCCCTTTACCCTGGTCGGCGCCACTACCCGCGCCGGGCTGCTGACCTCGCCCCTGCGGGACCGTTTTGGCATCGTGCAGCGGCTGGAGTTCTATCAGGTGGCGGATCTGGCCACCATCGTCGCCCGCTCGGCGGCCATTCTGGGTATCGGCATCGACAGTCACGGCGCCGCCGAAATTGCCCGTCGCGCGCGCGGCACGCCCCGCATCGCCAACCGGCTGCTGCGGCGAGTGCGCGACTACGCCGAGGTCAAGGCCGACGGCCACATCACCGCCGAGGTGGCGGACCGCGCGCTGGACATGCTGAGTGTGGACCACCTGGGTTTCGACCACCAGGATCGGCGCCTGCTGCTGGCCATGATCGAGAAGTTCGACGGCGGCCCGGTGGGCGTGGACAGCCTCGCCGCCGCGATTTCCGAGGAGCGCGGCACCATCGAGGACGTGCTGGAGCCCTACCTGATCCAGCAGGGCTACATGGTGCGGACCCCGCGCGGACGCATGGTGACCCGTAACGCCTATCTGCACTTCGGCCTGCCCGCCGGGCGCACGCCGGAAACGGCACAATTACCACTGCAGCCCGATCGGGACGAGAACGCGTGAGTGCGGCGGAATTTTCAATTAAGCTGCGAGTCTACATTGAGGATACCGATGCCGGTGGCATCGTCTACTACGTCAACTACCTGAAATTCATGGAACGCGCCCGCACCGAATTCATGCGCAGCCTGGGCTTTGGCAAGGACTACATCTTCAACCACGACCTGATGTTCGTGGTGCGGGACGTGGCCATCCGCTATCGGGCCCCGGCGCTGCTGGATGATGAACTGGAGGCGGCCGCGACCCTGGCGGAGGCGCGCGGCGCCACCCTGGTGCTGCGCCAGGCCATTCGCCGCGGCAGGGAATTGCTGGCCTCCGCCGAGGTCACCATTGCCTGTGTCGACCGGGCCGGGGTACGGCCGCGGCGGCTGCCACGGGACATGCTGGACACCCTGCGCGCCGCGCAGATTCATTGAGGGGGAGCCCGACACTTGGAAGCACAACTGAGTATTATCGACCTGATTCTCGAGGCCGGATTCACCGTGCAGCTGGTCATGCTGACCCTGTTGGCGGCCTCCATGGCCTCCTGGTACATGATCGTCCAGCGGTTTATCTATTTCCGCAACGGCCGCGAGGAGATGTTCGAGTTCGAGGAGCGCTTCTGGTCCGGTATCGACCTGTCCCAACTCTACCGCGAGGGCAATGAGCGCACGGCCGATGGCGCGATGATCGTCGGCATGGAAAGCATCTTCCGCGCCGGTTTCAAGGAGTTCTCGCGCCTGGCGAAACAGTCGGAGATGGATTCCGAGGCGGTGATCGAGGGCTCGCGCCGGGCCATGCGGGTTGCCATGCTGCGGGAGGAGGAGCGCCTGGAAAAGCACCTGTCCTTCCTGGCTTCGGTGGGTTCCACCAGCCCCTACATCGGCCTCTTCGGCACCGTCTGGGGGATCATGAACAGCTTCCGCGGCCTCGCCACCACCACCCAGGCGACCCTGGCCACGGTGGCCCCGGGCATCTCCGAGGCCCTGATCGCCACCGCCATGGGCCTGTTCGCCGCCATTCCCGCAGTACTCGCCTACAACCGCTTTGCCAGTCGGATGGACATGTTCCTCAATCGCTACGACACCTTTGTCGATGAGTTTTCCAGCATTCTCTACCGTCAGGCCTATGCCGTGCGTGCGCGCGACAGGAAAACGGGGTAACCGCCGCCATGCCCAGGTCCCGCAGCAAACGCCGCCCCATGGCCGACATCAATGTCGTTCCGTATATCGACGTCATGCTGGTACTGCTCATCATATTCATGGTGACCGCGCCGATGTTGATGCAGGGTGTGAAGGTCGAGCTGCCCACGGCCGATGCCGACCCGGTGGACAATCAGGACAGCGAGCCGTTGATCATCTCCATCGACAGCAGCGGCCAGTTGTTCCTCAACCTCGGGGAGGACGAGAAGCAGGCCCTCGAGCTGGCGACCATCACCCAGCGCGTCGGCGCGGTCATGCGCCGCAGCCCGGAAAAGCCGGTGCTGGTGTGGGGTGACCGCGCTGTTCCCTACGGCGAGGTCGTCACCCTGATGGCCGCCCTGCAGGAAGCGGGCGCCCCCAGCGTCGGACTGGTGACAGAGCCACCCCAGTGAACTCTATCTACGCCAAGCCGGTAACGCCGCGCATCATCCTGCGCCCGGCGCTGGCGACTGTGCTGCTGCATGCGCTCGTCATCTTTCTGCTGACGGCGAACTGGTCCAGCTCCGAGGAACGGGTGCTGAAACCGAAGCCGATGCCGAAAGTCATCAATGCGACGCTGGTGGATGTCAGCGAGATACAGTCAAAGCCTGAACCTGCGCCAGAACCTGCACCCAGGCCGGAACCTAAACCCGCGCCCAAGCCGGCGCCCAAGCCGGAACCGAAACCGGCACCCAAGCCGGAGCCCAAGCCGGAGCCCAAGCCGGAACCAAAGCCAAAGCCAGAGCCCAAGCCCGCGCCAAAGCCAGACCCAAAACCGACACCGAAGCCCGAGCCGAAGCCCGAGCCCCCTCGCCCTTCACCGCAGGAGCTGGCGGAAGCGGCGCGGCAGGAGGCGGCGCGCAAGGCTGCCGAGGAGCAGGCCGCGCGCGCCGCCGCCGCGTCCGCAGAGCTGGCCGCCAGCTATGCTTCCCTGATCCAGCAGACCGTGGAGCGGCGCTGGAGCCGCCCGCCCAGCGCCCGCAACGGAATGGAGGTTCTGTTGTCCATACAGTTGATCCCCACCGGTGAGGTGGTGAGCGTGAGCGTATTGCGCAGCAGCGGAGATTCCGCGTTCGACCGTTCCGCCATTGCCGCGGTCGAGCGCGCGGGCAACTTCCCCGAGCTCAAGAACCTGCCGCCGCGTGAGTTCGAACAGAACTTCCGGCGTTTTCGCCTGTTATTCAGACCAGAGGATCTACGTTACTGATGAAACATCTGACAGCAGTGATACTGGGGACGGTGATTGCCCTGGTGGCGATGAGCGCTCGCGCGCAACTGGTCATTGAAATCACCCAGGGCATGGATAACCCCACGCCGATTGCGGTAGTACCCTTTGCCTGGCAGGGCAGCGGGGCGCCGCCGGCCGATGTGGCCCAGGTTATCGATGACGATCTCGCCCGCAGCGGCCAGTTCGAGCCGGTTGACCGCGGCGACATGCTGGCCCGGCCCACTACCCAGGAGCAGGTGTTTTACCGCGACTGGCGCGCGATCAATTCCGAGTACGTGCTGATCGGCAGGGTGTCGGTGACCGGGCCGGTGCAGATGCGGATCGAGTACGAATTGTTCGACGTCAACCGCCAGGCGCGCGTACTGCACGGCTATGAAGAGGGCCATGTCAACGAGGCGCGGATGCTGTCCCACCGGGTGGCGGACGAAGTCTATGAAACCCTGACCGGTATCCCCGGCGCCTTTGCCACCCGCCTGCTGTACGTGTCCGTGACCCGCAACCCGGGCGGCAAGGACTACTACCGCCTGACCCTGGCCGACTCCGACGGCGCCCGCCCGATCGTGCTGCTGGAATCCCGCGAGCCGATCATGGCACCCACCTGGTCCCCGGACGGGATGCACATAGCGTACGTCTCCTTCGAGACCAGCCGTCCGGCGATCTATCGTCAGGAACTGGCCACGGGCGTGCGCGAGCAGCTGACCAATTTCCGCGGCCTCAACGGCGCGCCGGCGTGGTCGCCGGATGGCAATACCATGGCCATGGTGTTGTCCAAGGACGGCAACCCCGATATCTACCTGATGGACCTGCGGAGCAAGCAGCTGACCCAGATTACCCGCCACTACGCCATTGACACCGAGCCTGCCTGGATGCCGGATGGCCGGTCGCTGCTGTTTACCTCCGACCGTGGCGGGCGCCCGCAGATCTACCGCTATGACCTGCGCAGCGGGGCCACCGAACGGGTCACCTTCGAGGGCACCTACAACGCCCGGGCGCGCATGGCCCAGGACGGGCGCAATATGGTGATGGTGCACCAGTCCAGCGGGCGCTTCCACATTGCGCTGCAGGACCTGGTAAGCAACCGCCTGCAGGTGCTTACCAGCACCGAGCTCGACGAAAGTCCCAGTATCGCCCCCAATGGCTCTATGGTATTGTATGGCACCAAATCCGGCGACCGGGGCATTCTTGCCGCCGTCTCCGTGGACGGTGGAGTGAAATTCCGTTTACCGGCGCGCGAAGGCGACGTCCGTGAACCGGCATGGTCACCATATCTAAGTCGTTGAAAACGACGGTTGTAACCAATGTCATTAACCATCATTCGCAAGGAAAGAACCACAATGAAACATCTGACTGTTGCTGGCAAGGCACTGACTCTACTGTTCGTCGCCGCGTTTCTGGTGGCCTGTTCCAGCAAGGACACCAAGGACGATGACGCCGCTGCTGCTGCCGCAGCCGAAGCTGCTGCCCGTTCCGCCGCCGAGCGCGCCGCCGCCGCTGATGCGGAGGCCGCTGGTTCCCAGCAGCAGCGCCTGCAAGACGCCGTCGCCGCCGTGGGCAACGTGTTCTACTTCGACTACGACAGCTCCAACCTGAAGCCCCAGGCCCAGGCTGCGCTGGATGCCCATATCGCCCTGCTGCGGACCAACGATCGCAGCGTGCGCCTGGAAGGCCACACTGATGAGCGCGGTACCCGTGAATACAACATGGCGCTGGGCGAGCGCCGTGCCAACACCGTGCGCGATTACATGGTCGTGAACGGCATCCCCAGCTACCGTATTGAAACGGTCAGCTATGGCGAAGAACAGCCCATCGCTTACGGTTCCGGCGAAGCCAACTGGTCGCAGAACCGTCGCGTTGAGCTCAAGTAGGGCGCGGTAGCGCATGCCTTACTTCAGCAAAGCGCTGTTGGCAAACGGGTTGGCCCTCGCGGTCGGCCCGTTCTGCTTTCTGGCCACTGCATACGCCCAGGACTATATCGACGTCGAGGCAGAGCGCGCCGCGGCTGCTGCGAATCCGTCGTCTTCTACCTCTGTGCAACCTGCCCAGTCCTACCCCGTTACCAGCTATGGTATCGGCTCTGCCCCAGCCGCTCCGGCGCTGCAGGGAGAAAGCCCGGCAGCCCCGGTCGGCAGTGCCAGTGGCAACGCCGGCCAGTTGCTGTTGAAAGTGCAGCAACTGCAGCAGGAAGTGATGCGCCTCAACGGTCTGGTCGAGGAACAGGCGCACGAATTGCGCACCCTCAAGGCCCAGAGCCTGGAGCGCTATATTGATCTCGACCGTCGTCTGGGACTGCTGGCCGGCGGCTCGGTGGAATCACTTCCCGAGGCCACGGAGCAGTTGTCGGCATCGGCACCTGCTGCAGAACCGGCAGCGCCGCGGTCTTCGCCGATTGCGGTAGCGCCGCCGGCCGCCGAAGCGCAGCCAGGCGAGGCGCAGGCTTACCAGGCTGCCTATGCGCTGGTGCGCAGCCAGCAGTTCAACCAGGCGGTCACAGCATTCCAGCAATTCCTGCAGGACTATCCGTCCGGGCGCTTTACCCCCAACGCCCATTACTGGCTGGGCGAATTGTACCTGGTGACATCGCCGCCAGACCCGGAGGCCGCGCGGCAGTCATTCATGCTGCTGCTTGACATGTACCCGCAGGACTCCAAGGTGCCTGATGCCCTGTTCAAACTGGGCCGCATTCATTACACCAAGGGCAATCGTGAGCGCGCCCGCGAATTTCTGGATCGCGTGATCAGCGAGTTCGGCTCCAGCAACAGTGCCGCGGTCAAGCTGGCGCAGGATTTCATCAGCGAGAACTACTGACCGCCGGTCAGCCTCAAGCCCATGGCAAGCACTCAACTCCGAACTCCCGCTGCGGCGTCCGCCGACGCGGGAGACATTTCCCTGCGCATCACCGAGGTGTTCTACTCCCTGCAGGGAGAAGCGCGCACCGTGGGCCTGCCCACCGTATTCGTGCGCCTCACCGGCTGCCCCCTGCGCTGTGTCTACTGTGATACCGCCTATGCCTTCAGTGGCGGCGAGCAGTGGAGCATGGCGCGGGTACTGGCGGAAGTGGCCAGTCACCGACCGCGCCATGTCACTGTGACCGGCGGCGAACCGCTGGCGCAACCCGCTTGCCTGCCGCTGCTGGCGTCCCTTTGCGATGCCGGCTATGAGGTGTCACTGGAGACCTCCGGCGCGCTCCCGGTCGCGGATGTGGATCCGCGAGTGGTCAAGGTGCTGGACCTGAAGACGCCGGCCTCGGGCGAGGCTCACCGCAATGACTACGCCAACATCGCTTATCTGACGCCCAATGACCAGGTCAAGTTCGTGATCTGCGATCGTGCCGACTACGACTGGGCGCGCTTCAAGCTCGATGAGTACCGGCTCGCGGAGCGGGTATCCGATGTGCTGTTTTCGCCCAGCCACGGCCAGCTCCAGGGCCGCGAACTGGCGGAGTGGATCCTGGCGGACAATTTGCCGGTGCGACTGCAGCTACAGTTGCACAAGCTGCTGTGGAACGATGAGCCCGGCCGCTGAGCAGGTGGGGAAGGGCCGGCGCGCGGTCATCCTGGTGTCCGGCGGCCTCGACTCCACCACCGTACTGGCCATGGCACGGGCGCAGGGCTACCAGTGTTTCACCCTGAGCTTTGACTACGGCCAGCGTCATCGGGCGGAACTGCTGGCGGCGGCGCGGGCATCCGCCGCCCTGGGTGACGTCGAGCACAAGGTGGTCACCCTCAACCTGGACAGCATCGGTGGCTCTGCCCTGACGGACATGGCCATTGCCGTGCCGGAAGAAGAAACCGCCGGTATCCCCATCACCTACGTGCCTGCCCGCAATACCGTGTTCCTGTCGATCGCGCTGGGCTGGGCCGAGGTGCTCGGTGCCAACGACATCTTCATCGGCGTCAACGCGGTGGATTACTCCGGCTACCCCGACTGTCGCCCCGAGTACATCGCCGCCTTCGAAACCATGGCCAACCTGGCAACCCGCGCCGGTATCGAGGGGCAAAAGCTCACTATCCACACACCGCTGATGGACCTGTCCAAGGGCGATATCATCCGCGCGGGCACGGCCCTGGGTGTGGACTACGCCCTCACCGTGTCCTGCTATCAGGCTACCGGGCAGGGCCTGGCCTGCGGCAAGTGTGACTCCTGTCGCTTGCGACGCGAGGGCTTCAGCCAGGCGGGCATCGCCGATCCTACCCGTTACCGGTCATAGCGGGACAATAGGCGGCGATGACGTAAAAAAGCACTTGAGTTTTATACCCAAATCCGTACTATACGCAGCTCTTTCGGGGCCGTTAGCTCAGTTGGTAGAGCAGTTGGCTTTTAACCAATTGGTCG
>NZ_JAVJWR010000027.1:0-149691 GCF_040221975.1 Haliea sp.
TTGCGTCAGGGCTGATTGGCCATGATCGTCCATCCACTCTAAAAACAATCCCCTATATAAGATGCAGCCACCGCAAAGCGGTTCAGATCAACAGACGTTTATACGCCATGCTTGCATGTCGAATAAACGCTAAGGTGTTAAATGGCCCAGGAGATGGTCGTGGAATCACTTGAAGATTTGAGGAAAAGTATCGATAACATCGATAACGCGATTGTGGCTATGCTAGCTGAGCGCTTCAAGGTCACGAATCGGGTTGGGTATTTCAAAGCCAGCCATGGACTTCCTGCCAAAGACGGGGATCGTGAGGCGTTGCAGCATGCCCGAATTCAAGAGTTGTCGCGGCAGTATGGTCTCGATCCGGAGCTGGCTTCTTGCGTTCTTGATCAGGTTATCGCAAAGGTTGTCGTAAACCATGAACAAATCGCCAAGGCCATTTAACAAGCAGCGGCAATGCGCGGCCTGCGGCCGCCGGACTCGCCACTACGTGGCTCGCCGCTGCGCTGAGCGTTACATGGCCTTTGAAATGGAGATGTTGTGGACGTAAAGGTTGAGGTCTACCGAAATAAGTTCATCGTTTACGCAAATGGGACCCCGAGAACTCTGGTTCCAAAGTCACCATTTTCAACGTCGAGGCTGTTAGTCGGTAATTTTCAAGAAGCTGAGGAGTGCCTCCGGAATGGGTTCAAGGAAATGCGTATTAGAACGTTCCCACGCTTCTTCAAACCAAAAGTTCACATATACCCGAAAGAAATGTCCGAAGGTGGGCTGTGTGGAGTTGAGCAGCGAGTACTTTATGAAGTGGGTTACAGTGCCGGGGCCAAGAGTGTAGAGATTCATGAGTAGCAGCCATGTAACAAGAAAGGGCTTGGGACGCCGTAACCGGCGCCCCAGCCTTAAGCGTTATGTATCTAAATGATTCGGCGCACCTTCAACATTCTGACCGTAGCAGTCGCAATCTTTTTCGGGGTCTTGGTTATATTGGCGGTTCCATCGTTCTTCGATCCTGCGTTCGAGGTAGTGAATAAAACGACGCTGCCAGTTTTCGTTGTCGCAGAATGGCGAAATGAAGAGAAGGAACTTGGCAACATTGCCCCAATGTCCTCCTACGAATTCAGCGTAAACGACGAAGCCGCGATGAAATTACGTGTCCGCTATCCTGGGGGGGCGGAGACCGAATCCGAGCCGATCTACTTCACGAGTGGAATACAGGTGATAGCTATGATTACAATTGATGCAATCAAAGTAAGGTACGACCATGAAACATAACAAATCGGTCAAGCCGTTCGTCGCTTTGCTCCGCACTCGGACGGCTGGTCCTCCGCGGCTTGTTGCGCATGGCTTCGCCATTAATGCGCAAACGCCGCTCCACACTAGCCGCCGCTCACCTCGGCGTTAAATGCCAGTCAGCGCGAAATCCAGTGCGGTAACTATTTCCTCTCTTAAATGGCTGAGGGAACCAATAGGCTTTTTCAAAGCCTTGGCAGGCATGGATGCAATCTGAGGTATGAGCAGAAGAAGTTCCTCCCCGTCGTATGTGACCGTTGGTGTAAGCCTTTCCATTTTTTCATTTCTAAAGTCGGCTAATCGCCCAAGTGGAAGCACTATTCGCGTAGCTATTTCGGAGATGACGCTGCTTTGAATATCCATTATAAAGGGGTAGGCTCGGCGAGTAGTTTTGCTCGGATTCTCATAAACATCAAACTGCGGCATCAAAATTCCTTGTATTCCTCGCCAAAACAGCCGTGCTCCTCGACGAACTCGTTATATGCTCTAATAGCGCTTCGGTTCTCGGCGGCCCATTTTCCGGAGTTAGCCTCGGCCAGCCTGGCTTGCAATGCCTGTTCCAGAGTTGCAGAAAGGTTTATGTTCAGTGCTCTGGATTTGCTCAGCAGATCACTATTTAAGCTAAGATTTGTGGCTTTCTTGGGAGCATCTGTATCAAAAAGGCGGTTCATCTATGATTCCTCCAAACGATATACCTCGGTATTATGCGCACTCCAATGCGCATTGTAAAGCATTTAACAAATCAAGGCTGGCGGACGCTGCGCGCGGCAGCTTGAAGCGTTATGCGTTTTGGATCGAATAATGTCACTCACTGAAAGATTGAAAAAAACAAGGAAGGAACAGAACAGGGTGTTTCCCAAGCTCAGGTTGCTCTATTTGTTGGTGTGTCTCAGGGAAGCATTGCTCAAATCGAGGACGGAACAACAAAGCGTTCTGTCCATATCCCCAAGATCGCTGAGTTCTTGGGAGTAACTCCATCGTGGTTGGAGTACGGTGACGGAGAAAAACAGAGCTCAGGAATCAATCTAGAGACCGATGAAAAGGCATTGATCTCTAACTTTCGGCGCCTCAACGCTGAAGACAAAAAGGCGGTCTCTAAAATAGTGAAGGCTCTGAGCCTGGATACCTATGGCAGTCAAAAAGACGCATAACAAGTACGGGCAAGAGGGACAGCCACTCCGTGGCTGCCCTTGCCGAAGGAGTTAGGTGGCATATGCCTGACTACGATTGGGAGTGTGGCGTTTGTGGAAAATCCAATAGGTCAAGCGAGACTATTTGCCCCGGATGTAACTCACCGCCGAATTTGACAGGGTTAGAGATTGAGGCGCGTCGATCCGGCGCGCCAAATGTCAAAGCATATCTTCTCTCCCAGTATCGTAAGAAAGCGCAAGATCCTTATGTAAAGGATATGGTTAAATGCTTTGTCATGTTTTTTCTAGTATTCGGACTACTTACGCTTTCCATCTGGCTAGAATCCATGGCCCTGATGTTAATATCAATTCCGCCTTTTCTATATATGTTCATCTTTTTTTGGAGAGTTTCGTGGAGAATGATTAGATACTTTTTTACTGGTAAGCCATATGAGCGCGTATAAACACCTAACAAATCAAGCCACGCGAACGTTAAAACCGCTGCGCGGTTTCACCCGCAACTGTGGGCGTTAGCTTTCCTATGAGAGATCGCACAATAACAATTGGATATGGATTTACTGCTTTAGCGGTGATAGCGTTTATTTATTATATAGTGAGCGGGCTTTCAGGTAGGGATATTTCCAGGCTTGAGGGCGGCGTGATATTCACTGTCATTTATATTAGTTTTGGCATTCAAGCATTACTTAATTATCTGGCAGGCAACAAGGTATGGTTGCCATTTGGTAACACCTTAATTGATGCTCCCGCTGGAGAAACAGAGGATAGCAATAGATGGCCTATCGCGGTGGTAGCTTTCGTATATATATTTCTGGGCTTTGTAGCTCTACTGGCTTTTCTGTCGGTGAAGCTAACAAGGTAATCATGTCGCCCGCAAAAAGCGCGGGCTGAGACAGCCTACTCGCCGCTTTACTCTGTTTCGGCTGCCCCATATTACGGCGTTAACTGCCATGAAGAACACACTACTTGCCGCACTGGTTTTTTCATTGATCTCGAGTCTAGCGGTTGGATATACGCCAAACTTTGATTCAATGACTGATGATGAATTATGGGATTCTTCAGACTATGTTGGTGTTGTAACTATCGTCAAAGGTCAGTATGTCGTATCCAAGGGGTATATATTAGAATCCAAAGTTGAAATGACCTTGAAGGGCAGCCCCGTAAAAAAACTGACGATAAATGCCCTTTTTCCACAGCCGGATGTTCCAAATCATCTGGGTGAAATGTATCTAGTATTTTTGAAGCATGTAAGTGGCAATAAATTTGAAATAATGAGGGAGCAAGTTTCCGTGGTGAAAATCTACCGGGCCGAACTTCAAGATAAAGAAAATGTGGCGCGGGCTGTAGAATCATACGGCAAAGATTTTGCCTCAATGTATGAATACGGCGGTCATATTTGGGCTGCAATATGCCGTGAGAGCAAAGAACCAACGATCTGTTCGGCCTACATTTCTTCGGCTAGCACTGCATTTAACAAAGCATTACAGCGGACGAGCCGCTGAATGCGGCGTTAACGTCCGCTCCTGGCCGTAGGTGGCGGCTCTGGAGTTGAGATGGCGCTCTAAAAGAGAGCAGCTTGTCCTAAAAGCGGCCTCTCACGCTATGCTGCTACTGACTTTGGTTTTAAAATTGGCTCGTGTGTAACATTAGACAATCGCACCGAGAATAGAGATGAAATGCATGAGATTTTTCGTCCGCACACTAGCGGTGCTGATCGTATCGACCGCTGCGATCGCCGCCTACAGTTATTACGTCTCCCGCCCCGTCGTGGACACCAACTGGGACGCCGCGCCGCCTCAGCTCATCGCAGATCCTGCTTTGGCGCTAACGTTCGCACGTACGGCCTCGTCCATTATACGGATCACCCGGCATAAAGGTGACGATGTCGAGGGAGTCGACATCACTGCTGGACTCGGCGACACCAGCGATCTGATCGAAGCTTACGCCCGGCTGGGCTACGAGGGCCTTGCTGCAATAACTGGCAAAACGGTCAGCATCCCGGTTCATGACCTGCTGCTGCCAGTGGACTTCCACTACCCTCACATCGCGGTTGGCACAAATTATAACGAGCATGCTGAAGAGGTTTACCTGAACGACCCGCCATTCCTGTTTCCGAAGCTGGCAAGGGCGAGCGTGTGGAACGACCCGGTAACCTTCCACCCACGGCTAGACTTCGAGGCCGAGCTTGCAATGGTACCGCTTGCTGATATCGACTCTCCCGATGACCGTGTTGAATATGCTCTAGTGCTTTGCAACGATTTCACTGATCGCTGGACCCTCCTACGCCAGCTTGATTTTAGCGAGCCGATGGGCACCACGGGCTTCGCGTCTGGCAAAGGTCGACCCACTTTCCTGCCCGCCGGCTACCTGTTTGTGATCCCGAGGTCAGCCAAGTTTTACGAGAAGATCTCGCTGGAGCTTGCTGTGAACGGTGTGGCGCGACAACGGTTTACCGCCAGCGAAATGATCCTGAAGGTGGACGACATAGTGCGCCAGGCGTTCTCCCATGGGGGGCGCACGTTTCTGGATGGCGAGGAGCCTGTGAGTCTGCTTCCGATAGGCTTCATCCCGCGTGGCTCGCTGATTCTGACCGGCACTGCTGCCGGCGTGTTGTTTAAACCCGTGAATATATGGAATCAGGATTTTTACCTGCAACGCGGGGATCGAGTTATTACCAGGGCCACCTTTCTGGGGCATCTGGACAACCGCATCGAATAGGTACTGCGCTTACCTATTTCGAGCCAAATGCCATGGAATAAGTTCTTGTTTCGTATGACCAACTCTTGCACAGGCGGGCCGCTAAAGTTGGTTAATCCTGCCCCTTGCTCAGGGACGTTCTGAGGTGGAAGCAGCCAAGTCCGCTATCGCCTACTGTGCGACGTTTGGCCGCTACCAATACGACAATGGTTGTCAGACCGAAGCGATCTACAGCAATAGCCGACTTCCCCCTACACGATCTAGTTAAAAAGAGCATAGAATGTGCAGTTCCGGTGTCACAAAGGCAGGGCTTTTGCGCATGAACTGGGAAATGATTTCGGCTGTTGTAGACAGCATTGGAGCCTTAGCGGTGGTTGCCTCGCTCATATTCTTGGGTATTCAGGTTCGAGCACAAAACCACGAGCGCCGCGTGGCATCAGTGCATGAGATCAACGAGGCCTATCGTACTATGCTGTCGTCATTGTGCGAGCCGGATCTCGCCGCCATAGTGGTTAAGGGGCTTGATGGATATGCTACGCTGGACCCTGTCGAAAGGATTCAAATGGTGTCCTACTTTATCGGCGGTCTGAAACTCTGCGAGGAGGCCTACTATCAATATCAACAAGGGCGGCTCGACCGGTTTTATTGGGAGGGTATGTTGCGCCAACTAGAAGATACGATGAGTTCAGATGCGTCGCGCAACGTATGGAGCCTGCGTCGCCATCAATTTGGTGATGAGTTTCGCTCGCTTGTGGATGGCCTGCCCCAGAAACAGAACACGTTGTGGTAGCGGCTCTTGGCAAATAGCGACGGTCGAGATTAAGCAATTCCGGGCTAAGCCAACGACCGCCTTGAGGTGACTCCCGGCGCTAATTGGCATTGAGTTCAACGTCAGCTCTTGGCCGATAATCGCCTAACCGGAAAGGTGGCGGCTTAGAGAACGCCGCCAATCTGAAAATGATTGCCCAGAGCTATATTTCGGTCTGTTCTGCCAGTTCCAGAGCGTCGTCTACTTCGATACCAAGGTATCTGACCGTGCTTTCCAGCTTCGTATGGCCGAGCAGCAATTGAATTGCTCTCAGATTTTTGGTTCGCTTATAAATCAGGGTTGCTTTGGTTCCACGCAATGAGTGGGTGCCGTAATCTTCAGGTTGCAAGCCAATTTGTGCAACCCATGACTTTACAATTCGCGCATACTGTCTGGTACTGAGATGGGCGCAGCGGTGGATGCGACTTGGAAACAGATAATCTTCGGAAGTCAGCTTTTTCGATTCGATCCAGGTTGCTAAAGATTCCCGCGTCTGCTGAGTGATTTCGAACTTTACCGGTTGTAACGTTTTCTGTTGGATTACCATCGCTCGTTTCAGGATGTTGGCACCTTGCGCGACGTCTCTTACCTTCAGTTTCACGAAGTCGGAACTTCTGAGCTTGCTATCGATGGCCAGGTTGAGCAAGGCGAGGTCGCGATGGTGGTTGGCGATTTCGAGCCTGACGCGAAGTGCCCAGATTTCTCTGAGTTTAAGTGGTGGCTTTTGGCCGACCACTCTGCCTTTGTTCCAGGTGCTTCATTGGTGTAAGCGTTCATTGACGTTTGCCATTATATAACCCTCCACAGGGGTGGGTTATGAGTATGGTTATTGATTCATCATTGGTCGACGTCTAGACCGGAAGTATACTGCTGGGGTCCGAGGTGTCGTCAGACAGCTGTCCCCCGGTCGTTTGCTGGGCTGAAGCTTCTTCAATTCGACCCGGCAACTTGCTCTGACAGGCGCCCCCGGCGCCTCAACAACCCTCCGGTGATGGTGGGAGTTCGTCCGCAATTCGCGCTATCAAGTGATATCATAATGTGATAGCTTTCTCGCCATGAACAGCACTCATCGAAAGACGCTGGCCGCTATTCTAGGCACCTCCAACACTTCGACCATGGAGTGGCGTCGAATAGAAGCGCTATTCGTAGCGCTGGGGGCGCAGACGATTGAAGGCAGTGGGTCTCGAGTACGGTTTGAACTGAATGGGGTAGTGGCTACTTTTCATAGGCCACATCCTCATAAGGAAGCAAAGCCCTATCAGGTCAGGGGCGCCAAAGAGTTTCTCTTCCGAGCAGGAGTACAATTATGAACATTATGAATTACAAGGGTTATTCGGCCCGAATTGAATACAGCGATGAAGATCAATGCTTTATCGGTCATATTGCCGGAATTCGGGATGTAGTTGGATTTCATGGTGATTCTGTCAAAGAACTTAAGACCGCATTTGAAGAAGCGGTTGAGGATTATGTTGCCACTTGTGAGAAGTTAAAGCGTGCCCCACAGCGCCCGTATTCAGGCAAAGTGATGTTGCGCATTGATCCGGCAATTCATGCAAGGGCCGCAATTCGCGCGGAGGCTGAAGGGAAAAGTTTAAATGCCTGGGCGCAGGATGTATTACAACGAGCAGTTTCATCGCAATAATTAACCAGGTTAGCAGTCCGCTACGCAATGACCGTTGTTCCGTTACCTTGCAGCTTCACACAGGTGCTCGAGCACGGGCGTTGATGCCACTGTGGTCGCTAGTGTTACTCGGCGGCCTATTGGGTTTCTGTGGTTATCGGCAGGCTCGGAGTTAGGATGCCAGTAATTGCCGGCATGGTTTATTTATATCGCTAATCCGCCCCCTTTCGATCAAGCCGGAGATGAGTTAACTGTCACCAGAACCCAGAGCATACGGTGGCGGCCTGCAGTGCCGTGTAATCTGGGGTTGTACAGATGTATGAGCGATAATGGCGCCGTGTTTCAGCGGCGGCAGGAAAGCCGTAACCCTAAAGAGCGCTTGTCTATTGCTTCTCGGATTTAGGGATACCATGGGTCATGCGTACAGTATTGTACAAATGTGCAAAGATTTGCTAACTTTCCTTCAGGTGCCCACAGACTACTAAAAACCCGAAGGAGCCGCCGCCATGAACATTCTTGCCACTCGATGCCCCTCTATAGCACTCGCCCTGCTGGCCGCCGGCGGGTTCACTCAGACCGCCTATGCGCAGCTCACCGCAGGGCCGATGCTGGAGGAGGTACTGGTAACGGCGCAGAAGCGGGAGCAGTCGCTCCAGAACGTGCCGGTGAGCGTCACTGCGTTCTCCGCGGAAACTATCGAGCGCGCTGGCATCCGGGACTTCGAGGATTACGCAATGAAGACCCCCAATGTGGGGTTCCAGCAACGCGGTAGCCGCTCCGATACCAAGTTTGGTATTCGCGGCGTCACCAATATCGGCGGTCAGGCCAACGCCGTGGGGGTGTATGTCGACGAGGTGAACGTGGTGCCCAGCGTGCTGTCCACTGGAACGTCGCGGACGGCGGACACCCAGTTGCTGGATATCGAACGTATCGAAGTGTTGCGCGGTCCGCAGGGCACCTTCTTCGGTCGCAACACCATGGGCGGCGCGATCAATATCACAACGGTAAAACCCGACCCCTCGGGCTTTGACGCCAGCGTCGTGGCCGAGGTCGGCGAGTGGGACCACCTGCTGGGGAGGGCC
Organism: Haliea sp.; assembly: GCF_040221975.1. Taxonomy (GTDB): domain Bacteria; phylum Pseudomonadota; class Gammaproteobacteria; order Pseudomonadales; family Halieaceae; genus Haliea. Next base: position 8,641 of record NZ_JAVJWR010000027.1, read on the forward strand.
ATGGTCAATGTCCCCCTGGGAGATAGTGTCGCGCTGCGGGCCACGGTCTACTACGATGAGAACGATGGCTTTATCACCAACCGGGGGCCCTCCGGTGCGTCCAATTCAGAGCAGAACCAGGGAGGTCGGCTCGCGCTGTCCTGGAACCCGTCCCAGCGCCTGGCCCTGGATCTCAGCGCCTCCTGGTCCAGGCTGGAACAGGACTACCCCGCCATGGTGCCCTCCGGGAACCTCGGCTCGATTCCCACCCAGGTGGTGACCGACGGGGGCTTTTTGTTTGATGTATTCGACGTGCCTGTCTGGCCCTTGGGCGACGTGCCGTTCTTCCCCGCTAACCATGACCACACAGCCACTGACATGGACCGCGCCGAGAGCAGTGACACGGCGATCTACACGGCGCGCCTGGTCTATGACTTTGATCGGTTTACCCTGACTTCGGTGACCGGCTACATCGATAACGAATTCAGCCAGGCAGGGGAGGGCGACGCCTCCGTGGCGCCGGCCTTCTTCGTCAGTCGCGACAGCGAGCTGGATGCCTTCAGCCAGGAGTTGAGGTTGTCGGGGGATTGGAACGGCGACACCACCTGGATGGTCGGTGCCATTTACGCCAGGGACGAAACGGTGGAAACCGACCTCAGCACGCACTTGGCGACGGACCCCTACCTCGCCCTGTGGGATATTCTCGGTGTGCTGGAGTTCGGTCTGCCGGGGGATATTGGCGACATCATCACCAACGGCCCCAGTGGGGTGACCGTGGGCAACTTCGAGGATGTCGACCGTGGCGCTGACACAACCAGCTACGCCGCATTCGGTGACATGAGCTGGCGGATCTCGGAGCACTGGGAAGTGGCCGTGGGGCTGCGCTACACCCAGGACGAGGTCGACTATTTCGAAGTGACCCGTCCCGCGATCACCATACCTGTGTCTGATATCTCCACCAGTCGTGACTTCGACGATTGGAGCCCGCGCCTCAATGTGAGCTGGTTCCCCACCGAGCAGGTCACGATCTACGGGACGGTCAGCAAAGGCTACAAGGTTGGTGGCTTCAATGCCTCCCAGGACCTGGTGAAATTGACCTTCGAGCCGGAGGAGGGCTGGAACTACGAGCTCGGGCTGAAATCCCGTTTTTGGAACGAGCGTGTGCAGTTGAACGCCGCGGCCTTTTACTTCGATTGGTCGGATCTGCAAGTGCGTGGGCAGGATGTGCGTACCCAGCGTCAGGTGGTCGTCAACGCCGACTCGGCGTACACCCAGGGGGGCGAGCTGGAGTTAAGCGCGCTGCTGACAGCATCACTGAGTCTCAATCTCGCCTACGGCTACCTCGACGCCGAGTTTGACAGGTTCCCCAACGCCATCGACACCAACGGGAACCTGTTCGACGGCAGCGGTCTGCGCATCCCGCTGGCCCCGGAGAATACCTTCTCCGCTGCGCTGCAGTATGAGTTCCTGCTGGGCAGCTGGGACGGGTTTCTGCGCGTGGACTACAGCTTCATCGACGACCAGTTCGCCAGCGCCGACAATAGTCCTGAAAGGCTGATTGAAAGCTACGAGCTGTGGAACCTGCGTGCGGGTATCGACAATGGCCACTTTGGTATTCAGGCCTTTGTGGAGAACCTGGCGGACGAGGAGTACAGTTCCGGGGTTGAAAACCTTGAAACCTTCTATACAGGCATGCAACGCAGCGTCGGTAAACCGCGCTGGGCCGGTGTGCGCCTGGAGTATAATTTCTGATATTGACCCACGTGAGCCGGCGCCTGCCGGCTCTTTCGTAATACCGAGGTAAATTCATGAAGTTTCCGCAACAGGGCCAATCGCCCGACGCTCTCCTGTCCCAGCTCGACGCGCGCAAGGGCAATGATGTGCCCTGGGAGGAAGGGCGTGTGTTCGCCTATATCTACGACGCGGGCCCCGAAGCCAAGCAACTCCTCAAGGACGCGTTCTCGCTGTACATGACCGAGAACGGGCTCGATCCCACCTCCTTCCCGAGCTGCATGCAGCTCGAAAAGGACGTGATCGGCATGGCGGTGGACCTGATGAACGGCGGCGAACAGGCAACCGGGACCTTCACGTCCGGCGGCACTGAAAGCATTCTCCTTTCTCTGAAGACCGCGCGGGATTTTTACCGCGACAGGCGCCCGGATATCACTGAGCCGGAAATCCTGTTGCCGACCACCGCGCACCCCGCCTTCCACAAGGCTTGCCACTACTTCGATCTGAAGGCGGTGCTGGTAGATGTGGATGACAAATTCCGCGCCATCCCGGAAAAGATGGCGGAAGCCGTAACCGACAACACCATTCTCATGGTCGGCTCGGCGCCGTCCTATGCCCATGGAAGTATTGATCCCATACGTGAGCTGGGCGAGATAGCACTCAAGCATGGCCTTCTGTTCCACGTTGATTGCTGCGTCGGCGGTATGTACCTGCCCTTCGCCAGGGAACTTGGCTATAGCATCCCCGACTTTGACCTCTCGGTGCCGGGCGTGACCCAATTGTCGATGGATTTCCACAAATGGGGCTACGCCGCCAAGGGCGCCTCCTGCGTGCTCTACAACGATCGCGAGCTGCGCCGCTACCAGATATTTTCCTACGCCAACTGGACCGGCTATGCCGTGATTAACCCGGGTGTGACCTCCACCAAGAGCGGCGGGCCCATTGCCGCCTGCTGGGCCATACTGAACTACCTGGGGCGAGAGGGTTATCTAAAGCTGGTGGATGCGGCGCAGCAGGCGTCACGCAAGATTGTCGACGCCGTAGAAGCCATTGAGGGCATGGAGGTCATGGGCGAAGGCAATCTTAATATGCTGGCGATCCGCGCGCTGGACTTCGATATCTTCCCGCTCGCCGATGAGATGAAGCGCCGTGGCTGGTACATCCAGCCCCAGTTTGGTTTCGCCAACAGCGCCGAGAATATGCACCTGTCAGTGGGTTACCACAACGTTCATGCGGTGGATGAGTTCGTGCGCGACCTCACCGAGGTCGCTACCCGGGTTCGCCAGCAGCAAATGGGGAAGGCCCGTTTCGAGATCCCGGAAGAGCTGAAGCAGCTCATTATCGGTGCCGGGCCCGAAGTGCTGGACCAGCTGACCGAACTGCTGGGCGATGGCACGTCCCTGCCGGACAGCATGGTGGAAATCAACAACATGCTGAACCAGTTGCCTGCCGACAGCCGCGAAATGCTGCTGGGCGAGTATATCAACCGCCTTTACAACCCCGACCAGCACTGAGCAATTCCTTCTCGGGCCGGCTCGCCGGCCCTGCTCAATCACTTGCGCCGCTACCGCGAAGGGACGAGCCGCAGCCGGGGCGCGGCGTCACCTGCCGTCGCCTGAATCGGGTACAGCTCGCCGGCCAGCCACGCCGGGAACTGGTCGTCGTAGTGTTCGCTAAGGGGGTGACCCGACTGCCCGCCGGGTATGACCGACAGCACTTCGGGCCCTGCCTTCATTTCCGCCACTGTGCGCACCGTGGCCCCCATGCGTACGCGGAAAGGCTCGGTATAGCGGTAGGCGGCGCGTCCCACGGTGGCCGGCGAGCCGCCCCAGGGCCGGGCCGGCGCGTCGAGCAGCCGGGACAGGCGCGGCTCTGCCCGGCTCAACTCGTGCGACAGCCCAACCGATTGCAGGGCATCCAGGCGCCACCGGGTTTGATCTTCACCCAGCTGTGACGCCAGTGTCGCAGAGGCCGAAGCCAGGGCCTCGCGAACCACCGTCGCTTTCTCGCCCGGCCACCATTGAGTGTGGCGGTCCGTCAGGAGCAAGGTGTCGAGGGCGTGATTGAGCATATAGGATTCACCCATAAGTTCCCGATACAGCGTATCGCCCAACGGTTCCTGAAATAGCGCCCCGGCCAGTTCCACATACCACTGCTGGAACAGCAGCGCCGCGGCGCTGTCCGGGGCGGCTTTCGGCTGCTTGAGCCAGTCGCGGAGCAGCGCGGCCTCTGGCGCACCGCCGCCCTGATCGAGCAACTCAAGCAGGGTGGGGAGCAGATATTCGGCCTGGGAGTCGTGCCAGTCGAGTTGCAGGGCCTGCATGTCCGCGAGGGTGAAGGCATCGCCGGCGCCCAGCACGTCCTGCAGCCGCTGGATGCGGTAGGGAGAGGCATTGTCCGCCGATATCAGTGGCCACCTGCCGGGCGGGTTGACTCGGGCGTTGGCGGCGGCGATAAACCCCGCCGCCGGGTTGAGCAGCCGCGGCATGTCGCGGTTTGCCACCATGCCCTGCCAGCGGTTTTCCGGCAGGTCGCCGCGCACCGGGTAGAGGCCGTTGCCGTGACCGCGCTGTGGCAGCAGGCCCGCGGTGCGGAATCCGATGTTGCCCGCGATATCGGCGTAGGTGGCGTTGAGGGAGGGGCCGGGAAAGTCGTCGGCGGCCGCATTGAAAGCCTCCCAGTCGCGAGCCAGGCTGAGTTCCAGCATGGCGCCCAGGCTGCGGCCCTGCAGGCTCTGGGTGGTCCAGCGCAGCGACAGGGGTGGCTCGTCGCTGATCAGCGGGCCGTTGCGGGTGTGCACGATGGTGACCGTGGCGGGCTCGCTACGGCCCCGAACAGGAATCGATATGGTTTCTTCACGGGCCCGATACCACGCGTCGCCGTCGCGGAACAGCAGCGGGTCCTCCGGCGAAGGTATTTCCAGGAACAGGTCCTGGCTGTCGCCGATATTGGTGAAGCCCCAGGCGATGGCTTCGTTGAAACCGTTGATGACCCCGGGGAGGCCGGGCAGGGACCAGCCGCGAAGCTGCCTGCCCTTGCCGAAGAACAGGTGGACCTCGTAGAACAGGTTGGGCAGCCCGAGCGTGTCGTGAGAATCAAAGGCGTGCAGCGCATGGCCGCTGGCGCTTTTGTCCGGCGCCACCACCCAGCCGTTGCTGCCAAAGGCGCCGCGGGGCATCAGCGGATTGCGGTCGGGGTTGAGCAGCGCCAGCCGTTGCAGTGCATCTCCCGCTGCGCCTGACGGCGGCGGGGCGATCGCCGTCCTGTCCGTGGACGGTGAGTCCTCGCGGCCGATCACATAGGGAAAATCAGCGCGGTCGGAATAATCTTCCGTGAACAGCGCAAAGCGCTTGCTACCGACCCGGTCACGCAATGACAGGCGCAGTAGTTCGCGCTCCAGGTTGTTGCCCGATTGGAAGGCGATCAATGCGCCAACAGCGAAGACATCCCGCGCCTCCCAGTGACGGGCTCCCTGGCGCAACAGCAGGAACTCGGGTGGCAGTAACGGGTAAGCGTCAATGGCGGCGTTGATCCCCGCCACATAGCTGTTTACCCACTGCCGCAGACGTGCGCCGGCATTGATCTCCAGCCGTTGTGCCAGCGCAGGTACGCCCACGCGCCACAGCTCGCGATCGGTGGCGAGCAGGTCTTCGCCGAGCATTTCGGCGAGCCGGCCGCGCCCCGCGCGACGCAACAGTTCCATCTGCCACAGGCGATGAGTGCCGTGAAGATAGCCTTCTGCCGCCAGGGCGTCGCGCAGCGTGGACGCGGTGACGTAGGGACGCGCCCACTCGTCGAAACGCAGCGCCACCGGTTCGTTCAGCGCGGCGATGACCAGCTCGCCGCGCTCACCGGGCAGCGAGGCTCGCAGCGCAACATATATTGCGGCAAGTGCCAGGGCGGCCAGCAGAGCGAGCACCGAGATGATACGGAACAGTTTCATGTGGCCTCCTGTGGGCGTGATAGCGGTGGCTTACTGTCTGAGCACTGGCCAGCGCTCAAGCTCTCCGTGATCGTCATAAGCGAACAGGTCACCAAACTGCAGAAGTACCGCCTCGCTCTGTGTAGGACGAAAAAAAACGAAGTCATCCGGCTGGATCGAACAGTCTCGGGGCACGGTCATGAGCTGCTGATTGGAACTCAATCCGTAGAGGGCGTGCGTGGCCATACCCTCGGGGTATTCCGGTGTGGCCAGCCAGCGGCCGCCGTACAGGAACAGGCTGCGGCCGCGGCGCGCGTGAAAGCGTGCCATCAGACGACTCAGCGCGGTGAAATAGGGCAGGCTTACCCGGTCCAGGACCTTTAGCACCGGTGCGGCAATAAAGCACGCCGGCTGGTGGTCGGAAATCGTGGGAATGTCAAAATCTGTGGGTAACAGCAGGCAGGAACCGAGGCTGATGTCGTTGAGCGGGGAATCATCGCCGTGCAACTGGTAGGTGGGGCTGCCGCCGCCATTAAGCGTCAGCTCAGCCGCGCGCTCCGCGGGTGTGAGCACGCCAAGAAATGCCCGGTAGCGGTCGTTGGCCCGTCGCAGCGCGCCTTGCGGATGGTGCAGTGGCGATGGCGCCCTGGCAACATGGGCGTCGTAGCCCATCAGGCCGCTGAATTCGAGGTGCTCCGGGTGTTCGCCGATGCGGTCGAGCAGAGCGCGGAGCATGGCCGGCTCGTCCAGGCCGCCACGCTGCATACCGATGTTGATCTCTATATTAATACGCAGCGTCAGTCCCAGCTCGCTAGCCAGTGCCAGGTAGCCGGTCAGGCGCCGCTCATCGTCAATCAGCCATTGCAGTTGCCTGGCGGGTTGAAATTCCGCATCGTCCGGCAGGTCGCGGTAGAAGGCGCGAACCGCCGCGACCGGCAAAGGCTTGCCGAGAAGCAGGTCAGCCTCGGGAAACAGGGCGCATATCTGTTGCAGGAATGGACGGTGAAACACCATGAACGCGCGCGTGTCCAATGCTCTGGCGGCGCGACGCAGTAGCGGTGCGCTGGGTAGCGATTTGACCACCAGCCGTGGCCGCCTGCCGCCGAGGCGGGCGCGTACTGTCGCCAGGTTCCGGTCCAGTCGCGCGCAGTCCACCAGCAGTCGTGGCTGTCCGTCAGCATCCCGCTGCAGGCGGCGGGAAAGCTCGCTGAAATACGAGGCATGGACATTGGGGTCCGCGTGATGGGCATCCATGGCGCAGCTCTCGGGTAGTGGCGCCGCTGACGGCGACCGTGGGGTCATAACCATTTTAGTTGTACAGATGTGCAAAACACTACCGGAAACCAGGGGTGGCGGCAAGTTGGGGTGCGGGCTGTCGCTATGCCAACTGTCGTTAGTCAGCGGTCGGGCAGGTTTATAATCCAGGCAAACTGTCGGTGCAGCTGCTCGGCCAGTGTGCCCGACTCGATCAGCGCAGGGTTGCTCACGGATTCGTACTCCAGTCGCTGCAGAGTCCCCAACAGCATCTGGCCGTCGAGTGCGGGCTGTCGGCTGCCGAGTTGTTCGCAGAGCGTCTGGAAGCGCTCGGCCAGATCGGCGCGATAGCGGTGGGCCAGTTCGCGAAGACGGGGATTAATGTTGGTGTCGTAGAGCGCGGTCATCTCCAACACCAGGCCTTCCGGGTACTCGCGTGACTGGTGGCTAACATAACGCACCGCGATATCGGTGAGCCGCCTGCAGAGGGACTCACGCCTGTCGCGGCGCCGCAGATCACCACGCTGTGACGGTGCAAGGCTCGCCCAAACCTCCTGCCACGTGGATTCGATTGCCGGCCTGCCGCGTTCGGTGACATGTTCGAAGGCTTGCAGCAGCAGGTCATCAAGGCCACGGAAATAGTAGTTGACCAGGGAAAAGTTGATGCCGGCTTCGGCGGCAACGGCGCGGTGCGTGATCGAGCGGTGACCTCCGCGGGCGATGACCCTCAGGGTGGCTTCCAGAATCAGCTGCCGGGCCTGCTCACCGCGGGAGTGCTTTGGTCGCGTTGCGCGTTGTTGCCGCTTCCGGGCGGCGGCGGGAGATGTCACTGTTTCACCTGTTGTCGGTTGCCGTAGAGCTGGAACGCCAGTATATACCTTCCGGCGCCATGGGTGGACTCTCCGGTGGTTGCGCGCACTGCGCCCATGGCCGCGTAATTGTACAGTTGTGCAAACATATCGTGGGAGGTACATTGTGGGCGTGCTTATAACACGATGCCCGGATCTGGCGGACGATACGTATGCAAGCAGATACACTGGATGGCAGGTTGCCGGAGGCGGCGGGGTGGCAGCGCTGGAAACTGGCGACAGTACTCATGGTCACGGTCTTCATCGCCTATTACGACCGGCTCAATATCAGCTTGGCGCTGCCCCTGATTGCCGAGCAGTACGGCTGGGGCCTTGAGCAGAAACAGTTCTACGGGTCCCTGTTGATGGGGCTCTTTTTCGGTGCCTACGGCATTGCGAACATTTTCCTCACGCCGTGGGGTGCGCGCGTGGGTCCGCGCGCCAGCCTGCTGCTGATTATCTGTCTCTGGTCGCTGTTTACCGCGCTCGGCGCCCTGGCCAGCCAGTGGCTGGCGGTGTTTTTGGCCTCGCGGGTGCTACTTGGGCTGGCGGAGGGTATTCACTTTCCGATGATGAGCCAGCTCACCAAGCACTGGTTTCCCCCGCACGAGCGCAGTCGCGCCAATGGTCTGTGGATTGCCGGCCTGTTCCTGGCGATACTCAGCGCGCCCCTGCTGCTGGTGCCACTGATGCATCATCTTGGCTGGCGGGCGGGCTTCGTCCTGCTCTCGTTAGCCGGTTTGGTGATCAGCCTGCCGCTGGTTTGGCGCTATGTGCACAACTGGCCGGCCGATCACCCACGTATTCAGGGCGCGGAGCGGGGATATATCGAGGTGGGGCTGATGGGGGAAGCCTCGGCGGCAGCGCAGCCCCTGGGCAGCGTGGCCCGCCAGCCGGTTTTCCTGCTGATGGTGCTGGTGGGCATTCTCAACAACGTGCTGTCGCTGGGGATCAGCTCCTGGCTGCCGACCTACCTCGCTTCCCGCGAGGGAGTGGCTTATCAGGACCTGGCCTACCTGGCGGCATTGCCCTATTCCTTTTCTCTCCTCGGCCTGGCGTTCTGGTCATGGTTAGGCGACCGGAGCGGGCGCCGGGGCAGAAACGCGATGTTCGGTTTTGTCTGTGCGGGAGGGATGATTTTTGCGGCTTTTGAAACCGCCTCCGTCTACCTGGCCGTGGGTCTGTTCAGCCTGGGGGTTTTCTTCGTCGCCTCGTTCAACGCCTGCGAGTTCGCCATGGTGCAGCGTATCCTGCCCCAGCCGGTCATCGCCAGCGGCACCGGTTTGTATAACGGCCTCACGACCATGGTCGGTGGCGGTTTGGGGACTGCGGTGATGGGACAGGTAATGGCCGGACAGCCGGGCGCCGCGGAACTTGCGTTCCTGTTGACGCTATTTCTGGTGACTGCCGTGTCGGTGGGCGTGCTGGGGCGCCTGTGTCGGTACTGACCGGATGGCTTCCGCGGAGACTGCAAAATCTTATCCGGACGTCGGGATCTGTTCCCCTGGGGACTGCTGTCCCACCGGGGTGGAAGGCAATGACTAGTGTGGAGGTGGATCTTATGGAATTGACGAGCGAGCAACGTAACATTCTTGATGGTGGCCAGGGGGCAGAGTTGGCCGATTGCATGAAGACCCTGGTGCGCATGGGTGAGGCGTTTGGCGCACCACGGCTGGTGCCGATAAAGAGCGCCCATCTCACCGGCAGTTTTAAGATAACCTCTTTTAAAGGGTACTACGAACTATTGCAGCGTATCGTTGATGCGGGGTTGAAAGTCAGTGTGCCCACCACCCTCAATCCGCATCCTGGCTACGAGTATGCGCCGCAGAATCGCTTGCTCTTTCGCGGTCAGAAAAAGCACGAAAGCCTGTTGGAAACGCTCGGGGTTACACCCAATTACTCCTGCGTCTGTTACGAGTACCACAACAAGCCCGATTTTGGTGACATCCTGGCATGGGCGGAATCCTCCGCGGTGATCTACGCCAACTCAGTGATTGGTGCGCGCACCAATCGTCACGCCCTGTTCGCGGATATCTGTCAGGCAATCCTGGGGTTGACGCCAGAATTCGGTTACCTGCTGGACGAAAATCGGCGAGGTCGTGTGCGTGTAAAACTTGATGTTGAGAACATGGATGCACCGGCACTGGGTTTCTTGTTGGGTCGTAAGTGCATGGACCGAACGCCATTGATCGACCATTATCCGTTTGACGTCGCCGAACTGAAGAACATGGGTGGGGCCATGGCGGCCAGCGGCGGAGTCACCATGTTTCACGTGCTAGGGCTCACTCCCGAAGCGCCCGATGAAGAGACGGTGCTGGGCGGCAAGGAGGCCGAGGAGTCAATCACGATCACTCAGCGCGATCTCGATGAGTTGAGAGCAGATCATGGTGTGCAAAAAAGCACTGCCATGGTCGCAATAGGCTGTCCGCAGATGACCCTGAAGGAAGTTACAGAAGTCGCGGGCTATTTCGTTGGTAAACGGGTGAAGAAGAAAACCATGCTACATGCAATGCCCGCAGCACTGCGCGAGTTTGAGAAGACGGACCTTTTCGACGAGGTTCTGAAATCCGGTGCCGAAATTTATGAGCATTGTCCGCTATCAGGTCTTTCCCTGCGCATAGGTATCGGACAACAGCGGGTGCTCACTCCTTCAGGCAAGCTTCATTATTACCTGGAGGGCACCGAGTACGGTGATCTCAATGATGTACTGCAAGTGTGTGGGGTGGTGGACTGACATGCGTGAATTCAAGGCAAGAAGAGTGACAGGTGGTTGTGCCAATGGCCCTGCCCTGAAAACCAGCCAAGCAATAAATTTTACCGGCGCCATGTGCAAGCCTGCAAACCTGGTCCCTGGTCGGAAGGCGGAGATCCGCGATAACCACCATGAACTATTTGGCAAGAATGTAAAAGGGAAAGTGCTGTTGTTTCCCTCGGCCGTGGGCTCCACGCACACTGGGCTGGTGATACTGGACCTGGTCAGCCGGGGGCAGGGGCCTGTCGCAATGATAGTGCAGCAGGCCGACTCGCTGCTGGTCTCGGGTATCGTGCTGTCAGAGGTGTGGTACGGCCCCGGTATCCCGCTGTTGGAATGCGATGACCCTGCGCTTTTTGACGCCGTCAGTGATGGCGAAATGGTGGAAGTCGACGGCGATGCTGAAATTATTCGTCTCGCCTGAAGGTGCATGGCATTTTTGGTGACAGTTTACTTATCCCAGCGGGCACCGCACTCTATCTCGACGCAGACACAAGTAAACGGCCATCTTGTTTCGGGAGCTGGCAAACCTGTATGCATGCCACGTTATGGCGGTGGATCGCAGTCACAGCACTGCTGTTCGCGGCAGTGGGTGTGCCGCTGCCGATCATACCCACGGTGCCTTTCCTGCTGCTGGCAGCCTGGGCCGCTTCCCGTGGCTGGCCTGAACTCGAGGAATGGCTGCTTAACCACCCCGAGTACGGCCCGCACATCACGGCCTGGCGGGAAGATGGCGCGATCTCGCGACGCGCCAAGTGGCTGGCCACGGCGATGCTCGGCGGCAGCACCACGGTTCTTTGGGTATCCGCTGCGCCAACGCTGCTGGCCGCCGGGATTACCACCGGTTTCGTCGCGGTACTCACCTGGTTGTGGTGGCGGCCTGAGCTATGACCCGCAGCTTAGCCTGAAAACAGCCGCTTCGCCTGTCGGCGAAGCAGCCAAGACCGCTTTGTCCTATCTGCAGTCGTTACATTTAAGTGAGCTAGAAGGCCCGCTATCGAACAGAATCGCGTCCAACAGTGTCGAAAAATTTTACTACGAAATCGCTTTTCAATGATTCAAGCAGCTAGTCACTAATGGCCTGAAGGTCTAATTTATTGTTTTAAAACGTTTTTTGTTAATGGAAAGTGACACTGGCATCCCTTGTGCATGCTCTTGAGTAAATCCAAATTACACAGTTGTAGCACCCTGAGGAGGGATACAGATCATGATTTATAGAGCAATTAGTGCTGTTTTAAGTGCGGCCATCGCTACGGGAGTTGCGCACGCCTCGCCGCTTTATTTCGAAGGATTCGAGACCGACACGGGCGACTGGGTAGGCGCGAGCCGTGTTGCTTCCGGCACCGGCGGCATCGCTTCAGCGAGCGGAGGGTTCCACGCCCGATCAGCAGCAACCGGTGACCCGAACACCCCGTTTCACTACTTTGGTGACGGCTCTTACGGTACCAGATCGTTCACTAGCCCATTTACGGCTGCTATTGATTTTTATCTTGACGTGGGCGGTAGTTGGTCTAACGACACGCGGTTCGACTACACGGTGGCGCTCAAGAAGCCCGACGAGGGTTTCTTGCGCGACTTCGTCTTCAATGTCGGCTTCTACGATTCTGATGATGCAGACGGTCCAGGCGCCAACACCGACCGTTTCATAATTTCAGCGAGCAACAACTCTGGTAGAGCCAATACATACCCGAAGAATCCCGGGAAGAGTCCGGTGGCTATCGATACCACTGGTTGGTATACGTTCCAGCACTCCTTCTTTGACAATGGAGGCACGTTAGGCGCGGATCTATCAATCCTCGATGCCGGTGGCTCACTGGTTAACAGTTGGTCTATTGGCACCGATCCGATAGGTGACTTCGGCGGAGAGGGATATGGCTGGATTGCCCAAAACGAGTTCGCCGGTCTCGCCTTTGACAATAGCAGACTGTCGCTCACAGCCGACGAGGCTTCCGTCCCAGTGCCCGGCACTTTGACGCTCATTGGTCTTGGCCTTGCAGGGCTTGGCTGGACGCGTCGGAGAAAAGTTTAAACATCACGCCTGATCTATGGCCCGCCTAGTGCGGGCTTTTTTATATGCTTCTGCCGCGCTATGAGGAGCGAAGTAAGCCAGTCAGAGGCTATCTCACGCCAAAACTAGCAATAGCCCTCAGCGGACTGCTGTTGAATTTTCCGAAAGCGCTAATGTCTCTGATGTGGTGTCAGCAGACCCTCAGTCGGTTGTTGTCCGATGTCCGCTTGTGGCCGAAGGTCGCGGTCGGTTATGGATTCGAAAATCCATTCCCAATGTGGCAGCTGCGTCCTGTTTTGAGACAAACGGGATTGACTGGCCAGAAGCCTCCTGGCGCAATGCATTGCGGACTTCTACTGTTCAGGGAACCGTTGCGAAATTTAACGGTTATGGAAATCCGCTATTATCGACACAGCACCTGGAGTCGATCGGCTTCGCATCGAATCTCTTTTTGAAACTTTAACCCGGCATTGTTGCAAAGCTTATACATTATTTGAGCAACCGTCCCACTGCCGGAATCGCTTAATGATTTTTTTGCCAGTGGAAGCACGGCCCCGCAGCTCATATCAGCTTCGCTTTTGCCGGCTTCAACCGCCTCCATCCGTATTTGTCCTGCATACATCTGTTGCACAATACCCGCGTCAAACCATATATCACCGCTATTCGGTAAAGAATCATCATTTCCGCAGCCGGCTATAGCTGCGATTACGATCGCTGGTATCACATAAACGAATATATTGACGTGTAAATACTTCATATCGTGGCCACTCCATTGCTGAATCACGCACTCTCTGCGAATCTTGATTGCACTGGTCAAGTAGTCTCAGGTCGACGTGTGAATACAGTATAGTCAGCGGAATTCGAGGTTTCCATGAAGAGCCTCTAGTCACGATATTGGCGGGAAGCGTCTCCGCGGACACGCTTCCCGCACTTGGGAGTGCCGACCTATAATGGATTAGCCGTGGGGTCTGGAGCCGTTCGTTGAAGTGGGGTAGAACCCTTTACGTCATTTCACTTCGATATGGAAATACGCCGGATCGCGGTCGCGAATCAGCTGGATCTGACTGAAATAGGAACGTGATTCCCCTTCCTTCAAGCCCCTGCCTGTTGTATCTGGTGATATATCATTATCTGCAAGCCTGGCCATCCCAATCTGAATGCCCAGGGAGTCGAACAGGTAGATGACGACGTCCGGTGTAATCCTGCGCTCACCATCGTTCTGGAGAATGACAAAGTACTCGAACTTTTTATCTGTCTCGGTACCTGTCTGTGTGAATCTGATGTTCTTCACGTAACCCTGGCCGACAGGCACGGTAGTGTCGAACACCAAGGGATTGAGGTCGGGAATCCGGTTTTGTACCAGGCTCGCCTTTTCTTCCTGCAAGGTCAGCACCTCCTGCTCCAGGGCGCTGACTCTGGATCGTAGATCGTCCGCGGGTGCCCCCACTACCGGATCTGGAATATGGCGACTGAAAAACTGCTGCTTTGTCGCGGATAGTTTGTATGCAGTCACCATCCAGCCAATGCCGGTCACCATCAGCATTGCCCCAAGTACCAGGGAGACCAGCATGTACTTGATCGCCCTTTGATGATTGCGGCTATATCGTCGACGAGGCTGATTTTCCACTAAGAGTTCCTGGTCCAGTTGGTCCATTATTATGGGGCGATGATTTGGGCCAAACCCTCACTTCGGGGATTGCGCATTCATAATTCACCACGCCAACGATTGTCGGCCCATCATATTTAAACTGCTACCGTCGGCGCAAATCTAATAATGCTTATCTGCCCGGATAGGGACAATGCGGGTTGTCTCCGTTTCTGGCCGGAATGCCTGTGTACAACAAGCGGTTTATTCCCGCTACACTGCTTTGTTCCAGCACGTAGCGAGGTAGATTCATGCGACAGGCGATTGCCGGCTATAACCAGGATGAGCATCACGACTGGGTGGCGGAACTCGCCTGCGGTCACTACCAGCATGTGCGTCATCAGCCACCCCTTGCCGAGCGCCCCTGGGTGCAGACGGCGGAGGGGCGGGCGTCCATGCTGGGCACCGCGCTGGTCTGCAAGAAGTGCGAACTGGGTGCGCCCGCGGATGAGCCGAAGGTGCCCAAGGTGGTTGTGGAGTCCAACCGCGAGCGCACCCTGCGCTTGATCCAGGCCATTGCCCGCGGCGACGCAGATCATATCGCTGACGCCTATGCCGACGATGGCAAGCTGCATACCATGGGCAACACCCTGATCTCCGGTGTCTACGACAGGTCACAGATTCGCCAGTTTGCCGGTAGCGTGCTGGACGCCTTCCCCAAGGGGCTGCGCTACACGGTCCACGCGGTCACCGCCGAGGGCAACCGGGTCGCAGTGGAGGCCACAGGCAGGGGGTGTCACGTGTCCGGCAGGGACTACGTCAACCGCTACCATTTCCTGTTCACCTGGCGCGACGGCAAGCTGCTCGAGCTCAAGGAATACATGGACACCGAGGCGGTGACCGAGGTGCTGTGCGGTGGGGTGCGGCCCTCGGCATTTTCCAGTTAAATAACGTCCAGGCAGCCGCAGACGAGGTATCCGGATCAAGGTATCTGCCAAAGGACGTACCCTGATAAAATAGCGGGCCAATTCTCCCAAGGTCTCCCACCATGTCGCTGGCAGATACCCTCCGCCTGCTCCTGCTTTCCTCGCTGTGGGGATTCTCCTTTATCTTCATGCGCGTGGCGGCGCCAGAGTTCGGTGCGGTCAGTCTGATTCTGTTGCGCATGGCGCTGGGGGCGCTATTGCTGGTTCCGCTGCTGCTCAAGCGTGAATACCTGCGCCTGCTGTGTCAGAACCTGGGGCCCCTGTTTGTGCTGGGCCTGACCACCGCGGCGCTGCCCTATACCCTGCTGGCTCTGGCAACCATGCGGCTGGAAGCTGGCTTTACCTCGCTTATCAATGCGGCCACGCCCATAGCGACGGCCCTGATCGGCGCGGTGTTCTTCGCCACGCCGATCCTGCGCCAGCAGGTCCTCGGGCTTACCCTGGCCTTGATCGGGGTGGCGGTGCTGTCCGGGGGGCGACTGGATTTCAGCACCGGTGGCGATGGCTGGTTTATCCTGTCCGCATTGGGCGCCACCTTGTGCTACGGCTTTGGTGGCAACTATTCCCGCACCCGCCTCTCCCACCTGCCGAGCCGGGTGCTGGCTGCCGGCAGTTGTGCGGTAGCGGCGCTGGTGTTGACGATCCCCGGCCTGCTGCTCTGGCCGGAAGCGCCGGTCAGTGACGTTGCCTGGGGTTCGGCACTGGGCCTGGCGGCCCTGAGCACCGCCGCGGCGCTGCTGCTGTACTTCAAGGTGCTGGCCAGCGCTGGCGCCACCGCGGCTTCCACCGTGACCATGCTGGTGCCGGTCAGTGCCCTGGCCTGGGGCGTGGTGTTGCTGGGCGAAACCATCAGCCTGCAGGTACTTGTGGGCATGGTGGTCACCCTGCTGGGCACCGGGATTGCGACCGGGGCGGTGCGGCTGCGGCGCAAGCGTACATTACCTCTCCAGTAGCACAACTGTGCTACTCTTGCTGGTCAAGCATTCAGTTGGAGCGCCAAGCCGATGTCGACAACAACCGTTCGACTCCCCGATGACCTCAAGGAGCGCCTTGCCCTGGTTGCTGAGCGGGCCGGGACAACCTCACATGCGCTGATTCTGGATGCCATTGCCGAGCGTCTGGCCGCTGAAGAGCAGCGTAATGAAATGCACGATACTGCGGAACAGCGCTACGCGGAAATCCTCGCCTCTGGCAAAACGATACCCTGGTCCAGCATGCGCGATTATCTGGAAGACCGGCTGGCGGGAAAGAAATCGACCCCGCCATTGGCACGCAAGCTTTCCCGTTGACGTTTGATCAATGACAAGAATCGAGCTTGCACCTCAGGTCGGCGAAGATCTGGAGCGCATTTTTGCCCATCTTGTCGAGCACGAGGCTGCGGACACAGCCGCGCGTATCACCGCGATTAACCGGGCAATTACCGTACTGGAGGATAATCCGCTGCTCGGTCGCCCGACTGGCGATGACTTGCGCGAGCTGGTGATTGGCCGGCGAAGTCAGGGTTACATTGCCCTGTACCGTTACGTGTCCGCTATCGATGTCGTTTTTGTGTTGGCGGTACGCAGTCAGCGAGAGGCAGGCTACCTGGCGCCCTAATGACTGCCGTGGAAGCGGAGTCTTGGTGGGAGCCCAGTCTCTGGGCGATAAATCGCCCGCGAACAAGCTGAATGGCCGCGCAGCGGACAGAGGAAGTGGCCTGGCGCCAGAACATCCTTCGAGCGCTGCGCGGGGTTCATTACCGCAAATCTGCTGTGACTGGGTCGGGGCAATGGTCAATCCTCGTCCATCGATGCGTAGGCATCGGCAAGGTGATCCAGTAGTGCCCGTACCGCCGGCAACATGCCGCGGCGGGACGGGAACACGGCGTGGATGATTTCTCGCCGCGGTGCCCAGCCGGGCAGAACGCTGATCAGCCCGCCGGCGGCCAGTTCCTCGCGCACCACGAGTGTCGGCAACTGCACCACGCCGACTCCCGCCAATGCGGCATCGCGCAGGGCCACCATATCCGTGGTGATGTAGCGTGGCTGGTGTTCAATGGTGACGCTGGCGAGCTCTGGTCCATGCAGAACCCATTGGTAGCTCTCTTCCGGCCCGCCCAGACCGAGGCTGGGCCAGGAACTCAGGGACGCAGGTTCGGATGGCATGCCGAAACGTTGCACCAGTGATGGTGCTGCCATCAGGCACTGGCTACGGTGGGACAGCACCCGCATTACCAGTTCAGTATCAGCCAAGGGTGCCGGTCGTACCCGGATTGCCACGTCAAATCCCTCCGCCAACACATCAATCCTGCGATTGGTGGCATCCAGGTGCACCTTGACCATGGGGTAGCGAACCATGAAATCTGCCAGCATCCCGGCTACATGTGCCTGCAACAGCGCTACCGGACAGCTAAGGCGGACTATGCCGCGTGGTTCGGAATGCACCATGTCGATGGCATCCTGGGCCGCTTCGGCCTCTACCAGCATGGCACGGCAGTGATCGTAATAGGTTTGACCCACCTCGCTGACCCGGAATTGCCGCGTCGAACGATGCACGAGGCGCACTCCCAGCCGCTCCTCAAGCAGGGCGATACGTCGGCTGAGTTTCGACTTGGGTACGCCGAGTGCGCGGCCGGCAGGAGCGAAGCCGCCGTGGTCGACTACCTGGACGTAGTAGTAGAGATCGTTGAGATTCTGCATTGCCAGGCTCTCTTGTGCGTGGGAATGACAAAAATAGTCCCAAAAATAGAACAGTGAGTTGCAATAATGGCTTCTACCGCAATTGTCGTCCCAATAATAATCTACATCAACCTGGTGCAGGCTTGGAAGATTTTCCCAAGGGTGCCCCGGGTATTCATGACAGCTTGATTACCCCGAGGAGGTAGACCCATGAGTAAGCAATATGCCCGTCTCGACAAGGACAATGCCGCCGTCCTGCTGGTAGATCACCAGGCCGGTTTATTGTCACTGGTACGCGACATCAATCCGGATGTGTTCAAGAACAATGTGCTGGCGCTCGCCGACCTGGCGAAGTACTTCCAGCTGCCCACTATCCTGACCACCAGCTTCGAGGACGGCCCCAATGGCCCCCTGGTGCCGGAGCTGAAGGACATCTTCCCCGATGCGCCCTTCATCCCTCGCCCGGGGCAGATCAATGCCTGGGACAACGAAGACTTTCTTGCGGCCGTGCGCGCCACCGGCAAGAAGCAGCTGATAATCGCCGGCGTGGTGACCGAAGTCTGCGTCGCCTTCCCGGTACTCTCGGCCATTGAGGAGGGTTTTGAGGTGTTCGTGGTGACCGATGCCTCCGGTACTTTCAACCCGATGACGCGGGATGCGGCGTGGCAACGCATGGCCGCAGCTGGCGCGCAGTTGATGACCTGGTTCGGCACTGCCTGTGAGTTGCACCGCGACTGGCGCAATGATGTCGAGGGGCTGGGAGCACTGTTCTCCAACCATATTCCCGATTATCGCAACCTCATCACCAGTTACAGCACGCTGCAGAGCGGTCGCTGAACCGGCGACGCTGCCGGTCATCGAACGGGGCGGCTTTGCCGTTACCGTGCTTGCCGGTGCTTATTGGTGTGGCGCTCAGGCCTAGCTGACCCCGCGCTTCTGGTCCCCCCAGTAGCGCGCCCGCACCGCCTTCTTGTCCGGCTTGCCCACCGGTGTCAGCGGGATGGCGTCGACGAAGTCCACGCTCTTGGGCGCCTGCACGGAGCCCTTGGCGTCCTTCACCTGCTGTTTCAGGGCGGCGGCCAGGGCTTCGTCCGCGTTCACGCCGGGCTTGACCACCACCACCGCCTTCACCGCCTCGCCCCACTGTTCGTCGGGCACGCCGATCACCACCACCTGCTGTACGGCATCGTGCCGCGACAGTACATCCTCCACTTCCCGCGGATAGACGTTGAAGCCGCCGGTCACGATCATGTCCTTGGTGCGGTCGACGATATGCAGGAAGCCGTCTTCATCCAGCCGGCCGACGTCGCCGGTATGCAGCCAGCCGCCGGCAAAGGCTTCGGCGGTGGCTTCCGGCATGTCCTTGTAGCCGGTCATGACCAGCGGCCCGCGCACGCAGATCTCGCCGGGCTCTCCGGCAGGCGCGGGGTTGCCGTCGCCGTCCAGCAGTGCCAGGTGCACCCAGGGCGAAGGCCGGCCGCAGGCCGCCAGGCGCTCGGGCTTGCTGAGATCGTGATCACCGCGGCGCATGTTGGCGATCACCATCGGCGCCTCGGACTGGCCGAAGAACTGGTAGAACACCGGCCCCCACATTTCGATGGCCTGCGTGAGGCGCGCCGGGCTCATCGGCGAGGCGCCGTAGAAGATGGATTCCATGCTCGACATGTCGGCGGTCTTGGCCCGCGGCGAATCCAGCAGGAAGTAGAGCATCACCGGCACCAGCATGGTGGCGGTGATCCGGTGCTGCTCGACCATGTCGAAGAAACCGTCGGGGCTGAAACCCTGCATCACATAGAAGGCGCCACCTTTCTGCAGCACCGGGATGAAGAAGGCCGCCGCCGCGTGGGACAGGGGGGTGGCGATCAACATCCGCAGGTCCTCCGGGAATTCCCACTCCGCCAGCTGGATCTGGGTCATGTAGCTGGTGACCCGGTAGCTGCTCATTACCCCCTTGGGCTTGCCGGTGGTGCCACCGGTGAAATTGACCGAGGCAATGTCCTCCGGGTTCACGTCCGGCGCCACCAGCGGTTGGGGCGTGAAGCCGTCCGCCAGTTGCAGATAGTCGATGCCGCTGTCGCTGGGGCCAAAGGCCAGCAGATGTTTCACCCCCGGGACCCGTTGCTGCAGGGCGCCGGCGTGGGCATCGAAAGCCGTCGGGTCGAAAACCAGGGCGTCGATTTCCGCCGCCTCCAGCACGTAGGCGTGATCCTCCAGCGAGCCCAGCGGGTGCAGGGGCGTACCTATGCAGCCCGCCAGTTGCATCGCTGCAATGTTGGACAGCACCTCGGGGCGGTTGCCGGAGATCACCGCCACCCGGCTGCCGCGGCCCAGGCCCAGGGACTGCAGGGCCTGCACCAGCTGGCTGGTGCGCTCGCGCACCTCGCGGTAGGTGGCGACCTTGTCCCCCAGGAACAGGCAGGGCTGGTCGTGATAGCGGTTCAGGCCCTCGATCAGCAGGTGCGGCATCAGGGGCGGGTGGTAAAGCGCATTGTTATCCATTTTGCTGTTGCTCCTGACAGTGATTACTGCGGGTCGATGCAGAGGCCGCGGGCCAGCGCGGTGAACATGTCTGCCACGCCGCGTTTGCTGAGGGCGGCGTCCACCACCATGCTGGAGCCGTGGAACGTGCCTGGATAGCAGTGGATCTCGGCGGAGACGCCCGCGGCCAGCAAGCGCTGGGCGTAGATCAGGGCCTCGTCACGCAGCGGGTCGAATTCCATGGCAGTGATGCAGGCGGGGGGCAGGCCGGCCAGGTCCTGTTCCCGGGCCGGGGCGGCCAGAGCCGGGACATTGTCGGCGCCGCGCTGGTAGTTGCTGCCCAGGTAATAGTCCCAACTTTGCTCGGCGTTGGGCCGGTGCCAGATGGGAGTGTCGGTGAAGGCCGTCATGCTGGGGGTGTCGAGCCGGTCGTCCAGTACTGGAATGGACAGGAACTGGTAGCACAGGGCCGGGCCGCCGCGTTCCCGGGTCGCCAGGGTCGTGGCCGCGGCCAGGCAGGCGCCGGCACTCTGGCCCATGATGCCGAGGCGGCGAGCGTCAATGCCCAGACTGTCGCACTGGGCGTGGGTCCAGCAGAGGGCGGCGTAGCAGTCTTCCAGCGGGCCGGGGAAGGCGGTCTCCGGCGACAGCCGGTAGTCCACCGACACCACCACGATGCCCAGGTTGCGGCACAGGGCGACACAGGTCGCGTGCTCGCTCTCGAGGTTGCCGAAGACGAAACCGCCTCCGTGCAGATAGACCAGTCCGGGCAGCGCCCCGGCGGCATTGGCGGGCCGGTACACCCGCACCGGTACCTCAGGGTCGCCGGCGGCGCCGGGAGCCTTGTGCTCGCTGATGTCGAGGCCGCTGGTATCCAGTTCCGCATTGGCCGGGGCCACCATGGCGTCCATGGTCGCGCGCATCACCTGCGGCTCCCTGAGATCGAAGGGCGGCAGCAGGTCGAGGATGGGGCGCAGTTCGGGGTCTATGTTGTATTTCATTGGAGCTGGTTCCTGTGCAGGATTTGGGGTTCTATTGTCGAACGGCGGGCCCTGGAGTGTCAGCCCCGGTGACTGCGTTGCGGGTACAAGTATAGATACCTCTGGCAAGTCATCGGCCGTTTTTATTCGCGCATTGTGGATGTTGTGCACTGCGGATTGAACTTGGCCGATTCGTGTGCCAGAGTTCCGGATAGCATGGGGAAGCTTTTGATAAGGAGTAGGGGTATGAACAAGCTCACATTCTGGATTTATGGGGCAGCGTTGCTGCTTGTGTCGGGGCTGGCGAGTGCGCAGTCCGTATACTATTCGGACAACACCAGCCACAGCGGGGAAATTGCAACCGCCGCTGCGGAGCTCGCTGCGTCTCTGGGGGGGGCCGCGGTGCCCTTCGATGGGAGTAGCGATGGCGAGTGGGGAACAGCCCTGGCCAGCGCCAGTGTGATATTCCAGGGGCAATCAGGCCAGGTTGCGGGGCTGTCCCCCGCCGTGCGCAGTGATATCGCAGACTTTGTCAGTGGCGGCGGTGCGCTTCTTCTGCTGCGTTCGTCGGAAAATATTGCCCTGATGAACGAGATACTGGGTACTACGATGACGGACGGAACCTCTACCTCGGGATCGGGTACACCGCCAATCCCGCGGACGTCTGCCGGGGACTCAAGCAATTTCGCCAGCGCGCCCGCTTCCTTGCCAACTCTGAATGATCACCTGACTATCGACACGGCGTCCATTCCGCCCTCAGTGCTGAGCGCCTATGAATTGAGTGGGGAAACCCATGTTGCTTCCGCTTCATTTGGCAGCGGCTCGGTGACCTATCTTTCCTGGGACTGGTGTTGTGGTGACACTCCCGCGCAGCGCGCGGATTGGGATATGGCCCTGCTCGCCGCTTCCGGATTCACTGCCATCGCTGTTCCGGTAACAAACCCTGTGGTTCTGGGCATGCTCAGCTTTATGCTGGCTCTGTTCGGCATCCAGTACCTGCGCCGCCGCACCGGCGGCTGAATTCCGCCGGTATCGATAGGGAGGCAGGGTTCGACTGCCTCCATCCGCGACTACACCCCTTAGCGGGGTGTTGCCAGGTGCTCTCAAGAGCGCGCTTTCATCCTCCCGGGGCCCCCCCTGGAACTGTCTAACTCGGCAAAACAAGCGAGTATACCGGCATAGCCTTCCCGGGCGTGGCCGGGATGACGTACCGACCTGCGCTACATCAATTTGAATTGCGCTATCGCCGCCGCTCCCGATAGCTGTGGCAGAGTGTGAGTACTAGCCAGTGTGTGTTGCTTCAAAGGCAACAATAATGGAT
This sequence comes from Haliea sp., assembly GCF_040221975.1. Lineage (GTDB taxonomy): Bacteria > Pseudomonadota > Gammaproteobacteria > Pseudomonadales > Halieaceae > Haliea. Next base: position 31,142 of record NZ_JAVJWR010000027.1, read on the forward strand.
TACCAATGCCCCTGTTCGCCTGTTAAAACTGTGGTCTTTGGAACGTGCGGCTCCTCGTCCAGAGGGGTGGCAGCAGGGGAGGGGCGACACGTGGCGCGCTGGAGAGTTTCGATCGGGAAGTGGATGGCGTTGTCACTGGCCCTGGCCGTGGTGGCGCTTGCGCAGACTCCCCCGACCGTGGCGGCCGGGGAGCCTGGCGCCGGCGGCAGCCTGTTCGACGATTACTGGGAGGAGCTCCTGGCGCTGCAGCCAGACAGGGCCCTGTCCCAGGGAGATTACCGGCACCCCGGCCGCTTTGATCGCTCGCTGGAGGGTGACTGGCACACGGCCATGCTGGCCCTGGTCGACACTTACCGTGCCCGCCTGCAGGCTGTAGACGCCGAGAGCCTGAGTGAAGGCGAGCAGGTCAGCTACGATTTCCTGGCCTGGCGCCTGCAGCAGGACCGTCGCTTCTATGGCAGCGACCTGTTTGCGCGGGCAAGGATGCTGCCGCTGGACCAGTTCCGGGGCCAGCATATCCGGTTTGCGGAATCGGCGGCGGGCTCGGGTACCTATCCGTTCCAGACCCAATTTCACTATGAACAGGCCCTGGTGCGGGCAAAGGGCTTCGCCCGCTGGGTAGATCAGGCGATTTTGCGGCTGGAGGAAGGGGTTGAGGCGGGGGTGGTCCTGCCGCGGATGGTGGTCGAGAGGATCCTGCCCCAGCTGTCTATCCATCTCGGCAAGGGTCCCCGCGAGACCCAGTTCTGGACGCCGTTGGCTTCGCTGCCAGCGACAATCGACGATACTGCGGCAGCCGATCTGCGCCAGCGCCACGAGGCCAGTATCGCCGGGGTGATCCAGCCGGCCTATCAGCGGCTGCACGACTATCTGCAGGACAGCTATCTGCAGCACGCTCGCGCCACGGTGGGCCTGGTGGCGCTGCCCGCCGGGCGGGAGCTGTACCAGCATTATGTGCGCGAGCACACGACGACCTATATGGAAGCAGAGGAGGTACACAGGCTGGGGCGTGCCGAGGTCTGCCGGATCATGGATGGCTTTCGCGCATTGCAGGCGGAGCTTGGTATTGAGGGTGATGTGCAGGCGCTGTTCGAGCACGCCAGGAATGATCTCGCCCTCTACTATGCTGGCGATGAGCGCGATCAGATCGTGCCCGACTTCAATGCCCGGCGCGACGATATCTACGGCGTGTTGCCGGAGATGTTCGACCTGATGCCGAAGGCCGCGTACGAGATCCGGGCGCTCCCGGACTCCTCGCGCACCCTCCAGGGCAATGGCTATTTCCAGGCGGCGGCCGCCGACGGCTCGCGGCCGGGTATCCTCTGGATAAACATCCACTCCCCGGGGATCACCAGTCGTTTCAACCTGACCACGCTGTCGGTACACGAGGGGCTCCCCGGACATCACTTCCAGATGGCGATTGCCCGGGAAGTGGAGAATGTACCTGCGTTTCGTCGTTTCGAGTCTACTACGGCCTTTGGCGAGGGCTGGGCCCTGTACGCCGAGTCCCTGGCCAGGAAACTGGGACTGCTTGAAGACCCCTGGCAGCGTTACGGTTATTTCAACTACGAGATGATGCGGGCCAATCGGCTGGTGATTGATACCGGAATTCACGCCCTGGGGTGGTCGGTGGAAGACGGCATTCGTTGGATGTTGGAGCACTCCTCACTGAGTGAGGCCGAGGCCCGGGCAGAAGTGGAGCGCTATGCCTCCTATCCGGGGCAGGCGCTGGCCTACAAGATCGGCGAGCTAAAGATCCAGGAAATGCGGGCCCGCGCCGAACAGCAGCTGGGTGACGACTTCGATTTGCGCGAGTTTCACCGCACCGTGCTGTTGGCCGGCAGTGTGCCGATGGCGGTGCTGGAAAATGTGGTGGAGCGTTGGCTGGCACGGCAGGCATGACGCGGATGCAGACCCGGCTATTGTCTGTTGCTCAGCAGGCAACACTTTCTGGCTTTAAATGTCACTGCTAACAAGTATACGGTTCAGGGGTCGATCACAGCGCTTGTGCCACGGGTTTCGGGGCATCACGAACATGGCCGACATTGGCCAGGGAATTATCTTTCTATGAGGGAAAGCAACATGAGCAAGCAATGGCAACGGAAATTGATCTGCAGCGGCATCACCAGTGCCGCGGCATTAATACCCGGACTGGTCGTGTCAGGTGCCGCCGCGGTCTGGTCCGGCGCGGCCTCGGCCCAGCAGGATGCCAATCGGGTAATGATCGAGGAAGTGGTGGTGACTTCCCGCCGTCGGGAGGAATCACTGCAGGACGTGCCGGTCAGTATTACCGCATTCTCCGCCGATTCCATTGAGCGCAACATGTTCAAGGGCATCGAGGGCTATTTTTCCCGGACCCCCAATGTGAGCTACATCTCCACCGGTTCTCGCGACCGCAAGGAGCTGAGCATTCGCGGCGTGACCAACCAGCTCGATACCACTGAGGCCCTGGTGCGCGCGAGCACCTTCGCTTTCTACCTGGATGACGTCAACGTGGTCAGTGCGACCGCAAACCCGGGGGTGATGGACCTGGAGCGTATCGAAGTGCTGCGCGGGCCACAGGGCACCTACTTTGGCCGCAACGCGGTCGGCGGCGCCGTCAACATCTCCACGGCCAAGCCGGACCAGGAATTCTTCGCCCAGATATCGGGCGAGCTGGCTCGCTACGACACCCGCGACATCGAGGGCGTAATCAACATGCCGCTGATCGACAACGTGCTGGCGGTGCGGGCCAACTACAAGTATTCCGAGAGCGACGGCTACATCAAGAACATCAACCCTACAGGCGGCGGCAACGACTCCGAATACGAGTACGGCCGACTCAGCGCCCGCTACACGCCGACGGACCGCTTGACCGTGGACCTGATGGCCACCACCTCGGATGAGGTTGTCGGCATGCGCGAGGGTGTCCCCTCGGGTGTGATGTCGAGGTTTGCCGCCAGTCTCTACGGCAACGTGGCGGATCCCGATGGCGTGGGCTTTTTCCCGGAGAATACTGACCGGGTCAATTTCGACCGGCCACAGGAGGTGGGCTCCAAATGGGAGCTCTACACTGCCAAGTTTGAATACGAACTGGATGCCTTCAGCCTGGTTGGCATCACCGGCTACATTGAGTCCGACACCTTCCTCCGTGGTGATATCGACGGCAGCAGCCAGGATCTGATCTACGAGGAAAAGCCGATCAGCCGTGAATCCTTCAGCCAGGAGTTCCGCCTGCAGTCCGCTGGCAACGAAACCCTGGACTGGACGGTGGGGGTGATTTACAGCAAGGACGAAGGTGATATTTTCCAGCAGACCTTCGCCGGTGCCGGCGGCCTGTTTGGCCTGCCGGAGGACTTCCAGATTACAGCTTCGGTGGGTGAAAACGAGAGCACCAGCGCAGCGATCTTCGGTGAGCTGACCTGGCACCTCAACAACCAGCTGGACCTGGTGTTCGGTGGCCGTTATACCAGGGACGAAGTCGAAGTGTCCCAGTACAACCTGTCATCCGGCGTGATCAATGGTTTTGTCGAAGACGAGGCGGACTTCACTGACTTTTCGCCCAAGGTATCGTTGCGCTACGCCCTCGGCGAGGACATGAGCGTGTTTGCCACAGTGTCCAAGGGCTTCAAGGCCGGTGGGGTTCAGCTGGGCAGCGACTTTGAACAGTCCGACTACGACCCAGAAGAGTTGTGGAACTACGAGCTGGGCTTCAAGTCCGAGTTGCTGGACAACCGTCTGCGCCTCAACGGCTCGCTGTTTTACCTGGAGTGGGATGACCTGCAGGCCTCTTACGCTGTTGCCGCAACCAATGACGAGGGTCTCATTGTTTTCAACTCCGGCATCCAGAACGCGGCCTCTGCCACATCCCTGGGTGGTGAACTGGAGATATCCGCGGCCGTTAGCGAGAACTTCGCAGTCAATTTCTCCGCGGGCTATGTCGACTCGGAGTTTGATGATTTCACCAACGCCTTCGTCGACGGCGCTCTCTACGACCTGAGCGGCCAGTCCATGCCGAACGCGCCTGAATGGACTTTCGGTGCTGACGCCGAGTACCGCTTTACCTTCGCCGGCGGCTACGACAGCTTTGTCCGTCTCGAGTGGTTCCATCGGGACGATATCCTGCCCGACCTGGTTTCCCTGGTGCGCCAGGATGAAGGTTTCCCGTTCCAGGTGCCCAGCTATGATCACTTCAACCTCCGAGCCGGGGTTGAGACCGATCGCTTCAGCGTAACCGCCTACGTGGAAAACCTGTTTGACGAGGAGTACTACACCAACGCCTACCAGAAGGCCTTCCTGGGCGGCCTGCATGTGCAGCCTTCCTACCAGACCTTTGGTGTGCGCGTAACCCTGCGGACGCTGTAAGTGGGCTGCTTCTCTCCCGCGGTATCGGGTAGCGGCGTGAGGAGGCTCGCGACAGCGTTGCTGCTAGTAGCCTCCGGTGGTGCGGCACTGGCCGCCGGGTCACCGGCCCCGGAGGCGAGGCTGGCGGACTTTATCGAGTCAGTCCTTGAGTATCGGCAGGCCAGCAGGCCCGAACTCGCAGGCGGCGCCGCGGCGCTGCCTGCGGGGGGTGGCTGGCCCGACCTCTCCCCCGCCGCGGAGGACGCTGACATCGCGGTGGTCAGGCAGCAGCTGGCAACGCTGCGTAAGGAATTCCAGCCCGCCGAACTGGGACCAAGAGCGCGGACCCAGTATGACGCGCTGGTTTACGAGCTGGAGTTGTTGCTGGAGCGCCATCGCTGGCGCGGCCATGGGTACCCGGTCAACCAGATCGTTGGCACCCATCTTGAGATCCCGGGTCGTCTGGCCCAGGGCGGACCACTGAGTTCAGCGGCGGAGGTGGATGCGCTGCTGCGGGACCTGGCGGGCGTGCCGTCGTTGCTGGCCCAGCTGGAAGCACAGCTGGCGCGGCAGCGTGAGGTGGCGGGCGGCCTGCCGGCCAGCCTGTATCCGCTGTTGATCGAGGGTTCCCGCCAGATCATCAGCGGCGCGCCCTTTGACGATGGCGCGGATAACCCGGTCTGGTCCTCGGTAAGACAGCGTTTGCAGCAGGGCGCCCTGGAGGACTCCGCGAGGGACGCCCACCTTGAGCGTGTCCGCGCGGCTCTGCTCGGGCCCTACCGCGAGGCTTACCATTCCCTGATCGCCATACTGGCGGAACACCAGAGCGGTGCCGTCCGCGAGGGCGGAGTCTGGCAGATGCCCGACGGCGACGCGTTCTACGCTTTCCTGTTGCGCCAGTTCACAACCACCCGGCTGAGCGCAGATGAGCTGCATGCCTACGGGCTGGCCGAGGTCGAGCGGATTCACGGTGCAATGCGGACCATCGTCGAGCAGGTTGGATTTGACGGCGACCTGCCCGGGTTTTTCCAGCACATGCGCAGCTCGCCGCAGTTTTACCTGAGTAACGATGCCGAAGGCCGGGCGCAATTCCTGGCCCGGGCGCAGTCCTTGTTCGGGGCGATGCAGGCGCGCCTGCCGGAACTGGTGTTTGACCCGCCCACCCAGGAGCTTGAGATCCTGCGGTTCGAGGCCTATCGGGAAGAGTCGGCACCGGGTGCTTTCTACCAGGCGGGCTCCGCCGGGCGCCCGGCGCGCTTTTACCTGAACCTGCATGACATGGCCGCGGTGCCTGTCTATGACCTTGAGGCGCTGGTGTATCACGAGACCCTGCCGGGGCACCACCTGCAGATCTCGGCAATCAGTGCGGATCCGGGCATCCCGGCCCTGCGCCAGCAGAATGTCTGGTGGCTCAACACCGCCTTTGTCGAGGGCTGGGCCCTGTATGCGGAACAGTTGGCAGCGGACATCGGTTTCTACCAGGACCCCTATGCAAATTTCGGGCGCCTGGCGGCGGAGTTGTGGCGCGCCTGCCGGCTGGTGGTGGACACCGGCCTGCACGCCAGGCGCTGGTCCCGGGAAGAGGCGATTCGCTACCTGGATGAGACAACGCCCAGTCCCCACGCGGCCAATGTGCGCGCGGTAAATCGCTATATTGCGGTACCGGGCCAGGCGACCTCGTTCAAGGTGGGCATGCGGCGCATTCTCGAGGCCCGGGCGCGGGCGCGGGCAGCGCTGGGCGAGCAGTTCGATATTCGCGCCTTTCACCGGGCGGTGCTGGAGAACGGCTACTTGCCGCTGGACGTAATGGACAGCAGCATAGATCGCTGGATAGAGAGTAGTCTTGCCGTGCAGGCGGCCGGGCTCGCCGACAGGCAACCCGTCAATTTCTAGACCTGTTACGGTCGACCCGAATCTGGAAGCAGTGCTTATGACGATGGACAGAGTGAAACGACGCAACAGCGCCAGCGGCCGTGCGGGGTTGTTGCCCCGTGCTTAGGGCTGTCGCTGCCGCACCGGTACGCCTGGTCCGCGATATCGTCGGACCCACCGCTGTCATCGCTGCGGGGACCATGGGTGCCGGGGCCGTTGCCTCCTTTCTGCTTGCCGGCGCCTGGTTCCGCTACGAACTGTTGTGGGTAGTGCTGTGCATGCTGCCGGTGTTCGTGGTGTCGGTCGATACCGCATCGCGGATTGGTGCCTGCAACCCCGACGAGGGTATGTTCGCGCTGATCTGCAAGCGCATCACGCCCGGGTTGGCCTGGGCGCTCCTGCTGGTCAATGTGCCCGTCCACCTGTTGATCGTGATGGGCCAGCTGTCCGTGATGAGTTCCGTGGTCGCGTCCACCCTGGGCCTGCCGGCGGCGAGTTCTGGTGCCGGCGGAGCCCTGCTCACGGACATGACGCTGTCTCTGGTGATCGCTGTGGCGATCCTCTGGCTGGTGTTCTCCCGTGGCTTCGACCGCATGCAGAACGTCATGACCGTGATGATGGTATTGATGTTCTTCTGTTTCCTGCTGGTGGCTTTCCGCGGCTTCTCCGAGTGGCGGGATATCCTCGCCGGAATGGTGCCCGCCGTACCGGAAGACCTGCCCGTGCCGGGTACGGAGACAGCGCGCTCCTCGGTCGCTTCCATCACCGCGATGGTGGGCAGCGCGATCGCCCCCGCGGCGCTGCTCGGCATGCCGTATCTGGCGGCAGACTCGGGTGTCGATCCCCATGGTCTGAAGAAGGCGTTTCGCCGCGCGGTGGTGAATCTGGGCCTGATCTTCGGCGCCTACGCCATCTTCGTAGTCATCGCGGGCGGCTTCGCGCTGTACCCGCTGGCCCATCACGCCTCGCTGGCCGATGTCTCCGAAGCTTCTCAAGTTCTGCACGGCGTATTTCCCGAGCGCCTGGCCTTTCTCGGTCCCATTGTGTTCTCTGTGGGCGTGTTTATGGCCGCGCTGACCACCCTGGTGGTCGCCGCCCAGGTAACCGCCTACTTTATGCTGGACACAGTGGGCCGGCAGTGGCGTTTCGCCGCCGACAACAAGGCCTATCACGCCATCGTGGTAGTCCTGGTGCTGGGGGCCGCGCTCCTGGCGCCGCACTGGAGTTTCCCGGCGCTGCTCAAGGTCGTGCTGCTGATGGGCATCAACGTGCTGGTGATCCCGTTGGTCTTTGTCATATTGCTGTACCTTGCCAACAGCCGGAAAGTCATGCACGACGTGCCCACCGAGTGGTGGCGCAATGCAATCCTCGGGGTGGGTCTGCTGCTGTCGCTGGTGCTGGCGGCACAGAAATTCCCCGACTATATGGCGGCGCTGTTCTCGTAGCGACGCAGGCGTATTCCACAACACAGGCTTTGCAGGAGATCACAATGACTGGCCAACCAACATTCCGGCGCGCTGACCACGTATCCCTGACGGTTGCGGACATCGAACAGGCGATCGCGTTCTACACCGGGGTCATGGGCGCCACGCTCAAGTACCGCATGGGCCCGTTCGATGCCCGCGAAATTCCGCCCATGGGGGATGGCAGGGACTGGACCGAGTCGCATGTGAACGTGCCGGACGCCTGCCTGCAGATCGCGATGCTGCAGCTGTGTGACAACCTGGGGATGGAGCTGTTCCAGTATGAGCGGCCCGCGGATGCGGCAACCACGCCGCCGCGCAATTGCGATGTTGGCAGCCGGCATATCTGTCTGCAGGTCGATGACGTGCAGGCGGCGGTGGACTACCTCCAGGCCAATGGTTGTCGCCCAATGGCCGGGCCCATCGTTGCCGATGGCGGCCCCGCACCGGACTCGCTGTCCTGGTATGTTCTCGACCCCTTCGGGCATCAACTCGAGTTGGTGCAGTACACCTGAACCGGGCCGGCGAACCGCTGCCTCAAAGATTATCCATGGCCGCGGACCGCGGCCGGACGAATTGAAAGGAGAGTGATCACATGTCACGCAAAGTCATCAATCCCGCCGAGCTGTATGAAAGCACGGCCTACGGTTTCTCCCATGCGGTGGCGTCAAGCGACACTACCCTGGTGCACTGTGCCGGCCAAGTGGCCTGGGACAGGGACTACCAGGTGGTCGGTGGCAGCGACCTTGGCGCGCAGGCACGCCAGGCGCTGGCCAACCTCAAGACGGTGCTCGCCGAGGCCGGCGCCGGGGTGGAAGATATCGTGCGCCTGCGCACCTATGTGGTGAACCACAACCCGGACTGCCTGGGTCCGGTGGGTGCCGCCCTGGCCGAGTTCTACGGGGACGTCACGCCGGCGGCCAATACCTGGATCGGAGTGCAGGCCTTGGCCCTGCCCGATTTCCTGATTGAAATCGAAGCCACGGCGCAGATCAGCCAAGGAGAACAGCAATGAACAGAACACAGGGCACAAGCATCCGCCGCACACTGGGCACCGCCTGCATGATGCTGGCACTGCTGGCAACGCCACTGCTGTCGCGGGCGGAAACGTCCATGCAGCAGGTCGAGGGGCTCTGGGCCTACACCGGACTGACCTCGTCCGGTGGCAAGTCCATGCCGCTGACCGGCATCTTCCTGTTCAAGGATGGCTCTTTCATCCAGCAGGCCGTTTTCAATGGCGAGCCCTACTTCAAGCAGAGCGCCATGGCGCACTCCGGCCCCTATTCCGCGATTGAGGGCGGCGTCCATCTGGTTGCCGAGCAGACGCTCAGCCTGTCGCCCGCGAACCCGCTGTCGTCCAACGGAGTGACGGAGCACGACCTTGCCGTCACCCGCGACGACGACGGCCTGACCCTGGTGTTCGGCAGCGGCACCGTGCAGACCCTGCGTCGCATCGGTGATGCCGCGGATGCGAAAATCGTGGCGCTGGAGCACGGCATGCTGGCACTGGTGGACGAGCATTTCCTTGTGGTCAGCGGCGATGACAGCTACGCGGTGACGGGCTACGGGCGCTACCGCCAGCAGGGCGACCGCTACTTCATTGAGGTGATTCGCTGGGCTGAAACTGATGGTGCCGAAACCATCAGTGCGCGCGACGCTGTCATTAGCGCAACTTATGACGGCAAGACGCTGCGTCTGCCGGGGGGCCGGGTGCTCAAGGTTAGCGGCGGTGCCTGACCTTTTTCCAGCGGGAACTGGACCTTCTTTGTTCTGAAGCCCGCCGGAACCAGGCAGCCCCCGATCAATTTATTTACCGACCTGCAAGGGTCGATCCATTGTGGAAATATTGCTTATGACAACGGGAATAGTGAAACAGTTATTGGCCGCCACCGGGCTTGCACTCGCGAGTCTGGCGCTGCCCGCCAGTGCGGCGCTTACCGCGCTGGTCGGCGGTTCCGTGGTGAACCTCGATAACGGCGCGGCGCTGGACAACGCGGTGGTGCTGGTGGACGGGGAGCGAATCGCGGCGGTGGGCAGCCGCGGCGATGTCGCCATACCCGCGGACGCAAGGGTCATTGATGCCAGCGGCAAGTGGATAGTGCCCGGCCTGATGAACATGCACGTGCACCTCGGTCTCAAGCTGCCAGGCGCCGCTTCCATGGCGCTGCAGCATGAATCCGAGGCGGAGCTGGCGCTGAGAATGGCCGAGAATGGCCGCCTCAGCCTGCTGTCCGGTACCACCACGATTCGCGCTCCCGGTGACCGCGGGCACGCGATTTTCGCGGTGGACAAGGCCATCCGCCGCGGTGAAATTCCCGGCCCGCGGATCCACGCCGCAGGCTTGCCGCTGGCGCCTACGGGCGGTCATGGCACCAGTCACGGCGAGGTGGGTGTGGACGGTCCCGACGAGGTCACCCGCATGGCGCGCGAACAGATCAGCGCCGGGGCGACCTGGCTCAAACTGATGATCAGCAAGGGCATCGCGTCTCCGGCGGGGTCGATTGCGGCCTCCGACATGACGCTGGAGGAAATGCGCGCGGCTGTGGACGTCGCTCACCGGGCCGGGTTCAAGGTCACGGCCCACTCCGGTTCGCCAGAGGCTACCCTCGAAGCACTGGAAGCCGGCGTGGACTGCTTTGAGCACGGCTACTACCTGAACCAGGAAGTGTTCCGCAAGATGAAGCGCGCGGGCGCCTGGTACGTGCCGACCATCGTGGTCAGCCAGGTCGGGGCACTGGAATTCTTCCAGAAAATCGGTTCGCCCCAGTGGTACCTGGACCGCGCCGCCTCGGTGGGCAAGGTGCACTGGAAGGCGCTGCAAACCGCCATTGATGAAGGCGTCAATATCGCCATGGGCAGCGACCAGTTTCCCTTCGAGCCCAATGAAGGCACCGTTGCCTCAGTGCGTGAGATCGAGCTCTACGTCGATGCCGGCATGACGCCCCTGCGGGCGTTGCGTTCGGCCACCGTCGAGACCGCGCGCTTGCTGGGCGTGGAGGGCGAAGTCGGTACCATCAGCGAAGGCAAGTACGCCGACCTGCTGTTGCTGGAGTCAAACCCCATCGCTGACATTTCCGCCCTGCGCAGTATTGGCCTGGTGATGAAGGGCGGCGCCGTGGTGCGCAACGACTGGAACCTGTAGCACAGATGCTCGTCAGGACTCGGGCGCCAGGTTGCGGAAATAGTCCTCGATATATTGCATGAACTTGAACGCGGCGATCGGCAGCTGTCGGCCGCTGCGGGTGACCAGGCTTATCTGGGTACTGTTGAGCGTGGCGCTGTCGGTAGGGATGGCGACAAAACGTCCTGCGGCCAGCTCCTCGCCGACCACCAGGTCGGGTAGCAGGGAGACGCCGGAGCCCGAGTTGATGAAGCCGCGAAGCAGCGCCAGCGAGCTGGTGGCCAGGTGCGGGGTAAAGAAAATCCCCTGTTCCTGCTCACTCTGCTCGATGATCTGGCGGATGCGGTAGGCGCCGTCGAGCAGGCCCACCGTGTACTGCCCCAGCTCCGAAAGTTCTACCAGCTTCTTGCCGGCCAGTGGATGGCTGCGGTGTACCACAACTTTCATCGGCTGCGGCAAATGGACGCGCGAACTGACCTTCGGGTCCCGCGATGTGTCGAAAATCATCCCGAAGTGGGCATCGTCGTCACTGATCATGCGCACCACTTCATTGGTACTGGACACACTGACGCCCACGGAGATGCCGGGATAGCGTTGCATGTAGCTCTGCAGGGTGTCGCTGAAGCGTTCGGAGATAAAGGCTTCGCCGACTGCGATCGATATCTTGCCGGTATTGAGGGACTGGAGCTCCCTGATCTGGGAGAGGAAGGCTTCCTGCTGGGCGCAGCGGTCCTGGTAGAACTGGAAGGCCAGTTCCCCGGCCTCGGTCAGTTTCAGGCGCCGCCGGCCGCGCTCCACCAGCGGCGTGCCCAGCTCACTCTCCAGTTCGGCGATCTGGCGGCTGATGGAGGAGGGCGCGACATCGAGTTTTTCGCCTGCGGCGCGCATGGTACCGAGGCGTGCGGATTCGTAGAGATAGTGCAGGCGACGTTGGCTGACGTTCATGGGGCTGGCTCATGTGGTTTGCGGTCAGGACAACGAACTTAAACATAAATTGCCCACGGGGGGCAGTAAAATAACAAGTCGATCGGGGAACAATGACCCTGCGGCTGGGAAAGTGTAGAGGACTTTATGAACAGACATTCGGTGAGCTGGCGCGGCTATATACCGGCCATGACAACGCCCTTCAGCCGTAGCGGCGAGCTCGATGTCGAGGCGCTGCGCAAGCATGTCGACTGGCTGCTCGGCCAGGGCATGCACGGCCTGGTGGTGGCGGGGACACAGGGAGAGTGGTTTACGCTGAATCTGGAGGAAAAGGCGGTATTGCTGGCGGAAGTTGCCGGGCGGGTGCAGGGGCGCATACCGCTGATAGCGGGCTGCAGCGGCTATACTCTGGCCGATGTCCTGGCGCAGGTGGAACTGGCAGAGAAGGCCGGATTCGACGGTATCCTGCTGACGCCGCCACCCTACATGGTACCCTCCGAGTCCGATATCCTCGCGTTCTACCGGTCCGTGGACGCGGCGATCAGGATGCCCATCTGTGTCTACAACTGGCCTCCCGGTACGCACGTGGACATGTCCCCGGACCTGCTGGTGGCGCTGGCGCAGCTGAAGCAGGTGGTTGCCATCAAGAACTCAACCTCGGACCTGCGCCGTTTCCTCGATGTCTTCTTCCGCCTGCGCCGCGAGGTGCGGGTGTTCGGTATCCCCATGAACGAGACCGGTGCGACCCTGGTCAAACAGCACGATGCGGACGGAACCATGGGCGCCGGGGCCGTGCTGGGTCACGAACAGCCGGATTTCTTCAACGAGCTGTGGGCGGGCAACGAGGCCCGGGCCCTGGAATACGCGGCCCGCGATTACACTATAATGAAAAGCTGGTTCAATCCCGACCTGACCGGCAAGTTCGGCTCTTCCCAGGCAATTTTCAAGGAAGCCCTGAACCAGCAGGGACTGCACGGGGGCTTTCCACGCCTGCCCCTGCAGCCGCTGGATGCCGAGGGCGCGAGCCAGATTCGCACAACGCTGGTGGCCCTGGGACGCACGGTGCAGGATTAGGGCCGGCACACTGGCCGAGGCTGAAAAGCGGGGAGCAATGTTGCACAGCTGTGATGTGGCGATAATTGGAGGAGGCCTGATCGGCTGCGCCGCGGCCTTCTACCTGACCAGGCTGGGCAAGCGAGTGATCGTGCTGGAAAGCGATGCCCTCAATGGCGGAGCCTCCGGCCGCAACGCCGGCTCCCTGCACTTCCAGCTGGAGTACCGCCTGCTGGAATACCAGGAGCAGCTGCAGGACCACATTGCCCACCTCGTCCCGTTTACCCGCCGCGCCATCGAGCAGTGGCGGGGGCTGGAGACGCTGCTGGGGGAGGATCTGGAACTGGTGATGCACGGCGGCATCATGGTGGCGGAGACCGCCGACCAGCTGCAGCGGCTGCAACAGAAATACGAATTTGAAACCCGGCACGGCATGCAGCTGGAGCTGCTGTCCCGCAGCGAGCTGCGCGCCCGCGCACCCTATCTCGATGATCGGGTACAGGGCGCGCTGTACTGCGCCGACGAGGGCCACTGCAATCCCCGCTATCTCACTCTGGCGTATGCGCGTGCCGCGCAGCGGCTGGGCGCGGTCTTTCACACCGGCACCCGTGTGCACAGCGTGCAGCGCCTGCGCCACGAATGGGCGCTGGCTACCGTTGCATCCGTCGCCGGTGACGCCGAGCACGGGGGCCGCGCGGACTACCGCTGCGATACCATCCTCAACGCGGCCGGCGCCTGGGCCGCCGGTGTGGGGCGCCTGGCGGGGGTGCACCTGCCCATCTTCCCGGTGGGCCTGACGATGAATGTCACCGAGGAGGCGCCGCCGCTGGTGGGGCACCTGGTGCAGCACGTGGGCCGGCGGCTGTCGATGAAGCAGGTGCGCGAGGGCAACCTGCTCATCGGTGGCGGCTGGTCCGCCCGGTTGCCCGAGCTGACAGGTACGGGCTCTGCGGCTGCGCGACCCCTGTACCGCTCGGTCTGCGGCAATCTTGCGACGGCGGCGGAAGTGGTGCCGGCCCTGCGCAAGCTGCATCTGTTGCGTACCTGGACCGGTGTCACCGGAGTCACCGCCGATCAGCTGCCGCTGCTGGGTGAGGTTCCCCAGCTGCCGCGCTACTTCGTTGCCGCGGGTGGCTCCGGGTTTACCTTTGGCCCGACCTACGCCGAGTTGATCAGCCAGTTGATCGCCGCCGGCGAGACCGCCTACCCGATAGCCCCGTTTTCGCCGGCGCGATTCAGCCATATCAACATGTTCATGCGCGAGGCCGGCCACTGATGGCACACCGTATCGAGACCGGCGTCGAGCGCCAGCCGTCCCTGCAGATCGAGATCGACGGCGTTGCTGTCCGTGTCCATCCCGGTGAAACCGTCGCCGCTGCGCTCCTGCTGGCCGGCCGGGAGCACTGCTACACCACCCGCGACGGTGAACCCCGCAGCCTGTTCTGCAATATGGGCAGCTGCTTCGAGTGCCTGGTTGCGGTCAGCGTACCGGGCGAGGCGCGGGAGCCGCGCTGGCGCCGTGCCTGCATGACACCGGTCAGTGAAGGCATGCGGGTGCGCACCGGTAAATGCCTGCAGGAAACCCTGTGAGGCCGGTGGACCTCGCCATCGTGGGTGCGGGCCCCGCCGGGATGGCGGCGGCGCTGACCGCGGTTGCACACGGCCTGCGGGTGGTGGTGATCGATGAACAGCAGCAGGCGGGCGGCCAGATCCTGCGGCAACCCCCGGCCGCGATCCGGGTACGCAACTGGCTGCGCGACCGCGTGTACCGTCGCCAGCAGCAGTTGCTGCAACGGGCGCAGCAGGACAGCCGTATCGAGTGGTGCTGGCAGACCACGGTGCTGGGCTTCCTCGACCGCGATCCTCACGACCCGGCGAGCCAGCGCCTGTGGCTGCACGGCCCCGGGGGCACCAGCGAACTGGCTGCGCGCAGTGTGCTGGTCGCCGCGGGCTGTCACGATCTGGCGGTGCCTTTCCCGGGCTGGAACCTGCCCGGCGTCATGGCTGCCGGTGGCCTGCAGGCCATGGTCAAGAGCCAACAGCTGGTGCCCGGGGAGCGGTTCGTGTTCGCGGGCAGCCATCCCCTGCAGTTGATTGTCGCGGACCAGATCCGCCGGGGCGGCGGCGAGGTAGCAGCGGTACTGTTCGCGCAGCCGCTTGGGGCGATGCTGGGCGTGCGCAAGCGGCCGCTGCTGATGCTCCGTCACCTGGGCAAGTTGCTGCATATAGGTGGGGTCATGTGGCGGCTGTGGCGAGCCGGAATTCCGGTGCGCTTCGGCAGCACCGTGGTGGCCGCGGAGGGCGAGCGGCAGCTGGCGGCCGTGCGCGTGGCCAGGCTGCGGGACGGCGTATTCGAGCCGGAGCAAACCCGGGAGGACATAGCCTGCGATCACCTGGGCGTCTGCTATTCATTCCTCGTCGCCTCCGAGCTGCCGCGCCAGGCGGGGGCCGCCGTCAGCTGGTCCGCGGAGCGCGGCGGCTGGATAGTGGATGTCGATGGCTGGCAGCGCAGCTCCGTCGCCGGGCTCTACGCGGCCGGCGAAACCACGGGTGTGGCAGGGGCGGACGTGGCGCGGGAGGAGGGCGAACTGGCGGCGCTGGCGGTACTGCAGGACCAGGGCGTGCTCGATGCCGCGCAGGCGGAAAAGCTGGCCGCTCCCGTCCGCCGCCGGCTGTCCAGCCTGGGGGAATTTGCCGCCGTGCTGGCGCAAATCTCGCTGCCGCCCTGGGGAGTGTTTGAGCAGCTGCTGACTGACAGCACCACCCTGTGCAAATGCCAGGGCATCAGCGTGGGTGAGTTCGGCGGCCTGTTGCAGGAGCACAGCACGATTGCCACTGCCAATTCCGCCAAGCTGCGCTCGCGCACCGGCATGGGCCTGTGCCAGGGCCGCTACTGCGGCTATTTCGTGACCCGGCTGCTGGCCCGGCACAACGATATCAGTGCAGCGGAGGTGGGCCCGTTCAGTGCCCGCTCGCCGGTCAAGCCGGTGCCCATCGCCGACATTCTGGCGCGGGAGCGAGAGCTGGGTTGACAGCAAGCTCCGGGCTCTTGCGGGAGAACGCCTGGACCACGGTGGATGCGCGTCACGGCGCCCGAGGTATCAGTCCCGATAACGGATGTTGGCGACCGCGATTCGGGTGCTCAGGCAGGGATGCTCCTCGGCCCGGATGTGCGCCTGCTCAATCACCTCGTGACCACTGACCACACTGCCGAAGGCTGCGAAGCCCTGACCGTCCGCGTGCCGGTTACCGCCGAAATCGAGAGCCGGCTCGCGTTGCAGGCAGGCAAAGAAGCTGCCGTAGACCTCCCCGGGTTCAAACCGGGCGGTGGATACCACCCAGCGTACATGTTGCAGGCCGGTCAGCCCGGTATGCTCATGCCGGATGCGGGTGCGTTGCTCATCCATCCCGGCCGATGTGCCGACCTGCACAACGTCAATCGGGCTCGCCTCGACGCCACCGTGCTTGCTGGTGGAGACAATGCGGAAGATGCTGCCGTTGTGGAAGGCTCCGCTGCGGGCAAGCCGCGCGAAGTAGTCGCAGGTCACCGGCGCCGCATCCGGTCGCAGCATGACACTGAAGCTGCCCAGTTCGGTCGCTACGTCCAGAAATGCCATGGTGGTTCCAGCTAGCCGGCGGGCAGCAGGACCGGCGTGCCGACCCAGAGAATCGTCGCCGTACCCTTGCTCTTGTTGACGATGTTGTGGCCGAGCTGGGTGTTCATGTGCACACAGTCTCCCGCCTGCAGACTGAACACCTTGTCGTCGATCATTTGCTCCACCCGGCCCTTGATGATGTAGAAGATATCCTCGCCTTCATCCCGGTGGACCGTCGGCAGTTCCACGCCGGGGGGGATATCCATCAGCAGTGCACTCATCTGCTGGTTTGGGATGGAGGCGTTCAGCACCCGGTAGGTGATGGGGGAGTCTATGTTCAGGTACTGCGGGTCGCTGGCCTTGCTGACCAGCTCCGCGGGCACCGGCGGTGAGATGAAGTAGTTGATGTCCGTGCCCAGGGCGCGGGCAATGTTGATCAGGGAAACGATGGACGGTGTGGCCTTGCCGCGTTCCGCCTGGGACAGGAAGGCGGCGGACAGCTCCGCCTTCTCGGCCAGCTCCTGCAGGGTGAGCTTCTGCTCCAGGCGCCTCGCCTTGAGCAGGCCGCCCAGCGACCGCTTCATCATCGATTTCTTTTTCTTCTCCACACTGGATCCCCTCAAACGTTATGTGAGGAGTGTACCCGACGAAAACATTTTGTCAAAAATTATTGACATACTTAAATTTTTAACCCATTTTTAATGGCAGTGGTTTTCCTGTGGAAGCTTGCAGGCCACTGTGCCAACCGCCTGTTGTGGGCTATACGTTTCGGGCATGGAATCCGGGGAGAGGGATAGATGAAGACAATTTCGAGCAATGGTTTGACGGGTACGCTGGCGCTGCTGGCTGCATTGCCAGTCGCCCCGCTGGCGCTGGCACAGGCCGACAAGCCGGCCGGCGCAATGGTGCTGGAGGAAGTGACGGTGACGGCGCGGCGTCGCGACGAAAGCCTCCAGGAGGCGCCCTACGCGGTGACTGCTTTCACGGCGCAAGCACTCCAGGATGCCAATGTGCAGCGCATGGAAGATTTCATCGCCCTGACGCCGAACGTGACCCTCGCGACCTCGCAGGGCATCGGCACCAGCTTTCTCAGTATTCGCGGCCTGACCCAGGTGCGCAACGGCGAGGCGCCGGTGGCCACCATCATTGATGGCGTTCTGCAGTTCAGCGGTATCCAGTTCCGGCAGGAGCTGTTCGATGTCGAAAGTGTCGAGGTGGTGAAAGGTCCCCAGGGCGCGATCTACGGCCGCAATGCCACGGGAGGCGCGATCATCATCAATACCCGGCGCCCCACCAATGAGGCCGAGGGTTACGTCAGTGCCGGCGCAGGCGCCGGGGACGAGTACATGGTCGAGGGTTCCTACGGTGGCGCGCTGATCGAAAACCAGTTGTTCGCCCAGGTGTCCGGCAAGCACATTGATCGCGACGGCTACCTGACCAATATCACCCGCAACGAAGAGGCTGACCGCTTCGAGGACAGCACTCTGCGGGGGCGTCTGATCTATGAGCCAACGGCGAATCTGTCCTTTGACCTGCGTGCGAACATCGCCCGCCACAAGGGCCGCGGCATCGGTTTCCAGTACCAGGCCGTGGACCTGGCGCCGGATGGCATCACCGCCATTGCCTTCGGCACCGACACCGGGCCGATCGACGCCAACAACGTCCTGCCTGTCCGGGACAACAACGTCGATTACGGCGAGCGGGACATGAACGACTTCGCCCTCAAGGTGGACTGGATTACCGAGCTGGGGACATTCATCTCCACCACCAGCTATACCGATCTGGAGGAGTGGTCTGACTCGGACCAGTTCCCCTACACCGCCGCGATGAGTGCGCCGGGCTTGTTCGGCTTTGACGGCACCCAGACCGGATTCTTCGAGATCGACGCCTGGAGCCAGGAGTTCCGCTTCCGCTCACCTGACGACCAGCCGGTGCGCTGGGAAGTGGGTACGTATTACCTGGAGTGGGACCGCTTTGTGTCCCTGTCCACCGGGGTGGACACCGGCGCCGGGATCCTGCGCCTTGAGCGCGAGCCGACGACGGACCCGCGCAATCCCACCACCTCGTTCCTGGCCGACGACAACAGCAACACGGCGATGGCGGTGTTCGGTCAGGCCAGCGTTGACATCGGCACCGATTTCGAGCTGTCGCTGGCGCTGCGCTACGACGAGGAAGAGCGGGTACAGGACGTCTCGCCGCTGCAGTTTCCCGCCGGTGTCCCGGGAGCACGCAACAAGGAAACCTTCGACATGGTGCAGCCGAAGGTCACCCTGCGCTACCAGCCGTCGGACCAGCACAACTGGTACGCAACCTGGGGTCGGGGCTTCCGCAGCGGCCAGTTCAACCAGAACGGGATTTCCGACGTGGCCGCTTCCGTCGGCCTGGTTGGCATCAATGACGTGGTGGACCAGGAAGAGTCCGAGTCCTTTGAATTGGGCTATAAGGGCCTGTACTTCAACGATCGTCTGCGCCTGATCGGGGCGGGATTTGCCACCAAGGTGGAAGGGCAGCAGTTCTTCTCCTTTATCGGGGCCATCAGTGCCCAGATTCTCACCAATGTCGATGAAGTGCAGCTGTACGGCGGGGAGCTGGAGTTGAACCTGCGGGCGACCGAGAACCTCGATCTCTACGCCTCCGTGGGCTACACCGACAGTGAGATCAAGGAGTACCTGGTAGACCCGACCGTGGAAGGCAACGATGCGCCCTATATTGCCGACACCACGACCAATATCGGCGCCCAGTATGAGGTGCCGCTGAATTTTGCCAACCTGAACCTGTTCGCCAGGGTGGACTACGAGCGCCGCGGCGCCCAGTACTGGGATGTGCAGAATTCAACCGAGCGCGACCCGCTGGACTTCCTCAGTCTCCGTCTGGGGGTCACCGATGCGGCTGACAAATGGTCACTGATCTGGCAGGTACAGAACGCGCTGGACGAGGAATACAACTCGGAGTGGGTGGCGGGGGGTTTCTCCGCCCGGGCGCCGGGAAAAATCTGGAACCTTCGACTCAGGTATAACTTCTAATTATGACTAAATATCATGTTTCAGCCGACATCGGTGGCACCTTCACCGACATCGTGATCGAACCATCGGATGGCCCGGTCTTCGTCAACAAGGTGCCAACGACGCGGGAGAATCCTGCGCTGGGCGTGATCAACGGCATCAAGGATGTGGTGCCGGATCTGGCCGACATTGAATACTTCGTGCACGGCACTACCGTCGGGCTCAATGCGTTTCTGGAGCGCCGTGGCGAGCGGGTCCTGCTGGTTGCCACCGCAGGCGCTGGCGACAGCTACGTCATCGCCCGCGGCAATCGCGATGCGCTCTACGACCTGCGCTACAGCAAGCCGGCGCAGCTGGTGCCGCGCCGGGATGTGCACGAGGTACGCGGTCGCCTGGCCTGGGACGGCAGGGAAATCGAGCCGCTGAACGAGGCCGATTTCCTGCCGATCATCGACAAGGTCAAGGCGGAAAACATCAACGCGGTGGCCGTGTGCCTGCTGCACAGCTACGCCTATCCCGCGCACGAAGTGCGTGCCCGCGAAATCCTCAAGGCGGCGCTGCCCGGGGTGTCCATCTCCCTTTCCCATGACGTGGCGCGGGAATGGCGCGAGTACGAGCGCGCTTCCTCGGCGGTCATGAACGCCTACGTGGCGCCGGTGGTCGAGCGCTACCTGCTCAGCCTGCAGGAGCAATTGCTGGAGCGCGGCATGCGCTCGGGCGTGCATATCATGCAGTCCAGCGGCGGCGTCACCACGGCCGACACCGCGCGCGAAAAGCCGGTGTTCACCTTGCTCTCCGGTCCGGTGGGCGGCACCATTGCCGGCGCCTCGCTCGCCAAGCGCGCCGGGCGTCCCAACCTGCTGTGCGTCGACATGGGCGGCACCTCCTTTGACCTCAGCCTGGTGGTGGATGGCGAGGCCAGCACCACCCTGGAGACCGAGCTGGAGGGCCTGCCCCTGCTGATGTCCATCGTTGATATCCAGACCATCGGCACCGGCGGCGGCTCGGTGGCCTGGCTGGACAATGACGCTGTCCGGGTAGGGCCCCGCAGCGCCGGTTCCGTGCCCGGCCCCGCCTGCTACGGCAACGGCGGCACGGAGCCCACAGTGACCGACGCCAACCTCTACCTCGGGCGCCTGGGCGCCAGGTCCCTGCTCAGCGGCGAGATGTCGCTGGATGGCGCGGCTACCAGCGCGGCGATCGAGTCACTGGCAGAGCGGGCGGGGATGCAGCCGGTGGCCTTTGCCGAGGGCATCCTGGCGATTTCCAACGCGGCCATGGCCGATGCCATGCGTACCATCACCGTCAGCGAGGGCGTGGACCCGCGCGACTTCACCCTGGTGGCATTCGGCGGCGCCGGGCCAATGGCGGCGGTGTTCCTGGCGGAGGAACTCGATATCCGCGAAGTACTGATTCCGCGCTTCCCGGGTACGTTCTCCGCCTGGGGCATGCTGCAGACTGACCTGCGCCACGATCTCACCCTGAGCTTCTTCCGGCCCGCCGCGGCAGTGGCGCCAGAGGAGCTGCAGGGCCTGTTTGCCGAGCTGGAAACCGAGGGCCGGGAAGCTGTCATGCAGGAAGGTATTCCCGCTGACCGGATTTCCTTCCTGCGCTCCGCGGACATGCGCTACTCGGGCCAGGAATACACCATCAACATCACCTTGCCCGACGAGCTGGATATCGCGGCCCTCAGCGCGCGGTTTCACGACGCCCACAAGCAGCGTCACGGCCACTCCAGCCCCGAAGCGCCGATTGAATTCGTCAATCTGCGGCTGGCGGCGATCGGTGCCATCAGCAAGTACGACGAGCACCCGCATCAGGTCACCGGCGATGGCAGCGATGCCGTGATCGGTCAACGCGAGGCGGTTTTTCGCGGTGACACACTGGCCACGCAGGTGCTGCGGCGCGACCGCCTGCCGGTCGGCTACCAGGCCACCGGCCCTGCCATCATCGAGGAGCAGAGCGCGACGACGGTCCTGCCCGACGGCTGGCAGCTGCGGGTCGACGAGGAGAGCAACCTGATACTGACGCGAGGAACCGCAGCATGAGCCAGGTAGATCCGATTACCACGGAAATCATCCGCAATGCCTTCATTTCCATCGCCAGCGACATGAACGCGACCCTGATTCGCAGCGCGTTCACTCCGGTGATCTACGAGGGCAAGGACTGCTCGGTGGCGCTGATTGACGAGAACGGTGAAGTGCTGGGCCAGTCCCTGGGGCTGCCGCTGTTCCTGGGCAACCTGGAGATTTGCGTCAAGATCATGGCCGAGCGCTATGGCTGGGACTATTTCCAGGAAGGGGACGTGTTCTACATGAACGACTCCTACATGACCGGCACCCACCTGAACGACTCCACCATCATCATGCCGATCTTCTGGCGCGGCATCCGCGTGGGTTTCGCCGCCTCGCGCGCGCACTGGCTGGATGTGGGGGCCAAGGATCCGGGCACCCCGGTGGACTCCCACGAAATCTACCAGGAAGGCACCCGCTGGGGCCCGACACGGCTCTACGATGCCGGCAAGCCGCGGCATGACGTCATTGAACTGCTGCGGCTCAACAGCCGCTTCGGCGACGCCACCATTGGCGACCTCAACGCGCAGATTGCCGCTGGTCGCACCGGTGAGCAGCGGCTGCAGGCGCTGTATGAGCGCTTCGGCACGGAAACCATTTGCGCAGCCCGGGATGAAATCTACAAGCAGACCGAGGCCAAGGAGCGCGAGGCCATTGTCGCCCTGCCGGATGGCGAGTACTCCGCAGAGGGCACCATCGACGACGATGGTCTGGGTAACGGCCCGCTGGGCGTGAAGCTGACGGTGCGCATCGAGGGCGACGGCATGACCGTCGACCTCGCCGGATCGGCGCCCCAGGCGGCCGGCCCGGTCAACTGCGGGCTGACCCAGACCGTGGCTGCGGCGCGCGTGGCCTACAAGCTCCTGATCTGCTCCGAGGTGTCGCCCAACGGTGGCTCGTTTCGGGCGCTGGATGTGCTGGCGCCGCCGCGCTCGATCTTCCACGCCCAGGAGCCGGCCCCCTGCGGCTGGTATTTCACCCCGCTGGGCCTGCTGATCGACCTGATCGTGAAAGCGCTGGCCCCGGTGCTGCCGGACAAGGCCGCGGGCGCCCACTACGGCGATTCCATGGTCATCACCATCGCCGGGCAGGACCCGCGCAACGACGATGACTTCTTCCTCATGATCGAGCCCACCACCGGTGGCTGGGGCGCCTTCAACGGCGGGGATGGCGCCAACTCCCTGATCAACAACGTCAACGGCAGTTTCAAGGACCTGCCGATCGAGATTTTCGAGAGCAAGTATCCGCTGCGGATTCTCAGCTACGGCATTCGCCAGGATTCCGGCGGCGCCGGCAAGTATCGCGGCGGCAACGGCACCTATCGGGAGTACCTGGTGGAGTCCGACGCCTCGCTCTGGCTCTGGTTCGAGCGCTCCGATACACCGGCCTGGGGCCTGTTTGACGGTGGCTCCGGCGCGCCGCCCAAGGTCCTGATCCAGCGTCCCGGCCAGGAAACGCTGGAACGGCTCAAGGCCAATGACATCAAAATGCCCCCCGGTACCGTGATCAAGTCCATGACCGGCGGCGGTGGAGGCTACGGTGATCCGCGGGACCGGGACCCCCGCCAGGTGCGCGAGGACCTGCTGGACGGCTTCATCTCCCCCGAGCACGCCAGCGCGGTGTATGGGGTGGCTGCGGAGGCGGTGGACCAGTAGTCATGGCCGCACCGGGGGTGAGTGCGGGGGAAACGCTGTCGGGGGTGCATATCGCGCTGGTGATCATCGGCGGCACCATCGGCATGGCCGTGTTCCTGGTGTCCGCGCAGATCGGCGGCTCCCTGGGCCTGCAGCGTGCGGCCTGGGCCTTTGTCGCCGGCTGCCTGATTCTCGCGGTCATGGGCTCGCTGACCTCCCATGTGGGCGCCACTACCCGGCTCACCACCTATCAGCTCTGCGCACAGGCCTTTGGTGGTGCCGGCGCCCAGCTGGTCAATACGGTGATTGCACTGTCGTTGATCGGCTGGTTTGCGGTGATCAGCAACACCCTGGGATCACTGTCGGATTTCGTCTTTTCGCGCCTCTACGGCTGGCAGCTGCCGGTCCCGGTCTACATCGTCGCCAGCAGTGCGGCGATCGTGGTGGTGACCATCACCGGGTTTCGCGGCATCGACAGGATTGCGCTGTGGATGACCCCGGCCATGCTGCTGCTGGTGGTGTATGCGGCCCTAGGCAGCGTGGACCAGGTGCCGCACTGGAATCGACCGGTCGAAGGTGCCACGCCGATGAGCTTCTCCGCCGCGGTCTCCGCCGTGGTGGGCTCCTATATCGCCGGGGTGATTATCCAGCCGGACTACAGCCGCTTCGCCCGCAACGCGCGCCACGCGGTGGGCGCGGCCTTTGTTGCGCTGGGGCTGTGTTTTCCCACCGTGATGTTCCTCGCCGCCATTCCCGGCTCCGCGCTCAGCCAGGTCGACCTGCGCGGCCTGCTGCTGGCCATGGGCGTCGGCCTGCCCGCCTTCACCCTGCTGTTCCTGGGAGCCTGGTCATCGAATGTGCTGTGCCTGTACTCCTCCAGCCTGTCCATGTCCACAGTGATCCGGAGGGCGACCTACTGGAAAGTGGTAGTCACCATTGGCGTGTTGGGCACCTTGCTGGCGCTGGTGGATGCACAGACCTACCTGGTGAACTTCCTGGTGCTGCTGGGCATAACCATTCCGCCAGTGGGTGCCATCTATCTGGTGGAAGCGCTGCTATTGAGGCGGTCGCTTAAGGCGCCGGCAGCCGACGCCAGCCCTGCGCTGCCGCGAATCACGCAGTGGCGGGCGGTGCTCGCCTGGGCGCTCGCCACCGGCTTCGGCTTTGCGGTACAGAACGAGCTGCTGGCTATCACCGGCGTCTCATCCATTGATGCCATTCTGGCGTCGGCGGCGATTTTCCTGTTGCTCAACCACCGCCGCATAACCTTGCCATTCACGGGAGATAAAGAATATGCATAAAGCGTGGGTAATGCGGGACTACAGCGGCTTTGAAGGGCTCACCCTGGAACAGTTCCCCGATGAGGAACCCGGTCCGGGCGAGGTCCGGCTGCGCATCGAAGCCTTCGCCCTCAACTGGGGCGACATGGACCTGATGGAAGACCGCTACTCCTACAGCTTCTCCAGTTTTCCCGCGCGGATTGGCATGGAAGCCGCCGGCATCGTCGAGGCGACAGGCCCGGGGGTCGACGACATTGGAATCGGTGCGCGCTACAGCACCCTGCCGCACTTCTACGACAATCGCGGCGCCAGTGGCGAGTCACTGGTTGTCAGCGCGCGCTACCTGACCCCGGCGCCCGCGAATCTGAGTGCGGTCGAAAGTGCCTCCATCTGGATGCAGTATCTCACCGCCTACTACCCGGTGGTGGAGCTTGCCAAGGCGGCACCCGGGCGAGTGATCCTCGTTACCGCCGCAACCAGCACTGCGGGCACTGCCGCCCTGGAGATCGGGCGCAAGTGCGGCGCCACGATGATTGGTACCACCCGCTACGAGTACAACCGGGACTACCTCATGGAGGCGGGTGCCGACCATGTTATCGTCACCGGCGCCGCCAATGACGGCTTCGCGGATGAATTGAAAGCCTTGACCGGTGGCCGCGGTATCGATGCGGCCTACGACTCGATTGGCGGCGGGCTGATGAACCAGTACGTCGGCGCCCTGGCGAAGAATGCGCGGATCTTTTTCTACGGCATGCTGGACAAGGACTTCCCGCAAATTCCCTACGCCGCACTGTTCCAGTCCAATGCGCTGTTCCAGGCCTACTCGGTGTTTAATTACATCGAAGACGACGAGATGTGCGCCAAGGGCATCGACTGGGTGAACAAGGCTCTGGCTGCAGGCGAAATATCACCCACCATCGACCGCGTGTATCCGCTGGAAGGGTATATCGACGCCTGCCGCTATCTGACAGAGCCCAGGCGTACCCACGGCAAGGTGGTGGTCGAAACCGGCGCCGCGACCTAAGCCTGGCAATCCAGCACGATCTTGCCCGGTACCGCGCCGGCATCGATCAGGCGGTGCACCTCCGCCGCCTCCGCCAGCGGCCGCACTTCGGCCACCGCCGGGTGCAGCCGCCCCTCCTTGAGCCACTGCATCAGGGTCATCACATCGTCGCGGAACTCCTGTGGGTGCTTTTCACGCCGGGACTGGATGTTGTAGAAGCCCGTCTGGCGCCCGTCCGGCAGGCAGCGCCAGAGCCCCAATAGTTTGGCGAAGCCCCACAACAGGCCGGCGACGGATTCCTCTCCGGTGGTCACCTGCAGGGCGCCGAAGCCCACCAGCTTGCCGCCTTTGGCGAGGCAGCGGTAGGAGCGTGCCCAGTTGTGGCCGCCTATGGTGTCGAATACCGCCTGCACCCCGCGGCCGCCGGTCAGCCGGTTGATCTCCGCGACAAAATCCGTGCTGTGGTAGTCGATGGGCGTGGCGCCGAAGCTGCGCACCAGTTCGTGCTTGCCGCTGGAGGCCGTGCCGTACACCGTGAGTCCCAGCTCCCGCGCCAGCTCCAGCAGGGCGGTGCCCACCGCGCCTCCGGCCGCGTGCACCAGAATACTGTCGCCGGGCTGGAGGCTGCACTCCCGGGTCAGCATCTGCCAGGCGGTGGTATAGGAGAGGATCATGCACACCGCCTCCGCTGGATTCAGGCCCGCGGGGCAGTGGATCACCCGCCCGGCGTCCGCCAGCAGGTACTGGGTGTAGCCGCCGATGACCGGCATGTCGGCGACGCAGTCGCCCGGCTGCAGGGTGCTGACGCCGCTGCCGAGGGCATCCACCACCCCGAACCAGTCATAGCCCGGGGTAAAGGGAGGTTTTTGCTTCACGCCGGGATACTGACCCCGGCGGATGATGGTGTCGGTAAAGCCGGTGCCGGCGGTCAGCACCTTTACCCGCACCTGGGCGGGGCCGGGTTCGGGCAGGGTGGGTTCGGTCACCAGTTGCAGCATCTCCGGGCCCCCGAGGGCGGTGAGCTGGATGTGCTGCCAGGGGGTGGCGGTCATGGCTGTGCGTCCTATCGGTTGTTAGCCTCGTGCATGGCAGAAGTATTACCCGCCGTGACGGCCCCTGTCCAATCCGGGTGGTGGCCGGGCGTGGGTCCCGCATTCACTATGGTTTGACACCTCCACAACCTCTGATAGACTAACTTGAGTTAGCTAATCGAGATTGGTATGGAAATCGTGAATATGCATGAGGCCAAGACCCGGCTTTCCCAGCTGGTGGACAAAGCCTCCAAGGGAGAGCCGTTCATTATCGCCCGGGCTGGCAAGCCAGTTGCACGGGTGTCGGCGATTGATGCGCCGGACCCCGGCAGTGCGCGGCGGCTCGGCTTCCTCAAGGGCCAGACGAGGGTGCCGGATGATTTCGACCGCATGGCGGAAGGAGAAATCAGCGAGCTCTTTGGCAGCTAACCATGAACCTGCTACTGGACACCCACATCCTCCTGTGGGCCGCAAGCGAGCCTGAACGCCTGTCACAGGACGCCCGCGACCTCATCCAGGACCCCGTCCATCGGGTTTACTTCAGCGCCGCCAGCATCTGGGAAGTAGTGATCAAGAACGGACTGGGCCGGGAAGACTTCCACGTGGACCCGCACTTGCTGCGGCGAGGCCTCATCGAAAATGATTATTCAGAACTCCCTGTGACCAGCGCCCATACGCTGGCGCTGGCACATTTACCCCCGATCCATCGCGACCCCTTCGATCGCATTCTGATCGCCCAGGCAGAGGTTGAAGGTTTCCTGCTGCTGACAATGGATGCGACCATACTGCAATATCAGGGACCCATACGGAGCGCCTGACTGCCCCATGACCACACTGCGCCAGACCAATCTCGCCCGCCTCGCGGGGCAGGAATTCGATGTGCTTGTTATTGGCGGCGGCATCAACGGCGCCGTCTCCGCCGCGGCCCTGGCCGGGCGCGGCGTCAAGGTGGCGCTGATTGAGCGGGAGGACTTCGCCAGCGGGGTCAGCTCCCAGTCCTCCAACCTGGCCTGGGGCGGCATCAAGTACCTGGAGAGCTGGGAGTTCCTGCTGGTCAACAAGCTCTGCCGCTCGCGCAATGAACTGATGCGCGCCTACCCCTCCACGGTGAAGGAGATCCGCTTCTTCACCACCATACAGAGGGGCTTCCGCTGGCCGCCGCTGTTCATTTTCCTGGGCAGCGTCCTGTACTGGATCATGGGCCGCTTCAAGACCAGGCCTCCCCGATATGTAAGCGCGCGCCAACTGGAAGCCACCGAGCCGGTGATCAACACCGAAAACGCCGCCGGCGGCCTGGAATACTCCGACTGCTACCTCTACGACAACGACGCCCGCTTCGTGTTCGGCTTCGTGCGCAAGGCCCTGGACTACGGCTGCGTGGCCGCCAACTATGTCGCGGCAACATCCATGCGCCGGGAGCAGGGGCGCTGGTTGGTCGAGGCCCGGGACGCCATCAGCGGCGAGACCTTTACCGTGGCGGCGAAAGCGCTGGTGAATGCCGCGGGCCCCTGGCTGGACGCGCTCAACCGCGATGCCGGGATCGAGACCGCCCACCACCACCTGTTCTCCAAGGGCATCCACCTGATCGTCGACCGCGTCACCGACAACAAGCGCGTGCTGACCTTCTTCGCCAGCGACGGCCGCCTGTTCTTCCTCATCCCCATGGGCTCCCGTACCTGCGTGGGCACCACCGACACCCAGGTGGAGTCCCCGGAAGTGGGCGTGACCGACGAGGACCGCGACTTCGTCCTCAGCAACATCAATACCCTGCTGGACATGGACCCGCCCCTGACCCGGGACAGCATCATCGCCGAGCGCTGCGGCGTGCGCCCACTGGCCGTACGCGGCGAAGGTGGCGTGGCGGACTGGGTGCAGCTCTCGCGCAAGCATGAGGTGGAAGTCGACCGGGAACGGATGCACCTGAGCATACTCGGGGGCAAGCTCACCGACTGCCTGAACGTGGGCGACGAAGTGGTGGCGGCGCTGGCCGCACTGGGGATCGACGTGCCCGATCCCGACGCCAGCTGGTATGGCGAACCCCCCGCGGAAGTCCACCGGGAATACCTGCGCCAGGCCCGGCTGATGAACCTGGACGAATTGACTGCCGATTCCTCCTCGGAACCGCTGAGTGAACGGTTCTGGCGTCGCTACGGCCAGTCCGCCTTCCACCTGCTGGAGCGCATCCGCGAGGACCGCAGCTGCGCCCGCCTGCTCATCGTCCGCGCTGAATACACCCGCTGCGAAATGGAGCTGACCGCCCAGCGGGAAATGGTGGTGAAACTGGAAGACTTCATGCGCCGCCGCTCCAAGATAGAACTGGTCCTGCGCCCGGAAGAGATCGCCAATGCCCCCGGCCTGCGCCGGGCGGCGGAGATCCTGTTCGGGGAAGAAGCGGAGGCGAAGGTTGGGGAATACCTGGCTGGGTAGGGGGCTTTCAGCCGCTGCACCATGTGCCGTAGAAGAGGGGCCGTAGCAGCGTCCGTGCCCTTGTCGGGAATCAAAATCGTTAAAGGCTCGGAGACGCTGAGTCTGTATCAATTCAACACACGGACCGCAAAGCATTACTTCTGTTCTAACTGCGGTATCTATACCCATCATCAGCGTCGGTCAAACCCAGATCAATATGGTTTCAATGTGGCATGCCTGGAAGGCATTAATCCGTTAGAAATCGAGGGCATCCCCACTTATGATGGCGTTAATCATCCCGCAGACCACGGTTAGACACATAACAAGAAGCTCTAGGCGATGCGCTAGGGCGCAAGCCTGAGTTTGGCGTTAGCTTGAAGGCTATCCACATGGAAATTGTTCCGATATCCCCAGACCGGGAGATGCTAAAGCTCTTACAAGGCTGTGATCTGCCCGTTTCAGATATAGACTCATCTGATTCACTCTACTTCTATGGGTGTCATGGCGATGGAAAAGTCACCGGCGTTGTGGGCCTTGAAGTACACGGCAAAGTAGCGCTCATACGTTCCCTGGCTGTGTGCTCAAATCTGAGGAGATTTGGGGTTGGGGGCTTGTTAGTCCAGTTTGCAGAAAATATGGCGAGGAAAAAGGGAGTCGAATCTCTTTTCCTGCTTACCACAACAGCCAGCGAATTCTTTGAGCGGCTTGGCTATGAGTATTACCAGCGTGAAAATGCGCCTGAATCTATCAAAGCGACAGCTCAGTTCTCAGGCTTGTGCCCCGCAACCTCTAGCTTCATGGGAAAATCCTTGTGAAGCCAGCCAATCGCTCAAGTACTCCCCGGCCTGCGGCCTACACCGGACGCTCTTGTCGGTGCGTCACTTAGCTTTGCGTTGTTGAGCGCGTTCACCAAGGAAAAGAAAAATGGAGCTACTAGCGATTCAAGCAGCTCGACAAGAAAACCCGATTACAGAGAGAGCGGAGCTCTTATATCTCATTGCTTTCGCTCCAGCTGTCTTTTATAACCGAAAAACGTCTTCGCGGACGTCACTTCATACAGTCTTGAGCGTTTAGGCATGTCCAAACGTCTGGAGATACTCAGCCCCCATAGGTTCGCGACTTTTTGTATTGTCGTGCTGGAAGAGTCTGAGCGCCGTGGAGATGTGATCGAAGAGGATGAGCTCTACGACTTGGCTCTTGGATTAACCGGCGAGAACTCTCTGCAAGCAGAAGCGTTCTGTGTGCGGTTTCACGGTTTCATTGAGATGTCGTTTCGCCCTGAAGCAGAGAACTATGTGTCTAGTGATTCCGGTAAGATGATGTTTCATCCGGCTCTCTTTGAGGTGGCTGCTTGCGCTCGAACCAGAAAAAATGGTCGCTTCCCCGACAGACCATTCTTCAAACGAGTCGCTGAACTGGCAGCAGGTAAGTACCGTGATTTTGAATTTGACGCCGGATAGTGAAAGTTGGGCTCACATGTTTGAGGTGCTCATTGGGCGCCCGGCTGTGGCGCCAAATGTACTGTCAGGGTCGGATATGCAGTACCGCTGGCAACTGGCCGCGCAGAGGTCGCATAACTGATTGTCAGGAGGCACTGTGGAGTTCGAGGCACTATATTCTCTGTTCGCCGACGCCATACTCGTAACGCATGTAGCGTTCGCGATCTTTCTCGTGCTCGGGTTGATTCTTGTCTTCGTCGGAAAGTTTCAATCATGGCAGTGGGTCAGAAATCCGTGGTTTCGTGTCGCACATTTATCGGGAATTGGCGTGGTGGTCTTGCAAGCCTGGTTTGGTGTCATATGCCCACTGACAATTTGGGAAATGGATCTACGCGCGAAAGCGGGAGAGACTGTCTATGACGGGTCCTTTATAGTTCACTGGTTACACGAACTCTTATACTATCAAGCGCCAGCGTGGGTTTTCGCGATTTGTTACACCGTTTTTGCTGGGCTGGTGTTGGCCAGCTGGTTCCTGGTGCGGCCGCGAGCATTCTCGGCAGGATCGGAAAGAGGTGCCTCATGACAAGTACTGGCCGGCGCAACAACACATTGTGCTTTGGGACCAGAGCCAGGGCGCCAGGGCAATGGCTGAAGCCGGTGCCTCTACGGCTGGGCGGATTCAGATTATCGGTACGGGCAGTGAGCTCCCTTCGGCTAACGGGCACTCGTCCCGGTCGCACCGTTGCGGTCAGCATTAGGAGCCTTTCTCATCTTTGAAGTCACCATGATGCTCGCCCTGACAGCCGCCGCCGGCATCTGCATGCCGCTGGGCGCCGTGTTCCAGGTGCTCCAGCCGCAGGGGGCGATGATGGTCGGCAACCCGTCCGCGGCGGTGCTGTTCTTCCTGTTGGGCGGCGTGCTGTTTTTCGCGCTTGAGCGCAGCCTGGGGTTACGGCGTCACTGGGCTCCGCCGCTTGGCGCGGTTTTTGGTGTCGGCGTGTCCCTGCTGGCAGAACAATGGCTGAATGGTATCTGATGAGCATAAAACGAATACATCACATAAACTTCATCGTGGAAGACCTCGATGACGGTATTGCGCACTTCGAGAAGATCCTCGTTGGCCATGTATTCGAGAAAGATGAATTGCCTCAACGGGGAGTCGTTACCGCCAGGGCCAGGGTGGGAGAGCAATGGTTCGTCCTGGTCCAGCCCACTGATTTCGATCTGGCACCCGGCAGGCACCTGCGCGAGAAGGGGGAGGGGTTCTTTCTTATGTCGCTGGAAGTCGACAGCATGGAAGATGCGGTGCGGGATATGGAGCGCGAGGGTGTAACGTTCACCAGTGAGAGCGACCGCAAGGGGCTTCTGAACTGGTGGGTTCGGGACCTGAAGGAAAATCATACGTTTGGCGCGCAGCTTCAGCTCTGTGAAGAGCGGGATTGAGCGTGGTGGCCGGTACGGCTCAGCCGGACCGCGGATAGCTCTGTGAAAACAAGCTGTCATTGCGGGAATATAAAGATCGAAGTAGCCCCCTGACCAGGTCACATCCTGTGCGCTATTTCGATGGCAAGAGCATGCTGTGAGGGCCGCCTCATCTGCAACAGATCAGGCTGCGTAATGTCCTATAGGTAACAGCGAG
This sequence comes from Haliea sp., assembly GCF_040221975.1. Lineage (GTDB taxonomy): Bacteria > Pseudomonadota > Gammaproteobacteria > Pseudomonadales > Halieaceae > Haliea. Next base: position 63,000 of record NZ_JAVJWR010000027.1, read on the forward strand.
CGCGTCTGGGCCCAGGCGCCGGGGCAATCATCAGGAGATCGAAATGAACGCAATGTCCATATTGAACCAGATCATGCAGCAGGCTACCGGCGGGCAGTCGACAAACCCCGGTGGCAATCCGGGCGGCAATGATGGGTTGAGCCAGCCAGGCTCGCAGTTCAGAGGCGCTCAGGGTTCGAGTGGCGGCGGGATTGATATGAAGAGCCTGCTGGGCGGTGGTGCCCTGGGCCTGCTGCTGGGTTCCAAGCGCGGTCGCAAGCTGGGTGGGAAAGCGCTCAAGTATGGTGCCGTGGCGGGGGTTGGGGCGCTGGCCTGGAAGGCCTACCAGAACTATCAGGGCAATGCCCAGCAGGGGACGCCAGTGCAGGGTGCTGCAGCCCAGCAGCAGGGTCAGCCGCTGGAACAGCTGCAGGGGCAGGCCCAGGAGCGGCGTGGCCTGGAGATCCTCCAGGCCATGATCATGGCGGCCCGTGCCGATGGTCACATTGATGGCAGCGAACGCGCCCTGCTGACGCAGGAAATTGAAAAACTGGGACCGGACGATGAGCTGCATGCCTGGATCCAGCAGCAGTTCGAGGCACCGCTGGATGCCACGGCATTGGCACGCGCCGCCGACTCCCCTCAGGCCCGCCGGGAGATCTACCTGGTGAGTGCGGCCGTCATTGATGAGCAGAACCCCATGGAGCGCGCCTGGCTGGACCAGCTTGGTACCGCGCTCGAACTCGAGCCGTTAATGGCCCGGGAGCTAGATCGCCAACTGCTGGGTAATGGCTGAAACTGCCGCCTGCGGGGCCTGGTGAAACTACCCCGCTACTGGTTCCTGTTCCTGTCGCTGTGTGTTGCGGCCCTGCTGGCTTCACTGTGGCTGCGGGCCGGCACCGGTGCGGCACCGTTCGCCCTGCTGGAGGTGCTGACGGCACGGCTCGATGACTGGCGGCGAAGCTCTTCGAGTGTTGATCCAGACCACCCGGGCAGCTTCGGAGAAACGTTGTCTTCGGCTCCCTACCAGACCCCGGTGTCTTCCGTGTTTGACCACACGCTGGAAGACCAGCAGGCCTGTGCGCGGCCGCGAGCAAAGTCACGTCGGGACACGGAGCGCCAGGTCTTCTACCGTTGGGTCGATGACAGCGGGCGAACGCACATGGCGGACCAGCCCCCGCAGGGACGTATAGCGACCGTGCTGGATCTCGGGCGTTCGAAGCAGGATTTCAGCTACGAAATAGTTGCCGAAGGCGTCACCTTGCCGCAGAACTTCGAAGGGCAAGTCGCCGCCGGATCGAAGCGGATCTACGATATCTGGCACTTCTTCCTCGGCGAACAGCGCCTGCGGCAGTCACGCATTCGCCTGCTGATGGTCGGTGACCCCGCACGCTTTGACGCCTACTACGGCCCCATACCCATCGGACGGGGCCCGGTTCAGGGCTTCTACCGGATGAGCAACAACCAGGCGGTGGTGAAGGCGAGTTCCACCGATCGGGCCCGGAATCTGGCGGTAGCCTTCCACGAAGTCTCCCATCTGATAACGGCGAGTCACCTGGGCCCGACGCCGCCCTGGCTGACCGAGGGTCTTGCCGAGTATTTCGAAACACTTGAGGTCCGGGACCAGGCCGGGTTTGTCCACATAAACGAAGCGCACATGGCGCTGCTGCGCAGCACGTCATTGCCGTCGCTTGCGGAATATTTCTCGATTGACCGGGAGGCATTCTATGGTCCCGACCGCAGCCGGAACTATGCCATCGCCTGGTCACTGACGCACTTTTTGCTTGAGGATGCCCCGGGGATGTATGCGCTGCAGCGCGTGATCCAGCAGGCAGAAGCCCGCTTTTGTCAGCCTTTTTCTGCCGTCGCCGAACTGGATGCCGCCTACCCCGGTGGACTGCCGCGGCTGGAGCAGGACTGGCGGCAATGGCTTGGGCGCAGCGCCAGTCGGGCAAGCTTGCACTAACTGGGCTACGCTCCAGGGGTAGAAGCGCCTGGCGACAACCGCCAATGGTCGCCGCAAACGGCGCCAATCCGCAACTCAAGGAGCCTGTTATGCGCGTAGCAAAAGACGACATTCCTGTCCGCATTGATGTCCCCGGTGCCACCGCCCGACAACAAAGCGACTCCGGCGACGTGTCCCGGTACGGCTGGCAGGTCAGTCAGTAACGCATGTCCTGACATCAAGGTCGGCCCACGCTGATATACTCCGCTACTGGGGGAACTCCATGGAACTGCTCGCCATCGCTGCATTCGCCTTTCTGGCAACTCATCTGGGAGTCTCCAGCACCCCGTTGCGGGGTTTGCTGGTCAGCGCCCTGGGAGAGGGGCTTTACCAGGGGCTCTATTCCCTGGTGGCCGTGGTGGCACTGGGTCTGATGATCTACGCCTACGCATCGGTACCGCACCACGATTATCTCTGGTATCCCTCGCGGGAGCTGCACCTGGCCGCTTCTGGCCTGATGCTGGTTTCCTCGGTATTGCTGGCGATGGGCCTGCTGTCGAAGAATCCCACCTCGGTGGGCATGACCTCGGCCGTCAGGCGGGAGACCGCGGGCATTTTCCGCATCACCCGGCACCCTGTGCAGTGGGCCTTCCTGCTGTGGGCCATCGCCCACGGACTGGCCAATGGCGATGTCGCCACGCTCATTCTCGCCGGGACCATCGGTCTGGTCAGCGGCCTGGGCATGCTCGCCATTGACGCCCGGCGACGCCGCGGCGCAGATGCCGACTGGCAGGCTTTCTACCAGACCACCTCGGCTATCCCCTTTGCCGCACTTGCCAGCGGCCGCGCCCGGCTGGCATTGGGGGACCTCAACTGGGTCGCCTTTGCTGCCGGTCTGGTTCTGTACGCGGCTTTCTACTGGTTCCACGGTACCATTGCCGCAGTACCGCTGCGCTGAAACCGCGGGGATGACAATTACCGGATTCGATGCGCTGGTGTGTCCGCTGGACGGCGACCGCCTGCAGCGCCACGATGCCAGCTGGCGCTGCTCCGCCGGCCACAACTTTGACATTGCCCGCCAGGGTTACGTACATCTGCTGCCGGTACAGAACAAGCGCTCCCGTGATCCCGGCGACAGCCGCGAGATGGTGGCTGCGCGGACGCGCTTTCTGCAGGCGGGGTTTTACCAGGCCCTGGCGGCAGCGGTGGCGCGGGCGGCACTGGAGGATCTGCCCGCCGACGCGCCGGCGAGCTGCCTGGACGCGGGCTGTGGCGAGGGCTACTACCTGCGCCAGCTCGCCGTAGCCGCGAGGTTCGGGCAGCCACTGGCACTGCTTGGACTGGATATTTCCAAATGGGCGGTGCTGGCCGCCGCAAGAGCCGATCCGCGCCCGACCTGGGTGGTGGCCAGTAACGCGCGGCTGCCGGTGCCGGCGCAGAGTATGGACAGAGTGCTGTGTCTGTTCGGTTTCCCGGCCTACCCGGAGTTCGCCCGGGTGCTGAAGCCCGGAGGCCGGCTCCTGCTGCTGGACCCGGGGCCGGCGCACCTGCAGGAATTGCGGGAGCTCATCTACCCGGAGCTGAAGCCGGTGAATCTCGAACCGACTCCGGTCCCCGAGGGATTCAGGCGGCTGCGCGAGGAGTCCATCACCTATCCGCTGGTGCTGCAGGATGAGCAGGCGATCACCGATCTGCTGGCAATGACGCCGCACCTGTACCGGGCCGGCGTTGCAGGCAGGGCGCGGGTCCAGGCCCTGACGCGACTGGCGTTGACAGTGGACGCGAGGCTGAGCCACCTTGTACTTGAGAGCAGGAGCTAACCATGTCGAGTCCCGATCCCGGAACTGGCCCGCTGCCCGGGAATGCCCCGGAGTGTCCACTTTGCGGTCGTCCCGATAACTGCGCGCTGGGTTTCGACGTGGCCGGCGTAAGCCGGGAAAGCTGAGCGGGCAGCGGTGGCCCGTTCCTGTTAAAATGCGGCACTTTCCCAGCGCAGCAACAGGACAACAACACCATGGCCGACGTCATCACCGTCCCGGTTTCCTTCGGCGAGGTTCTCGACAAGATCACCATCCTCGAAATCAAGTCCGAGCGCATCGCCGATCCCGCCAAGCTGAAGAATGTACGCCTGGAGCTGGCGGAACTTGGCCGGACCTGGGATGAGGCAGTGCCTGACCAGGCGGCGATCGCGGAGCTGCGCCGGCAGTTGAAGGCAGTGAATGAATCCCTGTGGGTGATCGAGGACGATATCCGCGACCAGGAAGCGGCGCAGGATTTCGGGCCGCGCTTCATCGAGCTGGCGCGGGCGGTGTATGTCACCAACGACCAGCGCGCGAAGCTGAAGAAGGATATCAACCTGGCCCTGGGTTCGCGCTTCGTGGAAGAGAAATCCTACCAGGACTACACGTCCAAGCAGACCCGCTAGTCGGGGACGCCTAGTCGGGGACGCCCACCAGCCCGGCCGTCGTTCCGCGCGGCCACCCAGCGATCCAGCATGGCGCAGGCATCGGCCACGGTAATCAGGTCCATCGCGCCGGGGAATTCCGCCTTTGCTCCCCAGCGTGCCTCAGCCACTGTCTTGCCGGTAAACTGCTGTAGCGCCTGGGGGTACCGGTTCACGCACCAGTCCAGTGAATTGTAGGGGCCAGAGCGCAGTGGGTTGCTGGCAGCGTACAGTCCCAGTACATCGGTGCCCACGGCGCTGGCAATGTGAGCGGGACCGGTATCGGGGGCCACCAGCAGGTCGGCATGGGTGAGCAGGGCAGTCAGCTGCTTGAGAGTGTCCTGGCCACAAAGGTTGAGAGCGGGCTCCGTCATCGCCGCCGCAATCGCCGCACACATGTCCTGTTCTGCTTGCGCCGGGCTGCCCACCAGTAGCACCTGCATGTTGTACTGGCGCACCGCGTGGTCGGCCAATGCCGCGTAGCGTTCCGCTTGCCAGTTGCGCAGTGCGTGGCTGGCGCAGGGACTGATCACCAGGTTGCGGCGGGCCGGGTCCAGATGGCGGTGGGCGAAATCGTGGTCGGCGTCAGCGAGCGGAATCGTCCACACCGGCGCCGCCGCTGCCAGCCCCAACGGTTCCAGGAAGCTGGCGAGGCAGTCGCGCACATGCTGGCTCGGGGTGGCGGCAATACTGCGATTGATGAACAGCTGGTGCAGGTCCTTGCTGCGGGCGCGGTCGTAGCCAACCTTGATCCTCGCCGAAATGACGGCGGCGGCCAGGTTGGCGCGCAGCGCCACCTGCATGTGCAGCAGGGCGTCGAAGCGCCGCCCTCGCAGTTGCCGGCGCAGCTCCCGGTACCCCCGCCAGCCCGCCTTCTTGTCGAAAACGATGAACTCGACCCCGGCCAGGTCACCTATCAGCTTGTGCTCGACCTTGCCGATTATCCAGGTAATGGCAATGTCGGGCTGCTGTTCCTGCAGGCTCAGCACCACCGGGATGACGTGGGTGATATCGCCGATGGCGGAGAGGCGGAGAATGCAGAGGGAATTGAGCAAGCGGCCTTCCAGTATGGCCTCTTGATTCTGGCTGGAGGCCGAGTGGTGATCGTTGGTACACTGCGCCTATTCTAGCCATTTCCCGCCAGAATTGCTGTCCCAATCCGGGAAAGTATCGCATGGAGTGACACTGGTCGCATGCATTCAAAAAAGGATTCGCTGCTCAAACGGTTGCACAGTCTGACGATCTCTCCGGATCGCTGTGCTTCCAAGTGGGCCGGGCGGTACTGGCAGGATGCGGAGTCTGACCGGGTAGTTGCCTGCACCGGGTGTCGCAGCTTCCAGCCCGGCACCCAGCGCTGTGGCATTCGTTTCGGTACTCCCCTGAGGAAATGCGTCGTCTCCAGTATCGAGGCGCACTTCCATAACTGTGCTGGCCAGGAGGCGCTGGAAATTGGCTACGGCCGTTTCAAGCTCGCCCGCAATCTGATTGTGCGCTGTGGCGGTCGCTGGACCGGCGTGGACCCAAGGCATTCTCCGGGCAGCGAGGTCCGTCTGGGGCAGGGTGGCTACGGCCACGCCAGTCACCTGCCCTTCGCTGACGACACGTTTGATACCGTGTTTGGAGTGCAGTCCATTGAGCATTGGGGGCAACGCGCGAACGGTGTGCGGGAACCCGCATCCTACGAAGACTGTCTTGCGGAAATCTGGCGCGTCCTCAAGCCGAACGGGCGCATCTATTTCGACGCGCCCGTTCACTTCCATGGTAACGAGATGTTTATCATGGGTGATCTGGAGCGCGTGCGGGGGCAGTTGCCCGAGGATCGATGGGGCGATGTCACTCTCGAACGCTGGCGCGAGGATTACGCTCCCCTGGAGCGCTACGAGCCCTCGGAGACAGAGTTCAAGGACTGGCCCGTGGAGCTGGTCAGCTACCCGGAAGCAGAGATCGCCCACGCCAGGGCCACCGGTGTCGTCTGGCTGCTGGTGATTACGGCCACGAAACGGCACTCTCAAGCGGATAGTTTGGCAAGCTCTTGAGCAATGGTGTCGAGACAGCGGTACTGACCAGGAACTCTGCCCTGTTGTTCAATCCGGCGTTTGCAGGCGTTACCTCAGCCTGGCTTACGCCTGGATTCTGGGGTGAGGGCGTGCGAGCGGTCGCAACTGGCGGTCGTGGGGGTGCCTGGTTTATTACCGCGCCGCAGGGCGAGTTCGTGTTGCGCGAGTACCTGCGCGGTGGCCTCGTCGCCCGCCTGTCCCGTGCCAGTTATCTGTTTACCGGGTTCCGCCGCACCCGTTCCCTGCGCGAGTTCCGGCTGCTTCAGCGTCTGCGCGAGCAGGGTCTTCCGGTACCGGAACCGGTCGCGGCGCTGGCAACGCGCAAGGGTTTGCTGACCTATGGTGCCGCTATCCTGCTCCGGCGGATAACCGAGGCGGTGCCGTTGCCGGAATCGCCTTCCCTGCTGGAGCCGTCGCTCTGGGAGAGTGTCGGCAGGGTACTTGGGCGGTTTCATGCGGTGGGGCTGGATCATGTCGATCTGAACTGCGACAACCTGCTGCACGCATCAGATGGCATCTGGCTGATCGACTTCGATCGCTGTCGCCTGCGAGCACCCGCGCGGCGCTGGCAGCAGGCCAATCTTGCAAGGCTGCGTCGTTCCGTGGCCAAGCGCTGCGGGCGACTGTCCCGGTCGCAGCAAGATGCGCTCTGGGCGGCGCTGCTCAGCGGTTACCGGGAAGCTCAATGAAAGCAAAACAGAGGCGAGAGAGCGTATGAAGGTGCTGGTTACCGGTGTCGCCGGATTCATTGGCTGCGAAACCGCATTGCGCCTATTGGCCCAAGGTCATGAAGTCGCCGGTATCGACAATCTGAATGATTACTACGACGTCAGCCTTAAACGGGCCCGGCTGGCACGGCTGCAGGGACGGGCCGGCTACAGTGAGGCGTTGTTCTGTCTCTCCGATGAGGCGCGCTTGCGTGAGTGGTTCGCCCACTATCGCCCGGATGCGGTGGTGCACCTGGCGGCCCAGGCCGGTGTGCGCTATTCCCTGACACACCCCCAGGCCTACATCACCTCAAACCTGGTGGCATTCGGCAATATCCTGGAGTGCTGCCGCCATTTTCCGGTCGAGCATCTGGTCTACGCCAGCAGCAGTTCCGTGTACGGCAGCAATGCGCGTCAGCCGTTCAGCGTCAGCCACGGGGTGGACCATCCGGTGTCCCTGTATGCGGCGACCAAGAAGGCCAATGAGCTGATGGCCCACTCCTACAGTCACCTGTACCAGCTGCCGACCACCGGGTTGCGCTTTTTCACGGTTTACGGCCCCTGGGGGCGTCCGGACATGGCGCCGATGATTTTCTGCCGCAAGATTCTCGCCGGAGAGCCCCTGGAGGTATTCAATCACGGCCAGCATCGCCGCGACTTTACCTTTATTGACGATATTGTTGCCGGCATTCTGGGGGTAATCGCGCTGCCGCCTCGCCCGAATCCGGACTGGGACCCTGTGGTGGCTGATCCGGCCACCTCCAGCGCTCCCTACCGGGTGTTCAATATTGGTTGCGAGCAGCCAGTGCACTTGCTGGAATTCATTGAGCTGCTGGAGCGTCGGCTGGGCCGTGAAGCCCGGAAAATCATGTTGCCCATGCAGCCTGGCGATGTGGCGGAAACCTACGCCGATGTCAGCGCCCTGCGTGACGTCACAGGGTATGCGCCGCGTGTCTCCATCGCCGAGGGCGTGACCCGGTTTGTGGACTGGTATCTCGACTTTTACGGCGCGGACGCCAACCGCTCCTGATACCAGGCGAGGGTATTGGTGGCAGTCTGCTCGGCGTTGAAATCCCGGGCGATGTGCTCCCGCGCGGCCGCGACCCGGCGCAGGGTGCTGTCGCGGTCCAGCAGTGCCGTAGTGACGGCTGCGGCAAGCGCCTGCGCGTTGCGCGGTTCCACCAGCAGGCCGGTCTCGCCGTCCAGCACCAGTTCCCGGGTGCCGCCGGTATCGGTCGCCACCACCGGAGTGTTCACGCACATGGCCTCGATAACCACGCGCGGCAGACCTTCTCCGCTCTCTGAAGGCGAAATCAGCAGATCCGACGCGCGCAAAATGTTGGTGACGTCGTTGCGGTAGCCGGTAAAGTGCACCCGCTCGGGGTGCCGACAGCGCGCGCTGCGCGCACGCACGGCCTCGTTGCGATCGACCGAGCCAATCATGAGCAAGTGACAATTCAGTTCCGTCGGCAGTGCGTCGAAAGCGTCGAGAAGAGTCACTGAACCTTTTTTTGCACTGTTGCGGCTGATGCAGCAGAGCGTTGTGGCACCCTCAGGCACACCGAACTCACCGAGTGCCGCGGGCTCCACCTCATACCAGGCCAGCTCATGGCCCTTGTGGATCGTCTTCACCTTTTCCGGAGGCAAGTGCCACCACAGCAGGCGTACCGACAGCAGCGCCTCGCGAATGGCCTCGGCCACGCACATGATGCCGTCCAGTCTGGGGTTGAGGAAGGTCATCCACGCTTCCGGCTTGCCGTAGCTGACACCGGTAGTGACGCCGCGATAGGCGAGCAGGCGGGCGCGGTGGCGCCGGGCGGCCCGCAGCATGCAGGTTACTGCCCGCGAGTTGAAGGCGTGCACGATATCGTAGTCACCGCTGTAGACGGTCTCCCGAATCAGATCGGTGGCGTGGCGGTCGAAGCGGCTCCGAATCCGCAGTGGCACGACCGCAAGGCCCGCCTCCAGCAGCAGGCCGTGATGCCGTCCCTCGGGATTGCTTATCACCGAGAGGTGCTCCACACGCTGTGCCAGGCGGATGAACAGCTCGGTCTCGGCGCGGTCGGCGCAATCAGTGATACAGAGAACTTTCATGGTGCCGCATCCTTTGTCGGCGTTGGAATCCGCGGGAGTACCTGCGTTATAGTAGCGGCGCGGCTGGCGGCCCCGGTGGGTCCGCGTTCGCCATGATGGCCACGCAGATCGACGAGAGTATACACAATGATTGCATCGGCACGAGGCCAACACCTGCTGGCTGGCCTGGCGGTCGCCGGTTTTGCGGGGTCTCTGGTCTACTCCAGTCTGTTGTCGGCGGCGGTGGCCCTGCTCGCCGGCGCCGCATCCTTGCCCGAGCTGCGCAGGCAGCTCTACGCCAGCGGCTGGGATCGTCCTCGCGAGCTGCGCCTGCTGCATTTTGCCTGCTGGTTCCCGGTGCTGGTGTACGTGCTGGCCTGGGTCGACTCCGGGTTCGACTATCGGGCCTTGAAAGAGCTTGACGGCCCCGCCCGCCTGCTGCTGTTCTGGCCGCTGGTACTGGCCCTGAGCTGGTCCGGGCTGGGGGCCCGGGGACTGTTCACCGGCTTTGCGCTGATGGCCCTGGGCGCCGGCCTGCACACCGCAGCCAGTCTTTACCTCGCGCCACCGCCGGTGCCGGGAGAGCCGCTGCGCGCCGGGCTGTGGATCAATCCCATCACCCTGGGCAATCTTGCATTGCTGGCCGCGGCGGTGCTGTTGTCCGCCGCGCTCTGTTGGCAGCGGCTGCAACAGCCGCGCCGGGTGTGGCTGGCACTGGGTCTTGCAGCCCTGGCACTTGCAGCCGCGCTGCTGACCCAGACAAGGAACAATCTGCTGGCACTGCCGCTGCTATTTGTGGTGCTGTCGCTGCAGCTGTCTGGCCGCCAGCGCCTTCTCGTGCTGTTGGCGGGCGGCATGCTGCTGCTGCTGGCAATTGCCGGCAGTCACCGCTTTCTCGGTACCCTGGCCGGCTTGCAGCTGGGCGAGCTCGATGTGCAAATGGCATCGCGCCTGGCAGTCTGGGATATCGCCTGGGCCCAATTTTCCAGCCACCCGTGGACTGGCAGCGGGCTGAACGGCTATCACGCCGCGGTGCAGGCCGCGGTCGCGGCGGGAGAGCTTGCACAACCCGCGTTCGTGCTCGATTGCTGTGCGGGTCACGCCCACAACGATCTCCTGCAAAGCCTTGCCACGCGGGGTGTGGCGGGTGGCCTGGGCTGGCTGCTGTTGATCGCGGTGCCGATCGTCGTGTTTGCCCGCTACCTGCGTGCCGCCGAGCCGGCGGTGGCCTTTGTTGCCGCGGTGGGGGTATTGCTGCCGGTGGGCTATGCCGTCTTCGGGCTTACCGAGGCCGTGTTCTCCCGCACTGTGTTTGTCACCTTTTTCCTGCTGACCCTGGCGGCGTGTGGTGCCGCGCTCGTGCTCGAGCTGCAGCGTGCCTGCAACCGGCGTCGTGCAGTGAGCGTGTCGGCGATTGTGATTACCCGGGATGAAGAAGAGCATATCGGCGCTTGCCTGGCGTCGGTGGCCGCCGTCGCCGATGAAGTCATTGTGCTGGACAGCGGCAGTACCGACAACACAGTAGCCATTGCCCGCCAGTACACCAACAAGGTGGTGGAGACCGACTGGCCCGGCTTCGGAATCCAGAAGCAGCGCGCTCTGGAGCGCGCGACCGGTGACTGGGTGCTGTCCATTGATGCGGACGAACGGGTGAGTCCTGGTCTCGCAGCAGAGATCAACCATGTGCTCGCCGCCCCGGATGCCGACGCCTATTGCCTGCCCTGGGCCGTGACGATCTACGGCAGCCGGCTGGATTTCGGGCGCAGCGGGCGCGCTCCCCTGAGGCTGTTCCGGCGGGATGGGGTGCGTTTTTCCGAGGCGCTGGTGCACGAGAAGATCCTGCTGCCGGAAGGGCGGCGGGTGCGCACCCTGCGCGGCAGGTTGCTGCACTTCACTCACCGCGACTTCGGGCACGCCCTGCAGAAAGGCGCGCAGTACGCCTGGCTGGGCGCGCGCGAGAAGCATCGGCAGGGCAAGCATGTGCGCTCCCTGGTCTACCCGACGCTGCGCGGCGTGCTGACCTTCGTTCATGTCTACCTGGTGCGCCTGGGGTTCCTCGACGGGCAGGTCGGTTATCTCTCGGCGGTGCTGTACGCGCAGGTGAGTTTCAACAAGTACGCGGGCCTCTGGACCCGGGATCGACCCCGCTACGGTGCCGACTGAGCCGTGGCCCGCAGGGCCTTGTGCAGGCGCCGGCGCATCTTCAGTTTGCGCCACAGATTCAGTGGCTTGCGCCGCGGTGCAGGCCCCGCTGCCAGTACGTCATCCACCGCATCCAGGATCCGTTCACTGGCCCGGCCATCGGTGAACTCATGCAGTTCGCGGCACAGGGCGCGAGCCGCCTCCAATTGTTCCGCTGGACGTTCGAGGGCGCGAGCCAGCGCCGGTTCCACGGCATCGACGTTTTCCACGTCCAGTAGCCAGGGGCCGGCCATGCGGCTGCGGTAGGTCACCACCGGGCGGTCGAGGAACATGAACTCGAACATGATGGAGGAGGTGTCGCAGAGCATCACATCCGCCTCCGCCAGCAGCGGCAGCAGGTCTGTGTTGCTGTCGATATAGCGCAGGTTGGGACCGCCCAGTGCCCGGTAGCGGGCGACCACGTCCGGATCCATTTTCGGGTGCAGGGTGACCAGGAAGCGCCATTTCCCGCTCTCCGCGAGCCTGGCGATAACGCCTTCCAGCACCGGTGCCGAGGTGATGGCCCGGCTGAAGGTGGAGGCATAGAACACCACCGGCGGCTCATCGCCCTGGCGCACCCTGGGGCCCGCAGGCGCCCCCGCCGCAAACAGCGGGTCGAGCTTGGGCCAGCCGGTCCTGGCGACCCGGAAATGGCCGTGTCTGGCAGCCAGTGCCGCGAATTTCGCCGTGTCTGTCGCGGCATGGGTGCAGTACAGGTCGAACCAGCCGCGGATGGTATAGTGGTCGCTCTCGGCTTCACTGGCGTGACCGCGCTTGTTGCGGGCCAGGCCGTGAAAGACTTCCACTTTGATCCCCGGCAGGAAATGCGGCACCCAGTCCCCGGGCACGAACGTGGCGACTGCGGGGTAGGCGCGGGCCTCGGCCAGCGTTGTCAGCAGCCGTTCATCGGCCCTCAGCGGCGCCGTGCTGCAGCCGGCCACAAACCATGCGGCCTCGTCACCCCGACGCCGGATCTCGGCCTGCAGCGGGCGCAGGATCGAGTAGGCATAAGGCTGGTTGACAAAAAACAGGTAGCGGCGCATGCGGGTGTCCGGGGTCCCGGGTCAGGAAGCGCAGAGTCTAGCACAGGGGCTCACTGGGGCCGCTCGCGGTACGGGTTGGGCTGGCCGGGCGGGCGGTGGCGGAAGCGCTTGTACTCCCACTGGTACTGCTCCGGGGCCTCGCGCACGCAGGCCTCCACCGAACGGTTGAGCGCGCTGGTTGCGACCGCCGGGTCCGGGTCGGCAATACCGTCCTCGCAGCGGCGCACCAGCAGGCGGAAGCCGCGGCTGTCGGGCAGGCGCTGGCACCAGGTCATCAGCGGTACCGCGGCGGACTTTTGCAGCAGTTTGGACACCAGGGTCATGGTGCGCACTTCCATGCCAAAGAACGGCGCATAGGCACTGCCCGCCGAGCGCGGGCTCTGGTCCGGCAGGATGCCCGCCACCTCGCCTTCGCGCAGCATGCCGATCAGGCGGGCGAGGCCGCGGCGGTCACCGGGAACGTACTCGGTGCCCTGGCGGCCGCGCTGGGCAGTCATGTAGTCCTCGAAGCCGGGCAGGGAGGGCGGGCTGTACAGTGCGGCCATGCGGTAGCGAGAGGAAAAATACAGGCCGCACAGTTCCCAGTTGCCGAGGTGGGGAGCCAGCAGCAGCAGGCCCTTGCCGCTGGCCCGGGCCTCCGCCAGCAGCTCCTCGCCATCGATCTCGCAGATCAGGTCCAGGCAGCGCTGCACCGGCCATTCCCAGATCAGGGGAATCTCCAGCGCGACCTGGCCGGTGTGGCGGAGGCTTGCGCGCGCCAGCTGCCGGCGCTGCGCGCTATCGAGCTCCGGGAACGCGATCGCCAGGTTGGTCTCGGTCACCTGCCGCGAGCGGTTGGGAAACCGGCTGAGCAGGCCACCCAGTGCGGCACCGATACGCTGGGCGGTGGCAAGGCTGAGCTTGCTGACGAGCCGGATCAGGCCGATGAGAAGTCGAGCGCGGGATAGTGCCATGGTCTGGACAGGGCTCCGGGTGGATGTCAGGGGCAAGAAACTACCATCAGCGCAGGGCCAACGCTATGGGTCGCTGCGGTAGAAGTCGGGGTCCTCCGGCGCGGGACGGGTCTTGAAGCGTCGGTGCATCCACAGGTACTGGTCCGGGTGGCGCCGGACCTCGCGTTCGATGGTCGCATTCACCAGGGTCGCGTCCGCCAGGTCGTCACCCGAGGGGAAATCGTCCAGCGGTGCCCCGAAGTGGATGTCATAGCCCAGCGCGTCGCTGCGCCGGAAGTGGCTGAAGGGCAGCACCGCGCAACCGCTGTGCTCGGCAATGCGCGAGGTGGCGGTGATCGAGGCGGTGGCAATGCCGAAGAACGGTGCAAACACAATTCCCTTGCGACCGTAGTCCTGGTCGGTCGCATACCAGACCGTGCGGTTCTCCCGCAGCCGCCGCAGCAGGCCGCGCAAATCCCTGGCCGACAGGGCAACCCCGTAGTGACGCTCCCGGGCCCGGGTCATGACGGCGTTCAGTAGCCCGTTGTTGTGGTCGCGTTGCATCACGTCGGCCTCGATGAAACAGGTCACCAGGGTGCCGCAGAGATCCAGCGAACTGTAGTGGCCGCCCAGGGCGAGGATGCCCTTGCCCCGCTGCAGGGCCGCCTCCACGTGCTCCAGACCGTGCACGCGGGTATGGCGGAGAAAGTGCTCCGGCTTGCGGAACCAGGCCAGGCCGAGTTCCAGGATGCCGATGCCGTTGGAATGGAAGGCGCGACGCACCAGGGCGCGCTGCTCGGGGGCACTCAGTTCCGGGAAACACAACCGTATATTCACTTCGGCGATGTGGCGCCGGCGCGGAATCAGGCGCCAGGCCAGTTCACCCACGCCCTTGCCCAGCCACCACTGGGCCCGCAGGGGCAGCTGCGCCAGCAGCCACATCAACCCGAGCAGCAGCCAGGTTGACCACCAGCGCGGGTGCAGATAGCTGCTGTAGCGGGTGTCGCGGGCTTGTTTCCGGCGTTTGCTCACGTTGCGGGGCACTCACTTCGGTCCTGGTTCAGGGTGTGAGTTTACCAGCCCGCCCGCGGCCAGCGGCAATACTTCGGCAGCGGCATGCTGCGGCTTTCGGTAGAATGCGTCGTGACCCCGTTGCCGGAATTGCCATGTTGCGCCTGATTTACTCTCTGCTGTTTCGCCTGGCACTGCCCTTCGTGCTGCTGCAGCTGTGGTGGTCGGGGCGCGGCAATCCGGGGATTCGCAATGACTGGCGGCAGCGGCTGGGCTATCTGCAGCCCTCGCCACGGCCTGTGATCTGGGTGCACGCGGTTTCGGTGGGGGAAACCATCGCCGCCGCACCCCTGGTCAACGCCCTGCTCAGGCACTATCCGGACCAGCCGGTCCTGATGACCGCGATGACCGCCACCGGAGCCGCCCGGGCGCGCGCCCTGTTCGGCGACCGGGTGCAAGTGGCGTTCTCGCCCTACGATACGCCGGGCTCGGTGCGCCGCTTCCTCGACCGGGTGCGGCCTGTGGCGCTGGTGATCCTGGAGACCGAGCTGTGGCCGAACATGATCGCCCTGACCCGGGCTCGCGACATTCCGATCATGCTGGTCAATGCGCGGCTGTCAGAGCGTTCTGCGCGCGGCTACCAGCGTATTGGCGCCCTGGTCCGGCCGATGCTGGCAAGCCTGGACTGGGTTGCGGCCCAGGCCGGGGAGGATGCCCGCCGCTTTGTCGATATTGGTGCATCACCACAAGCTGTTACCGTGACCGGCAGTATCAAGTTTGATGTCGAAATTGATGCGGAGCTGCGCCTGGCAGCGGCTGCCTTGCGCGCTTCCCTCGGCGGCCGCCGTCCGGTATGGATTGCCGCCAGTACCCACGACGGCGAGGACAGTCAGGTGCTGGCCGCCCACCGCGTGGTGCAGGTACAGTATCCGGACGCGCTGCTGGTGCTGGTGCCGCGCCACCCCGAGCGCTTCGAGCAGGTGGCCGATGAAGTGACGGTGGCCGGCTTCCGGCTGGCGCGACGCTCCCGAGGCGAAGACGCGCAGCGGTCCGACGTCTATCTCGGTGATACCATGGGCGAGTTGCTGCTGCTCTACGGGGCGGCTGACCTCGCCTTTGTGGCCGGCTCCCTGATAGAGCGTGGCGGTCACAATCCGCTGGAGCCGGCGGCCTGGGCCCTGCCGGTGATCACCGGGCCGCAGGTATTCAATTTTGAGGTTATCTACGAGGCGCTGCGGGCAGGCAACGGGCTGCTCAGGGTCGTCGACAGCGACAGTCTGGCCCGCGCGGTGCTGTCACTGCTGGCGGATGAGCAGCGACGCGAGCAGACCGGGCGCAATGCGCTGGCAATTGTGGCGGCAAATCGGGGTGTGCTGGAAAGCGTGTTGACCGAGCTGGTCGCCCGCCTGCCGCGCCAGGGCGGTGTGCCGCTAGAGGCTGCCCAGTAGCGCGTCGCGCAGGGCCGGGCGGCTGGTGTCCGGCGACAGCCAGATGGCGACGAAGTGCTCACCGAAATCCCGGTCCTCCATCATGCCCAGTTTCTCGCCATTGAAGTAGAAAGTGCTGCGATTGTCCGCGTCCAGCTCCAGGGCGATGACGTCGTTCTTGCCCACGTCCGGCCACAGCTCGGTCAACTGCGCCAGCCAGGCGTCGCGGCGTTCGTGGGTCACCTGCAGGTGGTCCCATTCGGCGCCGGTCTGCTTTACCAGCGCCTCGGCGGTGATGTTGCGCAGGTACTCTATTTCCAGCCGCAGGGGGCGCTGGTCGGGTTGGTAGCGGCCGTCTGCCGTGTACAGGCGCGAGTCGTATACCGAGAAGAACATGACGTTGAGGCGCGCCTCCCCGACCATTTGCAGCGAAGTCGCCGCCATGGCGGTAGTGGCCAGCAGGCCGAATGCGAGACTAGCGAGGTAGCGGGTCATGACTCTCAACCTCCGTGGAATTGAACAAACGCCGTTGCAGGTAGTATAGCGCCGGCAGCAGCAGTGACCAGATCAGGGCCATGATCAGCAAGCTCTGCCACAGGGGCCAGCCGAATTCCACCGCGCCCAGGCGAGAGCCGGCAAAGTAGTTGAAAGGAAACACCAGGCCGCCGGCAAGCGCGGTCAGCCAGGGTCGGGCGCCGAGGAAGGCCAGGCTGCGACCGGGGGTGGTGGCGAAGGCCAGCCACAGGCAGGCCAGCCAGCCCGGCATCAGCACGCCGCCCTGAAACTGGAACACGCCGATCACGCTGAGGCCGGTGTCGACGGCTATGCCGATGCCGCCGAGCAGGGCCAGCTGCCGCATCTCCAGGCGCCGCTGTGGCACCAGCAGCAAGTGCAGGCCGATCAGGCCCAGGCTGACGGCAAGCAGGTCATCGCGGCCCAATACCGTGCAGAACCAGGTGCTCTGGAACCAGAGGGCATTGAACCACGCCTTCTCGCTGAGTTGCCGGGAGAAGGACAGGGGGCTGGCGGCACTTTCAACAAGTGGTGGCGGCATCCTGGTAAGACCTCGGAAAAGGGTCTTTGTTACGGATCGCGGCCGGGGCCGGATCAGGCGGCCTCTCAGCTACCGTGGGCGCCGAGGTAGTGCGAACTCAGGGACGGCGGCGTATCCAGGGTTTCATTGATCTCGTAGAGGCGCTCGTAGCGGGTCTCCCGGATCAGCCAGCGGCCGTCGACCTTCAGGTAGCGGTCCCAGTACAGGGCGGTGCCGGTGGTGAGGGCGTTGTGTTCCAGCAGCCACATGTTGTCTGCCAGGTACCAGATCCCCGTGGCTTCGGTGTCGCTGAGCATCTGGATCTCGGGCTGGTGGCCGTTGTGGTGGCCGACGGAGCGCCTGGTGAAAGACTTGCCGATATTGGCCAGATAGTCGGCCTTGCCGTTGACCTTCCACTCGTAGGTGCCACCGATGAAGTGCACCTCGACGTCGTCGTGGAACAGGGGGCCGAGCTCGTCCAGGTTGGCGGTGTCTATGCAGCGGAAATAGGCGTGCTTGAGCTGCTTGATGGCCTCCATGTCCATCAGCCGCTGGATGTCCTTGCGCAGACCTTCGATGTCTGTGCCGGTAGCCTCCAGCGGCAGTCCGTCGCGGATTCCCATGGTGGTCTTGTTCAATTGCTGCCGCTGTGTCGTCATTGTTCGCACCCTCCAGACTGTTATTCATCCGCAGTGTAAGGGGCGTATGGGCAGGGGGTCATCCGCCGGGGGCTGAATAGTTAGGCTCGCCGCCGGAACTGTTGCAGCCTGGGCCGGGTTCAGCGCCGGCGATGCTTCTCGGCACTGCGGATCACGCCTTCCCCGAACAGCAGGGTCACGATGACGCCGATCAGCACCGGCCACTGGACGCCACCCACCGGCGTGTAGACGAACAGAACGATGGACAGCGCCAGAACCGTAAAGCAGGCCCAGGCACAGAGCCGGGCCAGGGGCATGCCGCCGGGAATCCGGTAGGGCCGATGGTGCAGCGGATCCGTGCGCCGCAGTTTCAGGAAAGTCAGCAGCATGCCGAGGTAGGGCAGCAGGAAGATGACCGCGCTGAATGTGAACAGGGACCAGAACAGGTCTTCGTTGGACAGTGCCAGGAACCCGTACAGCAGCAGCACGACGGTGCTGACGATTCCCATCAGTACCGCGGCGCCGATCGGGGTGCCCAGGGATTTGTTCTCGAAGGCAAAGATGCGGGGCAGTTCGCCCTCCAGCGCCGCCTCGGCCGCCGCCCGGTTGCAGCCCAGGGCCCAGGTGACACCATTGGAGAAGAAGGTATACAGGGCGCCGACGCCGAGCACGGTCACGAACACGGTGCCGGCCGGGCTGCCGCCAAAGAACAGCTGCAGGGTGTCGATCAGGCCCTCCACCAGGTTGATGTCGGCGGCGGGAAGTGCCGCCAGCACCGCCATGGTGCCGCAGACATACAGCACCAGGATGATGACCCCGGAGATCAGGATGGAGCGCGGCACATCCCTGGCCGGGTTACGCATTTCCTCGCTGCCGGCACTCACCAGCTCGAACCCGAGCATGCCGTAGATGATCGCCGGAATGTAGTGGATGCTATTGCTCCAGTCCGGTGTCAGGGTTTCCAGGGTCAGCGGATTGGCCATGCCGTGATCCTGCACGTGGATGATCGCGCCGACAATAATGGCGATAAAAATCAATACCTTGAGAATGGCGCCCAGGTTGGGGATCCACTTGCCGACCTCCAGCGTGACCACGTTGACCAGGACCGCCAGCCAGGTCAGGGTGATACCGATGGCGATCTGCCAGCCGAGGTTGAGATCCGGGAAGAACATCTGCTTGAAGACACCGGCGAAGAGAATGAAGATTGCCGGCATCCACACCGCGGTATTGACCCAGTAGCACCAGGTGGCCCGGGCCCCCCAGCGACCGCCGTAGGCATCCCGGATCCAGGCGTAGATCCCGCCCTGCTCCGGGTAGGCGCAACCCATTTCGGCGCAGATAAGGGCAAAGGGGACAAAGAAAACCAGTCCCAGCAGCAGCCACCAGAAGACGCTGGGGGCGCCGACCGAGGCGGCGGCGGTCAGGGTATCCAGCAGCAGGATGGCGGAGACCGTGAACAGCACCATGTCGCGCTGGCGCAGTGTCCTGGTATGCACGATCTGCTCGCTCATTGCAGTAGCCCTCTGGCGCCGCAAAAAAAGCCCGGCGGATGGCCAGGCTAAGGGGAAATGCTACTTGACGCCATAGTGCGCAGCGGTTTCATCCAGCGCCTGGTGCAGTTTTTCCACCAGGATGTCGATTTCCGCCGTGCTGCAGACCAGCGGCGGCGCGGTAATCATTGCATCCCCGGTCTGGCGTACCATCAGGCCGTTGCTGTTGGCGCGGTCGCGGCAGTAGACCGCGGCCTGGCTGTCGGGGGCGAGACGCTCGCGGGAGCCCTTGTCGCGAACCAGTTCGACGGCGGCGAACATGCCGCGGCCGCGGACCTGGCCCACGATCGGGTGGCTCTCCAGTTCCCGCAGGCGGCGCTGGAAATGGGGCGCAATGTTGTCCGCCGCAGTCTGGATGATGTTGGTCTCGTGCAGTGTCTTCAGGGTTGCCAGGCCCGCGGCACAGGAGGCAGGGTGACCGGAGTAGGTCAGGCCGTGGGCGAATTCGCCGCCATGCGCCAGCAATACATCGGCAATCTGGTCGCTGATCATCACCCCGCCCAGGGGGATATAGCCGTTGGTAATGGCCTTGGCGAAGGTCATCAGCTGGGGCTTGATCTGGTAGGTATCGCTGCCGAACCACTCTCCGGTGCGGCCGAAGCCGCAGATCACTTCGTCGGCGATCAGCAGGATGTCGCGCTGGTCACAGATGCGCTGGATTTCCGGCCAGTAGCTGTCCGGGGGCACGATGACGCCGCCCGCACCCTGGATAGGCTCGGCGATAAACGCGGCGACATTGTCCTCACCCAACTCGTCGATCTTCTGCTCCAGTTCCCGTGCCACCTTGACCCCGAACTCTTCCGGAGACAGGTCGCCACCCTCGGCAAACCAGTGCGGCTGGTTGATGTGGTGGACATAGTTCAGGCCCCAGGCCTGCTGGTGCATGGCGTTCATGCCGCCCAGGGAGCCGGCGGCGATGGTGGAGCCGTGGTAGGCGTTCTTGCGGCTGATGAAGTGTTTTTTGTTGGGTTTGCCCAGCAGGTCGTAGTAGCGGTGTACCAGGCGGATATTGGTGTCGTTGGCCTCGGAGCCGGAGTTGGTGAAGAACACGTGGTTGAAGCGCTCGGGGGTAATGTCCACCAGCGCCCGGGCCAGTTCCACCGCGGGCTGGTTGGAGCAGCGGAAGAAATTGTTGTAGAAGGGCAGCTCCTGCAACTGGCGGTAGATGGCTTCCACGATCTGGTGCTGGCTGTAGCCGAGATTGCAGCACCAGAGGCCGGACATGCCGTCCAGCATCTTGTTGCCATCGGTGTCGTGGATGTAGATGTGCTCGGCACGGTTGACGATGCGCCCGCCATGGGCGGCGTAGTCGCGCAGGTCGGTAAAGGGGTGGAAGTGGTGAGAGCGATCGAGATCGCGCAGTGCCTGTGATTCAGCTGTCATGTCGGTGGTCCTGAGTATCTACCCGGAAGTGGTATAGCCGTGCACGTTGCGGGCGTAGTTTAATGACGTTGCCAAACAGTGTGGCACAGCACCCCGCTGAAGCAATTACCCCAAAAGTGGTGTTTTCCATGAATGATGTGCAGCAGAGCCTGCAGGCTTTTCTCAACAGCAATCCCGACATCGAGATATTCGAGATCATGCTCCCGGATATCGGTGGCGGCATGCGTGGCAAGTGGGTCACCCGGGACAAGATCCACAAGGTATTTGCCGGTGAGGTGAAGCTGCCCGCGAGTTCCATCGCCTTTGACACCTGGGGCCGCGACATTGAGGCCTGGGTGTTCAACGGCGGCGACGGCGACGGCTACTGCGAGGCAGATGTCCGCACCCTGGCCCGGGTGCCCTGGATGCCCCGGCCCACGGCCCAGGTGCTGATGTCGATGCGCGAGGCCGACGGCAGCCCCGGCGTTCTCGATCCGCGCTTCATGCTGCGCGCGATCATGGCCCGTTTTGCCGAGCTGGGCCTGACCCCGGTGCTGGCCACGGAAATGGAGTTCTACCTGTTGCAGGAGGACGCGGATATCCTGGGCCGGCCGCGCCATACCCAGACCGACCGGGTGGGCGGGCGCCTGCAGGCGGGCCAGACCTACTGCCTGGATACCATGGCGTCCATGTCAGAGCTGATGCACGGCATCCGTGACGCCTGCGAGATCCAGCAGCTGCCGGTGGACACTCTGATCAAGGAGGGTGCCCCGTCCCAGTACGAGATCAATCTCTACCACAGCCCCGACGCCCTGCTTGCCTGCGACCAGGCGGTGATGCTGCAGCGCGCGATCAAGGGTGTGGCCCGCAGCCAGGGCCTGCTGGCCACCTTCATGGCCAAGCCCTTCGGTGAGCTCGCGGGCAACGGCATGCACGTGCATTGCAGTCTGCTGGATGCCGAGGGCAACAACGCCTTTGACGACGGCACCGGCAAGGGCACCCCGCTGCTGCGCCAGGCCATTGCCGGCTGCATGGCGAACATGGCGGACAGCATGTTGCTGTTCGCCCCGCACCTGAACTCCTACCGCCGCTTCCGTCGCGGCACCCACGCGCCGCTGGCGCCCTGCTGGGGCTACGAAAACCGCACCGTTTCCCTGCGGGTGCCGACCGACCAGCCAGCGGCCACTCGTATCGAACACCGCGTTGCCGGTGCGGATGCCCACCCGCACCTGGCCGTCACCGCGATTCTGGCGGGCATGCTCGCCGGCATCGAACAGCAACTGGAGGCGCCGCCGCCCATCACCGGCAACGCCTACGACCAGGTGCCGTTGTCATTGCCGCGCTACTGGCCGGATGCCCTGGACCGATTCCGCGATTCGGCATTCATTCGCGACAACTTCGGCCCCGAGTTCCAGCGCGTGATGACCCTGATGAAAGAGCAGGAGATGGACGACTTCGACCGCCAGGTTACCCCGCTGGAGTATGACGCCTGTCTCTAGGCAGGACGCTGGCGCCCAGCAGCAGCGAGGGAGACGATTATAGCGCAGGGCGGGCGCGGCCCAACGTTGCCCCCTGATATCAGATATTATCGAACACCAAGGCTGTTAATTTCGAATAGATCGATTCCGCTGCGACCGTTAAGGTATGGGCGCTGTTGTGTCCATACCCCGACCAAGGAGCTGTTCATGAAAACCCTCAAGACCCTGTCTCACGTATTTGCCATGACCGCAGCACTTGCCGTGCTCGCGCCCGCGGCACAGGCGCTGGAGTTGCCGGTCACCCAGACCGCGTCCTCCCAGGCGGCCCTTGCTCCCGCGGACGCTCTGGAACTGCTGAAGGCGGGCAATGCGCGTTTTGTCGCCGGCGAAATGTTGCAGCGGGATCTCGGTGACCAGGTTTCCGCCACGGCTGCCGGCCAGTACCCGCACTCCATAGTACTCGGCTGTATCGACTCCCGGGTGCCACCGGAGCTGGTGTTTGACCAGGGTCTGGGCGACATCTTCAGTCCCCGCATTGCCGGCAACGTGGTGACGCCGGAACTGCTGGGCAGCATGGAGTTCGCAGCCGCTGTTGCCGGGTCCCGTGCAATCGTGGTTCTGGGCCATACCGAATGTGGCGCGGTGAAAGGCGCCTGTGACGGCGTTGAGCTGGGCAACCTGACCAGCAACCTGGCGCACATTCATCCGGCGGTAGCGGCGGTGCCGGTCGCAGAGGGTCCCCGTGATTCCTCGAATACGGCCTGGGTCAACGCCGTCGCGCATGAGAACGTTGCGCAGATGGTGCAGCGTATTCTCGACGACAGTCCGTTGCTCAAGGGCCTGGTGGATGAGGGCAAGCTGCTGGTTGTCGGCGCCATGTACGATGTCGCCACCGGCAAGGTGGAATTCCTGTAGCGGGAGGTGCAGTGGGCCAGCTCTGCTCTGGCCCACTGCGAAGCGATCAATCCCAGGTCATCCCCAGGCGCATGCCGACGGTGCGCGGGCGCTGGGGACCGAAGAAGTGGGAGGGCAGCACGCCGCCGTTGTTGTTCTGGCCGTCCCAGGTAAATTCGTCGGTCAGGTTCTCCACGTAGGCTTCGATAAACCAGTTGGCGTCCGCCTCGTAGGCGACACGCAGGTTGGACTGTGCCGAGCCACTGATTTTCGTCTCCCGCAGGTTCTCCCAGCCGCCACCGCGCTCGCTCTCGTAGGTGAGCTCGAAGTTGCCGGTAATGGCGCCGCCGCTGACCGGGAAGTTGGCGCTCAACACTGCTGCGGCAGACCATTCCGGCGCCCAGAACAGCGAGCTGCCCTCGCAGCCGTCGGCATCTTCCAGGCCGCAGATGTCCTGCAGTTCCGTGGCTTCTGAATCCAGATAGCCGGCCGCGAGGTAGAGGTCGAAGTTGTCGCTGAGGCGACCGGTAATCGAGCCCTCTACGCCCCAGGCTTCCACCTGACCGACATTCTCGACCAGGGAGGCGCCGCCGTCGAAGGTGACCACCTGCAGGTCTTCATACTCGTAGTAGAACGCGGTCAGGTCGACATTGGCGCGACCGTCAAGCAGTGTGTCCTTGTAGCCCACTTCCCAGGAGTCCACGGTTTCGGGTTCGAAGGCATTGGGCAGGAAACCGTCGCCCTGGCGCAGGTCGATATTGCCGATGGCGGGTTCACCGGCGGGGTTATTGCCGAGGTTGAAGCTGCCAAAGCCGCCCGACTTGAAACCCTCCGTGTAGCCGGCGAAGAACATGCGCTCACCGGTTGGGCGCCACTTGGCCAGTATCCGCATGGTGACGTCGTCCCAGGTTTCGCTGTCGCTGATGAACTCGGCGGTGGAGAAACCGTAGGCCCAGTAGGGCCCCAGCTCGCTCTCCGGTGTCGGCACCAGGATCGAGAAATCCTTCTTGTCCTCGGTATAGCGCAGGCCGAGCTCCACATCGAAGCTCTCGGTGAGGAAGTAGTTGGCGTTGACGTAGGTTGCCCAGCCGGAGTAGTCGCCCTTGATGCGGCCGGTCTCGACCAGACGGCCGTCCGCCGACGGGGTGAACTCGGAGCCATAATAGGCGTACAGGTCCTCACAGCCGGAGAAGGTCATGCCATAGTTGTAGTAGTAGCCGTAGTACTGGCAGAAGAAATCCTCGCGCCCGGAAAAGCTGAAGCGGGTATCAATATCTTCCTCGTAATAGGAGATCCCTGCGTACCAGCTCAGCGGGCCATCGGTGGTGGAGGTCAGGCGGAACTCCTGCTGGAAGTACTCGCCGGTCTGGTCCTGGCCGTAGTTGTTCAGGTCCAGCGGGGTGCCGTCGTAGTCCTCGTTGTAGAAGTAGTCATGGTCCTTGTAGCCCGTGTTCGAGGTGAGCGTGGCGAAGTCGAGGTCGTAATCGACATGCAGGCCGAAGGTCAGGATGGTGGCGTCGTCGTTGTCACCGCCGCTACGGTCCGAGTCAATGTCCTCGTCGCTGCCGCGCAGCTCCACGCCACCCAGGGCTGCGTCGAACGCCTCCCAGATGTCACCGCGATCCACCGCCCGGTAAACGGAACCGGATTGTTCGCGATCCTCGTATTCGACCATTGTGCGCACCATCAGCCGGTCGCGCTCGTAGTTCGTGGACCAGCGCAGTGCCCACTTGTCGTGCTCGATCAGGTCGGGGGAACCCGGGAACTTGTTGTCGGCGAACCCGTCTTCGGTGGAATAATAGCCCGCCAGGCGGGTCGCGAAGTGATCGGAAACAGGCAGGTTTATCGCGCCCTCGAGAGCGCGCCGGCCACGTTCTGCCACGTCAATTTCCACGTAGCCGCTGGGGCTGGATCCCAGTTCCGCGCGTTGGGTGTGAACGCTGAAGGCACCGCCGATGGAGTTGCGCCCGAACAGGAAGCCCTGGGGGCCGCGCAGGATTTCGGCCCGGTCAATATCGTAGAGGCTGGTAACCGCCGAGCCGTTGCGGCCTTCGTACAGGTCGTTCTTGAAGAAGGCGGAAGAGGGGTCGCCGCCGACGCCGAAGTCCTGGGTGCGGACACCGCGGACGCTGATGGCATCGATGAAGCTGTCCTGGCTGTTGCCGGTGACGCCGGGGGTGTAGGAGACCAGGTCCTTGATGTCGTTCATGTTGACCTTGTTGACGAAATTCCCGGACAGGGCGGTGATCGCCAGCGGTACGTCCTGCACCGACTCGCTGCGCTTGGTCGCCGTGACGATGACCTCTTCCAGCGTTTGCGACCAGGCCGGCGCACTGATCGTGGAGGCCAGCACGGCGGCGGATACGGCCCTGGCAAGCGCGTGGGTGGTGCAGGGTCGGCGGTTTTCAATAACCCGGCCGCGATGGTCTGTATTCATGGCTACCCCTGGAATCGACTGGTGGTGTTCTTTTTGGCACCGGATACCTGTGCCGTTGTGTGCCCCTTTTATACGCTTTGCTCGACAGCTGCACAATCGGGGTGTTTGGCGTTCGACGATAGTAAAAGCGTGCTGCAAAGGGTATAACCCTATGGTGTAGCGTGGCGGCAAAGCGTTACTCCGCGAGCGGGATACCTGCTGCCTCAAGTACCCGCTGCATGGGAGCGAGTTGTTGCCGGTAACGCTGCCAGCGGCCAATAGAACGCGTGTGGGCAGGCTCCCGCACCTGTACCGCGCTGGCGGTGGTCACCGCACTGTTCTGCTGGTGGAAGGCGAGACAGGCATTCTCCCAGGGCAACTGCAGGTACTCGAGCAGGGCGCGGGCGTTGGGTTCGAGCGCACGTGCGGTGTCTTCGTAGCAGATGTCAAAGATGCGTCCCGGGAAGCGCTCGCGCCACAGCGCCATGAGGCGGCGGTAGCGTACGTGGTGGCGTGCCATCTCGCCCTGCTCGTAGGAATGCAGGTAGGCGTCGGCGAACAGTTGCTTGAAGCTGGCGAAACAGGCATCCATCGGGTTGCGTACCAGATGCACGATTTTCGCATTCGGCAACGCTGCCAGGATCAGCGGAATCAGCAGGTAGTTCTGCGGCAGTTTGTCGACGAAACGGGGCGTACTGCCGCGCATGCGGCTGCTGGTCTGCAGGTACAGGTTGCCCACCTGGCGCGGGTCCAGCTCCTGTGTGCTGTGGAACAATTCGGCGGAAAACCGCCGCGGATCCTGGTAGTTGGCCAGTCGGCGCAGGGCCAGGCCAAACTGCTGCAGCTCGCCGGCGGAGTGCACCTCGGAGTGGCTGCTGATGATCCGCTCCACCAGCGTGGTACCGGTGCGGGGCTGGCCCAGCACGAATATGGGCGAGGGGTCCGGGTTGCCGGGCTTCTGCTCCGCCAGCCACGCGGGCGTATACAGTTCGGCCAGCGCGTTGAACATCGCTTCCTCGGCCACTTCGTCGTAGTCCACCGTGGCCCGCCGGGCGGCGGCGCCGGCACTGAAGGCCGTAAAGGCAGCATCCCACTGTTGCAGGTCTTCCCGTTCCTTGCCGATGGCGTAGAGATAGAACGCGCGCGCCCGCGGATTGTTGCGATGCCGCTCCAGCAATGTCTGCATGATCTCTATGTGGTTTTCATCGCGCGCCTTGGCCGAGCTGGCCAGGGCCCAGTGGGCCTGCGGACTGTCCGGCTGCAGGCGGATGATGTCGCGGAAGATGCTGTCGGCCCTGTCCGTGTCGCCGTGGTACACGAGGTTGTTGGCGAGGTTGAGCATGAACGGCGGGTGGCCGGGCTGGCGGGTGTTGGCGCGAGCGAAAAACGCCTGGGCGGCGCCGTGCTCGCCCATCAACGACAGGGTGGTGGCGATCAGGTCCAGCACGATCGGGTCATCCGGCTGGATACGACGGGTTTCCCGCAGGGCCGCATCCGCCAGGTTGACCTGGCCCTCGCTCATGTACAGGCGCGCCAGCTGGGCCCAGGCCGCAGCGTGGTCCCGCTCCAGCTTCACCACTGACTGGAAGGCGCTGAAAGCGGTGCGCCGATCCCTGGCCTCGAGGGCGACCAGGCCCACCAGGAAATGCGCGGGAACCAGGTCCGGCTGATGCTCCAGCGCCTGCTGGCAGCAGAGCCCGGCGGTTTCGGTGTCACCCCGCCCGAGGGCCGTGAATCCTCGCTGCAACAGGGCTTGCTGCCGCGAATCCGCCGGCTGCGAGGGTCCCGCCCCGGTCATGTTGCCGCCTGCGCCTGCGGTGGTTGCAGGTAGGCGATCAGGGTATCGCCCCCGGCGTAGTTGCCGGCACTCATGAGCGAATCCAGGAACAGGTAGAACAGCTCTGCCTGGGAGCTGACCTCAAGCTTGGCGTAGGCGTGCTTGCGGTGCAGTTTTACAGTCTCGACCGATATCGACAGCTTCTCCGCCAGGGTCCTGGTGCTGTGGCCGTGCAACACCATGTTGATCACCTGGGCTTCGCGCTCGGTCAGCAGGCTGCTGCCGAACTCGTTGAGCGCGGTGTTGAGCTGTTCGCGCAGGTTCACCGCGCTTGCCTGGCCCGATGAGGAGACAGGACGCGTATGCCAGTGTTGCTGGCACAGCACTTCGATGACGGGGCTGACGGCCGCCAGCGCCGCCACCTGTTGCCGGGTGAAGCGGCTCCTGGCACCGGTACGGCCGAGCGCAATGTTGATGAATCCGGTAGTGCCGTTGGGCAGCAGGAAGCCACACTCGTCCTGGTAGCCGCAATTCCGGTACCACGCCTTGTAGTACTCGCTGTCGCGAAAGCCCGTGGGTGCCAGGTCGCGGAGCAGGAAGACGCCGAAGCGGCGATCGCGGCTGGCGGCCTGGTAGAAGGGGTCCAGCACGAAGGCGCCGGCGACAAAGACGTCCAGGGTAGAGCGGCCGAGACCGGCCGGGACCTCGAAATACTCGACCACCGGCAGGTCAGTATCTGGATAGACCAGCACCGTGGCATCGTCGATGGGCACCAGGCTTTTCAGTGTTGCCACCAGCTGGTGGGCGAAGTCCGCATGGCCCACCCGGCTTATCAGGCGCGCGAGCTGTTCATTGTAGCTGGTCGTGGTCGGCATGGAATGGTGTCGATGACTCTTGTCCAGGTTTATTCCGCATCATACCTGCAAAGCCGCCCAATCCAGAAATGCCTGGTTGGCAAGCGAGATGGAACGCTGCCGGCGCCGGGCCAGCAGCAGCCGGATTCGCGGCTGTTCGGCGAACGGTACGGCGACCACACCGGGCTCCTGTTGCGCCAGCATGGCGAGACCAATGGTGGTGCCCAGGCCCTGCTTGACCATGCGGATCAGCAGCGGCAGGAAGTTGCTCTGCAGGCGCAGGTCGGGGCTGACGCCGTGGCTGGCGCACAGTTCATCCAGCCGCTTGCGGATGAAGTAGCCGCTCTCGTACACCACCATGGGCGAATCCTGCAGCTCGGCCACCGGCACGGCACTGCGCCCGGCCCAGGGGTGATCCTCGGCCATGCACAGGACGATCTCCTCATCGACCAGGGGCGCGGTGGTGAAGTCGCCGACGGCATCCTCGCTGGCACCGCTGATGACACCGAGCTCGATCTCATCGTCCAGCAGCCACTGGCGGATGCGGTCGGTACCGGCCTGGGTCACCACGGTGCGCAGCTGCGGGTGCAGCACCAGGAACCGGCCCAGCAAATCCGGCAGGTAGTAGGTCGCCAGCATGGAAGGGCAGGCGATGGCCAGCTCCCCCTGCAGCAGGCCGCGCAGGGCGCCGCCGGTCGCCTTCAGGCTCGCCACCTGCTCGAGAATGGCAACCGCCTGCTGCAGCAGGGTGCGCCCTTCCGCAGTCAGGGTAATGCGCCGTCCGCCGCGGTCGAACAGTACCAGGCCGAGCTCTTCCTCGAGCTTGCGCACCGCGATGCTGACCGCCGGCTGGGCCATGTGCAGCTGCTCCGCGGCCCGGCTGAAGCTGCCCTGGGCCGCCACTGCGCGAAAAATATCCAGCTTTCTCAAGTCCATTTGATATATTTAGCATATACAAGTCATAGAAAACATATATTTTATAAATGAACAATGTCCTGTTAGGGTGGTGGCTGCAGATGACTCTGGAGTGAATCCCATGGCACAGAACAAGCAGTGGCAACGTCTCGACTGGCAGGACCCGTTCCTGCTGGAGCAGCAACTGACCGACGAACAGCGCATGGTGCGCGACAGCGCCCGGCACTACGCCCAGGGGCAACTGGCGCCCCGGGTGCGGGATGCCTTTCGCGCCGAGGAGACCGATGTTGCCATCTTCCGCGAAATGGGCGAGCTGGGCCTGCTGGGCAGCACCATCGACGGCTACGGGTGCCCCGGGGTGGACTACATCAGCTATGGGCTGGTCGCCCGCGAGGTGGAGCGGGTGGACTCCGGTTACCGCTCAATGATGAGCGTGCAGTCATCCCTGGTCATGTATCCCATCCACGCCTACGGTACCGAAGCGCAGCGGGAGAAATACCTGCCCAGGCTGGCCACCGGGGAGTGGATAGGCTGCTTCGGCCTGACCGAGCCCGACCACGGCTCCGACCCCGGCTCCATGATCACCCGCGCCCGCAGTGTCGATGGCGGCTACCGGCTCAGCGGCGCCAAGATGTGGATCACCAACAGCCCCATTGCCGATGTGTTCGTGGTCTGGGCCAAGACCGACGACGGCAAGATCCGCGGCTTCATCCTGGAGCAGGGCATGGCGGGCCTGAGTGCGCCGAAGATCGAGGGCAAGCTGGCCCTGCGGGCCTCGGTCACCGGGCAGATCGTCATGGAAGATGTCTTTGTGGGTGAAGAACAGCTGCTGCCCAATGTGGAGGGCCTGAAAGGTCCCTTCGGCTGCCTCAACAATGCCCGCTACGGTATTGCCTGGGGCGCCCTGGGTGCCGCCGAGAGCTGCTGGTTTGCCGCCCGCGATTACACCATGGAGCGCACCCAGTTCGGCCGCCCGCTGGCCGCCAACCAGCTGGTCCAGCTCAAGCTGGCGGACATGCAGACCGAAATCAGCCTGGCCCTGCAGGGCTGTCATCGCGCCGGTGAGCTGATGGATGCCGGCCAGATTGCACCGGAGCT
This sequence comes from Haliea sp., assembly GCF_040221975.1. Taxonomy (GTDB): domain Bacteria; phylum Pseudomonadota; class Gammaproteobacteria; order Pseudomonadales; family Halieaceae; genus Haliea. The sequence goes on from NZ_JAVJWR010000027.1 coordinate 92,813, forward strand.
GATTTCCCTGATCAAGCGCAATTCCTGCGGCAAGGCCCTGCACGTCGCTCGCCAGGCCCGCGACATGCTGGGCGGCAACGGTATCTCCGACGAGTACCCGGTGATGCGGCACATGGTGAACCTGGAGGTGGTCAACACCTATGAGGGCACGCACGATGTGCACGCCCTGATCCTGGGTCGCACGCAGACGGACATTCCGGCCTTCTAGCATGGGCGCCCTGTCCCACATCCGGGTGCTGGACCTGTCGCGAGTGCTGGCCGGCCCCTGGGCCACCCAGATCCTGGCGGATCTCGGTGCCGAGGTGATCAAGGCCGAGCGCCCGGATGGCGGCGATGACACCCGGGCCTGGGGACCGCCCTTCATGGCGGATGCGGACGGCGAGCCGACCGCGGAGTCTGCCTACTTTCTCTGCACCAATCGCGGCAAGCAGTCGCTCTGCCTGGACATCAAATCCACCGAGGGTCAGGCAACCCTGCGCGCCCTGGCCGCGCAGTGCGATGTCGTGGTGGAGAATTTCAAGGTCGGCGATGCCGCTCGCCATGGCCTGGATTACGCCAGTCTGTCGGCATTGAACCCGGGATTGGTATACTGCTCCATTACCGGTTTTGGCCAGACCGGACCACTGCGCGAGCGACCCGGTTACGACTTCCTGGTACAGGCCATGGGTGGCCTGATGAGCGTCACCGGCCAGCCCGACGGCAGCCCGGGTGCGGAGCCGATGAAGGTGGGGGTGGCACTCACGGATATCATGACCGGGCTCTACGCCACTATCGGCATCCTCGCGGCGCTGGCCGAACGCGACCGCTCCGGGCTGGGCCAGCAGGTCGACCTGGCACTGCTGGACGTGACTGCGGCAACCCTGGCCAACCAGGCCAGCAATTACCTGGTCGGTGGCATTAATCCCGGCCGTCTCGGCAATGCCCACCCGAACATCGTGCCTTACCAGAGCTTCGTCGCCCGCGATGGTCATCTGGTAGTGGCAGTGGGCAACGATGCCCAGTTCCGGCGGTTTGTCGCAGTGCTGGAATGCCCGGAGCTGGCGGATGATCCCCGCTTTCTGAACAATCGCCTGCGGGTCCAGCACCGGGAGCAACTCATTCCGCTGTTGCAGGCGTGCATGCTCAGGCGGGATAAATCCGACTGGCTGCAGCGCCTGGAGGCGGCGAGTGTTCCGGCCGGCCCGATCAACAGCGTGGCGGAGGTGTTCAACGAGCCCCAGATCCTGGCGCGGGACATGCGCGTGAACGTGCCCCACCCGCTGAATCCTGATCTGGAGCTGGTGGGCAACCCGATCAAGCTGTCGCGCACGCCAGTCACCTATGGCGCGGCACCGCCGACCCTGGGGCAGGATACCGCAGAGCTGCTGGCACGGGCGGGCAGGTTCAACGCAGGGGAAAGTTGACCGAGATTACGATCTCCTCGTTACCCGGGTTCTCGTCACCGAGACTGGCGTTGGAAAGGTGGTACAGGGCCAGCCCGAGGCGGACCTCGCTGGAGAAGCGATACTCAAGACCATAGCGGCCGCGGTTGTCCAGTGCGCGATCAATGCCCACCTGACCGGCGGACAGGTTGAGTCGTGCTTCGGCCACGGTGATGGGGCTGGCGAGCAGAAGCAGTGTGGCGCTGACCTGCGCAGCGTAGCGGCATTGGCGTCGCATACGGGGGCCTCGCTCAGGCATTACGGACAAATGATGGCCGATAGACCGTGAATGCTCAAGGCGCCGGGAATCCGGGTCTGGCGCCGCTTGAGATTCACTCACTATCCGGGCATTCTGCCGGGACGAAGGGGTGAGCGGAGCGGCTGATGGGTGCAACTGTGGCAGTGGTCGGCAGCGGCATGGCGGGACTCGCCGCGGCCCATGGTTGTCGCAAGGCGGGCTTTGACGTCACCCTGTTTGAAGCCCGCCCGGGCCACGGCATGGATGCCCATGCCATGGCCGTGCAGGGGGGCAATGTCGACCTGCCGTTGCGGGTCATGAGTCCACGCAACTGGCACAGCGTGCTGGCGCTTGCGGCGGAGGTGGGGGTGGGTACATTCCCGGTTGCCACCTATGCCTCCTGCAGCTGGACCGACCGCCAGACCTGGTTTCGCAGCGGCCGCATGCCGGTGACCGGTTGGCCCTGGGTGGGCTCCTGGCGTTATCTCAACCACCGCTCCCTGCGCCTGGCGCGGGGCCTCTGGCAGCTGCGTCGCGCCAGCGCCGGGCTGGCGGCTGGGGACGCCAGCTTCACCCTGGCGGATTTTCTGCAGCAACAGTCTTTTGACCCCCTGTTCTGGCGCGGCCTGGTGCTGCCCCTGCTCACCACCATTTGTACCTGCGACGAAGCACAGCTGCTGACCTGGCCCGCCCCCCAGCTGCTGTCGCTGCTGGATGAGATTCTCCACGGCGGCGGCCTGGTGCGGCTGCAGGGTGGCAGCTCGGCACTGGTGGCGGCGCTTGCAGCTGCCATACCGGCCTTTACCGGCAGCCCGGTACAGCGGCTGGCGGCGCGGGAAGACGGGGTTCTGGTGCACAATGCCCGTGGCGAAGGCGGACAGTTTGATCGGGTTATTTTGGCAGTGCAGGCCAATCAGCTCGATTTTCTCGAGGGCGAGCAGTTCCAGCGGGAGCGGCAGGTACTGGACCAGGTGCGATTCGGCAGCGGCGAGCTCTGGCTGCATCGGGACCAGCGCTTTCTGCCGCGCCGGACCGCTGACTGGAGTGCGCTCAATTTCCAGACTGACCCTGAACTTGCACGGGTCATGTTCACGGTGCTGGTCAATGCCGTGGAACCGACGCTGGCGGCAGCGGAGCCGGTGCTGCAGACCTGGAACCCCCTGTATGAACCGGACCCGGAAACCGTACTGGCCCGGGTGCCGCTGCAGCGGGCGGTGGTCCACACCGGTACCGCCGAGATCCACAGCACCCTCGTCGGGTGGCATGCGGAACCGGATCGCCGCGTCTTCTACAGTGGCTCCTGGGCCTACCCCGGAGTGCCGCTGCTGGAGTCCGCAGTGCGCTCCGCGCAGGCGGTAGTGGCACGTGTGCAACAACTGCAGGTGCGGGTATAGTGGCGGGCGCGTCACCTGATCGGCAATAATCGCTGTTTCCTGGCAATGGTGGGTACGGATGAAGACTTTTCTCAAGATCGTGCTGATACTGGCAGCCATTGTTGGCGTGGGCGTACTGGTGCTGGTCAATGGCAAGCAGCCGGAACCGTTCCCGCCCGGCTCGGAAAGTGCGTCCCGCCTGCAGATGGGGCCGCTGGAGGTGGTGCGCCTGGATCATGAGTTCCTCGACCCCACCCGTCCAACTGCCGCCAATGGTGACTATGCGGGTAGCGAGCAGCGGCGCCTGGAGTCCACTGTGTGGTATCCGCAAGACCGGGAGTACGGCCCCTATCCACTGTTGGTATACAGCCACGGGTACTCCTCGTCACGCCGGGAAGGGGCGTATCTGAACAGCCACCTGGCCAGTCTTGGCTACGTGGTGGTGGCCGCGGACTTTCCCCTGACCAACATGCGTGCGCCCGGTGGTCCGCAGGTAAAGGATGTGGTCAACCAGCCGGCGGACGTCAGCTTCCTGATCGACAGCCTGCTGCAGCTGTCGGCGGATGTCGACCACAGCCTGTACCGGCAAATCGATCCGGAGCGCATTGGCGCCCTGGGCCTGTCTCTGGGTGGCCTGACCACTACGCTGGCGGGCTTTCACCCGGAGCTGCGCGATCCCCGGATCCGGGCCGCGATCTCGATTGCGGGCCCCACGTTTGTTTTCACCCCGGTTTTTTATCGCCACCACAGCCTGCCTTTCCTGATGCTGGCCGGGGACATCGATGCGCTGGTGCCTTATGCGGCCAATGCCGCGCCGGTACCCGGGCAGGTACCCGGGGGCGAGCTGGTCACCCTGCGCGCCGGGTCCCATACCGGCTTTGCCGGGCCGGCCGCGGTGATGCGCTGGCTGCACAACCCGGATGTTGTCGGCTGCTGGATAGTCCAGCGCAATGCCGGCGACGTCATGGAGGAGCCCTGGTTCGACCTCATCGGCCCCCCTGAAATGGGGCTGGATTACGCGGCGGAGCCCGATCTGTGTACGCTGGATCCCCTGCCGGCAGCCATGAATACCCTGCGTCAGCAGATGATTACCCGGGTGGTGGTCAGCAGTTTCTTTGAGCGCCAGTTTTCGCTATCGGCGCCGGCGCGGGCAGCTGCGGCCAGATATTTGCGTCAGGTACTGCCGGCAGAGCTCGACGATGTGACCTATACCCCGCCTGCGGGTTGAGTTGTACTGGCGCGGTCGGGTACCGGAACCCGAGGCCGGGCAAATCGTATCAGGGCCGCTTCTCTGCTGTCAGTACCTGCACCGGATGCACTGGCGCAAGTTGGCCCCGGGGATTCAGTTTGCGCGCCGCCAGAGCCATTGCGGCCAGCGCCGCCTGCCGGTTGTGCGGTGCCGGGTGGGTGCTGAGAAATTCCGGCGGGCGGCTGCCGCCATCCACAGAGCCCATTTTGGCCCACAGGCTGACCGCGGCGTCCGGGTCATAGCCCGCGCGGGTGGCAAGCTCCAGCCCCAACTGGTCGGCCTCCAGCTCGGCGGTACGGCTGTTCGGCAGCTGCAGGGCCAGGGTGGCAGCCATGCCTGCGGCACCCATGGCCATGTTGGGGTTTTCTGACATGGCACCGACCGCGACCACCCCGAGGGTAGTCGCCATCGCCCGGGACATGCGTTCGGCGGTGTGGTTGGCCAGGGCGTGGGAGATTTCATGGCCCATGATCTGGGCGAACTCGGCGTCGGTCAGCTTGAGCTGTTTGAACAGGCCGGTATACACCGCCATCCGACCCCCCGCCATGCACCAGGCGTTGACAGTCTTGTCGTCATCCACCAGAGCCACGCTCCACTCCCAGCCTGCCGACTGCGGATATTCGGAAATTGCCACCGACACCAGGCGTCCGGTAATCGTTGCCACTCGCTTGGCCAGTGCCTTGTCGTTCGAAAGCTGGTCCTTGGCGCCCATATCCGAGACGGTGTTCAGGTAGGCGGCGCGGGATTCCACGATCGCGGCCTCCGGCGAAATCAGCATCAGCTGCCTGCGGCCGGTGGGACTGGTGACGCAGGCAGTCAGGAAGCAGGTGACTGTCAGCAGGATAAATACTTTTTTCATCGGGGGAACCCTCGCGAACGGGCGGCTATTCTAGTCTATGTCGCGAGGATTTTGACTGTTTTGAGGGATGGCCGTTCCCCTCGGCGGCCCCCCTTGGCGGGCCCCCCTCGGCGGGCCCCCCTTGGCGGGCCCCCCTAAAAGGGCAGGCCGTCGTCGATGGCGTGGCCCGCTTCCTCGGGTGTTGCCAGGCCTTTCGTGTAGTGCTTGCCGTTGACTTCATCGCGAATCCTTGCGGCGTCATCCGGTGTGGCGAAGAACTGCGAGTACCACTGGCGGCCGGTACGGAAGGGTCCGTCGGTCTTCAATTGCATGATTTTCAGTGCCGGGCGCTTGAACTTCCAGACATTGAAATCCGCGCCGAAGGCCTCCAGGGCGTTGGCCTGGAATTGCCTGGCGGCCTCCCGGTCCTCGTTGCTGGCTGGGCTGCTGGCGCCCCTGTAGAGTACAGCATGCCAGCACTTGACCACGCCGTCGTCCACCGGAGTGTTGGCGATCAGCTCGAACATGACGGCGTCGCCGAATACCTGCTTCGACAACAGCAGGCCCGGCCCGGTGTACCAGGTGGTGGTATACAGGTAGGTATCATACAGCTGCATCGGGCCACCCTGCCGCTGGATATACACCTGGTCGCGGTACTCGTTCTCGAAATACTCGCAGGGTGCACCGTGGGTGGGCCCCAGATGGCGGCTGTCGGCCATGTTGTCGAGGATTTCCTGGGGGTGGATCTGCAGTTCACCCAGGTGGTCCAGCTCCCACTGCACCCACTGCGGATCATCCCACTGTTGCAACAGGGGCGCGTCGTACTCGGGAGGGCGCCCTTCCGGGTCATACCAGGCCATCACGCAGCCCATGTTGTCCACCACCGGGTAGGAGCGGATCGAGGCCGACTTGGGGTAGGGGCCTTCGGCGTAGGGAATGTCATCGACATCGCCGTCACAGCTGTAACGCCAGCCGTGGTAGGGGCAGCGGATGGAATCGCCCTCGATCTGCTCGCCATTCTTGACGATCATGGCGCTGGTGCTGGCAGTCAGATGGGTGCCCATGTGGGCACAGTAGGCGTCCAGCAGGACGGGTTTGCCGCTTTCACCCCGGTACAGCGCCAGATCCTGGCCAAAGAACCGCACCGCCATGGGTCCGGCGTCGAGTTCCTTGCTTTCTGCCACAATGAACCAGCCCCGGGGAAAGGTATTGGGGCCCAGGTTGTAATCAGCCGCTGTTGCCATGGTGCTTGCCTCCAGTGTTCGCGATTATTCCCAGTATAACGGCCGCGGGCGCCGCAGCCACATCGTGGAGCCGCGGGCCCGGCAGGCAGCTGGGCTTGGCTCAACTATTTGGCTTGCTGGTCTGACGGGTTGTGCTGCTGGTTGAACCTGCGCCCGAGATATACCCCCGTTGCCCCCCAGCAGGCGGCAATGCCGGCGCCGATCAGGGCCACCGGGGCCATGCCCAGGCCCAGGCCCTGGGTCAGCGCGGTGAAGGCCCACGCGTTGACCATGTCTCCGCCCCGGTAGACCACAATATCGATCACCGGTTTCGCCTTGTAGCGGGCCTCCTGGTCGACGGCGGTGAACAGCATCTCCCGCCCGGGCCGGGTAATGGCGAAATTGCCCGCCCGGCGCGCGATCTGTACGCCCACCACCACGGCCACGATGGGCGCTGCAGCCAGCAGCAGCAGCCCGGCACAGATGACCGCGGGAATACAGGCGAGGGTGAAGGGCAGTCCCAGGTGCCTGGCAATGCGCCCCGTGGCAAAGGCGGCGATCACCACGGTCAGTGTGTTGACGGCGAGGTCCATGGCGGCCCAGATTTGGGTCCGGGTCTCCCGGTCATAGGGCTCCAGCAGGTTTTTCAGCTCGAAATAGATGAATGAGCTGATGGAGGTGTAGAGCACGATGAACAGGGCGATGCCGAGCAGGTAGGGACTGCGGAGGAATTCGGAGAAACCCGCCAGGGGGTTGCCGCCGATATAGTCAAAATCCCGGCCGCTGGCGGTGAGACCGGCATTGCCCAGATCCTCGACCTTTAGCCGCTGCAGCCAGTAGACCAGGGGCAGGGTGGCGACCAGGGCCGCGCTGCCGATCAGCAGCAGCGTGTCGGTCCCCGCTTCCGCCGCCAGCAGGGCCGTAAAGGCCGGGCCGAGCATGGCGCCGACGCTGGCACCGGCGCCGATGAATCCGAACAGGCGCGTGGCCTGGGGCCTGGCCCAGGTGTCGGCCATGAAGCTCCAGAATACGGAGATGTGGAACAGGCTGAAGACGCTGATCCAGACGTAGAAGGCCTTGTCCAGCAAGGTGCGCTCGGCCACGGTCTGGATACCGACGTAAAACAGGACAAACGTTGCGGCAAAGAAGCCGTACACCGCCGGTACCAGGTGTCGCAGGCGAATGCGGGTCACGGCGTTACCGTACAGTGATACCGCGACCACGCTGAACAGGAAAGTCAGGGTCCAGAGCACGCTGACTTCGGCATCGCTCCAGTCGCTGGCCATGGCGTCCCGCACGGGCCGCAGGATGTAGTAAGCGGCCATCAGGATCAGCACCAGGCTGAAGGAGCCCAGGGTGGCCCGCGCCTCACGGGGGTGGATGTCGCAGGCGAAGTCCAGTCCCCGCTGCAGCAGGGAGGGTTTCTGTGCGTTCAAGCTGCCACTACAGTGCGCTGAAGACGCGCATCATTTCCGCACGCTGGTTGCGGTCCGGCAACGGGCCGAAGTTGGCCTGCATGTTGTCCTGCATGTGATGGACTTTGGAGGTGGCGGGAATCAGGTTGGTCACTGCCGGGTGGCCCAGGATCCATTTCAGGAAAAATTGTCCCCAGCTGCTGCAGCCAAGCTCCGCGGCTACTGCCGGCAATTCCTGGTCGCGGGTTTTGGCGAACAGGGAGCCGCGCTGGTAGGGGCGGTTGATCATGGTGGCGATGTCGCGCTCCTGCGCCAGCGGCAGCAGGGCCTGCTCTGCGGTACGATCTTCCATGTTGTAGCTGAACTGGACGAAATCCAGCGGCTCCGTGCGCATGATTTGCAACAGTTCTTCGTGGTTGCGGCCATGGGAGGTGGTGATGCCGATGTAGCGCACCTTGCCCTCCTCTTTCCACTGTTTCAGCGTGGCGAGGTGGGTGCGCCAGTCCTGCAGGTTGTGGATTGCAATCAGGTCGAAGCGCTCGACCGCCATGCGCTCGGCGGAAGTCTGCATCTGGGCGATGCCTTCCTCCCGGCCCGTGGTCCAGACCTTGGTGGCGGCAAATACCGGCGGCCGCGGCGACAGGGTGCGGAGGATGTCGCCGACCCGCGACTCCGCTTCACCGTACATCGGGGAAGAGTCAATGACCGTGCCGCCGGCGGCGAAGAAAGCCTGCAGGACTGCGCCCAACTGCTGCAGCGTCTCGGGACTGGCGGGCTCGTCAAATGTTTGCGAGGTGCCCATGCCGATGACCGGCAGCAGTTCGCCGGAGCTGGGTATGGGGCGCGTGTTCACAGTCGGGCCAGTGTTTCCCGCCGGGCCTGTCGCGCTAGCCGTGCCGGTGCCTAGCAGGGGTAGTGTCGCGGCGAGTTGCAGAATCTGGCGTCTGTTCAGCATGGCCCGCTCCTCAGCTGTTTGCCAGCATCCACTTGCGCAGGCGGTTGGAATCGCCGAAGGGGGTCAGCTTGCCGAACGAGTTGAGCAGCACTATGGACACCGGTTCGCCCTCAATGGTTGCCTGCATGACCAGGCAGCGGCCCGCCTCATTGAGGTAGCCAGTCTTGCTCAGGCCGATTTCCCAGGTCTGGTTTTTCAGCAGGCGGTTGGTGTTGTTGTAGTTCAGGGGCCCGCGGCGGGCAAAGGGGTGGACTTCCATGCCCGGCGTCGTGCTGGCTTCGGTAATCAGCGGATACGTGCCCGCGGCGCGCACCATCAGCGCCAGGTCCCGGGCGGTGGACAGGTTATCGCCGTGCAGGCCGGCGGGGTCGGCAAACTGGCTGTTGCGCATGCCCAGCGCCTCCGCTTTCAGGTTCATGGCCGTGACGAAGGCGTCAAGCCCGCCGGGATAGGTGCGTCCGAGCGCGCTGGCGGCGCGGTTTTCCGAGGACATCAGGGCCAGCAGCAGCATTTCCCGCCGGCTGAGAGTGGCGCCGTAGTCCAGCCGCGAGCCGGTGAGACGGATCAGGTCGCGGTCGTCCCGGGTCACCGTGATCGGCTGTTCCAGGTCCAGTCCGGCATCGAGAATGACCATCGCGGTCATCAGCTTGGTGATAGAGGCTATGGGGCGAACCGTGTCCGTGTCCTTGCCGTAGATGATGTTGCCATCGGCGTCCAGCACGATGGCGGAGGCGGATCTCAGTCCGGGGTTGCCATTGAGCTGGCCAAACTTGCCGTTGCCTGCGGCCAGGGCAGTGACGGGTAACAACAGAAACAGGCACAGGGCCCACTGCGGCGTCTTCATGATCCGATCCCGTGGTTTTTTCCTCTGGGGCCAGTTTGCCCCAGCCCCAGTGCCGGCGCCAGCCCTGAACTTTAGTTACCTGCACATTTCCCGGGTCCGGCTCAGCCGGGCTCCGACTCGGCCCCCGCGGTGACCCGCAGCAGCCCGCGGAAAATGCGCTGGGCCGATGTCTCGCCGCTCAATACCTTGTAGACGTCACTGGCAATCGGCATCTCCACCCCGTGCTGATCCGCCAGCGCCATCACCGCGGGTGCACTCTTGGCGCCCTCCGCGACCATGAACATCTCCGCGGAGATGGTTGCCATGCTCTTGCCACGGCCCAGTTCCATGCCGACGTGACGGTTGCGGCTCTGGGGGCTGGTGCAGGTGGCGATCATGTCGCCAATGCCCGCGAGACCGGCGAAGGTTTCCGGTTGGCCGCCCATGGCGCAGCCGAGGCGACTGATCTCCGCCAGGCCGCGGGTGATCAGGGACGCCCGGGTGTTGTCCCCGGCGCCGAGGCCGTCGCCCATGCCCACGGCGATGGCGATGATGTTTTTCAGTACCCCGCCCAGCTCACAGCCCACCACATCGGTGTTGGTGTAGACTCGGAACAGGCCGCTGGAGAACAGGCACTGCAGTTCGCGCACGATGATCGCGTCTTCCATCGCGATTACACTCGCCGCCGCCTGGCCCGCCATGATCTCCCGGGCCAGGTTGGGACCCGTGAGGACGCCCACCGGATGCCCGGGCAGCACCTCGGCGATGATTTCAGTCATGCGCATGCGGGTGTCCAGTTCCAGCCCCTTGGTCAGACTGATGATCGGTACCCAGGGCCGGATATGTTCGCGTACCTGCTGCAGCACGCTGCGGAAATTCTGCGACGGGATCCCCATGACAATGACATCGGCGCTGGCCACGGCCTCGCCGATGTCCGCCGTCGCCCGCAGCTTCTCCGGCAGGCGGGCGCCAGGGAGGTAGGTCTCGTTGCTGTGGCGTGTATTGATTTCCTGCACGGTCTCGGCATTGCGGGCCCAGAGGGTGACCGGTGCGTTGCGGGCCACCAGGGCGGCAACCGTGGTGCCCCAGGAGCCGCCCCCCAGGAGACAGACTTTGAGGTTGCTCATGGCATGGGTTCCTTGAATCGGTCGCGGCCGGTGAGGCCGATGGCGCGGATGACTTCCAGCCGCCGTTTCAGCTCTCGCAGCTGCCGCGCCAGGGTCTGCCGCTGTTCGCCCCGTTCCTGGCCGCCGCCGCTGGTGAGTCCCCGGTGCTGCAACATCTGGAAGCCGTTGCGGAACAGCAGCTTGCCGATGGACGATTCACTGCTGATGCGGCGCTGCAGGTACAGCTGGCGGCCCAGTTTCAGGGCCTCGCTGACGCAGGCCTGCTCGTCCATGCCCTGCTCCGCGGGCAACCTTGCAGCCAGGTCGGACACCACGGAATAGGCCTCGACATAGGTCAGCAGGGTGACGTGGGCCACCAGCGGGGTCATGGCCAGCAGCAGCTGGGTGAAGCCTCCGGGGGTGCGTTCCGGGAGCGACTCCCAGTCCGGCTCGTAGCGCGCCAGCTCGGCGCGGATCTCGCGATGGAATTCAGCGCTGGGAGCGTAGAAGAATTCGAACTTGAACAGGTCTCGCAGTTCGTCAACCTCGGCCCAGAACACCTCCAGGGCCTGGGCCTCGCTGGCTTCCGTGGACTTCACCAGGGCGAGCTCAATGATCGCCTTGTTGACGAAAAAGTGGATGATGGTATTGCGGTAGTAGCTGGCTACCGGGTGCTGTTCCAGGGCGATGCCATACACCACTTCCGGCCCTTCGTCATAGCGGGTAACGATGCCCTCGTTGATCATGATGCCCAGGAGACCGTCCATCTGTTCGGCGTAGGCGCGGTCGAAATCCGCTGAAATTCGCAGCTGGCGCGTCTCGGCCCAGGCCAGCAGCGCGCGCAGCTCCTCCACCACTTCGGATTCAGTGAGTGCCTTGGGAGCCGCTCCCAGCAGGCTCATGGTCACCAGCGAGGGAAAGGTGATGGGAGTGACCCGGTTGGCCTCTACTGCCACCTCGAAGGCGATCTTGGACAGGGCCAGGCTGTCCTCGGGTTCCGGTGCCTGCGACAGCACCACGGGCTGGCCGATATCCATGTAGATCTTGCCCATGGGCCTGGCGAGGCTGCGGACGTAGCCGATGAACCAGCGCAGTGACTCGGCGCCCTTGCCGCGGCCGGTCTGCTCGGTGGCATACTCCTCGACGTCGCGTATCAGGTCGTAGCTGATGGAGATGGGGATGATGTGGATGTCCCGGGCATCGGTGGCGTGGCAGGCTTCGAGGACATATTTCAGCAGGCCGTAGCGCGGTGGCATCAGCTTGCCCAGGCGGGAGCGGGTGCCCTCGAAAGACCAGTTCATCGGGAACCGCTTTTCCATCAGGTAGCCGATGTAGTGGCGCAGGGTCAGTTTGTACAGAGTGTTGTCGCTGAAGCTGCGCTTGATGAAGATGCCGCCCGCCCGGCGCACCATGAAGCCGACGCCGGCGAAGTTGATGTTGGCGCCACCGAACATGTGCGGCATGGGAAAGTCGTTGTCATACAGGACCTTGGGTACCACCATGCCGTCGAGGTAGGTTTTGTGGGTCCACAGCAGCATGGAGGGATGGTCGCGGACAATTTGCCGCATTGCCTCGATCGCCGCCGGATCAACCACGATCTTGCGCTCGTACCCCAGGCGCAGGCAGAAACCGCAGAAGCTCGCCCACACGTCCAGCCAGAAGGTGCTGGGGATGGAAATCATTTCCTCCATGTAGGCCGAGGCTTCCTTCAGCAGTGCAGTCTTGCTGCTGCCCTGCTGCGCGGCGAGGTGCTCCAGCGCCTCGTTGTAGCTGCGGTTGGCGCGCAGGCTCTCGGCGACATAGCGAGGCACCTTGTAGCGCCCACCCTGCAGCCGGCGTTCGGCGATATCCAGCACCACCGCGGCCTGCCGCGCGACAAAAATGCCGAATGCGTGCACGTCGGTGGCGCTGTCCTCCGCGTACTTGGCCAGGTAGCGGCCGCGCAGGTTCGCCAGCGAGTCCGGCTCGCCGCTGACCAGGTGCATCCGTTCGGGCTCCCGCGCCGCGATACGCCGCGCCCGACCCTGGCGCGGGCGCCGGGGGTCGCCCATGATCAGGTCGCGCAGGCGCGGCCCGGAATTGAGGGCCGCGAGGGGCGGTGTCCAGGCTACCCGCAGCGGGGCGATGATGGCGTCATCGCTGCTGGAAAGCTGCTCGCGCATGCTGCCGGGATCGATGCCGCGGCGATCATTGCCCAGGTTCAGGTTCAGGCGCCGATGCGTGCGGCACTGGCCAGACGCCGTCTCTTCATGGGCTGTGATCCAGCGTTCCAGCAAATCCTGCTCGAAGCCGTTGCGGGCATCGAGAATAAACACCACCGGCGCCTCCCCGGCTGGCCAGGGATTGGCGCTGAACTTGCCCTCCAGGCTCACGAGCTGGCTGCCTGCGTCCCGGCCCGGTTTTTGGGCCGGGCCTTGGGCCTGGCGGCAGCCTTGGGCCTGGGACTGGTTCTAGCCTTCGCCTTCGCTTTGGCTTTGGGTGTCGCTTGGGCCTTGGATTTGGCTTTGGGCTTGGGCTTGGGCTTGGGCTTGGGCTTGGGCTTGGGCCCGGTTTTGGCCTTGGCCTTGGCGTTGGGTGTGGGTTCTGCCGGCGCCCGGCTCGCGGTTGCCGCGACGCCCTCTTCCAGCGGCTGGCCCAGGCTCTGCAGGAACAGGTTGCGCACCGCTGTCACATGCCGGTCCAGGCTGGCTGCCGTCCACGCCGAGGTGTCGATAGGCTCCAGCACCTCCACATCCACGGTCGCGGGCCGGAATACAAACTCGCCCTTGGGCGCCACATCGCCGGCGTTGCGGATCACGATCGGGACGATGGGGACGCCGGCCTGCATCGCCAGATGAAAGGCGCCCTTCTTGAAGGCGCCCAGCCGCGGTGAAACGCTGCGGGTGCCCTCGGGTGCCAGCGCCACCGACTTGCCTTCCTCGCGCATCGCTTCCACCAGGGGCGTCATGGCTTCGATGGCGCTGGCAGAGTTGGCGCGGTCGATCATCACCACCCCGCCCAGCTCCAGCACCCTGCCGATGACCGGCATGTCGCGAATCTCTTTCTTGCCCACCCCGGCCATGTCGCGCCGCAGCAGGCTGGCCATGATGACCACATCGGCCTTGCTCTGGTGGTTGAAGATGAATACGGCGGGTCGCTGCGACCACAGGTGTTCCTGGCCCTTGACGTTGAGGTCCAGGCCGATCAGGGCGCTGGCGGTGTCCGCGAACAGGGACAGGGAGAAATTGAGCGACTGGCGCCTGGAGCGGGTCAGGGCATAGACCGGCAGGCCCGCCAGGAAGGTGGGGACCAGGCTGACCGTGGCCGCGGCGGAGCGAAGGTACTGGGAGACGGACGGGCGGCCACGACTGGTAAAGCGCACCACGGGCCACTGCCGGTCGCGGGCAATGCCCAGCAGGCGGCTGCTCGGATTCAGTACCCGCGGATAGCGCACCCGCTCCAGCAGCAGCAGGTCATCCTGGCTGTCGCTGTAGAAGAAGCTCTGGTCGAGGTCGGCGCCCTGGTCGGCAGCCAGTTGCTCGGCCGCGTCCACCTTGCCCTGGCCGAAGCAGGTGGGGCGCACGACGCCGCCGGTGAACCTGCCGTTCTCAACCTCCAGTGCCGTGCACATGACGTGTTCGATGCCCAGGTCCCGCGCCGCGGGCTCGACCTGGTAACAGGTGGCCGAGGAAATGATGGCAACCGTGTGGCCCTTGGCGCGATGGGCGTCGATCAGGGCGCGGGATTCGGGGTATACGCGGCGTGCGATCTGGTCCCGATACAGGGTTTCGCCGAACTCGTGGTAGCTGTCTTCGTCAATGCCGCGCAGAAACTGGGCGGTTACGGTCATCATCGCCGAGAAGCCCATGTTGCCGAGGCCAAAGCTGGCCATGGCCTGCACCAGTTCAATCAGTTCCCGGCCATTGAGATCGCCGCGCCGCAGCTGCTCGCGAATGAACAGGGTGGCAGAGTAGCCGGAAATGACCGTGCCATCGAAATCGAAGATGGCGGCGACCCCGGGTCCGTCGGGTGCCGCCTCAATGTCCTTAAGCAATTGTCGGATGCTTGCCATGCCACTCCCTGCAGCGCCCGCTAGCCGGGCTCGTTATGCTCCCGGCAAGCATACTGATCCCTCCCGGGATAGGGAAGCGCTCAGGCCAGCGCCTTCAGGTTACCCTCGGCGTCCACTTCCATGAGGGCATTGCGGGGGTCGTCGGTTTCCCAATAGCCGCGCAGGGACAGAAGCTTGCCCTCGGCGTCGACATGGTAGGTAAAAATGCCATGCACCTTCTGTTGCAAGGTCTTGCCTTCGCCGCCGTCAATGGTGATGGTCAGATTGACATGGTTGGCGACCTCATCACCGGCGGCAAAGGACTCCAGGATTTCGATGCGGATATCCACCGGGGCGATAAAATTGTCCCAGAAGGCTTCGCGCGCCGCTGGCCCCCGGTGACCGTTGCCCTCCGGGTCGATGTGGGAGACGCCAATGGGATCCTGGATGATGGCGTCCTCGGCATACAGGCCCAGCCAGCCCGCCTTGTTCTTGCTGTGGACATATTCCCGCGACAGCAGCGCCGCACGGCGCGCGGGATGTTCGTTCTCAAACATGGCGATTCCTTTTTTATTGAAGCCGGTCGCTGAGTGTATACCCTGCGGGGCGGGCTGCCTGCGGCAACGGTTCAGACATCCTGACCGCGAGCGGGATTTGCCTTGCGGGTATCGCTGAGGTGGGTGCGGATGGCCGTGTAGTCCCGTACCAGGGTGGGAATGTCAAAGCCGGGGAAGCCCTGGGCATCAACGCGTCCGGGTTCCAGCACGGCCTGGAGCTTGCCCTCCGGATTCAGCAGCAACAGCGATACCCCGTGACCGACCTCGTAATCGCCGTCCTCCAGGGTGGTGCCCTCGGCGGGTTCCAGCACGGACATGATGCCCAGGCTGCTGGCAAAGGCGGCAGCTCCCGCTTCACCGCCATCGGTAGCGGTGAGGCCAGTGAAGCTGGGGTCGAAGAACGCGACATAGCTGGCCATCTGCACGGGAGTATCCCGGCGGTGGTCCACACTGTAGAACAGCACCTGCAGGTCGCGACGCAACTCGGGTGCCAGTTGGCTGCGAAAGCCCGCAAGTTCCGCCAGGGTTGCGGGGCAGACATCGGGGCAGGTGGTGAAACCGTAGCTCACCAGATGCCAGCGCCCCTTCAGGTCGCTGTTGCTGAAGGCATCGCCGTGGTGGTCAGTCAGCACAAACGGCGCCAGCGCCCTGGCCTCGGGCAGCAGTACGCCCTCGATCTGGGGCGGCGGTGTTGGCCGGTTCAGGAGGAGGATGGCCGCGACTGCGGCGATGGCGCTATTGGCCAGGACAAACCCCAGCAACATGCGCTGGCGAGGTTGCATGTTCATCCGTGGTCAAGGAACGCTTGCCGGGTTGCAAAGGTATAGTCGCCCTCGATCAGCATCAGGGCGATCAGCACCATAATCGCCAGTGTTGGCAGCAGCAGGGTGTACTTGAGCGCCAGCCGTTCCCACTGGAAGTGCATGAAGATGGCCACGATCAGGCCCGCCTTCAGCAGCATGAAAATGATGATCAGGGTCCAGCGCAGGTAACCCTGCACGTGGAAGTAATCGACCATGTAGGAAAAGGTACTGAGCACAAATAGCAGCAGCCAGATTTTCAGGTAGATACCTATGGGGTGCTGTTCACCCGCGGTGTCGCTCATGCAATCCTCCTTACCACAGGTAGAAGAAGGCGAAAATGAAGACCCAGACCAGGTCCACGAAATGCCAGTAGAGGCCAGTGATCTCGACGATCGCGTAGCCTTTCTTTTCGTAGTCGCCCCGGCCCACCTTGCGGGCGATGATGGCGAGGTAGATGACACCGGCGCTCACATGCAGACCGTGGAAGCCCGTGATCATGAAGAATGCGGAGCCGAATTGAGCTGCGCCCCAGGGGTTGCCCCAGGGTCTTACGCCCTCGTGGATCAGCTTGCTCCATTCAAAGGCCTGCAGGCCGACAAAGCTGGCACCGAGCACGGCGGTGATTGCCATCAGGATTACGGTGCGGCGGCGGTCGCCCCGGTAGGCAAAGTTCACAGCCATGGCCATGGTCCCGCTACTGGTGATCAGGATAAACGTCATGATGGCGATCAACACCAGTGGCAGGTAAACACCGCCAATGGTCAGGGCAAAAACCTCGCTGGCGGGTGGCCATGGGTCGGTGGCCGACAACCTCACGTTCATGTAACCAGTGAGGAAGATGCTGAAAATAAAGGTGTCACTGAGCAGGAATATCCACATCATCACCTTGCCCCAGGGCAAGTCGAAGGCCTGCTTGTCGGCGCCCCAGTCCCGGACCATGCCGGGAACGCCGGGCTGGGTGTAATCGCTGCTGACGGGATCGGCTGATTTCATGAGAGCTCCCTCAGAAGCCACACAGGGCTGCCAACATGTTGATAGTCTCGGCCCGGCTGGTGAGCACGGCAAACAGCAGCAGCCAGACTCCCAGCAGGAAGTGCCAGTAGTGTGTGCAGAGTGCGAGCGGGCTGCTCAAGCGGGCCACGGCGCCGTCATACCAGACCCGGAATACCACATTGGCCAGCACCATCAGACCGCCGAGGACATGCAGCCCGTGCACTGCGGTCAGCAGGTAGAAGTAGCTGTTGGCGGGATTGGTGTTGACGTAGTAGCCCATGGTCTGCAGATGGCGCCACAGCTCCAGTTGCGCTACCAGGAAGGCCACCGCAAAGAATACCGCCGCGCTGATCCCCGCGACTGCCCGGTTGACCTGGTCGCGCCGCGCCGACCACAGGCCCCATTGCATTGCCAGGCTGCTGAGCGCCAGGATAGCGGTGTTGAGCCAGAGCCGGCTGGGGTCGGTGAAGGGCTGCCAGGGCTGCCCGGCCAGGGCCTGGAAATCCGGATACTGGGAGCGCGACAGGAAGGTAATGATGAACAGGAAGAACAATACGCTGACGATGCCCATGATAAAGCGCAACGCGGTGCGGGGCGCCGCCAGCGGGTCGGCCGCGACCGCGACTCCGGCGGTGCTGACCATGGTGGGGCCGAGCCAGGGCTTGGTCCCCAGTGTCTTGAAGAAATTCATCCTTCAGCTCCTTTGCCTTCGGGCTCGTTCTGGGGAATGAAGTCGCGCTCTGCGCCCGGCACGCTGAAGTCATAGGCCCAGCGGTGCACGACCGGCAGTTCCGGGCCCCAGTTGCCGTGCCGGGGCGGTACATCCGGGGTTTGCCATTCCAGGCTGGTCGCCCCCCAGGGGTTGTGCCCGGCTGGCTCGCCCTTGCGCAGGGTACGGATCACGTTGTAGATGAAAATCAGCTGGCTCAGGCCCACGATAATCGCCGCCATGGTAATACTGGCGTTGAGGGCCTCGGCGGACTCGGGTATGAAGTCGGTGCCACTCGTGGCGAAGTAGCGCCGCGGCACGCCGAGGAAACCGAGGTAGTGCATCGGCAGGTAGATCGCATAGGTGCCGAGGAAGGTAAACCAGAAGTGGGCCTTGCCAAGCCCCACATGCAACTGCTTCCCGGAGACCAGCGGGAACCAGTGGTAGATGGCGGCGAACAGCACCATGATTGGCGATACCCCCATGACCATATGGAAGTGCGCCACCACGAAGTAGGTGTCGGACAGGGGCAGGTCGATGGTGACATTGCCCAGGAACAGGCCGGTCAGGCCGCCGTGGGTGAAGGTGAAGATGAAGCCGATGGCGAACAGCATGGGCACCGTCAGGTGGATGTTGCCGCGCCACAGTGTCAGCACCCAGTTGTAGACCTTGAGCGCGGTGGGTACCGCGATGATCAGGGTGGTGGTGGCGAAGAAGAAGCCGAAGGCCGGGTGCATGCCGCTGACGTACATGTGGTGGGCCCAGACCACGAAGCTGAGACCGCCGATGGCGACGATGGCCCACACCATCATGCGGTAGCCGAAGATATTCTTGCGGGCGTGGGTGGCGATCACATCCGATACCATGCCGAAGGCAGGCAGGGCGACGATATACACCTCCGGGTGGCCGAAGAACCAGAACAGGTGCTGGAACAGGATAGGACTGCCGCCGGTATAGTCCAGCGATTCGCCCAGCGACACCAGCGCAGGCATGAAAAAGCTGGTGCCAATGACCTTGTCCAGCATCATCATGATGGCGCTGACCAGCAATGCGGGGAAGGCCAGCAGACCCAGCACGGTGGCAGTGAAGATGCCCCAGATAGTAAGCGGCATGCGCATCAGGGTCATGCCGTGGGTGCGTGCCTGCAGCACGGTGGTCACATAATTCAGCCCGCCCATGGTGAAAGCGACGATGAATATGGCCAGGGACGCCAGCATCAGGATGATACCCCAGTCATAGCCGGGCGTGCCCTGCAGAATCGCCTGCGGCGGGTACAGGGTCCAGCCGGCTCCGGTGGGCCCCCCGGGGACGAAGAAACTTGCCAGCAGCACGATCACCGACAGCAGGTAGGTCCAGAAGCTGAGCATGTTCAGGTAGGGGAACACCATGTCCCGGGCGCCGATCATCAGCGGGATCAAATAGTTGCCGAAGCCGCCCAGCAACAGGGCCGTCAGCAGGTAGATCACCATGATCATGCCGTGCATGGTGACGAACTGCAGGTAGGCGCTGGGGTCGATGAAATCGAAGGTGTCGGGAAAGCCCAGCTGCAGGCGCATCAAGCCCGACAGGACCAGCGCCACCAGGCCGACGAAGACCGCGGTGATCGAGTACTGGATGGCAATGACCTTGTGGTCCTGGCTCCAGATGTAGGTGGTGAAGAAGCTGTGTGGCTCGTGCTGGTCTTCCTCGATCTGGTCGGCGATTGCAGTGTGTTGCATGCCTTTCCCCTCAAAGCGTGTTCAGGTAGGAGAGCAGGTCGTCGATGGACTGCTCGTTCTGCAGTGACCGCGACATCAGCACCATCTGCTGGCCGTAGCGGTCGTCGCTGTGGCCGCCGCGCACGCCCTTGCGGAAATTCTCCAGCTGCCGGCGGATGTACCAATCCTGCAACCCGGCCAGGCCCGGCGCCTGCAGGGCCTCGTTACCCTGGGCCCGGCTGCCATGGCAGGCGCCACAGCTGTTGTAGTGGGCGGCGCCCCGGTGCGGATCGCCGCTGACTGTGCCTGCAGTGTCCGACGCTGGCAGCGAGGCCAGCCAGGCGGAAACATCCCGCACTGCCTCCCGACTGCCCAGGACAGCGGCCATGGGCGCCATCTGCTGACCATAGGTATCGGCCTCGTGTGCACCGCGAATACCCTGTTGGTAGTGTTGCAGCTGGCGCTGCAGATACCAGGCCGGGAGGCCCGCCAGCTGTGGCGTATTCATGTCCCGGTTGCCTTCACCGTCGGCGCCATGGCAGGCCGCGCACACCGCATAGTGCTCCTGCCCGGCAACGGGATCGCCCCGGCCTTCACCCTGGATTTCGGCCCAGGTACGCTGCCCGGCGAGCCACTGTTCGAAGTCCTGTGGTTCCTCGACGATGACATTGCCGCGCATGGCGTAGTGGGCGATGCCGCACAGCTCCATGCACATCACATCGAAGCGGCCGGTGCGGGTGGGGGTGAACCAGACGTAACTGACGGTGCCGGGCACCATGTCCATCTTGACCCGGAACTGGGGGACCGCGAAATTGTGCAACACGTCGCGGGAGCGCAGCAGCACCTTGACCGACCGGTCCAGCGGCAGGCGCAGGTCTTCGCCACGGACCAGGACGTCATCGGCGCCCGTGGGATCGTTGGGGCTCATGCCAAAAGGATTTTCAGCCGACATGAAGCGGGCGTCGACTTCACCCAGCTCACCGTCGGCCCCGGGGAAGCGATAGCTCCACTGCCACTGTTCGCCGAACACCTCTACGACATCGGCGTCCTCGGGCACGTCGACGAAATCTGCCCACACCACCAGCCCGGGCGCCAGCATGGCGACGATGCCGACGGTGGTGATGCCGGTGAGCCACTTCTCCAGGGAAGCGTTCTCGGGCTCATAGTCCGCCCGCCGGCCGGCGGTGCTGCGGTAGCGGAATACCGCCAGCGCCAGGAACAGGTTGACGGCGACGAAGACAAAGCCGGTGATCCACAGGGTAATGTTGATGGTCGTGTCGATAGCTTCCCAGTTGGACGCCAGCGGCGTAAACCACCAGGGGCTCCACCAGTGAAATGCCAGAGAACCGACCACCAGCAAGACCAGGGCAATCACGATTTTCATGCCACCTCCTTGTACGCTTGCAGCTGGCGAACGGAACGCCCCGGCCGCTGCGAGCAATTATTCTTATGTGTGTTTCACTGGTGTCGCCAGGCAGTACCTTTCATCATGTTTTCTATTCTTGCCCGGGTGCTTACAAACCAGCCAGGAGCCGCGGGTCCCTCGCCAGCTGAGGTGAGTTTGGGGTGGGCGCTGACAATACGCCGCAGGATGTCCTCCTGGGGCTGGCTGACATCGACAAACAGGACGTGCTTGCCGGCTCGCAGATCATCGGTGAAACGCTTGAAATCCGAATGCGGCTCCTGGATACCGATCAGGCCTCCCTCCCAGGTACAGAAGCCGAGCACTATGACGGCGAGAAAGATGGGGGGAACCCAGGTGATGGTGGCGGCGATGCCTGTCGCCCATGTGGCAGCGAGGACAATGGCTGCACCAATGACGCCGATCACCGCGCCGCGTTCGGTGCCGTGTACGACATCCTTGCGCAGCACCGCTTCCACATCATTCAGCCTGTGGGCCTGTACACCAGCGTCGTCTTCGCTGAGGACATGAATCTGCGGAGTGGAAACGCCTGCCTCCTCCAGGTCGCGCTCCACCTGCTCCAGTTCGTCGAGATCATCGCTGAGAAAAAAGTGCCTTTTCATTATTGAAATACTCCTCGCCGGATTGCCGGATGTGCACTTGCTCTGGAGTATAGCACCGCCATTGGGGGGCACCGGCCGAAGCTCCAGGCAGCAGTTTTTTTAAGTCTATTCAGTACTTAGCAGGGTGGTTCAATAGAAAAAAAAGAGCTAAAAAACACGGTTTTTGCCGGAAAACAAGACTGTTCCTGGTGGTCATTGGTCGCAATCGCGTTCTGCTGAGAACGTTTTTTTATAAACAGATTTTTTAATAGGCTCAGATGACCTAAGCCGTGATTGCGGCGTGAACCGCCGGGTGCGCGCCAGCGATGTCCGTTTGGCGAACTAATAATTTTCGATATAGGGCGACCAGCAGTTAGGATAGAGCCTTCGATCAAGGGCATTGGAGTCGCAGGCATGGCAAAGGCAGGAGGTACCAGGGAGCACTCTGGCGAGGAAGGTGACAAGACGGTACTGGCGGACACTGCGGACCAGACCGTCGTCGCCCCGGCATCCGAGCCCGATGCCCTGCCGCCTTTACCCGAGGGCAATGAAGACGAGACTCTGCTGGCAACACCTGCTGCCGCCGCTGGCCCGGGCCTGAATACCGCAGCCGAGCTGCCC
Organism: Haliea sp.; assembly: GCF_040221975.1. Taxonomy (GTDB): domain Bacteria; phylum Pseudomonadota; class Gammaproteobacteria; order Pseudomonadales; family Halieaceae; genus Haliea. The sequence continues at coordinate 114,868 of NZ_JAVJWR010000027.1, forward strand.
ACCCGGGCGGTCGACGAGGACAGCACCCAGGTCAATACCCATCCCGGCGCGTCGCCCCTGACCGGGCGCAGCTACGTACCCCATTCCAGCAATGTCATCAAGGACCGCTTCGTGCTGGAGTCCCGGCTCGGCAAGGGTGGCATGGGCCAGGTCTACAAGGCGCGAGACCTGCGCAAGGAAGAGGCCAACGACGACAATCCCTGGGTCGCGATCAAGTTTCTCGGTGAAGAATTCAGTCGCCACCCCAAGGCCCTGATCAGCCTGCAGCGGGAGGCGAAAAAATCGCAACAGCTCGCGCACCCCAATGTGCTGACCGTGTACGACTTCGACCGCGATGGCGACCGGGTCTACATGACCATGGAGATGCTGCAGGGTGACGCCCTGTCGGGTCTCAAGAACATCAAGTTCGCCGAAGGCAAGGAACCGGACAACGAGACCCTGATCGAGCAGATGGCCAGCGGCCTCGCCTACGCGCACGAAAACGGCCTGGTGCACTCGGACTTCAAGCCGGACAATGTGTTTGTCACTACTGACGGCCGGGTCAAGATCCTCGACTTCGGCATTGCCCGGATCATGGATTCCGCGGTGCACAAGGACAGTTTCGACGCCGGTGAACTGGGGGCCATGACCCTGCGCTATGCCTCCCTGGAAATGCTGCTCAGGGACAGTGATCCCCATCCCGCCGACGATGTCTACGCCCTCGGTTTGATTGCCTACCAGTTGTACACCGGTGCCCATCCCTACGGCGGCAGAACGGCACTGGACGCGCTGGAGCAGGGCCTGAAGCCACAGCCGATTAAAGGCATCAAGCGCCACCAGTGGCGCGCCATTGCCGGTGCCATCGCCCTGCAGCGGGCGCACCGGACGCCCAGCGCGGAGCAGTTCCTCAAGGAGTTTTCGGGCACCAGCAGGCGCAACCGGATGCTGCTGGCAATGGTGCTGGTACTGGCGCTGGCCTCGGGTTACTTCGCCTGGGAAGCGAGCAAGCCGGAGGGGCCCGCGGTGCCCTTTGCGGAGCTGCCGGCGCAGGTTCAGGACGAGTTCCGCAGTCACATCGACCGCGGTCAGCAGTCGGCAGAGATCGGCGACTGGGATGGGGCCTCCCGCTATTTCATCGCTGCCTACGCACTGCATCCGCGCAATCCCGAAGCCGAAAACGGTTTGCGCATGCTGGTCCAGCACCTGGTGGAAGTCGCGCCCACCATGGTGACGCCGCGGCAGCAGGAGTATCTGTTGAGGTTGATGGATGCCTACGCCGGGGAGAACGAGTTCCTGGCCAACAATCGCCAGTTGGCGCAGCTGCGAGATACGCTGCGGGCGCGGCTGGATCCGCAGTAGCCGTGACGGTCGCTGGCGTCAGTCGCCGCTCGCCAGCACACTGTCCAGCAGCCCGGGCCACGCTTCCACCCAGCAGCAGTGGTGGTCGAAGTCTGCATGCAGCCGGTACTCTGCATCGGGGTGACGTTCCCGGTAGCGGGCGGTCGTTGTGGGTGGCACTATCCTGTCCAGGCCGCCGGCGAGGTGGACCTGCCGGAAGGCGGCGCCGGGTCCAATTTCCAGCGCCGGGTTCAGGGAGCCTGTCAGCGGCAGGTGCCGGTGATATTCGGTCCAGGCCGCTGTGTCCAGGTTGCTGGCGACAGTGACCACGGTGGTGGGCAGCGTCTGCTGCTGCGCCAGCAGCAGTGCCAGCGCGCCGCCGCCGCTGTAGCCCACCAGCACCAGTGACGCAGGCTGGTATTCCGCGAGCAGCCCTTGCACCGCCTCCGCGAGCGCGTCCAGGACTGCCGGTGAGTAGCGCCCCTCCGTCCACAGGTCCGGTTCGCATGGAGGGGAGGGTGTTCCCGGCTGGTGATAGCAGGGCCGGCCCAGCAGCAGTGCCGGGTAGGGGGCCGCCAGCATCAGGTCCAGCGCCACCGCGCTGCGCCCTGTGGGGTTGGCGGCTCGCTCCCTGCCCAGCCAGGGGCGCCCATCACCCTCGAGGTACAGGTGCAGCCGCTCGCCCCGCACCGGTTCGGTCCGGGCCAGCACCGGGAGAGTGAAGGGGCCGCCCGGTACGTGCCGGAGACTGAGACCGTGCCGTTCGGCGAGTTGGTCTGCATCCGGGATACCGCTGCAGGCAACCAGTAGCGACACGGTTAGCAAAACCAGCCATCGGCGCTTGTGGCCATACCGCGAATGAATTATGTTCGAAGCCTCCATGAAAATAACAGCGGGTTCCCGTGCCATGACCAGTGTATTTCCGTCCCTTCCGCCTGCCGTCGGCCGCACCATGCGCAACGCTTGCCTGGCTGCCGCAGCTTCGGCCCTGCTGGCCGCCTGTGCCGGCAGCCCGGGAGGCCCGGTCGAGATTCCCGAGGGCGCGGCCGTCGCCGACCTCTACATTGTAGACTGCCTGTTGCCGGGGCAGGTACGTCAGCTGGGCAACTCCACTTATCTCACCCCGCGACGACCCACCCGCACGACCGCTCAGGACTGTCGCCTGCGTGGCGGCGAGTATGTGTCCTTTGACCGGGCGGATTACAAGACGGCGCTGCGGGTCTGGCTGCCGGCGGCCGAGGCTGGCGATGCCGATGCGCAGAATTCCGTGGGTGAAATTTTCGAGCGCGGCCTCGGTACGGAGCCCAATTACGAAGTGGCCGCCCTGTGGTTCAAACGCGCGGCAGAGCAGGGCCACAAGGGTGCGCAGTTCAATCTCGGTACCCTCTACGAAACCGGCAAGGGAGTGCCGCTGGACAAGGCCGAGGCCCTGAACTGGTATCGCCAGGCCTGGGGCCTGGCCGAGGACCAGCTGGTGTACAAGTCTGATGCAGAAGCGGCGCTGCTGGCCAAGGCCGAGGAGAATGTGGCCCTGCAGGCTGAAAACACCACGTTGGCGGAACAGATGGCACAGGCGCGCGTCGAGCGCGAGAAGGCCCGGGCCGAGGCGGCCGCCGCGAAAGCAGAGGCCGCGTCAGCGAGAGCGGATGCTGCGACGACGCCTGCCCCAGCCCCATCTCCCCCGCCGGTTGCCCAGCCAGAACCGCTGGTGGAGAGTGGCCTGGTGAGTATCGGTGCCGATACGGCAGCCCCGGGCGGGGACATCTCCAGGGATGGCCGCAATTACGGCCGCTACTACGCCCTGGTCATCGGCAATGGCAGTTACCAGTTCCTGGATGACCTGCAAACGCCGGCTTCCGATGTGGACAAGATCGCCCGCGTGCTGAGTGACAAGTACGGTTTTGCCGTGCAGGTACTGAAGAACACCAGCGACGTCGGTGTGCTGCGCGCGCTCAACCAGCTCAACGAGGTACTGGAAGAAAACGACAACCTGCTGATCTACTACGCCGGCTACGGCAACCGCAGGCCGGTCGGCGCCTACGAGGCGGGTTACTGGCTGCCGGTCAATGCCGAGCCGCCACCCAACGACACCTTCTGGGTACCCACCGAGCAGGTCAGCAGCCACCTGGCCCGGCTGCCGGCCCGGCGCATCATGGTGGTGACTGACTCCGCCTTCGCCGGCCTGCTGGCGGACAACCCGGCTTTCCTGCTGGCCAGCGGCCCCGACGCCCTGCTCAGCGACGCCTACATCGGCCTGCGCTTCCCCAACAAGTCGCGCCTGCTGCTGACCTCCGGCCAGGACTTCCCCCTGGCCAGCGAGCGCGACCCGGGCACCTCGGTATTTGCCGAAGCTTTCATCCGCGCCCTGCAGGACAACGAGGCGGTGATCACCGGCCCCGCCCTGTTCCTCAGCATGCTGGACCTGCTGGACGAGAGCCTGCCGGGCCTGGACCCCGAGTTCAAGGCCATCAAGCGGGCGGGCGATGAGGTCGGCGAGTTCTACTTCGTGGCGCGATAAAAGGGCGGTGAGGAAACAGTTGAGGAAACCCGCCGACGCCCTTATAATCGCGCCCCTCAGTCAACAGGACCATAGCTCAGGTGGTTAGAGCGCTACCTTGACATGGTAGAGGTCGCCAGTTCGAATCTGGCTGGTCCTACCAAACAAAAGACCCCGCCGCAGGCGGGGTTTTTTGTTTGGTCAAAGGCTGGATGAGAACTGGCGCCAGTTCGACAAACTGTCACTGAATAGGTGGACTCGCGGCCCGTTCAAGGCCCCTACAGTGCGGTGACGCGCGGCATTTCCTGGCGTAGATAGTTCGCCAAGGCCTCGACCACGGCGGGTACGCCCTTGCGCGAGGGCATCAGCAGGCTGATCCGTGCGTCCCCCGCCGACCAGTCCGGCAATACGGCAACCAGGCGACCGCTGGCCACATCATCGCGGCAGACGTAAAACGGCAGAGCCACGATGCCCAGCCCTTGGGCGGCTGCACATTTCAATGTCACCATGTCATCGCTGCTGAGGCGGGCGCTGAAGGGAATCTCGACTCTGCGCCCACCGCTGCCAGTAAGCGACCACAGTCCGTCATCGCGCCCCCAGCCGATCCTCAGACCCGCGTGGCCGCGCAGGTCATCGGGCGTCGAGGGTTTGCCCGTTCGCTCAAGGTAATCCCGACCTGCGAACAGTCGCCAGGGAGAGGGAGCAAGCTGCCGTTGAATCAGGCTGGAGTCGGGCAGCGCATCCATGTGGCCGCGGATTGCCATGTCGATGCCCGCTTCCACGATGTCGATGGACTCATTGGTGACCTGCTGGGCCACGTCGACCAGGGGGTTGGTCACCATGAACTGTGTGATGATGTCGTTGAGGACGAACTGCGCCATGCCGACGGAACAGGACAGACTCACGCGCCCCCGCAGCGCCTGAGTATGGGTCTTTACCGCCGCCTCCGCAGCTTCCATCTCATCGATGGCGGCGCGCGCGTAGCGGTAAAACTCGAGCCCGAGCTCTGTTACCACGAACTGTCGGGATGTCCGCTGGATGAGTCGGATGCCGAGGCGGTCCTCGAGTTGCTGCAGGTGGCGACTCAAACGGGATTTTGGGATGTTCAATGCACGGCTCGCGGGCGCGAAACCCCGCTTTTCAACCACGTGGACAAAGTAGAAGTAGTCGTTCAGATCCATGTTGCTCGTCTTCCCCCGGGTCCCGCGATAGCCGCGTGCCGTCGTGATCATCACCAGGGCTTCACGGTGAACCGCCGTGGACTGTGCGGCCCGCTATCGCAGATGGTACTTTATCGGTCCATATATGGAACAATGGTTTCCAATTGTGTCACTTTTGATTGTTTAATATCCATGGTTTTATGGGGCCATCCAGCAAGGAGTCCACGACCATGAATGCACACACTGCGATTACCTCATCCCAGTCCGGGACCGTTTCACCCATCACTGGCCCCATCGCCGGACGTACCCTTGAAATTGGCTCTGGTTTTCAGGCCCAGAGCTTCAAGTACGCAGACTTTGGCGGAGCGATGGACCCGCTGATCATGGTGGACCATTTCACCATGAGCGAGTCCACCTTCGGCCCGCACGGCCACGCTGGCATCTCCGCGGTATCCGTACTCTTTGAAGACAGCGTCGGCGCCTTCAACAATCGCGACTCTCTGGACCACGACATTGATCTGATGCCGGGCGACCTCTACTGGCTCAAGGCCGGAAAGGGCGGCATGCACGATGAGAAGCCTCGCCCCGGCAGCCGTGCCCACGGTCTGCAGATGTTCGTGAATCTTCCGGCGGAGCAGAAATATGACGACCCAATCGCCCTCCATGTAAAGGCCGGGGACATGCCGATTATTGAAGGTAGTGGCTATCGCGTCCGAGTTGTTCTGGGCGAAAGCAATGGCGTGCAGGGAGCCAGGTCGCCGGCCCTGCCCATGACGATTCTGGATATGCAACTGAGCGCCGCTGGCCGGTTCTCCCATAGCCTTCTCGCGCAACAGGCCGCCTGGCTCCACGCCGTCGACGGCAGCGCGACAATCCTCATCGACGGGCGCGAGTATCCCCTGCCCGCAGGGCGTGCTCTTGCACTGCGTGGAGACGCAACGTGGGGGGAGCTAACGATCAGCTCTCGTGACGGCGCCCAGGTGGCGCTGGTGCAGGGGCAACCGCTGCACGAAAAGTTCGTCCAGCGGGGCCCGTTTGCCATGGCGACCGAGGAGGAGGTCACCGCCGTTGCCGCCGCCTGTGAACGCGGAGAATTCGGTACGATCCAGTAGCTCCAGGCATCCTCGACCTCAACGATTTCGAGATGCCGATCTTCAGCGTCGATCGCGAAAACGCGTCCGGTATCCCCGAGCCCGCGCGGCGGTGCCGGCGTTCTCGACGCCTTTCTGCAGGGCGCCCCATTCTTTGGCGCCGAGGTTGCAGGATCCCTCCCGGTCGGCTCCTTCCACGATCGCTTTGATGTTGAGGCGGGCAAGCCCCAAGGGACTCTGGCCAGGGAGATACGTGATACCGTTTCCGCACTCATGGCCGGTGACTGGCACTCGCGGACGAGTGGAATCGCCCGTCCACCAGGCTCATGATCCGCGAGCAGCGCGCGGCGAGGCGGTTGTCGTGGGTGACTATCAGGACGGCGCACTGGAAGCGGCTGTTTACCTGCCGGAACAGTTCGAAAATGCGGTCCGCAGACTGGGTGTCGAGGTTGCCGGTGGGTTCATCCGCCAGCAGCAGGGCGGGTCGGGTGACCAGGGCCCGGGCAATGGCCACCCGCTGTTGTTCGCCACCGGAAATCTGTGAGGGCTTCTTCGCTCCGAAACCCGCGAGACCGACATCGGCCAGCAGGCTCTGCGCCTGTTCAATGTCGTCGGCGCCGGGTTTGCCGTGGCGCAGAATCAGCGGCATCAGCACATTTTCCAGCACACTGAAGGCCGGGATCAGGTGGTGGAACTGGAATACAAAGCCGATGGCTTCGTTGCGCAGGCGTGTGCGGCCCGCATCGTCCATGGTCTGGGTAGGGTGCTCAAGCAGGTACAGCTCCCCGCTGGTGGGCGTGTCGAGCAGTCCGATCAGGTTGAGCAGGGTGCTCTTGCCCGATCCCGACGGTCCGACCAGTGCCGCCAGCTCGCCGCTCTCAAGCCGCAGGTCAATGCCGTGCAATACCTCGTGCTCCTGCGGCGTGGCGATATGGTAGGTCTTGCTCACGGCGCTCAAACGCAACACCGCAGCGCGAGATGCCGGGTCAGACATAGCGGATTGCCACGGCCGGATCCAGCCGCGCTGCCCGGCGGGCGGGCAGGGCTGAGGCCAGCACGCCGGTGAGGCAGGCGATGACCATGGCAAACGGGATCAGTGACAGTGGTACAGGGATAAAGAACAGGCCCGGACCGAGGGTATTGAAAGCCTGTACCAGCGCCCAGCCAATGCCCGCACCAATGGCCGAGCCCAGCAACCCGAGCAGGCCGCCCTGTACCAGGAATACCCGCAGCACCTGTTTTCTGGAACTGCCCATGGCGCGGAGAATGCCGATCTCCCGTGTGTGCTGTACCACGCTTACCGCGAGCACGCTGGCTATGCCGAAGGCCACCGAAATTCCCACAAATACGCGAATCATTTGGGTAGTCAGGCTTTGCGAGCGCAGGGCGTTGAGCAGTTGGCCATTGGTTTCCATCCAACTCTCCGCGCGCAGCCCGCTGAGTCGGGCGATGCGGGCGGCGACGCGGTCCGCGGTGAAGATATCGTTCACGGTGGTATCAATGACCGTGATGCCGCCGGGCAGGTCGAGCAGGGTCTGGGTTTGCTTGAGGTCGAGATACACGAAACGTGCGTCCAGTTCCCGCACGCCCAGTTCGAAGATGCCGGCGACGTCGACCACGGCGATACGGCCATCACCCGCGTCAAGGCGCAGCTTGTCACCCAGGCCAAGACCCAGCGTTCGTGCGAGTTCTGTGCCGATCAGGGCGTGGCCATCGCCAACCAGGAAGCGGCCGGCAATCAGGCTGGGTGCAATGGCGATGATCTCCTGGTAACGCTCGGGATCAATGCCGACCAGTGCGACCGAGGCCCGCGCGGTACCCCGTCGTGCCAGGGCAGGGCCGCTGACGACCGGCGACACAGCCTGTATATCGGGGGCGGCATCGAGCATGTCGCGTATTGCCTGCCAGTTGTTGATCGAGCGCAGGCGCTGGGCGCGGGGGCTGTCGAGCAACAAAATCATCGCGTTGTCCGCGGGCGGCAGCTGGCGGTTTACCTCGTCGAGCGGCATGATACGAACATGTGCCTGGGTGCCCAGCGTGCGCTCAATGATATTGGCCTGCAGGCCGGTGATCAGGGCGGTAATAAAGACGATGACAGCGACACCGCCGGCGATGCCGACCAGGATCAGCAGGGTCTGCATGACGTTCTCAAACAGGAATCGGACCGCGATCAGTCCCTCTGTCCAGAGGAAGCGGTGCACTGCGCCGGGTATCACTGTGTCGCTCCACCAGGCATGGGCATGGCGCGGAACCGCACGCGGGTGTCCGGAGGTACGGCGTCGACGAGCACCCGGTCGCCGGCTTCGAGTCCTTCCAGCACCTCGCTGGATCCGGTGCCGAACAGGCCCAGGCGCACATCGACCCGCTCCACTGTCCCATCGCGCACACGGAAGGCCACGGCCCGCGAGCCGTCCCGCTGGTGCAGTGCATCGTTGGGTATGACCAGCGCCTGTTCGCGCCGGGCTGTCTCGACGGTGACTGAGACGGTCATTCCCGGGAGCAGGAAATCGGCGGGGGCCAGCAGCGCAAGATGCACATCGACAGTCCCCCGGGCCGTATCGACGCTGGGCGCGATGAAGCTGATGTTGGCCTCCAGTGTCCGCTCTGGATACGCATCAGCCACCACCCAGGCAGGCTGGTTGAGCGCGATCGGCGCCAGGTTTTTTTCGTCCAGGGGCATGAGTATTTCGCTGCTGCCCAGGCGGGCGATCTCCAGCAGGGTGCGTCCTGGCTGCACCAGGTCGCCCGGCTCTACCGCGCGCCGCAACACGATCCCTGCGATCTGGGAATGGATTCGGGTCTTGGCCAGTAGCGCTCGGGCCGCTTCCACCCGCTGCACCAGCACGGTCTCCTCGACGCCCCCTTCAGCCAGGGCTGCGGCGGTGAGTCGTGCCCTGTCGCGGTTTGTTCTCGCTGTAAGCTCCAGCTGCTGCGCCTGTTCCAGTTGCTCTTTCGATATCGTCTCGTTGGCGAACAGGCGTTCCCGGCGTATGCGCTCGCGGCTGGCCTGCTCCAGATTGTTCTGGGCCTCGGTCATCGCCGCCCGTGCTTCGGGTCGGCTGACCTCGATCGCGTTGCGCAGCGCCGCCTCCACTTCACGGAGCCGGGCCTGGTATTCCTCGTCACGCAGGGTCAACAGCAGGTCACCCAGCTGTACCACGTCACCCTCGCGGACATTGCGCGTGGCGATCACGCCGGTTATTTCGCTGCCGACCTGGGCCACCGACTGGTTGGACACGATGGCGCTGGCGACAACCCGCTGTACCAGTGGACGCTGCTCCAGGCGGTACCCGCTCGCCGCAGGGCCCTGCCAGTAGTGCCAGGCGCCCGCCCCCAGGATAAGCACCAGGGCGGTCAGCAAGAGGTAGCCACGAGGGCTCCATTGGCGGCCGCTGGGGGCTTGCCTGTTGGCCTGCGGTGCCTGTGCTTCTTGCATGGTCACTCCGGTCATCCCTCACCCTTTGGTTCCCGTACGCATGCCAGAATTCTGTCTGCCGCAACCGCCAGGGCTTGGCGAGAATCATAGCCGGAGTACCTGGAAGAAAAATCAGCCGCCGCACGTCTGTAGTCTTTCGACGCCAACATCCGCTCCAGCGCCGTAGTAATGGATGCATGTTCTGACAAGCTGGCAACCAGTCCCGCCCCGAGGCGTTCGGTATTTTGGGCGGTGTGGTATTGCTCGACGTTCATTGGCAGTTGCAGAACTGGCTTGCCCGCGAGCAGCATGGTTGCGGTACTGCCGTGACCCGCATGCAGAAGCGCAAGGTCGCACTGGGTCCCCACCTGCTCCAGATCCAGGGGCGCATCTTCAATCCTGAGGCTGTCCGACTGCCAGCGCGCACGGTAGTCCTCACCGGGCAGGTACACCAGTGCCCGGTGTCCGGACTGCTGCAGTTGCGAGAGCAGCGCATTTAGGCCCCGGAATGGTTTCAGGTAGGCAAAAATTCGCTGGCCTTCGCCCTCGGGCCAGTTTGGTTGTCTGCCCCCAAGACCCGACCAGACACCGCAGTAAGCTGTCGCAACTCCCGGTGCTGTGGGGCGCTGTGGATAGTGATCCAGCTCAGCAAAGGTTGCGAGACAGTTGGCATCGACACGGGTATAGAGCTCACCGATGGACGCGAGGTGTGGCTGGCGCTGGCGCTCAAGCTGGTGGTTCAGGGCCTCCAGAACTCCTTGTTCGGTAAGCTGCAGGCGCTCTGGATAGTGATTCTGCCAGGCGCGAATATCGGGCAGCTCGGGCGTGTCCGGTGGGCAGGCGAAGCCCGTTCCGAGCAGTACGCTGCGGATGGGCAGTCCCTGCAATGCCAGCAGGCACGAGGGGCTGAAGTCCTGAACGACAATATCCGGCTGCACCAGACTGATCAAGTCCCGCCATGCACGGACAGCCCCGTCAAGCATGCCGGGCAGGGTGAAGCCTTCGTTGTAGAGTATGTCAGCAAAGGTGGCAGGTTCTCGTATCCGGTCTGCAACCGACCCCGCAGCGAGCCCCGGCGCGGGCAGCACCGGCAAGCCTGGCGGGACCAGGCCGACGCGGCGCAGGTTGCGGGCTGCCAGCAAAACACGATGCCCGCGTTGCTGCAGCTTAGCTGCGAGCGGTAGTAGGCGACCGAGGTGACCCAGGTCATCGCCCAGTTCCCAGGTCAGCAAGACTGTCAGAGGCCGGTGGTGAACCTTCACGGATATTTCCCCATTGATAGTTTTATTGAAAACCGCGGGCAAAGAATATAGGATCCTGCAGGTCGTTAGGTGGTTCACAATACCAAGGTTGGCAAGGGATAATGCAATGACGGATTCTATCAGTTCAAGACTGGCGCTTTATTCAGCGGCGACGGGGTTGCTGGCGGCTGGTTCAGCGCAGGCGGCGCCGGTGCAGTCAACGGCATCATTCACCCTGGTGAATGAAGTTGAGAATACCTCAGTGTCGCAGCTCATTGACATTGATGGTGATGGCACCGATGACTTCCAGTTGCAGGTTATCTTGCGGCCGCCGGGCGACTGCAACTTCGGTGAAACCGGAGAGGTGGTACTTGCCGACGCGTACGGTGGTAATACGAGCTACTATGCCGGTCTGGTCAGCGGTGACCCGATTGCAGGCGATCTCGGCGGCTCCGGCGAAAGCACGTATAACTATCTCACGACCTGTTCCGGCGGTTACGGTTCGGAAACTTTTCCGTCAGCCGGGGAAGGCACCCGGGGATTTGTCGGCGTCAGTTTCCAGATTGACGGTGCGACCCATTACGGCTATTTGGAACTCGAGGTGCGCCAGGGTAGCCTGATCGCCGATTTGATTTCCGCTTGCTATAACGATAATCCGGGCGACCCCATTGCAGCGGGGGCCTGTGTCAGGGAAGTGGTAGGGGTGCCCATAGGCGGCCTGATTCCGTTGACTCTCGGCGTCCTCACCGTGGGCGCATTCGCAGTGCGCAGGCGCAGACGCCAGCACTGATCCCTCGCTGTGGTTCCGCACCGGCGGGTTCTACTGGTCGGCTGGAGCGGAGCCGACTGGCGGTTGCTGCAGCCTCTGATCGACACAGGTGCGTTACCGCACCTGTCTGGGCTACTCGGTCGTGGCGCCCGGGGCGATTTACTTACATTGCTGCCCCAACTGCCACCCCTGCTTTGGACTTCGCTCGCCAGCGGGCAGAGGGCTGATCAGCATGGGGTGTCGAATATACTCCTTCCCGACAGCCGCCAGAGGCTTCAGCCTCTGACGCGCCTTCATCGGCAGTGTCCGGCGCTGTGGAACCAGCCGGAATGTCGCAGCCTGGTGGTCAACTGGCCGGTAACTTTCCCTGCGGAGCCCTTGAACGGGGTCTGTGTGAGCGATGTCTTCTTCCGGCTGGGTGGCACGGCAGAGGCGCTGGAGACGTCGCCCCAGGGCTCGGTGTTTCCCCCCCAGTTGGCGGAAAAATTACAGGAGCTACGTTTCTCTCCCGCCGGATTCACCGCTGCGGAGCTCGAGTTTTTTGCCGCTGATCCGGAAGCCGCACTGGCCGACAGTGACCCTTTGCTGCCTCGCCTGATGGTGGCGCTGGCCGAGTCCATCACCGTGCAGGCCGTGGCCACGGAACTGCTGGCCAGCGAATCCTGGGACCTCGCCATGCTGCGGTTTGACCTGCTGGGCGCGCTGGGGCCGGAGTTCTTCGCCTGTCTGCCGCCGCAGCCGGATTATGTACATCCCACGGTTTTTGCCCGCTACAGGAATACGATTCCAGCCGCCTGCCGCTACCTGGACCTCATGCTGGGGGTGTTAATGGAGCAGGCCGGCGCCGGGACGACGGTGGTCCTGGTGTCCGAGCGCGGCACCCACAGTGACCATTCCCGTCCCGCGGACCCCCGGGTGGCCTTGGGGCGCAGGGGTGGCGAGCCCTGGTACCGAAAACATGGTCTGGTGGCGATGGCAGGCCCCGGGGTTCGTCCCGAGAGCCAGATACAGGGAGCGTCGCTGCTGGATATAGCTCCTACCATATTGCAATTGCTACAGCGGCCTGCAGGGGCTGCATTTCCCGGACGCATTCTGCGCGAGGCGTTGACGGACCCGGTACCGGTGGGTGGCCCTGCACCCGCCACCTGGATGCCTCCGCAAACCGGCGCGCTGGAGCCCCGGCAACGGGAGGTCGCCCTGCAGTACTGGCGCGAACTCGATTTTCTGGCGGATGATGATATTGAATCGCCGGAGACGGCGAACCGCCACCGTCGCCAGATCGACTTCAATCGGGCCATGGTGGCGCTGGAGGCGCGCCGCTCCGCGATCGCTCTGCCGATTCTGGAGCGGCTGCACAGCGAGGATCCCGCGGATGACCGCGTAGCTTTGCACCTGGCACGTTGTCGCCGCCAGCGTGGGGACCTGGCCGGCGCCCGGGAATTGCTGGAGGGCGTGGTTGCCCATCCCGATAACCGGCCTTTGGAACTGCTGCAACTGGGCCGGCTCTACCTTGCGGAAGGCGAGCACGACAAGGCATTGCAGTGCCTGTTTCGGGCCGAGCAGACACAGGGCGATCGCCCGGCGGTGCATGCGGGTATTGGCGAGGTCTACCTTGCCATGCAACGCTGGGATGAGGCCGATCGGGCATTCGGCAAGGCGCTGGAGCGGGATGATAGTCACGCTGCCTCCTGGCGCGGCCTGAGCGCGACGCGGCTGGGCCAGCTGCGTCAGGAGGATGCCGTCGCCAGCGCCCTGCGAGCGGTGGAACTGGACCGGGGCAACCTGCAGGGGCACTACCTGCTGGCGCATGCCCTGGCAGGCTCGGGGCGGCTGGCGATGGCTCAGCAGGTTTTCGAAACTTGCCTGGAGCTGGACCCTGAACATGCTGGCGCCCACCGCGGGCTGGCGGAAACGTGCGAGGTGCTGGGCGATACCGAGCGCGCAACCGTGCATCGCCGGCAGGCACAGCAGCTGGCGTCTGCGGCGGCCCTCAACCGGCAGGTTCGGGATCTGGTCCTGTGAGCGATGCGCCCGCGTCCACGCCCCGTCTCAGTATCGGCCTGCCGGTGTTCAATGGTGAAAACTACCTGGCGGCTGCGCTGGCCGGCCTGCTGGAACAGGAGTTCACGGACTTCGAGCTGATAATTGCCGACAACGCGTCCACTGACCAGACCGCAGAAATCTGCCGGGTCTTCGCCGCCAGTGATTCCCGGATTCGTTACATGCGCAATGCCGAGAACGTCGGTGCCGCCGCCAACTACAATCTCACTCTGGAACTGGCGCGCGGCCACTACTTCAAGTGGGCGGCGCATGATGACGTCTGTCTCCCCGGGTTCCTGCAGGCCTGTGTCGACTGCCTCGATTCCCATCCCGACGTTGTCTTGTGTCACACCCGCAGCGTTGGTATCGGAACCCGCGGCGAAGTGAAGGGAGTCTATGCTGAAGAATGCAGTTTCGATGCGCTCACGCCTGCAACCCGCCTGTGGACCGCGATCAGTCGTCCCCATGTCTGCATTGCGGTGTTTGGGGTCATGCGGCGGGAGGTGCTGCTGAAAACGGTGCGCCACGGTGACTGGTTGGGCGCCGATCGCAATCTGCTGGCCGAATTGAGCCTGCACGGACGGGTGGTACTGCTCCCCGCTTTTCTGTTTCAGCGTCGGGAGCACCCGGAGGCGTCCATTCACAAATTTGCAACCGAAGCGGAGCGCCTGCTCTGGTTCAATCCGGGCCATGCAACGCGACGGGCCTTTCCCACCTGGCGACGTTTTCAGGAGTATACCAGGGCTGTTCACCGTTCACCTCTGGGTGTTATTGAACGTTTGCGCTGTTATTTGCAACTCCTGCGTTGGCCCTATGCCAGGCACCACACCGGCCCGCGCAATGCCGGCCTGTTATGGCGCGAGCTGATGGGCGGGCGTCCCGAGGTCAACCCTGGGGCATGACGATTCAATCGACGAAAATCGCCATTCTGGCCGGCGGCTTTGGCTCGCGCCTGGGAAGGGAAACCGAAAATCTTCCCAAACCACTGGTCGAGATCGGCGGCAGTCCGATCCTCATGCACATCATGCAGCACTTCTGCCGCGCCGGGCTGCGGGATTTTGTGATTGCTCTCGGCTACAGGGGCGATTGCATCAAGCGCTATATGATGGATTACGCGCAGCTGCACGGCGATTTGCGCATCAACCTGCAATCCAACCAGTTCGAGCGATACGGCGCTCAGGCCCCGGACTGGAATGTGGAACTGATTGAAACCGGCCTGCGCACGCAGACCGGTGGCCGCATACGTCGCCTGCAGCCGTGGCTGGGTGACAGCCGATTCATACTCGCCTGGGGCGACGGTCTCCACAACGTTGATCTGGGTGCCTTGCTTGCATTCCACGCCGGGCACGGAAGGCTGGCCACCGTGGTGGCGGTGCGCCCGCCTGCGCGGTTTGGTCACCTGGAATTTGAAGGCGACCGGGTGGTTGAGTTTTCGGAAAAGCCCCAGGCTGCGGAGGGCTGGATCAATGGTGGCCTGTTTGTGCTGGAGCCGGGCGTGTTTGCCTGTATTGACGGCGACGACACCCATTGGGAACACGCCCCCATGCGGCGACTGGCGGCGGAAGGCCAGCTTATGGCATACCGCCACGAAGGCTTCTGGCAATGCATGGATACCCCCCGTGACCTGGCCCTGCTGAACCGGCTCTGGGATGCCGGCAGCCCTCCCTGGCAGGTGGTCTAGCACGGTGCGGGTGCTGGTTACCGGGCACCGGGGCTATTTAGGCACCGCCCTTGTCCCCCGCTTGCTGGCGGCGGGCCATGAGGTCAACGGGCTGGACGTGGACTGGTACCGGGCTTGCGATTTCGGCGCACAACCCGTGTCCATAGCGGCTATCAACAGGGACATTCGCGACGTTCACTGGCACGACCTGAAGGGATACGAGGCGCTTGTGCATCTGGCAGGTCTGTGCAATGACCCGCTGGGAGAGCTGGATCCAGCGCTGACCATGTCGATCAATGCCGATGCGACCGTGGAGCTCGCTCACAAGGCACGTCGTGCTGGCGTGGAGCGGTTCGTGTTTTCGTCTTCCTGCAGCAATTACGGTGCCGCTGGCGATACTGTGGTGACCGAGACCTCGCCGTTCAATCCGGTGACTGCCTACGGTCGTTCCAAGGTTGTTGCGGAGCAGGGGCTTGAGCGATTGGCCGGCGATACCTTCACGCCGGTCTATCTTCGCAATGCCACTGTTTACGGCTACTCGCCGCGTATCCGCTTCGACCTGGTGGTGAACAATCTGGTGGCCTGGGCAGCGACAACGGGCAAAGTGTTGCTGAAGAGCCGCGGTCTGGCCTGGCGACCGCTGGTCCATATAGAGGACGTTGCATCGGCCTTTGTGGCGGTCTTGGGAGCGCCTCGGGATTCAGTACACAACGAAGCTTTCAACATTGGCGTGACCGCAGACAACTACCGGGTAGCCGAGCTGGCGCAGCGGGTTGTCTCCCGCATTCCCGGCTCGGAGCTGGCCATGGTGGAGGGGGCGCAGGCAGATACACGCAGTTATCGGGTCAACTGCGACAAGGCATTGGCCCTGTTGGATGGTTGGCAGCCTCGACACTGCCTGGACGATGGTATTGGTGACCTGTACCGGCGCTTTCTTGCTCACGAGCTTGGGCGTGAAGACTTCGAGGGGCAGCGCTATCAGAGGCTCGCCCATTTGCGGTCCTTGCTTGCCGATGGCAGCCTCGGGCCCGATCTGCGCCGGCCCCCTGGATTACGTCCGTGACTGCCAGGGCGCTGGCGTTACCTGGCAGGCAGCAGGAATTGAAGGCGCAGGCAAGCAGGTGTCGCGCCTGTGGTGCGGTTGGCCTGCAGGGGCTGCTGGACTACGGGCTGATGCCGGCCTCCGACGGTTTTCTCTCCGCCGGTGACCTCGCCCTTCCCGAGCCCTGCTATCCTTTGGAACTTGCCTTGTGCCCAGGCTGCGGACTGGTGCAGATTCTGGAAACGGTCGCGCCCGAGACGTTGTTCGGGGCGGGGTATCTGTACTGTTCGTCGGTATCCGCCAGCTGGCTGGTGCAGGCACGGGCCAACGCCGAAGCGCTGATAGACCGCTGCCAGCTTGGCCCTCAAAGCAGTGTGGTAGAAATTGCCAGCAATGACGGGTACCTGTTGCAATTTTTCGAGGCCGCCGGCGTACCGGTGCTGGGTATAGACCCCGCGCCAATCCCGGTGGCTGCGGCGCAGCGCAAGGGTATTCCGACCCTGCAGCGGTTTTTTGGCAGTGCCCTGGCTCGAGAGCTTGTCGCCGGGGGCCTGCGGGCGGATGTGTTGATTGCCAACAACGTGCTCGCCCATATTGCCGATATCCACGACGTGCTGTGCGGCGCCCGCGAGTTGCTGGCGCCGGCAGGTATTTTGGTAATAGAGGTCCCGTACCTGCCTGATCTGGTGGCGGGCTGCGCTTTCGATACGGTGTACCACGAACATCTCTGCTACTTTTCGCTGCACTCCCTGCAGGCACTGCTGTCCGCCCATGGCCTGCATGTGAATGATCTTGAGTTCCTGCCCAGCCACGGGGGGTCGCTGCGCCTGTATGTCAGTCCGGAGACCGGCTTTACTGCTACGGTCACCAGTTGCCTCGACAGGGAAAGGGAAGCCGGTGTGCAGCGTGTGGACTACTATCGCGCTTTTGCCCGGCAGGCACTGCGCAGGGTCGCGGAGCTTGGCGCCTTGCTCAATGACATTGCCTCCAGCGGCAAGACTATCGCCGCCTACGGTGCCGCTGCCAAGGGCACTATACTGCTAAATGCGCTTGGCCCTGCGGCTGCTCACATAGCTTTTGTTGTGGACCGCAATCCCGCCAAACAGGGTCGCTGGGTGCCGGGGGTGCGCCTGCCGGTGCTCGGTGTAGAAACGATAGCCCGGCAGCAGCCGGACTACCTGCTCTTGCTGCCCTGGAATATTGCGCCTGAGATCGAGCAGCAACAAACGGCTTACCTGGAGCGGGGCGGGCGGATTATCGTGCCCCTGCCGGACCTCAGGATTATTGACGGTGTGTCGATATGATGTCGCGAGAGTGCCCGCTCTGCCAAACCGCTGCTCGCGCAGTGTTCTATGCCTGCAGCGCTGAGCCTGTTCACAGCACACTGTTGATGCCGTCCCGGGAAGAGGCGCTGTGTTTTCCCCGCGCGCCCATTTCTCTGGCGCTCTGTGACCATTGCGGGTTTATCTGGAACCAGGATTTCCAGCCCGGTCGTCACCGCTACTCGGTGGATTGTGAGGAGAGCCAGGGGCATTCCCCGCTGTTTACCGCGTGGCTGGAGGACCTTGTCGCGCGACTGGTGAGCCGCTACGCGCTGCGCGATAAAACAGTGCTCGAGATTGGCTGCGGCAAAGGCGAATTCCTGGTGGCGCTGTGCGCCGCGGGTGGCAACCGTGGTACAGGTTACGACCCCGCCTATGTCACCGACAGAGTTCCCCTCGCCGATACCACAGCGCTTTCTTTCAAACCAGAATTCTGGCAAGAGAGTTGTGGTCTGCACGACGCCGAGGTAATTGTCTGCCGCCACACACTGGAGCATATCCCGGATGTCGGCGCGTTTATCAGATCAATACGTCGGGCGATTGGCGAGCAAAGGGAGACGCTTCTGTTTTTTGAGGTCCCGGACATGCTGCGGGTTCTGGAGGAGGGGGCTTTCCAGGACATTTACTACGAGCACTGCTCCTATTTCTCGGCGGATTCGCTGGCGTACCTCTTCCGTCGGGAAGGATTCGAGGTATTGGATCTTGAGCTGGATTTTCACGGCCAGTACCTCTGTCTGGTGGCAAAGCCTGTGCCGGTGCCGAAGGTGGAGCCTGTGCCTGTCGGCACCAGCGAGATAGCCGGATCTGTAAGCCGCTTTACCGAACAGGTCGCGGACCTGACTGGACTGTGGCGGCAGCGATTGCAGGCGTATTCTGCTGAGGGCAAGTCCGTGGTTCTTTGGGGCGGCGGTTCCAAGGCGGCGGCGTTCCTGAATCGTCTGGATTCCGCGGGGGCCGTGCAATGGGTCATTGATATCAACCCTCATAAACACCACGCGTTCATTCCTGGTGCAGGGCAGGAGGTGTTTGGTCCGGAGAGTCTTCTGTCGCAGCCTGCTGATGTGATTATCATCATGAACGCAGTCTACCGTCCGGAGATCCAGGAGTGGTTGAACTCCAGGGGGTTGTCTCCCGAATTGCTGGCGCTGGGCGAACAGCCCTGAGGCACTTCTGGCACCTCTGGCCGAGCGCCTCCCCCTGACCTCGGCGGTACCGGTGCGGGCTGGCCTGGCCCTGGCCAACCGCGAGATGGGCGAGCGTCCGGCGGCGTATGCGGACTGATCGACGAGGCTGACGCTGCTGCGCGCGAGGTGCCGGTGATCGCCTCCCACGGTTTCACCGCGGAAGCAGTCAGTGAGAACCTGATGGCTGGCCATTACATGGCCCGCCGTGCCTCGCTGCAGTGCGGTACCCATCTGCCGCCGGGTGTGAAGGAGCATGTCGGCACCGGCCTCGGCCAGCGCCTGTCGGACAGGCCAGCCCGGCCTGCTGCGGTCCACCCACGAAGTGCCCCTGGGGGGGCGGGCCCTGACTACTGACGGGTTGGAGTTTGTCTTCCTGGATGCTTCCCACACGGAGGCGCCCACAGAGCTGATGTTCTACCTGCCGGCGCTGAAGGCACTGTGTAGCGGAAGCAAGCACTCGCACCTTCCGAAGCGTGCTTACGCCGAGAGGTGCCAAGGTCCGGGATACCCTGCGCTGGAGTCAGGTGCTGGACGACGTGCTGGTGCGCTTCGGCGGCGCGGTGGAAGGACTGCGCAAAGGCATTGCCGCCTTTGAGACCGGCGACTACCGCTGGGTCGCCATCGTGTTCAACCACCTGGTATTCGCGGGCTGGAGGACAAGGCCCGAAGTCCCTGCCGGCACCCGAACAAGACGCCATTCCAGGTGGAGAAGGCTAGTCTCAAAATCAAACGTGAGCATAACACCTGGGGCGCCCCAAGATACGGGACAAGTTGATCAAAGAGTTTCCGGTGATCCAGCCACAGGCCCCAGCACCATTCACGCCATCCTTGATCGGCACGGCCTGGTCAAGCGCCGCAAGTGCAGACACTACAAAGCCAAAGGTACAGCCCTCGGCCAAGCCCTGAGCCCAAATGCCTTGCGGTGCGCCGATTACAAGGTGCAGTTCCTGCTGGGCAATAAGCAGTACTGCTACCCCCCACGATCACTGACCAGTGCTCGCGTTATTTGCTGGGTAGTGTCCCGTCATATAACCGCCATTTGCTTCTCCAGGTCGACTTTCGATCAAGTTGTGCTAGTGTTCGGCAGGCCATAACAACAAGGAGCGCTGCCGTGTCTCGTCTTGCCTCTGCCTGTCTACACTTTTGCCTGATCCTTGGGCTCACCGCCGCCACCGCGATAGCCGAACCGTTAGCCAAACCACCTGTCGGCGTCGCCACCGCCGCCACCCAGGCCGCCAACGCCGCCGTGGCCGAGCGCCTGCCGCTGGCCGATCCACAGGATTTCGAGGATGCCAGCCGCGGCCTGGTGGCGCAGCTGGATGATCCGCGGATCCTCAACCCCGATGGCAGCACCGCCTGGGATACGGCGCGCTTCGAATTTCTCGATGCGCCCGCCCCGGCCACGGTCAATCCCTCGCTCTGGCGCCAGAGCCAGCTCAACAGCCTGCACGGCCTGTTCGAAGTGGTGCCCGGCAGCATCTGGCAGTTCCGTGGCTACGATCTCGCGGTGATGACCCTGATCGCCGGCGACAGCGGCTGGATCGTGGTGGACCCGCTGACTTCCGCGGCCCCGGTCCGGGCCGGCCTGGCCCTGGCCAACCGCGAGCTGGGCGAGCGCCCGGTGACGGGCATTATCTACACGCATTCCCACGGCGACCACTTCGGCGGCGTGCGCGGCCTGCTTGACGAAGCTGAAGTCGCCGCACGTGAGGTGCAGGTGATTGCCCCCCACGGTTTCACCGCGGAGGCGGTCAGCGAGAACCTGATGGCCGGCAACTATATGAGCCGCCGCGCCGCGCTGCAGTTCGGTACCCATCTGCCAGCGGGTGCCACCGGTCATGTCGGCACCGGCCTTGGCCAGCGCCTGTCGACGGGCCAGATCGGCCTGCTGCGGCCCACCCATGAGGTGCCGCTGGGCGGCGAGACCCTGACCATCGACGGGGTGGAGTTCGTCTTCGTGGATGCCTCCCATACGGAAGCCCCCGCCGAACTGATGTTCTACCTGCCGGCCCTGAAAGCACTGTGCACGGCGGAAGTGGCCACGCGCACCTTCCACAATGTACTTACGCCCCGCGGCGCCAAGGTTCGGGATACCCTGCGCTGGAGCCAGGTCCTGGACGAAGTGCTGGTCCGCTTCGGCGGCGAGGCCGAGGTCATGTTTGCCTCCCACCACTGGCCGACCTGGGGCCGGGAGCGCCTGCAGCAGGCGCTGCAGAACCAGCGCGATCTGTACCGCTACGTGCACGACCAGACCATCCGCCTGGCGAACCATGGCGGTACCCAGCACGAGATCGCCGAGCAGCTGGCGGAGCCCCATTTTTCCGCCACTGACTTGGGCACCCGCGGCTACTACGGCACCCTGAACCACAACTCCAAGGCCGTGTACCAGAACTACTTCGGCTGGTGGGACGGCGTTCCGGCCAACTACCATCCACACCCGCCGGAAGCGGCCGCCACCCGCTACGTCGAACTGATGGGTGGCGCTGAAGAGGGGCTGCGCAAGGGCATCGCTGCCTTCGAGGACGGCGATTTTCGCTGGGCGGCCACCGTGTTCAACCACCTCGTGTTCGCGGATGCGGGCAACCGCCCGGCGCAGGAGTGGCTGGCGGCGGCCTACGAGCAGATGGGCTTCCAGGCCGAGTCCGGCGCCTGGCGCAATTACTACCTGACCGCAGCCATGGAGCTGCGCGACGGCCTGCCGGAGACGCCCCTGAGCTTCGATGATCCGGATTTCCTTCAGGGGGTGCCGACGAATGCGCTGCTGGATGCGCTGGTGGCCCGCTACAATCCCGCCAGGCTGGAGCGCGATGCCTTCGTCGTCCAGTTCGTGTTCCCGGACCGGCAGGAGCAGTTCCATGTCGAAGTGAATCCCGCCGTCGCTTTCCCGCGCAGCGGCGCGGTGAGCGCAGTGACCGCGCAGCTGACCCTGGATCGCAGCGACTTTGACCGCCTGTTGCTGCAGCGTGTTGAGCTGTCGGAGTTGCTGCAGGCTGGCAAGGCGGAACTCGTCGGTGACGGCACTGCCGTTGGTGCCTTCTTCGCTGCCCTGGACCAGTTCGAGTACTGGTTCAACGTGGTTACGCCCTGAGCGGTAGACCCGTCGTGGAGGCATATCCGCTCATCAGGCTGGTTCACATGCTGGCGGCCTATTTGACCGGGCTGCTGTTTGTGCTGAGGCTGTTGCTGGACCTGGCAGGGCAGCCTGGCTGGCGGCAGACTCCCCTGCGCTGGTTGCCGCATGTAAACGACACGGTGCTGCTGGCAATGGCGCTGTCGCTGCTCGTCCTCGGTGGCTGGCAGATCACCGCACACAGCTGGCTGGCCCTGAAGCTGTTGCTGTTGCTGGGTTATATTGCGGCGGGTATGGTGGCAATGAGGCCGCGCTTCGACCTGCCGGCGCGGGCACTGGCCGCGGGGCTGGCTCTGGCACAGTTGACCGGCATCTACTATCTGGCTGTATCCCGCCCTGCATTCTGACAAGCATCGGCGAGGTGGCGGCCCGGGGCACGCGAGGAGGGCACTGCATGCAAGGTGGCAAGATCACTGACGAGGCGGCCCTGGCGCCGCTGCTGCGGCAGGCCTTCCGGCCCCTGTTTTTGCTGGGGGGCCTTTTCAGCGCTGGCGCGATGCTGTTGTGGGGGCTGGCTCTCGCAGGCTGGATCAGCCTGGATCCCTACCAGAATGTGTTGTTCTGGCATCAGCACGAGATGATTTTCGGTTTCGTGGCGGCGATCATTGTCGGCTTCCTGCTGACAGCGGTGCAGAACTGGGCCGGTATCCGCGCCACCCACGGCGGCGAGTTGCTGGTGCTGGTACTGGTCTGGCTGGGGGGCCGCGGCCTGATGCTGCTCGGCGCCGGCCTGCCCCCTGCGCTGGTAGCGGCAGTGGATCTGGCCTTCCTGCCGCTGGCGGCCTGGTACTTCGGCAGCATCGTGCTGGCGGCGGGCAACACTCGCAACCTGTTCTTCATACCGCTCTTGCTGCTGTTGATGGTCTGCAACGGGCTCATGCACGCCGGTGCCATCCTCAACCGCTTTGAACTGGTCCAGTACGGCAGCCTCAACGCCATCTGGCTGGTGACCCTGGTGATGGCGATCGTCTCCGGGCGGGTGCTGCCGATGTTTACCGCCAATGGCACCGGAACAACAAAGATGGAGCCGCTCATCTGGCTGGACCGGGCCGCTCTGGGTTGCCTGTGGCTGATCTTTGCCCTGCATTTCCTGGCGCTGACGCCGCGGTTGCCACCCACGCTGCTGGCGCTGCTGTTTGCACTTGCTGCCTTGCTGCACCTGTTGCGCATCCTCAGGCTCCGCTTCTGGATAACCTTGCGCGTGCCCCTGCTGTGGTCCCTGCACGCAGCGGCACTGTTCATTCCCTTCGGCTTGGCGCTATTCGCGGCGCGTTACGCGGGATTGCCGGTGACTCACAGTACCGCCGTTCATGCCCTGACCGCCGGGGCCATGGGGAGCATGATCCTGTCTATGATGGCGCGGGTGTCCCTCGGGCATACGGGGCGGCCCCTGCAGCCGCACCCGCTGATGACGCTGGCCTTCGCGCTGGTGATCGGCGCGGCGGTGCTGCGGTTGGCGGCGCCGTCCCTGCTGTCGGGGTCACTGACGACCTGGTATCTGCTGGCCATCGGGGCCTGGGTTCTCGCCTACCTGGCCTACAGCCTGCTGTACCTGCCGCTGCTGACCCGACCGCGGCCGGATGGCCGGCCGGGCTGAGAAGTCCGGCGCCAGGGAGTCCTGTAGACTGACAAGCAACATTCAGGGGATATCACCCGGTGAGTGTTCATGCTCCGCGCCCGCATCCACCATCGCCAGCACGGACCGATACTCCTCCAGCAGCAGCTGGTCCCGGTCTGTCCACAGGTCATTGCCGCGCAGGCGAGCCTCTTCCAACGCCGTGGTGGCGCCGAGGTAGTTGCCTTCGGCGGCATGGGCGCGGGCCCGCAAATGGGCGAGCGGGTAATCGAAATCCGCCAGTGCGGACAGGCGCTCGATGTCATTCCAGGGCGGGGCGGGTTCGCTGGCCAGGCGCAATTCGGCGAGTTCGTAGGCGACGTAGTTGGCGACGCTGGTCATGCCGGTATCGCGATAAAGGGCTTCGGCCTGCCGCAGCATCTGAACGCCGTCCTGTACCCGGCCTTCCCTGGCCGCGATGTGGCCGCGGGCGCGCAGCCCGGACACCCGCACTGCCGGGTTGTCCGGGTAGCGTGACGCCATGGCCTCTACGAGGCGGATTGCCTCGGGTAGCGGCGCGCTGCGCGAGGCGGCGATCGCCTCGAAAGACAGCGCCAGCGGTATGGCGGCATGAGCGGAAGTGCCGACCTCCAGTCGGGCCCGTGTGCTGCTGGCCAGCGCATGCGCCTGCGCGTAGGCGCCCTGCACGTACAGGCGGTGCATCACGGTCAGGTCGGCGATGGCGCCGTACATCGGGTCGGAGGACTCCTCGCTCAAGGCCCGCAATGCCTCCGTATAGTCACGGGCGGTGTCGAACAGGCCGCGCAGGTTCAGCGCCATGGTGGAGAACTGCAGGAAGTAGGCCTTGGCAGTCACGGAACGCGTCTGCTTGATAAGAGGGCGGGCGGCGAGGGCCAGCTGCACCGCGGCATCCATATCCCCATTGCGGAAATAGCTGCTGGCGAGATAGCGATAGCTCGCGATCAGTGCGTCGGCGTTGCCGCTCTCTTCGGCCAGGGTGCGGGCTTCCTGCGCGTGTGACAGCAACGACTCATGCTCGCCGGTTGCCAGGTAATCGTCGGCAAGTGCCAGATGTATCTCGGTCAGGTAGGGCGCGAGCGGATAGTGATTCCGGGCCAGCGCCAGGCGTTCCCGGTTGAGTGCAATGGCGCGCCCGGTATCGCCATCCAGCCGGGCCAGAAGCGTCAGCGCTGCCAGGGTCTGCAGTCGCGCTAGCGGCTTCATTTGTGCAGCGCTTCCCGGTTCAACGGCCTCCAGATAACGCCGGGCTTCCCCCATATTTCCCAGGTCATGATGCGCTTGCGCGGCAACGAGCCGCGCCTGGAGCAGCACGTTTGGGTTCGCATGTTCCGCGTTCGCCAGGAGCGCGACGGCGATGGCGGCGGCTTCATGGGGTCGGCCGAGTACGCGCTCGCAGCGCGCCAGACGCAACCGCGCACGGTGAAAATCCGGATCGCGGGCCACGGCAGCGCGATAGTATTCCATGGCGCGCTCACAGGTATGTCCCGATCCGGTTGCGGCCAGACCCGCGAAGTAGCTCGCCAGCGCATAGCTGTCCGGCGACGTCGACGCGGCTGTGCCCAGGTTGCCGATCTCGGCGCGGAGCCAGTCTGTGCCTTTCTCCAGTACCTCGGCAACTGAACTCCCGGCGAACTCGAAGCGGCTTTTGTGGTTCTCGTCCCTGAGGCTTACCGTCAGTGCGTAGGCGCCCTCGTTTACGGTGAGGTTGATGGCTGCCACTGGTCCTGTTCGGGACCCCGCGAGACGCAGGCTCGCCAGGTCCGCCCCGTAGGCCGGCTCACCCTCGAGCGCGAGCACCGGTGCGATTTCGGCCGCGGATCCAAGTCGGGCAGCGAAGTACTCGGACGCGCCTTCAGTTAACAGGGAGGCATCATCCGTCACCGGCTGCAGTGCCAGCGTCGCCGGGCCTGGCACGGTCGCGGTGCTGCGACTTTCTCGCAAGTCCAGGGCCAGCCATCCGGCAATCGTGACCAGAAGTAGCGCCGCTGCCATCCGGCGCGGCCAGTGCTGTGAGCCCATGGCCGCGTTGCCTGCCGGCTGCTGGCTCTCGCTCGTGACGGCACAGGTGAGGCGGTACCCCATGCCCCGGTGTGTCTCGATCAGCGGCACCTCGCGCTCCGTGTCATCAAGCAACTGGCGCAGTCGCTGCATCTGCTTGGCGATGGCGGCGTCGGTGACGATCTGCCCTGGCCAGGCGGCGCGGGTGATGTCGGCCTTGGTCAGGACCGTGTCGGGGTGTCCGACGAAGGCGAGCAGCAGGTGATAGAGCTTGGTGCTGAGCGGGACCTCCTCCCCGTGTCGGTACAGGCACTGGCGCCGGGTCGAGAGGCTGAAATCGGCAAAGTGGTAGAGCAGCACTGAATCTGTTGTCTGCGTGGCCGAAGGCGAAGCTGTCGAAACGTCTTCACCGTCGCGAATTGTTGATTTATGCGGAAATGGCGTCATGGTCCCCTTAATGTCACGCAATGTCAGGAAGAGGTCAAGCACCGGATGGCGCCGATGCCTAGGCTGTTAAGCTTGGAGTCGGGGCGTTCTGCGCCGGCGTCGTCAGGGTGGTCGGGGCCATGGATGGATTGTCTGCAGTTGTCTCGCGGTGTGTGTGCATCGCGACCCTGTTGGTGGCGACCAGCTTCGGTGCCCACGCGCAGGTGTCGCTCACCCTGGGGAATGCCTCGCTGGCCGCAGGCAACAGCGGCAGCGTGAGCGCCACGATCAGCACCGGGGGCGCCGCCGTGGCCCTGCAGTTCGATATCCTCTACGATCCCGCCATCGTCTCGCTGGGCACAGTCAACGGCGGCGCGGCGCTCACGGGCAGTCACAGCATTGCCAGCAATCCCATCGGCCCGGGCCGCGACCGGGTGGTCATCACCACCTCCCCGGTCGTGTCCTTGAATGCCGGGCTACTGGCCACGGTCAATCTCGCCATCGCGGACACGGCGGTCGCGGGGACAACGTCGCTGACATTCGCCAATGTCGTCATCTCCGATGCCTCGGCACAGCCGCTCACGCCGTCTTCGCTTACGCCGGGCACGATTACCATTACCGGCGCTGTGACTACGCCCCCGGTGCCGGAGGCCATCCCGTCCACCCCTGTCTGGATGCTGTTGCTGCTTGCGACCTTGCTGGCCGGCCTGGTGCGGCGACAGCTGGAACGACGGCGAGCGGTCGCTATGTCCGCGCTTGGCCTGCTGGTCCTGGCGCCCCTGGCAACGTTCACTCAGGCCCAGAACCTGCCCGGCGATGCCAACGGCGACGGCCGCATCGACGCCGAGGATGTGCGCCTGATCGTCGAGCGCATCCTCGAGCGCGGCGTCCTGCCCGGTGACGGTGACTGCAATCGCGATGCCACCATCAACGTGCTGGACACGGTGTGCACCCAGCTACCGTTCGTTCCGGGCGAGACGGCGCCGATCATCCTGGGGCCGGGTGATCGCTCGATTCCCGCGAAACAGACCTTCGAGATGAACCTGTTCGCGGCGGATCCGGATGCGGGTGCGACACAGGCGTGGAGCCTCGTCAGCGGCCCGATAGCGCTGAGCGTTAGCCCGGAGGGCATTTTGGCCTGGACGCCGGAGATCGTCGACGTCGGCGATAACCCTGTAAGCGTTCGGGTGACCGACGACACCGGGCGCTCGGACGAGACGACCTTCGATATCGTCGTTTTCACGGACGCGGTGCAGGAAGCGAGCAATTCGCCGCCGCAACTGACGGTCCCCGGGAACCAGTCACTGCGAGTCGGTACAGCGATCTCGGCGCAGGCGAGTGCGACGGACCCGGATGCGGGCGACACGCTAAGCTTCAGCCTGATCGACGGCCCTGCCGGTATGACCATTGACCCGAATACTGGCGCCCTTAGCTGGACCCCACAGGCCAATCAGGCGCGTACGGCGGATGTGGTGGTGGAGGTGACGGATGCAGCTGGCGCGGTGGACTTTGGATCCTTCACTGTGACGGCGACGCCGCTGAACTCCGCTCCGACGGCAGTGGATGATGTGTATATCGCCCGCAGGGGCGAGACACTGGTGATACCTGCGCCCGAGGGCGTTCTGCAGAACGACAGGGATCCCCAGGGCGATGCGCTCGCCGGCACCCGCCTGAGCGATCCCGGTAAAGGTTCGATCGATGCCTTCAGCGCCGATGGTAGCTTTAGCTACACGCCCGTGACTGCCGAACCCATCACGGTAGGACTCGTCGAAAAGTGTCGCACCGCCGCGCGTGTCAGTGCCGGCACAATGTCAGCCGCCGATGTGGACGGTGACGGCGATGTGGAGCTTGTGGCATTAGTGGGGGGGGGCCGTAACTTATTGTTCACAGAGGTCTTTATTGTTGACCCCACCGACTGCTCATCGACTACGGCCTCAATCAGTGAAGATCTCGGTGCTGCATCGGGGACTGCGCTGACAACACTGGTCAATCTGGACGACGACCCAGAGCTTGAGCTGGTCAGTCAGTATTTTCGACTCAACGATCAGATTCCCTTCACCAGTTTTCCCCAGGCACTGTACGCGGTAAATCTCGATGGCTCGCAGCTCGCCAATTGGCCCGCAGAGGGGCTGTCTGAGGTTGTATCTTTTCCCCGATTTGGAAATTCATTTCATCAAAATGCAAGTCCGGTTCCGGTTGATCTGGACGGTGACGGCGATACGGAACTGATTACTGGCTTCACTAACGTGGGCGGTGTTGCAACCTTCAACAATAGCTATGGCAATGCGGTGGTGGCCTACGACGGCCGCACAGGCGAAATTCTGTGGGAATACATAGGCGGTATTACCCGTACCGTCCAGCGTGCCGCAACGCCGACCATCGTCGACCTGGATATGGACGGCGATACCGAGATTATCTGGAACCAGCTGGTGCTCGATCACGAGGGCAATCTGCTTTTCGAGCTGCCCGTAGAGCAGACCATACCGGGTGGCGGAAGCGATTTTCTGAATGTTGCCATCGCCAATTTTGATAACGATGCGTTTCCGGAAATTCTGGGCATCGATGCCTCGAATTTTTACCTGTTTTCCCATGATGGGGCCGTACAGTGGCAGGTGCCCTACGATAGTCGTGGATTCGCCGCCCCCTATTCGGATATCACCGTGGCGGAGCTGGACGGAGACCCGTTCCCGGAGTTTGTGATGATGCTGCCGTCGGATGGCGGAAGTAGCGTTGATAGAACCTTGCGTGCCTTCGACAGCGACGGACAACCACTATGGGATCAGGTCGACGAGGGGTTTGTTGTAGAGACATTCACCGAGTCACGCTCTTCAACCCCGGTCGCCTTTGATTTCGATAACGACGGTATCGACGAGCTTATCCAGTTCAAGGCGCGACCCCTGCCAATGCCCGGCGGCGGGCGACAGGAGGGCGGCCTGTACATCATCAATGGAGAAACCGGCGCGGTCATCACTTTTCAGCCGGGTGTGGCTAACAATAATTACGATCAGGCATTGACTGTTGCGGACGTGGACGGCGATGGGTCAGCCGAGATCATCACGAATATGGCGACAGAGTTTGGTGCAGACACCGTGCAGATCTGGGACAACCTCCCCGGTGAGCCGTTCCCGCCGGCCCGGGGCATTCGCTCCGGCACAAACAGCCATCCGACTTGGATCAATGTAGACGGTAGCCTGCCCACCAGCATCGCGCCGCACTGGTTGCAGCCGGGGCGCAACGGCTGGCACATGATTCAGCCGGATATTGATCCGCTGGAGCCGGAGCGTGACAGCTTTACCTACCGCGCAAGCGACGGTGAGTTTGACTCGGCTACCGCGACGGTGAATATCGAAGTTCGACCCAACGGCAATCCGCCGTTTTTCCTGAGTGAACCGGACACCGGAACCTCTCGCGGCGTCGCCTACCAATACACACCGCTTACGGTTGACATCGATCCGGGCGATTCCGTTAGCTATCAATTGGTGAATGGTCCGGCTGGGATGACCATGGATCCGGCGGACGGAACACTCAGCTGGTACCCCGAGGCGCGTGGTGACTATCCGGTTTCTATCATCGCCAGCGACACACTGGGCTTTAGCACCGCGCAGATATTTAGAATTGCGGTGGGTGATCCGGTAGTCGTCCCCGATGTGGTGGGTTCCAGTGAAAGTACAGCGGAGTCCGCACTCACGGGCGCTAGTCTGGGTAAGGGTTCGGTCTTTGTCCGAAGCCACCCGACGATCGCTGCCGGTACCGTAATCGAGCAGGACCCGATTGCGGGCTCTGCTGCCGACTTTGGTGCGCTGGTAGAACTAACGCTCTCATCCGGTGCAGGACTCTTTGATCGCGATGATGACGGCGACGGCTACAGTAAAAATCAGGGTGATTGTAATGACGGCAATAGCGCCATCTACCCTGGCGCGTCCGATGGCAATGGTGACGGTATCGATCAGGACTGTGACGGTATTGATGGCAATAAGACCCTTGTCTCAATAGAGATATCCCCGGGCAGCAAGCGCGTACTGACTAACCAGCCAACGCCACTGATCGCCACGGGTATCTTTGGCGACGGCACGGCGCAGAACCTCACCGAGATCGCGGCGTGGACGCGCGGACCTACCTTCTTATCTGCCACTGCGGGTAACTTCGCAGCCCAGGCTACGTTCCGTGGCATAACCGGCACTGCAGACGTCACTGTGGTGGATCGGGTGGTCGAGGATATTGCACCACTTGCACGCATTGATGCTCCGGCCCTTGGTGAAGCAATTAGCGCACAGACTGGGATCACTGGATCGGCACTCGACAATAATCTGCTGCGTTGGGAAATTGCTTACCAATATGCAGGTGAGGATGACTTCGTACTGTTCGCAGAAGGATTCAACAACCTGCGCGATGCACCCATTGCTGAATTTGACCCGACGACCTTACTCAATGGTTTGTACACGATTCGGCTGCGCGTGCTGGATCGAGGAGGCAACGTCAGTGAGGATACAACCACAGTACAGGTGGAAGGTCAGCTCAAGGTCGGTAACTTCACACTGCGCTACGTTGATCTCGAGCTACCGCTAAACGGGGTTCCAATCATGCTGGCGAGGACTTACGACAGTCGCGATAAGCGTGTCGGTGACTTTGGAGTTGGCTGGCGCCTGGATGTGAACAGCATCGAGCTTCGAACCAACCGCGAGTTGGGTAGCGGCTGGCGAGTATTCCGCCAGGGACTAAGCTATGGGCTGGTTGAGGAAGACGTGCACATTGCGTCATTGCGTCTGCCCGGCGGGCGTATTGAGGCCTTCGAGATGGTTGTGGGTCCAAGCAGGTCGCCTATCGTGCCATTCCCGCCGTTCTCGCAGTCGGTGAGCTTCAGACCATTACAAGGCACGCTTGGCAGTCTGGAGAGCCTTGAAGAAAACAACGTCAGCATTCTCGACGCACAGCCTGGGCCAGTAGGTTTGCGTCTGGACAGCAATGGCGATGTCTACAACCCGACGCTGTTTCGATACACGACGCCCGATGGCACCAAGATCGATTTGGACACCGTAGATGGTATCCAGCGCGCCGAGACACCGGGTGGCCAGGTGCTCATTTTTACGCCGAACAGCATTACGCACTCAAACGGCACGGTGGTGAATATCGAGCGTGATGGCGCAGGCCGAATCTCGCGCATAACCGATCCCGGGGGATTCAGCCAGAGCTATACCTACGATGCAAACGGGAACCTGCGTGCACACAGTGATCAGGTGGATGCCGTCACCCGCTTCGACTATGACGCTAACCACAACATTATTGGTATCCGCGATCCGCTGGACAGGGCGGTGGCGAGGAACGACTACGACGAGGATGGTCGCTTGTTGCGAACGACCAACGCAGACGGGCGGGTCATTGAATTCGCATTCGATGCCGCTGATCGTGAGGAAGTGGTAACAGACGCCGATGGCAGTATTACGGTCAGGTCCTACGATGCGCAGGGCAACATAGTTCGGGTCACAGACGCTCTCGGTGGTGTTACTCAATACGGCTACGACGCTGACGGGAATGTTCTCACAACAACCAACCCGGAGGGAGAGACCGTCAATTTCACCTATGACTCTCGATCCAACTTGCTTTCGGCCACTGACCCCCTTGGTCATGTCACGAGATACACTTACGACTCCGCTGACCGCCGCACAACGGTCACCGATGCCCGCGGTAATGTAACGAGCTATAGATACGACGCGGCGGGCAACAGAGTTTCCATTACCGATCCCCTTGGGCAAACAGAAAACCATTTCTATGATGCCAAAGGGGATCTAATATCGGTTCGAGATCGAGCGGGCAAGCTGACGAGGCATGAATATGATGTCTTTGGCCATCGAATCGCGACCATCGATGCCCGTGGTAATCGCGAGACATTCACTTTCGATGCCAACGGCGCCATTGTCGGCCACACTGATCGGCGGGGAAATCAAACAAGCTACTCCGTCGACGCACGAGGGCAGCCTCTTCAAACGGTCGATCCCTTGGGCAATGACACGCAGTACTCATATGACCCGCTCGGTTGGCGCACACGTAGAACGGATGCTTTGGGGAACACGTCGCTAACGCAGGTTGATACCGGTGGCAGACCACTGGCTACCACTGATCGCCTGGGTAACACCCGTACCAGCAGCTATGACATCAAAGGAAGCCTTGAAGCCACAATCGATGCCCTTGGGCGCGAGAGGCAGTGGGAAATGGATGCCCTCGGGCAGGTGATTGCAGAGGTGGACCCCCTCGGCAATCGCGTAGCGCGCGAGTACGATCAGGCGGGACGCCTGACGTCGATCACTGACCAGCAGGGGAATGTGGTGACCCGAACTTACGATGCGGCGGGTCGATTGATAACCGTTACCGATTCGGCGGGCGAACAGACGCGGTTTGGGTACGATGCGGTCGGTAATCGTACAAGCGTGACGACACCGAGCGGAGACGTTTATCAGACGGTTTACGACGAACTGGATCGTCCGGTTCGCACGGAGCGGCCGGATGGGGCGACGCAAATCAGTGGCTACGACGCCCTTGGACGGTTGGTGTCGACCACGAATGCATTGGGTCACAGTACGTTCTTTGTTTATGACGCTAACGGCAACTTGATTCGCGTTGTCGATCCAATGGGCGGAGAGACTGCCTTCGCCTATGACGCCGAGAACAATCGGACACTTATGATCGATGCGAATGGTCATCGCACGACCTTCACTTATGACAAGCTCAACAGGGAAGTTTTCAGGACTTTCCCGGATGGTTCCACAGAAAGCCGCGCTTACGACCCGGTAGGCAACCTGGTAGCCCTAACGGACGCTTCGGGCAAAACCACTTCCTATGACTACGACGAGGGCCAGCGACTCATTCGGAAGCAGTACTCAGGAGGCGAAGACATTCAATTTGAATATAGTCGCATCCACAAAGTGGTCCGGTCTACGTCGAGTAGCCGCGGAAGCACGCAGTATTCCTACGATGAGTTGGGGCGTTTCGCAGGACTGGTAAATGCCGACGGCAGCGAGATATCCTATTCCTACGACGCCTGGGGACGTATTGCGTCGACTACGTTCAGGGTTTCGCCTTCTGTACCCCCGAAGACGGTTTCAAATACTTACGACGGACTGAATCGGCTCGTCGTTGTCACTGATCCTGAAGGTCGCGAGACACACTATACCTACGATGCCGCAGGAAATCGGACTCGGACGGATTACCCCAACGGTACCAGCACGACCTATAGCTTCGATGTTCTCAATCGCTTGACGGCAATAGTGCATCGAAGAGGGGCCGAAATATTCGACAGCATCATCTACACGCTTAACGCGATAGGTCACAGGACACGGATAGATTACTTCAACGGCGACAGCCTGGAGCTGAGCTATGACAGCCTTCGACGGCTTACCGGAGAAAGGGAGCGCAGGTCCGGGAGCCTGGTCCGCGACGTAGTCTACGAATACGATGCGGTAGGCAACAGACTGCGCGCTAGTGATGCGGTAAGTGGTTTGGTGGACGAATTTGTGTACGACTCCGCAAACAAGCTGCTCAGCGCGGGGAGTTACCAATTTGCCTACGACCCCAGCGGAAACATGGTTCGCATGAGTGGTCCCGGTGGTATCTACCAGTATAGCTACGACCAAGACGGTCAACTGACCGGAGTTTCCGGCTCGGCGTCTGCACGCTACGAATACAATGACGTGGGAAATCTAGTTGCAAAGACTCAGGCTGGAGTAGCCTCCAATTTTCTGGTTGACCCAAACAACAATACGGGCTTCTCTCAAGTGCTGAGCGAGTATGACGACGACGGTGAACCGAGCGCGGAGTACACCTTCGGCGCTGAACTCCTCAGCCAGAGTAGAGATGGCGACTACGCCGTCTACCACCATGATGGGCTGAAGAGCACTCGCGCACTGACCGGCGCAGACGGCACCGTGGAGAATCGCTACTCCTATAACGCTATCGGAGTGCTTCAGGCCAGTACAGGCACCACCGAGAATGTGCATCTTTTTGCTGGCGAGCGATACGATGCTGACCTTGGGCTCTACCACCTTCGAGCTCGGTTCATGGATCCTGGACTCGGTCGCTTTGTTAGCAGGGATTCATTCGATGGCTTCTCACGAGAGCCCATGTCCATGCATAAATATCTTTATGCAAACGCGAATCCCGCATACTTTATCGACCCGAGCGGCGCGTATAGCATCGCCGAGATAGCTGTTAAAGGCGCGATCGTTGGTACCTTGGGATTGGGCGCGTTCAAAGCAGTCGCGCTGGCTAAGGAGGCGGCCTTACGAGGCTGGGTTGCAGGGTCTGGCGTCAATCCGAATTCGGTGCCCGAGCTGCTTGCGGATCCACAGGCGTATCGGGAGGCAGCCAAGATTATCGAGTGGTTTCATGAATGGTATGACCTCATTGAGCCCGAATTGCAGTCTGCCACGAGTCTTGGAGGAGTAGGCTATATCTCGGGGCGAACATTGGCTTGCGGTGGTCACGCGGGTGAATTGGCGGCCTTTATTAAAACCAAACGCCGCGATTTCGCGTTTAAACGATTTGAATTCAAGTCTTTCAACGAACACTATTTCTGGTCGGCATACACCGGGGAGCGAACGCAGGGAAATGTGAAGCACACTTACCTTGTTGCGCATTGGGAGGAGAAAGATCTCTATATCAACCTGGATTCGTGGAAGTACCGGGACTTTGCGCCACGGGTGCCCTACTATGGCCCGGACGATTTCTGGTCAACCTCGTCACCTGAGGCCGACGTCGCTAGGGACAAGCCGACGTACACTACACCCGGTGGAACAAGTTGTCCGATACCAGTGATTCCCTAGTGGGCTGCGCGGCTAATTCGGTAACGTTCAGAGCGCCTGTGCCGGCGCGAATCAAGGCGTGGCTTGCCGGCAAGGGTGGCTCCCTTACCAAGAGGCACAACGCTGAGTCGCGCCGGCTGAAT
>NZ_JAVJWR010000028.1:0-120900 GCF_040221975.1 Haliea sp.
CGAGCGATTCCGCGGAGACATTCGTAGCCTGCGGGTGCATGTCCCGCCTTTCCTGGCAGCTACCTGCCAGTTGATCTAGTAAAGACCAAAAAAGCGGGACTGAGTGACTATATCCGCGGAGATTTTCTCCTCCGCCCGCGCGTAGGCGAGATGGTTCGGCAGGGATCCCGCGGAAATTTTTTCTGGTGTCTCTCCCGGGCATGAACCATCGGAGGGGCTCTCTCCATGCAAGCCCTGGCCTGGGCCGGCTTCAGCGCCTGCTCCCTGGGTTACCTGCTGGTCCCTGCCTGTTGCGCCCACACAAGGCCCCGTGTGTTGGTCCCCGCCTGCTACACCCACACAGGAATCAGCCTGCCCCGGCGCACCCTCGGCAACCGCCTCCGGCTTTGCATCCCCACGCTGCAGGAGCTTCCGCGCCACCGCCTGCATGCGCGCCTTCTGCCTTGCCTGCCACTCGTCTTGGCGCGCCTCTGCCAGCGGCCGGACCACAGACTGCACGGCCTTTATCACCAGCTGCCCCTGCTCCGGCGGCAGCATAGCATGCAGAATCCACATGCCGTCCTCGTTCTGGAACCAGTAGAGCTCCCGGGCCAGCTCGCGCATGACTTCGGCGTCCGCTGCGGGCGTGCCGCCACGCCCGGCTGCGTGATCCCCACTGCCGGTAGCGGCATCATCCGCAAACCCGGCAGCATCACGCTCGACCGCCTCATCCGAAGCCCCAGCCGCCGCTATCTCGCCGGGCTCGCAATCCAGCAACCCCGCCAGCCCCGGCTCTGGCACGGGTTCATACCGGCTCACCAGTCTCTCCAGATGCCTCGCGCTGTTCTGCTGAGCCAGGTGCACCATAAAGCCCTCGTTCTCCGGCGTCGCGACGCGGGTGATGGCGCGCACCTTGGAATAGGAGAGGCCGCCCTCGGAGAAGGCGTCATTTACCTCCGGCAGTACCTCCAGCTGCCGCGCCACCCGCACCTTCTCCCGTGCGGCTCCCAGGGTGATGCCGCAGTGGGCCACCAGCCAGTGGGCGCAGGAGCGCATGGTGCCCTGCTCGCGCCAATGACCAGAGCGATCGAACTCGGCAATCAGCCGCAGCAAGCGATGATTTGCCGCATTGATTTGCCCTGAGAGGAAAGTTATCGCCTGCCCCAGCTGCGCCCCGGTCAACCGCTGGGGCGAATCCTCGATAATCGCCGGCATGCCCATGACAAAGCCCTCAATACTGTATGAATACACAGTATATTAGCCACGCCGCAGCAATACCCCAAGGACCGCGTTTCATCAAATGCGGCCACCCTGCGCGGGAGCACAGCCATCAGCACTAGAACTCAAGGAGATACTGCGCCGGTACCGGCTCGGCCACGGCGTGTGCCGCTCCCGCATCAGCCACTGGCGTCTCCAATCCCGACAGCGACAAGCCCAGCAGGCGCACGCCACGCGGCACCGGCAACAGGCCAGCGAGGATACCGTGGGCAACAGCCGCGAAGCTTGCGCGATCCGGAATCGGCGCATCCAGCGAGCGCGCCCGGGTAATCTGCTGGAAATCCGCGAACTTCATTTTCAGGGTCAGCGTGCGCCCCGAGGCTGACTGCCGGGCAATCCGCTCCCAGACGATGTCGATGATCGCATCCAGGGCCGCCACCAGCTCCGCGTCCTGTTGCAGATCCTGCGCCCAGGTACGCTCGCCGCCGATGGACTTGCGCTGCCGGTCCGGACGCACCGGGCGCTGGTCCTCGCCGCGGCTGGCGCGGTACAGGTACTCCGCAGCCTTGCCGAAATGCTGCTGCAGGAAACCCAGGCTCTGCGCCCGCAGGTCGGCGCCGGTGTGGATACCCAGCCGCGCCATGCGCTCCGCCGTGCGCGGCCCGACACCGTAGAAGCGTCGGGCCGGCAGCGTCGCGACAAAGGCGAGAGCGTCCTGGGGCAGCACCACGAACTGTCCGTTGGGCTTGTTCTGGTCGGAGGCGATCTTGGCGAGGAACTTGTTGTAACTGATGCCGGCGCTGGCGGTGAGACCGGTTTCCGCGGAAATCTCCCTGCGGATGTGTTCCGCCACCCGGATAGCGCTGCCCACACCCTGCTTGTCGCGGGTAACGTCGAGGTAGGCTTCGTCCAGCGACAGGGGCTCGATCAAGTCCGTGTAGCGGGCAAAAATCTGCCGGATCTGCTGCGACACCGACTTGTACACCTCAAAGCGCGGAGGCACGAACACCAGCTGAGGGCAGCGCCGTTTCGCGGTGACCGAGGGCATCGCCGACCGCACCCCGAACACCCGCGCTTCGTAGCTCGCCGCCGCCACCACCCCGCGCAGCGCGGAGCCGCCCACCGCGACCGGCTTGCCCCGCAAAGCGGGATTATCGCGCTGCTCGACGCTGGCAAAGAACGCATCCATATCGATATGGATGATCTTGCGGCGCGCTGGCGGGGTCCCGGATTGCATGGCCGGAATGGTAGGCGCGTGCCCGATGGACGGCAAGCGCAATGGGTACCTGCACCCGTTCGACTGGCGCCAACAGGCACAGTGGCAGCAACTCCGGGATGAACTAGCCCTGGGCCTGCGCTGCTGGCGATGGCGGGAGTTGCTACAATACAGTCACAGGTCACTTGACCCAGGCAATGCGATTACCCCATGGAAACGCCCCAGCAACGGAAGATTCGCGAAGCCCTGAACCGGCCCTCCCCCGACGACGAAGGCAGGGCTGCGGACGCCAAGCCGGAGGGTAACACTTCGCTCCAGGCACATGCCCTCGAACACACCGATCCCGACTACATACCGAAAACCCTGACGCCGCATGAGTGGGAGCAGTGGTACGCGGAACACGGTGTGCCCGAATCCCATCGTCGCTCCCGCAAGCCCGGGCCAGCCGCACCCTCACTCTGGCTGCGCGTGCTGCAATTTTTCCGCCGCTCCTGAGGGGCGGGTGTCAGTGGCAAACTTGAATGGCAAGACCTCTCGTGAGGCCTGTGCCAGGCTCATCCGACCGGCTTCATTTCTTTGACGTACAATAGTACATTGAATCAAGAGCTGCTTTAGGAGCACACCATCGCCATCAAGCCCCGCGCCGCCCACGCCCTGATCTGGTCTCTTGCCCTGGTACCGGTTGCCTTTTTCGCAGCTGGCCTGGGAACAGCAGACTTCGCCTCGGCAAGCGCCATCCTCAATATGCTGGGACGGCTGGCCGGGGTGGCCGGGCTCGCATTGCTGCTGTTGGCCGCAGCGCTGAGCGCCCGGGTGCCCGGGGTCGACCTCCCCTTTGGCGGCCTCACCAAGCTCTGGCGCACCCACCACCTCCTGGGTGCGGGTTCGCTGTTGCTGTTGCTGATACATCCACTGCTGCTGGCCTTCGCCGCGTCGGCCTGGGGTCAGGGGCTGGCGTTTGACACGCTGTTCCCGCCACTGGCGGATCGGGCAACCTGGGCCGGTTGGCTGGCGCTGCTATTGATGATGACATTCCTGGCACCGAGTTTTGCTTTCTTCGGCGCCCCCAACTACGAGCGCTGGAAGCGCGTGCATGCGCTGGCCGGGCCCGCGGTCATCCTGGCGCTGATTCATACCTTCCTGTTCAGCCGCACTATGCCGGGGCCGACGGATACCATCATCTGGTCCCTGTTTGCCCTGCTCGGTGTCGGTGCCGTGGGCTGGCGCCTGGTGTTCTCGCGCCGTATCGGCCGCCTGCCCTACACTATCACCCGGGTTGACGCGGTGGCCGACGGAATCGCGGAACTGAGCCTGCGACCGGAAAAAACCCACCTCGCCTATTCCGCCGGCAATTTCGTCTACCTGACTCCCCTGGACCCCGGCCTCGCGGCAGGCCACAGGGAAGAGCACCCCTACACCCTGTCTTCCTCGCCGCTGGAGCCGGAACTGCGCATCGCGATCAAGGCGCTGGGCGATGCCAGCCGCGCCATCCAGACCATTCCCGTCGGTACCCCGGTCACCGTGGAAGGGCCCTACGGTCGTTTCTTCCCCACCGACGCCCGGGTGACCACGCCGGAGCTGTGGGTCGCCGGCGGCGTCGGCATCACTCCCTTCCTGGCCCGCATGCGCCACCTGCGGGCACTGGGCGAGCGTGGCGATATCCACCTGGTCTACGGCGTGCAGGATGAAAGCCGCACAGTCTACGGCGAAGAGCTGCGGCAGTTGGCGGCGGAGATCCCCGGTTGCGCCCTGACTTTCCACTACTACTTCCAGGAGGGCCCGGTGACAGCAGCCTTCCTGGCCACAGCCTGCCCCGACCTCGCCCGCCGCGATGTCTACATTTGCGGCCCACTGGCGCTTAACCAGCTGATCAGGGATCATGTTCGCAAGGCGGGCGTCAGCGCCGACCGTATTCATTCCGAGGAGTTTGAGCTGCTATGAAAAAAGTCGTGTTTGCTACCTTTGTGGCGTTCTGGTCCAGCATTGCCACTATCGCTACGCTGCATGCCATGGCACCCACCGAGGCGCCAGCCGGAACCGGCCAGGAACCGGTGGCGGCCGCAGCGACGACGCCCGGATACACCCTGGAGCAGGTCGCAGGGCACGCGACTCTGGACGATTGCTGGATGGCTATCGACGGCGCGGTGTATGACCTCACAGCCTATGTGCCCAGCCACCCCACCCCGGCCTTTGTCCTGGAGCCGTGGTGCGGCAAGGAAGCGACCGAAGGCATGCGCACCAAGGGCTATGGCCGCGATCACTCCCCCGCCGCCTGGGCGATGATGGAGGAGTACCGGGTGGGGGCGCTGGTGGAGTAGGACCGACGAGACCTGACCTTCACATGTGTGCCAGGCCTGGATTGGTGACGATGAAATCCATGCCCCGCCGCACCCTGATCAGGAACCGCCTGCTCGCTGCCAGCGAGCGCTGTTGCCGCAGCGCGAGCCCGGAATTCGGCGGCACTGGCACCACCGAGTCAACCCGGTTCGGCGACAGCCGCAACCCCTGGAACCTGGAACCTGGAACCTGGAACCTGGACCAGGACAAGGCTGCCTGCGAGGCGGAAGCGGAAGCGGTGAGCCTGTCGGATTCTTTTACAATTGGCAGGCGCCAGGCCTCCCCGAAAACTGGTAACCCATTGTTGCAAAAGGGCAATAAAAATCTGGCCCAGTTATTGCGAAGATTAATAAAAGAAGTACCACATCAAAGGAAATGCAACGAATGAACAGCAAAACATTACTGGGAGCAGCATTCGGAATCGTGGGATTGATCATTTCCACATTCGCCTCGGCATCCATTATCGGTAACCCGGTGGTCGACCGCGCCAACGCAGACCAGTGGAGCAACTTTATCGTTGCACTGACCAGCCAGACATTCACCCACCCGGGTACCGTTGGTAATTGGAGCGTCTGGGCCGCAAACAGCGGCAATCTGGGCCTGCTTGTTCTGGAAGACCTTGGCAGCAATTCATACAGCGTGAAAGGCGCAGACCAGAGAACGGTTTCCGCCGGTCTGAACACGTTCGCGTTCACTCCAAATTCCGGCAGCGCTTCCGTGCAAGCGGGATGGCTACTGGGGCTTTGGATTGGTAGCGCCAAAGTTGACTACAGCAGTGGTGGCCAGAGTGTCGCCTGGTGCAGCCAAAGTGGCTGCTCTAACGAACTGCCCGTTGCAGGGGGAGACACCCTGACGCTCGGCAGTGCATCATTCCCCGGGAGTGGTGGCGGTGCACGAACCTACTCTGTTCAGGCTTCCGTTCCTGAACCCGGCAGCCTTGCCCTTTTCGGTCTCGGACTGCTCGGCCTCGCCATGGGCCGGAAGCGCTGGTCGAGGCGCGCTGCCCCCCTCGCTGCGTAAACGGGTGAATCTCGCAGGGTGTGGCGCTCTCGCCACACCACGATTCACATCCAGCTCAATCGCCCGCCACCAACGTTTTCCTGTCAGCCACAGACTGCCGCATTAGTTTGTGGGGCAGCACATCGCAGGTGGTGTCATAGCCAACCGTGAACAGCCGCTCCTTTTCCGCCCGACCCAGTTTCAGATCAAAGGGCGAGGTATCGCCGGTCTCGATAACAATGGTCGACAACCAGAAGGCCTCATTGATGTATTCGCGGGACAGCGCTGTCATGAAGGTTTGCACCAGCAGCTCGAGATAGTCGCGCAGGGGCAGCATCGACGCCCTTTTTGGTCTACGGCGACCGCCGCCGCTGCTGCGAAGCTTGAAGACCGCCACCGGAGTGCCATCTCCCGCCCAATCCCGCTGCAGCGCTTCTTCGGAAAGAATGCTGCCATCGACCATCAGGTGGTCGCCGTACTCCTTGAAGCTCAGCAGGATGGGTACCGACATGGAAAAGCGCACCGCCAGGGCAACGGGCGTGTCCGGGTGCGTGTGGCGACTGAAGACCACCGGCCGTCCCGATCGCACATCAGTTGCCACCACGTAGTAGTCGAAGTCCAGCTCGGCAAAGGTCATGCCCTGCAGCAGGTCATTGACCCAGGCCTCGAATGTGTTGCCGCTGGAAAGACCGCCTGTCCGCAGCAGTGACAAGATGCTCGGGTCGGCAAAGCTGGAAAGGTCCGTCTCCAGGGTCAGTTTGCGAATCTCCGCCAGCGAATAGCCAAACGCGGCCAGTGCCCCGACAATACTGCCGCCGGAAACGCCCACCAGCGTATCGTAGCTGATGCCCAGCTCCTCTATCGCCTGCAGCGCACCGACATGCGCGGCAAAGCGACCGCCGCCACCGGCCAGCACCGGGACGATGCGAGACTCGTCGCTGCCCTGTGTTGGGACCACGTTTCATTTCCCCTGCTACCTCAATGCACAGAGTATAGCCTGTGACCGAAACAAGGGCAGGATCCCTGTCACATCGCTCCCGGTCGACAAAAAGCATGGACGCGGCTCCACCTCCCACATCCAGCCTGGAGCCATCTCCGGGAACGGTTGCTGTACCAACACTGTTGCCCAGAGATCCAGTGTAGGCACCGTCAGGGGCCAGGACCTCGTCACCTCCACACAGTTCCAGGGATCCAACCCCGTCGTCGCTGGTCTCGATATAGACGACATTACCCGGCGAACAATTTCCAGTGCAGACGGGCGCTGCCACCGATGAGTAACTGGGTACCGCGATAGCAAGCGCAGCAAGAATTCCTCGGTAGACATTGCGGACCCACTTCATTTTCTGTTGGTTCAAACCGTATCTGGAAGCTCGTTCACCTTGTCCACGATAGCTCCGTGGCCCACTCAGGTCATGAACAATATTGGACACACAAGTTGATTTATCAGGGGCAACCACTGCGCCGACGAAACTCCACGAAGATATAACCGATGGTCCGGCGCAATGTCGTCTACATCGAGGCTCAGGTTGCCTGAGTGCGGAGCAGTTCCCTCGAACGAAACAAGTAGATCCGTACGCTGACTCTGTACGCTGACTGAGCGCCGCTACCTTACTGCGGTACGCTCGGGACTCTATTCGGACAGCAAAGCCCCAAAGAGCAACACATAGCCCCTCGCTCTCCGTATCCCGAAGCAGGACAGGCCACACTTCGACCGCTTTGACACCACGCCCGCAGGCCCCGGCCACCGTTTCTTATCAAATTGCGAGCCTGACCAGCAAGGGCTATACCGTGCTCGCGACGCACTCACTAGGGGAACCGTACATGGTGATCGGGCACACACCCGATCAACCTGTCTGCACCGCGCTGCAGCGCGCCATCATCTGCGCCAGTTCTACCTGCTGG
The DNA here is from genome assembly GCF_040221975.1 of Haliea sp. Taxonomy (GTDB): domain Bacteria; phylum Pseudomonadota; class Gammaproteobacteria; order Pseudomonadales; family Halieaceae; genus Haliea. The sequence goes on from NZ_JAVJWR010000028.1 coordinate 7,652, forward strand.
CGGAGCAACAACAGCTGGCACACCTGGCCGTGCCTGGGGCCAAGGGCAACGATACCAATATCTGCAACATCTGGTTGGCGCCGTAGTTGCTGGCATGCTGTCAGCCGGGCCAGCTGCTGGACACAGGCTGATACAGCACGTCACCGCCCTGCTCGACGCCACGTGCCGGGCGGGCCGGTCGACGCTGATCTTGGTGCCACCCACCTGAAATTGTCGGTGCTAGAGCACGTTATCGATTGTCTGGGCAGCTCGCGCAGCCGCGGCACCCAGCGCGTCAGCGTGCGCCAGTCACTCGAACCAGTAGTGGGATTCCGCCCCAGCCATTTCCGTCTGACGGGAGGACGAACACCGGAGCAGCTTGTCCATGGCGATATCCCGTTGACCGAGCCAGGGCAAGGTTCCACCCCCTTTCTGGATGAAAAGCGCGGTTGATCCCTGGGCGATCAGCGATAGGGGCGCCCCGTTTCAGCGCAAAGCAGTCAGCTTCAATGCCGACAGCAGCATCGATTTCGTCCCCGGTACGCCGGAGCAGGCACCATCTGCCGCGACCACCGCAGCACCGGCGGTGGCCGCAGCGGACAAGCACCCGACCCTCGAGGTCTCCACCCTTGACGCGAGTCCGGGTGGCTACAGTATGGACAGGCGCAGCGTAACCCCCAGGCCGGTGAAGACAGGAGACCTGATTTGCCTGCGCGGCGATCGCGACAGCCCATGGTAACTTGTGTCATCCGCTGGTCGCGGTAAGAAAAGCCCGAGGGCACTCAGCAGACCGGCATTGTGCTGAAAGCCCCCCAACCGATGGAGAGCTCAAGCTGGGAACAACGCTATTCGAGTAGCGATTCAACTTCCTGCAGTATCGAGGACGGCTCAATTTTCTTACCGTATATTCCAACGGCGATACCCGCTTCAGCATCCTGGTCTGTATCTCCGAGCATGAAGCTTTCAGACATCAGAGGATTCCAGCGCTCAATCAGGCTTATTAACATACCGGTGTTAGGTTTACGGCAATCACACTCCGTGGAAAGCGAGGGCACGGAGCCCTCCGGGTGGTGGGGGCAGTAACGAATATCATCTATATGTGCGCCCAACTCACACAGTTCGCCCGCCATCCAATCGTGGAGCGTTTCCACTGCTGCCGCATCATAGTAGCCTCGAGCAATACCTGCTTGATTGGTGACAATAAACACCAGATAGCCTGCATCGTTCAGCAATTTGATGGCCTCCTTAGCGCCGTCGATCCATTTGAACTCCTCGATCTTGTGCGTGTACCCACCATCGTGGTTCAGTGTCCCGTCTCGATCCAGGAATGCAGCGGGTTTCCTGAGATTGTGCGAGAGATTGGCTCTGGCAGCTTCCAAATCCTCAGGAATTCCAATATCGATAAAAAAGCCCTTATAAGTGCGACCAAGCATGCGGCCCTCGCTCGCAAGCCGGGGAAACACGTCCTGTTCCAGCGAGCAAGGACCTACCTCTATCGCATCGATCATCTGGGCTTTCAGCCAATAGACACCGCTATTTATCAGCCCTGATTGTGGCAGCTTGGGCTTTTCCCGAAACGCTGTTATCAGCGATCCATCAAGATCAACAAATCCATAGCGTGTGGCGCTCTCCACGGCAAGAAGTGCAACACGGCAGAGCCAATCATCAGGTTCACCTTCACGCTGGCAGTTTGACAAATCCAGGTAATTGAAATCAAAAATGGAATCTCCGTTGAGGAGCAGGAACTCATCCTGAAGGTGTTCGCGGGCGTGCCTGAGCGCGCCACCAGTACCCATTGGCGAGGGCTCAACCACAACCTCGATATTGGCTTCGAGTTGCTGCGCGAACGTTGACTCCAATGCGTATTTCTCGTATACAACCTTGGACTGGTAGCCCGCCAGTAGAACGAACTCCGTGAAACCGAAGCGGCGCAAGTTGAGCATGATGTGCTCCACAAAGGGACGGCCACACACCTCAAGCAAGGGCTTGGGTGTGATCCGCACGGCGCTACCTAACCGGGTACCCCTGCCTCCAATGAGAATAGCGGCTTGTTTCACACTTTTCATGAAAATATCTTTCCTACTGGTTTGCAAGTGCTTTATCTATGCACGCTTGCCCTCTACTATCGTGGGGTCAATATAACTGTGCCCTCATGACGGAGCAAGGGCATACCTTGCCGCGTTGATCTGAAAAGAAGCTGAATGAAAAAACTACTGTACTTGGTCCACCGATTGCCTTTTCCCCCGAACAAAGGCGACAAGATTTCCTCGAACAACATGCTCAACTACTTCTCGCAGCATTGGCGTGTACACTTGGGCACTTTTGTCGATGACCCTGAGGATCTGCAATATGTAGATAGGGTCATGGAGAAGTGTGAGGATGGTTGTATCGTAGAATTACCCAGGTGGAAGCGATTGACCGGTAGCGTTCTGGGTCTGATTAGGGGACGGGCATTGAGCTTGAGCTACTACGATAATGTTGAGTTACAGCAGTGGGTGCGCGCCAGTATCAAGCAAGAGTGTCCCGATGCAGTCTTGATTTTTAGCGGCGTTATGGGGCGATTCGTAAAGGGATTACTTCCTGCGCATGTGCCGGTGGTTTTTGATGCCGAGGATGTTGACAGCGAGAAATGGCGCAGTTATGCCCAGGCAAAGCACTGGCCTTTGTCTTGGCTCTACCAGCGAGAGGCAGAGAAACTGCTGGCCTATGAGCGCGAAATGGCAGCCTCTACACATGTCAGTATTTTTGTCTCACGGGAGGAGGCTGCCCTGTTCAAGCAACTTGCTCCCGAAAGTGCAGACAAAGTGCAGTATCGGACACAAGGCGTAGATAGTGCGTATTTCGACCCGGAGCATTACTTTGAGAACCCTTATCAACCCGGGCAGAAAGTGCTGGTCTTTACGGGAGCAATGGATTATCGACCGAATATCGAAGCCGTGAAGTGGTTCTGTGAGCATGTGTTGCAAGCAGTGCTCGCAAAAGAACCAAATTTTCTATTTTGCATTGTCGGGATGAAACCCACCGACGAGGTAATGCAACTAAATAAACTGGCTGGAGTGAGGGTAACGGGTGGCGTCCCGGATGTTCGCCCCTATCTTCACCACGCGTTGGCTGCATGCTTGCCATTACAATTGGCGAGGGGGATTCAAAATAAGGCCCTGGAGGCAATGTCAATGGCATTGCCGATCCTGGCTACACAGGATGCCATGTTGGGTATCATAGACTATCCAGAGACCCTCTCAATTGTGGCTAACGATGCCAATGCGATGATCTCTGCTGCATCGGAACTTCTGGCGCAACCTAGACAAATGAATACGGCAGGTCGTGCTTGTGTGCTGGAACACTACAACTGGGATACAAACTTGCGGCGAATGGAAAAGTATCTGATCAATACCAAGGATGCTCAGTAATGCATGTACTGCACGTACTCGATCACTCCATTCCCCTACAGAGTGGTTATACTTTTCGTACAAAGGCTATCCTGAAAGAACAGCGAGCGCTCGGCTGGAAGACTACACAAATCACTGGCCCCAAGCACAATCCTGGTAAAGCGATCAACCCCATTGAGAAAGTTGACGGGTTTGAGTTTTATCGTTGCCAAGGGTCACAGAGACTGTTCGAGCAACTGCCAGTTGTCGGGCAATGGTCAGTGATAACGGTACTCACGAAACGGTTGCTCGAGATAGCTCGGAAGGAAAAGCCAGATCTGCTACACGCGCACTCGCCGGCACTGAATGGCATCGCCGCAATCAGAGCAAGTCGAGTTCTCGGCCTGCCGGTAGTTTACGAAGTTCGCGGATTTTGGGAGGACGCCGCCGTCAGCCACGGCACCAGCCATGAGGGTGGCCTGCGCTATCGACTGACCCGGGCGATGGAAACCTGGGTTCTCAAGCACGTCGATGCAGTGACATGTATCTGTGAGGGCATACGTCAGGATTTGATCGCACGTGGTATTGCCGCAGATAAAATTACGATCATTCCCAACGCGGTCGATGCCGACCGCTTCCAACCCGTAGGCAAGCGTAATGCCGATATTGAAGAGCGACTGCAATTAACGGGGAAAAAAGTTGTTGCCTTTATAGGATCGTTCTACGCCTATGAGGGTCTTGACCTGCTCGTAGCTGCTATGCCACAACTGTTGCAAGCGCGCTCGGACATCAGGTTATTGCTCGTCGGAGATGGTCAAATTGCCGATGCATTAAAGCAACAGATCGCGCAGCTGGACTTGCAGGATGCCGTTATAATGACGGGCCGTGTTCCATATGAGGACGTCGAGGCTTATTATTCGGTCACGGATGTGCTGGTATACCCGCGAAAATCCATGCGTCTGACAGATTTGGTTACTCCGTTGAAACCACTGGAAGCGATGGCGCAAAAAAGTCTATTTCTCGCTTCAGATGTGGGAGGACACAAGGAGCTAGTGCGTAATGGAGTAACGGGCACCTTGTTCAAAGCCGATGATGTAGATGATCTAGTGAGGTCCCTTTTGGATTTGTTGGATCATGAAGAAAGGTGGCCGGCTATCCGAGAAGCGGGTCGAAACTTTGTTGAAAATGAACGCAATTGGGTGAACAGCGTGGAAAACCTGAAGTCGGTTTATCGGCGCCTGGCGCCGGGAGGCTTTCAGTAATGTTAATCAGGTCAAAGGCACCTCTCAGGCTGGGTCTGGCTGGCGGAGGTAGCGATGTAGCACCGTACTGCGATCTTTATGGCGGCGCGGTACTTAACGCCTCAATCAATCTGAGTTCATATTGTACGATTGAGCCCTGTAACGATGGCACGGTCACATTTACGGCCACAGACCGCGAGGAAACATTTACCGCTCCTTGTGCCGCGCACTTTGCGTACGATGGACTCCTGGATCTGCACAAGGGTGTGTACAATCGGGTTATTCGTGATTTTAATGACGGCGAACCACTCTCGCTGAAGATTTGCACGTATTCGGATGCCCCGGCGGGTTCTGGTCTGGGTTCATCATCTACTATGGTGGTTGCCATCCTGACGGCCTTCGCGGAACTGCTGCACTTGCCTCTCGGGGAGTATGATGTAGCACACCTCGCCTTTGAGATTGAGCGTTTGGACATCGGCCTAAGAGGCGGCGCGCAGGATCAATACGCGGCCACGTTCGGCGGTGTCAATTTCATGGAATTTCACGAGCACAGCCGGGTCACAGTCAACCCACTGCGGATAAAAAAGTGGATTCTGAGTGAGCTGGAGGCCTCCATTGTGCTGTATTACACCGGCGTTTCTCGCTCGTCGGATATGATTATTGCCCAGCAAATCGAGAGCTTTAAATCGGGGCCGGGAAAATCTGTGGAAGCAGTACATCAGCTCAAGCAGGATGCGGGAGCCATGAAGGATGCATTACTGCGCGGCAATATTCGGCGCTTTGGCGAAATATTGGGCCGTAGTTGGGAAACCAAGCGAAATTTGGCAGACAAGATCAGTAACCCACAAATCGAAGAGGTCATGGGTGTTGCGCAAGCAGCAGGTGCCTGGGCCGGAAAAGTCTCTGGAGCCGGCGGTGGCGGCTTTATCATGTTTATTGTCGACCCAGTGGAACGGGTGCGATTGATCAGGACCTTGAATCAACTGAACGGCGATGTCGTTCCTTTTCAGTTTGAACCAGATGGAGCTTGCGCATGGAGCGTCCCGACCTAAATTACGTTGTTAGTGAGCTTCAAGCTTCGGTAGTGGTAAAGCAGCGCATTCTGGCTGACTCCCGGTTAATGCAGCAGATCACGGCCATGGGGCATCTACTAATTGACCGCTACGAGGCAGGTCACAAATTGTTGGTAGCAGGGAATGGCGGTAGTGCCGCTGACGCCCAGCATATTGCTGCGGAGTTCGTCAGCAGATTCAATTTTGATCGCCCCGGATTGCCGGCGCTTGCGCTGACTACAGACACATCCATTCTTACTGCTGTTGGCAATGATTATGGTTACGACCAGCTTTTTAAACGCCAGATAGAAGCCAATGGCCAGAACGGCGATGTCTTCCTGGGCATCTCAACTTCGGGCAACAGCCCGAATATTCTACTGGCGCTCGAAGCAGCGCGTCTCAAAGGCATTACGACTATCGGGCTGACGGGGGAGAGTGGCGGCAAAATGCGCGACCTGTGCGATCACTGCCTCTGCGTGCCAAGCGATAATACGCCTCGGATTCAAGAAGCTCATATTGTCATAGGCCACACGCTCTGCGGGATGGTTGAGCTCGCGTTGTTCGACGATCCACGTTAGGGACCCTCGGAACCACCGTTGATTTCAGCCGCGCGGAGCTTGCAATGGTGAATCCTGGTCAGAATTCGGTTGTACCGCTGCCGCCCACATTGTAGCGTAACCTGTCCAGCTCAACTCGTCGGGGATTCATCTGGGACATCTGGCGAACCCGCAGCCACTGCGGTAACCTGCACCGTTAATGCACCGAAAGCGCAGCCCTCATGAGCAACTTGCCCGTCAGCATACGTATTCCGCCGCAGGACCGGCAGAGGTTTGAACGGTTTGCCACCACTGCCAAGGCGGCCGCCGGCTGGAGTGAGATGCTGCCGATGGGCAATCCGCAGGCGCTCGCCAGCACACTCTGCGAAGCCCTTGACGAGTTCAACCGTACGCCACTCCCCGCCGCGCTTCGCCACGACCTGCTGCTGACCTTGCAACCAGCGATACAACAGGCCATGACGCTGGTCGGTCACAGGCTCGCCAATCAGCCGCTGGAATTGCCCAGGGGACTGCAGGCGCTGGCGAAACTCGCCGACCAACTGGCGGGACTGACCTGCACCGCGTACTCCATCGTCGCCGTGCACACGCTGGACGATCCCGCGAGTGTCGGCAAACGGGATCCGGCACGCATGACAGGCGAATCACTGCAACGGGCGATCCACTTCGCTGCGCAGAAGGTGCTGCTTGCCTACCAGCTGCACCTGCCACTGGAAGCGCGTGTGTGGAATACCCTGCACCAGCTCTACCTGCTCGCCGAGCAGCAACAGCTGGCAGCAATGGCCTTCCCGGGCCCGGACGGCAGGGACACCACCGTCCAGGCGACCTACCTGCTGCCCTTGCTGCTGGCCTGCTGCCAACCGGGCCAACTGCTGCAGGCAGACGTCAACCAGGTGTACCAGGGCCTGGGATACTGGGCACGGCTCTGTCGCCTGTACACGCCCCGCTCCGGCCAGGGTCTGCTGGCCGTGGACCTCGGTGCGTCCGCCCCCCCGACCTACACCGCAACCCTGCGGGTACTCGATACGCTCCGCCATCGACTGCTGGACACCGGGCCACTGGTCACTCACGTGGCTGACCTCATCGAGTCCGCGCGGCAGGCACAGCGCAACGACATCGTGCTCGGCAGCACGCGCCTGCAACTGCCGATACTCGAGCATGTCATAAACTGTCTTGGCAGTGACCGTATTCGTGCTGCCCAGCGCGTCAGCGTACGACAAACACTCGATGCAGCGCCGGGCTTCAGTGCCAGCCACTACTACCTGGCCGGAGAACGAACACTGGAACAACTGACAGGCATTGCCGGGGACCCGGTGGCCAGATCGCCAGGCGGCGCCGAAAACCCCTTCCTGCGCGAGACCGGGAGCATCGATCCCTGGTCGGTCGCCGAGGGCGGCGACCCGTTCCGGGGCTCGGCAGCAGCGATGAATGCGGATGGCAGTATCGAGATGCAGGTTGAGGAAGCCGCCCCCGAGACGATTGCAGCGCCCTCGCCGCCCCCCGCCAGCGTCTTTTCCATCAGCCCCGCCATCGCAGTGGACGCCAGCCCCGGCGGTTACTGCCTGGAGTGGGATTGTGCCCTGAAGAGCTCGCTCAGGAGCGGCGAATTGCTGTGCCTGCGAGGATCGGAGAAGGCACCGTGGCAACTGGGCGTCATACGCTGGGTGCACCAGGAACATGGCAAGAGTGTGCGCACGGGCGTTGAGCTGCTGGGCGGCAACCCCGCTCCCTGGGCGGCGCGGCTGCTGCGCGAAGGCAGCAACAAGACGACAACCGCCAGGGTATTCCTGCTGTCAGCCACAGCCCTGACGGAACATCATGCCACCCTGATAACGCCCCGCAGTGGATTCACCGAAGGCCAGCTGCTGGGGCTGGAGCGCGATGGAGAGCACACCAGGGTGCGGCTGCGGAAGCAGATTGCCATGAGTGCGGGGATGAGGCAGTTCGAGGTGGAGCGGTTGTAGGCGCTGCGTGAGCATTTGCGCTGGAGCACGAACCCCACGCGATGAAAACGCCGGGCAGGCCAAAGCCCCGGAAGCGTCAGTACCGCTCTACCGGGGCCATGGCAGGAGTTATCAGGATTGAATGCTGCGCCGACGACGCAGGAACGCAAGCCCCGTCAAGCCCAGACCAAACAGGCCAAGCATGCCGGGTTCCGGCACTGACGCAGTCGGGAATTGGAATGAGGCCTGATTGCTGTTGCTACCCGTAGCGTTCAGTGCATCAATGGTGAAAATCGATGCGCCGGACACATCGAGAAAATCCAGATTGTATACATCACGCTCGGAGCAGCAATCCGTGCGACCGAAGATCGCGATACTGCTTAGGTCCGTCGAGGACGCCAGCGATGGGGAATATCCGGTCCAACCTGGCGCGTTACAATTTGCTTTCTCATTGGTGGCGGCGGATACTCAACGGGTATCCAGCACAGATAACTAGAGGGAGCAGGGTGCACGATGAATGAATGGATTGACTACATCGGAACAGCAACCGGTACCGCCGGTATCCTGATCTGCGCCCTGGCAGTGGTACTGCGCCTGGGCGGCCAGTTCTATCTGTTGGGCACTGAACTGCGGATGTGGTTGCTGGCCGGCGTCGCCCTGCTGGCCGCCGGCTGTTTCGCAAAGATTCATGTCCTGGTGGCAGAGCAAAGGCGCTGAAACTACGCCCTGGCCAACTGCAACAGCAAGCCGCCCAGCCGTTGCTATGCCGCCGGGTCGGGCTGGCGATACTCGAAAGGGGTGATCACTGCCTTGTGCCAGAGGTGGCGCGCCAGCAGCGGCAGGGGCATTTTCAGGTAATGTGAACGCAGGTAGAGCGCGAACCGGGCAAACCCGGGCCAGCCCCCCTGCCCCGTGACCGCAATCGGCAACAGCGCGCTCGCAAACAATCGATCCATTATCCAGCGCACAGGCGCCACCGGTGCCGCGGATTGCAATCTGGCGGTGACATCCGGCGGTACCGCCAGGTCCAGCAACTGCGCGAGATAGCGCAAAGCGTAGTACAGGACCCGGCTCAACCCCAACTCCGCTGCACGCGCCGGCAGCGCATCCCAGAACCCGGGATCAGCCGCACTCAGTTCCGTCAGCAACAGATACAGGTCGGACAGGTCACGGAAGGCATTGTCGAATTCACCTTCCAGCAGCAGATGCGCCGCGCTGTGCAGCACCCGGTCGCTGGGCGCCAGCACATCGACCCCCGGGAAATCGGACGGGGTAATGCCCGCGGCGAGTGCCTCCGCATCCAGTTTGACCCGGGAAGTCAGTGGCAGCAGGTTGTGATGCACATCCAGGGCGATGCCCCGGGAGCGGTGGATCAACGGCGGAATTTCATGCATCCAGCGGCGATAGTAGGCCTGGTCGTACGCGCTTAACTCTTCGCCAGACCAGCCCTGCCAGCGGAGCAACTGCTCGACCGCATCGATATGGTCACGGGGCACAAAGATATCCACATCGCTGTACAGGCGCCCAAGCCGCGCCCGATCACCGGCGGCCAGGTAGGCGGCCCCCTTGAGCAGGACGGGGCGCACGCCGGCAGGTTTCAACGCCCGCGCGATGTGCTCCACCTCCAGTCTGACATCGTCACTGTGCGCGCGATAGACGGTAAAGGCGCTGTTTAAATGCCAGCGCACCTCAGGTGGAATCCGGTCACCGAGGTCCGCTTCGCGCAGCAGCGCGGCCACCCGCGCCAGCAGGCCCGCTCCCCGTGCCTGTTGCACCAGCAGATCCCACTGCCCGAGATCATACCCGGCGGCGGTGTCCGGCTGCAGCAACACTGCACGCAGGGGGAAATCCACGTTGCTATTCGATTTGTTCACGACTCTACCAGGGCATCCATGGTGGCAAGCGTGTCGTCAACATCGCCACCATTGGGAAACTCGTAACAGCGGCTCTGATCAACCAGGGCAGCCAAGGCCCGGAAAGCCGCCGCACCGAGGATGGAGTAATTGAAGGCGTTGTCTGCCATGCGCATGAAAGCGTCCCCTCGGGGCAGTGGAGCGAGCTTCGCCTGCGCTCCTTCGATAAACCGGGGAAATACGATCAGCGCGGGTGCGGCTGGCTCATCCACTCGAGCAATACTGTCCGGCGGTGGCCGCAGGTGTGCCACGGTGCCCTTGAGCGTATCCGCCACGGCCGGGCTCAAGACGGCCTCCGCCACCGTGCGCTGCACGATCCCGATGGAGGCGTTCTTGAGGCTGACAGGGCGCGGATTCGGGTGCAGCAGACCACTGGCGAGATCGATCAGCGCCAACTCATCGGAGAGCAGGCGCCAGCCTCCACGAGTCGTCAGCAGTGCACAGAGGGTACTCTTGCCGGCACCGGGTGCCCCCGGCAGGATTAACGCCTGGCCGTGCTTTTCCACCACCGCGGCATGAACAATCAGGTACTGATGACAATGGTTGCTGACGCACCAGTTCAGGCCCCATTCAAGCAGCGGGTAGGCATGGGCCAGCGGCAATGGTGCGAACGGCAGTGCCCCGTTAAGTGAAAACAGTGCCTGCGGCCGGTACCAGCGACGCAGTCCCGAAGCCGGCTGTACGCGCACGGTGAAATCGGCGAAGGCGGGATCCAGCCTGTCGCTATCCGCGTAAAGTTTGTGAACGCCGTCCGCGACATTGGCAAGCGGGGACATCAAGCGAACCGAGAAACGCCCGGCGCGAAGCACCACACCTTCTCCACCCAACTGCGCGGCAAATTCCTGCGCCGGTAGCTCCGCCAGCCTCATTCGCAGGCGCTGATCAGATGTTGCTGTTCAAGCGCCACCAGAACCGATTGCAGCTCCTCCACACCGACCAGGGTACAATCCTCGTCGAACCCAGCTGTCGTTCTCAGGCGCTGCAGAATATCCCCTCCGGCCAGTCCATGCGGCTCGCAGAGCAGTATGGCAAATACCGCTCCTGCGGGGTCGGGGAGGTAGGCGGTGGACTTGTCACGGGCATTGAACACTGCGACACCCTCGGGAAAGCGGTGCGTCACCAGAGCCTCGGTGACGCGCGGCTGCCACAAGGCAGCGGCTGCAGTCACGGGAAATCAGTGATAGGTCTGTTCAATGAAGGCCTTGAGGTCAAACCCATCCATCCGGATCGTGGCGCCTTTCACGGTGGTGTAAGACGAGTAACCGTAGAACGTTGCCCGGTACAGGCCGATGACGTCTTCTGTGGCCATGTAGCCGGGAATGGTCGTTGAATTCAGAAGTGCGGCGACCACATGAAACTCCAGCGACCCTGAACGTTCGAGCAAGACATCGTGCAGGGTGCCAAAATGGTCGTTGACGCCGAAAACGTCAAAGAAGAGGGTTCCTGGGGGATCAGCAAAAGTATCTACACTTCTGGACTTCTTGGCCGATTTCTCAGCCGATTTTGCGGCGGGGCTGGCATTACCCTCTTGCCGGGGGTTCGGAGCGAATGGCAGCCATTGAGCCCGGCTGCCATCACCTTTACCCGCATCCGGAGTCTTCCACGCACCGGGGCTGAGACCACCACAAGCGGCCTCATGCCGGCGAATCCCGGATGGGTTGTTGGGCGAGTAGGATACGAAGCCCGAGGGAGTGCACACAGCCCCGAAGGCCGGCCGGCTTGCCAGCGACAGGATCACCGGTGCGGCAAGGCCAGCGCCGGTAAAGCGGCGGCGCGAAAGCTGGCTGTCGGCCCCGCCAGCCACCGGCTCCTGCGCCCCTGATTCCTGGGTTTGCTTGTCGGTCGTCTTTTTCATGACTAACTCTCTTGCCCTTGGCGAACAGCCGCCTCGGCACATTACTGGCAATTTCTATGCCTTACCGTATAACCTTTTGTTTTTACATACTTTTCTGTATACACACCACCCTTGACGCCAGTGCCTGTACAGTACCTCTGTAAAAATAGTCGACGCAATGTACAGTCTTGCAGGAAAACCGGAGGTTGGCCAGCCCACCACGCTGGAATTGCGACCAGCATCACGTTTCATCGGACTGGCTTGCCCCGGCTCTCTCGGGTACGCGCCACTGCCGGAAAAAAAGTGCGAACATTCCGCGCAGCCCATGATCCCATTTAACAGCAGTCGCGACGATCGCAGCGGCGTGAATCGCACCACCCCCGTCGCGTCCCGAGTGCTATACCGACCCGGTGTTCACCGCAATGCAAGCTCCCTGAAAGGACGTCACGGTCAGCTCTTGCGGTTACCGGGAAGCCGGGACAGAGCCACCAAACCCAAGCCCAGCAAAAACAGCGTGCCCGGCACCGGAACCGGATTGACTACAGCACGCGGCGCCACGACCACGTTGTCCAACTGGATACGAGTGCCAACTCTCGTGTTGCCTGGTTCGGCCAGCATGAACCGCACCGTACCGTTACCAGACCCGGTAACCAAATCAACCAGCGAGATCGAGCCGCTGTAAACCAAGGGTGCGTTGAAGGAAGCCCCCGCACTCGACTCGGACAGCAGCAACTCCGTCACCGCCCCGGAAGTCGATGCGTAGGTCAGCTCCACCCCGAAAAAGTCTGGAGTATCCGGCGTGCCCGTTTGCCACTGGTAATCAAAGCTGATGCCGAGACTACCTGTGCCGGCGAGAATGTCGAATGACTGCTCGAAGACTGCCACCCCGGAAGGGCCGGGACGACCGACATGGGCCGTGCCTGCTACCCAGGTCACGCCAGTCGTGGTGATGGGGTTGATCGTCCAGCCTGAAAGGTCGCTGTCGAATCCGGGGTTGACCAACAAATTGGCGTGGACAGAGCCACACAACAATAGCGCCGCACCGCCAGCGGCCACCCGATTCCATACCCCTGTCATCATCTTCATATTCCACAACTCCATTGCCGGAAGCTTCCCACACGCTCTGCGGGCTCATCCGAAACATCTTGGTTTCGACAAGCTTATAACAAGCACATTCCAGGCCATCCCATATAATTTTTCTATTTATCAGTAAGTTATGAATCCACTTTCTCTGGAAACTCTTCTCGCAATAGGCGTTGTGTAAAAAAAGTTGACTCCGGGTTTCAGGCTGCCTTCATCGCCACAACGGCCCCGGCCACCAGTGAATCGGGAGCAGCGCAACGGCCCCCGCACGGCATTTCGGCCAATGGCGATTAATCCTGCAGCTCCGCCAGTAACTCACGAGCCTTTGCCTGTTCAGGGAACGCCGGCGCAGCCACCAGTTCCCTCAGAATGGTCACCGCCTCCGCGTTATCTCCCGCCGCCGCCAGGATTTGCGCCCTGTGGTAGCGGAACTGCGGGTACTCGGGCGCGGCATCCAGAGTCTTCTGGTTGACTGCCAGCGCTTCACTGTGATCACCACGCTCCAGCAGGATCATGGCGTGAGTATCCAGGACCGCGACATTGCCCGGAGCCGCCTGCAGGGCTTCCTGCACGAGCTCCAGAGCGCGCTCGGTGTTCTTTTCCCGATAGGCCCAGGCCAGATTGTTCAGCGCCACCACATCCCTGGGCGCTATCCCGTGCAAGGTTTCATAGACACGCACGGCATCGTCATCGCGGCCCTGGCTCGAATACAGGGTGCCCAGCTGGTTCAATACCAGGGCATCCTGCGAATTCTGCACCAGCCAGTCCTCAAGCAAGGCATAGGTTTCATCCCGCTTGCCCTGTTGCCACAGCGCCGTGGACAGGAACACCACGCCGTTGCTGTTGGGCTGCGCGGCATTTGCCTTGCGCAGCAGTTCCTCGGCCGCGGCGAAATCACCCTGGGTCAACGCCAGGCGACCTCGTGCCAGGTCGAGCTGGGCCGGTGGCACTACCCCTTCGGGCAGCAGGGCCAGCTGCTCGCTGGTTTCGGCCAGCTTGTTCTGCTGCAATAGCACTTCCACCAGCAACTTGCGGGAATCAACGTCACGCGGCTGCAGCTCCAGTGCCTTGCGCAGCCAGTTCTCGGCCGCGGGCAGGTCACCGTTGGCGCGCTCGGCCTGGGCCGCCAGGCGCAGGGCCCGGACGTTGTCGGGCAGCAACTCCACCAGGCGACGGCCGGCGTTCACCGCGGCGCCCGGCTGCTCCACCGCGATGAAGGCGCCGACCAGCAGCTGGTGCAGGCGCGGGTCACTATTGTGCTCTTCCCGCACTTCGGTCAGCAGGCGCACGGCCTCCCCGGGACGCTGCTGCTGGAAATGGTGCCGCGCCAACAACAGGCGCGGCTCCAGCGTCCGCGGGTGGGCAGCCACCGCCCGCTCCAGCACCTTGACCATATCCTCGGTTTCACCGCGACGCTCATGTACCGCCGCCAGGTTCATCATCGACTGCAGGTCATCCGGTTGCGCCGTCAGACCCTCGTTGAGGATATCCAGCGCTGCACCCGAGTCATCATCCTGCATCGCCAGGGCCGCCAGCCCCTGGCGGGCCTGGGTGTTGCCCGGGTCCAGCGCCAGTACCTGCCGGAACTGCTCCCCGGCACTGTCACGGTCACCTTCCGCCAGGGCCAGCTGGGCGCCCAGCAGGCCGGGCAGCGGGCTCTCCGGCGCGGCGGCGCGGAATGCCTCCAACTCGATCGATGCTGTCTCGCGGTCGCCATCGGCGACATGGGCACGTACCAGCCGGTAGCGAACCTCGGTATTCTCCGGGTCGAGCTCGCGCGCGGTTTCCAGCGCCGCCACCCCGGGCCCGGTATCGCCTGCGCGCACCAGGGCAGTGCCCAGCTCCATGTGTACGGCGGCTGAATCCGGGGTGACGCCGGCCAGATCCTGGTACACCTCGGCACTGGCAGCGTGCATGCCCTGGGCCGTGAGGGCCAGGGCCAGCAGGTTCATGGTCGGCACGTTCATCGGCAATTCCTCCAACAGGCGGCGGGCAAGGGTTTCGGCGCGCTCCGGTTCACCCATTTGCAGGTGTACCGCCGCCAGCATCTGGCGGGCATTGATGTTACGGGGCTGGGAGGCCAGGAAGCGCGTCAGGTGGCTCTCCGCCGTCGCCAGGTTACCTTCGCGGAAGTTGGCGTTGGCTGCCAGGTAGATACTCGGCAAGTGATCCGGCGCCACGTTCAGCACCTTGGCCAGTTCTTGCAGGGAACCTTCAACATTGCCGCCCTCCAGCATGATTCGTGCCTGGGCGTAGTTGACCCCCGGGTGATCGGGGATGATCTGTTCGAGCTTTTCCAGCTCCTTGCCGGCCTCCTCGTGCTTGCCCTGCTCGACCAGGGTGGCAACCAGCCCGAGCCGATCGTTGAGGCGAAAATGGTTGAGCTTGCTCGCCGTCGCGAAAGCCGCCTCAGCAGTGGCAAAATCACCCCGGGCCTGCTTGAGGCTGCCGTACAGGCTCCAGGCTTCCTCAAACTCGGGATGGCTTTCGGTCAGGGCCTTGAGGATCGCCTCGGCGTCTGCGATCTCGCCCGTATGACGGACAGCGACAAAGGCCTGGGCAAGGCGCACCTGAGGATCTTCCGGCGCCAGCTCCAGGGCCCGCGACAGGGTATGTTCGGCGGTGAAGGTATCGCCAGACTGGGCCTGGGCCCGCGCCACCAGAGCCAGCCAGGCGGGCTCGTCGGCAAGGTAGGCAAAACCGGTATCCTCGTGGAGATCGACCAGCTTCTGCGCATCACCGGCTCCCAGCAGGGCTTCCGCGTAGAGAACTGCTACCGCCGGGTCCTGGGCAGACTCCAGGGACTTCTCGAACTCCACAGCGGCCTCTGCCAGCGCCCGCTGGCGCAGGTATACCTGGCCGAGCAGCCTGCGCCCCTCGGCACTGCGGGTGTCCTGTTGCAGCGCGGTCTTGGCGTCGATCTCCGCGGCATTCAGCTTGCCTTCGGCAAAAGCGTCAGTAGCGCGCGCCAACAACTCATCGTGGGACAGGGGTTTGGAGCAGCCCGCCAGCGCCAGGCTGATCGCGAGGGGTAGCCAGAGCTTGCGGCCGGGAAACGTTGGCATGAAAGGCCTCTTGTATGAAAGAAAACACTATAGCACTTTAGGCCAGACTGGCCTTGGGGCCAAGCGCTGGAACGTGCGTGGTTCACAAATCGAGCAGGCGACAGGGCTGAACGGTGGGGGTCAGAACCAGCGGCGCAGCTCCACAAACACGCGGTCGCTGTTGTCGTACTGGCCGAACAGGCCGATGCTGTCGCCGCCGAACAGGTCGGCGCCGAAGCGCAGGCGCCAGGCCTGGGTCAGATTCCAGCTGACGCTGGGCTGCAGTGACCAGTCGCTGCGGTTGAGGCCGGTCAGGTACAGCACTTCCGCCTCACCGCTGTCGCCGAAGCGCCGGTTCAGCAGCAGGGTCAGGCCGGTTTCGTCGGCATCGAAGCCCATGGCGCGGTCGTGGTCGAAGACATGGCGGCCGTAGAACTGGGCGTCGAAACGCCAGTCGCCGCGGGGAATCATGACGCCCAGTACGTAGTCGACGGCGTCGCTCTCCTGCAGGCCAAAGCGGGCGGCCGGGTCCAGCGAGAGGAAGCTGCGCCCGCTGGTGTACACCGCCTCCCCCTTCAGCACAAAGTCGCGCCAGCCCTTGGAGAAGGTGGCGCCGACCTGGCGGATACGGTCGTGGCGCAGCTCCAGGCCCGCGTCGGTGCGGTACAGGGTCGGTGCCACATCGCTGCTCTGATAGTAGAAACCGGAAAGATCCCAGCCATCGACAAGGTAGGAAAACCGTCCACCCAGGCCGTGGTTCGAGGGCTTGCTGCGGCTGGGGGTGATTTCACGCACCGGGGTGCCCGCGGGCACCGGGAAAGGGTAGAAATCGGCACCGGGCTTGCCGATCTCGTCATAGCTGGGATACGGGACCCAGAGCAGCTCCAGGTGGGCATCGCCGGCAAAGCGCTCGGCGCGTACCGCCCACTGGGGAATGCGCATGGTCTCGAATTCCTCCAGGAAGAACTCGCGGGTGTCGCGGGCGGAGACCACATCCGCGAGGAACAGTCCCACCATTTCCCCCCACACCACATGCTGGCGGCCGAGTCGGAACTCCCAGGCCCCGGCGCCGAAGTCCAGGTAGGCCTCGCGCACACTGAAGTCGCTGCGCTGGTCGCGGCGCACAGCGGACGGATAGAAGTTATCCTCCACGCTGTAGGCGCCGTCGCCCTCCATGCGCCCGGACAACTTGAAGCGCGCGCCCCAGTCCAGGCGCCCGGTCAGCCCCAGTTCCAGCCGCGCCCGCAGCTTCGACCAGTGCTCGGGATCAGCAGTGTTCCAGGCTGCGGCCAGTTCACCGTAGCCCCGCACGTGCAGGTCGCTGACGGCCGGCTGGGGCTCACCCGCTGGCACTGCTGCCGCGGCGGGTTCGGGTCTGGGCGCCGGCCTCGCCGGGCGCGATATCGGGCGCACAGGTTCCCTCGCGGCGGCCAGGGTAGCCTCCGGCGGCGGCGCGGAAGCCGGGGCTGACGCGGCAGCCGCTGCAGTATCTGCCGCAGGCGGGTCTACGGCGCCATGGTAGAGATCCACCACCAGGCGGTGGCCCGCATCGCCGTCGGGGTCAAGGACAAATGTCTTCCGCTGCACGTCCTCCCGGGCAAGGTCCAGGACCAGGCGCAGGCCGGTATCCGCATGCATGCCGGTGCGCAGGCGCGCTACCGGCGTGGCCGCGAACAGGTCCGGCGATACCGGTCCCGCCAGCCGGGTGTCCCTGAGGTCGATCACGATACGCGCGGGATCACTGAGGCTGAACACGTGGTAGGTGGCGGGCTCGCTGAGATCCACCACCAGCCGGGTCCGGTCCGGCTCCCGACCCACCCGCAGCTCTGCGTCAATTGCCGCCAGCGCCGATGGCGCGGCCAACAGCACCGGCACCAGTGCCGGCAGAAGCGAATGCAGCGCGCGCCGGGGCGGCGTGTGCCAGATGCTCACTGGGCGGCTCCGGCCAGCTCGGCAGCATTGGTTTCCAGGGCCCGGATGCGCCCATCTTCCATGTGCACCAGGCGATCGGCCATGGTCATCACGTGCTGGTCATGGGTGGAAAAGATGAAGGTGGTGCCGGCAGTACGATTGATGTTCTGCATCAGCTCCAGAATGCTGCGGCCGGTCTCGCGGTCCAGGTTGGCGGTGGGTTCATCCGCCAGGACCACCCTGGAGTGAGTGGCCAGGGCGCGGGCAATCGCCACCCGCTGACGCTGGCCGCCGGACAGCTGGTTGGGACGGTGGCTGGCATAGCGGGTCAGGCCCACCACCTCGAGGTAGTGAGCCACCCGCTCCCGGCGCTCGGCCCGGGTCAGTTCCGGCAGTTGCAGCAGGGGATAGTCGACATTCTCCCGGGCGGACAGCACCGGCAGCAGGTTGAAGTTCTGAAAAATGAACCCGAGCGTGCGGGCGCGTACATCCGCCAGCTGGTCCGGCGTCTTGCCGGATACATCGTGGCCGTCGATGAATACCCGCCCTGCGCTGGGATTGTCGATGCAGCCGATGATATTCAGCAGCGTCGATTTGCCGCTGCCGGAGGGGCCGGCGATGGCCAGAAAGGACCCGGGCTCGATTTCCAGCGAGACATCGCGCAGTGCCTCGACCACCTGCTCGCCCAGGGGGTATCTTTTGGAGACCTTTTCTACCTTTACAATCGCCATCGTGCAGAGCCAGAATGAATTGATACACCCCGGGAGGATAGCACCCATGATTCAGACATATCGCAGAAATCCCGACTTTCTGACCATTTTGGGGGGGGTGCTGCTGGCGGCCCTGCTGGCTGCCGGCACAGCTCACGCGGTGGAGATTGCGGCTGACGCAGCCGGCGGCGCACAGGAAGAAGCCGAAGCACTGGACCTTGCCAGCGTCGACGCCACTGCACTGGTGCAGCGTGCGGACGCCATACGCTTTCCCCGGGAGAGTTTCGAGACCTTCATCACCGTCACCAACTACAGCGACGGCGACGCGGGCGATGTGCGCGAATACAAGGTGATGTCGCGGGGTAACGAGAACACTATCGTGCTCACCGAATCCCCTGCCTCGGAGCGCGGCCAGGCCCTGCTGATGCGCGGCCGCGACCTGTGGATATTCATGCCCACCGTGTCGCAGCCGGTGCGGTTGTCGCTGTCCCAGCGCCTGACCGGCCAGGTGGCCAATGGCGATCTGGCGCGGGCCAATTTTGCCGGCGACTACACAGCGGAACTGGCGGGAACCGAAATGGTGGACGGCGAGAAGGCCTGGGTGCTGGACCTCACCGCCGCCGGCCGCGGCGTCACCTACGCCAAGGTGCGCTACTGGGTGGCAGTGGCGGACGATCGGCCGCTCAAGGCCGAATTCTACGCGGTATCCGGGCGCCTGCTGAAAACCAGCCGCTACGAGAACTTCCAGGAACTCGCCGGCCGCCTGCGTCCGACCCGGCTGATGCTCGAGGATGCGCTCAAGGAGGGCGATTACTCAGTGCTGGAATACACCACGATGGAGGTCAAGGACTTGCCGGAGCGGATGTTCACCCAGCAGTACCTGCGGCGGTTGTGATGAGCTAGTATGGGGCACCAATAAGTACGCATATTGGCGCCCCCAACTTCGTCATCGCACCTCGATAAGTTGGAGATGCTGAACAAAAGGTGTGAAGTCCTTGTCGGAGAAAAGCAAAGGTACGCTACGCTCAATGCAATAAGTCGCAATGTCCGCCCGCGCCGTGCGGCGGTCCTTTCGACTGCGCGTCTATCCTTCTGCCCCTACCGCTGCCGAAGCCGAGTGCTGCACGTGGCCAGGCGACCAATCCCCGTGCAACACCAAATTCCCTCACTCTCCTGAAAGTTGGCCGGTTTTGATATACGCCCGTTGCAGCAAATTTGCCATGCTATAGCTGCGGTGAGAGACAGGCTCTTGCCAGCGCCCGCAGGAGAGCTATCATGGCCACATTGGCATTCGATTCGCTCAGGTTTGCCCGCCGTCTGAGAGACGCGGGGGTGCCGGAGCCCCAGGCTGATGCGCAGGCGGAACTTATGGCGGAAGCGTTTGGATTTTATGCGGACAACATCCTGACGAAGGATCATTTCGAGGCGGTGCTGGACGCCAAACTTGATGCGCGGGTTGCGCAGCAGGACGCCAAGTTCGATAAGCGGTTTGCGGAAATCGACCGTCGGTTTTCCGAGCAGGATGTAAAGTTCGAGGGTCGCTTCGGCAAGCTTGCGCAGGTGCTGTCCGTGCATACCTGGATGCTGGGGTTTATCGTTTTGGTTTTGTTGGTACCACAGGTACAGGCTTGGCTGTTGTGAGTGACTATATCCGCGGAGATTTTTCTTCCGCCCGCGCGTAGACACCAGTGTGCTGATCAATGCCTACTAACCCCGGCTGAACGGCTGTTTCCAGATCTGTCTGTAGTGACGCCACAGCAACTACCAGGAGGAGGATGCCATGGCAACTCAGACACTTGCCGAGTTTGATAGCGAAACTCGATTCCGCAACCTGGCGGCTGCGGGTGAGGTCAATCGCGGCCTGGAGCTTTTGGACAAACTCGACGCAGCAGAGCAACGCAACTAACTACCCCCTAAACCGCCTGGCGCAAGGATTCCGCGATATCCGCCCGCGCCGCACGCCGGGCGGGGCGCAAGGCGGCGACGACAGGCGCCAGCACGCCGATCAGGAAGGACACCCCGGTAATCCACCAGGCCAGGCGGATCAGGGCGACGTAGGCGATGTCGGAGTTGGGCGGCGGCGGCATGGGGATGCCGATCCAGGAAATCAGCAGCGCCAGGCCGGTGCCGGCGACTACACCCACCATGGCTCCCGCCAGCCCCAGCAGTGCGCTTTCCAGCAGGATCAGCCGGAAAATCTCCCGCCGCGGGGCGCCGCAGGCCTGCATGGTACCGAACTCCGCCGCGCGCTCGTAGACGTTCATGTTGATGGTATTGCCCACGCTGAGGGTCACCATCAGCAGGATTACCAGTACCAGGAAGCCAAACTGCTGCTGGTACAGCTCCACCGTCTGCTCGTAGAAGGGGTTCAGCCGCCGCCAGTCCAGCACTTCAAAGCCATCGTGCGCCAGGACGGCTTGCGCGGCGCGCTTGACCGCGGCGGTGGCCTCAGTGCGCTCCAGCCGCAGCACCGCCAGGTGGACACCGTCATCCCCCAGCAGCTCCTGGGCGGCTGGAAGCGGGATACGCACGGCACGGGCGTCGTAGTCCTTGGAGAAGGTCTGGAAGATGCCCACCACTTCAAACTCCAGCACATTGACCGCGCCATCGGTGGTGTTGGCCAGCAGGTTGACCCAGTCCCCGGGGGCCAGCTTGAGAGCCTGGGCCACGCCGGCACCGAGCAGCATGCCGAAGGGATCCGATTCCGCCAGCTGGCGGCCCTCGGAGATGTTGATGTAAGTACCCAGGCGCGCCTCGGCGGCGGGTTCCACCCCCTCCCCCATGATCGCCCAGTCCGTACGGCCGTTGTTCAACAGGCCCGAGAAGACGCTGCGCAGCATCACCTCCTCCACCGCTGGCAGGGCCGCCAGCCTGCTCCGCAGGGCTTCCGGTTCACGGATCAGGAACGCCCCCGGGTCGCGGCTGCCCTGCTCCCGGTAGCCGTCGCGATTGACCTGCAGGTGGCCGGACTGGGAGTGGATCATGGATTCGCCGAGTTCGTCGACGGTGTCCTTGATGAAGCCGCCGGCCAGGATCAGTGCCACCACGCCAAAGGCGATGGCGAACAGGGTCATCAGGGATCGGCCGCGCTGGCGCAGGATGTTGCGGGCGGCCAGGCGCAGCAGCTCAAACATGGCGGATTGCATCCACGATGACCATGCGCGAGGCGCGCCAGGCGGGGTAGAGGGAAGCCAGGGTAGTGGTGACGCAGGCGATCAGCACCGTCTCCAGCACCATGCCGGGGGTGATCAGCAGGCCCGCGTGGTAGCTGCGGGCGAAGGTGGGCGGGGGCGGCATCTCGATCTCGGCCAGCGCCAGCAGCTGGCCCAGGCCCAGGGCAACCAGCACCCCCAGCGCCGCGCCCAGCAGGCCCAGCAGGGCACCTTCGATGAGGAACCCGCGCAGCACCGAGGCGCGCTTGTTGCCCAGGGCCATCACCGTGCCGATCTCACCGGTACGCTCCAGCACGCTCATCATCATGGTATTGCTGATTCCCAACAGGATGATGAACACCACGATCGCCTTGACCAGGTCCAGCTGCTGCTGGAACAGGGCCGAGGCGCGGGCGTAGAACTCCGCCAGGGCGTGCCAGGGCTGCACATCAAAGTCGGCGCCAGGCAGGGAAGCCCGCACCGGCGCCAGGGCGGCGTCGGTATCGCGGGTATTCTCCAGGAACACCAGCCAGGCATGGGCGCCGTCCACCTGGGCCAGGCCGCGGGCGAGGTCGATGGGCATCAGCAGCGCGGCGTCGTCAAACTCCTGGCTGAAGGAGCTGAAGATGCCGACCACCTCCGCCTCCGCCGCGCCCAGGTGACCGTCCGGGGTATTGGCCAGCAACACCACCGACTGCCCCACTGCCACCTCAAGCTGAGACGCCAGGCCCTGCCCCAGCACCAGCTGCCGGTGGTCGCCCGCCGCAAGCCGGCGGCCTTCAACCATGCGCAGGGAGCGGTCGTCGAGCATGTCCAGGGCCGGGTCGATACCCTCGCTCATGAACGGCAGGGTCACCTCGCCAAAACTGACCAGGCCATTCAGCAGCAGCCGCGGCGCCACCGTGGCGCCCTCTGGCAGCAGGGCTGGGTCAACCGCAATCTCCGCCGGCAGCAGGTAGGCCCAGGGGTCGCTGCGACCGCGGTCCTGGAAACCCGGGCGGGACACCTGCAGATGGCCGAACTGGGAGCGGATGGTGGCTTCGCGGAACTCGTCGAACATGGCCTCGTTGAAGCCCAGCGCCACCAGCAGCGCCGCCACCCCGAAGCCGATCGACAGCAGCGCCGTCAGGCTGCGGCGGAACTGCCGGCGCAGGTTGCGCAGGGCCAGCAGCAGCGGCATCAGCAGGGCGGAAACGCTCACCTAGACCCCGGGGAAATAGCGGAACTTGCGCTCATAATCCAGGCCCATACCGTGGGGGAATGCGTGGTAGGGAAAGCAGCACAGCTCCGGCACCGGCGCTCCCCGCCGCGCCGCGGACTCCGCGATCAGCGCCGTCAGCTCCGTCGCCACCGCCTCGGGCGTGCGCGTGGCCGCCAGGCCCAGCTGCACGTCCAGGCGCAGTCCCTCGCCGTGGCGCAGCACCCGGAAGGCGCCGGACAGCTGGTCCGCCACCTCCGGCCGCCGGTACAGCAGGGCCTTGAAGTGGTCCACGTGCCAGTGACTATCGATTTGATCCTTGTCCCGCCCCAGCACCGCGACCATCGGAAACGGCAGCGCTGCCAGGGCCGCGCGGCTGTCGGCATCCAGCGGCGCGAGGTCCGCCTCGGTCAGCCAGCGGGCACGGTCGCCGGTGCGGTAGCGGATCATCGGGATCGGCGCCCGGGCATCAAGCATGGTGATCACCAGATCCCCGACCCCGTCCCCATCCGGCTCCAGCACCTCCACATAGCTGCGCAGGGGATTGAAACAGAAAAAAGAAGGCAGCACCTGGTCTGGGTCCCGCGCATGCCAGGCGCGGCGCAGGGCGATGGTCTCGGGGGTCTCGAAGAACAGGTTCAGGCCCAGCTCCCCAACCCCCATGGAACTGCCAATGAGTGAACCCCCGGGCGCATCCAGCGGCACCCCCAGCGCCGCCGCCAGGTAAGTGCGGTAGTCCTCGGAGAACATCTCCTCCCCCAGCACCACATTCATGCGCAACCGCGACCAGTCGAACCCCTGCGCCCGCGCGTAGTCCAGCAGACGCTTGCAGAACAGGGGGTCAGTACAGAGGATGGCCTGCTCGAACAGGGGCCCGGCCTGGTTGAGGATGGCGAAGGCCATGTCCTCGCGCACGCTGACATTGGCCACGCACACCGTATTGGAGGTGAAGAACACGCCCATGGGCAGGCAGTTCACCAGCAGGGTGGAACGCTGGTCGATGCCGAAGGCCTGCTGCAGGCCCAGATCGATGTCGTCCGCGGCCAGTTGCAGCTGGCTGCGGGTACTGACCCCGAAGGCAAAGTTGCTGCCGCCGTGGCCGGAGCTGGTGAGGACGCCACCGAGGCGGGCCGGGTCCACCTCGCGCACCAGCAACTCGTTGACCGGAAAGCGTTCGAACAGGTCCGCCTTGGCCAGCACCGGGGCCCGCGCCAGCACCTCCTCCCCGCTGCGGCAGGCCGCGGCATCCACCCCCGCGTCCGCCAGCAGCGCCGCATAGGCCGGGGACTGCCGCGCCGCGCGGGCAAAGACCCGCGGCAGGCGCTTGCGGGCCAGCGCCAGCAGCTTGTCCGGGGTCTGCCGCCCCAGCATGGCCAGCAGCAGGGAGCGCTTGAGTCGGCTCAGGAAAGGCATCAGTCAGGGCAGGCCGCCAGCAGCCGCTCAGGGCCCGCTGCGAAACCACCACAGCAGTGCGGGGTTGGACGCCTCCAGTTCACGCTCCAGCCTGCGCAGATCCCCCAGATAGGGGGTGACTGGGCCATAGTAGTCGCTCTCCGGGCCGATAGGGGTGAAGTTGAAGCCGTATATTTTCAATACCCGGGCCAGCCCCTTCTCCATGGCAGCGTACCAGTAGCGGATGCCGTTTTCACAGCTGAAGCGGTAGATCTGCCGGTACAGCCCCAATACCAGCAGGGGTGCGTTGACCCGCTTCTCGCCGTGGGGGGACTCATCCGGCGCGGACGGCCCCTTGAGGTGGGACTCGTTGATCCCCCACAGGGTGTCCCCCGCCCGGCGCCGGTATTCACGTTTCACTGCGAGGCGCGACACCTCGCCGGATTCAGACTCCGGGGGCGGCTCGAAATCCGGGAACGGCGGACAGTGGTCGAAGAAGGGAAAGGGAAGGTCCGCCTGCGGCAGTACCAGGCGCGCGGTTCCTGCGACTACCCCCTCCGCATTGGTCGCAGAGAAATGGGCCGAGCGCTGGTCATGGTCGTCGATTTCCAGCCCGTCGGGATAACGGGCGGCATTAAGGAAATGGCATTCCAGGCAATAGATCTGGTAGCGCAGTGCATACAGGTCATTCAACTCGGCGCCGTCGCTGCCCTGCTGGTAGGAATGCAGCGAAAAGTACTTGGCCAGGGCTCCCAGCGATGCTGCGGCGTCGGAATCCATTGTTATCCCCATCGTCTATGGCACTTGTCTGCGTTGTGCTTATGGGGGCAGCATAGCACGAAAAAAAAACACGAAAACACGCGCCATCGGGCAGGTTTGCTCTCTTCTACGGGGTCGAGGACAGGAACTGCAGGAAATCGGGATTGCAGCACGCCAGATGGCGGTCCAGCTCCTCCAGGTCCAGCAGATAAGGCGCAACCGGTCCGCAGTAGTCAGCCCGGGGGCCAATGCGCTCGAACACCACTCCGATCCTGGCCAGCATCCGCACCAGGGGGCGCTCCATGGCGGCGTACCAGTAGCGAATGCCCTGCTCGCGGCTGTACTGGTACATCGCCCGGTAGACCTCCATCACCACCGTGCCGGTGCTGCCGCCCCCGGGCGGGGTGCGAAAGCCCTTGTTGAGCACCAGGCGGGAGACTTCGCCCGACCGCGCAGGGTCGGGCAAAAGAATATCGTCGAACAGCGGGCAATGCTGCTGGTAGGGCAAGCCACGCGCCTCGTCGGGGCATACCAGGCGCACCGCCGCTGCCACCAGGCCATCCTGGTCGAACGCCGCAAAATTCACAGAGTGGGCATCGTAGGCGTCGCACTCGACGCCATCCGGGTAGTCGCCGGGCGGAAAAAATCCGCGCTCCTCGCAGTACACGCGGTAGCGCAGGCGGTAGATGGCCTGCAAATCCTGGGGGGCGGTGATGACTTGGGTATTGAACCAGCTGGAAAGGCGGAAAGCGCCGGGATGGGTCATATAACAACTTTTCCCTGCGGGATTGAGCCCACATCTTGATGTCGGAAGGTTTTGAGACCGAAGTATCCTGCACTGGTCAACGCGGATACTAAAGGATACCCGCGGCGACCGCCAGCAACTGTCGAATTTTTTTACACCGGGCGTCCCCAGCAGCCCCATATCACACTCGAAAAACATTCAGGCTGTTGTAATAAAAGGACTTTTCATTTGTGGCACAGGCATTGCTTCATACATCGTGCGACGGCGGCCAGGCCAAAATTACTGGCCAGACGCTAACCAGAATGGCGACCTATCGGGGCCTGCCGGCAGAGACAACCAGGAGATTCATGATGAAAACGATGATCAAGACAGCAGGCGCAGCGAGTCTCCTCGCGCTGGCCGTGGCTGGCACTTCGGCGGTAGCAGCGCCTGCCTTCTCAACGCTGTATTTCAACCAGAACGCCGGTTGGGATCCGTCAACCGCACAGTTCTTCCCCGGTGGAACCGGTCTGGATGGCCTCAATTTCTCTGGCGATCCCGGCCCGGATGCGCCCGCTGGCACCCAGACCACCATGTCGTGGAACAGCCCGCTGAACGGCGGCGTCAGTTCCATTGAAATTACGTCCTACGACCACACCAACAGCATCAGCCGGGACGGCGATCCCGACAACGCCTTTGTGAACGATGACGCCAGCGACACCTGGGACGAAGGTGAGTGGTGGGTTATTGACCGTCTGGTACAGGAAAACCAGGTCCTTACCATCAATGGCGGAGCCGCCGTACCCAACCCGCTCTGGATTGCCGATACCCTGGCAAACCTGTACATCTACACTGATGCTGCCGAGACAGACGAGCTCCTGGCAGATCTGAACAGCAATGTGACGATCGAGTTCTGGGAAACCCTGAACTCCGGCGCGAACCCCCTGTGCCCGGCCAGCCCGGCGCCGCTCGGTACACTGTGCGATGATGTCTACCGTGTAGCAGCGATTGATTTTGCACCGATTTTCGCGATCCGCGATGGCTTCAAGTACACCTTTGAGTTCGATCTGGTGCCGGGACCAAGCCGTGACGAAAATGGTGATATCGTCAGTACAACCCTGGTTTGCAGCGCGTTCTCGCCCTGCGTTGACCAAAACGGTGACGCGATCGACACTGGCAGCCAAATCTGGGTGTTTACACCGGAGTTCAATCCCGGCACCAGCGAGATCAATGTGCGGATGCGCTTCGCTGTGAGCGAAGTCCCAGAACCTTCCATCCTCGGCCTGATGGGCCTGGGCATGCTTGGCCTGGGTTTCGCAGCCCGCCGTCGCAAGCAAAGCTGAAGCAAGCAAGGCGGGGGTCATCCCCCGCCTCTGCAACAAATAGAAACGGCCTCTCAGGAGGCCGTTTTTGTGTGCACCCACGGAACCTATCGCACACACTCTGGATCAATTGGCTGCAATACCCCTCCGCCACAGGAAAAAGACCCAAGCAACAACAACATTTTTGTTATAGCATCTCCCCGGTTCGAAGTGCACATACGGTCCCAGGTAGTGACTAAAGGACGCAAAATCAAAAGGATATTGGTGCTCGACGCCGACATGGTTAGCGCGTTGACCATTGCCCGCTCACTGAGGGCTCGGCACTATATCGTGGATGTTGCAAGCGCCAGGAAAGCGCCGCTTGCAGCCTACTCGAACGCGATCAACGCACACTTTCAATACCCGGATCCACTGCTTGGTGAAGCTGCCTTTCTGGAGTGGCTGCAACAGCACCTGCAGAATGCAAGGTATGACCTGGTAATTCCCGTCACGGAGCGCAGCCTCGTACCCCTCACACGCCACCGCCACCAATTCGATCACACGCGCTTGGCAATGGCTGATGAGGAAAGTCTCCGATTGGTGCTGGACAAGGCGGCAACCTTCAAGCTTGCCGAGCGCCTTGGTGTTTCTACCCCGCAGAGCCTCCATATTTCGAGTATCGGCGAGCTGCAAGCGTTGCTCCCGCAACTCCGTTTTCCGGTCGTGGTAAAACCCAGCCACTCGGTCTCGGGCGGTGCCGCGGGTTATTCCAAACGCAACGTCAGCTACGCCGATAACGAAGCCGAGCTGAACCAACAGTGCGGGGCTTGCCTGCAGCACTCCCCGGTTATTCTCCAAAGCTACTTTCGCGGCCTGGGCGCCGGTGTCGAGCTGATTGCCCAGCAGGGGGAGATCCTTTATGCCTTCCAGCATCTGCGCTTGCACGAAATCCCCTTGACCGGAGGCGGCAGCAGCTTCCGCACGAGTACCGAGCTGGAACCCGCGCTGCTGGATGCGGCCTCTCGACTGATCCGGGAAATCCTCTGGAACGGTGTCGCGATGGTCGAGTTCAAGTGGGACCCAGCGACCAATGAATACTGCCTGATGGAAATCAACGGACGCTTCTGGGGCTCGCTACCGCTGGCCGTGGCCGCCGGTGCCGACTTTCCGGCGATGCAGGCGGAGCTGTCCCTGACTGGCGGATTGGGCGACTACCCCCCCTATCGGCGTGGCGTCTACTGCCGCAATCTCTCCAGCGACGTCATGTGGCACGAGATGGTACTGCGCAGCCATAGCGACCAAATAACCCAGGTACCGTCACCCGGCAAAGTGTTGCGGGACTTGAGCAAGGTATTGTCACCCCGGCACCATTTCGATACCCAGTGCCTGAGTGACCCGCTTCCGGGCCTGATCGAAATAAAACGCTTGATCGCGAGTTATGGAAGCCGACTGTTTGCAGTACTGGCTGAGAGGTGGTTCACACTCTCACAGCGATTGCTTTGGCGCAATGGAACTGTTCGTGAGAGACTCCGGGCATCGAAAACAGTCCTGTTCATATGCTATGGCAACATTAACCGCAGTGCTCTGGCGCAGGCACTCATGACGGCCCGGCTGCCCAGTTGCCGTGCCCTGGAGGTTCGCTCTGCGGGCTTTCACCTGCAGGAACAGCGCCCCGCGGACCCGCGAATGGTCCAGGTTGCTGCGCAACATGCTGTAGACATGACTCACTCCCGGTCACGCTGTGTGAACACTGATCTGCTGGCAGACAGCGACATCATCTTTGTCATGGAGAAAGGCCACTATGACAGGTTGGTGGCAATGGACCCGGCAGTGGCGAGCAGGACTTTTTTACTGGGTGCCGGTCCAGCCGGATCAGCACTGCCCTGCGCTGAAATCGGAGACCCCTACAACAAATCAGAGACTGTCTATCGCACCTGCTTTGACGATATCCAACGTGCGGTAACGTACCTTGTCAGGGAGCTACCCGTCCACCATGCCGGCTATTGACGCCTACAGCAGCGAGGAAATGACAACGGCAGAAGAGCCACACCGGGAGCCGTTTTTCTCCATTATCATGCCTACCCGCAACCGACCAGAGCTTTTCAACCAGGCGCTGCGGTCTGTGTTGGCGCAATCGTTCCAGAATTTTGAAGTGCTGGTGATAAACGACGGCTCCAGCGATACCCACCTCCCCCAGTACCGGAAACTGGAGGCCGAAGCCGAGACACGAACACACTGGCACTACCAGCCGCAGCGGCCCAATGGTCACGGTCCCAGCTACTCGATCAATACCGGCGCCCAACTGGCGCGGGGCATATACCTGTGCATTCTGGATGACGATGACAGCTGGGAGGACATGCAGCATCTCGAGACCGCGCACAAGGTGATTGAGGCCGCCGATGGCGTAGTGGATGCGTACTACAGCAACCAGGCCGCATACACGGCGGATAACCAGCGGGTAGCAGGGCCGCTGTGGATAGAGAGCCTGGGGAACTCATTGCAGACGCCAAATGCCCCGTTTGGCACCTTCAGGGTTAGCCCAAAAGTCCTGCTGTCCCACGGTGGCTTTCCACACCT
This sequence comes from Haliea sp., assembly GCF_040221975.1. Classification (GTDB taxonomy): domain Bacteria; phylum Pseudomonadota; class Gammaproteobacteria; order Pseudomonadales; family Halieaceae; genus Haliea. The sequence continues at coordinate 37,387 of NZ_JAVJWR010000028.1, forward strand.
CAACTGCACCATTATCCGGCGCGACCTGTTCATGCAACTGGGCGGCATGGATGAAGGCATCCGCTACGAATGCGAGGTGGACCTGTACCTGCGTACACTGAGTCACGCCCAGCTGATCATCTATACTAAGCAGCTCATCGGCCGGCACAATGTGCCGCGCGCAGACCGGAAAGACAACGAATCCACCATGGCGAACCTCATCGAAAAACGGCTCTCCCAGGTGCGGGTCTACGAGAAAAGCCTGGCCTTGAGTGAGCACCCGGACGTCACCGCGGCTTGCCAGGCTCGACTGGCCGACCTCTACAAGCACCTTGCAGCCGATTCCAGACAACGTTACCGGTACACGCTGGCTGTGCTGTTCGCCCGCCTCGCCCTGGCCTGTCGATTTTCCATCAAGTGGCAAGCGTACACATGGTACCTCGGCGTGCTGGCTACGGTACGGGGGAAATAATGCAAGCGTTGAATCACCTGCGCACCGCGCTGCGCCACCCGATGCTCTTCAGACACTACCAGCCCGTCATGCTGCTGAGCCACATGCGTGCCAATACCAGTCTCCTCGGGCACCTGTTGGGCAGCAACGCAGAGATTGAGGGCTACTATGAATTGCATATCGGCTACTACAGCTGGAAGAGCCTCGTTCGGCAGAAGCTCCTGCACTTTGCACGGCACCCGCCAAAACGCGCGGCGCGGTTTGTCTTCGACAAGGTCTTGCACGACGATCACTACGTTGACCTGTCCCTGTTCAAACAGGGTAAGGTCATGTTCGCCCTGCGACCTCCGGAAAAAACCATCCCCAGCATCGTCAGCCTGTATCGATCGGTTGAACCCAACCATCCCTACACAGACAGCGGCAACGCGGCACGCTATTATGTCCAACGGGTTCAATCACTGGCCAGGATTGCCCAGTCCTGTCCTGTGGATTTCCTGTATCTGGACGCGGACGCCCTGCGTGAGGACACAACCCACACGCTTGCGGCCGTCAGCCAATTCCTTGGCCTTGCGCAGCCCCTGAGTGAACACTATGAGCAACAACCGTTGACTGGTACCGAAAAAGCGGGAGACTCATCCGAGTCCATTGTTTTGGGGAAGGTCGAACGCGTAACACGCAGCTATGCCGATATCCAAGTGTCAGAGGATGTAATGGCACTTGCCCGTGAGCAATTTGAAGAGGCGCGGGGGCGGATTATTGGCAGCCCACGATGTATCAGGACGGTGCTCCTCCATGTCGAAAATTGAGCCCAACCACAAGGAACTGACTGCGCACCTGGTCCTTGGCGATTGGTCTGCGCCCACAATGTCAAAGCGTGCGGTAACACAGCCCGACTCGGAGAAGCCCATCATACAGGGTGGCCAACTAGCTCGCGATGAGCAAGGCCGCATGCTGGCACTCGCGGGGGAGGCATTCGCGCCTGAGGCAGAAGCAGTTCAGCCATTGGATGCCAATGCGCTGCTGACTCGCTACCGAAACACAGGAGAAGACACATTTACGGCGCTGCAGGGAAGCTGGGCACTGTTGGTGTTCGACCCTTGCAAACAGCAGGTTCTGTTCGCCACCGATAGGCTGGGGCGTCAGCCGCTGTACTACGCCGAACTCAGAGGAATACTTTACCTCAGCACGCGACTGCCCCCCGTCATGGAAGCGCAGCAGCGACCAGTAGTGGACCGTCAAAGCCTGTATGACTATGTCTACTTCCACATGATCCCATCGCCAGGTTGTATCTACCAAGGTATTCGCAAACTGGTCGGAGGCCATTGCGGTATCGCGACCGCTAACGGAGTAGAGCTTTTCCGCTATTGGTATCCAACTTTCAGCGAGACTCCCTCGCGCTCGCGGCCAGCAATGAAGAGCTTTCTGGTCAGCACCCTCAAAGCCTCAGTGCGCCGTTCCACCCACGATGGTGGAGAGCGCAAGATCGGCGCTTTTCTCAGCGGCGGGCTGGACAGCTCCACAGTGGCCGGGATGCTAAGCGAGGTCCAGGAATCGGGTTGCGATGCCTACGCCATAGGCTTCGACGCTGAGGGCTATGATGAAATGGCCTACGCCCGGATAACGGCGCAGCATTTTGGAATCCGGCTACATGAGTACTACGTAACACCTGATGACGTGGTTGCCGCACTGCCGGAGATAGCGGCGGCCTTCAGTGAGCCTTTCGGCAACTCCTCAGCGCTACCGGCCTACTTTTGTGCCCGGCACGCCGCCCGCGACGGGATTTCGGTGCTACTTGCAGGCGATGGCGGCGACGAACTTTTCGCTGGCAATGAGCGCTACGCTCACCAGAAACTGTTCGAACGCTACAACCAGGTCCCGCAATGGATTCGAACGGGATTGATTGAGCCATTGTCCGGATTGCTACCCGAGGGCAGCCGACTGGGCAGTAAAGCTGCGAGCTTTCTGTTTCAGGCTAACACGCCACTACCTGATCGCCTGCAGTTTTACAGCTTCCTGGAGCAGAATTCCCCAGATCAGGTTTTTCAACCGGATTTTCTCTCTGCAATAGACGCCCGACAACCCTCAGCCCTACTAAATGCGCTCTATGCCACCCCGGAAGGTGCATCCAGCCTGAACCACATGCTGTTTATGGACTGGCAGGTTACCCTCGCGGACAACGATTTGCGCAAGGTCAACAAGGCCTGCGAGCTGGCGGGCATCGAAGTTCGATACCCCATGCTTGATGACGCACTGGTCTCCATGTCGATGCAGATACCCTCGCAGTGGAAACTGCCCGGGAATTCACTCCGGCACTTTTACAAGCAGGCATTTGCAGGCTGGCTGCCAGATGCCACCATCAGCAAGTCCAAGCACGGCTTCGGTCTGCCCTTTGGTGTGTGGATGAAGACTCATACTCCTCTGCGAGACATGGCATATGACAAGGTATTGCAACTGCGCCAGCGCTCAATTTTTCAGGCACGGTTCCTGGAGCAGGCTGTCATGAGGCACAAGGACGGGCACGCCTCATATTATGGCGAACTCATCTGGCTATTGGCCGTGCTGGAGATTTGGCTGGAAACACACGAGGTCATATTATGAGTCATGCGCAGAAACATCTGGGGCTTTCCAGCATCCTGACATTGTGTGCCACGCTACTTGCCATGCCTTGTCTCGGCGAGGCTCGCGGCGTTGCGCCCTGGGTAGGAGAAACATTGGACGGCCGGCAGTGCACCGGGCCGGGAACCGAAAACTATGGCCCATTCGACTTCCGTATCGACAAGAACAAGCTGCCTATAGTTGAAAACCATCACTTTACCCTGGAAGTTGAACAGCTGGTGCGCGGTGTAACCGTTACGCACCCCATACGCGATATCCGCTATACACTGACCAAGATTCCCAATCACCACCGCGCTCTGTACTCGGCAGTGCGATTCTCCATCAGCGACCCATCCAAGGAACTGAAGCGCAAGTATCCCGCAGAGTGCTTCCTGCAAAGGGCCATTCACTACGCCCCGGACGATCCTGTACCCCACATGCTGTATGGCCTGTATCTACACCGCTTGGGCAACGCCAGCGGGGCTCTGCCACATTACCTCAAGGCCGAAGCTTTATCGCCGAACGACGTCAACCTGCTCTACAATATGGGCCTGGTGTACTTTGACCTGGGGCAATATGCCGAGGCACGCCGCTACGCCAGGCAAGCCTATGCCGCTGGCGTAACCTTCCCGGGGCTACAACGCAAATTGCGCCAGGCCGGCCACTGGGACTGAGTCCCGACCATACCTTCAAGGGGGAAATACGTGACAGCTCTAGACCTCACTCGCAAGATGATTCGTTCCTGCCTGCAGTTGAACGACTCAGTACCACTGAGTGAAGATACCTATCTCATGGGTGGATTTCCCGAATTCAACTCACTCACCATCACCACCCTGATTGTCGAAATAGAGGACAATCTGGGTTGTGAGGTCGCCGATGACGAAATCAGCGGCGAAATCTTCGAGACCGTCGGCTCACTAGCTGAATTCGTGCAACAGAAAATGAACGAGGCATGAACGCGATCCCCATCGACATTTCAGCCGGATTCACCCAGGGCCCGCATCCCGCGTTCTTTGTACGCTGTGCGCCCAAAGCGGCCGAGCCACGGGCCCATGTGATTTACCTGCCGCCTTTTACCGAGGAAATGAACCGTTGCCGTGCCATCGCCGGCGAGCAAGCCCGCAGGTTTGCCCGGCAGGGCATGAGCTGCACCCTGCTGGATTTCCATGGCACAGGTGAAAGCCCGGGTGAAACTACCGATGCGACACTCCCTATCTGGTATGACAATGTTTCAGAGATCTACACTGATCTCGTCGACCGGGCGCCCGCGCCCGTCCATTTCTGGGGCTGTCGGCTGGGAGCGCTCATCGCGGCGAGCTATCTGACGGAACGCGCCACGGCCTGTGACGCGCTGCTGATGTGGCAGCCCGTGGTTGCCGGGAAGCCCTATGCGACCCAGGTTTACCGGCAGCGCCTGGCCGCGCTAATGGAACGCGGGGGCCCAGCAGAAACCACCACTGCCATCCGCGAGCGGCTCGCCACGGGTGAGACTGTTGAAATTGGCGGCTACACGCTGGGAGGGCCGCTGATGCTTGCCCTCGATGACCTCGATATGACAACCATTCCGCAGGCACCGGCAAAGCGCGTCTACTGGCTGGAACACAGTGCCGATGGCGGTCACGGCCTAAACCCTCGCTCAGCCAAGGCTGTGGAGCACCTTATCGGCCTCGGCGTGGAAACCCACCCTGTCGCATTCACGGGCTCCCCGCTCTGGCAGCTACATGAACGCGCGACCTGTGATTCCCTGCTCGAGCAGACAGGAGCACAGCTACTGTGAACGCTGCTCACCTGAACACCGAAGTAGCCTTCTCATTCCAACTGGGAGCAAGCGCACTGCTCGGTGTTATTCATGAGTCGACAACTCCGAGTGACCTCGGCCTGCTGACCATTGTCGCCGGCGGCCCCCAGTATCGTGGCGGCTGTGGCCGGCAACTGGTAGCACTGGGACGGCGCCTGTCTCAAGAAGGGGTTCATGTGATGCGCTTCGATCACCGCGGCCTGGGCGACAGTGAGGGCGAGTTTCAGGGTTTCGAAGCGCTGCACGATGATATCGCGTCCGCCATTGCCGAGTTCCGGCGGCGAGTACCGGGCCTTGCGCGCATTATCCTGTGGGGCGGCTGTGATGCCGCATCGGCGGCGCTGATCAACGCCCATCGGTTTCCAGAGGTGGTCTCCGTGGTGGCTGCCAACCCGTGGGTCAGCAGCGAACGCACCGCAGCTCGAGTCCAGCAGAAGCATTACCTCTCCCGCCTGCGTCAATGGTCATTCTGGCGCAAGCTGCTCAGAATGGAATACGATATACCCAGTTACCTGCGAAGCGCCGCCGCACGGCTGCGGAATCGCATTGGCCGCCGCCGTGACGGCACGGACGCCCGACAGTCGACGTCATCCGCACAAGCACACTACATCGACCGCATGTTGCTTGGCCTGCAACAGTTTGGTGGCAGCGTTTTATTTCTCATGAGTGGCAGCAGCCTGATAAGCAGGGAATTCGACGAGCTGGTAGCCGCAGACCGGGAATGGAACAAGACATGCAATGGCGCTGGACGGGAGCGGCTGGAGATTCCCGGGGCGGATCAGACCTTTTCCAGTTTGCAAGCAAGACAAGGGATGCTGGATGCCGCCAGCATGTGGGCGGGAAAAGTGAAAGTTTCATGACCCTGAAACACATACGCCTGTTGATGCCCACAGTCCCAGTTGCCAAAGACGGATAGAGCCTTGTCAATCGGACGATCGCTTACAATCTCAATTGCGCAGAGATACCTCACAATAGGGCTGCAACTGCTGTCCTTCGTGATCATCGCCCGGTTGCTGACACCCGAGGAAATCGGGCTGTACTCAGTAGCAGTTGCCGTTATCGGTATTGCGCAGATACTGAGAGACTTCGGTATAGGCAGCTACCTGATTCAAGAACGCGAACTCACTGACGAAAGAATACGCACAGCCTTCACTGTGACACTGATCGTATCGATGACGCTCTTTTTGATTGTACTGGGTTGCGCCAAACCTGCAGCATCGTTCTATGATGACGAACGGCTGACGGGAATACTCGGCCTGTTATCGATAAACTTTCTGCTGATACCATTCAACTCAACTACATTGTCACTTCTAAAGCGGGATATGCGGTTTGGCTTGCTAGCCATTTTTTCAATATTGGCATCGGTAGCTGGCACCGCATCGGCAATCGGTTTTGCATTTGCAGGAGCGGGTTACAACGCGTTGGTTTATTCGAGCATAATCTCCACTGTCACTCTCGTGCTCGCTGGAGCGGTATACCGCCGCTCCGAGTTTGTGCTGCGGCCGACGCTAGTAGAATGGCGGCGTATAACCGGTTTTGGTTCCCAGGTCGCATTTACTAATGTGCTGGGGCATATCGCTATCAACATGAATGATCTCGTTGTCGGCAAGGCCCTAGGATTTACCGCTGTAGGCATCCTGAGCCGAGCGCAAGGCGTAATGAATCTGTTCCACCGTGACATGATGGGAGCCATCAAGGGCGTAGCCTATCCGGCATTTGCCGAGGCGTCACGCAGGAACGCAGACATGGAGGATATCCACAACCGGAGTATCACCGCGCTGACCGCAGTCGCCTGGCCATTCTACGGCTTTTTCGCGCTCTACCCCCTGGAGAGCTTGCGCTTCCTGTTTGGGCCACAGTGGGACGCAGCTGCACCACTGGTGCCCGTGTTCTGCGCAGCCGGTGCAGTAGCGGCAATCTGGAGCCTAGCCATGAATATGACCACCGCGATGGGACGAGTCAAGTTGGCAACCCTCTCAGCGCTCATCAATCAGTCCGTAAGAATTATCGTGCTTGTACTCGTCGCTGCAACCTTCGATGACATAATGCCCTTCGCAATCGCCTTATTTGGTGTTTATTGTTTTCAGCTTGTCACAATATACACCATCAAACAACTCGCCTGCCCCACAAGGTGGAGAACGCTTGGGGTTGGACTGATGAACTCGGCAGCTCTAACGATCTTAAGCTTGGCCCCAAGCTATGCCGTGTATCGATTCATTTTGACTGCAGGGAGCGGGATTGATGCTATGTTCGCAGTCCCTTTGCTCGCAGTGTGCGTTGCAGTAAGCTGGGTGACAACGATCCGACTTATCAAACATCCGACTCTATATGATGAGATGCTTCCAGCACACGTTAAACGGATTTTACTATACCCATGGAGACCCGATAAAGGAATGCATTGAAATCGTCATTCCTAGTTAGCGCCCCAGATTCAAGGAATCACATGATCAACCAAATGGCTCACACTTAGAAATCATTACAAGCCTAGGGAAATGGAAGCACAATGATACCCTCAACTAAGAACCTTATCAAATCGACATTAATTTCCTACAGCAAGCACTCTGGGAAATTTCTTTTTGTGCTTTCCACAGGACGAGTCGGTACTGATGCATTAACAAAGCTTTTAGATCTATCTACGAGTGTAGTTTCGGACCATGAACCAGCGCCCGAGTTTACTCAGCTCACTAAAGATTCATATCAACATTCAATTTCTAAGGAGATGCGTCAAACAACGACAGATCAATATCTGGAAGCACGAATTTTTTCTCACTCTAACTGTTCTCGACTCAGAGGAGCACTACTGAAAAATCGTATCTATGCTGAGACTTCCAACCGTCTCACCTATATCGCGCCAGAGCTATCTTCATCTCTTAAGAATGCCAAATTCATTTTCTTGCATAGACACCCTGCGGAAGTAGTTGTATCGGCGATGCGGCGAAACTACTACGCCTCCAATCCATGGGATGATTTTAGAATTACTCCGAGAGAAGATGATCAATTCTACGCCGACTGGCCGTCATTCAGCCAATTTCAAAAATGTTGTTGGTATTGGCGAGGAGTGAACGAGTTCAGCCTGCAATTCCTCGAAAACTTGCCCAAAACCCAGTATTTCACTTTATCTAGTAACGACCTCTTCGCTCCGAATATACAAACTCTTAATTCTATGTTCAAGTGGATTGGCGGTGACCTCCCCGAGGAGGCAGATATATTTGAATTACTTTCTGTAAAACACAACGAACAGCGTACGGGCGCATTTCCTCCATGGGAGGAGTGGGAGGAAAAATTGAAGACCGAGCTCGCTGAAATAGCAGGACCAGTCGCAGATAGACTTGGATATAGCCTGTAAATCTCTAGCAAACGGGCTGTTTTAAGGCTAACGTTATCTTAAATTGGTTGGAGGATAAACGATTGGTATTGAATCGGGCCATCGGTCTAGAGAAGGGGGGCGTAGAGATCAGATTCACAATAAATACAGCCTAGGATCGACAATGCATATACTCTTTGCCACGAATCGCGACTATCTGCCGCAGGCTATCGGTGGAGCAGAATGGTCTACACACATACTAGCTGAAGAATTAGTACGCCAAGGACACCGAGTATCTATCATATGCAGTATCTACCCTAGAGGATTTTTTGGCACAAAAAACCGGATAGCTCGAAGAATACTAAGAGATGAGTTTCCACGCGATATTGGTCTAGGGTACCCCGTTTATCGCGGGTGGGACCCAATCCGAAACCTGGGATCCGTGGCATCAAAGTTACGCCCCGACCGGGTGATCGTGGTCGGGGCAGCGCCCAAAGCTTATGAGCTTGCAATGGCATCTGTTGAGCTCGGCTATAGCACATTCTACCAAGTGAGGGATGTCGAGTTTAGCCGACACGGGGGTGACATCGGATCTATACCTCAATTGAAATTCATTGCCAATTCCGAGTTCACACGTGAACGAATCAAGGAATCATTCGGTAAGAATGCCGCCATCGTTTTACCACCCATAGCACAAGAGAGATGCCGGGTGCCTCAGTTAGGCAATAGAGTTCTCATGATTAATCCCGACCCATCGAAAGGCGGGGATATTGCATTGGAACTCGCTGCACAATGCCCAGATATACCATTTCTGATACAAGAGAGCTGGGCAAGCAACAAGCACTTAGTTGAAATGAAACGTGCGGCAAAAAAACTCAGTAATGTGCAGTGGGAACCACCAAAAATTGACATTCGCAAGGCATTTTCCCGAGCGAAGATAATATTGGTACCATCGAAATGCGAAGAGGCTTGGGGACGAGTAGTAAGCGAGGCTCAGGTAAGCGGCATTCCTGCAGTGGCGTGTAGGATAGGAGGACTTCCCGAATCAGTCGGAGCAGGAGGTATTCTGGTCGATGTCTCCTCAGATATTTCAAATTGGGAGGTCGCACTAAGGTCGCTCTGGGACTCTCCAGAAACCTTTCAAAAATACTCGAAAGCCGCTCTTGATCACGCAAACCGACCGCAGGCTCAACCCTCTTACCAAGCCATGCTACTCTGCGAGGCATTAGAGAACGGTTAAACAATCAGTATTCAACCGGACAACATTTGATCACCTTCACAATTTTCTGCCGGCCGCACCAACACGAGAAAGTCACCTTGCTAAACACCCAAAGTCAGTTATCAATGAGCGTAATCATCCCTGCATATAACGCAGCCTCCCACATCAGGGAAACACTACTTTCAATACTAAAACAGGGCATCGAGCCAGGCTGTATCGTAGTGGTCAACGATGGATCTACAGACGTCACTGAGAAAATCATCCTCGAAACGCATGAATTCCACGGCATCCAGTATATTTCCACACCCAACAGAGGCCAGGGTGCAGCCAGGAAACTCGGAATCAGCCAAGTTTCATCAGATTATATTTTCCTCTGCGACAGCGATGATATATGGACGCCAAATCATCTTCAGAGAAAAGCGCAGCTTCTTGAGCAGTTTCCCGAAGCTGACTTTACATTTTCCAACTGCTACTCATTTGGTGCAAACTCAGACACCTCCCATCATCTACTGGATGAAGCTCCGCACGGATGGACGGAGCGTCGGTGTGAGTTTGGCAGGGGCGGATTTTATCTGCTAAGGCAGCCCTATCTTGCTTTACTTGATTTTAATCCAGCCTATCTGTCAGGCGTTATGTTCCGGCGTGAAAGTTACAAGCGCATGGGAGGATTTCTGGAAAAGTACAGCCGCTGGATTGGCGAGGACACTGAGTTTACACGTCGATTTGCCAGCTTGGATGATTGCCTGTTTGTCGGCGATACACAGGCAACCTGGGGTTACAGACGACACTGTTCCAATTATTCAGCAGTGCAGTGGCGAAACATCAAGGCAAAAGCCGATATACTTGATGAACATCTAAGCTTGGGGGTTGTTCCACCCGCGTACGTTTCGGCCACTTGTGCTGAGCGCGACACTACCCGCGGGACCGCTTTCGACCAGGCGTGCTGGGAAAAGGCTTCAGATCATGTTGCCAGCCTGTTTTCGGAGCTTCCACCAGCGCAGCGTACCGCAAAGAGGCGCACGAAAGCCTTGCTAGCCAAAGCCGGTCTGTTTTTCTAGAGACACCTTACCTCTGGGGGCTGCATGCGACGATTACACTGGCTTTCACGTACCAAGGTGATCGCTTTAGTTTGCGCAGGAGTAGCTGCCCTTGTGATTCTCACTGTATATGTAGCTCATCGGAAACCCATCACGGTAATTTACAACGAGGAGCGAACCCAACAGCCAGCGCTGAAGATGCAGATATATCCCGCAAGAACCGATGGGGGCAACCACCCCGCTGTTCTGTTTTTCCATGGCGGCGGCTGGATCACGGGCAGCCCAGACCAGTTCAAGTGGTTTGCAAACAAATTTGCCGCCTGCGGTATAGTCTCAGCACTTGTGGAGTATCGCGTCCATTCGCGACATGGCGTTCTACCCGACAGCGCAGTCGAGGACGCCTACAGTGCCTATCAATGGATGTATCAGCACCACGCCCAGTTTGAGGTCAATCCAGCCCATATCGCACTCATTGGAGGTTCCGCTGGTGCTCACATTGCTGCCGCGAGTACACTCAGCATGAATACCTCACTTCCCTTCGCACTCGGCCTGCTAAACCCGGTGCTGGAGCTGACGGTTGCCACTGAATCCCAAGGCTACACCAAAGAAGAACTGCAGCTGATCAACGCCCTTGGACCAGCCAAGGCCGCGGAACTATCGCTTGGATCCAGATTGGAGCGAACAGACATACCAACACTGGTTATCTACGGTAGCCTCGACCCGCTGTTGCCAACGGCATACGAAGCCCTGTTGTCACAGACTGGTGACTCGAGGGCAAATCTAGAGCTACTAGTGGCCCCCGGCGAGAATCACGGCTTTTTCAACTACGAACCCTGGCGGACATCAGTAGCCAATGCACTTATAGAGTTTCTCCGCGCCCATGGAGCTGCCGCAGATTGCAAGCTGGAAATGAACGGCCCAGTCACGCTGCGAAACGTAAGAAACCCCGGAGCCTGATTCTACTCTCCAGAGCCCACGACAAGGCCAGTCTCACACCACTGCGCCTGGCAGCAGTTGCTGCAAACCGGATGAAAACGCTGCAGTCAGCTGCTGTTGCTCCTGAGCCGACAGTCGCTGGTGAACCAGTCGCCGGCTCTTGCTGTCATCGCCCGGCGGACGGACCCCCAATCTTATCCGCTGAAAATCCTCTGTCTGGTACGCAGCAACGATGGACCGAACCCCGAGATGACCGCCGTCGCCACCACCTCGGCACACCTTGACTGTCCCCTGCTCGAGATCCATGTCGTCGTGAACCACCACCGCGCGGGTCAGCTCTTCCACGCCCAACATGCGGCGGATTGCATCGCCAGAGTGATTGATGGCAGCATCCGGTTTTACCAACACGATCCGAACACTCTGTATCGGTCCCTCGGCGGTTTGCCCCGAAGGTGCCTGTTGCCAGGTCATACCCTGCTCCCGAGCCAACGAATCGAGCGCAAGATGACCGGCATTGTGTCGCGTTAGACGATATTCTTCCCCCGGGTTGCCCAGCCCCACCATGAGCATACACCCCTCACCAACAGAGATTGCGGGCAGCAGGTTCTCGGCATCCGTGAGCACCGATGAAATGCCCGTGCCCGCCCTGGTAAAATCGTACAGTCTTGGGCAACGTGTGCAGAACTGGCTCTTGCCGCACCGACTGTCCCAGCACGCGACAGGATCTTCCCGGTCGAGAATCAATCTCACGAGATGATCCATTCGGGACGACCCCTTGAGCAGTACCAGATCCCCCGGGCGCAGGATCTCGCTCAGGAAAACCGCCGCCTGACGCAGTTCGCTAAAACCATGCAGGCGTTGCCGCTGTTCGGCCTTCGATTTTCTGGTGGCGCGGTGGGCGTTCGCGCCGACAAAGATTACCTGATCGGCGATTTCCAGCGCCTTGTCCGCTATCCGGGGGTAGAGCCGGGATGCTGAGCGGGAGTAGTCTGAGAGTGTACCAATCACCATCACCTTCCTCGGAGCTACCGCATCCCGCATGAATGCCATGGGGGCGTCCACCGACCAAAGAGGTGCCTTCCAGTCATCTCTGAGATAAATGACCCCGTCACTGCCCGTCAAAACCTGCATCCGTCCCTCACTGGACTCCAGGTTCTGCAGGTTGTTGATAGCCTCCGGCAACTCCATGCCTGCCGCCAAGGCCACAGCCATGGCACAGAGAACCGACAGGGCGAGGTGCTCGCCGTGCAACCGGGTGGCCACGGTATACTGCTTCCCGCCGTAGGCCACCTTCAGGATCAGCGGCTCTGGCCACTTGGATCGGCATTCCAGCAGCCGCAGGGTGGCGCCCTCATTCCGCCCCACCCAGATCACCTTCCTGCTGCACTGTTGCGCCCGCTCCCGCAACAGAGGGTCATCGATATTGAGAACCGCTGTGCCATCTTTAGGCAAGGCGTCGATGAGCCGGAACTTCTCGGTGGCGATTTCGTCGAGCCCGAAATCTGGCCGGGCATGTTCGCGCTGGATAAGGGTGACTACGGCAATGCGAGGTTTGAACAATCTGAGCGGCCAATCCATCGCCCGGGGCTTTCCGCCGGAGACTTCCACTACCGCAAAGCGATCACTGGCCCTGGTGGCGGCTACGGTCTTGGCTACCATGATCGGTTCATTCAGGGAGTGCTGGGATTTGGTGACGGAGCCCGCGGAGGACAGAATGCCGGCGCACAGATCTTTTGTCGTGGTCTTGCCCGCACTCCCAGTGATGGCGACAAACACCACCTTCCCCAGCAAGCGCCTTTTGACCAGCGCTAGCCCCAAAGGCGCGGCAATCTCCGTCCGCCAACGGACAGCAGCCACGAAAGCGCTGATGCGGTGAGTCAATGCGGAGATGGTCATGCGCGGAAGCCCCATTGCTACTATCAAGGATTGAAGGCATCCTCGCAGCCAAAAATTGTAAAGGCTCAAGCCCCCGGAATTCCCAAGGCCACCCAACCACTATTGCACAGTATTATCGCTGTAAGATCAAATTCAGGCTCGCATTAATCGCCGACCTGCGCAAAAATGGTCCGATAGGCAACCATCGAAGTCGGACGGCTCTCTTTACTTGAAGCAATTCATTCTCGCTCTCGCCCGGCTCACCGGGCTCTTTGCCCTGAGCAAGCTACTCACTGCCGATCGAGTGAGGATACTTGCCTATCACGGCACCTGGCTAGGTGAAGGCCATTTCGGCAACTTCCTCTATATGAGCGCAGGCAAGTTCCAACGCAGAATGGAGCTACTCAAGACGCTGGGGTATCCCGTGATCTCCCTTACCGACGCTCTGGCAAAACTTGGCAGCGAAGAGCTGCCCAAGGGCACGACAGTTATTACTATCGACGATGGCTGGTACAGCACGTACTTGCATATGCTCCCGGTACTGCAAGCACACGGCTACCCCGCCACAATCTACCTAACCACCTACTATTGCTACAATCAGGCCCCGGTTATTGATGTGGCGTTACAATACTGTTTTCATCAAATCGACCCGGACTTGTGCCCACTTGTTCATATTCCCGAGTATGGGCTTGGACCGCTGCCGACCGGCACCGGGGTTGAGAGAAGCCTCGCTCTGGCGGCGGCGTCGGAAGTTTCAGCCGAACTGGACAGCGATGCTACGAGGCAGCGTTTCCTGCAATCAGTATGCCATCAGACCGCGGCAAACTACGACTTGCTATCAGCGGAACGCTGGTTTCATCTTATGACACCTGCGGAAATAAAAGATGCTGCCGACAAATGCATGACCGTGGAACTGCACACTCATCATCACAGAATCACACATCGCGGCGAAGATTGTCTCAAACAGGAACTGGCGCTCAACAACGAGTGTATCAAGGCAATAACCCGTCGGGATCCTATGCACTTTTGTTATCCAAGCGGGCGATTTTCCCCGGCGGTCTGGCCAGCTCTCAGTGAAGCGGGTATTGCCTCGGCAACAACTACTGAGATTGGTCTGGTAGATAGCGAGTCAGCGATATATGCTCTGCCCCGGATCCTGGATGGACAGAACGTCTCGGAGCTGGAGTTCGAGGCTGAGATGAGCGGCTTTATGGAGCTGATTCGCAAAGCTCGAAAATTTTCCGGGTTGCGCGGATGAACAAAACAAAAGAAGCTTCATAGGAGACGCGATAACCCTCCGAATTTATCATGAGAACCCTATATTGACAACCTCCTCAAAGCGCCTTTCCACCACCACGCTGGTTGGCACAATACGCCAGACGCTGCTACGGGCCAAGGAAGGACACTTGCCAGCCAGCAGGCAGATTCTGGAAATGATAGTGTTGCGACTGTTTTATGGCCTGGGCCCAAGCCACTACCATATCGCGAGATATTGGCGCAGGGAGCTACCCTGGCGTTTCAAGACCGGCTTTTGGACATACAAGAAGTTTCGCCGCTTTGTAAGCAAACTGAATCCGCCTGCCTACCAGAAACTGTCACAGAACAAAATCAGCGAAAAGGCAATTCTGCAGCTGTTTCAAATCCCCACACCCCATTTTTTCGGGCGGCTTCATGCCCGTCTTGGCGTCGCCGCAACGGGGGAAAGACTGATTAGCGGTGATGATTTAACGCAATTCATACTGGCAAAGCCCCAGATTGACCGACTGTGTTTCAAGCTGGTTGAGGGCTATGGCGGCACGGGCTTTCGCGCGGTCAGCGTGGTGAGGGAGCCGACATTGAGTTTAAGACTGCTCGACACGGGCGAGCAAATGACTGTTTCACAATTTGTCGATGACGTTCTGCAGCCCGGCACCGGCGCCGACTATATCATTGAGGAGTACTTTCAGCAGCACCCCGAACTCACTCGCTTTAACGCCTCCAGTGTCAACACCCTCAGAATTTGGGCCTTCAGCAGAGGGGACACCAATACTGCCCTGGGTGGGTTCCTGCGAGTCGGCCGCTGCGGAAGCCTCGTGGACAATACGAGCCGGGGAGCGCTGGCGTTTTCTGTCGATACGAAAACCGGCGAAATAGGCACAGGCATGATCAAGAGTATCTGGAACGAAACCTTCGAATCACATAAGGACTCGGGAGAAAAAATCACAGGAGGGAGCGTTCCATTCTGGCACGAATCGGTGAATCTGGCTATTCGTGCGGTGGCAGCGTTTCCTCATCTGCAATTTGCCGGCGTAGATATTGCAATAACGATCGATGGTCCCGTGGTAATAGAACTCAACGTGGAGCCGGATCCCACCTCCGCGTTCATTTTCGACCGGTCTCACGAGGATATATTTGGAATGCCGGGACTATTTGAACAGATGGATAATGTACACTAATTTACGTTACCCCTGTCACAAAGATCAACTGACTGCGCTTATGTCCCGTGTCTTGAGTTATCTGTTGGATCCCAATCTGGGGAAGTTTCCGCCAGTTTCTTCAACCGGCTAAGCAGAATGGGTCTCAAACCCCGCCCATACGCCACCTGCGTGCTATCACTGCCGTAGTTAGAGTTTGTCTCCACTACAAAAGGGCCCTCATCGGTAATGGCCACGTCCCAACCCAGGGATTTGAGTTCCGGCAGGGTAGACTGCGCCCGCAACACCAATGCTTTTGTCTCTTCCCAGAAGGGCACCAATCGACCAGCAACATGATGGCCGGTGTCGGGGTCAACCGCGAAGCTGATAATACAGGGAAAGTCCTTGCTCAGGGAGCCCTTGGCAGGCCCCAGTCTACCGCTGGCGATATCGATCTGTGCAACCATGTTGCCGCCTCGCCCCATATCAAAATTATCAGTCTCGTTGAGGCCGCGCGCCAGTTTCAGCACGGCAGTCAACAGCGCCGGGCCCTCAGGTGTCATGCACGTCAAAAGCCTGGCAGTGCTCAAGGCCCTACAGGAGCTGACCTCCTGCAGGCGAGAGTGTGTATTCACTACCGGCTGCACCAGCCAGCCACGGCTGGCGCCCTGACGCTTGCGACAGAACTCGTAGAGATCTCCTGTAGTTCCGGTTTCACCGCAGTAAGACCAAATTGTATTACTTCGCTCCGCGCTGAAGGCACCGTAACCATGAGCCCCCCCCATCAGCTTGAAAAACAGCGCGTCCGGCGCCGACCCGATACAACGACAAAAATCCTCCCGCAGTTCGTCATCCGACAAGCTGTGTTCCAGTGGATCATGGAAAATCGTTTGTATATGGGCGAGACCATAGGCTTCACAATGTCGGGAGAACAAAATCTTGTTGTCGGCGACACTGCGCTTGGCTGCAGGGTTCAGCTGTTGTAGAACCACCTCCAGATCTTTCTCCTGCTGAAAGTGTTTCCACTCTGACTGAGGAACCCCTGCCATGCCTAACATGGCATGCATTCTCGGCCCCAGCCTAAAAACCAGCCTGGCCTTCGCTACGCTTCTGATAGCCGCGAGGGCTGAAAGGTTGTGGACATTTCTGGCTACCGAAACTGCTTCAACATAGTCATCCAGCTTACCCAAACCACCCACTGTCCATTTCTCCTGAACCACCCCGAATTCTTTGAAGACCAATTGATTGAGTCAGATGCCTGAGCCAACTCCTCCTGTCGACGCGAGAGGGACACGTCAAACTCTACAGGCGGGATAGTGCCGAAAAGCGACCGGCAAGCTCCCCATCATAGTTGCCCGACAGTGGCTCCAGCAACCAAATTGGGTGAAAAACACCCTGGCCAACCCGCTCGCCCAAAGCCTTGGCACGGATGTTTGGCGGCCTTGCCGAAAACGATAGACAGGGTTGAGTGCCATCATCTAGTCTTGAATATTTTCGTTGGCGGGAGCTATGCATGCGTCGTGACATTCAGCTGCTCAGGGGGATTGCTGTTCTCGTGGTCGTTTTGTACCACGCCAGTGTAGGAATTTTCAATCAGGGGTTCCTCGGCGTCGATGTGTTCTTTGTCGTTTCAGGATTTCTAATTACCACGATTATTCTTAAGGGACTGAATAGAAACGACTTTTCCTTCTCTCAGTTCTATTTACGTAGAGCGCGGAGGTTGCTCCCGGCTCTCTATTGCACCCTCTCTGCAACCACAATATTGGCATATTTGTTTATAACCAATTCTCAAAAAACTGATTTTCTTTACCAGCTTTTTGGTTCGTTAACCTTCACTTCAAATTTTGTGCTGCCGATTCAAGTTGGCTACTTTGAGAGCAGCGCGGAATCCAAGCCACTACTGCATATTTGGTCCTTGTCTCTAGAGGAGCAATATTACTTCTTTTTGCCTGTATTTTTGTTTGCCATCCCGAGAAAACTCAGGCTCCCAGCTTTAGCCTCCATCACTTTGGCAAGTCTAATTTTGTGTTTTGTGTTGGTATCCAACGGAGACCATCCTGCTCCATATATGTGGCGTTATAGCGAGGCCACTCTCGCTGAATGGGCATTCTTTCTTTTTCCAACTCGAGCATGGGAACTGCTGGCTGGGTCTTTGTGCGCCTGGCTTATGCTGAGCAGGCCTGACTTCAAGGTATCTTCCAAGATTAAAGTTGCTTCTGTTGCCGCCATTGTCGCGCTTTGTACAATCAGCATCGATCCAGTCGTTCATCCACGGGGCGATGCCCTCCTAATAGTTTTTGCGACGTCCTTGATAGTGCTCGGTCGGGGTGAGTGGCTTCCGCAGTGGTGGCCGATCAAGCTTATCGAGAGGGTTGGGGATTGGTCCTATTCGATCTATTTGGTTCACTGGCCCTTATTTTCGTTTGCCTATCTTGGTTATTTGGAGTTGGTGCCGAATGTTATTAAAATATTGCTTATTGGTGCATCGATCTTCCTCGGGTATGTCCAGTACACATATGTGGAAAGACCTTTCCGCTCGCAGATTTCTTTACAGCCGAGAGCTGCGTGGATTGGGTTTTCTACGTCTACATTGGCATTATTGGTGCTGACCGGCCCAATGATAAGTGGTGGATTTGGTGAGCAAAAGGATCTTGATGATGCCCTGAGTACTAGAGCAGTCAACTTCGGTCTTTCTAAAGACTGTGACGGATCTATTCTTGAGCACAGTGTCAAAGCATCCTGCATGACAGGCAGAGAACCAAACATAGCTATATGGGGCGATAGTTACGCGATGCATCTAGTGCCGGGGATCGCCACCATTCATGAAAACATCGTTCAGTTAACTAAGTCTGTCTGTGGTCCCGCTATAGGGATTGCGCCTATCAGTGGCCGCTATGGCAAGGATTGGGCCGAAGAGTGCACTGCTTTTAACAACTTGGCTCTAGAATATATACTGAATAGTGAATCCATAACCCATGTTATTTTGAGTTCAAGCTTTAATCAGTACTTTAAAGCCCAAGATGATGACTCATTTCTTGTAGACGGAGATGTTGTCGCAAAAAGTCCTGCGTTGGCAGTCAATGCATTTGTACAAACAATAGCTATGCTCCAAAGTGCAAACAAAATTCCAGTGCTTGTTTCTCCTCCACCGCGATCAGGATTTAATGTCGGTGAGTGTCTTGAAAGAACAGATTCTAACTTGGTGATTCTGCGCAGCGACTGTCAGATTCTGCGATCAGAATACGTGACATTTGATCAGGAGATAATTGAAGCAATAGAGGTTATTGAGCAAGAAACAAAAGTGAGAGTTATCTGGTTGCACGATACTTTGTGTGGGAACGTTTCCTGTGAAAGTTTAATTCACGGAGTTTATGTATACAGGGATTCAGGTCATCTTTCTATAGCAGGCTCGAAGGCGCTAGTCCCTCGACTGAAGTTGATCTAAGCTTGTATTTTCCAATTTGTCCGAAACGTACTGCAAATTGGTTCCAGTGTCCAAATAGACGCCGGCTCGCTGCACCATTACGTATAGTATGCAAGGATCCTGAACGTGAGCTCCGTCCAATGGCTAATCTAGGTCCGTTACAGTACTCAGCGCTCGCGCTGCACCCTATCCGGGGAACCGGATATGCAGATCTCCCGCCACAATTGCTGGCGGCCGAAAAGGCACTGTGCAGTGAGGCAGCAGCCACGGTGAGTCAATTCAACAGGCAACTTCTCGGCTTCCTTCTACAGAAATTCAGCCTCAACACCCCGCCCTGGCAGCTTCCGGAAAATGTTTTCAAGCTGTATGACATTGAACTGGAAAGACTAGAGCACGTTCATGACTTCCAGTTTGACGGCTATTTCAGCTTTCAGAATGACCTGTTCCGCAAGGATTTGGCCATTTTGCTTCATCGCCTGATCCCATTTGGGGCTGAGTTCGCAAACCCGCACTCCGGGATACCTCGTTCTCTTGCGATCAGAGCGGGGCCGAATCAGGCCATCAAAGTCATGCGGGCGATAGTGGCCAGCCGAGGAGTTCGGCCATTTCTGGAACTTCACATGCATCCGGAGGTGAAGGAGCATTTTCATCCGGCAGGCTGGATCGATACCTATGAGCGATTGGCTGATTTTCTGCAGCTAAATCCCGCGTTTCGTGGGGTGCAAAGCGCAAGCTGGTTTCTGGACCCCGCCCTCAAACAGGTCAGCCCGCGCCTAGTGTATCTACGGGAAGTTCCTGAGCAATGTGGCGCTTACATCCTGTTCGCTGGCATGGACAAAGAAGGGAAGTCGGGCGCACTGGATACCTCCCCCACCAGACGTTGCCTGTACGAATCGGGAGACTATCAACCGCGAATCTTTACCAGAATCTGGCCAAAATCAAACATCTTGCAGCGGCAATGGCGGCACCTCCAGCCCGCTGCGATGGCATGAACTAGCGGGGCGCCTAGCGGGGCGCCTAGCGGGGCGCGCCCGAATCCAGCCATTCAGCCAGACTCTGCAATTCCTGTGGAGTAATACTCACGGGATGGTCGGGACCGAGATCGATATCGTCAGCAAAGGTGGCGTCCGTACGGCCATCCAGCCGCCGGTTCGCTGCTTTCCAGTAAAGCAGGCTTTCCCGCGCGAACATGTTGTTGACGTATTTGCTGGTATAGGGCCGCTGCAAGCCGTATCTCCGCCTTGGGTCTGTCGTCTCCCTCACCTGAACCCGCCTTTCGGGAAGCACTGACTCCTGAAAAAAGTCCCATACCAGCTTGTCGTAGTCCATCAAGGGCACATCGTCCACGTGGCAGGAAAGGCAGCGGCGCTCAAAAATTGGCTTGATGCTTTCCTCGTAGGTAGGCACTTGGCGCGCATCCATTAGCCTGACGGGCTTGGCGGCAAAGGCCATTGATGCATCATAGGCACGCCCCGGGCTCGAGTGCTGATGACACCCCCTACACACACGCTTCTCACCTGGCCGCAAGGACTGAGGCACCTGATCACGCTTGATTACGCGCCCTTCGGCGTCTACTCCCGCCATAACGAAGGGCACATTGCAGGGCAACTGGGCCTTGAATGAGCCATCCGTCAGCAGGGGCGCATCGCCCAACAAAACCAGACGGTTACCTATCGAGTTCTTGAACTGGGCCTTGCCCACCGGGTTGGGGATCACCTTCCAGAATCGGATGGCGGCGAGTTCGGTGGCTGGCAAGCCATCAATCTCGCCACCATTGTTCGCGGCTGTCGCATAGTTGTTGTTGAAATCGTAAGGTCGCCGGGGTTTGGTCTCCCCCGTAAGCGCGTCGCTGCTCGCGATCTGGCAAGTGCTGTCATGCGTCATCTTTGGCGCGGGGTTCTCGACATTGCGCGCCCTGACAACCCGGGCACCAAATTCATGCCAATCAGGGTGATCGACAACCTTGACCAGGTCCTGCATGTTTTTGGAGGGTAACACCGAGGTATGATACAGCCCGACATCACAGGCACGCTTGTCCGGCTGGTCCGCAACCGCGCGCTGAAAGCTCTGCACCGATCCGGAGACCTGGGTGCAATAGCCACGCCCCACTGTTAGCAGCAACTGATCGCCTTCCATGCCCTCGGGGTAGCCAATCTTGCCCAGGAACTCCCCGTTCTCCGTGAAGGAAGCCTCATCATTTGATTTCGACCAATCGGCCACGTTGTAGATACCCCGGGGGAGAAATGCAGGAAGTGCGCCCTCTACACCCACAGGCTCCGGTGGCCAACAAAAAACGTCACCCAGACCAAGATTATTAGCCCGATAGTAGTTCGCCACGCAGATGTCACCATTCTGGCGCTGGCCAAGGAAGTGCAAGGCCTTCATTGTCTTGGTCCGGCCAGTGCTGGCCTGTAACGATGTCCGGTGGGCACCAAGCAGGGCGGTCATATCTCCCCCTCGCGCATCCATGTCCATTACCACCCAGAAGTTATCGAGAGTGCCAGGCCAATTGATACTGCCATTGGTACTGCTGTACGCCAGATTATGACTCAGCCAGTGCGACCCATAAGCTACCCTGCCGCTGTCGAGTAAATAGGGATGCATCGCCGAAGAAACTTCGTGCGGTGTAACATTGACCGCTTTGCGTCCGTCCGCATCGGCAATATAGAGCTGCGTATGTGGACGGTTATTGGGCGTAATCCAATGTAACCGGGGCTCGCGAAAAGGCTGCCGACTCGACGCAAACATGATCCGACCGTCGGGTAACCAGGCTGGGGATACATCGAACACGCCCGCTTGGTGCGCGAGTGGTGTCACCAAGCCTGTTTCAAGATCCACCACATGCAGGCGGGCATGCGAAGCCCGGGAAAGCACCCGATTGGGCAGCGTGGCGCCATCCCACCAACCGTTACCCAGCTTCTCACCATAGTAGACGGAGAACAGCACGCGGTTGCCGTCCAGGGACACAGCCGCATCCAGTGGCACACAGGGCTGCGCAAGCTCGAAGCAGTCAAAAAGTATTTGCTCCGAACCGTCAGGATGGCGAAGAACCAGTTGGCCTGGTGCATTAAAGCCGCTGAACACGCGTCTGGTGTCGGGTAGCGCATCCCAAACATCGGGGCTGTCAAGCTGGAATTCAGAGCCATCGCGCAACGTCGCTACAGCAGGACCACGGGTACGCGGCACGCGTGTATAGACCACGGAGGTAGTCAGCCTGGCTGAAGGATCGCCAGGGGCAACGGCGCTGTCTCGCGGCCCCGGTTGCGGAGGATCCTCTGAGGGAGTGGCTACTGGCGCGGGGTTGACCGGCGCAGCATTGGGTACCGGGGGACTCGGGGGGGCTGGGGCTGGGGCTGGGACCGGAGAATCTGCAGGGGCATTCTGCGCACCAAGGCGAATTCTGACGTACTCCGCCCACACCTCCGCCGCCTTCCCCGAGTAGCGCTCGATATGGACATCCTGTCCGATGGCACTACCTGCCAGGAACAAGCACGCAAACAGCGCGCTACGCAAAAGCGTTGTTGCTACGTTGACAGGCACCACTGACTCCCGGGGGCAAACCCATGACTATTGGACAAGTCTAGCACACGCGCAGCCACCTGCCGCGAAGTCACTCAATGGTCTGCCTGGCGTTCAGAGCCATGCGGATCAGGTACTTCACGCGGCTCCTGTCCCAGGGGGTAAAGCGAGGTAGCTCAAAACGGGGCGTCGGAGGGGAAGATACGCCCCAGTTTGTGGTTACCGCGGCGAGGAAGCCGGCATCACGTACCAGATTGACATCCACTCGTCGGTAGTCCTGATCCCTGCGACCATTTGGGTAGGCAAAGTAGCTGACCGGCTCGCCAAGAATGGCCTCCAGATCCGCCTTGCCCCGGGTAATCTCGCTCCGCGCTTCATCCTCATCAAGGGATGCCAATATCGCATGGGAAACCGTATGGCCGCCAACCTCCACGCCTCTACGCCTTAGCTCCCGCAGCCCCTCGTGCGTCAACATCAGCCCCTCGCTGCGAGTTTTCGCCGCCTCCATCAGATACTGCACAACCTCCGTACGCCGCTCCAGCGGGAGATACTTGCTCGCGCGAATAATTCCCATAGCGGTACTCAGGCGGCCGGAACCATCCTCCACATCAAACTCGCCCAAGCCCAGCAAACGGAGATCCAGTGGGCCCGGCCTGAGCACCCGGAGTGCCTCGATAATGCTGTCGTTCCACATTTGCCCGCCCGAGAGAAAGCCCGAGCTGACAAACACCGTGGCGGCAAAGCCGTAACGTTCCAGTACCGGCAGCGCCACCGTGAGGTTGTCGGCATAGCCGTCATCAAAGGTTATACACACACTGCGCGGAGGCAGGCTACCATGCTCCAGATACTCAAGAGCATCGCGCAGGGATAGCACATTGAAGTGATCCCGGAGCAAACCCATCTGCCACTCGAACTCCCGGACCGTGATCTCGCCCGGGCGCATGCTGTCGGGCCGGGGGAGAACCCGATGGTATATCAGGATGGACAGCCCCTGCGCGCCACACGCGCTCCACAAGGCTCGATATGCAATGTCCTGGAGTGATTTCATGCGCGATCAACAACCCCCGACGCCGCAGCGCGCGTTCCCCGCCTCCGTGTCGGATAGACTCTCCTGCCCTCTCCAGCAGGTGAACTGGCGGACACATCGGTCGGCGATTTTTCCCTAACGAGTAGCTCATCCCGTCGAAGCGTCATCACCGCAATAATCCCCAAAACCGAATAGAGCAGGTCAAAGTAGGCGAGGCTGACATTGGCCCCGGTTATCCCATATCCCACAAGGGACAGCGTCAGAGATCCTGCCAACTTGTGGTACCAATCGACCTGGTGGGACCGGCCGAGAGAGGCATTGCGCAGGTTGGTCAGCAGCGCCAGGGCAAGTATCGTCAGGAAGATAAACAAGCCGATAAAGCCATGGTCGCCCAAAACCTGGAAGTAGATATTGTGCGCGGCCTTGCTGCCGCTGTACTCGGGTATCGGGGGGGTCTCAAGGAACGTAAATTTTGGCGTAAAGGGAGCATAGTATTCCCATATCCGGCGATCAAGAACTGCCTTGAACCCTCCTCCCGTCAACGGATGGTCCAGAGCCAGCAGCGTGGATATCTTCCAGGCCCACAGGCGCCCGATGAAGGAGCTGTCTTCTTCCGCCGCAGTCGAAATTGTAGCCTGGCGTTCGCGCCAGTCCTCAGGGGCACTCTGATACAACACTGGCAGAGCCAATAGAGCCAGAATCGCGAGCGGTACTTTGTAACGTGACCTTAGCCAGAACGCCACAGCCAGAATGGCCAGCCCGATAAACCCGCCTCGGGAACCGGTACCGACCACGCTCACCACGTTGAGGAGGAGAATTCCCCAGAGACCCAGCCTCACGGTCTTGTGCCGGGTTACCTGAATCAGGTACACCACGAGTGGAATACACATGTTGATGGCGACCGCGAAGTCATTGCGGTCGGCGATAATACCGGCGCGCCCAGAGATCATGTGGCCCCCACCGGACAGAATGAACTTCACTGCCTCCATTGCCGCATAGGACGAAATCGAGAGCACAATCGCCCAGATCAATGTGTCGATATGCAAGCGCTTGCGCACTGCCAGCGTGATAAAGAAAAACAGCATCAATACCTTGATGAATTGATTCCAGTAGTCCCACACCATGGCCGGGTAGGAGTTCAAATTCACAGTTGTGGTCACCAGGGTCCAGAGGCCAAAAATAAAGACCCAGACACCAAGGCCATTCACTTTGATGTCCTTGTTCCGGGTCGCAAAGAGATACGAAAGCGCCGTAACCACTACAATGGTGAGGTTCAGGCGAAAATCCTGCGAAAACCCGAACGCCCAGTAGGATGGCGCCATCAGGGCTATCCAGATCCAGGCGGCAACCCCCAGATAGGGTCGCTTGAACGAGTAAAAAATCGCGACAAACAGGAAGATCACCAACAGCAGATCGCGCATCAGTCCTTGTCCTGCCGGTCGGACCACCAGAACAGGTAGCACACGGCAATAATCACCATCAGCAAATACAGACTATCGATCATCTGTCTGCCACCCGACTCACCACATACCGGAACTTTCCCGAGACCTCACGCCCGATCGCCCCGGCCTCTACCACCTCAATCCGGACCCCTTTCCCCAAGCGCCCCTTGAGCCCGGTCTCTATCTCGGCGATCATGTTCTGCGTCAAAGTGTCTCGCGGCACCACCTCCACCCGCGTCAGGTCCAGTGATTCCTGCACGATCCGGAAGTTCGCCACTCCCGGCATGTCACGCAGGACATAGATAAGCGCCAGTCCATGCAATACTGTGCCATCTGCCGCAGTCACAAAATCCGTGGTGCGCCCTTCGACACTGGCCAGTACCGGCAGGCTGCGGCCGCAGGCACATGTGTCATCGGTGAGTATACCCACGTCACCCGTACGATAGCGCACAAACGGGAACTCGCTGGTAAACAGGTGGGTAACCACAATCTCACCCTGTTCCCCGGCAGGCAGCACGTTGCCATCACCATCGACAATTTCCACCACCATATCCTCGGCGGTAATATGCAGGCTACCTTCGGGGCAGGCGTGGGCGATAAAGCCGGCGTCTCGGCCGCCATAGCCATTGGCCACGGGACAACCGAAGGTCTGTTCGATGGCTTCCCGCTGGTGCTCGTAGAGCTTCTCCGAAGTCACAAAGGCAACCTTGATGCCCAGGCCATCCAGGGCCACACCCTGCTCCCGGGCAAAGCCGGCGATATGTGCCAGCGACGAGGGGTAGCCGAACAGCATTTTTGGCCGCACCCGGCGAATACGCTCAACAAACCTGTGCAGGTTGTCCGTGGACATCTCGAAGGCGGATAACAGCTCGGTGCGAAACAGCTTGTCCCGCAGCAGCCGCACCCTATCCTGGGAACCGAGTTCGATCGGCGAGCCCCATACCACGATCTCCGGGTCGCCAATATCCACTCCCCACCAGCGGGTGGCGCGACGCTTGGCCGCCACATCGTGGCTCACACGTTCGTTGCCCCGGTAGAAGATCAGCGGCTCGCCGCTGGAGCCACCGGTGTTGAAACGCATGAGGCCGTGCGCATCCCGAGCCTTGAGCTGTTCCGTGTGGGCGCGGATGGTGGCCTTGTCCAATAGAGGCAGGCGCTGCAGATCGGCCACTGAGCTCACCGCCTCGGGCTTGAAGTCCAGTTCCGCAAACAGATTCTCGTAGTAAGGCACGGTGAGGCCGATTTTCACCAGGTAGCGGCGCAGGTTGTCCAGCTGCCGCTGCGCCATCTCCTCGGACGAGAGCCACTGGGACTGCTCCATCGCCCGGTGCACGGCGATGGTGTCGTGGCCCTTGAGCTTCTCATGCAGGGGGAACAGCACCCGCCCCACAAGCCGCTGGTACAGGCTCATGCGGCGGCCCCCTGCTGCCGGCCCGCTACCTGAGCATATACATCCAGCCACTGCTGGCGGACTGCGGGCCAGCTGTACTGGGCCACCTCGGCGATACCATTGTCCCGCAACTGCTGTCGCAACTGCGCGTTTGCGCGGCAACGCAAGATGGCGGCGGCCATGGCCGCAGGGTCATTGGCTGGCACCAGCAGGGCGGTGTGTTCATGCTGCACAATGAACCGCACGCCGCCCACATCGGTGGAGATCACCGGCACTCCGCAAGCCAGCGCTTCGATAACCGAGTTGGGCATATTGTCCACGGTGGTGGGATTGAGCATGGCGTCGGCCTGCGCATACAGGTTGAGAATACCGGGCCGGTCCAGGCGGCCTTCGAAGCACACCGCGGCCGCGATGCCCAACTGCTGGGACAGTGCCCGCAGCTCCGCCTCCTGGGGCCCACTGCCGGCAATACGCAACTGCGTATCCGGGGCCTCTGGCAATACCGCCGCCAGCGCCCGCAAGGCTGTGTCGATACCATAGATGGGCTCCAGATTGCGGGTGATCACCAGAGTGAAACCTTTAGCGCTGGTAGTGGGCGTGGGTACGGGCCGGAACACGCTCTGGTCAACAATGTTGGGAATGATCCGGGTGTGCTGGCCGTAGTCCGCGAACACGGCCTGCAGGTAGCCCGAGGGCACCACCACCAGAGCAGATTTCTTTAGGGAAGGGTACACCCAGCGCCAGGAGTGCCGGAAGTACTCGCTGGCTTCTCCGCCCCGATAATTGACGATCACAGGGCAGCGACGCAGCCCGGCCAGCCACAGCACCGGTGCGGCAAACAGCTGCCAGGACCAGCCAGAGTTGGCCATCAGGTGAATCACATCCACCCTTCCCGCCAACCGCCAAACCGCCAGCAGGTACGGCAGCAAGCGGAACAAGGCACGCAAACCCGGTATGGTGGCCAAAAGTGCTGGCCTATAAGGAGCATTGGTGGCCACCTGACTGACCTTGAGCCTCTCTGTTCGCATTAGCCGCGCCAACTGCTCGGTCTGCATCGCCATACCGCCATTGGGGGGCGGGACGGGGCCCACTAGACCCAGGTGCAGTTGCATGGTCGCTATGCTCACCCGCCGACCACGAACTGGTCATCGCGCACGGTGGCCTGGAACATCAGCAGGGTCCACAGGGGCGCGCTGTGATCCCGCAGTCCGGACTGGTGTTCATCCACCAGCCGCGCCAGGTAGTCCTGGTTGAATAGCCCGGTGGCCGCCAGCCCGCCGCTTTCCAGCAGGTCCTGGCGCAGGCGCTGCCGCAGGGGGCCGCGGAACCACTTCGCCAGCGGCACCCCGAAACCCATCTTGTCCCGGTACAGGACGTCGTGGGGCAGGTGGGACTCCAGGGATTTCTTCAGCAGGTATTTGCCCTCCTGCCCGCGCAGCTTCCAGGCCGGGGGCAGACCGGACACCCATTCCGTGAACGGGTGGTCGAGGAACGGCACCCGCACTTCCAGGGCGTGGGCCATGCTCGCGCGGTCGACCTTGGTGAGGATGTCACCGACCAGGTAGGTCTTCATGTCCAGGTACTGGATCATCGACAGCGGGTCGTCGGTCG
Source organism: Haliea sp. (assembly GCF_040221975.1). Lineage (GTDB taxonomy): Bacteria > Pseudomonadota > Gammaproteobacteria > Pseudomonadales > Halieaceae > Haliea. Next base: position 65,387 of record NZ_JAVJWR010000028.1, read on the forward strand.
GGCTGTTGGCGGCATGGTCGTCGAACACGCTGTGCACGGAATAGCCCTGCAGCTCGCGTTTGAAGCCATCGCTGAACAGCGCCGCGCGCTGTTCGTCACTGCAAATGGAGACCGAGTGCAGGTAGGCCTGCACCGAGTTGCGGGCCAGGGCCTGGAAGGTGGTCTTGGCCCGGAACACCCGCGGCGCCCAGTCCGCCTTGGGGTACAAGCGGCCGAGGGCGCCGAACAGGGGGCGGCGCAGACCCAGGGGCAGGGCCTGGCGCAGGCGCTCCTCGTGCATGTGCCAGCGGTAGCGGCGATAGCCGGCAAAGTGCTCGTCGCCACCGTCGCCGGACAGGGCCACGGTCACCCGCTGTTTGGCCAGCTGGCAGACCCGGTAGGTGGGAATGGCGGAGCTGTCGGCGTAGGGTTCGTCGTAGAGCGCCCCGAGTTCGTCCAGCAGGCCGAAGTCCTCGCTGCTGACGGTCTCCTGAAAGTGGTTGGTGTGGTAGCGCTCCGCCACCATCGCCGCGTATTCGGTTTCGTTGAACCGCTTGACGTCAAAACCGATGGCGCAGGTGTTCACCGGCTCGCTCTGCAGTTCGGCCATCATCGCCACCACTGCGCTGGAATCCACTCCACCGGAGAGGAACGCGCCCAAAGGCACCTCCGCCACCAGCCGCACCTGCACCGCCTCGCGCAGGCGCGCCAGCAGTTCCGCCTGCAGGTCCGCTTCACTGGCTGCCGCCACCGGGGCGAAGGGAATGTCCCAGTACTGCTGCTGTGCCGGCACCGGCTCGCCGTGCTGGAGCAGCAGGGTGTGGCCGGGGCGCAGCTTGTAGACATCGCGGTAGATGGTTTTCGGTTCCGGCACATAGCCCAGGGCGAAGTAGTCTTCCACCGCCCGGGGTTCCAGTTGCCGCGACAATTGCGGGTGCGCCTTGAGCACCTTCAACTCCGAGCCGAAGATAAGCTGGCCGTCCGGCAGCACGCTGTAGAACAGGGGCTTGATGCCAAACCGGTCCCGGGCCAGGAACAGGTTGCGGGCGGCGCGGTCGTACAGGCCGAAGGCGAACATGCCGCGGAAGCGCTGTACACAGGCCGCGCCCCAGGCCTGCCAGGCATAGAGGATCACCTCGGTGTCGCAGTGGGTGCGGAACTCATAGCCCAGGCCCCGCAGCTCCTGCATCAGCTCCCGGAAATTGTAGATCTCGCCGTTGTAGCTGACGCAGAGGTTGCCATCGGCACTGAACATGGGCTGCTGGCCGCTGGCCAGGTCGATGATGGACAGGCGCCGGTGGGCCAGGCCCAAACCCGGCTCCGTGTGCAGGCCGCCCTCGTCCGGGCCGCGGTGGAACTGGGTCTGGTTTATGGCCGCCAGCAGCTCGCGGTCGGGCTCGCGCTGCCTGGTCAGGTCAAAGATGCCAGCGATACCACACATAATCAGGTCCTGTCCGATTCCACCAAAGAGCCTGAGCGAGAATCGCGCACCAGACGTATCCGTATGAACTGCAGCTCACCAACAACGATAGTAAAACATTCCAAGCCACATATACCCAAACTTCGCGAGCCATCTCCAGAGAAGACAAATAGTGATCTAAGAATCAACAGAAATAGTGAACTGTTCATCTCTTCACAACCTCGTGCCGAGAATCAGTTTTCGAAAACCCGGAATCACGTACAAGATCGCGCACCCCATCAATAGGCGACTGAAGAAGTGCCACAACTACTCGAGATACTGCAATTGTCGCCAGTGTGATAGCGGCCAATTGTGCAGCTGATGAAACTTCATCCACAAAATCAAAGTACTGGAAGGCCACCAGGCAAAGAAATCCAACCTGGTAGTGAATCAAGTAAATGGGGTAACTCAAATCTCCAATCCACTTGTCAGCCTTCCTTCCTGAACTTGAGGTGTTGAGAAACGAGAGCGCAAGAACCAGTAATGAACAAATTACGTAGCTAAAGTAAAAAGCAAATTCTTTAGAGACAATGTCCCGAAACAGCAAAAAATTTAGCGCAAAGGAAAGGACGAGAACCGCAAGGATACCCGTTTGATTTCTTTTGACGAACGACTCAAATCGAGCACGCTGGAAATAGATTAGAGCCCCTGTAGAGAAAGGAAGACTCGCCGCAGCGATTGAAAAATATGTGTCAGACCAGGGAAACTGCGGGGAGAGCGCCGTCACGTGATAGACCAAACTGCAAACAAACCAGATAACGGTCACAAAGAAGTATTTCGAAAGCCCCAAACCTATGAGGGCGTAAAAGAACAACTCCACTGTCAACGCCCAGGCCGGTGGAGAGAGACGTGCCGAGCTGAGATCCGGGAATATGATGAAAATATTTTTAATGATTTCGTTTGCCGTTGTCGGATAGCGCATTGCGCTGTGGAAGTTACTGACTTCAGTGGAACCAAAAACAACGATCAGCCCCAATGTCAGTAAGCAAGCAACCCAGTAAATCGGATATATGCGGAGGCCTCGGTTAACGGCATACTTAAAAATTCCACCAAGGGAGAAACCGTAATTCTGATGCATTATTGCAGTCATAAGGTAGCCGCTCAGCACATAAAAACCGAATACGGCGTACGTTCCAATTGAAGGCACCTCGCCCAGATGCTGAAGCACAACCAGTAGAGCAAGAGCGGTTCTATAGATCCCAAACACTGACTGGTTCCTCGAAACTAATCACTGGCTGTGTACGTCTTGCACTACCTCGAGGGAAGTGCCGAGCCTGCTCGACTCTCTAGAACGATTCTTTCAAAGTACTTCGTCGTATACCCGCAGGTAGCCGGCCACGGTACTCTCCCAATCAAAATCCGTCTGTATCCGCGCCACCGCTGCCCGGCCCATCCGCTCGCAGCGGACGGAATCTTCCACCAGTACCAGCATGGCCTGCGCCAATGCCTGGGCATCGCCCACCGGCACCAGCAGGCCGGTAACCCCGTCCTCTACCAGCTCCGGGTTGCCCCCCACCCGGGTGGCGACCACCGGCAGGCCCGTGGCCATCGCCTCCAGCACGGTGTTGGAGATGCCCTCCCCCAGGGAGGGCAGCACAAACACATCCATGCCCGCCAGCAGCGCCGGAATATCATCCCAGTCACCGGCCAGCCACACACAGTCTTCCACGCCGTGATCGGCAATGCTGGCGGCCAGCGCGGCGCGCTCTGGCCCGTCGCCCACGAGTATACAGCGCAGCGTCTGCCGCTGCTGTGGCGATTCCGTGAAAATGTGGGCCAGTGCACGAATCAGGGTCTGCTGATCCTTCACCGCTGCCAGCCGGCCCACGGTGCCAACGACCCGGCAGCCGGCTTGCGGGAGGAAACCGGCGGGCATGCCGGGCGGCGGGGTCCGCGCAGGCAGAGCTGCGCCGCTGTTGTTGGCTTCGGCAAACCGTGGCAGGAAACGAGCGTGATCCACCCCGTTGTAGATTTGCGTGACCTTGTTTGGCGGGATGCGCACCGTCTCCACCAACCACTGGGCGAGGTCCTGGCTGACCGCGATGTAGCGATGGATCAGCGGGCTCAGCAGGCGTCGCAGCCACTGATACTTGCGGTTGCTGCCATCGAGGTCGCTGACATCGCGGCCGTGTTCACCGTGAACCCGCTTGCAGCCCGTCAGCAACAGGCCCAGAACCTGAGTCTCCAGGGCCGCCAGGTTACGCGTGTGCACGATCGCTGGACACAATCGGCGCAGCGTACGCCAAAGACGGACATACATGCCCAGGTCGTGGCCCGGCTGCTTGTGCAGTTCGACCACCTCCACCCCTTCGGCGGTCAGGCGTCCGGCGAAGGCCTCCGCCACGGTCAGGCAGATGATGGCGTGGCGATAGCGCCCGGGAGGGCTGCGGTTGATGATGTTGACCAGCCCGTTCTCCAGTCCGCCGGTACCCAGGGCGTAGATGATGTGGACTACCAGCGGCGGTGCATCTGGAGTCCTCGTCATCGGGTATCCAGCGCACTTCCAAGGGCAGAAACATGAGCATCCAGAAACTCCTGCAATACCCGCCGCGCTTCTGCCAGGTCGGTGCCCGTGGGTATGGCGACGAATACTCGGCTGCCTTCCCGGCTGCCGCGAAGCAACATTTGCCTGGCCTCAATTACCTTCACCCAGTAGGGGTCTCTAAGGTAACGCCCATCGACACGATACCAACTCCAAACCAACAGTCGCTGCCTGTCTGCAACGCCGTCCAGAACGGCCTCGTCCACCAGTACCTGTCGGGACTCCAGGGTTACAGATACCTCGTTCTCCGCAACCAGGCGCCATGCTTTCCGGTCCGCGCGCCAGAATTCACCACTGGTCGCGAGCTCCACACCCGGGACCTGGTTGAAGTACTGGTAGACACCCAACATTACCGGTGCAGGTCCCTCGAAATACCATTGTTTCTCGCGGTCAGCTCCCGGCTGGCTGGGCATCCAGCCCCAATAGAGGTCGCCAGCGTCACTCCAACCAGTCGCGGGCTCAGGCATCTGGAGAGGCGAAAACGGCGCCGCTTCACCCCGAGACAACTGGAGGGAAACCAGCGGCCCAGCAGCGACAATTACCAGCAACAGCAGAAGTGTTCCGAACGCAAAACGCGAGCCAATACCTCTGCTCTCCGCCCGGGGGAGCTCTGGGGGATTTTCTGGATGAGTGGAAACCGGTTCCTGCCAGAAACTTCCGATCCAGAACAACAGAAGCATAACGACACCGAAAAAGAGCCACCCGTAAATCAAGTGATCCACGCCAGTAGCCAACTTCATGTTGGATAGATGCCCTATCATCACAATCCCGAAAGCGCGCAGGCTGTTCGCGACGATGGGGACGATAATAGCAGCCAATACGAAGGCGGAGCGCCGCCAAAGGCTCTGGTAACTCAGATAGGCGTACAGTAGCCCCAGAGTAAACGAGGCGATGAGATAGCGTACACCGCTGCAGGCCTCAACCACCGACCAGCGTCCCGTTGGCAGGGTAAGGTACATGCCTTCACGGAATACCGGCACCCCTGTAAGGCGGACAAAATACTCCAAACTGTCAGCGGTCAAAGACATCATGGGGGGGATAAGGCCCTCACCCATCGGTACCGCGAGGAACAGGAAAGCGAGCGGGAATGCCATTTCACGGGCCAAAACCGTACCAACCAGTGCCCAGACACCCGTGACCAGAATCCAGACCAGGGCCAGTTGCTGAACCAGATTCACATCGACCAACCAGCCCAGAAACCAAAGCATGACGCCCGACAGAGTCAGGACCGAGATCCAGGGATTGGGTCTGGCCGGTAGTAACTTCAACTTCTCGCGGTCGCGCCACAGCAACCACAAAGATATCGGGAGAATCAAAAAGCCATGGGCGAAGGTCTCGCCCTCTGTCCAGATACGCAGCATCGAGGCCACGGTCTCGTGCAGCAGCCCCAGCACCGCCAACAGATACAACAATGGGACCAGCAACACTGCCACGTGTCGGAACTCCCAAGTCTGTGCTACCCCGGTATTAGTCACATCCAACCGCCTTTGCATGGCACGACACAGTGTTCAAAGTCCGGAGCGGGGTATTCGCCTTTCATGCCGTTGTTGCAGAAAGCGATCTTGTGGGCGGTGGTCGGTACAGGCGCACTGGCCGGCGTTTGCGGCGAAGTCCGCGGTGTGAGCGCCCCGTTCCTCATCACCCTAGCCCAGGCTGCGGGCCAGCGATGGCCCCAGCAGGTTGGCCACGGGCAGTGGCAGCCGCTGCCAGGTGTTCACCAGCAGCCGGTACTTGGGATTGGTCGGGTTCACATCCGGCACGCTGTCGGCCCTGACCAGGTAGTACTCGTAGGGCAGCGGCTGAGGCTCGAAGCCCCAGTGTTTCTTGAACTCGAAGGGGCCGGTGCCCTGCTTGCTGCGGCCAAAGTCGAAACTGGCAATGCCCTCCTCCGCGCTGCGGCGCATGAGGTCCCAGTACATGAAGTGGTTGCAGCCCTTGATGCTGCGAGCCCGGGCGATACTGCCGCCGTAGTAGGGCAGGACCTCGTTGCGAAAATAGAAGCTCAGGACCCCGGCCACGTCCTCGTCGCCCTGGCGGATCATCAACACCCGGCAGTCGGCGCCAAACTCCTCACGCAGGCAGTCCAGATAGCGGCGGCTGAATACCGGGGTGCCCAGGTTACGCACGCTCTCGGCGTAGACCCGGTACAGGCGTTCGCTGCCCGCGACCTCTTCCCCTTCCAGCCCCTCCTTGATGCCCTTGCGGATCATCGCCCGCTGGCGGTTGGGAATGGCCTTGAGGTTGGCGTCATTGTCGGCGCTGATGGCCTTGCGGAAGGTGTAGTACAGGTCCTTGACCGGCCAGCCGCTGGCGGAAGGTTCCAGGTTGCGCAGCTCCAGGGCGTCCACCCCCAGCTCGGTGGCCAGCTCACAGGCCGCCTGCCGCAGTGCCGTAGCCGCCACCTCGCTGCTGGCGGCAATGCCGCCATAGACGCAAAAGGGCAACCCCGCCAGCTTGTGCCCGAACAGCAGGCTGCGCACCTGCGCCAGGGGCAGCACCCCCACCACAGCGCCGTCCTGCTCCGCCAGCAGGAAGTGGCAGCGGTGGCCGAAGGCGCGCTGCAGTACCCGCTGCCAGCCGAAGCGGTGGAAGAAGGTGGCCTGGGGACAGCCGCTGACGAATGCCTCCCAGGCCGGTTCATCGCCTGCCCCGGCAGTCCGTACCGCGATGCTCATGCGCCGGCACCCTGGCCCGCAAACACAGCGCCCGCAGGTGCCGCCTCACCCGCCGGGTCTGCAATCTGCCCGGCAAAGACCCGATCCATACGATCCCAGCGAAAGTCCCCCAGCAGGCGCCGCAGGCGCGGCTCCATACGCTCCAGATTGAGGTAGTGGCGAAAGCGGGTTTTCGCCGACACCCCGGCGGGGCGCGGCTGCTCCGGGTCGATTTCCCAGGGGTGGAAATAGAAGTGCCCGCTCTGGCCCTCGCGCCGGTTGATCCGGCGCAGGGCCCAGCGGGAAAAACCGTAGGGGAACAGCCGGAACCAGCCGCCGCCGCCGCAGTTGATGTTGCGCCCGGCCAGGGGCAGGGTGGTAACCGGGATCTCAGCCAACCGGCCACCGGCGGCGGCAAAGGCAAAACGCGGGGCTTCCGGCATGCCGTAAAGATCGTGGCGAATGGGGGCGATGCTGGAACTGTAGCGGTAGCCGGCATCCGCCAGCACATCCAGCGCCCACAGGTTGTCGCGGCCGATGGAGTAACTGGCAGCCCGGTAGCCGTTCACCGCCACTCCGCCCAGGTCCTCCAACAGGGCCTTGGTGCGGGTGACATCCGCGCGAAAGGCCTCCGGCTGCTGGGTATTGACCCGGATGTGCTCCCAGCCGTGGCTGGCCAGTTCATGACCCTCGGCGACGATGCGCCGCACCATCTCCGGATGGCGCTCCGCGACCCAGCCCAGAGTGAAAAAAGTGGCTTTCACCCCGTGCTCGGCAAACAGGGCCAGGATGCGGTCGACATTGGCCTGGACCCGCAAGGGGGTGGTCTCCCAGGCCGCACGGGGCACATGCGGCTCCATCGCCGAGACCTGGAAGTAGTCCTCCACGTCCACGGTCATGGCATTGACCACAGCCTGTGCTGCCTGAGTGCTCATGCGGCCCGAGCACTCCGGCACCAGTCCACCAGTACCGCGGCGATGCGCTCCGCGGCCCTGCCGTCCCAGTGCTCGGGCTGGCGGCCGGCCTTGCCGCCGCCATTGACGATGTCCTGCCAGGCGCGGCGAATGGTCGCCGGGTCGGTGCCAACAACGGTATTGGTGCCCTCCGCCACGGTAATCGGGCGTTCGGTGCTTTCTCGCAGGGTGATACAGGGCACGCCCAGGGCGGTGGATTCCTCCTGAATGCCGCCGGAGTCGGTCAGCACCAGGCGCGCCTCGCGCATCAGGCCCAGCATCTCCAGGTAACCCAGAGGTGGCAGCGTCAAGATATTGGCGGCCTCAAGCAGGTCATCCAGGCCCGCGGCGCTGATGCGGCTCCGGGTGCGCGGGTGTACCGGGAACACCAGCGGTGTTTCGCGGCTGATCTCCGCCAGCTCCTGCAGTAAGCGCCGCAGCACCACCGGGTCATCCACGTTGGAAGGCCGGTGCAGGGTCAACAGGCCGAAGCCACTATCGAAGGCGGGCGCGGCACCCGCGGCCTTCAACGTTGCCGCTGCCGGAGTCGCAGAGGCCAGGTTATAGCGCAGGGTATCGATCATCACGTTGCCGACAAAGTACACCTTCTCCGGCCCGATGCCCTCCCGCTGCAGGTTGGCCGCGGCGCTGGCCTCGGTGGTGAACAGCAGATCCGACAGCTGATCGGTGAGGATACGGTTGATCTCCTCCGGCATGCCGCGGTCGCCGCTGCGCAGGCCCGCCTCCACATGGATCACCGGAATGCCCTTCTTCACCGCCACCAGGGCGCAGGCGATGGTAGAGTTGACATCCCCCACCACCAGTATCGCGGCGGGCTTGCGTTCATCCAGCACCGGCTCGAACTTGAGCATGATCTGCGCGGTCTGCACCGCGTGGCTGCCGGAGCCCACTTCCAGGTCCACATCCGGTTCGGGAATGTGCAACTGCTCAAAGAAGGCGTGCTTCATGGCCGCGTCGTAGTGCTGGCCGGTATGCACCAGGCTGGCGCTGAGGCCACTGCCCGGAGCATTGAGAGCGCGCATGATGGGCGCGATCTTCATGAAATTGGGGCGTGCGCCCACCACGCAGAGGATGTGCGCGGGTGATTGTGGATCAGCCATGGTTGCGCCCTGGACGGGCCTCCCTAGAAAGCGTGTCTGACGTTGAAGGTTACCCGGTTTTCGTCATAGTCGTTGAGGGCAAAATCCGACTTCTGGGTGAGGAATTGGTAGGCAACGTTCAGGGTGGTGTCATTGCCCAGGCGGCGGCTAAAGCCGAACCCCGCGCGCCAGGCTTCACTGGTCTGGCCGAACCCCCCAAAACCGCCGACGCCCCCGAAGTCACCGCCACTGCCCTCGCGCTCGTTCCAGCCCAACTGCAGGTTGGCCGACAGCAGGCTGGACAGATTGCGACTGAAGGTGATCGCGGCATTGCGGAAGGTGGCTTCGGCGTCATTCTCGGTACGGCGCTGGCGCGAATCCGAGCCGGACAGGGTGACCGTGGTCCGACGCGTGGCGAAACGGTAACGCAGATCCAGCCGCTCATTGAGGACCGGGGAGTTGCCGATAAAGGTGGGCAGTCCCTCCTCGCCCAGCGGGTCCCCGGGCAGGCCGCCGAACCCCGGATCGAAGGGGTCCCCGGGTTCCACGAAACCGTTGTTACCCGCCCGCAGGTTGCGCGGGAAGGTCAGGGTGCGGGCGTAACTGGCGCTGAGCTCACTGCGCTTGTGGCGGTAGCGGATGTCCGCCCGCGGCGTACTGCCGAAGAACCGTTCTCCGGTGCCAATGCTCACCTCGACCCGGGAATTCGGCGTCCAGCGTACGCCCACGTCCCAGTAGCTGCCTTCGATATCATCGCGGGCACTGGTGAACTCGTTCCACTCTTCGCCGCCCAGTGCATTGAGCTCCCAGGCGTTGCTGAGCCGCAGCGCCAGGCGCAGCTCCGCCGAGGACAGTTTATTGTCAAAGGCGGGGCGCAGCTCGCTGGTGTCGTAGTTGACCTTGCTGTAGCGGCCACCCACCGCGACATTCAGGCGACCTGTGCCAGCGAGAGTGCCAAGGTCGAGTTCAGCGCGGTCCTCGGTGCTGTCGCCATTCACACCGACACTGTTGAACTGTTCGTTATAGGCGTAGCGCAAGCGCAGATCGGCAGTCTGTGCCAAGCGCCGCTGCAGCAGGGCCCCCGCCGTGTAATCGTAGACGATATCGGTGTTGTCCCGCCCGCTGGTGGTGCCGCCGGGCGCGAAGGGGTTGATGTTCGTCTGCCGTGCGGAGGCGGCGAGATCCAGCTGCAGCCAGTCCTGCACCAGTTCATAATCACTGTTGAAGCGCACGCTGGGTACCACGGACTCGCGGTTGGTCAGCGATGCCCCCTGCCCGGTGGCGCACTGCAGATCGCTGTCGCCCAGGGAATTGTATTCGGCGGCGGCCCGCAGGTTCACATTGCCGCGGGCCCCGCGGCCACGCACACTGATGTCTGGGCGGGCAGTGCCCACCCACTTGTCTTCCTCGTCCTGCTGCGCCAGGCAGATGTTGTCGGAATAATAGCCGCCCACGGCAATACCGGCGCCGGTTTCCCACTCCGCCGCGCGGGCGGTTGCCGGCAGCAGCAGGCTGCTGCACAGGGCCGCGGGCAGGATTGCTTGCCAAGGTTTCACTGATTCATCGCCCTCGCCGCGGCTTCATCCGCGGCCTCCGCGGCCAGGGTCCGGCTACCCTGGCCGTAGCCGTAGCCGTAGCCGTAGCCGTAGCCGTAGCCAAAGCCCTTGCCAAACAGGCTCATCCGTCGCCGCGAGGCCCGGTTCAGCATCACCGCCACCATCTTGTCCGGGCCGATGTGCTCCAGCGCTTCCTGCACCGCGTGCTGGGGCGTAATGTCCGCGGCGGCGACGAACATGATCTGCCCCATGAAGCTGGCGAGTACACCGGCTTCAGTGGTCAACAACAGGGGCGGGGAATCAAACACAATGACCCGGTCGGGATAGCGGGCCGCCAGTTCCAGCATGAACTGGTGCATGGTTTCGCTCGCCAGCAGCTCCGTCGCGTGTTCGTCCGGCGTGCCCGCCGGCAGCACCCGCAGTTTCGCCATGCTGGTGTGCAGGATCACCTCCTCGGGAACGACCTCCTCGCGCAGGATATCATTGAGCCCGGGAGTCCCGCGGGGAACCCCCAGCAAATGCCCGGCGGTGGCCTTGAGCACGTCCGCATCCACGAACAGCACGGTCTTGTCCTGCTCCATGGCAATGCTGACCGCGAGGTTGATGGAGGAAAAGGTCTTGCCGTCGCCCTGCAGTGCACTGGTGACCATGATCAGGTTGGGATTGGCAATCGGCGTCGGGGACATGCCGGCAATATTCTTCAACAGTGGCCGCTTGATGCCGCGGAACTCTTCGGCAATCACGCTGCGGGGCACCGCCGGGGTCAGAAAGCCCTGGGCATGCAGGGCATCCCAGGGAATGTGGACGACGACCGGGTCCCCGGAGCCAGCCGCAGCCGCCTGCTCCGCGCCGGCCGCATCGGCTTCCGCCCCCGCCCGTTCCACCGTCTTCTGGCCGTCATCCTCCGGCGCGTCCCGGCGGGCGGCCTCAAGCTGGCTGAGCGCCTTTTCAATCGTGCTCATGTTCGCATGTCCTCGCCTTGTGGCCTCTGTTGGTCCATCAGGCCGTCAGTCCCGGCATGACAAGCACCCCGGCAAAGGCGACCAGCAGGGCGCCGCCGCAGGCGACAAAGCCCGCCAGCCGCCACAGCCCGCTGCGTTTTTCTTCCCGGGTCTTGTTCCAGGTAACCGTACCCAGCAGCGGCAGGCCGGTGGCGTGGGCCAGCATCCGCGCGTCGGTCACGATAGGGTAGACCAGGGTCAGCAGCAGCGCTGCGCCGACGCCCGCGCCGAGCGCCAGCACCAGCACCCCCGCATTCAGCAACAGCTTGTTGGGCTTGCTGGGATTGCGCGGAACGAAGGGGGGATCGATGACCCGGAAGGTGACTTCCCCACCGGTGCTTTCGACATCGCCGGACAGGCGTGCGGACTCGCGCCGCTCCAGCATCTGCTGGTGCTGCCGTGCGATCACGTCGTAGTCGCGGTCCAGTTGCTTGAGTTGGGCCTCCACCTCGGGTATCTGGCTGACCTTGGTTGTCAGGTCTTCCACCCGGCGCCCGTATTCCTCTACCCGCACCCGCAATTCCGCCGCTTCCGCTTCCGTCTGCGCCAGCATGCTGCGCATACCCTGGTATACCGGGCTGCTGGCCAGGCCGCTGAAGGCCGCGCTCGGCTCCTGCCGCATGCGCGCGTACTCCGCCTCTCGCTCCGCTTCCAGTTCGCCGATCAGCCCGCGCAGGCGCAGGACCTCGGGATGACGCGCGGTGTATCTGGCAAGCAGGCTGTCCATTTGCAGCTGCAGGGCCTGGATGCGGGCGTCCAGCGGCGACCGGGCCGCTCCGGAAGCACCACCGGCGATAAACACCGGGTCTTCGCCGTCGATCTGGCGCTGCAGTTCGCGGCGCCGGTTTTCCACCTCGCGCAACTGCAATTGGGCCTGCTGCAACTCCCCCCGGGCCTGCTGCAGGCGACTGTAATAGTCGCCGCCACCGCCGGGGAGGACATCCACGTTCTCTTGCTTGAACAGCGCCAGCCGCCGCTCGGCCTCGACCAGGCGCTGCTCCGATTCGGTGATCTGCTGCTGCAGGAAGCTCTTGGCGCCCGAGCTGTCCTGGCGCTTGTCACTCATGGAGGCTTCAATGAACACCGTGATCAGGGCCTGGGCGATGCGGCGGGCGGTCTCCCGGTCCCGGTCGGTCACGGAAATCGCGTAGATCGAGGTATTGCCGCGACTGCCCGACAGGCTGATCGACTGCTGCAGGCGCTTGATCAACGCCTCCTTCTGGGCATCCGTGGTCGCCTGCAGGTCGAGGTCGGTCATGCGTGCCAGTTTTTCCAGATTGGGCCGGGTAAGCAGCGTCTGGCTCATCAGCTGGATGCGCTGGTTGATATCCGGGCTAATGGTGAGCCCTCGCATCAGTGGCCGCAGCACCGAATTGGTGTCCACGTGCATGCGCGCATTGGCGACATAGGATTCAGGCATCTGCCAGACGTAGGCCCAGCCGGTCAGCGCGATCACCCAGGCGAGAGCGAGAGCCACCCAGCGGTGGCGCCAGACCCCGAGGATGTAGCTCGTCAGCTGTGCAAACAGATCCTGCATCGGAATATTCCCGCCCCGTTCCAGCCCGGACCGGTCAGAACCAGCTCTCGGAGATGATCACGATATCCCCGGGCATCAACGCCAGGTTGGCGGAGATATCCCCTTTCTTGAGCAGGTCGTCCAAACGCACGTTGAAGGACTGCTGCTGGCCGCCATGCGTGCGCACCAGCACCGACTTGTTGCCGGAGGCAAACTCGGTCATGCCGCCCACCGCGATCATCAGGTCCAGCAGGGTCATGTGCTGGCGATAAGGTACACTGGAGGGCGTGGTGGCTTCGCCGACCACTCGCACCTGCTGCTCCGGGACGCCGACGAAACCGTTGACGATCACGCTCACCACCGGTTGCCGCACATACTCGCCGTAGGCGTTCTCGATAGCCCGGGCAAGCTCGGTGGAGGTCTTGCCGCTGGCCTGCAGGTCTTCCACCAGGCGGGTGGTGAACTTGCCGTCCGGACGCACAATGCCGGTGGTGGTCAGCTCCGGGTTGCCCCAGACGAAGATTTCCATGGTGTCACCGGGCCCGATGACGTAGTTGTAGTCCGGCCCCGCGGCGCGTTCGCCCGCAGGTACCGGTGGATGCGAACCACACGCTGCCAACAGCAGGGCCACCATCGCGGCCATTGCCGCGGCTGCCAACCTGCCCATACCTGTAACCCCTGTGAGTGTAGTCATTGCCTTCTGCTCCTTTGTGGGCCGCTTCCAGCCCTTTATTTGTTGCCAGTTTAGCCCCGGGGCCACCGGACTCACCAGCCCGGATCCCCAGTGTTACCACAGACTGTGAGACAGGTCACAGCGCAACCATCACTATTGCACAAAAAACAGGCTAAAGCCCGAGGCGGCCCATGCCACCAGCGCCACCGAGAGGACAAAGAAAGCCCCCACCATCCACGCCGTGCCCCCCTCCCTGGGCTCCGACGCGCTCCGCGCGGGCGGCTGCACCACGGGTCGCTGCCTGGCGGGCGCGCGCTTGCGCCCCGCGGTTTCAGCCGTGGCCGGGGGCTTCCCGGACCTGGCAGCGCTGGCCCGGGAGGCGGGCGCCGCCGGAGGCGGCGCAGACGCCTGCGCCGCTGGCACCACATCCTCCGCGACCGCAGTGACACCCACCTCCGGTGCGGCCGCCTGCTCCGCCAGCGCCTCGCCGTCGGTACCGGTACGCCGCGCCACCATTGGCTCCGCGGCTGCAACCACCTTCAGGTGCTGGCGCGCCCGAGCCTGGGTGGCCACGCTTGCCTGGGTCGCGGTGTCCCCGGCTTCCGGCCCTGCGACCGCAGGTTCCGGCCCCGGCTCGGGGGCGGCTTGATCGCGGGCCATCGGTGCCGGGTCGCCCCCGGATTCCGGCGCCGCATCCGCCTCGCGGGCGGCGGCTACATCCTCGGATTCGTCCAGGCCGATGAAGTCGGCCTCGCTGAGGGCACTGCCTGCGGCCAGATGCTCTTCCTGCAGCTCCCCGATCACTTCCCGCACATCCGCCACTTGCACGCGGTGACGCTGCTCCAGGGCACAGTGCAGCAGCAGACGACTGCAGATCAGGTTGATGCGGCGGGGAATGCCCTCGCTGAACTTGTACACCAGCGGGAACACCGCCTGGCTGAAAGCCGGGTCGCCCTGCCAGCCAACCACGTCGAGACGGTGCAGGATATAGGCCTGGGTCTCCTCCATGGCCAGGGGCCGCAGATGGCTGGCGGCGACAATCCGCTGGTGCACCTGCTCCAGTTCCGGGCGCAATACCAGCTCCCGCAATTCGGGCTGGCCCAGCAGGAAAATCTGCAACAGGGGCTTGCCGTTGACCTGAATGTTGGTAAGCAGCCGCAGTTCTTCCATGGCGGACACCGCCAGGTCCTGGGCTTCGTCGACGATAAGTAAAGCGCGGCGGCCATCCCGGTGCCAGGCCCGCAATTGCTGGGTCAGGCGCTGCAGGAGTTCGCCCTTGTCGACCACGTTCACGGCGATGCCGAACTCGTAGGCCACGATTTTCAGCAGGTCGTCGGCCTCGAGCTGGCTGCAGACCAGGTTGGCGACGCGCACGTTCTCACCGCTGAGATGCTCGATCAGGGTACCGACCAGGGTGGTCTTGCCGGTGCCGGGTCGGCCGGTGACCATGACAAAGCCTTCCTCGCGCATGAACGCGTAGGCCATGTAGGCCCGCGCCTTGATGTAGCCCTTGTGGGGGAAGGCGAAGGCGTGGTCCGGGCTCAGCCGAAAAGGCTCCGAGCGCAGCTTGTAGAATTGGTCGTACATGGCGACGCGTCTCTACGTGAGGCAGGCATTGCCCTGTATGGTGCAACTAAACCACTGGTATCGCAAGGAATTGGGTGCCTGTGCTTATGTAGTTTGTGAACCAGTTCATGCCCGGCGGGCTACAGGCGCCAGAGTGCCACGCCGCTGGCTGCGGCTGCGCTCCGGTCCAGCACACCTTTGATATCCATCACTACCCCGTCGGGGGCGAGGATCGGCAGCACCACATCCAGGCCCTGCTCCAGATAGGCCGCGTGGGGCACGGCCAGCACCACCGCGTGGGCCCGGCCGAGCTGTTCCCAGGGGGTAAGGGTCACACCGTACTCGGCCTCGGCTTCCTCGCTGCTGGCCAGGGGGTCGTGCACGGTGACCTCGCAGCAGTAGTCCCGCAACTCGCGGATGATGTCCTCCACCCGCGAGTTGCGCAGGTCCGGGCAGTTTTCCTTGAAGGTCAGTCCCAGCACGGTCACTTTCGCGCCCGCCACCGGATGGCCGCGGCTGACCAGCTGCTTCACCGTCTGCTCGGCAATGAACTTGCCCATGCCGTCGTTGGTCTGGCGCCCGCCGAGGACCACCTGTGGGTGGTAGCCGACGCTTTCGGCCTTGTAGGTGAGGTAGTACGGGTCCACGCCGATGCAGTGGCCGCCCACCAGGCCGGGGCGGAAGGGCAGGAAATTCCACTTGGTGCCGGCGGCCTCGAGCACATCCAGGGTGTCGATACCCAGCTTGTTGAAGATCAGCGCCAGCTCGTTCATCAGGGCGATGTTGAGATCGCGCTGGGTGTTCTCGATCACCTTGGCGGCCTCGGCGACCTTGACGCTGGCGGCGCGGTGCACCCCCGCGGTCACCACCGATTCGTACAGCGCCGCCACCCGCTCCAGGGTCGCCGGGGTGTCGCCGGAGACCACCTTGGTAATGGTCTCCAGCCGGTGCACCTTGTCGCCCGGGTTGATGCGCTCGGGAGAGTAGCCGATGAAGAACCCCGTTGCCGACTCCATGTCCACGCCATCGCGACCGCACCATGCGAGCCCCGACCCCGCCTCCAGCAGGGGCACGCAGACTTCCTCGGTGCAGCCGGGGTAGACGGTCGACTCATAGATCACAACCGTGCCTGGCTGCAGATATTTGGCCACGGTGCGCGAGGCGCCCTCCAGCGGACTCAGGTCCGGGCGGTGGGCGTGGTCGATGGGCGTGGGCACTACCACGATGATGATGGAGGCCTGCGCCAGCTGTGCCGGGTCGCTGGTGTACTCCAGGCCCGTGGCCGCCACCAGAGCCTCCGCGGAAACTTCGCCACTGGGGTCGTGGCCGGCGCGGTAATGTTCCAGCTTGCGTTCGTTGAGGTCGAAGCCGATGGTACGGCGCTGGCGGCCAAAGGCGACTGCCAGCGGCAGCCCGACATAGCCCAGGCCGACAATGGCCACGGTTTCGTTCATGCTGTGCTCGCTCATGCTGGTGACTGGGCTCATGGGTGTGACTGGGACAGGAACCAGGCGGCCGTGCGCGCCAGGCCTTCGTGGACATCGTATTCCGGGGCGTAGCCCAGCAACCGCGCCGCCTTGCCGATATCGGCCTGGGAGTGACGCACGTCACCCTCCCGGAACTCCCCGTACTCGGGTTCCACCTGCGCCAGCGCCGGGCGCCCCGGGCTCAGCAGGTCGCGAATGCCGTAAAACAGCTCGTTGAGCGTGGTGCGACCGCCGAAGGCAACATTATAAACCTGGTTCAAGGCTTCGGGTGCGGGAGCCGTCGCCGCCAGCAGGTTGGCCTGTACCACGTTGTCGATATAACAGAAGTCGCGGGAGGTCTCGCCGTCGCCGTTGATGCGGCAGCTGCCGCCCGCGACCAGCTCCCCGAACCAGCGCGGGATCACCGCGGCGTAGGCGCCTTCCGGGTCCTGGCGGGGACCAAACACGTTGAAATAGCGCAGGCCAACGCAGTCCAGGCCATAGGCACGGTGAAAGACATCGGCGTAGAGTTCGTTGACGTACTTGGTGACCGCATAGGGCGAAAGGGGCCTGCCGATTTCGTCCTCGACCTTGGGCAGACCCGGGTGGTCGCCATAGGTGGACGAGGAGGCAGCGTAGACGAAGCGCCTGACCTGCGCATCCCGGGCCGCCACCAGCATGTTGACGAAACCGTCGATATTGACCGCATTGGTCAGCAGGGGATCTTCCAGGGAGCGGGGCACGCTGCCCAGGGCGGCCTCGTGGAGAACATAATCCACCCCCCCCACGGCGCGCCGGCAGTCGTCCAGGGAGCGGATGTCGCCCTCGATGAAGGTGAATTCGCCACTGCCCGCCGCCGCGGCCAGTACCGCGTCGAGGTTGTGGCGATGGCCGGTGGCAAAATTGTCCAGCCCCGTGACCGTCTGCCCCAACCCCAGCAGCCGCTCGACCAGGTGGGAACCGATAAAGCCGGCGGCACCGCTTACCAGCCATGTGGCCGGTTGTGCCCGCAGCCTGCTTGCCATTGCCTCGTATGTCGCCACTGTTCCCGTCCCTGTTCCCGTCCCTGTTCCCGCACCGCAGGGGGCAATGGCTCCCTGAACTGTGCGCCAGGTCGCGCCCGCGCACTGCCGACGTTTACACCTTGGTGCCGGGAGTATAAGGTCTCGCTGACACTACGGCCATGCCAAGGCATGACGCCGGTCACAGTTTGGTGATTTCTGCAGGGAGCGGCGCACCTCCATGGCGGGCAATATCAGCCTTTTCACCTACCTCGCGGCAAGCGCAAGCTTTGCCGCGCTGGCCGTGCTGCTGTTGTCGCAATGGCGGGTCAAGCCACTGGGCACCAGCCTGGTGCTGGCCTGCACCGCATCCGCCCTGTGGGCGGCGATCATCAGCTTGGGCACGCTGGCCGAGTACCCGCCAGTACACCTGATCCAGCTGGCGGAGCTGGTGCGCAACATCGCCTGGCTGTACTTCCTGCTGCAGCTGTTGGGCCTGCAAACCGATGGCGCCACCCTGACCCTGCACGGTCGCGACTGGCGGCCACTGTTCCTGCTGGGGGCGGGCATTGCGCTGGGCCTTGTGCTGGCGCCCCTGGCCGGGCTGCGGGTCGGCCACGAAATGGTGCTGGGCCTGTGGCTGTCGCTGGCGCTTGGCACCCTGTTGCTGGTGGAGCAGCTGTACCGCAATGCCACCCCCGCCGAGCGCTGGTCGCTCAAATTCCTCTGCCTGGGCCTGGGCACCATCGCCGCCTGGGACTTCTTCATGTACTCCGAGGCACTGCTGTTCCGGCAGCTGGACCCGGACCTGTGGCAGGCCCGTGGCCTGGTCAACACGGTGGTCACGCCCCTGCTGGGGGTCGCCTTTGCCCGCTACAGCAGCTGGCGGGTGAAGCTGCAGGTTTCCCGCCAGGTGGTGTTCCACACCGTGACCCTGATGGGCGCCGGGCTCTACCTGCTGGGCATGGCGGCGATCGGCTATTTCCTCAAGTTCATGGGCGGCAGCTGGGGCACGGTACTGCAGCTCGGCTTCCTGGTGGCCGCCGGCGCACTGCTGGCCAGCCTGCTGTTCTCCGGCAGGTTGCGGGCGCTGCTCCGGGTGCAGCTGAGCAAGCATTTCTTCAGCTACCGCTACGACTACCGGGAGGAGTGGCTGAAGTTCACCCGCGCCCTCGCCAGCCTCAACGAGGAGGTCGCGGAAGGCATCATCCGCATCATGGCCAGCCTGACCAGCAGCTCTGCGGGACTCCTGTGGGTAACCGCTGAGGGCCAGCCCCAGCGACTGTTGGCGCACTGGGAGATGCCGATCCCGGCTGGTGCCACCAGCGAAGGGCTGGGTACCCTGCCGGCCTGGCTGCAGCGCACGGACTGGGTCATTGACCTGCGGGAGTGGCGGCGCGCACCGGACCTGTACGCCAACCTGGAGCTGCCCGACTGGCTGCGCCAGGACCCGAGCCTGTGGCTGGTGATCCCGCTGGTGTTTCGCGATCGCCTGGAGGGGATTCTGATGCTGAAACAGTCCGACCTCAAGGACAGTATCAACTGGGAGGACCGGGACCTGCTGAAGACCGCCGGGCGCCAGGCGGCCAGCCACCTGGCCCAGCATCTGGCCAGCCAGGCCCTGGTGGAAGCGCGCCAGTTCGATGCCTTCAACCGGCTCTCTGCCTACGTGGTTCACGACCTCAAGAACATCCTCGCCCAGCAGTCGCTGATGGTGGCCAATGCCGCCAGGCACCGGGACAACCCCGCCTTTGTCGACGACATGATCGCCACCGTGGAGAATTCGGTGACGCGCATGCAGCGGCTGATGGAGCAGATGCGCAGCGGCCTGCGCAGCAGCGCCGCCGACGAGGTGGCGCTGGCGCCACTGCTGCAGCAAGTCATCGCTGGCCGCAGCGGCGCGCGCCCGGTACCAACCGCGGAGCTCGCCGCAGACCTGCACGTGGAAGCCGACAGCGAGCGCCTGGCAACCGTGTTCAACCACCTGATCCAGAATGCCCAGGAAGCCACGCCGGCGGATGGCTCTGTCAGCGTAACACTGACACGGGAGCAGGATCGGGCCCAGGTCGCCATCACCGATAGCGGCCGCGGCATGGACCCGGACTTCATCCGCCAGCGCCTGTTCCGGCCCTTCGAGTCCACCAAGGGCCTGACCGGCATGGGTATCGGCGCCTTCGAGAGCCGCGAGTACATCCGCCAGCTCGGGGGCGACATTGATGTCGACAGTACTCCGGGCAAGGGCAGCGTGTTCCGGGTGACACTACCGCTGGCTGCGCCCGCCGACAGCGCTCACCATTCACCGCAGACACAACAACCGGACTGATCATGACCAAGACGAACACCAGACACCTGCTGGTAGTGGAAGACGACAAGGGCCTGCAGAGCCAGTTGCGCTGGGCCTTCGACGGCTACGAAGTGGCGATCGCCGGCGACCGGGGCGAGGCCATCGCCGCCCTGCGCCGGTTCGAGCCGGGAGTGGTACTGCTGGACCTGGGCCTGCCGCCAGACCCGGGTGGGGTCACCGAGGGCCTGGCGACCCTGCGCGAGATCCTGACCCTGGCCCCGGAAACCAAGGTCATCGTGGTGACCGGAGACAACGACCGCGCCAACGCGGTCAAGGCCATTGCCGGCGGCGCCTGGGACTTCCACCAGAAACCGGCGGATCCGGAACTGCTGGCGCTGCTGGTGGAGCGGGCCCACCACGTCTACGAGCTGGAGCGCGAGAACCGGCGCCTGCAGCGGGCGGACGAGAACATGCCCCTGCGCGACATCATCGCCATCAGCCCGCAGATGCTCAAGGTCTGTCGCACCGTGGAGAAGATCGCCCCCACCGACATCACCACCCTGCTGCTGGGCGCCAGCGGTACCGGCAAGGAGCGCTTTGCCCGCGCCCTGCACGAGCTGAGCCCGCGGGCCGGCAAGCGCCTGGTGGCGATCAACTGCGCCGCGATCCCGGAAAACCTGCTGGAAAGCGAGCTGTTCGGCTACGAGAAAGGCGCCTTCACCGGCGCCAACCAGCAGACTGCCGGCAAGATCGAATACGCCCACGAGGGCACCCTGTTCCTGGACGAGATCGGCGACCTGCCACTGGAACTGCAGGCAAAACTGCTGCGCTTCCTGCAGGAGCGGGTAGTGGAACGGATCGGCGGCCGCAAGGAGATCCCGGTGGATGTACGCATCGTCTGCGCGACCCACCAGGACCTGGAGCAGCAGATGCGGGACGGCCGCTTCCGCGAGGACCTGTACTATCGGGTCAGCGAGATGAGCATCCAGATCCCGGCGCTGAAGGACCGCACCGGCGACGCCCCGGTGCTGGCCAAGGCGTTCCTGGCGCGCTTCGCCGGGGAGCTGGGCAGCGGTGGCCTCAGCTTCGATGCCACCGCGTTGGCGGCCATCGAGCAGTACAGCTGGCCGGGCAACGTCAGGGAACTGGAGAGCCGGGTCAAGCGCGGGGCAATCATGGCCGAGGGTTCCCAGGTCACCGCCGGCGACCTGGAGCTGGATGCGGTGGCCAGCGGCGACAACATGCCCCTGAACCTGCGCCAGGTCCGCGAGGCCGCGGAGCGCGACGCCATCATCCGCGCCCTGGGGCACGCCGGTGACAACGTCAGCGAGGCCGCCAACCTGCTCGGCATCACCCGGCCCACCCTGTACTCCATGCTGGAGAAGCATGGCCTCAAATAGATCGCCCGGCCGCAGCGGATGAAGCGGCCGGCGCGCAACCCGCTGCCCTGGCTGTGGGCCGCCTATACCCTGCTGCTGGTCTACGGCACCTGGTTTCCCCCGGATGGCTGGGACTGGAGCCTGGGCGGGCTGGAAGCCTTCATGGCCCTGGACCGGCCGCTGCGAATGCCGCGCTCCGACTTCACCCTCAACCTCATTGTGTACCTGCCCTTCGGCCTGCTGGCGATGCTCTGCCTGCCCGGCGGGTTTGCCCGCCGCCTGCTGTTGGCGACGGCCAGTGGCACGCTATTGTCCGCCGGTCTCGAATTTGGTCAAACCTACCTCCCCAACCGGGTGAGTTCCCTCGCCGACCTGCTGCTGAACAGTGCAGGCGCCCTGCTGGGGGCGCTGGGGGCCGGCCTGGCGACCCGGCTGCCCCTGGCGCGACGGTTGACGCAGCTCGTGCAGGCGGCGCTGCTGGACCCGGCCAGCGGTCGGCTCGGCCTGCTGGCCCTGGGCTGCTGGGTACTGGCCCAGTGGGCGCCGCTGGTACCGAGCCTCGATATTGGCAACCTGAGAGCGGGGGTCGCCCCCCTCAAAGCCAGCCTGCTGGGGCATGCGCCGCTCGACGGTGCCCGGCTGACAGGCTACCTGCTCATGCTGACGGCGGCTGGCAGCCTCGCACTGGCTATCCTGGCCCCGGCTTGCCGCCGTGTACACTGGCTTTTGGGCATCGCTTTGGCAGTACTGGCGGGCAAGGTTCTGGTCATGGGCCGGGTGCTGTCGACCGAGGCACTGCTCGCGCTCGCTTGCGTGGGCCCGGTCTTGTGGCTGTTGCGACACGCCCCCTGTGGTCTGCTGAGACTCGTGACATTGCTCGCACTGGCGGCCTTTCATGTTCACGAATCCCTGCTCCCGGCCACCCAGGACTCGTCCCTGCGCGCAATGAACTGGATCCCCCTGCGCGGCCACATGAATAGCGTCAACGGCGTGGTCAACCTGCTGGCGACCATCTGGGTGTTCGTGGCCCTGGCCTGGGTGCTGTACCCCTGGAGCCGCAACCGGAACACCCGCCTGCTGCTGGCCGCCATGGTCGCCTCGGCGGCCTTCGGGCTGGAATGGTGGCAGCAGTTCATTCCCGGCCGTCATCCGGACCTGACCGACGTGCTGGTTGCCGCCGGTGCCTGGTGGCTGGCGTCGGCCTGGGCCTGGCAGCGTCAACAACCCGCCCGCGGGGCGCCCGCCGTCCCCAGCGCGAATGCCGGCGCCCGGCGCCGAGTTGGGCACACTGCCCGGTGGCTGCTGTGGTTCGGGGCCGCCTGCCTGTTGTTGCTGGCGGTGCTCTACGCCACCGGCACCCGGGACCAGCGTCCGCCCTACGCACTGCCCGCCCGCGACCAGTTGCCGCTGCCGGAGTTTCCGGCCTGGCGCGCTGCCCATCCAAGGCTGCCGGCACCCATGCCCGCCGACGTGCATTTGCTGCGGGAGCACAATCCGGCTTTCTGGGCGCAACACCGCCGCCGGGCCGCCAGCGGCAAGTTCTACTCACGAATCCTCCTGGCCAGGGCCGATCCCGGCTCGGTGGACCTGGACACCCTGCATGCGGCGCTGCTGGCGCTGGAACCGAACTGGCGCGGCCACAACCAGACCGCGCCGATCGCGCTGGCCTATGACTGGCTGCACGCTGACTGGAGCGCGGAACAGCGTCGAACGCTGCTGCTGAAGCTTGAGGCAGCCTGCGCCTACCAGGTCCACGTCATCACCGACAAGTACTCGCTGTCACCCTATAACGTGTACCTGTACAACAGCCCCCTGCAGGCATTGATGATGGCCGCCATCGCCAGCCATGGAGACAGCGCCAACGACCACTGCATGCGCTTCACCGCCGATTACTGGCGCCATCGGGTACTGCCGGTGTGGCGCCAGGTCATGGGCCAGCAGGGCGGCTGGCATGAGGGCGGCGAATATATCGGCATCGGCATTGGCCAGGCCATCCATCGCTTGCCGGCCCTGTGGCGCCACGCCACCGGCGAGGACCTGTTTGCCAGCGAGCCCGGCATACGCGGCTTTGCCGACTTCGCCGTCCATCGCACACGCCCGGATGGCACCTACGTGCGGTTGGGCGACGCCGCCTATTTTCGCCGGCAGATTCCCGACCTGGCGCCACTGGCGCTGGAACTGGGGCACCGCGCCGCCTACACTCTGGCAGACCCGCCCGCCCTGCCCACGCCCCTGGGCTACCCCTGGGGACCCCTGTCCCAGGTGTCGCTGGCGGATCCCGACGCCCGCCGCGCACTGCCCACCAGTGTCTGGTTCGACGGCATCGGCCTGCTGCTGGCGCGCTCGGACTGGGGCCCGGACGCCACCTTCGTCACCTTCAGGGCGGGCCACAACTACTGGTCCCACTCGCACCTGGACCAGGGTGCCTTCACCATCTTCAGGGGTGGTGCCCTCGCCATCGACAGCGGGCTCTACAACCGCTCCGGCTCCGACCACCACCGCAACTACAGCAGCCAGAGCATCGCCCACAATGTCGTCACCGTGACGGACCCAGACGATACCGTGCCCATGCCGCCCCGGCGGGAAGGTGATGCCAACCGCGCCATCGCCAACGACGGTGGCCAGCGCCGGGTCGGCTCCGGGTGGGGGCGTTCAGCACCCCTGGACTACAACCACTGGTACCAGCAGCGGGATCATTACCAGACCGTGGGCGAGGTCCTCCAGGGGAATACGGAGGGGGTTTCCTGGGTGGTCGCCGACCTCACACCGGCCTACACCAACAGCCACTCCGGGCGCGGTGATTTCGCCGAGCGCAGCCACCGCGTGCGCCATTTTCAGCGCAACTTCCTGTTTGACCGGGAGCAGGGGCTGGTGATCGTCCACGACCAGGTGGAAAGCACGGATCCCGCCTTCCGCAAGAAATGGTTGCTGCACAGCCAGGGACATCCGGCCGTCAGTGGGCGCGGCTTCCGGATCACAGTGCCGCCGAACGCCGCCACCGGCATGGCCGGCGGGCGCCTCACCGGACAGGTACTGCTGCCCGAAGACGCCAGCCTGACCGCGATCGGCGGGCCCGGCTTCGAGTACTTTGTCGATGGTGTCAACCAGGACCAGGGCGGCACGGTTCAGGAGGCCGCCCGCCGCCTCGCCACTGAGCGCGGCGCGGAACCCGGTGCCTGGCACCTGGAACTGCAGCCGGGGATACAACAGCGTCGACACGAGTTCCTGGTGGTACTGCAAACCTCTGACCTGAGCGCCGCGGACGCGCCCCTGCCGCCCCTGACGCTGGAGCGGGTGGACGGCTCCCTGGTCCTGAGCGTTGGCCATGACCGGCGGGTGGTGTACCAGTTGCCGGAGGGCAGCGAAGCGGTGCGGGTGCAGCGGCGCCCCTGATTCTGGCCGCTCAGATGCGGGTTTACAGTTCCAGCAGCAGAGTATCGACGAACCCATCCAGCGCGGCCTCTATCCGTTCATGGACCGCGCAAAATCCCTGCCAGTCACTGAAGTACGGGTCGGGAATGGCAGCCGCTGCCGGCGTCATCGAGGGTTCACAGGTACCCAGCAGCCGCGCCTCGACCGGCAGTTCGCCGCCAGGATACAGCGCCGCCAGTTCCTGCAGGTGCTCCGGTTCCATCGCCAGCACGTGGTCGCTCTCCGCGAGCATGGTCGGCGTTACCTGGCGGGCACGGATACGTCCCAGCTTAAAACCGGCCTCCAGCGCGAGCTTCCGCAGGCGCGGGTCCGGTGGCCGGCCCGGCTGGCCGACCCGGGTACCTGCCGAGGCCACCGCCACTCGCCGTTGCAGGCCCAGAGCCCGCAGGCGGTGGCGCAACAGCGCCTCCGCCAGCGGGGAACGGCAGACATTGGCGGTGCAGACAAACAGCACCCGCAATTGGGGGCGCCACCAGATCACCGGGATCCCGACCTCGCAGCAGTTACGCCCGCCGGGCGTCTAAGGCTCCACACGCTGCAACAACTCCCGCACCCAGCTCACGGGGATCGCGTAGCTGATACCCGAGGGCCGCTCCAGTACCGACTCCCGGGACTCTTTCACGAACACACTGTTGACCACCCCCAGCACCTTGCCCGACGCCGGATCGTACACCGGGCTGCCGCTGTTGCCCGGGTAGGCGATGGCATCGAGCTGGAACACATCAAAGGGGTTGCGCATGCGCTGCAGCTGCACCGCGGTGAGATCGCGGGCGCCGTCCGCGGCTCGCGCCACGGGAGTGATCGAGGCGACAATACCGCGGTGAGTGACCGGATACAGGCCCAGCACCGCACCGATGGGAAAGCCGGTGAAGGCTACGGTGTCACCCTCGCGTACCGCCCGGTCATCGCCCAGCGCCAGCGTCGGCAGCGGGCCGCCCACAATGCGCAGAATGGCGAGGTCATGTGCCGGGTCCTCGGCGACAACCTCGGCCGCGTGGCCCCGTGCGTCCTTGCCACGGCCGGCGAACACTGCCAGCCGCTGTTGGTTGTCGTGGTCCAGCAGCTCCGGTAACACATGGTAGTTGGTTACCACCAGCTGGCCGTCACCGACCACAAACCCGGTACCGCGGAGCACATCCGGGCGCCGGTCACCAATGGGCTGGCGCGGGGGATAACTGGTGCCAACACCGACGATGGCCGGCCGCACCCGTTCGATGACATCCGCCAGCGAATCTGCCAGCGCGGACGGCGCGGCAAGCAGCAACGCAACCAGCAACGCCCACAGCCGGGCCAGATGGCACGCTCGGGTATTCGGATTCATAATGGCACTCCTGCCGGATCGGGATCACATTTTTGGAATGAGGCGCTTGCCGCCAGCGGCGTCGCGGGCAACACTGGCGCCGGAGAACCTTAGTCCAGAAAGCATGGGCAGCGCAAACAACACCGACAGGGAGAACCAACCAGTGGCGGATCTGCTCCACGAGTTCATTGCCGCAGCCGCCGCCGACCGGGGCGAGCGGCCGGCGCTGCTGTTCCGGGACAGTACCCTGAGCTACGCCGGGCTGTGGCGCAGTGTCAGTGGTGTTGGCCATGGCCTGCTGGCGGCGGGGATCCAGGCCGCGGAGCGGGTGGCCGTGTATCTGCCCAAGCAGCCGGAGACCGTGGCGACCATTTTCGGCGCCGCCGCCGCCGGCGCCAGTTTCGTGCCGGTGAACCCCCTGCTGAAGCCACGCCAGGTCAGCTACATTCTGCAGCACAGCCAGGCGCGGGTGCTGGTCACCTCGGGCCAGCGCCTGCAGCTGCTGGCTGCGGAGCTGGCCCACTGCACCGACCTGCATACCGTGGTTCTGGTGGACGAGCTCGCCGCGGACCGCCTGGATGCGCTGGCGCAGGAGCTGCCCGCGATTACCCTGTGCGCCTGGCGCGACCTGCTGGCGGCCCCGGAGCGGCCCGCCCACCGGCGTATCGACACCGACATGGTCGCCCTGCTCTATACCTCCGGCAGCACCGGCAACCCCAAGGGGGTGGTGCTGTCCCATCGCAACATGGTGGCGGGCGCCCGCAGCGTGGCCCAGTACCTGGAAAACACCCCGGAGGACCGGCTGCTGGCGGTGCTGCCGCTGAGCTTTGACGCCGGCCTCAGCCAGCTCACCACTGCCTTCTCGGTGGGCGCCTCGGCGGTGCTGATGGACTACCTGCTGCCGCGGGATGTGCTGAAAGCGGTGGTTCGCTACCGGGTGACCGGCCTGGCCGCGGTACCGCCCCTGTGGAACCAGCTGCTGCAGCAGGACTGGCCCGCCGAGGTGGCCGACTGCCTGCGCTATGTCACCAATACCGGCGGCGCCATGCCGGTGGCCAGCACCCGCACCCTGCAGCAGCGCCTGCCGCGCACCCGCATCTACCTGATGTACGGCCTCACCGAGGCCTTCCGCTCCACCTTCCTGCCGCCGGAAGAATTGGAGACGCGGCCCCAGTCCATCGGCAAGGCAATCCCCAACGCCGAAATACTGGTGGTGAACGAGGCCGGCCAGTTGTGCGGCCCCAATGAGCCCGGCGAGCTGGTACACCGGGGCGCCCTGGTGGGACTGGGCTACTGGAACGACCCGGAGAAGACCGCCGAGCGGTTCCGGCCCAGCCCAGGGCAGGACACCGCCCTGCCACTGCCGGAGCTGGCGGTGTGGTCCGGCGACCAGGTGGTACGCGACGAGGACGGATTCCTGTATTTCGTGGCCCGCAAGGATGACATGATCAAGACCTCTGGTTACCGTGTCAGCCCCACCGAGGTGGAGGAAGTCGCCTATACCTCGGGCCTGGTGGCCGGTGCCGCGGCCCTGGGCATCAGCCATGCCCAACTGGGGCAGGCCATCGCCCTGGTCGTCACCCCGGCCACCGGAACTGACCCGGAAACCCTGGGTGCGGAGCTGCTGGCCTTCTGCCAGCGGGAACTGCCCAACTTCATGGTGCCGGGGCGGATCGTGGTGCGGGACAACCTGCCCCACAACCAGAACGGCAAGATCGACCGGCGCGCGCTAGGCGCCGAGTATACCCATCTGTTTGAGGAGTCCCAGGCGTGACCAGCAGCAACGATTCCGCGGCGGGCGCCACCGACAGCCCCGCCCGCAGCCGCCCCCGGCACGCGCCGCAAAAGCACTTTGCCGTGGTCGACAATTGCCTGCAGATCGGCGGCCAGCCGCTTACGGCCCTCGCGGTACGGGCCGGCGGACGCCCGTTCTACGCCTACGACAGCGCGATAATGACCCGGCGTGTCGAAGCCCTGCGGGCGCAGCTACCTGCGGCCATCCACCTGCATTACGCGATCAAGGCCAATCCCATGCCGGCAGTGGTGCAACACATGTCCGGCCTCACGGACGGCCTGGATGTGGCCTCGGCGGCCGAACTGGCGACGGCCCTGGCCACTGGCATCGACCCGGCCACCATCAGCTTCGCGGGCCCTGGCAAGTCACTTGCAGACCTCGAGGCGGCGGTCCGCGCCGGGGTCATCATCATCCTCGAATCCACCACGGAAATGCAGCGAGTGGCAGACCTGGCCAGCACTGTGTCCGCGCCGCCGCTGGTGGCGATCCGGGTCAACCCGGACTTCGAGCTCAAGGCGTCGGGGATGAAAATGGGCGGCGGCCCCAAGCCCTTTGGCATCGACGCCGAGCAGGTCCCCGAGGTGATGCGGCAGCTGGCAGCGCTGCCCCTGGATCTGGTAGGACTGCACATTTTCAGCGGCTCCCAGAACCTGCGCGCGGAAGCCCTGATCGAGGCCCACGACAAGACCTTTGCCCTCGCCCTGCGGTTGGCGGCGGAGGCTCCCAAACCCTTCCGCTGGCTCAACATTGGCGGCGGTTTTGGCGTGCCCTACTTTCCCGGCGAGGAATCCCTGGACTTGGCGCCGGTAGTGGCCAACCTGCGGCAGCGGGTGGACGAAGCCCTCAAGCAACTTCCCGGCGTGGAACTGGTCATGGAGCTGGGGCGCTATCTGGTTGCGGAAGCGGGTATCTACGTATGCACGATCAGCGACAGGAAGGAGTCGCGCGGCCACACCTTCCTCATCACCAATGGCGGCCTGCACCACCACCTGGCCGCCTCGGGCAATTTTGGCCAGGTGATCCGCAAGAACTATCCGGTCTGCATCGGCAACCGGGTCCACGGCGACGACGAGGAAACGGTGTCCATCGTCGGCCCCTTGTGCACCCCCCTGGATATCCTCGGGGAGCGCATGTCGCTGCCGCGCGCCGCCATCGGTGACCTGGTGGTCCTGTTCCAGTCCGGCGCCTACGGCTACACCGCCAGCCCGCACCTGTTCCTGAGCCATCCACCGCCACTGGAGTTCCTGCTCTGAAGGGCGCCGACTGCGACCTCTGTCACAAAATTTTACACTGCACAGGAAATGTCATGATCACCTGCTAGACTCTATTTTCCCTGCTGAGTGAACCGATGCCGGAAGACAGGGCACCAAGGCCGGACGATCCAGAGAGTCAGCAATCATGATAGCGAGCAGCCTGTTGGGAACGAAACGCGTCTTCAATCACCACGTCCATATCGCCTACTACTGGCTGGCGCTGCTGGACGCGCTGTTGTTTGTCGGCGCCTGCTACCTGGCCACCTGGGCCTACTACCTGCGGGAGCCCGCGCAACTGGCGCTGCACCTTGATG
Organism: Haliea sp.; assembly: GCF_040221975.1. Taxonomy (GTDB): domain Bacteria; phylum Pseudomonadota; class Gammaproteobacteria; order Pseudomonadales; family Halieaceae; genus Haliea. The sequence goes on from NZ_JAVJWR010000028.1 coordinate 94,610, forward strand.
CGCTGCCGGTGCGGGCCGTGGTCTTTGCCATCATTACCGTGCTGGCGATGACTTCCATGGGACTGTACCAGCCGCGGCTGCGAGAGGGTACCAACGGCGTCCTGCTGCGGGTGGGCGGTGCCCTGCTGCTTGTCATGGTGGCCATGTCCGCCATCTTCTACCTGCTGCCTTCCCTGCTGCTGTGGCGCGGCGTGCTCGCCTTCACCCTGGTGATCGCCTTCGCGTCCGCCCTCACGACCCGGGTGGTGTTCAGCAATACCGTGGAACTGGAGCAGTTCAAACGCAGGGTGCTGGTACTCGGCAGCGGCCAGCGGGCGGCCAACATCGCCGTGCGCATGCGCCGCAAGAGCGACCGTCGCGGCTTCCGGATCGCCGGCTATGTCCGCTCCGGCAATGAGCAGACCGTCGTCACCACAGGCAATGTGTTCACGCCCGAGCAACCGCTGCCGGAGTACGCCCGGGATCACGACATCCAGCAGATCGTGGTGGCCCTGGACGACCCGAACGTGCTGCCGGCGGAAGACCTGGTGCGCTGTCGCACCTGGGGTATCGAGGTGCTGAATATCCTCGACTTCTTCGAGCAGGAAGCGAGCAAGGTGCTGGTGGAGGAAGCCCCGCCCGAGTGGTTCATCTACGCCGACGGCTTCAACTGCGGCAAGGCCCACGACGTCGCCAAGCGCACGATGGACCTGCTCGCGGGCTTCCTGCTGCTGATGGGCACCTGGCCCTTCATGCTGGTCACCGTGATTGCCATCAAGCTGGAGGACGGCTGGCGAGCACCGGTCATTTTCCGGCAGAAGCGGGTGGGGCTGGACGGCCGCGCGTTCGATGTCCTCAAGTTCCGCAGCATGACCGTGGACGCGGAAGGTGATGGCAAGGCACGCTGGGCGACCAGCAACGATGCCCGCATCACCCGTGTCGGCCACATCATTCGCAAATTGCGCATCGACGAGTTGCCCCAGGTAATCAACGTCCTGACCGGGGAGATGTCGCTGGTGGGCCCGCGGCCCGAGCGCCCCGAGTTCGTGCGCCAGCTGGCGGCGGAGATCCCCTTCTTCGACAAGCGCCACTGCGTCAAGCCGGGCATCACCGGCTGGGCCCAGCTCAACTACCCCTACGGCGCCTCCACCCGGGACGCGCTGCACAAGCTGGAGTACGACCTGTACTACGTGAAGAACCGCAGCCTGTTCCTGGACTTCCTGGTGCTGCTGCAGACCGCGGAGGTGGTCCTGTTCGGCAAGGGTGCCCGCTGAAGCCACTCCGCAGCCGGCGCCCTCGCGCCGGCATACCCCAAATGTGTCAGATTTTTTAACTTTCTCCGTGTTTCTCGCCTTGAGCTCCAGCACAGGCTTAGGTAACCTCCTGAAAACAGAGGCCAGCACGCAGACTGGTGCAGAAATTGCTTGCCAATGGCAACGCAGCGAGAATACAACAAGGGGCCCGCACGCAATGAACATGGTACTGACGATTATCGCTGTACTTGGACTGGGTGCTCTCCTGATCTCTGTCGTCATCTTCACCATGGCGGCTCGCCGCTATGTCTCCGACGATGACCGCGAGTCCCTGGGGCTGGTTGCCGACAGCGGTCGCGACTACCGGCCCCGCAACCGCGAGGATCGCCGCCAGGCACCACACCCCGCAATATTCCCCATTACCATCAATGGCGAACTGATTCCCGAGGACCGCCGCCAACTCCCCGATCGCCGCCAGGCACGGTAGCCCTCCAGTTCGCCTTCCGGGTCGATCCACTGTCGGGCGCGTGGGGCGGCCAGCGGCAACTCACGCACGGCGGCCATTGCAAATCCGCACTTTTCCCGAGTCTGCCCACGACAAGCGCCAGCACTGCCACTAGACTTGGAACTTGACCGGTAACTGAGGGCGACATTATGGTACGCCGACTCCTGGCCAGCCTGCTGCTCGCTGGCACCGTGGCACTGGTTGCCGCGTGCGGCGGTGGCGGCGGCGAGGCCGCGCCGACCACTGCGCCACCCATCGCCCCAGCCCCGGGCGGTGGGGATCCCGCGCCAGTAGACCCAACCACCCCCGAGCCCCTGCGCGGCATTGATGCAGCCGCCAGGCTCGCGTCCAGGGCCTCGTTCGGCATGCCCTGGGCAGAGATCAATGCCATCGCCGACCATGGCGAGACTACCTGGCTGGAGGACCAGTTCGCCCTGCCGCGCGGTTACCACGATCCGGTAGTGGCCGAGCTGCAGGCTCGCGCCGCACGGGGTGACTTCGATGTCCTGGACCTCGATCCGGTCATTCTGCAGGGACTGTTCAGCCGCATGGCCTGGTGGCACCGGACCCTGACCGCGGAGGACCAGCTGCGCCAGCGGGTGGCCTTTGCCCTCAGCGAAATCTTCGTGGTCTCGGACAATGTCGATGTGCTGTTCACGTCAGCCTATGCCATGAGCAACTACTACGACACCCTGCTGACCCACGCCTTCGGCAATTTCCGTGACCTGCTGTTGGCGGTGACCCTGCACCCCACCATGGGCGTGTATCTCAGCCACATCAACAATGCCCGCGCCGACCCCGAGGCCAACACCTTTCCCGATGAGAACTACGCGAGGGAGGTGATGCAGCTGTTTTCCATCGGCCTGTTCGAGCTCAATCCCGATGGCAGCGAGCGCCTGGACGGCGCCGGCCAGCCTTTACCCACCTATGACAACGAGGATATCGGCGAGCTGGCCCGGGTTTTCACCGGCTTGTCCTTCGGCGGAGCCAACAACCGTTTCCCCAGCCGTCTGCCCGAGTTCCGCGAACCCATGCGCATGTTCGAGGCCTTCCACGACAGCGACGCCAAACAGCTCCTGGGGGGCACCGTCCTCCCCGGCGGCCAGGGCGGGATGCAGGATATCGAGGACGCCATCGACAACCTGTTTCAGCACCCCAATGTCGGCCCCTTCATCGGGCGCCAGCTGATCCAGCGGCTGGTCAGCTCCAACCCCTCGCCCGCCTATGTCGAACGGGTCACCGCGGCGTTCAACGGCGAGGATGGCACGGTGCGCGGAGACATGCGCAACGTGCTGCGGGCGATCCTGCTGGATCCGGAAGCGCGGGCATTGCCAGACCCGGACAGCCACCGTGGCAAACTGCGTGAGCCCCTGCTGCGGCTGGTGGCCGCCCTGCGCCAGCTCAACACCAGCAGCCCGGACGGTTTCTATGCCAACACCGGCTTCTACGTGCAGGAGCAGATCCAGCAACACCCGCTGTCGGCGCCCAGCGTGTTCAATTTTTTCCTGCCGGCCTTCCAGCCGGTGGGGGCGATCGCCGACGCGGGACTGGTAGCGCCGGAGTTCCAGATCACCAACAGCAGTTCAGTCATCGCCATCGCCAATCTGCTGCAGGCTGCGGTACTGGGCAATTTCCTCAACGATCTGCGGCTACCGCCGTTCAGCGCCGCCAGCATGGACCTGGGGGAGTATCTGGCACTGGCAGACGACGTTCCGGCGCTGCTGGACCGACTGGACACCGTCTTTACCTATGGCACCCTCAGCGATGCCAGTCGCGGGAGTATTGCCGAGGCGGCTTCAGCCATTGATGAACCCGAGCTTCGGGTCCGGGTCGCCCTGTACCTGCTGCTGATTTCCCCCGACTACGCGGTGGAGCTGTGACCATGCTGACACGTCGACGTATCCTACAACACGGGCTGACGCTGGGCGCCGCAAGTGGGCTGGCGCCCCTGCTACAACTGGGATTCGCACGCCGGGCAGCCGCCCAGGCAGCGGACGGGGAGTACCGGGCGTTGGTTTGCATTCTGCTGGCGGGCGGCAATGACGCCTTCAACATGCTGGTACCTTGGGACAGTGGGACCTACGCCGGCTACGCGGCCATGCGCTCGGACCTCGCCCTGCCTCGCGACAGCCTGCTGCCCCTGGCGGGGAGCGACAGCAGCGGTAGGCGCTATGCCCTGCACCCGGGCATGCCCGGCCTGCAGCAATTGTTCGCGGCCGGGGACGCGGCCCTGGTCAACAACGTCGGTCCGCTGGTGGCGCCCCTGGATAGCGCTGCGGCCGCGGCGGGAACCTGGCCCCTGCCACTCGGACTGTTCTCCCATGCCGACCAGATCCAGCAATGGCAGACCGCTGTCTCCGACGCGCGTATCGCCCAGGGCTGGGGCGGGCGCATCGCCGATCTGCTGCAGGGAGTATCGCCTCTCAATGGCCTGGCGATGAATATTTCCCTCTCCGGCAACAATGTATTCCAGAGCGGCCAGGCCACCACCGCCTACAGTGTCACGACCGCGGACGCGGGTGCTGTCAGCCTGACCGGCTATACCGATAACACGCCGGGGGGAGAGTTTACCCGCCAGGTGGTGGATGCGCTGCTGACGGGGCATCAACAACAGCTGCTGCGCCGCGAGTACCGCGACCGTTTCGCCGAGGCCCTGGCCACCCAGCAGACGGTGGCATCCGCGCTGACCAACGCTGCAGTGCTCAACACGGTGTTCGCCGACGATCCGTTCGCCCAGTCACTGCGCCAGATCGCGCGCCTGATCAGTGTGCGGGAAGCGCTGGGGTCACCGCGACAAACCTTTTTCGTCACCGTGGGCGGCTGGGACCACCACGATGGGCTGCTGGAAAACCAGGCCGCCATGCTGCCAGTGATCGACGCCGGCCTGCTGGCATTCCGCGACGCCCTGGCGGAGCTGGGCGCCCTGCCCCTCGTCACCACCTTCACCATGTCCGACTTTGGCCGCACCCTGACCTCCAACGGCAAGGGCTCCGACCATGGCTGGGGCGGCCACCACATCATTATGGGCGGCGCGGTCAATGGCGGCCGGTTCTACGGCGACTACCCGGAGATCCATCCGGACAACCCGCTGGATGTCGGTCGCGGCATCTACATACCCACCACCGCCAGTGACCTCTACTTCGCCGAGCTGGCGCGCTGGTTCGGGGTCAGCGACAGCGATCTCGGCCTGGTGTTGCCCAACCTCGAGCGTTTCTACAGCCCCTCCCAGGGAGCGCCGCTGGGCTTCCTGTAGAGGGAATGGACTCTCGCATTGCTGCTTTCGGCGAAAGGCGACAATGCGAGACCTGACCCCCGGTTTCTGTTACGCTTATCTTATTAGACGCAAACAAGCAAATGAGCGGACACGGGAACAATAATAATGCGGAAGACAATCGCCATCGCCGGTGGCACCGGCGGACTGGGCGCGGCCATATGCCGCGAGCTGGCCGTACGGGACTACCACATCCTGGTGGGCTACCACAGTAACAGGGACTCGGCAGAGCAGATGGTTAACGCCATCACCGGCACCGGCGGCAGCGCCCGCAGCCACGCCGTGGACCTCTGCGACGAAGCACAGGTGCATGCTTTCCTCGACCATGCCGCCAGCCTCGGCGCAGGGCTCGCAGGCGTGGTCAATGCCACCGGCCCGGCCATCCCGCTGCGGCCACTGACCGAGATCAGCAGCGCCGAGTTCCGCCACATCATGACCACCGATGTGGAGGGCGCCTTCAACCTGCTCACCGCCGCCGGCAAGTTCTTTGCCGCCAATGGCGGCGGCGCCATCGTGCAGCTGCTGACCACCGCGGTGCTCCGCACCCTGGAGAACGACGCCATGTCCGGCATCCCCAAGACCGCGATCATGGGCATTGTGCGCCAGCTGGCGCGGGAACTGGGGCCCCAGAACGTGCGCCTGAACGGTATTGCGCCCGGGGTCATCGACGCCGGCATCGTGCACAGCTCATTCACTGCGGACCCGGTGGCGGACGCTGTCATCAACGACTGCCTGGACAAGACGCCAATGCCGCGCATGGGCAAGCCGGAGGAAGTCTCCGCCCTCGCCGCCTTCCTGCTGAGCGACGCGGCAGCCTACATCAACGGACAAATTATCGGAATCGACGGAGGATACAGCGCATGAACACGCTGACCAGCCAGAAATTCAAGCTCACCCTCGCTGCGGCCGCCCTCGCTGCGGCCGTCAGCCCGGCAACACGGGCGGATACGGCCCTCGCCGCCAGCGGCGAAGCACTGTACGCCGACAACTGCGCCACCTGCCACGGGCTCAGCCTGCGCGGCTCGGCCCACGGCAATACCCTGAAGGGCCCCGGGTTCCTGGGCCAGTGGAGCGAGCGCGAGGCCATGGCACTGCTGGCCTACAACCGCGCCAACATGCCCCCCGGCGGTGCCGGCAAGCTGAGTGACGCCGAGCACGCCGCCATTGCCGCCTGGATCATCGAGGCCAACCGCGAGGCGGGTGACCCGGAGAGCCTGCTGTTCACCAGCACCCCCGCCCTGGCGGCGGCTGCGGACGGCTCGGAAGCCGTCTCCTGGGTAGCCTTTGACGCCGCCGGCAGCATCGATGCCGATGCCCGCACCCGGGGTGGCTTCAGCAACCGTGAAGTCACGAGCTTCCAGCCGGTCACCGCCGCCCAGCTGCGCAATCCGCCGGAGGGCGACTGGCTGAGCTGGCGCCGCACCCTGGATGGCCAGGGCTACAGCCCCTTGCAGCAGATCAATCGCGACACCGTCAGTGACCTGAAGCTGGCCTGGGTCCTGACCATGAAGGATGGCAGCAACCAGGGCACGCCGCTGGTACACAACGGCATCATGTACCTGACCCACCCGGGCAACGTGATACAGGCCCTCGAAGCAGCCAGCGGCGAGCTGATCTGGGAGTACAGCTACACCTTTCCGGAGGCATCGCGCACCCTGGGCGGCCCCACCCGCAACATCGCCCTCTACGGCGACAAGCTGTACATGGCGACCTATGATGCCGCCATCGTCGCCATCGACGCCCGCAACGGCCAGGAAGTGTGGCGCACGCCGAAAGCGGATTTTGAAAAGGGCTATACCCACACGGCGGGACCCATCATCGGCGACGGCGTGGTGCTGAGTGGTATCAATGGCTGCGAGTGGTACAAGGAAGAAGGCTGCTTCATCACTGGCCACGATGCCGACACCGGTGCAGAGCTGTGGCGCACCTCCACCATCGCCCTGCCGGGTGAGCCCGGCGGCGACACCTGGGCCGGACTGCCGGCGGAAATGCGCGCCGGCAGTGACACCTGGATTGCCGGCTCCTACGACCCGGCACTGAAACTGTTCATCCTCGGCACCTCCCAGGCCAAGCCCTGGGTCGCCGCCAGCCGCGGCATGTCCGCCACCGACGAAGCCCTCTACACCAACTCGACCCTGGCCCTGCGCCCGGACACCGGCGAACTGGTGTGGTTCTTCCAGCACGTGCCGGGTGAAACCATCGATATGGAGGTCGGCTTCGAGCGTGTGCTGATTGATATCGACGGCGAGAAGCGAGTGTTTACTATCGGCAAGGACGGTCTTTTATGGCAACTTGATCGCGCCAGCGGCGAGTATCTCAGCGTGGTCGAAACCCTGCCCCAGACCATCTACGCGGAGATCGACAAGGTTCGCGGTGTGGTGCGCTACCGGGATGACATCATTGCCGCCGGCATTGGCGACACCATCGAAGCCTGCCCGGGCATCTACGGCGGCCACAACTGGCAGGCCTCGGCCTACAGCCCCGAGACCGGCAACCTGATCATTCCCCTGCACCAGCTGTGCTCCGACATGGTGGGCCGGGAAGTAGCCCAGGAGCCGGGTTCCGGCGGCTACGGCGCTGACTCACGCACCTACGAAATGCCCGGTGTCAACGGCATGCTGGGGCGCCTGGCGGCCTGGGATGTGCGCAGCATGGAAGAGAGCTGGGCCGTGGAACAGCGCGCCATGTTCCTGACCGGCGCACTCACGACCGGCGGTGGACTGGTGTTTATCGGCGACCTCGACCGCTACTTCAAGGCCTTTGACGTCAAGAGCGGCGAGCTGAAGTGGCAGACCCGACTCGGCGCCCCGCTGCACGGCTATCCGATTACCTACGCTGTCGATGGCAAGCAGTACCTGGCGGTACCCACCGGGATCGGCGTATTCCGCGCCATGACCGCGGTGGTGAGCCCGGATATCTACCAGCCCACGGGCGGGCAGGCGCTGTATGTGTTCGAGCTGCCCTGACCTACTCCGGCAAGCCTGACCTGCCTGCTTCGCGGATCATCGGCTGGTACTCCGCGAAGGCCGGACCGGCGGCCGTTGCCCCCACGGTAAAGCCCGCATCCGTGGTCAGGGTGTGGCCGGTGGTGTAGCCGGACTCATCACTGGCCAGCCACAGGGCCGCGTTGGCTACATCCTCCGCCAGGCCCGGGCGGCCACGCAACGGTGAGGCCTCGGCCAGGATCGCCTTGGCGCCTTCGATATCGCCGGGGTCGCCGGTTAGCACATTGGCCACCATCGGCGTGGCCATGGAAGCCGCGGCAATCGCATTCACCCGCACGGTGCTGCCAGCCAATTCCGCTGCGACATTCTTGGTCAAGCCCACCACGCCGTGCTTGGCCGCGGTATAGGCATGCGGCCCCAGGCCACCCATGAGGCCGGCGGTGCTGGCCATGTTGATGATGGAACCGGAGCCCTGCGGCACCATGACCCGCGCCGCGTGCTTCAGGCAGTAGAAGGCCCCGTTCAGCAGCACATCAATGCTGAAGCGCCACTCGGCTCCGGGAGTGGTGGCAACCGGCCCCACCGCACCGACAATGCCGGCGCTGTTGAACAGGATGTCGAGCCTGCCGAAGCGACTGACCGCCGCGTCCACCGCCGCGCTGACACTGTCTTCATCGGTGATGTTGCAGTGCACGTAGATGGCCTGGTCACCGTAGCTGGCCGCCAGTGCCTCGCCTGCCTCGTCCTGGATGTCGCAGAGGCAGACCTTGCAGCCCTCGGCGATGAACCGCGCCACCGTGGACGCACCAATACCGCTGGCAGCGCCGGTAATCAGGGCCACCTTGTCTTGCAAGCGCATGCTTGTCTCCTTGTCGAAAATGGCCGGGGGAGCCCCGGCCGGGTTGGTCTCAGTCCCTGCCGGCCCAATGGTAGAGCAGGTCGTCCGGATAACGCCGGCCGATGGTCTCCGCGGCAATGTCGTCAAAGCCCTGGCTGCTCGGAGGTTCCAGGCGGGTCCAGTCGGTCATGCCGGTGCGCCGGGTGATGCGCCACTCGCCGTTGCGGCAGGCAAAGTGATCCAGGTAACGGCCGCCGACAAAGTAGTCCATCTCGGTATCGCAGGCATTGGGCGCCGCTTTGGGGTCGCCCCGAGGGCGCATCCGGTGGTAGGCAGTGAAGTAGGTTTCCGCCACGGCGTGGTCGGCGGAGGTGAGTTCTATGAGGGTGTTGCCGAGCTGGTGGTGGGTGCGGGTGTGGGTCGCAAGCACCCCCAGCGCGAATTCCACGAAATCCCGCGGGCCGCCGTCGGCGGGCCGGGGAGCGTCAGGGGCCGAGGAAGGCCCCTGATAGAAGTGATGATGCACGGCGTCCGGATGAAAGACGCTGCGCAGCAGTGTCTCATCCAGCCGATCCAGGGCGCGGGCGTAGCGGACGATCACTTCCGTGATCGCCTGCTTCGCCAGCAGTACCTGCGACTGGTCGTTCATGTCAGCCATGAGGATCAGTTGTTGAAGTTGTAGACCACTTCCAGGCCGTAGGTGCGCGGCGGACGGGTGGCGGCGTAGGACCAGAGGCCCGCCACTTCGTAGCCGTGGGTATAGCCATCTTCATCCGTCAGGTTGCGGCCAAACAGGCTGAACTGCAGGTTGTTGATGGAGTAGTTGACGGAGGCATCGACCAGACCCTGAGAATCGTTCTTCAATTCTTCGTTGTTGGTGACACTGGTGTGGTGCTCGCCAATGTAGCGATAGGAACCGCGGACCCAGGCATTACCGCCGGCCACATCCCACTCATAGGTGGCATCGATGGTGCCGGTATAGTCGGGAGCCCGGCGGAACTCGAGGCCGCTGAAGTCGACAATCGAACCCTCGGCGTCCTGAAATACGAAATCATCGTATGACGAATCCAGGTAACCCAGGTTGGCGCGTAGGCTGAAGTTTTCGTTCAGATAGGCCATGGCTTCCACCTCGATGCCCCGGATGGTCGCCGTCGAGGGATTGGCTACCACGGTCTTCTGGCCAGTATCGGTCTCATTGGACGGCAGCTGCAGTTCTTCCTGCTTGTCCTTGTAGTCCATGTTGAACACGGTCGCGTTCAGACGCAGGCGACGATCCAACAGCTCAGACTTGATACCGATTTCATAGTTGTCGATGGTCTCCGGGTCATAAGGCTGGAAGGCCTCCACAACGCTGGCGACACGGCCGTTGAAACCGCCCGCGCGGTACCCGCGGGAGTAGGTGGCGTACAGCATGATGTTGTCATCCAGCGCATAGCGCAGACCCACCTTGGGTGTAAACTCATCCCACTTTTCCTCGGGGTGACTGGTGCGCCCGTCGGCTACGGTGAACACTTCGCCATATTGCTCGGAGGTCTTCTCGTCCTCGGTGTAACGACCACCCAGGGTCAGCGTCAACTTGTCGGTGAAGCGATAGTCCGCCTCGAAGAACCCCGCAATGGACTCGGTCGTCTGCCGGGTGGTTTGCGGGATATCCGCAATCAGGCTGGTGAAGCCCGGATCGTTGGGGGCACCATTGGCAAGATCAAGGAAGCCGATATAGGAGCGCATGCGGCTCTCGTACTCGGAATCCCAGAAGAACAGGCCGCCGACCATGCTGAAGGCACCGCCATCATCCCAGGTCAGGCGCAATTCGTGGCTATCCTGCTTGAACTCGCCCGGACGGCGAGTGTGATAGAGCAGGTCCGGGGTTCCGTCCCAGTCCTGGAGGCTATCTTCATCGGATTCCCAGCGGCCGAAAATGTAGTCAAAGCGCAGCGCGTCACTGATTTCCCAGCGCGCCTCCACAATATGGGTGTCAGTGTCAAAGAACGCTTCCATGAAATTGTCGTTGAGATCATCGCGCAGCGTCACGTTCGTCACGAGGCCCGGCGCCGGGGCTGGCTCACCGCCACCACCGGCAACGCCGTTGCGGTCACCGGTGATCGTTGTATCGTTGTTAGGCGAACAGTAGTTGTAAAATATACAGAAGGCCTGATCCGGGCGCGTGGCGTTGACCAGCGCCGGCGTATCCTGGTCCAGGCGCTCGCGGATATAGGAGTACTCCAGCTCCAGCGTGTCAGTTGCAGTCCAGAGGAAGTTGGCTCCCAGCTGCTCATAGTCCTGACGACCCTGATCACCGCGACGGGTGACGTTGTCGTAATAACCTTCGCCCTGATCGCGCTTGGACGCCGTCAGCTTGACTGCGAGGTCATCAGTCACTGCAAAGTTGAATACGCCATCCAGGTACCAGGTGTCGTAGTTTTCAACGCCGGCACGGAAGCGGCCGCCGAGCTCACCGGTGGGCTGGGAGCGGGTGATATTGATGATCCCACCCACGGTGTTGCGACCGAACAGGGTGCCCTGGGGGCCGCGCAACACTTCCACGCTGGCAATGTCGATCCCGCGCATCAGGGCGCCGGCGGTGGAGCCGATGAATACACCATCGACGCTGACGCCGACTGCCGGATCGAAGTTTTTCTCCAGGTCTGCGACGCCAACACCACGGATAAAAATGGCCGCGGTGCCGCCGGGGCCCTGGCCGGTGTCATCAATGATGACGTTGGGCGCGATGTTGGCCAGGTCCTGGATATCGCGCGCGAACTGGCGCTGGATTTCCGTCTCGCTCAGCGCGCTAACCGCGAGGCCCACGTCCTGCATGCTTTCCTCACGCTTGCGGGCGGTCACGGTGATCTCTTCCAGCACACCGGCCTGGGCATTGACCACGGTCGGGACCGAGAGGCCGACCGAAGCCGCGGCGATGGCGGCAAACATGATGTTGCGTTGTGTTTTCATGGGGCGTCTCCTCGACGATGTAGTTAATAGTTATCTGCGAATTGCGGTTTACGGTCCCAGGGCCGGGTTCAGCCCTGCGGCGCCTGCAGTGGCACTCCGAGTATGGGATTGAAATAGTGAATCTTGACGTCGCGCTGGATGATCTTCCAACGCCCGTCCTGCCGTCGCACGGTGTCGGTGTAGGTCGCCCCGACGATTTGGCAATCGGTATCTCCGGTCAGCGTACCCACGCAGTCCACATCACAGACACAGGTGGCGTTGTCAGCATCCTGGAAGCGGATGACGTGGTTGGTCGAAAGGTGATGTGACTCCTGCCAGGCGGGCCAGAGAACATCCTGCACTGCCTCGCGGATACCGTCGTGGCCGCTGAAAGAGCCAAAGGGGGGGCCGATATTCCAGACGCAATCCTTGCTCCAGATTGCCAGGAAGCGGTCGAAATCACGCTTGTCGAAGCCGTGGCAGTAGTCCGACGTCAGGTCGATGATCGCCTGCCGACTCTCGAGTTCGTCTATCCGTGCCACCAGGGCCGCCAGCGTCGCGCTGTCGTCAGCCATCCTTCACACCTCATACCACTATTATCGTTAATATAGCCGCAGCGAATCGCGGCAGCCCAATGGTAACCGCGTTCGCTTGTTTGCGTCTAGCAAGTGTAGAGAAATTTCGGAGGGAGTCAAGCCATCCCGGGGCTTACTCCCGGAGTCCAAACGCCAGCAGCACATTCCCCGGCATGTGGAAGTAGATGCCGTAGCCTGAATTGACGAACATCATGCCGTCACTGAACACCGGCCCGGCGGCGCCGCCAAAGGAGCCGCCGGTGGCGCTGCCGCCATCGGTGGTCTGGTACTCGCGCACGCTGTCGAAGGACCACAGCACCTTGCCGTCAGCCTTGCGGTAGGCGCGCAGCATTCCGTCCATGCCGCCGGCAACCACCGCACCCTCGATCGCGGAGGTCGCGGCAGACAGGCCCGGCTGGCAGAACTCGCGACCGTCGCAGATATCCACGGTGCGGTTGTACCACAACACTTCTCCGGTACGGATATCGACCGCGAACATGCCGGGAAACATCTCCCCCGGCCAGCGCGGACCGCCGTCGAAATCCGACATCGGCACATAGAGAACATCGCCGTCCAGCGCCATGCCGAAGTGGACGCCGCCCTGGATGCCACCGCGCCCCAGCTTCCTGCGCCAGACAATCTCCCCGCCCTTGTCGGGATCCAGAGCAAAGACCTCGCCGGACTTCTGTCCCGCCAGCACCAAGTCGCGCCCCTCTGAGGTAGTCGCCAGGATAGTCGCCGCGCCAAAGTCGTAGTCGGGGCCATCCTCGGGCGGACAGTTGACGCGCTGTTCGGTTTCACAACCCATGTTCCAGACATCCCCCTCGGTCATCTGCTGGCTCCAGACGATGGCGCCGTCCTCGAGACTGAGTGCAAGAATCGCGTCGCTGGTGTCATTGGCGGGGGAGGAATAATTTTCACCCGTACCGACATACATGACCCCGCGAGCCGGATCCAGGGCCGGTGTGTTCCACACTGGCGACCCCGAGGGTGCCATGCGCTCCGTGCCCACCGCGTTCTTGCCCACCACGACCGGCTTCTCTGCGATGGTGTAACTGGTGTGCAGTTTTTCTCCGGTTTTGGCATTGTAGACCGCCACGCCGCCGCGGAAGGTACAGCAGGCGTAGCCCGGATCCGCTGCCGCGGTCACCTCCAGTGATGACAGCGGCACGTACAAACGGTCACCGCGCACTGCCGGTGAAGCCGTCAGGGTCAGGCTGGGATGGTCATCCGGCCGGTCGCGCCAGGCCAGTTCCCCGGTCACCGCATTGAGTGCGTAGACGTTCCCCACCAGGTCGCCAAAATACAGCAGCGGCGCCGCCGTGGCGCCCTGCTGCCAGTCCGCGACGACAATACCGTTGCGCACTTCGGCAACGGTGGCAAAGCGCCAGCGGATGCAGCCGGTTTCCCGGTCCAGGGCGTAGACCGTACCGTCCTGGCTGCCGACGAACAGGGCGCCGCCGGCAATCGCGGGCTGCGACCTGGCCCGCAGCGCGCCCGGGAACGCAAAGGCCCATTTCAGCTCCAGCTCACCGATATTCGCCGCCGTTACCCCGGCCAGGTCACTGCTGTAGAAGCGCTGGTTACCGGGATCGACTCCCCAGCCTCTGGTATCCGGGCGCGCCGCAAAGTCGAATTGCGCCCGCTCCGCGCTGCACATGGGCGCCGTGCTTTGCATGTGCGCCTCAGCCAGGGTTCGCCCGGACAGGTATTCCGCCAACCGCTGTTGCTCGACAGCGGTCATGTCCGCCGCCTGGGTCTGCATGACCCCACCCTGCATCGCACGCAGGATGGAGCTCGGCGGCATGATCTCCAGCAGACTGAACTGGGGCGCCTTGGCGACGCCGCCCTCGTGGCAGCTGGCGCAATATTGCTGATAGAGAGCCGCGCCATTGCGCTCTGGTGCCGTGTCCGCTGCAGCGCCGGCCAAAGTACTGCCCGCTGCCATCAGCAAGGCCAGAATACCCCGGAAATAGTTCATCATGCTTTCTCCACGCGATAGCCCACACGGGGGAAGTGCACCACCACTTCACCCGCACGGGGGTCTGTACGACGTACGGCGATGTCCTCGTGGGTAAGCCTCACCAGCTCTCCCGCGACGGGCACCGCCCCGTAATCCTCCGGCGTCACCGCCACCGGCATGCCGGCGGCCAGGCCGGGCACCGCCTCTCCGAGCACCAGCACCTCGGCAATGGAGTGCTGCTCCCGGGCACTGGCCAGCGCTGCCTCCGCATCAAGCTCACTGCGTTCACCGTGGCCCAAGCCGGCTATGCGCGGCTCCCAGGCCAGCACGCGGGGGAACGCCGCCAGCAGGGTGTCGCCGCCGCGGATATTGCCCCGGCACATCCAGACCGGGAAGTAGCCGAGGATGTCTGCCCACGAGGGTTGCCCACCCAGCAGGTAGTCGCGACCATCCGCGAGCATGGTTTCCAGCAGCTGCAGCTGCGCCTTGAAGCGTGCATACAGGTGCGGCAATTCGTCGGGCAGCGCGGCGAAATCAATGAAGTTGAAGAACTCGCGGCGGTCCCTGAGAATCGCCTCCGGCAGATCGGCATTGGTACCCATGGACAGGCCCGCGCCCGGCTGGAAAAAGGCCGCGTCGCTCCAGTTCGCCAACGCCAGGCACAAACCCTTGCTGCCCTGCGGGAACAGGGTCCTGGCGGGATAGCGCTGCTCCAGCTCAACGGCAATGCGCTGGGTATCACAATAGATATCGGCGCCGATCTGCAGCACCGGCGTCTTGCGATAGCCGCCCGTCAGTGCGACCAGATCCGGCTTCGGCATGACCACCGGAATCTGTACCGACTGCCAGGCCAGGCCCTTGAGCCCAAAGACCAGGCGGACCTTTTCGGCAAAGGGTGAAATATCGAAATGGTGCAGAATACAGTCCATCAGGCACTGCCCTCCCCTGCGCTGTGGTTGCGTCAGCAAAAAAAGGGCCGACAAAGCCGGCCCTCAAGCATCGCAGATGCGACTCAGTTGCCGCCGAACTTCATGCCCACTTCCAGGCCATAGGAGCGCGGCTGGCCGTAGTAGGTCATGGTCCACAGGTCCGCCACCGGCAGTTCACCCACCCGGTACTCCTCGTCGGTCAGGTTGCGACCATAAAGGCGCGCAAAGAACCGCTCATCGGCACTGTTGTAGGTGACACTGGCGTTGACCAGGGTGCGGTCATCGGTCATGCCGTGATACTCGGGCGCGACGTTGGAATAGACAAAGATCGCCTCGTCCTCGTAGGTCAACCCGGCCACCCAGGTCAGATCGCCATTGAGGAAGTTGTGGTTGTAGATGGCGTCCAGGCTCCATTGCCACTCCGGCGCCCGGTTGACGTCCTCGTCGCTGAGGTCGACGTTGATCTCGCCGTCGAAATTGGTATCGGCGAGGAATTCGTCGTACTCGCTGTTGAGATAACCGAGGTTGCCACGCAGGGTGAAGTTGTCAGTGAGTGCCGCCGTCATCTCCAGTTCCAGACCGTAGGAGGTCAGGTCCGCCGCGTTGAAGAAGCGGGTCTCCTGAAAGCTGCCGCCGAACGGGTTGTCGAACACCGCCACCAGATCGCGCTGGGCATCCGAATACTCCACGTAGAAGGTGGCCATGTTCAGACGCAGGCGGCGGTCCAGGAACTCGCCCTTGAAGCCCAGCTCCAGGGAGTCGGCGATTTCCGGATCCGTCGGTGCAGCCGAGGCGGCGGTGATCGGCGAGCCGGAGGTACCGGTCTGGTCGTTGTAGGCACCGCTCTTGAAGCCGCGGGAATAATTGAAATAGGCGAACAGATCGTCGGAGAAGGTGTGGCTGACAGTCACCCGCCAGGTCGGCTCTTTCCAGGTTTCGTCATCGCTGAACACGCCGTCGGAATAGCGATTGAAGTCAGCGGCATCCAGCGGCGAGTTGAAGTTGCGCCAGGTCAGGTTGGGGTCGAAGCCACCGGTGAGCTGCTGGAAAAATACCTGGTTGCGACCGGTCCAGGACTTTTTCTCGTTGGTATAGCGGAAGCCGGCCGAGACCGTCCACTTGTCGTCGAGATCGTAGCTGCCATCCACGAACACTGCCCAGTTCTCCGCCTCCTGTTCGTTACAGAGAATCTGGGGGTTGTTGTCCCACCAGGTGGGGTCGCCGAAGAACTCGCTACCCAGGCCCAGCAGGTCAAGGAAGCCGAGTACCTGCACCACGCAGAAGGTGGTGTCGTCTTCCTGGTAGAAGCCGCCGACGACATAGTTGAAGGGGCCGTCCAGATTGGAGGCGAGGCGCAGTTCCTGCTGGAAGGTTTCCCGGTCATCGACGCGGTTGGCGTCAAACAGGGAGCCACCGGGGCCGACTTCGCCGGTGTAGGTCGAGGGCAGCTGGCTTTCCTGCTTGCGCAGGCCGGTCACTGAACTCAGGGTGTAGTTGTCCAGCTGCCAGTCCATGTTCAGGTAGTAGCCGTCGATGTCCACCTGGTGACCATCAGACATGTTCAGCAGCAGGTCGTCACGGTTGGTGATGCCGGCTTTCTTCACCTGGTCGCCGCCGGGATCGGAGGTGAGACCGAGGAAGTTGAATACCAGCGGTGCGCCGGGGGGCGTACCGTTGGCCACCGGTGGCGAATCACCGTTGTCGCGGATGATCTCGTACTGGGCGACGGCGGTGAAATTGGGGGTGGGCTCCCACAGCGCCTTGAAGCGCGCGGAGATCGAATCATCACCGCCCAGCTTGCTGCCGTCGCCGCGGCCGGTAGTGCCCAGCGCCGGGTGGGTGGGATCAAAGGCGGTGACCGGACCGTACTCGGCGTTGTTGCGCCAGTAGCCGTCGGACTCCATGTACAGGCCGGACGCTCGCAGGGCCAGGGTATCGGTGACTGCCAGGTTGCCGGCAACACGGGTTTCAAAGCGACCAAAATTCTCCACCTTGCCCTGCAATTCCAGCGAGTTCTCGCCCAGCACCGGGCGCTTGGTCTTGACGTTGACCACGCCGCCGGTGGTGTTCTTGCCGAACAGGGTGCCCTGGGGGCCGCGCAGCACTTCGATCTGGTCGATGTCGAACATCTCCAGCAACTGCGACTGGATATGCGGGATCACGAAGTCGTCGACGGTGACGCCGACCTGTGGGTCCTGGTAGACGATGATGGAGGTCTGGCCGACACCGCGCATGGCGAAGGAGGCGGCGTTGAAGCCCGCCGGCTTGGCCGCGGAAAAGTTCGGTACCAGGCTGGCGATGTCGCCGAGATCGCGCGGCGTCAGCTGGTTGATATCGTTGCTGGTGATGGCACTGACCGATACAGCCGTGGTCTGGATGTCGGTTTCGGTACGGCGGTTGGCGGTAACCAGCACCTCCTCCAGTTGCGCCATGGCCGTCAACGGCACACCACTCAGCATCGGCGTACTGGCCATGGCCAGTGCCAGCGGCAGCGCCCTGGCGGTAAAGCGGCGCTTTGGATCACTCTTGCTGTTTATCATTATGACGTACTCCTGAACTTGGTTATTGGTTTGAATTTTCCGGCGGTTACCGTCGCGGGGCTTGCGACCCCGGGGCGGTTCTGCCCTGTTGCCCTTGCCTGCTACCTCGCCAGCCTGCGCTCCAGTTCCACATGGAAGTGCCGCAGGCGCTGCTCCTGCTCACTCCAGAGCTGGCCATCAAAGCCCCGCGAGCGCATACCCTGCTGCACTATCGGCAACAGGGACGAATCCTGGCTCAACACCAGCCCCAGGTTCGCGTCCTCTTCGATGCCGTAATGCTCCGTGGCCGGGCGCACCTTGCCGCTGGTGTCCGTGCCCTCCGGCAGACCCATCCAGGCCGGGGGTTTGTAGCTGCCGTCCGCCACCGGGAAGATCAGGGTCATGGTGTCGTAGTAGAAGCGCTCCGGATCCGTCTCGTGGGGCAGGAAGCGCATCAGGAACACCGCTTCCGGATGGCAGCCGATCTGCACATTGGGGAATATCCCCGTGGCCCAGCTGTCCGACAACTGGCCATCGACAAAGCGGTCGTACTCCAGGCCCAGCCGCTGTGCCCGGGCACGCTTGCCCTCCTGGATCGCGCGGCGCACATCGGCGGCGGTGCCGTCAAAGCCCGAGGAATCAATACCGGCATCCTCCAGCATCATCTTCAAACCTTCATTCACGGTGGTTTGGTCGTGGATGCGCGGGCTGGGCTGCCCCAGCGGCACGATCATGCGACTGGCGCCGTTCGGGTACAGATCGTACTGCACGTTCAGGTCACCCATGACCCCGCGGGTCTCGGGATGCACCGCGTGCAGGTGATAACTCTCGTAGAAGGCCTCCACGCCCACTTTCCAGTTCGCACCCCACTCACTGCGGACGTGGCGCACCACTTTCATCTCGTCCAGGCGATAGGCCTCGAGATAGCCTTCCGGCAGGCCGATCGCCTCCTTGAGCGGCCCCGGGTCGGCACCCATGTTGATGAACACGATGCCCGCATGGGTGTCGCAGGCCACCGGCTTGAGACCGGGGCGGTGGGCGATCACTTCCGGCTTGAAATACTCCTCGTCGGTGATGCGGCGCAGCTCCCCGGTATTGTTGAAACTCCAGCTGTGGAAGGGACAGACAAAGACCTTGCGATTGCCGCGCTCCTCCTGCACCAGGCGCGCGCCGCGGTGGCTGCAGACATTGTAGAAGGCGCGCACACCTTCCTCCGTGCGGGTGACGATGATCGACTCGTCGCCAATGGCGAACAGGAAGTAATCGCCCACCCTGGGGATATCCGCCTCGACGCCGGCAATCAGCCAGCTGCGGGTCCAGACCTTGTCCCATTCCAGGGCCATGTACTCGCGGCTGAAGTAGCCTTCCTTACTGGCAATATCGACGCCGTTGTCGAGTTCTGGCTGCTTCGATTCCAGAGACTCCGCGGGCGCATCCGGATTGATGACTGCTACAGGAATTCCTTTCGCATTCATGGTTGGTCTCCTCTAGTCTCGGCTTGCGAGTGTAAATACCGGCAGGCTTGTACTGTCCGACCAGGCCGCAAAATCAACCCGGACCGACAGGCCCACCGCGACGTCTTCCGGTGTACAGGCAACGATGTGACTCATCATGGTCGGCCCCTCCTCCAGCGCGACAAGGGCCACCACATAGGGCGCCTCATAGGCCGCCGAAATGGGCCGCCGCACCACGGTAAAACTGCTGATCTGGCCGCGCCCGCTGGCGGCGACCCAGGACAGATCACGGCCGTGGCAGTCCGCACAGATGATCCGCGGATAGAACTGGTACGTTCCGCAGCTATCGCAGCATTGGAGGCGCAGTTCGCCCACACGGCAGCCGGCAATAAAGCTTTCTGCGAGGGTTCCCGGTGTCGGCTGGATTTTTTCCATGTCAGCCCAGCTCCCTGCCGAGAATCAGCGTGCTGTGGCTGGACATGATGCCGCCCTGGGCGTGCAGCAGGCCGACGCCGGCGTCGGCGACCTGGCGCTGGCCCGCGCTGTGGCGCAGCTGCCAGACGGACTCGGTAAGCGCGAACATGGAGCCGGGATTGCCCGGGTGGCAGTGGGACAGCAGGCCGCCGTGGGTGTTGACCGGCAGCGCGCCGCCGGGGCCGATGCCGGCACTGGCAATGAACGCGCCGCCCTCGCCCTTGGCGCAGAAGCCGAGATCCTCCAGTTCCACCAGCACCGTCGGGGTAAAACAGTCGTAGAGCTGGGCGAAGTCCATGTCCCGGGGGCCCAGGCCAGCCATCGCGTAGGCGCGGCGGCCGGACTCGACCGCGGCCGAGGTCGTGAGGCTGCGCGCCTGGCTGATGTGTTCGTGGCTGTGTCCTTCACCGATTCCCAGCAGGTAGACCGGCGCGTGGGGAAAGTCCCGGGCGCGCTCGGCGGAGGTCAGCACGATGGCGGCGCCGCCGTCGGACACCAACGAGCAGTCCAGCAGGTGCAGGGGGTCGGCAATCATGCGCGAGCCAAGCACGTCGTCGACACTGATCAGGTCGCGCTTTTGCGCGGCCGGATTGCGCGCCGCGTGGGCGCGGCAGGCCACGGCCACCGCGGCGAAGTGTTCCGGCAGGGTGCCGTACTGTGCCATGTGGGCCTGCGCGATCAGCGCGTAGTAGGCGGGTACCGTGGGCCCATAGGGCTGCTCATACTGCGGGTGCCCGGTGGAGGACTGCATGAGCATGGCCTGGTCGCGGCTGAGACCGCTGCGCAGGCTGTCGGCCATCGCAATCACGACGGTCTCGGCCATGCCGGTGGCAATCGCCGACGCGGCGTGATGCAGCACGGAGAAGGTGGTGCCACCGCCGGCGCCGGCGGCAAAACAGTAGCGCGGGAAAATCTGCAGGTACTCGGCGATGGCCTCGGCGTGGTAGAGCATGGGCTGGGACATGCTGTTGCAGGTCACCAGGCCGTCCACCTGGGTCTTGTCCAGGCCGGCATCCGCCAGCGCCAGCAGTATGGACTCGACACAGAGCTCCGTGGCGGTGGCATCGGGGACACTGCCCACCCGGGTATCGGCGGCACCCACAATGGCGACCTTGCCGCGCAGGCTGTCCATCAGGCCCCCATCACCGCGGTGGCAACACCGGGAGTGATGACTTCACCGGCCTCGTTCTTGATAAAGACGTCGATCCGCACTTCGCCGCTGGCCGGGTCCACGGCAATCACCTTGCCGCCGGAGTGCAGCGTCTCGCCGATGTAGCTCGCCGCGCGATTGGAGTACTCAATGCTGACCAGGCGACCGGCGTCGCCGAGCCACTCCTCCACGCACTGGTTGAGCCAGTCGCCGAGCATGGGGCCAGCGATGACCAGCCCGGGATAGCCCTCGACGTCGGTCGCATAGGGGTAATCAAAATGAATCCGGTGTGCGTTCCACAGCGCCGCGTTGTACAGGAACAGCTGCACATTGTCGGGCTTGAGTTCTCGCCCGGGCAGTTCGTCTCCCACCTGTACATTCGCCCGCGGCAGTCTTTCGCTCAGTGACACAGCCATTACCTCAGAATTCTCGTGGTTTGTTCGCGAATCACCGGTTCGCCGGCGTCGTTGACGATCTGCATGTCCACCTGGTAGAAAATCAGCGGCCCGGAGCGGCCGTGTTTTTCGTAGATGTCGGCCAGGGTACGGGTCGCGGTGAGCCAGTCCCCGGGATAGACCGGCTGCAGATAGTCGATCTTGAGACCGCCGGCCATGGCCCGCTCCAGCGGGAACCTGGGCAGCAGGGTGTCGATGGATACCCCGTCGGGCGTCAGCGCTTCCAGCTCCACCACGTCCCAGAACAGGGCGACGTGGAACATCGGCGGCGCCTGGTCCCCATCCAGGTACTTGCGCTGGCGGTTGCCGGTAGCGATGGCGTACTTGCGGATGTCCCGCCGGGTCACCAGTTCGCGATGAGGCGCACTCTGGCGCCCGATATTGGCGAGCAGCTCGTCACTGAGCAGCGTCGTGGTCATACGTTTCTTTCTCCCGTGCTCCAGTAGGGGTCGCGCAACTCGCGCTTGAGAATCTTGCCGGTGGGCGCTTTCGGCAGGCTGTCGACAAAATCCACCGAGCGCGGCTTCTGGTAGGACGCCAGGTGCTGGCTCGCGGTGGCGATGATCTCGGCCTCGGTCGCGGTCATGCCGGGCTTGAGCACCACCACGGCCTTCACCGACTCGCCCCACTCGGCGTCCGGGATGCCAAACACCGCAGACTCGAGTACCGCCGGATGCTGGTGGATCGCGGCCTCGACCTGGGTGCTGTAGATGTTCTCGCCGCCGGAGATGATCATGTCCTTGGCGCGATCGACGATAAAGATGTAACCGTCCTCATCCCATACCGCGACGTCCCCGGTATACATCCAGCCATCGCGCAGGGTCTGCGCGGTCAGGTCCGGGCGCTGCCAGTAGCCCACCATGTTGGCCTCGGACTGCACCAGGATCTCGCCGGGGGTATTACCGTCCCGGGGCACGGTATTGCCGTCGGCATCCACCAGCTTGATGCTGGTCATGAAACCTTCCCGGCCGCAGGAACTGAGACGCTCGGGATGAACACCGGCGATGGCGTCGAGGTGGTCTTCCTGGGACAGGAAGCTCATGGTCATGCCCTCGGTCTGGCCGTAACCCTGGATCAGGGTGCAGGGAAACGCCTCCAGCGCCGCCTTGACCACACTGTGGGGCATGGGGCCGCCACCGTACTGGATGTTGCGCAGGCTGCTGAGGTCATAGTCGGCGAAGTTGTCCACCGCCATCATCCAGTTGAGCATGGTGGTAATGCCGAGGAAAGCCGAGACACGCTCGCGCTGGATGACCTCCAGTGCCAGCTTCGCCTCGAAGTTGATCAACACCAGTGGGCAGCCGTGGGCCATGTAGTTCATTGCCAGCCCCACCGGGATGTGGAACATCTGCCCGGTGAGCATGTACACGTCCGAGGGCACGATACGCTCGGCCACGGTCTGGTTGATCATGCCCGCGAACAGGGAGCGGTGGGTGTGCAGGGCACCCTTGGATTCGCCGGTGGTGCCACCGGTGTAGAGAATCAGTACCGGGTCGTCATCGCCAACGGCAGCCGACTGCGCCGGTTCTTCGGCGCTGGCCGCGGCCAGCAAGGCGTCGTAGCTGCCGTCGCTGCCCGCACCAAAGTCGAGACAGTGGGAAATGCCCGCGTCGGCCGCCAGCGTGGCCGCGATGTCCGCATACTCGCTGGAATACACCAGCAGCTGCGGTTCACCGCCGGCAGCAATCTTCAGCAATTCCGGCCCGCCCAGGCGCCAGTTCAACGGCTGCACAATCAGGCCGATGCGCGCACAGGCGAAATAGACCTCCATGTACTCGATGCAGTTCTTGGCCAGCACGGCAACCCGCTCGCCCTTGCCCAGGCCCAGTTGCGTTGCCAACCCATTGCCCAGGCGGCGCACGCGCTCATCCAGTTCGCCGTAGGTCATGCGGCGATTGTTCGGCACATCGATCAACGCCTCCCTGGCGGGTGCCAGGCGCGCGGTCTTCGCTGGAATCTTGCCTATATTCACCCGGCGACCCCGTCAGTAGCTCTTGTCGAGATCAAGATGGCGCTGCAGCAACTGCCAGCCACTCTCGCGCTTGACCACGCGGTCGTGATAGACACCGGCCGACAACAGCGAGATCTCGCCATTCTCGGTCGCGAACAGGGTCAGGTTGGACACCACGGCGACACCCTCCCCCGCACCGGCATCCGCAGGAAAAAAGATATTCGACACCACGTGGCGGCGCTTGTCGGTCTGCTCGGCCATGGCACCGGTCATCAACTGCATGATGCCGTCGCGGGTCTCGAAGGGACCGATCAGGTCGCCCCCGGCGATGCGCATGCTGAAAGCGGCATCCTCGGCAAAGCTGGCCGCAAGCATCTCTACATCACGCTCATCCAGCGCGTAGGCGGCGCGGGACAGCAGTTCGTGGATCGCGAGCTTTTCCCCTGTTTCGAGTTCGGCAGTCATACACTGTCTCCCATTCCAAGCACGTCCAGGGTACCGCGCCAGGCCAGGGAGCCCCCGTCGATCAGCCACACGGCACCGTTGATGAAACTGGCCGCGGGGCTGGCGAGAAAACACACCAGCTCGGCGACATCCTGCGGCTGGCCCATCCGCGGAATCAGGTGGGTCATGGTCATGGTGTTGAGCATCGCTTTCTGGTCCGGCGCGGCAGCGAGGAAATCGTCGACCATCTTGGTATGGATGGAACCGGGACAGTAACAGTTGACCCGGATACCATCGGCCGCGAGATCCACCGCCAGCATCTTCGTCATCTGCATCACCGCGCCCTTGCTGGAGCCGTAGGCGACACAGTTGGGGTAACCGGCAATGGAGCTGGTGGAGCCGGCATTGATAATCGAGGCCTGTTCGCTCTGGCGCAGCCAGGGCAGCGCGTACTTGGCGCAGAGCCAGACCCCGGTGACATTGACCGCCATGACCTTGTCGAAGGTGGCGCGGCTCATGTGCTCCAGCGACAGTCCGCCACCGAGTATGCTTTCGTGGATGCCGGCGTTGTTGTGCAGCACATCGATACCACCGAGCTGCTCCGCCGCCGCCTGCATCAGCGCCTGTACCTGGGCTTCATCGCTGACATCACAGTGCTGGTAGAAGGCCGTGCCACCGGCGGCGCGAATGGATTCAGCCACCGCTTCACCATTGCCGTCGTTGGTGTCCGAGAGCATCACCCTGGCGCCATGACTCGCCGCCAGACGCGCGGTGCCGGCGCCAATGCCAGCCCCCGCGCCCGTAATCACGAAGTTCATGCCTGCTATCTGCATCTTATCGTTAGCCTTTGAATTATATTCAGGATGATAGCCCCACTTTGAACATTGTTCAACTTATTTCGGGCACCCTCTATACACAAAGTACATGACCGGAAGCCGGCTTAGCTGCTAAAGTTTTGCGCCATGAAAACCCCCTCTGCGAAAGCAACTGCCGACAACCCCTCGACCACGAAAGCCGGGCCGGCGCCGCGACGCGACGGCCGCGGCGAGAAGCGCCGTCGGCGCATCTACAAGTCCCTCCACGACTGCATCATCAACAAGGGCTACGTAAAGACCACCCTCGCCGACATCGCCGAGGGAGCGGACATGACCGCCAGCCACCTGCTGTATTACTTCAACGGCAAGGAGGCGATCCTGGAGCAGTATTTCGCCAACGTGTCGGTGCGGTTTCTGGAGAAAATCGAGTCCTTCTCGCAACACCCGCCACAGCAGCAGGTCCAGCTGTTGGCGGACTTCTGGTTCCGGGGCGAAACCAGCACCCGACTCGAAATCGGGTTCATGCTGGAATGTTTCGGGGCGGCGGTAAACGATGACGTCCTGCGCATCACCAAGGCGGATTTCGACAACCGCTGCAAGGCGCACCTGGTGGACATTTTCCGCGCCGCACCCGCGCTGGTGCTGGACGACGCCAGCGACTCGGCGGAGATTGCCTACTCGATGATGATAGGCCTGCGCTCCGCCGTGTATTTCGACGAGGATATCAGCCTGGAGCGCGCCCACCGCCTGTTCACGAACACCGTGAACAGGATGTGCGGTTTCGATACCGCTGGCACTCGCTAGTGCAGCGCATCACACTGTATTGACATTCGACCAGCTGCCGGCGCGGGTGGCCTTCTACAGGATGGCTTTGGCCTGTGCCGCCCTGCCCGGAACCCCGGGATAATCACTGTCTGTACCGGCGTATCCTTCGATCGCGCTGACCAGATCCGGGACACTATTGGAAACCCCCCGGGGGCGCGCTGTGCGGGCATGAGGGGGCAAGTCCATCACCGCGCAGGGTGGCCGTATTTGATGAAACGCGGTCCTTGGGGTTTTGCTGCGGCGCGCCTAAAATACTGTGTATCCATACAGTATTGAGGGCTTTGTCATGGGCGTACCGGCGATTGTGGAAGATTGGCCCCGGCGGCTGACCGGGGCGCAGCTGGGGCAGGCAATTACCCTGCTCTCGGCGCAGATGAATGCGGCAAATCACCGCTTGCTGCGGCTGATTGCGGAGTTTGACCGCTGTGGTGGCTGGCGCGAGCAGGGCACGTTCCGTTCCTGCGCCCACTGGCTGGTGGCCCACTGCGGTATCACCCTGGGTGCGGCGCGGGAGAAGGTGCGGGTGGCGCGGCAGCTGGCCGTGCTGCCGGAGGTCAATGAGGCCTTTTCCGAAGGCGAGCTCTCCTATTCCAAGGTCCGCGCCATTACCCGGGTGGCCACCCCTGAAAACGAAGGATTCATGGTGCACCTGGCTGAGGAGAACAGTGCCGGGCATCTGGAGCGGCTGGTGAGCCGGTATGAGCCCGTTGCGGATCCGGTGTTGGTGGGGTTGCTGGACTGGGGGCCCGATGAGATCGCGCCGGCAGGCGGTTCCGCTGACGAAGCGGAGCGTGTCGCTGCCGGGTTGGCGGCTGAAGCCGGTGCCGGATTCGCGGATGAGGCCGCCGGGCACGGGGCCGCGCCGTCGCCGGACACCGAAGCCCTGCACGAGCTGGCCCGGGAGCTCTACTGGTTCCAGGACGAAGAGGGCATGTGGGTCATGCATGCCAAGTTCCCGCCAGAGCAGGGGCAGCTGGTCATCAAGGCCGTGCAGGCTGTGGTCCGGCCCCTGGCA
>NZ_JAVJWR010000029.1:0-191939 GCF_040221975.1 Haliea sp.
GGAGAGCATCAATGCGAAGCTCAAACTGATCAAGGTGAGAGCCAAGGGATTTAGAAGCAACGTTCGTTTCCAGAATACGATCTGGTTCTATTTAGGGGGACTCAATCTGAAACACTGACCCACCGGAAAAAGGGAAGACCCCTCGGCGTTCTTCGTCCATTTGAATGGCTTGGCAAGATCACGGTTATGCACATGAATGAATCGCTTCAATTCAGACTTCAATTCCGGCACGCTGGTGAAAACTCCGCGGTACAGCGCTCGGCGTTCAAGTTGAGAAAACCAGCCTTCGACGGCATTCAACCACGATGCGCTGGTCGGCGTGAAATGAAAGTGGATTCTCGGTTGTCCCGCGACCCATTCCCTGACCTCCTTCGTTTTGTGAGCACTGAGATTATCCAGCACGATATGCAGGTCCTTGTCCTTCGGTGTTTGTCTTTCCACCTGCTTCAGGAAAGCCAGAAATTCTTTCGATCGCGATCGCTTCTCGACTCTGCCAATCACTTCACCAGGGAGGACATTAAAAGCCGCATAGAGCGCGGCGGTACCATTGCGCTTGTAGTCATGTGTGCGACTCCCAATTCGTCCCTCGGACAGCGGCAATCCAGGCTGGGTACGATCCAGAGCCTGAATTTGGGTTTTCTCGTCTACACAAAGCACCAGAGCATTCTCCGGTGGGTCCATGTAAAGGCCGACGATATCCACCACTTTTTCAGAGAAATCCGGATCATTGCTGATCTTGAAGGTTCTCAGTCGGTGCGGCTTCAGATCTGCCGCCTGCCAGATCTGACGCACTTGCCAAGTGGTTACACCCGCATACTTGGCCATCAAGGAAACGCTCCAGTGTGTGGCTTCCTGAGGAATATAGCGCGTCGTCAATGTCAGAACCCGGTCAACCGTATCAGCATCAATGACCGATGGGCGTCCTGGTCTCGGTTGGTCAAGCAGCCCCTCTGGACCGGATTCGATAAACCGCCTCTTCCACTTATGGACCGTTTTACACGACACCCGTTGAGCCGCTGCCACATCCGCCACCTTGGCCCCGTCAGACAAAGCGAGAATCATCTTCGCTCTGCTGACCTGCCCCTGAGGAAGCGATGTGCTACGAATCCAGCCTTCCAACGTCGCCGTGTTCTCTTCACTAACTTTGAAATTGCCATGAGTAACCATGGCGAGAGTATACCAAAAACAAACCTATCTAACCTTACTTTCCGCATGGCCCACTAGAATGTTAAAGATCCTTCAGTTATACAACGCGGCTCTCATGAAGCCGCTCCTGCGCAACAAGGCAGCAGAAGGAAGAAGGCGTTATGATGCTAGAAAACGACGGTGACCGTGTACGCAATCCGGCCGCATTTTCTGTTGAAGTGTCCTTCCGGATAATTTGATCGAATTTGGAAATTATGGGACAGCCCTCGTAACCATTCTCGAGAGAGGAGATCATGCTCGCAGTTCCTGATTATTTGCTCTCTGATTGGCAGGAGATTGCTGACCTGGTTGCCGACTTTTGTCGCGTGCCGGCGTGCCTTGTAATGCGGGGAAACTCGGCTACGATGGAAGTCATGGTCAGTGCCCGTCGGCCTGATGAGCCCTATGTTGCCGGAGAAACAGCTCCCCGGAATAACCAGCTCTACTGCGAGACAGTAATCAAGACGCAGAGACCGCTAGAGGTAGTCAATGCAGATGAAGACCCAGTGTGGCGCGGCAACCCCGACAATGAACTTGGCTTGATGTCGTACTTTGGCGTGCCTGTGAATTGGCCGTCGGGAGAGAACTTCGGAACCTTTTGTATTCTAGACAAAAAACCTAAGAAAACCACGTCGATGGAGCAGCGATTTATCAAGCGCTTCGCGCATGGGGTTGAGGACCATCTCCGACTGATAGACCTAAGCTCGAAGTACCAGTACGAAGCATCCCACGATGCTCTGACTGGTACCTTTAACCGCCGCGTGTTTACTGAGATTGGACACAACCTTATCAGTGCTGCACAGCGCTCAAAGTCATCGCTGGCGCTTGTCATGCTGGATATTGACCACTTCAAGTCGGTCAATGATTCTTTCGGTCACGCTGTGGGTGACAAGGTCCTTCAAGCAGTCGTCGATGCCGTGAAGTCAAGCTTGCGGGAATCTGACCTACTGGCGCGGATTGGCGGTGAGGAGTTCGTCGTGCTGGGGAATGTCACCAAGACTGAGGACCCATTGGCCTTGGCCGAGCGTGTCCGTATAGCTGTGGAACGGGCGGAGTCCCCTGCAGCTATTGTCGGTCATAAGGTAACTGTGAGCTGTGGCGGATCCGAACTCAGGCCAGGTGATGATCTCAGCCTGTTACTCAGTCGCGCAGACAAAGCTCTTTACGAAGCCAAATCTTCTGGTCGGAACAACAGTAAGGTAGCTCCCTAGACATAATGGCCCGCCTTTAGCGGGGGCGGACCTTCACAGGTCAAGTTGCTGAAGAGGCCTGCCTCCTACGGTATCGTGGGTTGCGCACTGCTGTGCGCCTATCCACATGTAGAACGCCCGAGGGCGATATCTACAACAAGTACAGGAGGCAGACCGTGGACAATCCTATCATGGGTTTTGTTGGATTAGATGTGCACGCGACGTCCATCGCGATCAGCTTTGCAGCCACTGGACGATCAAAGCCACGCTTCGTTGGTACAGTCGGTGTAAAACGCGCTCAGTTGAGCAAGGCACTCGCACAGCTTGGTGACCCGACCTCGTTACAGGTCGTTTATGAGGCCGGTCCTTGCGGCTACACACTGGCCCGGGAACTCGCCGAACAAGGGTACCACTGCGACGTTATTGCCCCGGCAAAGGTCCCACGTGGACCGGGAGACCGGGTCAAGACGGATCGGCGTGATGCTTTACAGTTGGCCAATCTGGCACGTGCGGGCGCCTTGGTGCCGGTGGTGATTCCGGATGCTCGCGACGAGGCCATCCGGGATCTGTCACGCGCCCGGGAGGACGCCGTGCGGGCACGCCTGAAGGCCCGCCAGCAGATGAAGGCGCTGATGTTGCGTCACGGTCGACGCTATTCTGGCAAGACCTCCTGGACCGCGGCCCGCGAGCGGTATCTGGCGGCAGTCACGTTTGACCATCCTGCCCAGGACATCGCCTTCGTAGAGTACCGTCAAGCAGTGGCGGTCTGTCAGGCGCGAGTCGAGCGACTGACTCAGGCCCTGGCAGAGCAGGTCGAGGGGTGGCGGATGCGGCCCGTGGTGCATGCGCTGATGACCTTGCGTGGACACGATCTTGTAGCGGCCACGACACTGGTAGCGGAGCTGGGTGACCTGCGTCGCTTTGCTCGGCCGCGCGACCTGATGGGATATCTGGGATTAGTCCCCAGCGAGCACTCCAGTGGGACCAAACGCCGGCTCGGGTCAATCACGAAGTCCGGCAATGGCCACGCTCGGCGCGTACTGGTCGAAGCGGCCTGGAACTACCGCTTCCCGGCCCGCATCAGTCGCGCCCTGCAAGTGCGGCAGGAAGGTCAGCCAGCCACTGTGAGGGATATCGCTTGGCGGGCTCAGTTGCGTCTATGTCATCGCTATTGCCGACTCAGCGCCCGCGGCTTGCAACACAACAAGGTTTGCGTCGCCATCGCCAGAGAACTGTTGGGATTCGTCTGGGACATTGGGCAGCACGTCTCTCCGGAAGCATGAGCATTGAGCCTGGCAACAGGAGGTAAACCAAGATGAATTGAAGCGCAACAACACACTGAATCGGAAACGCGATGCGCGGACACGATGAGGGGAATCCTCGATCGGGCTATGTGGGCGTCGTAGTAATCGACCGCGACGATCCCCGACTCTAGAGCGAGGCAGCCCCGCGACGTATCTCTGTCATGCGGTAACCAACCCGCGAATATCAGCGTGATCCATCGTCGTTGAACGCTCCGCGCGTCGCGTTCCTGATTCGGTGTGAAACTGTTTCTGTCAATGCCGCCGGCAGTGCGTTTAATCGCACAGAAACTGGTTTTGCCGGTTGACAGGGGTGGGCCATATCAGCCCGCTTCACTCACCGTTTTTTTGATGGGCCCATTTTTGCCTTTTTCACGGCAATTCGAATGGCAGGTTCGGCGATCGTAGCGCGCGGGGCTGACGGAGGCGCCATTGCGCCTGCCTGCAGTACTCTGTAGGCGACGATTTCGGCGGCTCCACGCCCTCAGATCATGCCAAGTCCGATAGCCGGACGAACGATATCTCCGGCAGGTTGCCGGTGACGGGTGAGACCAGTTTGGTGGAGGGCGTTTATCCCGGTGGCGCCCACGCAGGGCAGCGGCGCAGGTTGGCGAGGATCTCGGCAATGTCGCTGGCGTAGGGATACGCCTCGGAGAACGAGAGCCAGACCTTGCGTACCGTGATCTGGATCCGGGCACCGATCTAGGCCTGTAACACAGAGGAGTTGTACCCCATGCCAACACGCAACGTAGTCCTCAGCGACCATCAACAGGACCTGGTTGAGAGCCTGGTGAAATCCGGGCGGTACCAGAGCGCGAGTGAGGTTTTACGGGAGGGGCTGCGTCTGATCGAGCAGCGCGAGCATCTGGAGGCCGCCAAGTTGCAGCCCCTCCAGGACGCGGCGAACTTAGGCTGGGCGGATATCGCTGCCGGTCGCTACACGGATGCTGGTGATGACCAGCTCGACGACTTCATTGGCCAACTGGGCCTGAGTGCCGCCGCTCGGGCGCAGTCAGCTGTTTGATGGTGCAGTACCGTTTATCCGCCGCCGCCCAAGCGGATATTGTCGACATTCTGGCCTGTCGTGACCATGGTGACTCCCAGTGCACTTCCTGTGCACGTTGCTTAAGTGGAAACAGTCGCTTCACCGCCAGGGCACGGTAGTGTCCCGTCAACTGGTGTAATTCCGGTCTCCAGATTCATTGCCTCGGGCAGACTTCGTCTGAAATCAGTGGCAGGCTTGGTCTGGAATACGCAACCGGAGGCACCGGAGCGGGGTGTTGCGGCAGTGCCGTTGAATCCGCGGGCGGGAGAACCGTCAGCTCCGCCGTCGCCGGCGACCACGCTGCGAGCTCCGCTGGACGCTGAGGATGACGACCTGCCACCGGGTGTCTTTGCCCAAGTGCGCGCTGTCGTTTGTGGCAAATCGAAACCAGGTATCCCGGTGGGCTGAGGCTCGCCGGGGTGTTTCACTTGGTACTGATGATGTATATACTTTGTCAGTATCTTTTGCGCAAGTATCGGAGCTTGAGTATGCGAAAGGAAGCTGTTTTTACCATGAAGCTGGAGCCCGAACTACGGGCCGAGTTCATGGCGGCCGCTGCGATTGAGGATAGACCCGCTTCTCAGGTTATGCGTGAGTTGATGCGTGGCTATATCGAGCAGCAGCAACAAATCCGCGAGTACAACGAATATCTTCGGCGTAAGGTCGAGGCTGGCCGCGCCTCAATGCGGGCTGGTCGAGGTGAATCAAATGATGAGGTTGAAGCTGCGTTCGCCGCACGGCGTGACAGGGTGATGGCAGATCAAGCGTGATAGTCGTTTGGTCAGCGGAAGCGCAACAGGATCGTGCAGCTATATGGGATTACATTGCCGCCGACAATCCCGTTGCTGCAGTCGAAATGGATTCGCTATTTAGCAACGCGGCGGCGAGACTGGAAGCACATCCGATGATCGGGCGAGCGGGGGCGATCGCCGGGACCCTCGAGCTTATTCCTCACGCAAACTATCACCTTGTGTACGAAATTGATGGCGACAGGGTATGGGTGCTGGCCCTGGTACATTCCGCTCGGCTGTGGCCTCCGATTAGTGAATAGCCTTGTACATTTCAGGTAACACCGTGCAATCTCTTGAGTACACAACGACAGCGTAAAATACTGCCATGGTGATCGCCGACGGGCGCCGGGACATGCAGTCCTCGTTGCAAAGGCGATTGTTGCCTGCCTGAATCGATGTCAGACTCTTCCGCTGAGAGCCACTTTCTGGGAAACTGTATTTGAACCCCGGACCACCATCCAGGGCTCAGAACGCGACGGTACCAGTGACGGTATCTGACGGGTTTTACGTTTGGAATATGTCGAGAAATCAAAGAGGTAGGCCTGCTATGCAAATCCTGCCGCCCCGACCAATTTCCCATCCAACACCACCCGCAAGTTCCACTAAAGCCCCGCCATATATTATTAATGTATATAGGTTGAAAGAAACACCCATCGATCCCGAGACCAGGGTTGCACCTTGCGCCGCACATTTCCACGCAGCCTCGGTAACCAACGACAGCTAACGGAACAAGTCGAAAAAAGGCAGATCTTCCGCTGCCATGGCCTGTATAACCAGGGACGCATTCGGCAACTGGCTCTCCAGGGTACGATAATAACTGGTATAGACATCGAGACTCTCTCCCGGCTCGGGCGCGCGCATACCCAGAAGTACAATTTCCGCGTCCCCGGAGACACGTTGCATCAGTTGACCCAACGATTCCCCGGCCTCCCGATGGACAAAGTGAATCGTCGCGTGGATGCGCGCATGGGCCAGCATTTCACGGAGGTTATCAGAGAACGCGGACGGATTATCTCCTTCCCGCAAGGTGGGTCCGTCACACTGAATCTCGATTGAGAGTCCACCCCAAACTTCCGAGTGGCGTATCAGGTGCGCTATCGCAAGCATGAACCCGAGATTGCTCTTGTGCCCTCCCCACCACAGATGTAGCGCTCTGCGTGGTGGCCCCTGCATCTCCCCACTACTACCTTCACGCACGACGATTACATTCAACCCATCGCTATAGCTGTCCTGTATAAGTGCTACCAGATCATGTGCCTCGTCAAACTGGTAGTCGTGCGCGAACATGACGGTGTTGGGCCGCAAGGGACCGAAACCGTAATAACGTATCATCTCACCCATACCTGCGCGCAGGTTGTGGGTGCGATGAACTCGAGAAAGCGCCGCGATCTTCCTTTTCTCAAACAACTGCCCCAGGCCCTCGCGCAGGAGTTCTACCTGCTCATCAGCCTGGTCATGCCGCAGCAGTGTCGCCAGAGTCAATAGCCCGCGGTTCTGACTGAGGGCATTGGCCAGTTCTACCAAATACCAGCGCCGGGTTGGCGCTCCCGTGAATACCAGCATGTTGGGTCGCCAGTTGCGTACATCCGGCTGATAGTCCCGCAGCCGATAGAGCAACGTGCGGAGAAGGAACAGCCATGCACCGGTCCTGACATCGGTCCACCGTCGGCCCAGATGCCGGTGCGACAACCAGAGATAGATAGACAGGCAGACCAGCAGTGCGGCGGCGCTGGCCGACGGTGTCAGAACGAACATTACTGTAAAGCTTCCCACAGCACCCAGAGCGCTGACCCACCAACGCACATTGAAGGTCGGTCGCCAGCTGGGGTTGTCCAGCCAGGCTTCAACTGCGGCGGCAAAGTTGAGGATACCGTAGGTTGCGAGGAAGAAGACGCTGAGCGCTTTTGCAATGGAGTTGAGGCCGCCCGACCAGAGCGCAACGAGGATGATTGCCAGGGTGAGCAGCGTGGCGACTCGGGGGGTATCATCACCGGGCTTGCCCCGCCCGAGGAATGCGGGCAGCACTCTGTCTCGCGCCAACTGCTGAAGCATGTGGGGGCCGGCGAGAAGGTTGACCAGTGCGCTCGACAGGGCTGCGCCCCAGATTCCGCAGTAAAAAAATCCCTCGTGGGGCATCAGTCGCTGCATGACAAGCTCATCATCAACCAGGACGGACGGGGGTACCCAGGCAATCAACAACAAAGGCACCGCCATATATATCAAGTAGGAGACTGCAATCGCGCCAAGAGAGCCAATGGGTATGGCGTGCTCCGGATTGCGCAAGCTTCCGGAAAGACCGACTCCGGCCTCAATACCGGTAACTGCCGGAAAGAATACAGCGAACGCAATAAAAAACGTCACCTCGGTGGAAGATTCAGTGGGCGTGACAAATCCGTCCTCTGGTGGGCCGCCCAACGCCAGGGCGCCAAGGCTCAGCAATATCATGCCGAACACCGGAAGCTGGCTCCGGGCCGCGAGCCTGGTGGAGTACAACGATAGCGCGGCCAGCACAACCAGGCTGATTGAAGCGATCAGCGGAGCGGAATAACCCGGCAGCAGCATCTGCAGGGATTCCGCGAAGCCCAGCAAGTAAAATGCCACCCCAAGCGTTTTGCCAAGATAGAGGGGCAAACCAACGGCTCCACCCACCTCCAGTCCCAGGGAGCGGCTGATCATGTAATAACTACCGCCACCCCCGACCTTCATGTTGGTCGCGATAGCGGATACAGAAAGCCCGGTGAGGAAGGTAATCGAGGTGGCGAGCGTGATCAGCACCCAGGTCTCGATCAGGCCGAGGTGACCGACGATCCAGCCGAGACGAAGAAACAGAATTACCCCGAGAATCGTAAGTAGACAGGGTAAAAAAACCCCAAGGAATGTACCCAGGCGCGCGCCTACCTGCCCGTCGCTCATATCACCCCATGCTGGCCGTTCGGTATGCCGCTGGCGCAGGGCGCGCTCACGAAGCTAACTGCCAGATCATTTGAACAAGGATCATACTAAACCTGTAAGAACCGACATTCTATGGGCCGCCTGCGAGAAAAATTTCTGTTGAGGATGCCATCGCAACCACTATGGATAGCTCTACCCAGATTACTCCTGGCACTTTTCCGGCTATCGCCTGTCCGGGGAACCATGTTATTAATAGCCTCTCGGCGTAGCTTGTCCATCCAGGCCCCCACCATGGCACCCTCCATTCCAGGCAAGACCCTCTCCCAGCTGGGGCTGTGCCTGCTGTTGATCGGCAATCTGCTGCTTTGGCCTGCTTCCTGGAATGCGCCTGCGTTCCACGGTGGCCAGTTCGAGCAGCTGGGCGATTGTTCGCCGCCGTTTCTGGTGGGGGCCGGTGACGGCTCTTCAGGCGACGATACCTGTGCTGACTCCCACACGGCAAGGTCCCGGACCGGACTGGCTGCATCTTCCATGGACGGTGCTGTCCGTGCTGCCGTTGCCACCCGCATCCGCATCAGCCGCTACCCCGTTCTTCCCCAGGCCCCTCCCGTATTCACCTGAACTGTTTTTCGCCCATGTAGCACCGTGAGCGGCCCCTGACTCCTGAGCCTTGCGGTGGGGAGGCAGGTACCGATGGTGGCTTCATGGTTACACAGGATTTCACAGGTGAGAGTTTCATGAAGACCATCAATTTCATGGGCTGGCGCAAAACGGCCCTCGCAATTTCACTGCTGCTGCTGTTCGTGTCAGTCGGCTCTCTTGTTACCCGCCAGCTAAACTGGGGACTGGACTTCACCGGCGGTACGCTGGTGGAGGTGCACTATAGTGACACTGCCGACCTCAAGCAGATTCGTGCGGATCTGGATGCTGAGGGATATCCGGGCGCCATCGTGGTGGCCTTCGGGACGGATCGCGATGTCCTGATACGTCTGCCCCAGGGGCATTCAGAGTCAGCCGGGCAAGCGCTGCTGGAGACCCTGCAGGACAAGGTCGATGGTGCGGTCGAGTTGCGTCGGGTCGAGTTCGTTGGACCCCAGGTGGGTGATGAGTTGCGGGAGCAGGGGGGGCTGGCGATGTTGCTGGCACTGGGTCTGATCATGGTCTACATCGCGCTCCGCTTCCAGTTCAAGTTTGCAGTAAGCGCGGTGATAGCGCTGGTACACGATGTGATCATCACCCTGGGCTTCTTCTCGGTCATCGGCCTGGAGTTCGACCTGACCGTGTTGGCTGCAGTGCTGGCAGTCATTGGCTATTCACTCAATGACACCATCGTGGTCTACGACCGGATTCGCGAGAATTTTCGCAAGCTGCGAGGAGTGAGCCCGTTGGAAGTGGTCAATATTTCACTGACCGAAACACTGGGCAGAACCACGATCACTTCGCTGACTACTGTCATGGTGCTCGTCTCACTCGCGGTTTTTGGGGGTGACATGATTCTCGGTTTTGCGATTGCCCTGCTGGTAGGCATTACGGTGGGCACATACTCGTCGATCTACATGGCGTCCAACATTCTGCTGCTCATGGGTGTCAGCAAGGAAGACCTCATGCTGCCTGCCAAGGACGGTACGGAGCATGAGGACCTGCTACCCTGACAAAGTGGTTTATGTTGTGGCGTTCATCAGTCTTGGCTGGTGTCTGGCAGGTAGGCGCCATCTTCGTCGTGTACTTCACGGCCGGTGACCGGCGGATTGAAGGCACAGATCAGGCGCAT
Source organism: Haliea sp. (assembly GCF_040221975.1). Taxonomy (GTDB): domain Bacteria; phylum Pseudomonadota; class Gammaproteobacteria; order Pseudomonadales; family Halieaceae; genus Haliea. The sequence goes on from NZ_JAVJWR010000029.1 coordinate 10,176, forward strand.
GTCTTCGCTGCCACCGCGAAGCGTGTGCTGATCATGCTTGTCGAGTGCGTAGAGTGTGCCGTCGGAAATTTCGTGGGTCTCGCCGGTTGCCTTGTCGGTAATGGTGCCGTTACCGGCAACACAGTACACCGCTTCCAGGTGGTGCTTGTACCAGAGGTTGAGTTCGGCACCGGCCGGGATAATAGTCTCGTGAAATGAGAATCCCATGCCGTCCTTCTTCAGCAGCATCCGGCGGCTGGTCCAGCCGGGGCCGTGCACTTCGCGCTCGGTGCCAATAATGTCTTGTACTCGCACAATTTTCATCGGTATACCTCGTGTAATAACAGAACAGGTCTTTTAGTGGTAACATCAGCGTCAACTGAAACGACTGGAAGCAGGGTAGCATTATTTCCTGTCGTGGACACAGTCACTGCTCTGATAGCAGCCTCTGATGCTGTACCTGCAAACTGGCGGGCCAGCTTCTGCATATCATCCTGGTCCCGCGAAAACTCCCAAGCCAAGCGTGTCAAGCACGCCGGAGCTCTTTGTATATGCTGACTTTTTCCAATCCGGTTGGCTCTGGAACCCTCTGGTTCCACAACCTGACCACTGCTGACGGTACACCGGTAGCCTATGATCCCCAGGCTCGGGCTTTCCTGCCCACGCCGCCATTCTGCGCAAACCGCGATATCATTGGTTGCAACTGGATCGCGCCCGAGGGTGGTGCCTTTTGTCGCGCCTGTGCCATGACGGCGCTGGCGCCGGATCCGGGCCTTCCCAACGCCATCTCCAATTGGGCCGATACTGAAGCGGCGAAACGCTGGGTTCTGGATAATTTTGGCCGCTGGCACTGGTTCAGACCGGAAGATCCAGGCACACGCCCCGTTTTTCACATGCTCGCCGATGGCCACACGTTGGCTGCCATGGGGCATGGCGACGGCGTCGTAACCATGAGCGTATCCGAGGCCGACCCGGTGGTGCGCGTTACCCGCAGAGAGGCTCTGGACGAGCCTTACCGAACCATGATCGGGCACATGCGCCACGAGATTGCGCACATGCTCTGGTGGCGGCTGAGCCTGCGCGAGGACTTTCTGGTTGCATTCCGGGAGATGTTTGGAGACGAGCGATCCGACTACACGGCGGCGCTCCTGAGGCATTATGATCAGGGGCCCCCCAGAGACTGGAAACTGTTTTACCTGACCAGCTACGCCTCGGCGCATCCACACGAGGACTGGGCTGAGACCGCTGCGCACTTGTTGCACCTGACAGATATCACCGACAGTTTTGTAGCGACAGGCCTGACCTCTCCAGAGCTGCCCCGGCACAATTGGGACCCTTACTCAGAACCGGATTGTGGGTTGTTGATCGGCGTAGCTGCTGCACTGGCGACACGCATCAATCACATCAATCGTTCCATGGGATTGTCAGACGTTTATCTCTGCGCGCTTTCAGAAGCAGCCCATCGCAAACTTGCCTTCGTCCACGGCTGGTTGCGTCGCGGCGCTCTCGGATTCTGATTGGCTGCTTTCTCCGCAGTTTTGGTGCGATCGCGTACAGGTTTGTCTTGCTGCAATCCCGCGCTGATCTATGGCAAAAAAAAGCCACTGCATTTTTGTGATATACTCACGTTTCTAGTGGTTGTGATTTTGGTGCATTTAAAGTAGCCGGATTCCCAGCTTTCTCAGTCGTCTCTGAGCGACTCTGTCTGCAGCCGGATCCACTTAGTATTCTGGCTTGATTGGCGGTTGTCGCAAGGGGATCAATCAGGAGAATCTTTAATGTCCAATATGGGTGAAAACAAGCTGTCGCAGGAAGTACTGTCCTGGCGCGACCCGGACTTTGACTCGGTAAAGGGAACCGAGGCCCCCAAGGATCCGAACAAGGGCTATATTGCCTTGCTTGGCTGGAGCGTCAACGCAATCAAGGCGGCGCAGAAGTTTGACCGCCGCTACGTGGTCGTTGCACCGGAGTGGGCTGCGGATTTCTGTACCGCAAACAACATACCTTTCATTTCATGGGATTTTGTCCGCCTGAATGACAGGTCTCTGGAGATTGCCGAAAGGCTGAAGGCGGAAGGTGTCGATGTCGCCATACCGCTTTTTGAAGAAACTGTCGAATGGTCTGGCGCCATCAATTCCGTTCTCCTCAACAACCCTCGCATGTACGGGCAGTCCATCCTGTTTCGCGACAAGGCCCTGATGAAGCGCCGTGCGCAGCTCGGTGGTATCAGAGTCGGTATTTTCGAAGAAGCGCACGAGAAGGAAGACATCGTGCGTTTCATGAAACGCGTTAACCAGACCTTGCTCAAGCTTGATGGTGACCCGGATGACCCGATTCACGTCAAGGCCTTCGACAAGGCCGGCTGCCTCGGTCACCGAATGATCCGCAAGATAGAAGAGATCGACGCCATTCCGGCCGAGGAATATCCGCTGTTGATGGAGAGCCACCTGGATGGCTGGGAGTTTGCCGTTGAGGCCTGGATCCACGACGGCAAGATCAAGTTCCTCAACATTTCCGAGTACGTGACCCTGGGCTATTCGGTGTTCGTGCCCGCCACCGAACAGCTGGAAAGCTGGCGCAACGCAATCACCAAGCAGATTGAGTTGCTGATCAAGACGTTTGATATCCATTTCGGATTGATTCATCCGGAGTACTTCGTCACCGCTGACGGGGAGATGTACTTTGGGGAGGTTGCCTATCGGCCACCCGGGTTCAAGGCCTTCGAGTTGATTGAGCGGGCCTATGGGTTCAATGCCTACCAGGCGTCCATGTTGGTGTTCGATCCCAAGAGCAGCAAGGAGGAGGTAGACAATTTCTTCCCGCGTGAAGTGGTCGACGCCAAGGGTTACGCCGGCTGCTTCGGTGTCTATCCACGCCGTCGTGTGGTCAGCAAACTGGAAATGCCCAAGGAGTGTGTTGAGCACCCGTATTTCGAGTCACACGAACTGGTCGCTCCGGCGGAGGAGACCGTTCCTGACCGGTCAGCCTTCGGTACACACTGGGGGCTGGTGTTTTTCTTTGGTGACGATCCCATCAAGATGCGGGATCTGCTGAAGGCCCAGGAGGATCTGGACTTCTACGTCTAGAGACATCCCGGCGGTCAGCACAACTCAGCGCCAGCAGTCCACCATTGGGCGAGTTGCTGGTGCACCCGCGGGTCACTCAACAGGTCAAAGTGATTGCGTTCGTGAAACACGCGGCAGTGTTCAGGGTTGACGCTCAGGCATCTGGACGTGTCCCTGTGATAGCCCACTGCGCTGTCGGTGCGCACCAGCATGTCCCCGAGCAGGACCCCCAGTGGATGGCGCTGGTGGGCGCCCAGTGTGGCGGCAATAAAATAGTAGTCAACGTCTTTCAGCAGGGGTACCAGCCTGCGTCGGTCCCCGCCCGGTCGGTCGGGGTGCCGACCGCGCCAGTCTTCCTCAAGGAGATTGCCATAGCGCAGGTCCTTGATGCCGGCGCTTCGATATTTTCCCAGAGCCAGTGGTCGCGTGAAAGGTGTTTGCTGTAGCGCCATATCGAGGGCATGACCCGCCCGTTCCAGCGGAGCGCCGTGATGCGGCGTTCCGAGGCAGGCGACCCGCCGCAGCTGTGCCAACCAGGGCAAACCGGCCTGCTCCGCGTACCAGCAGGCGCTGCGGATAACCAGTCCTCCCATGCTGTGCCCGACCAGGGACAGCGACTTTATTGCGACCGGCCAGGCCCGGAACAGGGTGTCCAGCACTGCAGCCAGTTCGCGACCATTGCAGGAAATATGACGGCCGCTGTTGTAGCGCAGATACAGCGGGGTGCAGCCGGTCGCTTGCTGCAGGCTGCTGCCGAGCGCAGGTGCTCCCGCGCGCGTCCAGCCAAGCTCGGACATGCCGAGACCGTGCACCATAAGCACAACGTGATTGCCGTGGCCTGGGATGGCCGTCGCCAGCGCCTCTGGTTCCAGGCACAGTGCGGCCCCGTCACTCAGCACGGTCATGGGGAGGGCGAGCGGATTTGCGGTTGCTTCGAGATGGTCGCCAAAGGCGCCGTTCAGTGCCGCTATTGCCCGCAATTCATTGGCCGAGACGGGGTGGTCGGCCAGAGTCGGGGCGGGCAGCAGTGCCAGGGAGCGGTCCACACCCTGGCGCAGAGTCGCATTCACCCCGCGGATGATCGCGTACACCGAAGCGGCAATGGGGCCTCGCGCAATAGCCTTGTGCACTCCCTCCACCGCGTTGGTGACGCCCGCCACGGAGTCGAATGCCAGCCGCAGGCCGCCGCGAACAGTGCGAACGGAGGGCGCGCCCCGCTTTATCGGCTGTGGGCTCACGCGTCGTCCTCGCTGTCTGGGCCGGGAGTTGGGCCCGCCAACTCGCCGAGGCAGGCAACACACAGGAGAGCGGGGCGGGGGCCGGCAGGTACGCCGATGGCGGCGCGGCCGCCCCGGGCCAGAATGGCATTGCAGTACTCGCAAACCCCGTTGCGGTTGAGCGTGATTTCCTGCCAGCCGATGATCGCCTCGGGCTCGACCGGATCTGGTGGCGCTACTCCCTCGGGTCCGGGAGCCTGAGGCGCTGGCGTGCGGCCCTGGACGGCACGGGCGATCCGGGCGCTGTCGCTGACTACGTCCTCCACCAGATTAAAGGTATTCAGCAGTACATTGCGCACAACAGTGGATACGGAGAGACCCAGCTGCTCAGCGCGCCCGCGCAACTCTTCATCAAGGTGCTCGGGTATGCGCGCCTGCAGGACTTTCGGCTTGCGCTGTTTGCGCTTGTTGCCCGCCGGCTTGTGTGTTGTTGCCATGGCTTTTCCTGCTCTAGTGTATTACATAATGTGCAAACGTAGTTCAAATGTAATACAAAAGCAAGCGCGGCGACTGTTGCAAGCCGGCGGCTTTCCGCCGCTGGCGTTGCCGGCAATCAGGTACAGAGCAGCGCTTCTGGACAACAAATTGACATACAGCCCTGTCAAGCCTGAAATCTGTGCCGCTATTGCGCTAAGATTGTGGATTGTCCGGCGGTAGCGCAGTTGAGGGAGAACAGATATGAAAGTGTTTGAGAAGCATGAGTCGGAAGTTCGCGGCTACATTCGATCCTTTCCGGTGGTCTTTGACAAGGCCATCGGCGCGGAACTGTTTGATGAAGACGGTAACCGCTATATCGATTTCTTCGCCGGCGCAGGCACCCTGAATTACGGCCATAATCCGGACGCTGCCGTCGAGGCCAGCATCAAGTACCTGCAGGACCGGCGTATTGCCCACGGCCTCGACAAGGCTACGGTCGCCAAGCAAAAGTTCATCGAGGTGTTCGTCAAGTACATCCTTGAGCCGCGGGGCTACGATTACAAAATGCAGTTTACCGGCCCCACCGGTACCAACTGTACCGAAGCCGCCATGAAGCTCGCACGCCAGGTCAAGGGGCGCGCCAATATCGTCGCGTTTACCAATGGTTACCATGGGCACACCATGGGCGCCCTTGCGGTGACGGGTAACGAGGCCTATCGCGACGCCTCCTACGGGTCACGGGGCGCAGTCTCGTTCATGCCCTTTGACGGCTTCCTGGGCGCTGATATCGATACCATCCATGTTTTCCGCCGCTATCTCGAGGATCACGGTTCCGGTATGGAAACACCGGCTGCGGTGATTGTGGAAACGGTGCAGGGAGAGGGCGGGATCAACGTCGCCTCCACGGAATGGCTGCAGAAGCTCGCCGCCCTGTGCAAGGAATTCGATATCCTGCTGATTATCGACGATATCCAGGTCGGTAACGGTCGCACCGGCAAGTTCTTCAGTTTCGAGGAGGCCGGGATAGAGCCGGATATGGTATGCCTGTCCAAGTCCATTGGCGGCGGCAATCCGATGGCGGTATTGCTGATGAAACCGGAAGCGGACGTCTGGTCACCGGGTGAGCACACCGGCACCTTCCGCGGCAACTCCCTGGCGTTTGTGGCGGCTACCGAGCTTATTCAGCAGTACTGGGCCGATGACAGCCTGACTGCCGAGGTGGCACGCAAATCCAGCATCATGATGGAGGCCTTGAACGGTTTGCGCGATGAGTTTCCCGCACTGAATTGCAAGGTGCGTGGCCGCGGTCTGGTGCTGGGCATAGAAACCCCCGTCGCCGGCTTTTCGGACAAAGTGGCTGCCTGCGCGTTTGAAAAGAAACTGGTGTGTGAGACCTGCGGTGCCGATAGTCAGGTCAACAAGCTCTTTGTGGCGCTCAATATCGAAGATGAGATGTTGCGTGAGGGCCTGGAGATATTCCGCGAGGCCTTCAGGGAAGTGGCGCGGGAGACGGTGTAGGTCTCCGGCCGTCGCCGCGGTGCAGCCGCGGCGGGTATCAGCTTTGGCTGGTGAGCAATTTGCGGACTGCGGGGGCTGCGGCGATCTCGCCGCGATTGAGGAATGCCTCGTGGTGTTCTTCCACTTCTTCCAGGTCGTATTCATAATTCACCAACAGCCCCGCCGATTGCTGCAGGCCCTTTGGTGATACGTCTCCGAGCCAGTTGATGCGGGCGATGCTGGCGCCGTTGCCCAGGTGAAAACGTGCCACCGGATCCAGCGGTGAGCTGCCGCGCTTTTCCTGCAGCAGATAACGGGCGCAGAGGCGCATGAGCAGCGGCTGCAGTTTCGCGCTCAGGCTGCTGTCCCGGTGCCAGTCCGGCGAGTCCAGCGCGGTGAGCAGTGCGGCTTCACTGGCCGCAAGCAGGGTTTGCTGTTCATCCACCAGTAGCCCGTTCAGCCATTTCCTGAAGCCCGGTATCGGCGAGAGGGTGGCAAATTCAGCCAGCTGCGGCATTTCCTCTTGCAGGCGCATGACGACCTGCTTGATCAGGAAATTCCCGAAACTGATGCCCCGGAGGCCCGGCTGGCAGTTGCTGATGGAGTAGAAAATCGCGGTTTTCAGGCGCTCCTGGTCAACCGCGCCTTTCTGAGGCGCGAGAATGCTCTGCACTGAACTGGAGACCGAGCCCACCAGCGCCACTTCGACAAAAATGAGTGGTTCATCCGGCAGAGCAGGGTGGAAGAAACCAAAGCAGCGCCGGTCCTGGGCATCCAGGCGCCGGCGCAGGTCGTCCCAGCCCTGCATTTCGTGCACAGCCTCGTATTCGATCAGCTTCTCCAGCACAGCGGCCGGAGATTCCCAATCCAGGGTTCTGAGCTTGAGGAAGCCGGGGTTGAACCAGGAGCTGAGCAGGTGCTGCAGGTCGTCGTCGACGGCCCGCAGTGAATCGTCAGCGGGCACCAGAGCCAACAGGTCTTCGCGCATGTTGACCATGGTGCGGGTTCCCTTGGGCGCCATGTTGATGCGCCGGAACAGCGTCTGTCGCGGTGACTCCACGGCTCGGGCCAGCGCCCGGTAGGCTTCCAGGCTCAGGGTGTCGCGGTAGTCCTCCGCACAGCGATTGATCAGCTCGGGGTCCGGGTTGTAGTCCGCAGCCAGGGTGTGGAAGAAGTCTGCTTTCTGTTCCTGGTTAAGCGCGGCATAGGTGACTGCGACCTCATCTGCCAGGGCAATGCCCAGCGCCTCGCCCTTGTTGGAGTAAAGCTGGCTGCACAGCGCAGTGATGGTGTTCCTGTCGCGGGCGGAGCGGCGCAGCAGGTTCTTGCCGGCGTTGGCTACGGAGTTGAGCCAGCGATTGATGACCATGATCTATCCATCCGGGAAAACTGGCCCAAGATGTTACTTGGACAAAATGGCCATGACCATACCACTCTGGGGGTGGAATCCGGGCCGTCGGCTGCGGCAAGCGGCCGTCGGTTGTCAGCCCGGCATCAGTCCAGCGCTTCGATCTGGAAACCTTCGCACGCGGCGAGGTCGGAGTGTTCAAACCCGGATTCCCGGGTGATTTCACGCAAGGCGGTACGCAGGCCTTCTTCCAGCACGGGATGATAGAACGGCATTGCCAGGAGATCGGATGCAGTCAATCCGCGATGAATTGCCAGAGCGACCAGGTGGGCCAGGTGCTCGGCTGCGGGGGCGCACATTTCGGCACCAAGGATACGGCCGCTGTCCCGTGCCGCATAGACCCGCAGAATGCCCTCGTTGCGCTGTGCAGTCAGTGCACGCCCTTGCGACGAGAAATCCACACAGCCGGTGGTGAATTTTCCTGGGTGAAGATCGGCATGGCGCTGACCAATGATTGCCACACCGGGAGACGAAAAGACCACGGCGAGTGGCGTGCGACGTTCAAAGCAGGTTACCTCGGCGCTGACGGCGTTGATGCCGGCAATAAAGCCTTCATCCGCGGCTTCATGCAGCAAGCCGCGATCGGCGTTGACATCGCCGGCAATAAAAATTGGCAGATCCGCAATTTGCATGGTTGTCGCATCAAACGCTGGCAGGCCGCGCTTGTCGAGTTCGAGCCCCAGCGCCGACAGGCCGATGCCATCGAGATTGGGTTGCCGACCTATGGCAACCAGGACCTTTTCCACCTCCAGGTCGATGGGGCCAGCCTGTACTCGCACGCCATTGCGCGTGGCACTGAGTTCGACATCATGGCCTGTATTCAAGGTCATTTCCCTGCCCAGCGCAGTCCGCAGGCAATCGCTGACCACGGGATCGGAAATGCCCGCCAGTCGAGAACTATTGCTGAATGCGTGTATTTCCACCCCGAGGCGAGCAAGTGCCTGGGCCATTTCCACGCCCAGGGGTCCCAGGCCAATCACTGCCATGGATGATGGCAGTGTCTGTTGCTCGAAAAATGTATCGGTGGTCAGGAGCCGATCACCCAGGGTGCGCCAGGCATCAGGCACGACCGGATGGGATCCGGTTGCGATAATAATGCTCTGCGCCTCGAATCGCTGCTCGTGAACCTGGACCGTATTGGGCCCGACAAGGCGGGCTTTTCCCTCGATACTCCGCTCTCCCAGCGACTCGGTGGACTTGAGCACTCCCGACACAAAGCGATCACGCAAGCTGCGGACTCGCTGCAGCACTGCGGGTATGTCGATCGATAAAGCGGCGCTGCCGCGAATACCGAAGGCGTCAGCCCGGTGCCGTGCGTGATAGGCATTGGCAGCCTCAATAAGGGTCTTGGAAGGCATGCAGCCAACCCGGGCACAGGTTGTGCCGTAGGGCTTTTCATTAACCAGCACGAAGCTGTCGGTCTTCTTCTTGACTTGACGGAGCGCGGCCAGCCCGGCTGAACCAGCGCCGATAACGACGACATCGACTTGGGTATTCATCGAGTTTCCCCTGTTCAGCTCTGCGATCCGTTGCCGGCAGCCTTCACCAGCCATTCGGCTTCGACTGTTTTTGCCCAACTGCTGAACAGGCGCTTCACCGGACTGCCCAGAAACTCCGAGTACGCTTCGCAGCAAGCTTGCAGTCGCTCCTCATCCGCAGCCAGGCGCTCGACTTCCACCCAGTCGTTCCAGGCCACATACAGCCCCCACCCCGGCTTGTCGATTTGGCAATCCGGGAGACGATAATGAAAGGTGGGGCGGGCTTTGATCAGCGCGTCTCCGGTCTTGGCGCGGACACGGTTTTCATCGAGAAACATGAACAGCGGCAACATGTCCAGCGCCCGGTTGCGTGTCGGGTTGTCGATGAGATAGTCGTCAATCAAGGTCGCAAGGTCAGGCCAATAGTCCGCAGCGAGAAGTTTCTTCACATAGTCAGTTGGAAACGGGTCAACGTAGCTGGTCACCCGCCGCGAGAGGTCGACATCGGCGCGCTCGTAAAGCCAGTCGTATAGACACAAAAAGGCCTTGAGGCTGGCGGCAATCAGCCCGGGTTCGTGGCTGGGCAGCTCCGGGTTCAGCTGCATGCCGAAGGCATTGATGGCGCTGTCCGCAGTGCCCTTGGCTCCGGCGTCGCGCAGGTGCACGATCAGCGTCTCGACTTCGCCCAGCCGCTCCAGAGGCAGCGGCGGACTGACAATCTCCAGCGGTACCAGTGCCTCCGCGGCCCAGGCAAGCACCTCTTCTGCCGATTGACCGATCTTGTCCGAGAGAGTTTTATCCCCGCGCTCTTCGCGGCCAAGCTGTTTGAGCAGGTCATAGTCCAGTTCAACCACCCAGTCACCCGCCGGGTCACCTTGCAACTGACGCTCGTAGCGTCCGCTGGAGGTAACATCGAGATTGAAAAAGCCGGCTACCTCCGCGGCTAGCGCGTCGAGATCAAGGCCGCTCATTTCCAGCTCGATCCCGATATGACGGGGTTTGCCTTCGGCGTTTTCCTGCCAGGGCGGCTGTTTCAATTCCTCGCCTGTTGGCGGCATGTTCTATATCGCTCCTGAATGTGTCAGTTGGGGCTGCCTGCAGCTGCGCCCGCATTTGCAGCCAAGCTGTGCAAACGGGTCAATGCCGAGTTTGCCTGTTTGGCTGACGATCAAGAGATGCGTAACGGACCTGTCGAGGGCCGTTACGCTTGGGAGATAGGTCAGAGCTGCGACTTGAAGTAATTGAACGACTGCTTGAGGGTCTTGGCGACGTGCTCGACCTCGTCGACCATGGATTCCCAGGCGCTCTCGGAAGCTGACCTGAGCTCATCGAGCTTTGCTCTTGCCTGCTTGACTTCCTTGCGCAGTCTGACAACCTGTTCGTCGTATTTTTTTTCGGCAGCGTCGCTGGCATTTTTCGCCTTGCGCTCCAGTTGATCGATCTCGTGGTTCATCTCGTCAATTTGCTGCTTCATCCGCTCAGCGTACTCATCTCGTTTCGACATTGCGTATCTCCTCTAAGGGACATGAAACAGGGCGGGTGCGGCCCTGCGGGGCTTTCAGGTTAGACCGGGTATGAACGGCGCAATACAACCCTGACATTACTTGAAGCGGGAGGAAGCCGATTTTACAGAGATGCTGAGTGAGTGCCAGGCATTGTCCAAACCGGCCTTTAGATCTTCCCAGGCATCATCGCTGGCGTCCTTCAGTTCGACAAGCTTTTCACTTGCCGCATCCTGCATCGAACGCAGCTCTTCAATCTGCTTGTAATAATCCAACTGCACATCGGCTTCGGCTGAGTCAGCCTTGGCTTTGAGTTTGTCGATGTCTGCACGCCATTCATCCAGCTGACTTTGCAGTTTCTTTTCGTAGGCCTCTTTCATGCTCATGTAAGTTTCCTCTCCAGATTCAGTGTGATGGAGCCAATATGTTGAATGTACGCCTAGCCACCAGTGCTACACAAGATCATTTGCCAGTTCCACCGTCCCTGCCGCGAGGGCGTTGATTTTCTGGGTGTCGTGGTAGAAGGGTCTGATCTCGGTAATCAAACCGTCGCGAAGGCGCCAGATTTCGCAGATGGGCATGCTGAAAGCCTCGCCACTGGCCTTGCTTTGTCCGCTCATGGTCGCCAGCACCACGACGGTGTCGCCGTCGCCAATATACTCGTCGATGGTGACGGCGGTATTGGCGAAGGTCGTGAATACCCTGCGCACCAGCTGGTTGAAACCCTCGACGCCGGAGACCACACCGCCGAAGGGGAGCGAGCCGGCCTCGATAACCTGTACCTCCGGGTGGAGCAGGCTGGCCACGGTTGCCCTGTCTCCCTCCCGGGCGGCGCCCAGGAAGGTGCGGACGATGTCCTTGCTGCTGTCAGTCATGTCGGCTCCTGCCTGTGCGGGTACTCAGAATGACCTCGGCATCCCGTAGCTCTCGGCGATCATGTTCTTGGCCATCTCGTTGCTGATCGGCCCCAGGCGCAGCAGTCTGGAGTCACGCCAGTAGCGCTGCATGTCGGTTTCCGCGGAGTAGCCCATGCCACCGAGAATCTGTATGCCCAGGTCGGCGGCCTTGCTGACGTAGTCCGAGCACAGCACCTTGGCCATGCCCGATTCGATCGCGCTGGGCCTGTCTTCCGCCTGCAGGCGGGCGGTATGCAGGACCATGAGCTCACCCTGCTTCTGCCACATGGCCATGTCGGCGAGGTAGTGCTGCAGGATCTGGAACTGGCCGATGGGCTGGCCGAAGGCGCGGCGGGACTGCATGTGGGCCACGGCGTCCTCGATCACGCCATCCAGCATGCCGAGGCAGGTGGCGGCATTGACCAGGCGCTCGTTGTTCAGGGTCCTGGTGGACTGGTACCAGCCCCGGTTGGGCTCGCCCAGCAGGAGTTCGTCGGGGACGAACACATCTTCCATCAGCACGGTACAGGAGCTCATGGCGCGCATACCGAGTTTTGCAAGCGGCGTTACCGTGATCCCCTTGCTGCTGCGAGGTACAAAAAAGATGGAGATACCGTCGCTGCGTTTTGCGGCTTTCATGTCCGTGCGCGCCATGACCAGCAGGTAGTCGGCGACATCGGCGCCGGTGCTCCAGATCTTCTCGCCGTTCAGGACCCAGCCGCCGTCGACCTTGTCGCCCCGGGTTTTCATGCCGCCGAGCAGGTCGGTGCCGCCGCCGGCCTCGGTAAAGCTCATTGCGGTCTTGAGTTCACCACTGGCGATACGGGGCAGGAACGCCTGCTTCTGGGCCTCGGAGCCGCAGAAGTTGACCGCCTTGGTACCGGAAAAGGAAGTGACCCCCCAGACCCAGCTCAGCCCCGCCGCGGTGCGGGAAAACTCCCGCGCAAACAGGGTCTGGTTGAGAATGGTGCCACCCTGGCCGCCGTATTCCTCGGGGACACCGATACCATGGGCGCCGAACTCCACCAGTTTGTCCCACAGTTCGTGCGGGAAGACATGTTCCTGCTGTTCGAGCTGGCGGCACCAGTCCTTGGGGCACTCCTTGTCCACCCACTTGCGGGTGACATCGACAAATAACTGGTCTTCTTCCGACAGGTCCATGCTCATGCGGTGTCGTTCCAGGGCTGATTATCAGTGAAGCCCGATAGTATTTGAGCAATGTTCAAAAATCTACCCGTCGCCGGACTCCGCCGCTGCCACATGCACGCTGGCCCGAGCCACGGAATCGGGATTCAGGGAGATGGAGTCGATGCCGCAGTGCACCAGGAATTCGGCAAACTCCGGATGGTCGGAGGGCGCCTGGCCGCAGATGCCGACCTTGCAGCCGTGCTCGTGGGCCACCCGGATCACCTGTTCGATCATCCGTTTCACCGCCTCGTCGCGGGCATCGAACAGGCTCTTGAGTACCGCAGAGTCGCGGTCGATGCCCAGTACCAACTGGGTCAGGTCATTGCTGCCGATGGAGAAGCCATCGAAGCGCCGGGCGAACTGGTCGGCGAGAATCACATTGGAGGGAATCTCGCACATGACATAGACCTTGAGGCCGGCGCTGCCGCGCTCGAGGCCCGCCTCCGCCATCGCCTCCAGTACCTGGTCCGCTTCCCCCGGGGTCCGGCAGAAGGGGATCATGACAATGATGTTGTCAAAGCCCATGTCCTCGCGGGCGCGACGAATCGCCTGGCACTCCAGCTGAAAACCCTCCCGGTACAACGGGTGGTAGTAGCGGGAGGCGCCGCGGAAGCCGAGCATCGGATTCTCTTCTTCAAGTTCGAAGAATTCGCCTCCCAGCAGGCCGCGGTACTCGTTGGACTTGAAGTCCGACATGCGCACGATGACCGGTCGCGGGTACTGGGAAGCGGCGATCTTGGCGACGGAGCGGGCCAGTGTGTCCACAAAGTAGTCGGTCGGTTGCGCAAAGCCGTGATGGAGGTCGACAATGCGCTTTGCTACCTCCGGATCCTTGACCTTGTCCGGGTGTACCAGGGCCATGGGATGGACCCGGATCTGGCTGGAAATGATGAATTCGATCCGGGTCAGGCCGATCCCGGCGACGGGCAGTTGCCACCACTGCAGGGCGCCGTCCGGCAGTGCCGCGTTGATCATCAGTGCGGTTGTTGTCGCCGGCAGGTCCGCCAGGCTGATGGTCTCGCACTCGAAGGCGAGGCTGCCCTCATATACTTTGCCGGTTGCGCCGTCGGCGCCGCTGATGGTGATCTCCATGCCGTCGTGCAGCAGATCCGTGGCATTGCCGCAGCCGACAATGGCCGGCTTTTTCAGTTCGCGACTGACGATGGCTGCGTGGCTGGTGGTGCCACCGCTGTTGGTGACAATGCCGGCGGCCCTGCGCATGATGGGTACCCAGTCCGGGTCGGTGCGCTCGGTGACCAGGATAGCGCCCTCGGGAAAATGTTCGACATCATTCGGGGTTTCGACCACACAGACGGGACCGCAGGCTATGGCGCTGCCCACGCTGGAGCCCTCCAGCAGCACCTTGCCTTGCTCGGTCAGCTTGTAGCTCACCAGGACGCTGCGGTCTTTCTGTGATTCGATGGTTTCCGGTCGTGCCTGGACGATGAACAGCTGGCCGCTAGTGTCCTGCGCCCACTCGATATCCATGGGGCGCTGATAGTGGCGCTCGATGAGCTGCGCCCAGCGCGCGAGCTGCAGGACATCGCTGTCCGACAGTACCCGGCGGCGTTGCTCGTCAGCGCTGGTGGGGACAGTCACCGTTGCCTCGGCGCGCCCGTGTTCCCCCACACCCTCGTCTGCGGGCAGCGCATAGCGCATCTTGCAGAGCTTGCTGCCGACGGTGCTCTCGATCACCGGGTTCAACTCCGGCCGCTCCAGGAAGGGCTTGTAGGCCATGTAGCGGTCGGGGTTCACGGAGCCCTTGACCACGGTTTCCCCCAGCCCCCAGGCCGCGCTGATCAGCACGATATCCGGGAAGCCGCTCTCGGTATCGAGGGTGAACATCACTCCTGCAGCCGCGGATTCCACCATCTGCTGCACCCCGACCGACAGGGCCACCTGGTCGTGGGCGAAACCCTGTTCCTCGCGATAGGCGATGGCGCGGTCGGTGTAGAGCGAGGCATAGCACTCGCGACAGGCTTCCAGCAGGGCATCGGCGCCGCGGACATTGAGGAAGCTCTCCTGCTGACCGGCAAAGCTGGCCTGGGGCAGGTCCTCGGCGGTGGCGGAGCTGCGCACCGCCACCGGCATATCCGGGTGCTGCAGTTGCTCACACAGCGCCAGGTAGGCGCCGGTGATCTGCTCGCGCTGTTCGGGGGAGAAGGCGCCGGCGCGGATCAGGTCGCGGATCCTGTGCCCGCTAGCGGCCAGCGACTGCCGGCCCGCAGCCAGCTCCCCGAGGGCGTCACTGATGGGTTGCTGCAGTTCATTTGCGGTGAGATAGTCGTGGAAGGCCTGGGCGGTGGTTGCAAAACCATAGGGCACGGTGACTCCCTGCTCTGCGAGTTGCTGGTACATTTCCCCCAGACTGGCGTTTTTGCCGCCGACCTCGGCGAGATGTTGCAGGCCGACTTCGTTGAACCACAGGATGCAGTTGCTGACGGACACGGATAACCTCCGGCGTTATGGGCTTGTGCCTCAAGCATAGCCCAACCGGCGTCGCCGACATTGTCCGGGATCAAGCGATTGCGCTTCCGCGCTGTCGGATCAGCGACAGGCCGCGGGCTCGCCGCAGTGGACGTCTGCGACGTCCTCGCCGGCGATCAGTGCCCGCACCCAGTCCACGGCCCTGACGCCGGCGGTTTCCCGGCTGTAGAGTTCGCTGTAACGGAGCAGGGTATGGAATTCACCGGCCGCGACATAGGTACGCAGGGAAGGGATATCCGTCTGTAGCTCGGCGCGATTGGCATCGAGCCCCGGCAGCAGTTCCACCGGCTGCCCGAGCATCCGGTGGAAGTCCTCCTGGACCGCGTCATAGGCGTGGTCGAACTGGTGGAAACGCAGTGCTGGTGCGGCCCGGAAGGCGAGGCGATAGAGGTCGGGTATGGTCAGGGTCGCAGCCGTCTGATTGTCGGCGTTGTACCAGCCGGGCAGCGAGGCCAGCACGTTCCAGCGCTGCCACAGCAGGGTGGGGGGAGGCAGCCGGTAGCCGGCGCCGCCGCCGGCAAACTGTACCACGGCGGCATCCGGGTACTGGCGGGCGACGATGGCGGCAAACACCGGCGACGACAGGGCGCCGGCACTGCCCCCGGCCACCACGACGCGCTCCGGCGCGCTGAAGTGGGTAAACAGGTAGTCCAGCGCCGCCATACTGTTGGCCCAGCCGCGGTGGTGGATGGTGAATTCGCTGCCATCAGGGCGGGTGTAGCTGGCCTCGGCGGCGCCGAGGTGGACGTCACCGGTACAGTAGGAGACAAATATCTGGGACCAGCCGAGGAAGGGGTTTTCGGGGTTGTCCAGGGCAAAGGCGCCATCGTAGTGGCGGGGGTCGTTGCCGGCCTCGGTACTGGCGAAGGGGCGGTAACTGGGTTGGCCCGCAGCATCACAGGTTGCTGCCGACCAGCAGGCGCCGCCGCCGTTGAAGAACAGCATGACCTTGTCCGGATCGGCCCTGCGCACGTGGAACTTGTAGGGGGTCCCGGTTGCGCACAGGGTCTCGCCGCCCGGTGTTATGGTCTCCCAATCCTGGCCTGCCGCCGTGGTGGCAAATGCCAGGCCCGACAGGATCAGTACACTCAGCCCCTTGAGTCGACTCATTGGTCGCTGCTGCTGTCGACCGCGATGCATTCCACCTCTGCCCTGGCGCCGAGGCCGAGGCCGGTACTGCCGAAGGCGCTGCGGGCGGGGTAGGGTGGGGTGAAGAAGCTGCGGTAGACCTCGTTGAAAATACCCCACTCCGACATGTCTGCCAGCATCACGGTGCACTTCACGACATCACTCATGTCCAGCCCCTGTGTCGCCAATACCGCGGCGATATTCTCCATGGTCTGGCGGGCTTCCTCGCGGATCCCCCCCTGTACCAGCTCCATCGTGCCGGGTTTGACTCCCAGCTGTCCCGAGAGATAGTAGGTATTGTCGACCCGCACGGCTTCGGAGAAGGGCAGGCTTGCGGGCAGCACGCCGCTGCCTCCCAGGTATTCCACTTCGCTGGCGGATGCCAGTGCCGCTGTCGCGGTGAGGACGGCGGCAAATACGGCGGTGCACAGACGGCTCGAAGAAAGGGACATTGTGTTATTCCTGTAGTCGATGGCAAGAGTGCCGATGCCCGCGCGGCGCTGCGGGCATCGGCCTGGAGTGGCTGGGCGCTTCCTCAAAGGAACCTGTAGGAGACCTCGACACCGTAGGTGCGCGGGTCGCCGGGGAAGTTGGCGACGGTACCGAGGAAATCGGAGGTCCAGGTCTGGTCATACTCCTTGTCGAGGATATTGCGCCCCCACAGGTAGATCGACCAGGATTCTGCTTCCAGACCGATACGCCCGTTCAGCAGCGAGTAGCTGTCCACTTCGCCCCAGACCAGGCTGCTGCCCGGACGGGCGAAGGACACGTTGTCCTCGCTGGAATAGAAGCTGTCGCTGTAAGTCCAGTCGACCCGGGTGACCAGCTCCGCATTCAGTGCTGCCAGCGGCAGGTTGTGCTGCACCGCCAGCGCCGAAGTCCACTCCGGTGCGTCGGGAAGCTTGTTGCCGGCCAGGTCGGCTCCCAGCCCCGCCGGGTTGCGCACGCTGGCGCCGCCGGGGAAGGAGTCGAACTCGGCGTCGTTGTAGCCGATCGCGGCCTGCAGCATCAGGTTGTTGGTCGGGTAGTAGGTGATTTCCGCCTCCAGCCCGCGGGAACTCACTTCAGCCGCGTTGCGGATGGTGATGGCAGAGGTGTTGTTGGCCAGCTGCACGAACTGGTTGAGCTGGTAGTCCTCGAAGTCCATCTGGAAGGCCACCAGGTTATAGCGCAGGCGATTATCGAGGGCGGTGCCCTTGAGGCCTATCTCCCAGGCCTCCACTGTTTCCTGGTCGAAAGCAATGCCATCGCTGAGCGCACTTTCGGATACGAAGTCGACGTTGAAGCCGCCGCTCTTGAAGGCCTCGGAATATTTTACATACAGGTTCGTATCCTCACCCAGCGCATAGCTCAGGCTGATCATGGGGGAGAGGTCGTCGTAGTCGTTCTTTTCCTGGAAAGTGGCCACGGTCTGGCCATTGACGACCGGACCCACAGCCACCCCGAAGATGGCGGCACCCGGTACCTGCAGGGGAACGGGGGAGAGGTCGACAATGTCACCGACCAGGTCGAAGTCGACCTCGCGCTCCTCGTCGGTATAGCGCAGGCCAAAGCCCAGGGTCAGGCGCTCGGTGAGGTCGTAGGTGCCGTTGATGTAGGCCGCGTAGCTGCGGGTGTCGACATCGGCGAAGGTGCCTACCCCGGCGCCCGCGAAGGCGGCACCGAAGGGCGCCAGCGGCGGTGCCAGCCCCTGGAACACAATGCCGATATCCGAGCCAATGGTCACCTGGCGGCTGGAAACTGCCTTTTCGTCGTAGATAAACAGGCCTGCGACATACTTCAGGCGCCCGCTGTCCGGCGAGAACAGCTGGAACTCCTGGGTGGTCTGCTCATAGGCATCGGGATAATTCAGGAACAGCATGTCGTTGAAGGAGTGATCGGTGTCCTGCTGGCGCTCGATGGAAGTGTCACGGTAGGCGGTGATCGACGTCAGGTTGTAGTCGCTGCCCAGGTCGACATTGACCGTAGCGGACAAACCCCAGATCTCCCGCTCCTCGTTGTTGTCAAAGTTGTTGTCGATGTTGAAGCGGCCGGGCGACGCGGTGTTGGGGACGCTGCCGGACCAGTCCGAAATTGCAGCCCCGAAAAAGGAGACGCGCTCGGATTCCAGGTAATCGCCGGCGATGTTGACGTCGTAGTACTCGCCACCAAAGGCGAACTGGCCGCGCATGGAGGTGCCGTCGCGCTCATTGTGGCGGGTGCCGGTGGTGACGTTCTTGATATAGCCCTCGCGGTTGTGGTCAACGATGGAGAAGCGCGCAGCGGCGTTGTCGCCCAGCGGCAGGTTGGCGATCGCCGACACGCGGTAGGAGTCATAGTTGCCCACCTCCCCGGTGACCAGCAGTTCCTGCTCCTGCGAGGGCTTCCTGGTGATCATGTTGATCGCGCCGGCAACCGTGTTCTTGCCGAACAGGGTGCCCTGGGGGCCGCGGGCGACCTCAATCCGTTCCAGGTCGAGGATATCGACATTCTGGGCGGGTGACTGGCCCATGTAGACACCATCGACGTAGACACCGGCGCGGGTGTCGAAGCCGATGTTGCGGGTATTGGCTCCGACCCCGCGAATGCGCACCGCGGTGGTGCTGTCGTTGCCGCCGGAAATGCTCATGTTGGGGATGAATTCGGCGACTTCGCGCATCTGTCGGACACCGGTCTTCATGATCGCTTCGCTGCCCATCACGGCGATGGATATGGGCACATCAGTCAGGCTCTCGGTACGTTTCTGGGCGGTGACCACCACTTCCTCGAGCATGCCGCCGGCGCGGTCCTGGGCGGTTGCATTGACCGATACCACCAGCAGGGCTGCGAGTGTCAGACGGAATGTGTGCAGCGGTGTTTTCATGGGATTCCCCTTGTATTGGTTTTTTTTGCTCATGCGGGTAGCAAGATGTTACCTCAGCAGGGGAGGCGCTGGCTTGTCTAATCTGGCTACGCCGGTGCAGTCAGCGCAGGTACTCGCCGTGGGGGTCGCCATGTTGCTGCTGATGGAGGCGGGCAAGGCGGTCCAGCGCCGCCTTTCGGCTCCGGGCTAGTTGGGAAACGTGATCATCACCTTGGCGGAGCGCTCCTTGTCCCGGGCGGTGGCGAAGGCCTCCATGAACCGGTCGAAGGTGTAGCGGTGGCTGATCATCGGTTCCACAGCGAGTTTGCGGGCGATCAGCGACTCCAGCACGTCGTTGAATTCGGTCGGGTAGGCCAGCGAGGTGGTGAAGGTCATTTCCTTGGCCAGTGCGGTCTGGAAGTCGACGGGCACCGGTTCATGATGTACCGCGATCACCACCAGCTTCGAGTGCAGCGGCGCCATGGCGATGGCATCGGGGATGACCCGCGCGGCGCCGGAGACTTCGATGAACGTATCGGTATGTACCACGGGCCATCCGTAGAGGGTGCCCGCGCCATGTGCCTCGCCCAGGCTCTGGCGCACATCCACATTGGCGGGATTCAGCGCGGCCTTCGCACCCAGGGTGCGTGCCCGCTCCAGGCGCTGTTCGGACATGTCGAAAACCACGATATCCTCAACCCCGCGCTGGCGCAGGAACAGTATCACGCCGAGACCGATGGGGCCGGCGCCGAACACGGCTACGCGACTGCCGGGTCCGACCCCGGCGCGGTTGACGCCGTGCAGGGCCACCGAGAGCGGTTCGGTCAGGGCAGCTTCTTCGAAGGACAGGGAATCGGGGATGGGAAACACATGCTCGCCCGGGGCAGCGTCCCTGACCAGCAGGAAGTCGGCAAAGCCTCCGGCACCACCGGAGCCGATCATGTTGGATTCAGAGGTGGGGTTGACCACGACCCGTTGCTCCAGCTCCAGGTGGGTCACGTTGTTGCCGATGGCAGCGATGGTGCCGGACAGCTCATGTCCCAGCGCCATGGGTGTATCCGAGGGGCCCAGCATGCCGCCGACCGCAGCGAAGCTGAGATCCGTGCCGCAAATGCCACAGGCGGCCAGACGGATCACGACGTCATTGGGGCCGGGCACAGGGTCGGGAACGTCGTCGATGCGGAGATCGTCGGGTCCGTGCAGCATGATGGCTTTCATAACTGTTCCTCATGAGCTCCCTGGGGGCATGTGAGCCAATATGTGTTGGTCGCAGGGCAAATACCACCGGCTGCTGCGGCCGGGACCGAACCCCGGCAACCTTTTTCGCAGCCGGTTCAACGTTTCAGCCCCGGACACTTTGGGCCGCAGCGCTTGCGAGAGTATGTTCAGGGAACACTAACGGAGTCAAAAACGTTGCAAGAACCTGAGCGACAAAGTCACCGCATATTGGCTGCCGTGTTGGCAGTGCTGATTCTGGCGGGCTGCGGGCAGCCGGGCACTTCGGCGCCTGGGGGGCTGGCGGAGCCTGCTCCTGCAGATGAGGTGCAAGTGGTGCCCAATGACCCACCGGCTCCCCGTTATCCCGAGCACATTGCGCTGTTCGGCGAACTGCACATACACACCATGAACTCGCCCGATGCCTTCATGATGAATGTGCGCGTCGGGCCCGAGGAGGCCTATCGCTATGCCCGCGGGGAGGCCATAGCGCATGTTGGTGGCGGCAAAGTCCAGCTGGGCCAACCGCTGGACTTTATTGCCATCACCGATCACTCCGAGTACATGGGTATCCTGCCGCAGCTGTTTGACCCGGACAGCGAGCTGGCCTCCCTTGAGGTGGCACAGGCCCTCACCTCGGGCGATGGCGCCCGGCGTCACGAAGCGCTGCTGGGTGTATTGATGACCATGGGCGAGGGCAAGCCGATTCCGGACCTGGTCGAACCTGAATTGCGGTACGACATCTGGCAGCAGTACGTAGAGCTGGCGGACCGCTTCTACCGTCCTGGTGAGTTCAGTACGCTGGTAGGTTACGAGTGGACCTCCGCCGGCGGTATGGACGAGGTCAACCTGCATCGCAACGTGATCTTCCGCAGCAGCAAGGTGCCCGACAAGCCCTTCTCCAGCTTTGACAGTGTAGATCCCCGGGACTTGTGGCAGTGGCTGGACGAGCAGCGCTCACTGGGGATCGAGGGACTGGCGATCTCGCACAATTCCAACCTCAGCAATGGCCTGATGTTCCCGGATGCCGTCGCCTTTGACGGTGAGCCGCTCGATGCCGCGTATGCCGAACTGCGCCAGCGCAACGAGCCGCTGGCGGAGATCACACAGATCAAGGGCAGCTCCGAAACCCATCCACTGCTGTCTCCCAACGACGAGTGGTCCGGTTTCGAGATCCTGGGGGATCTGCTGGGCGGGCGCGGCACCGAAGGCAAGGTCCAGGGGAGCTATATCCGCGATGCCTGGCTGACAGGGCTGCAGCTGGAGGCCGCCGCCGGCTTCAATCCCTACCGCTTCGGTGTCATCGCCGCCAGCGATGGCCACAACGCCACCTCGCCCGTGGAGGAAGACAACTATCATGGCAAGATTGGTGTGGCCGACGGCACCCCGGAACAGCGCCGCGGCGGCAGTTTCATAAATGTGGAGCACGTCAAGTACAGCGCCTCGGGACTGGCGGGTGTCTGGGCCGAAAGCAATACCCGCGAGGCGATCTTCGACGCCCTGGCGCGGCGCGAGGTATTCGGAACCAGTGGCCCCAGGATCAAGGTGCGGTTCTTTGGTGGCTGGGGGTGGCCGGAGAATATCCTCGAGCGACACGATGCCGTCAGCCTGGCCTATGCCAAGGGCGTGCCGATGGGCGCGGACCTGCCCGATCGCGCTGGCGCGAATACGGCACCGCAGTTTCTGGTCTGGGCGATGAAGGACGCGGCCAGTGCCTGGTTGCAGAGAGTACAGGTGGTCAAGGGCTGGGTTGAAGCAGGCGAAAAGCGGGAGCGGGTGTATGACGTCGCCTGCTCCGATGGTCTGGAGCCGGATGCCGCCTCCCATCGCTGTCCGGACAACGGTGCCCAGGTGTCGCTGACTACCTGTGACATTTCTCGCGACAAGGGCGCCACGCAGCTGCAGACCCTGTGGCATGACCCTGATTTCAACGCTGCACTGGCGGCGTTCTACTACGTGCGCGTGCTGGAGAACCCGACCTGCCGCTGGAGTACCTGGGACAGTCTGCGGAACGACTTGCCGCTTTCGGAGTCGGTGCCACCGACCTTGCAGGAGCGAGCCTATACTTCTCCGATCTGGTATCGGCCGCAGGGATGAAGGCATTGCGCGGCACCATCTGTGGCAATAGGCGGGGGCGAACATGAATGCTATGGCACTGTTGCGACTGCCCTCCGAAGAGGAGGTCACCGCCTTCTGGGAGGACGGGGTAGTCTGCCTGCGCGGTGTACTGGACCCGGGTTTTGTTCTGGAAATGGCCCCCGCGGTCGACCGTCTGGTACAGGAGTCAATCGGCGGCACCATGTATGACATGTCTGCGATGGGAGCGGAGATCGCCAGCACAGGCGGCGATGTGCTCACCGACGGGCGTCAGGGTCGGGGCCGCTTCGTTTCCGGCACTGATCACTGGCGCGTCGATGCGGACTGTCGGGCTTTTGCCCTGAATCCCTCGATCGGCGAGATCGTTGCGCGCCTGTTGCGCTCGCACAAGGTCAACCTGTGGGAGGACAGTGTGCTGGTGAAGGAGCCGGATACGGCGGAGCGCACTGCGTGGCACCAGGACCTGTCCTATTTCCATGTCAGCGGCGAGCAGGTCTGCACCACCTGGATTCCGCTCGATGTCGCCGATGCCGAGACCGGGGCCATGAGCTTTGTGCGGGGCTCCCATCGCTGGCAGGGCCAGTACCGGCCCAACTGGTTCGTCTCCAATTTGCCGATGCCGGGCACGGAAGGTGAGGTGATTCCGGACATCGAGGCTCTGGCGGCCGCCGGAGAGGTGCAACTGTTACAGTTTGACCTCGGCCCCGGTGACATGACGGTACATCACGCCCGCACCCTGCACGCCGCCGGCGGCAACCTGAGTTCTGACCGCAGGCGCCGCGCCATCAGCTTGCGTTATTGCGGTGATGATGTGGTCTATCACTTCCGCCCGGGCGCGCCCCGCAAACCCCACCATGAATTCGTTCGCGAGGGCGATATACTCGACAGTGCCGACTGCCCGGTGGTCTGGCGCGCCTGAGGGTCCCTGTCCCGGTATCAGAGCTGGTAGCGCAGTTTCAGCCAGCCCTGCCGGCCCGGCTCATTGACCCGGACGGCCTCCGGGTTGAAAGGATCGGCGTTACCGGCATTGACGTGATAGGCATAGGCGCGGTCGAACAGGTTCTCAATCCCGGCCTCCAGGATAAGGCTGGCGCCGAGATTCCAGTGCCCGTACAGGTGCAGGACACCGAAGCCTGGAGTCGGAGCATCGACATCCACCGCCGGGTTGAAATTGCTCTGGCTGGCCGAGGCCACCCACTCGGCTCCCAGTGCCCAGTTGCCGCGCTGGTAGTCCAGGTTCAGGCGCGCTTCCAGCGGGGCGATCTGGGCCAGGTCGCCGTTGTCGCCATGGCCGCGGGTCCAGGCGAGGCCCAGGCGGGTGCGCAGGTGGTCGCTGACCACCAGGCTGGCGTCGATCTCGCTGCCAAACAGGGTGGCATCGCTGTTGCGGTACAGGTCTGCGCTGCCGGCCCGATAGCGTTCGATATGGTCGTCCACCGCATCGACGAATACGGTGGCGCTCCATTCCAGGCGACCATGGTCTCGCACCAGGGTCAGGTCCAGCTGTTGGTGGATCTCCGGATCCAGGTCGGGATTGCCGACCCAGAAATTGCCGCCGGCGCTGCGGGCAATCCACTGTTCGGAACTGTCCGGCGTGCGCACCGAGCGGCTGAGGTTGGCGCTGAACAGGGTTAACGGGTCGATCTGCCGGTCCCAGCCCAGCACCGCGCTGAGCCCCAGGTCATCTTTGCGAGTGTCATTGGTGTTGTAGAACTGCTGATAGAGTCGCGCCGGTGTGGCGCTGCCCATCATGCCGGCGCTCAGGTTTGCATCCTCTGCCCGGGAGTCATGCTGGTCGAGGCGGAGGCCCAGGCGCAGTGTATCCCGCGCATTGAGGCGGTGATCCAGCTCCGCAAACAGGCCGGCCTGACGCTGTTGGGCATCGGGCCACATGCGTGCCACCAGCATGTCGTAGTCGCCGTCCTTGCCCTGGTCCATGTACAGGTCGGCGTTGCGGTCGTTGGCGCGGTAGTCGACGCCTGCTCGCCACTCGCTGTTCCCGGTGAGAAAGGTGGCCAGCAGGCGACCGCCCCAGGTCGTGGAGGAGGAGGGTGCCGCCATGCCGGCGGGCTGGGTATTGCGCTCGCGTACGGTATAGTTGTCCATCAGGTGGTCTACATCGCTGTAGTACAGGGTCAGCTCCACCTCGTCCGCGGCCCCCAGGGCCTGCTGCACCCACTTCACGCTGGTGCTGGCGGACTCGGCGAAAACTGCGTCCATGCCATTGCCGGCATACCAGACATCCTCTTCATCCGCGCGCTCATGGCTGAATTCAAGGTAGCTGCCGGGCAGCAGATCGATGCCGGCAACGATGCCCAGGGTTGTGGAATCGAAGGCCGAGGCGACCTGGTCGCCGTTGCCGTCTTCGTAGTTGTCGGAGTGCTTGCTGGCGCCAAACAGGCGTACGTAGCCGCGCTCATTACCGGCCGCGACATCCGCCGCCAGGCTTTTCAGATCCGAGTTGCCGGTATAGCCGCTGGTGACCGAGCCGGCCAGGCCGCTGTCGTTCAACTCCGGACGCAGGTGTTCGAACAGGAGGGTGCCGCCGCTGCCACCGGCGCCGTAGATCACTGAGCGGTGGCCCTTGATCACCGAAACCGAATCGAAGCTGTCGACCCCGACATAGGTGCTGGGCGGATCCATGCGCCCGGGACAGGCACCGTAACTGAAGGCACCGTTCGCAATCACGTTGAGATTGCTCTGGCTCTGGCCGCGGATGATCGGGTCGAAGCCGCGGCCGCCCCGGCGCAGTGCGGTCATGCCGGTCACCGAGCGCAGCAGTTCACCGGCATCGTGGGTGGGGCGTGTTACCGGCGCCTCGCTCAGCAGCTGGCCCGAGCGCGGTTCCGCGCGGGCGGTGACTTCCACCAGTTCGATGGCGAGGTCATGGCCTGTGCTCAGGGGACTGACGACGGCAAGAATCGCTGCCGCCATGGCTCCGGGTATCCGTTTGCTTCGCTCCACAGGATCGCTCTCTCTTTGCGCTGACAGGCTGCGCATTATAGGGAGCCACGAGCGAGCCGGGATGTGACAAATTGGCGCACCTCTCACCCAAATGAGGGAGGACAGTCCTGCGCCGGGCAGGCACTATAAGCGGACGATAATAATGGAGTGTTTGCCAATGGTGTTGCCTCTCGCGCCCCAGCTGTCCCCGATTACCGAAAGTCGCGACACTATTGCAGGTTACCTGCAGGAACTGAACACCGCCGCCCTCATCATGTCCATCGTGCACATGACCGGGGACACCGGTATCCTCCAGCAACTGCCCGGTCCGCGTACCCTGGATGTGGTGGCTGCGGGAGCCGAGGCCGGTGAGGAATTGCTCGAAGGCGGCTATACCGCTGCCCAGGTAGAGTTTGTGCGCGAGCAGGCGCTGGCAGCCATAGCCGACTGGCAGGCCCGCGATGGTCAGTTGCCGCCGCTGACCCCGGCGACCATGGACGCGCTGTACCGCTTCATGTGCGGTCCCGACGTGGACGCGGAATACCTGGAATTCATCAATGAGGAAGTGGCTCTGGACGGCGTCGATCGCCGCGGCCTGCAGCTTCAGGACCCGGCGCTGAGGGCGCGCGCGGCGGAGTTCCCGGTGGTCATCATCGGTGCCGGGATGGGTGGTATCCTGGCGGGTATACGCCTTGGCGAGGCCGGCATCCCCTACACCATTATCGAGAAAAATCCGGGGGTTGGCGGCACCTGGTACGAGAACCGCTACCCCGGCTGCCGGGTCGATGTTCCCGGCCACAGCTACAGTTATTCCTTTGCCCCCAACCACGACTGGAGCAGTCACTTTCCCCTGGCCGACGAGATCCGGGCCTACTTCGACAGCTGCGCCGAACGCTTTGGGGTGAAACCGCACATCCGCTTCCAGACCGAGGTCGTGGCGGCGGCATTCAGGGATGCCAGCGATGACTGGGAGGTGCGGGTCAGGGGCGCAGATGGCCACGAGGACGTTCTGGAAGCGCGGGCCGTGATCAGTGCCGTGGGGCAGCTGAACCGGCCGAAAATGCCGGAAATCGTCGGCCTGGAGCAGTTTCAGGGGCCGCTGGTGCACTCGGGTGCCTGGCCGCGGGGTCTCGACCTTGCCGGCAAGCGGGTGGCGGTGATCGGCTCCGGGGCCAGCGCCTTCCAGATCATCCCGGAACTGGCGCAGACGGCGCAGGGGCTCTGCGTGTTTCAGCGTTCGCCGGTATGGATGTTTCCCAACCCGGCGTACCACTCGGCGGTTGGCGAAGGCCAGCGCTGGGCACTGGAGAAGTTGCCCTACTACTCCAAGTGGTACCGGTTCTGGCTGTTCTTCACTTCGGTGGAGGGTGTCTACGACAAGACCCTGGTGGACCCGGACTGGCACAGCACCCGCTCCGTGAGCGCAGCCAATGATGGCATGCGCGAGTTGCTCAGTGCCTGGATCGAGTCACAGGTCAGGGACCCGGAATTGCTTGCAAAGGTGTTGCCTTCCTATCCTCCTTTCGGCAAGCGTATCCTGCAGGACAACGGCACTTATCTGGCTGCGCTGCAGCAGGACAATGTCGAGGTGATCACTGCGGGGATAACGTCGGCAGACGCCACCGGACTGGTCACGGCGGATGGTACCCACCACGCGGTAGACGCCATCGTCTGCGCCACCGGCTTTTACGCCGACCGTTTCCTGTTTCCGATGCATATTACCGGCCGCGATGGTGTCAGCCTCAACGGGCAGTGGTCCGGAACCAATGGTCGCGCCTATCTCGGGATCACGGTCCCGAACTTCCCCAACCTGTTCTGCATTTACGGGCCCAACACGAATCTGGTGGTGGCGGGGAGTATCGCCCACAACGCCGAGTCCCAGGTGCACTACATTCTCGAGTGCATCGGGCTGCTGCTGGAGCACAATCAGCGCACCCTGGAGTGCCGGCAGGAGGTGCATGACGACTACAATGCCCGGGTCGATGCGGTGAATGCGGCCACTGCCTGGGGTTCACCGCTGGTGGATAACTGGTACAAGAACGAAGCGGGGAGGGTGACCGCGAATCTGCCGTTCAGGATCATTGACTACTGGAAAATGACCCATCGGGTTGAACCCGGGGATTTTCTGATTCGCTGATACCGCCGCTGCAAGCA
Organism: Haliea sp.; assembly: GCF_040221975.1. Taxonomy (GTDB): domain Bacteria; phylum Pseudomonadota; class Gammaproteobacteria; order Pseudomonadales; family Halieaceae; genus Haliea. The sequence continues at coordinate 37,728 of NZ_JAVJWR010000029.1, forward strand.
GTGCCATGGAGTGGTTTCCGGTGCCACAATAACGAAAAACAGGAAAGGAGAACAAGGCCATGCATCTGGGCTTCAGTTTCATGAACACTCCCCACGACCCGGACCCGCGCGAGCTCGCCCGGGCCCTGGAAGAACGCGGTTTCGAGTCACTCTGGACCGGTGAGCACAGCCACATTCCGGTTTCCCGCAAGACGCCGTATCCGGCCGGGGACGAGCTGCCGGAAGCGTACAAGTTGATGGGAGATCCCTACGTTACCCTGATGGCCGCGGCCGCGGTGACCACAACCCTGAAACTGGGCACCGGTATCGCCCTGTTGATGGAGCGGGAGCTGTTTTCCCAGGCCAAGACCATTGCCAGCCTTGATCGCCTGAGCGGAGGCCGCCTAATGATTGGCACCGGCGTGGGCTGGAACGAGGAGGAGTTCGTCAACTGTACCCGCCAGCCCTGGGAAAAGCGCTACGGCGTGATGCGCGAGACTGTCGCTGCCACCCGTGCCCTGTGGCGCGACGATGAGGCCGAATACCACGGTGACTACATTGATTTTGATCCGGTCTGGTGCAACCCGAAGCCGGCCCAGGCAGGAGGTCCGCCGGTCATTTTTGGCGCCATGGGGCCGCTCGGTGTAAAACACGCAGCCCAGTGGGCCGACGGCTGGATGCCAGTGGATGTGGCCATGGGCGATGTCGCCACCTCGATCACCGCCTTCCGCGAGCAGGTTGCCGGTAACGGGCGCGATCCGGCGGCGGTGCCGATTACCCTGCAGACCCTGATCACCCCGGACCTGGATACCCTGAAGCGCTATCGCGACATGGGCATTGAGCGGGTTGTCATCGGTGTGGCGGTGGATATGTGGGACCAGCCGGAGAAGATCATGCCGATGATCGACCGCTTCGCGGAGCTGATACCGCAGCTGGCTACCTGAATACGGCCGCTCGCGCGCGGAGCGGCCGCAGCAAGCTTCAGTCCGCGGATAGCATGAGCAGCAAAAGAAGAACGTGACGCATAACAATCTCACGGTAACTCATGACAGGATCTTGCCCGGGTTCAGGATCCCTTGCGGGTCCAGTGCCTGTTTGAGGGTGCGCATCAGGTCCAGCTCGGTTTCCGAGCGGCTGATGCCGAGGTAGGGCTTCTTCTCCAGGCCGATGCCGTGCTCCGCCGACACCGAGCCGCGGAAGGGGGCGAGGGGCTGATACACGGCCTGCTCCACCACCGGCCGCAGTCGTTCGTAGTCCGCCAGTGGCACCTGCACGCTGAGGTGGAGGTTGCCGTCGCCCAGATGGCCGAAGATCCACAACCTGTGCTGCTCCAGCTGCGCCGCCAGGCTGGCGGTCAGAGCCCGGGTGTACTGTTCCATTTCCGTGATCGGCAGGGATATGTCAAAAATGATCGGGGCGCCGCCGTTGAGAACCTGGCCGACATCGTCACGCAGGGCCCAGAAGGCCTCGCAATCCGCCTCGGATTTGGCGATCACCGCATCTGCCAGCAGGCCCGCCTCCCAGGCACCGGCCAGACAGCGCTCAAAGCGCGCCGGGTCCAGTTCCGGATCGGCTCCCTGGCTTTCCACCAGCACGTAGAAGGGGTAGTCCTGTGGAATAGGCGGCTTGCCGGCGGCGGGTGGACTGGTGACCAGCGTGTAGAAGTCCTGCCACATCACTTCGAAGGCAGAGAGGGTGCCGCCCAGGCTGCGGTCCATGTGGCGCAGGAACTGGCTGACATGGCTGAAACTGTCCAGGCCGACAAGCGCCATGGAGTGGGTCAGGGGTTGCTCGCGCAGGCGCAATACCAGCCGGGTAATGATCCCCAGCGTACCCTCGGAGCCAATGAAAAGCTGCTTCAGGTCATAGCCGGTATTGTTCTTGAGCAGGGGATTCAGCGCCGATACCACGGTGCCGTCCGCGAGTACCACTTCCAGCCCCAGTACCATGTCCCGCATCATGCCGTAGCGGATGACCCGGTTGCCGCCGGCGTTGGTGGCCGCTGCACCGCCCAGGGTTGCGCTACCACGGGCACCGAGATCCAGCGGAAACATGAGCTGGTGGGCCTCGGCGGCTTCCTGCAGTCTCTGCAGTGCCACGCCGGCCTGGACGGTGGCCGTGCGTTGTTGCGGGTTGATGTCTTCAATGGCACGCAGGCGTTCCAGGGACAGGATGACCTGGTCCGGGCCCGCATCCGCGCCGTGCACCAGTCCGGTGAGGCCCCCCTGAGGCACCACGGTGACAGCATTCTGGTGACACCAGCGCAGCACCGCAGCGACCTCCTCGGTGCTGCGCGGGCGCACCAGTGCAGCGGCCTGCAGGGTGTCGCCCCGCCAGATGCCGGCCGGCCGGGTTGCAGTTTCCGCAGCGTCCAGTACCGCGGCCGGATCCAGCAGGGTTCTCAGTGCGGCGACCACATTCCCGGCGGCCGCATTGCCGTCACGCACGTTCATCGCGACTGACCTCCCTTGCTAGAGCCTCTGTCCCGGGTAATCCAGGGCAAAACCCACCAGCGTGCGCACGCCGACGATGAGGGCTTCTTCCTGGGCGGTGAAGAAGGGCGAGTGATTGGAGGGGCGTTCTTCCCGGGGCACCGAAGGGTCACCGACCCCCAGCATCAGGAACAGGCCGGGAATTTTCTCCTGGTAGTAGGAAAAATCCTCGGCGCCGGTGATCAGGTTGCGTTCCAGGACACGATCTTCCCCGGCGGCCCGCACCAGGGTTGGCATCATGGTTTGCAGCAGTTCGGGATGATTGCCGGTAACCGGCGTCGAGCCCGTGACGGTCAGCGTGGCGCTGGCACCATTGGCTTCGGCGATGCCGGTCACCGTGGCTTCCAGCCGCTGCAGCAGGCGCTCGCGCTCCTCCATGTCGAACGTCCTCACCGTGCCCAGCATGGTCACGTCGTCGGGAATGATGTTGCCGCGGACGCCGCCCTGGATGCTGCCAATGGTAACCACCGCAGGACCCCGGGTGATATCGACATGGCGGCCGGGAATTCCCTGCAGTGCGGCCAGGATTTGCCCCGACACGTAGATCGGGTCTACTCCCAGCCAGGGAGAGGAGCCGTGGGTCTGGCGCCCGGTGACCTTGATCTCGATGCCATCCGCGGCGGCCATGAAGCTGCCGCTGCGATAGCCCAGCGAACCGGCATCGTCGGGCCACACATGCAGTCCGAGAATGGCCTCCGGGGCATCCGGTCCGTCCAGAACGCCCTCGCGCATCATCAGCTCGGCGCCGCCCTCTTCCCCGGGTGGCGCGCCCTCCTCGGCAGGCTGGAAAATGAACTTTACCGTGCCGGCAAGCAGCTCACGGTTCTGGGCCAACACTTCTGCGGCGCCCATCAGCATGGCGACATGGGTATCGTGGCCGCAGGCATGCATCACCGGGACTTCCCGGCCCATGTATTCCCCTCGCGCCCGGGAAGCGAAGGGCAGGCCGGTCTGCTCCAGTACCGGCAAACCATCCATGTCGGCGCGCAGGGCAATCACCGGGCCCGGCTTGCCGCCGCGCAGGGTGCCCACGACACCGGTATGGGCGATGCCGGTTTCTACCTCGTCGAAGCCGAGACCATTGAGGTGCGCCGCGACCTTGTCCGCGGTTCGGAACTCCCGGTTTGATAGTTCGGGATTGGCGTGCAGATCCCGGCGCCACTCAATGACGCGGGGTTCGACTGCCGCGAAGGCCGATTCCAGCTCGGCTTGACCGTCGGCGACGGCGCCGGCGCTGACGACGACGAGAGCCGACAGCAGTTGGGTAAGTTTATTGCGCATGCTCGATCTCCTGTGTGGAATTCGAGTGTAGCGCGAGCCTGCCGCCGCGCCTAGGGGCGCCCGGCTAGGGGCGCCCGGCCAGGGGCGCCCGCCGTGTTCAGCCTCCGTTCAGCCAACGGCGCTTATGCTTGGATTTTTCGGTGACATTGCCGGCTCTCGCCCAGGCCCTGCCCAAGGCGGTACTATCTGCCATACTTGCAGCAGAGGCCACTGTGGCCACTGCCCGGGTTCTGGTCGAACTGCCGCCACCGGATTGATATCCCGAGGACCGCCATGCATCACAGGATTCTGGTTGTTTCCCTTCTCGCATTGTTGCTGACAGCCGGCGCCGGTCTGGTCGCGTCGCAATTGGCATTGGCACAACAGGGCAAGCCCGCGGCACAGCAGGGAGGGCTGACGCCCAGAGAGGCCGCGGCCCGGGCCCAGGCCAAGCACGGCGGCAGGGTATTGGCTGTCTCCCGCAAGGGTGAGGTTTACCGGGTGAAACTGTTGCTGGATTCAGGCCGCGTGATCACCGTGACGATAAAGGGCTGAGCCTTGCGCATGCTGATCGTGGACGATGATGCCCGCCTGTGTTCGCAGTTGGCGCGCCATTTTCGCGCAGTGGGTTGGGTGGCAGAGGAGGCAGGCCGCGGTGCGGGCTATCGCTTCGTGCTGAGCCCGCAGGCATGGTGACGCCCGGTGTCCACTCTCTCGCCGCGCGCCTGCTGCTGGCCAGCGCCGTGCTGCTGCCAGTGTTCCTGGGTACAACCGGCTGGTACCTGGAGCGCAGTCATCGGCTCAGCATAGAAGCCGCCCAGGCGGAGCGCCTGCATCTGCAGCTGCTGGCGCTGTTGGCCCAGGCTGAGTTTGAAGACGGTTTGAAGATGCCGGAGCGACTACTGGAACCTCGTCTCAGCCAGCCCAATTCCGGTCTCTACGCTCTGATCAGTAGTGGAGATGGCGATCTGTTGTGGGCGTCAGCCTCGGCTCTGACCCTGAATCCAGCGGCGGTGCTGGCTGCCATCCCGGCCCTGACCCCCGGCACCCGCGACAGCGCACGCTTCAACGGGCAGGTACGGGTATCCCTGCAGGTATTGTGGGAAACCGGGGAGGGTGAAGATGTACCTCTCAGGTTTACAGTGCTGGAAACCACCGCCCCCATAGAGGTGGAGGTGGCGCAATATAGGCGCAGCCTGTTGCTGTGGCTGGGTGGCTCCGCCTTGTTGCTGCTGGGTTGCCAGGTCGTGATTATGGCCTGGGGGTTGCGGCCACTGCGGGAACTGGCGGCGGAGATTGCCAGGATTGAAGCGGGTGAGGCGCTGTTGCTGCAGCGGCCTTATCCCCGCGAGATTCAGACCCTCACCCGCAATCTGAACACATTGCTGCAGGGAGAACTGCAGCGTCGCGAGCGGGTCCGGCGTACCATGGACGACCTGGCCCACAGCCTGAAGACACCGCTGGCGGTGATTCGGGCGGCGGACCCCACCTCGCACGACTATCCCGATTTGATTGCGGAGCAGACCGACCGCATGGAAGAGATAGTTTCCTACCAGTTGCAGAGAGCCGTGGAAGGCGGCAACCGCTTGTTGCAGCTGGTTGCGGTGGAGCCGGTATTGCAGCGCCTGCGCCGCAGCCTGCTGAAGGTCTATGCCACGCGCAACCTCGACATCCAGCTACTGGTAGAGCCCGGCTGCCGCTTTCGCGGCGATGAGCGCGATCTCATGGAGATCATGGGCAACCTCATGGACAATGCCTGCAAGTACGCGGCTCACCGCATTCGCATCAGTGCCGCAGGTGGGGGCGATCACCCGCTGGATATCATTGTCGAGGACGACGGTCCAGGCGTGGCCCCGGCCCTGCGCGCCGCTATCCTCCAGCGCGGCTTCCGCGCCGACAGCCGGGGCGAAGGACAGGGCCTTGGCCTGTCGGTGGCAGTGGACATCGCCGCCAGCTATTGTGGCAGCCTGAGTATCGACAGTGACGGGCTCGCCGGCGCCAGGGTTCGCCTGCGCTTTGCCTGACGGTTTATCCCACCACGGGCCCTGACCCGCAGACCCACCAAGGAGTACCTGCAATGAAGACAACCATACCGAAGACCCTGGGCTTGTGCGTCCTGCTGTTGTTGGGCGCAGCCGTGCATGCCAGTGACGGCAGCCCGCAGCCGCAGATCCGGGTGACCGGCGAGGGGCGGGCGATGCTGGTGCCCGACATGGCGATGCTGAACCTGACCGTTACCCGGGAGGGTGCAACTGCCCGCGAGGCGCTGGATGCCAACTCTACGGCCATGCAGGAAGTGCTGGCCGCCATGCGCAATGCCGGTATCGGCGAGCGCGATCTGCAAACGGCCCAATTCTCCATCCAGCCCCGCTATCGCCACCATCGGCCAGACGCCTCGGGCCAGCAGGAGCCGCCGGAGATCGTGGGCTATACCGTGAGCAACAGTCTGGTGGTGCGGGTTCGCGAGTTGGAGGAAGTGGGCGCGATTCTGGACCGGTCGGTATCCCTGGGCGTGAATCAGGGCGGCAATATCCAGTTTCTGAACGACGACCCAGCGGCCGCCCTGGAGCAGGCGCGGGTTGCGGCTGTAAAGGATGCCCTGCAGCGGGCTGCCACCCTGACCGCGGCGGCGGGGGTAAAGAGCGGGCGTATCCTGGAAATTGCCGAACAGTCCTCCCAGCCGCGACCGATGCCGATGGCGCGGGCAGAAATGATGATGTCGGCGGATGCCGGTGCCGTGCCCGTCGCCGGTGGCGAGAACACCTACAGTGTGACGGTCACCGTGACCCTGGCACTGGAGCAGTAACGATGAGGGCAGGCTTATTGCCAGTTGTTGCTGATAAGCCCTGCTTCCTCGCCGGCGCCTGCCGCATCGCCTGCTGCATGCTGTTCTATGAAGTTGGCGATGCGATTGCTGTCGTCGGTGCTGGCCGGCCTGTAGGCCACCTCTTCGGCGCCCGGAAGTAGTGTCTGGGTGACCGCGACACGGGTCTCCCAGACGCCGTTGTCGCGACAGGCGACCCCGCGCACAGTGCGGCTTTCGGCTGTCAGGATGTATTCCCGGCACCAGCTACCGTCGCGGCCAGGGAAACTGAGCACCGCGCGCAGCTGGCGACCATCGGCCAGGCTATCCCAGCCTTCGGCGCGGGAGGGATGGGCTTCGAGCGCCGCGGTCAGCAGGGCATCCCCGCTCTGTTGCGGTAGTTGGCGCTGCCACTGGGGCGCCAGTAGCAGGCCCGCGATCACTGCCAGGGAGGCTGCTATGGCGAGGCCCTGGCGGGCAGCAGTGCCCGGGAGCCTTGCCAGGCGGTGCGGTACGGAGCGAATACCGGAGGGCTGGGGCTGCAGCAGTTCGCGGATTCTTGCCGGTACGGGTTTGCCGTCCGCCGCGGCCCGGGCGACCTCCTGCAGCTGTGTCTGCAGGGCCTGCAGGGCCGCCAGTCGTGCCCGCAGATCGGGCTCCTGTGCCAGCCGCTGCTCCAGAACCGTCGCCACGGCAGCGTCGAGCTCGCCGTCAATGTAGGCGGACAACAGTGCCAGATCCCGATCGTTCATAGTCCCATCCACGTGCATTACCATTCCGGCTCCTCCCTGTTCTTCAGCAGCTGCGCCCGGGCACGGGCGATGCGGCTCATGATCGTGCCGACAGGCACCTCCAGGATGTCCGCAGCTTCAGCGTAGCTCTTGCCTTCCACCGCCACCAGGGTCAGTGCCAGGCGCTGTTCCGGCGGCAATTCCTCCAGCGCCGCGGCTACCATCTCCAGAGCGCGTTCGTGCCCTGCGCTCTCTTCGGCCGACGGTGCCTCGTTGCTGTCCCAGGCCATCTGCTGGGGGTAACGCTGGCGGACATCCCGCGACCGGAGTTCGTCGATCCAGGCATTTTTGCAGACCCGGTAGGCCCACTTGACCGCGTCTGCATCAGCAGGCATGCCCTTCTCCAGGACCCGCTCCACCGTGACCTGCAGCAGGTCATCGGCATCCGCAGCTGACCCGCTCAGCGACCTGCAGAACCGGCGCAAGCTGCCAAGTTCTGCCAGTAGAAGTTCTCGCTGTAAGGTGCTCAGCGATGGCATAATGATCCTGTTACTGGAGATGACGGTTAACTGCGGGATTCTATTCCATTTGCTGGAATTATTCGCGCTATGATTCGTCTTAACTGTAAAAGGCGTTGCTGACGCCGGGGGTGAATAGCGTGCCACAGTCAACCGGATTTGCATTCCACTTCATACCTGGGAAGTCCTCCCTGCGCCAGCGCCTTGCGCTGTTGGCGGCAGGCCTTGCTGCCGTCCTGCTCCTGACCCTGTCGCTGCCCGTGCAAATCGCCCATGGCCAGGTGCCATGCTGTCTGGACGACTCCGAGATTGATGAGCAGATTGAAGAAGACATAGAAGAGGATGTGGCGGAGGAGGTCGAGGGTCGCGTAGACCAGGCTGTTGGTGAAACCATCGAAGATTCGATCGAGGAATCGATCCAGGACACGATAGACGAGTCTGTGGAAGCGACGGTCGAGGAGTCGGTTGCCGATACCGTGGAAGAGTCGGTCGAGGAGTCGGTTGCCGATACCGTGGAAGAGTCGGTGGAGGAGTCGGTTGCCGATACCGTGGAAGAATCGGTCGAGGAGTCGGTTGCCGATACCGTGGAAGAGTCGGTCGAGGAGTCGGTTGCCGATACCGTGGAAGAATCGGTCGAGTTCACCGTCGTCGATGCAATCGAAGAGCGGCTTGAAGCCGAGATAGACAGTGTGGTCGATGAGCTTGAAAGCCAGCTGGAGATCGATGAGGCGCGTATCAATACCCGGCAATGGCTGGTCATGGCCGAACCGGAGGTGTTCGACGAACTGGCGGTCAAGGGTTATCTGTTCGACCGCGTCACCGATCTGCCCGGTATGGGGCTGGTGCTGGCGGAGGTGGAAGCCCCATCCAGTTTCGAGATCTACGATGTCCGCGAGGGTGTGATCGATGTTGTCGGCCGCGGGCGCGCCGAGGTGGACCTCAATCATGTCTACACTGCCGGTGCCCCGGTGCGACACTCGGTAGAAGGCAGCACTCCGCGCTCGGTCCTGCGCTTTCCATCTGACACTGATGACATGCCCCTGCGCCTGGGCATGATCGACAGCCTGGTGGATACCGCACACCCGGCACTCAGTGGCGGCAATATCCACAGTGAAGCGTTCGCCGGCGACGGTGCTACCCTGCCATCCGCCCATGGCACCGCGATCGCTTCCATCTTCGTTGGTCAGGACCAGAGTTACCTGGGTCTCGCACCGAAGGCGGAGTTGTATGCCGCCGCCGTGTTTGAGCAGGACCCCGGTCGCGGGGAAATCGCCAGCACGGTCAGTCTCGTCCGGGCTCTGGACTGGCTGATGTCGTCCGGTGTCAATGTCGTCAACATTTCCCTGGCCGGGCCGCCCAACCGGTTACTGGAGAAGGCGCTGGATCGTGCGGCACTGCGCGGGGTGGTCACCCTGGCGGCGGCCGGCAATGGCGGCCCCATGGCCAAGCCGATGTACCCCGCGGCCTATCCCTCGGTGATCGCCGTCACGGCCGTTGACGCCAACGGCCGCATCTTCCGGCTGGCCAATCGCGGGGACTATGTTGATCTGGCTGCTCCCGGCGTAGGTCTGCTGCATGCGCGCTCCGGCGGGGGTTATGCGACTTCATCGGGCACGTCGTTTGCTGTGCCTTTCGTGGCCACTGCCGCCGCCCGCATGCGGCTGTTGACGCCGCTGGAAGATATCCGGGCGGCCTTGATCCGGAGTGTGCAGGACGAAGGCTCTCCCGGCAGGGACGATACCTACGGCTATGGCATACTCCGCTTTGCGGGGTGATTACCAGCGGTAGATAAAACGGGTTCCAACGACCCCCTGTTCGTAATCGCTGACCGGGAAATTGGATTTGTAGTCGCTGTAGCCGGCGTATACCTGCAGTGCGCTGTGAGTGGACAGTGGATATTCGAGATCTGCCTGCCAGCGATGGCGTTCATCACCTCGCTCTTCACCAGCGCCAGTGCCGATACCTGGAGTGATGCCGCTGTAGTCCCGCTCCTCGTAGCGATAGGCCAATTCCAGTTTCAAAACCCGGTTCTTGAAATCAATACGGCGTATGTAACGCAGTTTTGCGGCATGGGCCTGGTAGTCCAGGCGTTCCAGATTTGCGTGCTCGGTCCTGAATCGGTAACCGATGTTGAAATAGCTGCGCAGACCGCGGGCAAAATAGTATAGATCCAGCTCGCCGGTGTGGGTCCGGGCATCTCGTTCAGATCGATCATTGATGCGTTTGTCAGCGAAGATATAGGCGGCCCGGGTGAACACTTTGCGGTTGATGAAGCCTGATAGCGAAGGTGATACCCGATACAACTCCAGGAAGCCCTTGCCGTCCAGCAGCGAGTTGACATAGAACAGCGACAGTCCAGTGTCCAACGGTTGCATCTTCACGCCCAGATTGGCACCCAGGATGTGAGTCTGCCGGTCCAGCCGCGAGAACTCCTGGAACATGTCCTGGCTGAAGTCGTAGCTGAGCCGCAGGTCGGTGTCCCCGGTGAAGTGCTTGCGCAGGCCCACTTTGCCGTCCAGCGTCAGTGCATGGTCGCCCTGACGAATACTGGTATCGAGTTCGTCAATGGTGACGTTGGTGTCGTACTCTCCGCCAATGGCGAGTTCTGCCGAGTAGGTGGTTGGCGGTGGCGCCTCTTCTGCGTTCACATAGAGTGGCGCAAGGCCCAGCGGCAGGACAGCTAGCCTGGAAAGGATGGAGCGGGGCCATGGCATGCCAAGCTTCCTGATGGCAGTCGAAACGGAAACCGGAGACTAACCAATGGCGCCGGCTGCCACAAGGGCTTGTGCCGTGCCTGGAGCTATGGTTGCTCCGGGCGATATTTGCCGGAGAGGACGAATCGGCGCAAAATATGCGGCTTGACGAAGCCTGCGAGACACCGTGACCGACCTGCAATCCCCGCTGCGCTACCTGCCACACATGCAGTCACCCGAACTGTTGCACATGGGGCTGTCGCCGATGCCCACAACCGCGTGGATAGAGCCGGATGCGGATGCCCTCCTGTTTTATCGGCACAAGCTGCAGCAGCGGCAGCGACTGGGCCAGCGGGTCTGGCAGGCACTGCCGGAATCGATGCCCGCACAGGTGGAAACCACTCGCTTGCTGGCTGCGCATCTGCAACGGGATTATCCTGCGCTCTATTCAACCCGGGGCCAGATGTTGCGATGTGCTGACGGCGAATTCACAGTTCCCCTTGAGAGTAGCGAGCCACTCTGGAACAGCTCTCTGTGGATCGCCGACGATCTGGTGCTCATGGAGCCGCGGGACAGGGAATATGTCCTCACCGCAGCCAGTCTCTGCAGTCCCAGCCACTGGCGGCTGGAAGACAAGTTTGACCGCAGCATGAGCGCAATCCATGAGGTTATTCCCGGATTCGATACTGCCCTGCAGCCCAGAATTGAGCGGTTCTTTGCGCATCTCCGGGTTGAGCACCCGGTTGTGCGCCACAATTGGAGCCTACAGAAAGGCAATGCACTGTGCGCACGCCCCGGCGAGGAGAGCGGAGATGCCGCTGGCGAACTCTATTACCGCAGCGAACGGCAGTCCCTGCGACGGCTGCCGAAGACCGGCGCCATTGTTTTTACCATTCGGGTCTACCTGCACCCCCTGGCAGCGCTGGCGTCTGTGCCGGGAGCAATTGTCCAGCTGCTGGCCGCGATTGATGCCTGTTCACCGGCGCTCTACGAATACAAGGGATTTGCGGCTGTGGAGGATGCTCTCGCAGCCTGGCGTGGCGACAGCGACAGCGACAGCAGATGACTGATCTCGCTCTGTGGCAGTACCTGACCATCGCGCTGTTGTTTGTCTGGGGAGGCTTCGTGCGTTCAGGCCTCGGCTTCGGCGGTGCCGTATTGACCCTGCCGTTCCTGTTGATGGTGCACAATGCGCCGCTGGTGTACCTGCCGATCATTTCGGTACATCTGCTGCTGTTCTCTTTTCTGACCATAGCCCAGGCACACCTCAGGGCCCGACATGCGGGAAGCGCCGCTGCCGGCCCGGTGCAGACAACCGTCAACTGGGCATTTCTGCGCTACGCGTTGCCACTGATGCTGATTCCCAAGCTGATAGGTGTGGCGGGAGTTATTACGCTACCAGCGACGGTGGTCAGCAGTTTTATCTTTGTGGTGGTGGCGGTGTACGCCGTCAGCTACATCCTGCAGCGCCCCTTCAAGAGCAGCAGTCGCAGGCTGGATGCGTTCTTCATGATCCTTGGCGGTTACGTCAGCGGTACGTCACTGATCGCCGCGCCACTGGTCGTGCCGGTGGCTGCCAGTCGCGTGGCGCGACACGAACTGCGCGACACCCTGTTCGTGCTCTGGTTCGTACTGGTCGCGATCAAGCTGATTGCATTTGCCTGGACCGGCATTGACCTGCAGTGGCAGCACCACCTGTGGCTGTTGCCCTGTGCCGCGGTGGGGCATGTGCTGGGCCTGCGCTTTCACGACTACACGCTGCGGGCGGATACCGGCCTGTTCTTTCGGATTCTTGGAGTCGGCCTGCTGGCGGTGAGCATGGCGGGTCTGGCACGGATGTTGGCTCAGACCCTGTCCTGACTTCAGGTCCGGGGCTTGAAGCGAGGCTTGGGCTTGCCGGGTTTTTTCGGCCCGGACGGTTTGCCTTCACTGGCCTTGCCGAGGCGTGCCATGCTGTCGGCACCGGTGGTCCTGTCGTCGAGGCGGCCGATATTCAGCCGCTGTCCGCTTACCCACACGCCACGCAGGTGGTCGAAGATTTCCGGCGGCATGCCCTCGGGCAGGTCCACCGTGCTGTAGTCGTCGTGAATCACAATGCGACCGATGTGTTCGCTGTCGATGTCGGCCTCGTTGGCGATGGCGCCGACTATATTGCCCGGCTTGACCCCGTGATTGTGGCCTACCTCGATCCGGAAGCGTTCCATGCCCTTGCCGGGGGCGGTGTCCCTTTGTGCTGTTGCTGCACGGGCTGGCCGTTCGCTGCGCTCGCGCTCGCGGCGTGGCCGCTCCTCGCGGTCGCGGGGAGCCTCTCTGGTGCTGGAGTCCGTTGCCGCCGCCGCGGCGGTGTTTCCCTGCCCTTTGCCATCCCCCTGCGCCAGCAGCATCAGTGCCGCGGCGATGTCTACCACGGGAATGCCGAACTCGCGCTGATAGTCGTCGACCCGTTGCCGCGCGGCGTCGAGATCCCGGGTGTCCAGGGTGGCCGTAATCTGCTGCTTGAAGCGATCACTGCGGCGGTTGCTCACGTCCTGTGCGGTGGGCAGTTGCATCGGCACAATGGTGTTGCCGGTCGCACGTTCAATCGCCTTGAGCAGGCGCCTTTCACGGTTGGCGGCGAACAGGATGGCCTGGCCGGTGCGGCCGGCGCGGCCGGTGCGGCCGATACGGTGTACGTAGGCTTCGACATCGGTGGGAATGTCGTAGTTGATGACATGGCTGATCCGCTCCACATCCAGGCCCCGGGCGGCCACATCGGTCGCAACCAGGATGTCCAGCTGGCCGTTTTTCAGGCGCTCGACAGTTTTTTCCCGCTGCTGCTGGGGAATATCGCCGTTCAGGGGCGCTGCCGAATAGCCGCGGGCCGACAGCTTTTCCGCCAGCTCTGTGGTGGCAATGCGGGTACGCACGAACATGATGATGGCGTCGAAATCCTCCATTTCCAGGATCCGGGTCAGGGCATCCAGTTTCTGCATGCCGGCGATCATCCACACACGCTGATGGATGGATTCATTGGCCATGGATTTGACCTGGATGGTCACTTCCTGTGGATCCTTGAGGTGGTGCTGGGCGATGCGCCGGATCGCCTGGGGCATGGTGGCGGAGAACAGGGCGATCTGGCGCTGTTTCGGGGTCTGTTCCAGAATCCATTCAACATCATCAATGAAACCCATGCGCAGCATTTCGTCCGCCTCATCCAGTACCAGGGCCTGCAGCTGCGACAGGTCCAGCGAGCCCCGGCGCATGTGGTCCATGACCCGGCCGGGAGTGCCGACGATGACATGCACGCCACGCTGCAGCTGCCGCAGCTGGCCGCGGTAGTCGGAACCGCCGTAGATCGGTACAACGTGGAAGCCCGGCAGGTGACTGGCGTACTTCTGGAACGCCTCCGACACCTGGATGGCCAGCTCCCGGGTCGGTGTCAATACCATGACCTGGGGCAGCTTGCTGGCGGCTTTCAAGCGCGCCAGCAGCGGCAGGGCGAACGCCGCGGTCTTGCCGGTTCCGGTCTGTGCCTGGCCTACCAGGTCGGAGCCTGCCAGCAGCGGTGGAATGGTACGGGCCTGAATCGCGGAAGGGGTTTCGTAGCCAACATCGGTCAGGGCACGGAGGAGAAAATCAGGCAGGTTCAGGTCCGCGAAACTGGTCGCGTCGGGAGACTCGGCGGTCATGGGGAAAGTACCTTGAGGGGTGGTGCTATAAATGGAGCGACAGTATACAGGCTCCCGGAGTCAGAACAACGGCGAACCAGGGTAAATATGCCAGCGTGGAGGTTCATGACTCCGCTCCCGCACTGCTGCCAGGGCCTTGGGCTATACTGCGGTGACACACCTGACTAGCGGAGACCGCACCATGCCCCAGCCCACAACCGTCAACGACTGCATGTACCGCCAGCCCCTGACCATTCGACCGGAAGCGAACCTGGTAGAGGCGGTCGAGTTGATCGTGCAGCACCGGCTTACGGGCCTCTCCGTCACCGATGAAGCCGGGCAGGTGCAGGGGGTATTGTCGGAAATCGACTGTCTGCGGGGCATACTGGCGTCGATTTACAATGACGGCGACCCCGAGCATGCCCTGGTCAGCGAGGTCATGACCCGTGCGGTCAATTACTGCAGCGCCAGTGACAGTATTGTCGAGGTGGCGCAGGCGATGCTGGACACCCGCCAGCGCCGCCGCCCGGTCGTCGAGGACGGCAGGCTGGTGGGGCAGGTGAGCTGTCGCAACATCCTCTGGGCCCTGATGGAGCACTCCCGGCGCAAACTGCAGGAGCAGCGCAAGTAGACCCGGGTGCGACACCTCAGTCCCCGCTGTCGGCGGTGCCGGCGAGGCGGCGCAGCACATAGTGCAGGATGCCGCCGTGGCGGTAATAGCTGAACTCGTTGGGTGTATCAATGCGGATGCGCGCTTCAAAGCTGCGCGCTTCCCCCTCCGCGTCGGACACGGTTACGGTGACCGTTTTCTGGTCGGGGCCGATGGCGGGAATGGCGAAGGTTTCCGCGCCGGTCAGGCCCAGTGAGTCTGCGCTGTCGCCCTCGCTGTACTGCAGTGGCAGGATGCCCATGCCGACGAGGTTGGAGCGATGGATACGCTCGAAGCTTTCCGCTATCACCGCACGCACCCCCAGCAGCGAGGGTCCCTTGGCCGCCCAGTCCCGCGAGGAGCCGGTGCCGTATTCCTTGCCTGCCAACACTACCAGCGGCACTCCCTGCTCGCGATAGGCCTCCGCGGCGGCAAAGATGGAGGTTGTTGAACCGTCCAGGAAACAGGTGGTCCAGCTGCCCTCGGTACCCGGGGCCAGTTGATTGCGCAGACGGATATTGGCGAAGGTGCCGCGCATCATGACTTCGTGGTTGCCGCGGCGCGAGCCATAGGAGTTGAAATCTTCTTCGTCCACACCGTGCTCCAGCAGGTACTCGCCGGCGGGACTGTCAGCGGCAATCGCACCCGCGGGGGAGATGTGGTCGGTGGTCACACTGTCGCCGACCTTGACCAGACAGCGTGCGCCCTCGAGGTCGGCTATTGCAGGGGCCTGCGCGGTCATGCCCTCGAAGAAGGTCGGTTTGCGCACATAGGTGGATTCCGGCCAGGGATAGCGCTCGCTGTCCGCCACCGGCAGCTTGTTCCAGGTGTCGTTGCCGCTGTAGACATCGGCATACTTGCTGCGGAACATGTTTGCATTGACGGCGCTGGCGACGATGGCGCTGATCTCCTCGTTGCTGGGCCACAGGTCAGCGAGGGTTACGGGCTTGCCGTCTGCATCCGTGCCCAATGGTTCCCGGTGGAGGTCGATACCCATGTTGCCGGCGAGAGCATAAGCCACCACCAGTGGTGGCGAGGCCAGGTAATTGGCGCGTACATCCTGGTGGATCCGGCCCTCGAAATTGCGGTTGCCGGACAAGACCGATGTCACCAGCAGATTGCCCTTGTGGATGGCCGTGGTGATATCCTCGGGCAGCGGGCCGGAATTGCCGATGCAGGTAGTGCAGCCGTAGCCCACCAGGTAAAAGCCCAGCGCCTCCAGGTCCGCCATCAACCCGGTCTGCTCCAGGTATTCGGTGACCACCTTGGAGCCGGGAGCAAGGCTGGTCTTGACCCAGGGTCTGGTTTTCAGCCCGCGCTCCCGGGCCTTGCGCGCCAGCAGTCCGGCGGCCACCAGTACTGCGGGGTTCGAGGTATTGGTGCAGCTGGTAATCGCGGCTATCACCACGGCACCGTGTTGCAGCTGGAACGGTTCGTTGCTGCCACGCTTGATGGTGACGCCGTTGAGAGCGGTCGCCTCCGACTCGGTGACGGTGCCGCCTTCTTCCTCCCAGTCTCCCTCTTCACCGGATACCAGAATCAGTTCCTGGAACTCCGACAACACCTTGGTAAAGCTGGCCTTGCTTTCGGCGAGTGGTACCCTGTCCTGGGGTCGCTTGGGGCCGGCGAGGCAGGGTACGACTTCTGCCAGGTCCAGCTTCAGAGTGGCGCTGTAGCGCGCTTCCGCGCTGTCCTTGTCGTGCCAGAGACCCATGGTTTTCATGTAGGCTTCGACCAGCTCCAGCTGTTCCTCGCTGCGCCCGGTAAGACGCAGGTAGTTGATAGTCTCCGCATCTACCGGGAAGATACCGCAGGTGGCACCATATTCCGGTGCCATGTTGGCGATGGTGGCGCGGTCGGCGAGGCTCAGGTGAGCCAGGCCCGGACCGAAAAACTCGACGAACTTGCCCACCACGCCGAAGCTGCGCAGCTGCTCGGTGACCGTGAGCACCAGATCGGTGGCGGTGGCACCCTCGGGTAACCGGCCGTCGAGCCGGAATCCCACGACCTCGGGAATCAGCATGGTCACGGGCTGTCCCAGCATCGCCGCCTCGGCCTCAATGCCGCCCACGCCCCAGCCCAGCACGCCGAGGCCGTTGATCATGGTGGTGTGGGAGTCGGTACCCACCAGGGTATCCGGATAGGCCAGGCGCTTGCCGTCCTGTTCGCGCGTGAAGACACCGCGGGCGAGAAACTCCAGGTTTACCTGGTGCACAATGCCGGTGCCGGGGGGGACTACCTTGAAGTTGTCGAAGGCTTCCTGGCCCCAGCGCAGGAACTGATAGCGCTCCAGGTTGCGTTCTATTTCAATCTGCGTGTTGCGGGCGAGAGAGTCCTCCTTGCCGAAGTGGTCCACCATGACCGAGTGGTCGATGACCAGCTCCACCGGCGACAGCGGATTGATCTTGCCCGGCTCGCCGCCCAGCTCGACCATGGCGTCGCGCATGACGGCCAGGTCGACGATTGCGGGAACGCCGGTGAAGTCCTGGAGCAGAACCCGGGCGGGCACGAAGGCGATCTCCTGGCTGGGTGCTGCAGCGGGGTCCCAGTTGGCCAGTGCCTCGATATCGCCGTCGCTGACAAAATCCTCCTCGCCGTGGCGCAGCAGGTTTTCCAGCAGCAGTTTCAGCGAGTAGGGCAGGGTGGCGGTGTCGCCGGCAGCGTCCAGTGAGTCGAAGGGAAAAATTGTGTAGTCCTTGCCGTCGACGGTTATGGACTGTTCCTTGCGGTAGCGTGTGCTCATGCCTGGTCCTCTCGGGTACAAAGGTGTTTCGGGACGCAGTGGCCCCAATCGGTTACCCTACTATAGCAGCCGGGCGGCCCCGCGTTGATACGAATACTGATGGCGGCCGTATTGATCCCCACAGGCAGCATTTTCCGCCCGGATCAGGGCAGTCTGCACTATGGCGCAGGCAGGCACGAAGGAGGCGTGAAGTGCGACCACACCCGTTGGCGCTCCCTGGAACGGCCCTGTGCCGGCTGGCGTTGCTGGCACTGCTGACAGCACTGTCCCCGGCATACGCGGACGATGCCGTGCAGGAAGCGGTAGAGGCGCGCCTCCGCCCCATCGCCATGTCCACCATTACTACCCTCTGCGGTCTGGCGCCTCTGGTGCTGATCCCGGGCGCCGGTACCGAACTCTACCGGGGGGTGGGCGTCATAGTCATGTTTGGTATCCTTGGGGCGGCGATTGTAACTCTGACCCTGTTGCCGGCACTGACGGTTTTCGTCCTGCAGTGGCAGCAGTATCGTCTGGCGCGCCGCCGGGATACCGCTATATGAGGGATGCCGTGACCACAGCATTGTCCGATGACTACCGCGAGAGTCAGTGGCCCATGCCGCCACGCACCGAAAACCAGGATGGGCAGCCACGTCGGCTTGGAGTGGAGCTGGAATTCTCCGGCATCCCGCTGGACCGCGTGGTCGACCTGATGCGGAAGCATCTCGGTGGTGAGGTGCAAACGGTGTCGCCCTATGAATTGTTCCTGTGCGACAGCAGCCTGGGTGATTTCGCCGTGGAGCTCGATTTCGCCTGGCTCAAGCGCCGCGGGCGCGCTCGCGCGCTGGAGGATAGCCCCGATGAATTGGGCCAGTTTGGCGAAAGCGTACTGAAACTGGCAGCGGAGCAGGTGGTACCGTTCGAGATTGTCAGTCCGCCGATTGCCATGGCGCAGCTGTGGCGCCTGGGAGGCCTGTTCCAGGTCCTGCGGCAGGCTGGTGCCGAGGGCACCAGCGTTGCCCCCCATTATGCCTACGGCCTGCACCTGAATCCGGAGATGCCCGACCTGGAGGTCGCCACGATCCTCGCCTATCTGCGGGCCTTTGTCTGCCTGTTCGACTGGTTGCGGGAGCGTAGCAAGGTCAATCTCAGTCGCAGGATTACACCCTACATTGATCCTTTCGAGCGGCCCTACATCAAGCTGCTGTTGCAGGCGGACTATGCCCCTGAGCAGACCCAGCTGATAGAGGATTATCTGCGCCACAACCCCACCCGCAACCGGGCGCTGGACATGCTGCCTCTGCTTGCACACCTTGATGAGAAGCGGGTGCGCAAGGCGGTCGCCGACGACCGCATCAAATCCCGCCCAACCCTGCACTACCGGCTGCCGAATTGCGAGATTGATGATCCGAACTGGTCGCTGGTGCAGCCCTGGCGCGCCTGGCTGCAGGTGGAGGCGCTGGCCTGTGATCCTCCGCGGCTGCAGCGCATTACCCGCCATTATCAAAAGCACCTGTCCGGTCTCGCCGGAGGGCTGTTTGGCGACTGGGCAGAAGTCAGCGCCGAATACCTGTTGCCCGAACTGGCATGAAGCGGCCGCTGATCGGTGTCACTGGAAGCGACCAGGGGTTGCCACTCGCCTGGTGGTTCATCCGCTGGGCGCTGTGGCGATCCGGTGCCAGAGCCGTCTATCTGACCCATTCCCGCCCGGGCGACCTCGCGACCCTCGATGGCATCGTGATCAGCGGTGGAGACGACATAGACCGCGCTCTATACCTTGACGAAGACGATGCACCCGGGCCAGCCGATCCTGAGCGGGACCGCTTTGAAATCCGTGTCCTCGAACATCTTATGGGCAGTCGCCTGCCGGTGCTGGGGATCTGTCGTGGCGCCCAGTTGATGAATGTGGTGCGCGGTGGGACCCTCTACCCCGACCTGCGCAACCTGCGTCGGAAAACCTCCAACCGCCGCACACCACTGGCGCGCAAGACCCTGCTGGTGGAGTCAGCCTCCGGACTGGAAGCCATCCTGGGAGAGGGGCGGATACGAATCAACAGTCTTCACCAGCAGGCCGTCAAGGACCTCGGTGAGGGGCTGGTGGTCAGCGGACGGGATCTGGACGGCTTCATACAGGCTGTCGAGCATCCGGCGGAGCCATTTCTCTATGGCGTGCAGTGGCACCCGGAGTACCTGCCCTTGCGGGCACCGCAGCGGGCGCTGTTCCGGGCCCTGGTGCAAGCCGCCGCAGGCGATGAACGCTTTGCGCTCAAGTGATAGACTAGGCCTATTTGTCAGGGAAAGGGGTATTTTTATGAGCGAATCTGATGCCGAGAAGCACTCGCAATGCATGGAGCGTTTTATCGAGCTGGCCAATACCATGAAAAACGACGGTGTGCCGACCCGGGTCGTATCAGCGGCCCTGATGACGGCCTCGGGGGTTTACGCAACCTATTCCGTTGCCGGCAATGAAGGCGGCTTGAATGCCTCCGGCGTCGACAAGGTCACAGCGGCGTACAAGCAAAACCTCGAGAATGTTCAGCGCGCCAAGCGCGAGCAGGCGAACGCCGCAGGGTCTCAGTCCGACACCTGAGTGCTGGCCGGGAGGCGCTCTTCGGCGCGGATCTCCCGGATCTGGTCGAGGAAGTATCCGGGCGCGAGCATTGGTCGCAGCTCAGCCGCGGTCACCGGGCGGCTGAACAGGTAGCCCTGGATCACGTCGGCGCCATGGCGGGAAAGAAAGTGAAACTGTTCGCTGGTTTCCACGCCCTCAGCGACCAGTTCCAGTTGCATGGATTGGCCCATGGCGATGATGGCCCGCACCAGGCTGGCGTCATTGGCGCTTTTGTCGAAGTCGATCACGAAGCTGCGATCTATCTTCAGTTCGTCGAGCGGGAACCGGCTCAGATAACTGAGCGAGGAATAGCCGGTTCCGAAATCGTCGATGGAGAGGCGCAGCCCCATTGCCTTCAGTTCCTGCAGGGCCTTGACCGTGCTGTGGCTGTCTTCCATCAGAATGCTTTCGGTGAGCTCCAGCTCCAGCGCTGAAGGTGGTACGCCACTGGTCTCCAGAATCTCCTTTACGGTCGGGCAGAAGTTCTTGTTGAACTGCAGTGCCGAGACATTCACCGCAATTTTCGGTAGCTCCAGCCCCTCCTTCCGCAGCTCGACCAGCTCGCGACAAGCCTCCCGAATGCCCCAGTTACCCATCTCGCCGATGAGTCCGATTTCCTCGGCGACCGGGATAAACCGGAACGGTGGAATCATGCCCTGCTCCGGATGCTGCCAGCGCAGCAGTGCTTCCACGCCAACTACCGTGCCGGTGCGTGTGTCCACCTGGGGCTGATAATGGAACAGCAGTTCATTCCGCTCCAGGGCCTTGCGCAAATCCGTTTCCAGCTGCAGTCGTTCCACCCCTGCTGCGTCCATGTCGCTGGTATAGAATACGAAAGTATTCTTGCCCCTCGCCTTGGCGTGGAACATGGCGGTGTCGGCCGCTTTCAGCAGCCCCTCAAGGTCGTCGGCATCATTCGGAGCCAGGGCAATACCGATGCTGGGGGTGATCACCAGTTCGTGGCCATCGATCTCCACCGGCTCCAGTAATGCAGTCAGCAAACGCTGTGCGACCCTGCTGACCGCCTCCGCATTCTCGACCTGGTTGAGCACCACGGTGAACTCGTCACCGCCGAGTCGCGAGACATCAATACGCGACTCCGAATCGACAAAGTGAGCCACCACGTCACTTTCGCGGACACAGCTGGCGAGCCGGTCCGCGACTTCCCGCAGCAAAGTGTCGCCAGCGCTGTGTCCCAGGGAGTCGTTGACCCGTTTGAAATTGTCGAGATCGAGAAACAGTAGCGCGAGCATTTCATTGTTGCGCTTGGTCAGGCGCAGCAGCAGGTCGAGCTGCTCGGTGAAAAGGCGCCGGTTGGGCAGGGAGGTGAGGCTGTCAAAGTACGCCATCTGGCGCAGTCTGTCCTTGGTTTCCGTGACCTGCTTTACTGCCTGGTTGAGCTCTTCGTTGCGCTGGGAGAGTTGCGCTGTGCGCTCCTCCACTTTCATGCTGAGCAACTGGTGATCGACCCCGATGCGGGTCTTGTAACTGTTGAGGCCACCGATGATTGCATTGAGTACGGCAGCGATTTCCTTGACTTCACCTTCGCCGTCAATAGTGAGCGGCTGGTCGACATTGCCGCCGGCGATCTTGTCGGCCATTTGCGCCAGTTGCGCCAGCGGTGCCGTGAGACGACGGGTATAGCGGCTGATCATCCAGCTGGCAGTGACAACGATGAGCAGTGCGATGATCGCCATGATCCCGAGCACAGGCAGTATCTGCAGCAACAGCATGCTGCGGCTTATACCGATGTGGAGGTAGCCCACAACGAAGCGGCTGCCCTGGGGCATGGCCAGGGCTGACCCGAAATCCTGCCGGATCAGGTTTTTGCGAGTTGGGTTGACCGCGGAAAACACCGGCAGGGACAGGTCGATCACCCGCTCACCGCCGAGCAGGGTTGCCAGTGCTGCACTGGCCGGTGGACTGACCTCGCCGGCATGGGATGTCTGGCTTGTGTCCAGGCTCGAGGTCCCGATCCCACGCAACGTCTTGAACGCCGGCGCTCCGTCCATGGCGCCAGGGAACCGCTCCTGCGCCGCCAGCAGGGTGCCTTCGGCATCATTGAGACGGACAAAACTGACGGCCGGCGAGATCCTGACGAGACGGTCGAGGGCGGCGTCCAATTCCGCGGAATCACGCAGGTACATGTTGGCGGGCAGCTGTATTTCGCTGGCCACCCCTGTGGCCGCCTTCTGCAACAGATCGTCCCGCTGCAGATCGAATTCCCGCATTCCCAGGGCCAACAGTACCGCCACGGCAATGCCGAATGTGGTCGAGAATACAAACAGGTTGATGCGGCCGGCAACGGTCAAGTGCCTGGTCTCCACTGGGGAAGTTCGAATCGGGTTGATACTGTACCCAAAGGTACGTTATTTCGCGGGGTTGCGGCAATAAGGAAACGCCCAGGGGCCCTATTTTCGGGCTTGCGCCTCGATCAGCGCAGCAAGATAGCGCAATTTCCGGCGAGCACGGTATCTTGCCCAGGGAGCGACCCAGTAGCCGGCCGGTATCAGATCGGCCCAGCCAATACTGTCCACAACGACAAGCCGGACGGGTCTTTGGGCCCGTTGCTGGACGACAATATTGTGCAGCAACAGTCGCCGCGACGGCATTCCCAGCGCCTGCCATTCACGGTTGAAATCGGCGAGTGTGGTCTGCAGACTGGCATCCAGCCCGTTGCGGGTCAGGTATGCCTGTAGCGTCTGGGAGATATTGCCGTCATCGTCCCGGATCAGCTCGCTGCGCAGGCCAGGCCCGAGGTTGGTGGGCACCATGCCATCAATCCTGGGTACCAGTCGGTACGCGGCCTCTCCGATACAGCGTTCCAGCCGCCGATAGACGCGAATTTCCTGCAGATTGTCATCGAAATGTTGCATCGGTTTAAGTCGTTTCAGCCACCACTGCTCGCGGCGCTTGTGTGGCGGCGTGCGATCAGGGCGCAGTATCTTGATACACCAGGCCGGATCCATCGGGTCGACGAAGCAGAGGCGACTGTCGCCACCCGCGAACGCATTGCCAGCGTCGCCCAGCTGACGTTCTGTCGGACCAGCGTTGGGAGGCGTTTTACTTGAGCCAGTGATCGATCTCTCGCGCAATGCGTGTCGCCTCTTGCAATGGTGCCTGCGGGGCAGACATTCTACCCCGAGCTTCCAGGTCCTCCAGTCGCTGCAACCGGCCCTGTTGCAGAAGATTCCGGATGCCCAGGCCAACACGCCCGGCGCGTCGCGCTGGCACCGTCAATATCCCCACTGCAGCGCCGCAACTCAAGCTCTCGTAGACCATTGAGGCACTGTCCTCGGTCACCCAGATCACGCCGCTGCGGGCATAGTGTTGCAGCAACCAGTCCGGCTCGGTCTCCTCCACAGGGACCACCTGGAGCCCGGGAATTGGCTGTTGGCGGATCATGGAGAGAAAGCTTGCGGGGGTGCGGCGTGAGGTTGTCAGTACCCAGGTGACCTGCGGTAGAGCGACCTGCAACCGCCGTAATTGTTCTGCCAGCTGGGCGTTGTTCCAGCGGTAGTGTCTGGAGGGTCCCCCCACCAGGATCAGGCCGCAATCCGCCCTTGCTGCGGTGGCAGGGACCACCGGATTCAGGGGCCCAAGGCTGAGCAGTACTTTCCTGGAGGGGCTGAGCCGGTCGTGTTCGGGAACAATGCACAGGTCGAACAGTGGACGGGGCAGTCCGGGGTTCATCAGCGCCACCAGCTTGCCACCGTGGCGCCAGCGGAGGTACAGGCCCCGCCAGTGGCTGCGACGGCCGGCGGTCAGGATCAGGTCCGGGGGCGGCAGGTCCGCGACGGAAGTGCCCCTGCCGACCGGGCAAATTTGCGCTGGCCTGAGCGACCACAGGGCCTGCGCCAGGCCGGCCAGTTGACGCCGGTGGCCCTGTCGGTCGTCCTCCAGGCACCAGATAACCCGCTTGGTCGCGCCGTCGGTCACGCTGTGACGTGGACGTCGGGTCGCTCAATGCGTGCAAGGTCGATGCCGTAAGCCCCCGGCTCAAGGCTGCGCACAATGTTGACAGGCGGTCGGGCAGCCCTGTCGCTTTGCTCCTGTAACTCCCTGGGCATCGGTGTGGCCAGCTGCTGCTTGTGCGAATCCAGAAGCACCAGGATCTTCGGGTGCAGGCGCCGGGTACGGTACTCGGCAACCACCACCCCGACTTCGCCGGAACTCAGCTCGACAAGAGAGCCCGCGGGATAGACACCGATAGCCCTGATGAAGGCTTCGACCAGTTCGGCCTGGAAATCTGTGTCGCGGGCATCGTAGAGAACCCTGATGGCATGGGAGGGGGATATGGCGGCCGCGTACTCCCTGTTGCTGGTGAGGGCGCCGTAGGTATCAACGATGGCAGCGATGCGGGCGACTGCGGGGATCCTGTCACCTTTGGTCCCAAGCGGGTAACCGGAGCCGTCGTGGCGCTCATGGTGATGTGCGACCATGTTGATAATGTCAGGATTTATGATGCCGCTTTCTTCAATGATCTTCAGGCCGTGGGAAACGTGATCCTGCACATGTGCCGACTCCTTGGCGGTCAAGGGGCGTTGAGCCCGCAGCAATTCCGGATCCACGCGCAGCTTGCCGATGTCCATCAGCATTCCGCCCATGGCCAGCGAGCGCAGGTCCTGGCGCGCAAAACCGACCTCCCTGCCCAGCGCAACCGCCCAGATGGCGGAACTGAGGGCGTGCTCGTAGCTGTAATGGTCGTGTTGCTTCAGGCGCGCCACCCACAGACAGGCGTCGGGATTGCGACTGATGCTTCCGATGAGTGGTTCCACCGATTTCCGCAGGTGGATGATGTTGATCTTGCCCCCTCTGCCGACATCCTCGAAAATCTCGCAGAGGTCGCTGATCAGCAGGTCCAGAGCCTCTTCGGCGCGGGGGCGCTCTTCGCTGAAGGCCGTTTGGTCGCCATAGGTTTCCAGGTGCCGGTCGTGGAAGATGTGGGTAACAGGAGCGCGCTTGTGCGAAACTGTGCCTTTGCGCTTTACTTTCTCCGGGGCTTGCTTGCTCTGACGGGTATCCACGAATACGTAGTGGCAGAACTCCTGCAAGCGGGCAATCTGGGTCCGGTTTTCGATCCTGAACCCCTGGATCATGAATGGCGTTTCCAGCCACGGCCGGTCCAGGGCACTGACAAACATGCCTACTTCCAGATCAGCAGTGGCTATCTTGATTGTCTCAAGCATGCCGCAACACGCCCCCCGGACAGCAGCCCGTTACCTCTTTAAGGCGTAGGTTAGCCCCGGAAGCATTATTTGTAGCGAATTTTCTGTAGAAAAGCCGAGAAATCTGGAGAAATTGGTGTTTTTCCCTGCTCAGCGCAACTGACTGCCCCAGTGGCGGCATCTCAGCGCATCAAACTGGTCCTTGTAGACCTGCCGCTGGCGTTTCCACTGATCCATTTTCTGCGCTGAGCCGCCACCCTTGCGCCTGGCGTCCAGCCGTTCAATCCTGTCCCGAAGCTGGCGACAGGTGTCAAGGCTGGCGTCTGCCTCCTGGGAAATTGCGCCGGTGCTGACCATTGCCAAAGCAGTCGCCACCAGTGCGACGGCCATTTTCTGTCCCGCAAGCATCTGTCGATCCTCCCTGATACGGTGATAGTGCGCCAATGATAGGCCGCAATTCGCCGTTGCGCAGCGTTGTGGCCTGACTGGATCGAAAATGCCCCGAAGGCCGCAATCAGATACCGAATTGGCGGTGGAGATCAAGGGACTTCAGATCAACGCCAAAGGCCCCTGGTTCCAGCGCGCGCTTGACGGTCGGCATGGGCTTGCGCAGCCAGCCTGATGTGGACGCCTGCAGCTTCAGTAACTGGGGTTTTTCCAGCGGACGTTTCTTCTGGTCCAGAATCAGCAGCACCGTGGGGCGCAGCCGGTGGGCGCGGTATTCCGCCACCACGACGGCAACGGAGCCGTCAGACAGCTCCAGCAGTGTGCCGGCGGGATAGATCCCGACCGCGCGGATAAAAGCCTCGACCAGTTCCGCCTGGAAGCCGATATCCCGCTCATCGTAAAGAATGCGCATCGCCTCCGCCGGGGAGACAGCGGGCGCATGGCCGCGATCAGTGGTCAGCGCACCATAGGTGTCCACCAGTCCGGCGATGCGGGCGAAGGTGGGGATGCGATCCTCCGCCAGGCCCCTCGGGTAGCCAGAGCCGTTGTAGCGCTCGTGATGATGTGCGGCCATGTCCAGTATGTCGCGATTCATGATGCCGCTGGTCTGGATGATGTCCAGGCTATAGTCGATGTGCTTCCTGACGGCCACCATCTCCTCCGCCGAGAGCGATCTTTGCGCCCCCAGCAGGTCCGGGTTGACCCGCAGCATGCCGACATCCATCAGCATGCCGCCGACACCCAGGGCGCGGAGATCCTGCTTCGGCAGACCCAGCTCCCGCCCGAGAGCAACGGCCCAGATGCCGGAGCTCAGGGCCCGGTCATAGGTATACTGGTCGTGGCGCTTCAATCGCGCAACCCAGACGCAGGCATCCGGGTTGCGACTGATGCTGCCAACCATTGGGTCAATGGACTGTTTCAGGCGTACCACGTTGACCTTGTTGCTGCGGGTGACCTTGAGGTACATGTCCTCCACATCCTCAGTCAGCGCTGTGACCACCGCACTGGCCTTGCTGTGTTCCTCGATGAAGTCGGTCTTGTCCCTGTAGGACTTGATGCTGCGGTCGAAGAAAATCGTCTCTATGGGCAAGTGCTTGCGACTGCCGCGGGTTTTGGGTAGCTCCAGCTCCGGGGCCGGTGCCGCCTGCTCCGTGTCCACCAGCACGTACTTGCAGAATTTCTGGAGCTGCAGGATCTCGTCCCTGCTGGCAATGCGAAAACCCTGCAATGGAAAGGGCGTGCCCAGCCACGGCCGATCCAGCTGGCTGACGAACATGCCAACCTGCAGGTCTTCGGTGGGGACTTTTCGGGTATCCAGCATGAACAGGTTCACGATTGAGCAAAAGTGGGATTGTAACGCGCAAGTCTTTCAGATTGCAGGTGTCGACATCGGTATCCGCTGTTTTTGGTATAGTCCTTGCGGTGGCGTTGATAGAATCGAAATGAACCTGACAGGGAGGTTTCACATGCAACAGAGTAGCGTACCCGCCAGTGGCGTGGTGGTCACGGGTGCAGCTTCGGGTATCGGCCGTGCCTGCGCCGAGGTGCTGGCGGCGGCGGGGCGGCCGCTGGCATTGTGGGACCTGAATCATGACGCGGTTTGCACGCTGGCCAACGCGCTCGGCGCAGAACACGGCGTCGCCGCTGTTGGACTGCAGGTGGATGTGGCGGATCCGGCTGCCATCCATGAGGCTGCCCAGTCCACCCGGGAAGCTATCGGCAACATCGGGGGGTTGGTGCATGCCGCAGGCATGGTCGTGCAGATGCCGGTTGCTGACACCGTGGCGGAGGCCTGGGACCGGCTCCTGAACGTCAACCTCCGGGCGCTGCTGCTGTCGGTACAGGCGCTGCTGCCGGACCTGGAGCAGAGCGGCCATGGCGCGGTGGTGGGTATCGGCTCCATCAATGCCACTCTGGGCAACGGCCTGATTCCCGCCTACAGTGCCTCCAAGGGCGGCATGATTTCCCTGGTGCGCTCCCTGGCCGATGACCTGGGGCCACGGGGTGTGCGAATCAATGTCGTATCCCCCGGGCAGATCCGTACGCCGATGCTGCAGCCGGCGGTGGACGCCCTGCCCGAGGGGACGTTTGAGCGCCGCATCCTGCTGGGGCGTCTGGGAGAGCCCCGGGAGGTGGCGACTGCGGTAGCATTCCTGCTCTCGGACCAGGCCAGCTATATTACCGCCGCGGAACTGGTGGTGGATGGCGGCAATATTTCAGCCCAGCGTTGAGGAACTGACAATGCAGACTTTCGAAGGAAAAGTGGCGCTGGTAACGGGCGCGGGTGCGGGTATCGGTCGTGCGGTCGCCTGCGCGCTGGCAGGTGCGGGTGTGAGTGTGGTGGTCGCCGATATTGTGGAGGCAGGCCGTGAAACCGTGGCACTCATTGAGGCGGCGGGCGGCAGCGCCGTGTTTGTGCGCACGGATGTGCAGAGCAGCGCCGACACCGCGGCCATGGTGCGGGAGGCGGTAGCCCGCTACGGTCGCCTCGACATCGCGATCAACAATGCCGGCATTGATCCCGAGGTGGCCCCGGAAGCCGAGTGGGACGAGGCCGCCATGGCGCGCATCCTGGGGGTCAACGTGCAGGGGGTATTTCTCTGCCTCAAGCATGAAATTGCCCAGATGCTGACCCAGGGTGGCGGTGCCATCGTCAACCTGGCGTCGGCGGCCGGCGTGGTCGGCGTCGCCAACAAACCCGCCTACACTGCCAGCAAGCACGCCGTGGTGGGCCTCACCAAGGCCTCCGCCCTGCAGTACGCCAGTCGCGGTATCCGCATCAATGCGGTTTGCCCCGGTGCGGTGGATACCCGGATGCTGCAGGAGAACCTGGGCAGCGGGGTGGACAAGGCGCTGGTCGGTGCCAACCACCCCATCGGCCGGCTCGCGTCCCCCGAGGAGATTGCCAGGGCGGTGCTCTGGCTGTGCTCCGAAGATGCCGGCTATGTGGTTGGCCACGCCTTGGTTGTGGACGGCGGGCTGACCGTTCAATAGCTGCTCGTTGCGGTGTCGTCAGGGGTTGAACGCGACCTTGATGGCGCCCTGCTTGCGGTCCGCGGCGATGGCAAAGGCTTCCGCCGCCGCTTCCAGGGGCAGGCGGTGGGTAATCAGGGTGGGGGCGATCAGCGGGTTGCGGGCCAGTGCGGCCGCGGCGATGTCCACATCCCGGACCAGCCCCTGCCGGGCCTGTGCCATCGACGTGACGGTACGCAGCTCCTTCATCATCATCTGCATCGCCGGCATGGTGAGGCCGCCCCAGTAGGAGGCCAGCATGAGAATGGTGGCGCCCGGGCGGCACAGGTTTGCAGCCTGTTCCATGGCCGAATCCGTGCCGGCGCAGTCAATGACCAGGTCGTAGTCGTCGGTCTCGCCGCCCAGGGTCGCCCCGAGGATCTCTCCGGCTCGCTTCTGGGCGTCGTGGCGCGCGAACAGGTGGACTGTCGACGTCGCCTGGCGGGCAATGGCTACCGCGCACAGGCCAATGCTGCCGCCACCGATAATGGCCACCTTGTGCTTGTCGCTGATGCCCGCCAGGGCGATGCCACGCACGGCTACCGAGAGGGGTTCCACCAGGCAGGCATCCTCTTTGCGGGTCCCGCCGGGCAGCCGTACCAGGCATTTCTCCGGCACAATGATCTCCTCGGTCATGCCGCCGTCGCGACCGACCCCCAGAACAGCCCCGGAGCCACGAACGCAGAGATTGTAGTCGCCGCGCACACAGCGCTCGCAGTGGCCACAGTAGTCCGTGGGTTCTATGGCGACGGCGGTGCCGTCCAGGGTCACGCCGGCGATTTCGTGGCCCAGGGTGAACGGTATGGGCCAGCCGTCCTGCCAGAAGTGCAGGTCACTGCCACAGATGCCGGCCGAGGCGACCCTCACCCGCACGCCTTCCCCGCTGGGGGCGGGTACATCGTGTACATGGATTTCGTGATTGTGGCAGCGAACAGCTTTCATTGTAGTTTCCGCTCATGGTGTGGGGAGCCTGTTGCTGGCAGTGTGTCCTGAATGCCAGTTGGGGACAAGAGCCGCAGCAGGCGCTGGATCCGCGCCCGTGGAGTTGCCGCACGCGCCCGTTATCCATGGGATACTGTGGTGAATTTTAACCAGGGAGGATCCCGTATGGGGCAGGAGATGGCGGTTTTCAGGGGTGGTGTCGCGGTCATTACCGGTGCCGGTTCCGGCATAGGGGAAGGGCTCGCCCGGCTCGCGGCCCGGCAGGGTATGCGGGTGGTGTTGGCGGATGTGGCGCTGGATCGCGCCGAGCAGGTGGCGGAGGAAATCCGCGCCGGTGGCGCCGAGGCACTGGCGGTGCACACTGACGTTTCCGACCCGGAAGCCCTGGATCGCCTCGCCGCTGTGACCCATGAATCTTTTGGCGATGTCACCCTGCTGGTCAACAATGCCGGTATTGAAACGCTGGGCTATGTCTGGGAGCTGCCCGCGGCCCTGTGGGAAAAGACCCTCAACATCAATATTCACGGTGCCATTCATGGGGTGCGGGCGTTTGTGCCACGCATGCTGGAGGCCGGCAAGCGCGCCTGGATTGCCAACACGTCCTCTATCGGCGGCCTGGGCATCATGCCCATCCAGACTTCCTACGTGCTCAGCAAACACGCCATTCTCTCTTTCAGCGAGTGTCTGTTTCTGGAGATGCAGGTGAAGCAGGCGCCCATCCATGTCTCGGCCATCCTGCCCGGGCCGGTGGCGACACGGATCTTCGAGGACTCGAAAACAGGCCAGGATCCGGTCAACGCCCGGCATCGCGAGATCATGCGCAACATGCTGAAGTCGGATGGCATTACCGGCTACGAAGCTGCAGAGCGGATCCTGCCGCAGATCGCAGCGGGCAAGTTCTGGGTCTCGACCCACCCGGAAACGACCCTGGAGTTTGCCAGTAACCGGGCCCGTCACCTGGCGGCACTCGCCGATCCGGCGCTGCCTCCCGAGGTACTGACAGGACTGGGCGTGGGCTGACGCAATTTGTTGTTTGTTGCGGCGGGATGCCTGCCGGGGCCAAGTATCAGGTTGTGTCCGGTGGGGCAGCTGCGTCCATGTTGCACGCCTGTTCAGCTGCGGCCGATGATGCTGCTCTGCAGCGGGCAGAAAGCGTGGCACAGGTGGGTTTCCACGACCCACACCTCGGGGAATTCCGGGTCAAAGCGCCGATCAACCCAGCCCCAGTGGTAGGGATGCAGCAGGTACTCGCCCATCAGGTCATCGATGGCCGTGTATTCCTGCTGCCAGACATGGGTCCAGCGTGATCCCGGGCTGACTACCCGCCCCAGGCGCCAATTGCGGATGCCACCCATGTAGCCGGGCATGCCCAGCAGCTCTTGCTCGAATGCCGCCACCTCCGCCGCAGCCGTGCCTTCACGAAGGGTCAGCATCAGAGTGCGCCAGATGCCGCGGCGCAGTCCCGCTTCCCTCAGGCCGCAGGCGACAGGTTCATAGTGCGCAACATCGGCACCAGCAATACCCGGCAGCTCGGTGAAGCCGGGTGCCACAGCTGGAACGGATTCCCGCCAGATCATATCCACGGTGAATTCTCCCGCGCCCCAGCATCCTTCAAGATTGCGGCCACAATGCCAGTCCGCAAGCCCGGGCGTATTGTCCAGTTGCTGGCGCAGGGCCTGTTCGGTGGCTTCCATGTCTGCTTCCGGTCGCACGCTTATCTGTGCTGTTGCAACTGTGCTCATGGGGCCTCCAGCGGTCTGGCCAACGGCTTTCCCGCATCAGTCATGACATGGCGCCGGCGTTGCAGGCAGAGTTTGTCAACCGCTTCCCAGAAGGCGGCCACCTCGGGTCCGGCGGTGCCCCGCATCGTGTAGTAGCCCATCACATCGACGACCTCCCAGAGCAGCCACAGGGTATTGGCCTGTCCCTCAAGCTGCACCGGCGGGGAAACCCAGCGCCGGGACAGCGACAGCGTGTGGCGGGAAGGGAGTCCGGGGAGGTACTGGTCCTCCAGCATCTGCAACACCGTAGCGATGTTATCGGGCTGCAGGACGATCTCGTCCAGGATGTGGACTTCGCTCACAGGTACCTCACCTCATTTTTCCCGCTGCCATACCAACACCGCGCGGCTGCCCTGCTCATTCACGGCCGCGGACAGAGTCAGTCGCTCGCCCTCCAGCTGGTAGTGGCGGGGGAACTCGCTGCCGGCCCAGGCCAGCATGGAGGCGCCGCGGAGGCGGTGGGTGATGATGGCCTGTTTACTGTCTACAGTGTAGCGGCCGAAATAGCTGCTGTAGCAGGCATAGGACACGGCGAGATCGGCGCTCAAGCCGGGGGGCAGTTGCTCCGGCGCCGGTGGCTTCGCCCCGGGTTGCATGAGATGCACGGACATGTGGCCACCCGGGCTATAGAAGAGCAGGCCGTCGGGTTGCTCGCCCATGGGGTGTACGACGCTGCCGTCGGATTGCTGCAGCTCATAGGCGTGCAACAGCCAGCAGCCCTGTAGCGGTTCCTCTGCAGTCACGTTTGCCTGCCTCCCTGTGGATGTAACCACGGCCTGCGCAGGACGGCGCGGTCCGTGTGTTCAGTTGCAGTCCGAGATGTGCTCATCGACTACGAACATGCGGGTGTGCGAGCGATCCAGGAAGTTTTCCTCGTCCTCGGCAATGCGCCCACCGATGTCCGGTTGCGCACTCAGTGCCATGGCGGCGTCGTAGGCGGCCCGGTTGGCAAACCAGATTTCAGTGATGACGTCGAAGTCCCGTTCCGCAGCAGCCTCGTTGATAAAGGCGCCCTCGGGACGAATAAAGTTGCGCCGATAGCCACAGACCTGCGGCAGCAGGCTGCGGATCAACGGCACGTGACGGCTTTCATAGTAGTCGATGAAGGCCTCGCGAGAGAGGCCCGGCTTGCACTTCAGCAGGGCGATGGACTTATACACAGGCGGGTTTCCTTGTTTGCAGGATATCTGGGTTGGTGTGATGGGCCAGAGAATACTCGTACTCAACTGTGCTCCGCGCGTATCGGGAACTGTTCAAAATAGAAGCTGAAACGTTCCCGCAGCGCCGCCGGATCGACCCCGAAGTCGCCCTTCAGGTCGTAGACCATCTTGCCCTCCTTGCCGCGGGGGTGCGCGTCGACGAAAGCCTGCATCTGCGCCCGGGTAGTTGCCGTCAGTTCGACGCCCGCAGTCGCGTAGATCAGTTCCACCGTGGCCATGTCGTCCGCCATGAATTCGTGGAACAGTATGTCGATGCTCTGTTGTGCCGGAAAACACTGCCGGTCGCGTACGCAGGCGCGCAGCAGGTGCTCCACGCGATCACTCCAGTACTCGACAATGGCCCGGGTATCAATGCGCTTGCGGCTCATGCGGTAGCCATAGGCGAGCATGGTCACCGCGGACTGGATGACCGCCACCGGGTCGCGGTGGGTGATGACACAGGTGGCATCCGGGAACACGGTCCGCAGTACCGGCAACTGCTCCAGGTGCTGCGGGCACTTCAGCACCCAGCGGTCCGGCCCCCGACTCCACTGCAGCAGTTTGAGAACATCGCGCATGTACTGGTAGTGGGGTGTCTGGTCGTGCTGGTAGTAGTGGTCGCGCCAGCGCGGGCTGGGGGCGAGCCACTCGAAGTTGTAGGACGCAAAGTCCGGTCCCATCAGTTCCAGCTCTTCGTGGATGTGATCCGGATGCATCGGGTGCATCGCCGCCAGCAGCGGAGTGACCTGCTGCATGCCCTGCCACGCTTCCTCGCAGCGCCGGTAGCGCGGATCCACGCCATCGGGCGCCAGCGTTTCGCCGGGCAGGGGCACCGGCTCGTAGGATTCCCACAGCGGCAGGGACCGGAACCGGGTGTCGGCGGCCAGCAGATTGAGCAGATGGGTAGTACCGGAGCGCGGCAGGCCGGCGACGATAAGGGGTTGGCGGATTTCCTGCTCGAGAATGCCGGGATGCCGCTGCCACTGGTCCTGAATCAACAGGCGGTTGCTGGCATAGCGGACCAGGTAGCCAAACAGGTTCGCTCGCTGACTGCCGGTCATGTCCGGGTCATTCCCCCACTCGCCCAACAGCAGTCGCAGACGTTCACGAAAGTCTTCCGGGCCGAAATCCGTCAGCCCGGTGCGCTGGCGGGCGGCGGCCAGCACTGCCGCCTCGCTGAAATCGATCTGCTGCTGTTCCCCGTAGGCCATTGCGGCACGCTGGACATCTGTCAGCCGGGGATGGGCGAGGTCGTCAATACGGATGGCGTTGGACATGGGCTGCTTCAGTTCAAGTTATTGATTTCGAGCCTGCAGTTCCTGTCCGCGGACAGTGTGCAACTGGCATTGCGCTGCAGCTTGCAGTGTAATGCAAGCGTTGAACAGATGGCAGGCTATTGCAAAGCACCCGGCCCGCGAAAGTTCCCGGCACGATTCAAGGAGTTGAACTGATGAAATTCTGGCAATCCCTGGCCTGGTGCGAGCCAGAGCAACTGGTAGCGGTAGCGCAATTCGCCGAGGAGCTGGGTTTCGAAGGCGTTCTGAATGCCGACCATGCGGTATTTCCCGAGACCGTCAACGCACCTTATCCCTATTCCGGGGACGGCAAACCGCCGATGACCGCGGATTCACCTTACCCGGATTGCTGGGTCAGCATCGCCTTCATGGCGGCCGCGACGACCCGGCTGCGCCTGTCGACATCGGTGTATGTGCTGCCGCTGCGTAATCCGTTTGAGGTCGCCAAGGCGGCCGGTTCACTGGCGATCTTCAGTGACAACCGCTTTGCGCTGGGCATTGGCGCGGGCTGGATGAAGGACGAGTTCGATATTTACGGCGTGGAATTCAGCGGCCGTGGCAAGCGCATGGACGAGATGATCGCGGTGCTGCGCAAACTGTGGCAAGGCGGCATGGTTGAGCACCAGGGGCCGCACTACACCTTTCCCCGCCTGTGCATCGAGCCGGCGCCATCGCGGCAGCTACCGATCTATGTGGGTGGCGCCAACGACGCAGCGCTCAGGCGCGCCGCGTTTCGCGGTGAGGGCTGGCTGGGTGCGGGCAACGCGCCGGACGAGGTGCCCGCCATCATGGCCAGGCTGCAGCAGTATCGCCGCGAGGCGGGGCGTGAGTCAGAGCCTTTCGAGACCATCGTTGGTCTTACCACCAGTCCCGACCTGGATACCTTCAAGCGGCTGCGCGAGCAGGGCATGACCGCCGGCGTCAATCTGCCTTTCTCCTTTGCCCTCGGTACTCGCTCCTCACTGGATGCCAAGAAGCGGTTCATGGAAAGCTTTGCCGCGAAGTTTGTGCAGCCGCTGGGTTGAGAAGTCAGGCTGGCCCAAGCATCCGGCAGCGGCGTTCCTTGCTAGAAAGTGTCGGGGTCGTACAGTTCCTGCAGCAATTCCGGCGTGCTTTCGCAGACTTCGGTCAGCACGTCGGCCCGCATCTCGACCGCCGCCGGCGGCGTCAGCCCGCTCAGTGCACTGCCGCTTTCCGGCAACCAGAGGCTCAGTACCGCGTCGCAGGGAAACCGGCCCTCGCCCTCCGGCGCGAAGGACTGGGCGTAGTCGACAGTGACACGGAGCAGACGGTCGTGAGCAGCCGCCAGTTCCTCGCCCCAGCTGTTCACGGCGTCACGAAATGCGGTGGCATCTCCGCTGCCGCTCAGCATCAGCATTTGCCGCCGTGTTCCCGTCGGGGCAATATCACGCGGGCTGCCCGAGAGCAGTATTTCCTCGGCGCCCGCGGGACGAATCAGGCTCTGGTCCATGAACCGGCGCTCATCCTCGTCCAGAATCTCGCGCACGCGACCACTGTGCACGCCGGCGATATCCACCCCTTCGTCGAAGAAAAATTCGGTGATGACATCAAAATCCACCTCGGGGGCGGATGCCAGCACGTGGTTGCGCACATATTTGCTGAACGGAAAATAGCGACTGCCCAGTCGCGAATGGCCGGTTTCATAGTAGTCGCGGAAAGCCTGTCGGGTCGAGTCGGGGCGGCGAGAGAGCAGGCAGACAGATTTCATGGCGATTCCTTATATTCTGGCGCGGTTTGCGAAGTGGCAACTTTTTACTTCCGGGTGCGCAGCGTTTATTGTGCCATTGGCTGGAGTCCGGCGCAGCTTTTCTGGACCGGAAACAGCTTGTCAATGTGACCATTCATGGGAGAGACAAGTATGCCACTGACAGCCATGACCAGTGCGGAGGTTCGCGAGCGCCTTGGAGAGCTGCCCGGCTGGGAACTGCGGGCCGACAAGCTGGCGCGCGAGTTCCGTTTTCCGGATTTCAACGCCGCTTTTGCCTTCATGACCCGCTGCGCCCTGCGGGCAGAGCAACTGGACCATCATCCCGAGTGGTGCAATGTCTACAACCGTGTCAAGGTGGAGCTGACCACTCACGACGCGGGTGGCATCACTGACCGGGACTTTATGCTCGCGGCGGCGATGCAGGACTACGCAGCTGTCAGTGCGGGCAGTTAGCTTTTGCTGAATACTGCTGTCGTCAGTTGTCGCCGCGCTGGCTCGTCGCTGTCGCGAAGGTGTCAGCGAAGGCTTCTCGCAGATTGCGCTTGAGGATCTTGCCTGAGGGATTGCGTGGCAGGTTGTCGACCACCAGCACGGCCTTGGGCACCTTGAAGCCGCCCAGCTGCGCCGCACAGTATTCCATGACGGAGTCAGGATTTACCTCACAGCCGTCCCTGGCGACTATCACCGCAGTCATGGCCTCCATCCAGCGCGGGTGGGGCAGGCCGATAACCGCTACCTCCGACACTTCCGGGAGCTGGTAGATCACTTCTTCCACTTCGCGGCTGGAAACGTTTTCACCGCCGGTCTTGATCATGTCCTTTTTGCGATCAACGATGGTCAGATAGCCTTCACTATCCATGACCCCGAGGTCGCCGCTGTGGAACCAGCCGCCCTCAAAAGCGGCTGCTGTGCGCTCCGGGTCGCGATAATATTCGGTGAGCAGTTGGGGGGAGCGGTGCACGACTTCACCGATCTCGCCCACGGCTACCTCGCGGCCCTCGTCGTCGACCACCCGGGTCTCCGTATTCAGCGCCGGGCGGCCCGCGGATCCAGCCTTGCGCAGCTGATCGGCGGGCTTGAGGATGGTGGCCATGGGCGCCATCTCGGTCTGCCCGTACAGGTTCCAGAGGCGGATATCGGGCAGACGGCTGTGAATCTCTTTCATGACCTCGACCGGCATGATGGAGGCGCCGTAGTAGCCCTTGCTCAGGGCGCTGAGGTCGAACTGGTCAAAGTGTTCACTGCGCAGCAGCGAGATCCACACCGTGGGCGGGGCGAAGAATGAACTCACCTGCTCGTCCGCCAGCAGGCGCAGCAGGTTGGCCGGTGTGT
Source organism: Haliea sp. (assembly GCF_040221975.1). Taxonomy (GTDB): domain Bacteria; phylum Pseudomonadota; class Gammaproteobacteria; order Pseudomonadales; family Halieaceae; genus Haliea. The sequence continues at coordinate 74,735 of NZ_JAVJWR010000029.1, forward strand.
TGTCATCGGTGATGATGTTGCGGCCGCCGGCCTTGATCGCAGGCCCGAGGAAACAATCGAGCTGGGCGCAGTGGAACAGGGGCAGGGCGTGCAGGGTGGTGTCCTCTTCGGCGATCTCCGCGTCGATCAGGCAGGCGCTGTATTGCCAGAGGATGGCGGCGTGGCTCAGAACCGCACCCTTGGGAGCCGATTCGGTGCCGCTGGTGTAGATGATCTGTGCGGGGGCATTGGCATCAATGCCGGGATTGTCGGTGTAGTGGCCGCCGCTGCACAGATCGCCGAACGGAATCATGCCCGCAGGGGTGTCGCTGGCATTTCCGCCTGCCAGCCAAACCAGTTGCTCGATGTCCGGACATTCTGCTGCGGCCGCCACTGCCTTGTCACCTTCGGTTGCACCGACGCACAGCAGGCGAGCACCGGAGTGTCCGAGAATGTAGGCAGTCTCGCGCACATTGAGCATGAAGTTGACCGGCACCAGAATGGCACCGACGGCGGCGACAGCGTAACGCACCGCGGCGAAGTCGATGGAGTTGCGGGAGAGAATGGCCACCCGGTCCCCGGGTTGTATTCCCATGTGCGCAAGGCTGCCGGCAACGCTCAGACACAGGTCCCGGAATTCGCGATAGCTCAGGTCGCGTGCACCCTGGCGCAGAGCGAGTTTCTCGGGGTGGCGGCGGGCGCTGCGGTGGAGCGTGTCAAAAAGAGTCTGACGCGACAGGGTGTGCGTGTTCATTCGTGGTGTGCCCCGCGGCGTTGTGAAACCAGCGCATGAGTTTAGCAGGCAGCTGGCGGCATGCACCATAGCGACGGATTGAATCGGGAGCCTGTTGCGGCAGGCAGTGGAGAGAGCGGTAGCGGCAGTCGAACCCGGACAGGACAAGCTCCGCTGTCAGAGCACCATATAGCCGCCGTCGCTGACCAGTGTATGGCCTGTGGTATAGCTCGACAGGTCACTCGCCAGATACAGTACCGGGCCGATGATCTCGTCTGTCTCCGCCACCCGCTTCTGCAGACTGGCGTTGATGGCGCCCTCCAGGTAGCCGGGAATAGTGGCTGCGCTGTCAAACAGGTCGGAGTGGTAACTGCCAGGTGCCAGGCTGTTGACGCGAATGCCCTTGTCGGCCCATTCGGCTGCCATGACTTTGGTCAGGGCATCCAGTGCGGCCTTGGTGGCGGCGTAGAACCCCGTCAGCGCCGAAGGCTTGAGTCCGCCCACGGAGATGACATTGATGACCGAGCCACCGCCGTGTTCCGCCATTCGTGGCGCCATCCGTGAGGCCAGGTACCAGGGGCCCTTGGTGTTGACGTCGAACAGTTTCTGGAACAGATCCACCTCCAGTTCGGACAGTTCCCCGATCACTGGATTCATGCCGGCGTTGTTGATCAGTATGTCGACATGGCCGAAAGTGTCGTAAGCATTGTTGATGACTGCGTCCAGATCATCGGTGCGCCCCATATGGGCAGAGAGCGCCAGTGCCTTGCGACCCTTGCCGCGGATCTCCTGCGCCACCGCCTCGCAACTTTCCAGCCGGCGGCTGACGACAATGACGTCGGCGCCGGCGTCCGCAAGCCCCAGGCTCATGGCCTTGCCCAGCCCGCGGCTGCCGCCAGTGACCAGTGCCACTTTTCCTGTCAGATCAATTGTGTGCATGACCAGTTATCCTTGTTATAGCGGGTTGATCGCCACCTTCGGTGCCACCTTGTCGAAAAAATTGCGCAGGGTGCGCCAGCTGGTGTCCGGGTCCAGCCCGCCCACCAATGGGTGCAGGACATAGGCGTCGTTCGGTGCCAGTGATGGCGCCTTTTCCAGTACAGTTTCCGGGCGCACCACCTGGTAGGTGCCCAGGGCCTTGAGTGCGTCTGCATCCATCGCACTGCTGAACAGCATGTCCAGGTCGGTGCTGCTCTGCCAGCGGGCATAGCAGTTGGTTTCATACAGGGCGCAGGGCGCCAGGCGCCGCCAGTCCTGTTCCGGGGTCTCGGAGACGTAGAGAAATGAGTGCGCCATCTCCGCCTGGAAACGCGGAGTCTTGCCCAGCTTCCCGCACTCGGCCACATAGATTTCATTGAGATGCGGCATGCCGGCAATAAAGCCGTCGCCTTCACGGGCGGCGCGGCGTGCCGCCGGTGCCGCGCTGCCCCCCATAAAGATGGGCGGATGCGGAGTTTGCAGTGGCCGCGGGGTTATGCGCGCGCTGCGCCCGCGGAATTCGAAGGTCTGCCCGCTCCAGGCCTGCTTCAGGGTCTGGACCCCCTCGTCCATCAGGGCGCCGCGCTGCTTCGGGTCGACGCCGAACATCGCCATCTCCGAGCTGACGTAACCGCCGAGCAGCAGCACCTCGGCGCGGCCGCGACTCAGGTGATCCAGTACCGCCACATCTTCTGCTACCCGCAGGGGATCGCTGAAGGGCACCAGCACATTCACCTGCAGGCGCACATTGCGGGTAATCCGGGCCGCGGCGGCGGCGAGCACGCTGGGGCTGGGCAGATAGCCGTCGTCACTGCCGTGGTGCTCGCAGAAGTTGATGGTGACCGGATAACCCTGGGCATCGATCCAGGCGATCTGCTCCAGGGCCAGGTCGTACATGTCGGCCATGGACAGCTTCGTGGTTTCCGCGGGGGCGCGGCATTCGTACTTGACGCAGACAAAAGCCATGGTTTTCTACACCTCGTCGGGGACCTGAAAGTAATTCTGGTAGCGCTGGAACAGCAGGCGCTTGCGAGCGTTCTCTTCCCGCTCACCGATGCTGTACTGGTGCCGACCGAACTTGCCCTGGGGCTTTTGCTGCAGGTAGTCCTGCATGGCCTTCAGAGTGGCAGGCTCCAGTGTGAGCCCCATCTCCCGATACAGCGCCTGCAGCGCCTCCAGCGGCTGCTCCACAAGCTGTGCGTAGAGAAAATTGTGTATCTGTGTCCCTGGCACTGCGCCTGTCTGCAGCAGGTCAACGACACCGTTGAGCCGCGCGGCCCCCGCTTCTGGCGTCATCAGGTTTTCAAAGGCGCCAGCGTCGAAGGGCTGGCTGCTGCGCATCCAGTACAGTGTCCCCAGCAGGTTGGTGACTGAAGCCTGGGCGACGATGGGGTCGCGGTGGGTGATGACCACCCGGGCATCGGGGAAGGTATCGAACAGCACCGGCAGGTTGCCCAGGTGGGAGGGCGCCTTGAGCAGCCAGTGCCGGCGCGGGTTACGCCACTGCAGCAGCTTGAGCATGCGCTTGTAGTAGCGGTACGCATAGCCCAGGTCCTGCTGGTAGTACCAGGCATTGTAGCTGGGAATCTGGTACTGGCCGGGCAGGTTCTCGGTCAGGAAGGTGCAGCTCATGGCGACGATGCACTCGTTGGGGATCTCGGCCCCCATCTCGTGCATGGCGGCGTAGGTCGGCACTACCCGGCTCCACTGGGTCACCAGGTGCTGGCAGCGTTCGATGTGGGGGTCACTGTGGTAGCTCGCGGTTTCCGGAGGCGGACAGGGAAACATCATTTCCCAGTTGCGCGGCGAGCCGAACTGGCGGTCCTGTGCCAGCAGCTCGAACAGGATGGAGGTGCCGGCGCGGGGCAGGCCGGTGACGATGACCGGCTGCTGGATGACCTCGTCGTCGATTTCCGGGTGTTCGGCGTAGGCGGCCTCAATGCCCAGCCGTGCCTCCAGCCAGCGCAGGATATCGGAGCGGGTCATCAGGCGGCCCAGCAGGTGCAGGTTGGCTTCCTCGTCCAGGGCCTTGAGGAAGATGTGAAAACCTTCCAGCCACTCGTCGCTGCCGAAGTCGTGGAAGCCGGTGTTGCGCCGCGCCGTGGCCATCAGTTCCCCGGCCTGCAGGGGCACGAGGCTGCGGATGTCCATGTGCCGGCCCTCGTCGATCACCTGCTGCACCCAGGCGGGTCGCGGTGGTGGTGTCCAGCTGCTGTTCATGGCATCCAGGCGCCGCCGCTGACCGAGATCAGCTGGCCGGTGATGTAGCCGGAACGTTCCGAGGCCAGGAACAGGGCCAGCCAGGCGATGTCTTCCGGGCGCCCCAGGCGCGGGATGGGCAGGCCGCTCATGTTGTAGAGCGTGCCTTCCCGCAGGGCCTTTTCCATATCCTCGGGCTTGCCCATGGTGTCGAAGCCAAAACGGTTCCAGAAACTGCCCTCACCCACATCCTGCTCGTCATGGGGCACGATCCAGCCCGGGCAGATATTGTTCACTCGCACACCCTTGCCCGCCCACTCCCAGGCCAGGCCCTTGCTGAAACTGTTGACGAAACCCTTGACGCCACCGTAGTGCACGACGTTGGCCGCCGCCTCGCCGAGCAGGGAGGAGTTGGAGGAGATGTTGATGATGCTGCCGGTCTGGCGCGAGAGCATGTTCCCGGCCACCGCCTGGCAGCAGTTCACCACTCCGTCCACGTTGAGGGCGATTTCCCAGCGCCGCGCTTCGGCGTCGAGATTTTCGAAGTCGGAGGGGTGGGCGACGCCGCCGGCATTGTTGACCAGCACATCGACCGGCCCGAACTCGGCATTGGCGCGTGCCACCATGGCGTCCACGCTGGCGCGGTCGGTGACGTCGGTCTGTACCGCCAGCACCTCCCCGGGCAGGCCCATTGCCGCGGCTTCCGCGGTGAGCTTTGCACCGGTGGCGACGTCCCGTGACGCGCTGACCACATTCAGCCCTTCGCGGGCAAATTCCAGTACCAGGCCGCGGCCGATGCCGCCGCTGCCGCCGGTGATGACGGCGGTCTTGCCTTGCAGTTGCAGATCCATGTTGTGTCCTCCTGCTAGACGCCGAAGCGCTGAATCACGCCGCGGCGGCGGGCGGCGATTTGCTCACAGCGCTCCGCGGGGGTCACTTTCTTTGCGTTGGCGGGCAGGTGCCGGTCGAGCTCCGCCAGCTTGACCTGGGTAGCCTGGGGCAATGGGTAGTGGTCGGCCTGCATCCAGCGCACGGTGACATAGCCTTCGTGGAATCCGGCGGGATCCAGCCAGTTGGCGTGGCCGGTATCCACGTGGGCAATCACCAGGATCAGCTCCCCGTCGTCCTCAATCCGGGCGTAGTGGCAATTGGTATTGCTGAGGATGCTGCGGTAGTCCATCGAGCACCACCAGTAGTTGCCGAATTCCACTGCCCAGTAGTGCGCTTGCGGTGGCGTCACGCGGACGATGATGGCCTCGTCCGCGGGCAGCTGCCAGTAGGCAATCAGGGGCTCGCCACCGGGGGTGGCGTCGATGGCATTGTCATCGAGTTGGCGGTAGGAGAGGAAGGTGTTCGGGCGCACCTTCCAGCGCTCGATCATGTCTGCCCAATAGGTAAGGGAATCGCCGACCCAGCGGGATACGGCGTCCAGGCCGCGCGCCAGGCGCTCCTGGTCCATCACCGGCTTCGGGGCCGGTGCGCCGCTGATACGGTCGATGCTGGCGTGCATGGGGCGTTCGTTTTCCCAGTCGGCGAAGAACTGGCGGAAGGTGATGCGAAAGGTGTCCGGCGAGGTCTGCAGCCAGTTGCCGGGGTGCGGGTCGGGACTGCAGATCAGCTCGAAACGGCCATCCGGCTCCACCTGCAGATCCTGGCCAAACAGGGCGTGGGCCACACCACCGCCCCAGGGCGTGTTGCCGGTTTCCACGGCGGTGACGGCAAAATAGCGGGCGCTGCCCCGGTTGCCGTGTATGCGATAGGTGTCGGTGCCGTTGATCGGGGCGCCGACATAAACGGCGTCGGGATTGTCGCCGCCCTGCTTGCGAATCGGGTCGAAGTAGTGGAGTAGCTCCGGGTGCAGGGGGTCATCATTCTCCAGGAAGAATTGCATGCCGAGGCCAATGTTCTGGGCCAGGCAGCGGAAGCCGGCGCTGCGGCTGAGATCGCCCGCTGGCACACCGTCGCGGAAGGGAATGCGCCCGGCGGCCTTGAGCTGGTCGCAGAACTGGTCCCAGGCCTTAACCAGCTGCTGGTCCCGAGAGCGGTGGTCCGGATTGCTCATGCGCTCACTCCTGTTTTTTATTGAGTGGCCATCGTGGGCCGTGTGATCGCCGCTGGCAAGAAGGCCACCTGCAAATGCCCCGGTGTTGGTCTATATCTTTAGTCCAGATCACCACTTGCCGGCTACAGCACTGTTGTAAACCGGCCCGCTGGATTACGGTTTCGCCTCAATACGTTGACGAGGATATCCTGTGAGCCAACTGAAGCCAGCCCCCGGGTCTGGATTTGGCAAACGAATGCGCTACCTCTGTGCCATCGCACTCTGCGCCGTTCTGGCCGGGGCTGGCGGCCGCGCAGTGGTAGCCGCGGAGTCCTCTGCATCCAGGGTGGACCCCGCAGCCATTGTCGAGCATCGGCAGCAGGCCCTGGCCTATGTGTCTGGCCTGCAGGCCTATTTCTACGGCTACCCTGTGGTCGACTACCTGCGCGTGATGCGCGATCAGATCACGCCGGATCGGGATCCGGGTGGTGTCTATGCCCCGGTCAACCAGATAGCCTTCCAGGACAACCTCGCCGAGCCGGGTGGGCTCTATGCGGGACGGGGGCCGAATACCAGTACCCTGTATTTTACCGCCTGGCTGGACCTGAGCGATGAGCCGGTATTGATTGAAACGCCGGATACGGCCGGTCGCTACTATGTGCTGACCTACGCGGACATGTACTCCGAGGTAGAGCACAGTGGGCGCCGGACTACCGGTACCGGCGCACAGAAAATTCTCGTGGTCGGGCCGGACTGGCGTGGCGAAGCGCCTGAGGGCGTAAGGATCATGCCCATGCGCACCCGTTACGCCTATCTGCTGGGACGGGTGCTGGTGGACGGCCCCGATGACCTGGCAGCGGCGCGACAGGTGATGTACGGCTTCCGCATGACGGGTACCGAGCGCTCTCCCGCGGACTTCGCACTGCCAGACCGGGCGGCACTGACATCGCTGGCCTTTTTCGAGGTGCTCAACCGTTTTCTGCGCGAGACTCCCCGCATCGGTGGCGAGGAGCTGCTGATGGCGCAGCTGGACCAAATCGGCATCGGACCCGGTGCGGAGTTTTCGGCGCGGAATCTTCCCGCAGGGATACGACGCGGACTGGAACGGGCAATCGAGGATGGTCATCGCATCCTGGCAGATTCGCCACTGGCGGCGCCGCCGGTGACTGGCTGGAGTACGCCGGGTCAGGAGACCTATGGCGTCTATGGTCACGATTACCTGCGCCGCGCCATGGTCGAGTTTCACGGTTTTCTCGGCAATCGAGCCGAGGAGACGATCTACTTGTCGGCCCTCACCGACGCCGCGGGTGCGCCGTTGGTAGGCAGCAACCGCTACGAAATCGTGTTCCCTGCCACCGGGTTGCCGCCAGCCAATGCTTTCTGGGCACTCAATGTCTATGATGCACGAACCGTTGACCTGATCCCCAATGCACAACGACGCTATGCGGTGACGGATCGCATGCCCGACCTGAAGCGACGCCCTGACGGCTCGGTGGTGGTGCGGCTGCAGCAGGATCAACCCGTTGCCGGCGATGTCAATTGGCTACCGGTGAACGACGGGCCGTTGTTTGTGACCCTGCGTTTCTTCGAACCGGCGCCGGAAGTACTCGCTGGCGATTATTCACCTCCCGCGATCAGGCGTTTGCCCTGAGTGCCCATTCCTGCCGCCACACTGGAGAATCAGGCCCATGCGTGAACGACTCAATAACAAGGCCATCATCGTCATCGGTTCCGGCACCGGCATTGGTGCCGCGACCGTCAAGCAACTCGCGGCCGAAGGTGCCCAGGTCTGCGCGGCGGACATCAATATCAATGCTGCGAACAGCGTCGCGGAGGAAGTCACCGCGGCGGGTGGGAGCGCCTTTGCCCTGCCCGTTGATATTGCGGATGAAGCTTCGGTCAATGAAGCTGTCGGCCTCGCAGTTGCCCGCCTGGGTGGCCTGGACGGCGCCCATGTCAACGCTGCGGATCTCCGTGTCATCTTCGAAGACAGTGATGCCCTGGCGGAAGACCTGGCGGTGTTCGACCGTACCCTGCAGGTGAATCTGCGCGGCCATCTGCTGTGTACCCGGGCTGTATTGCCACATCTCCTGCAGCGTGGCCAGGGGGCGATTGTCTACACCAGCTCCAGTGCCGCGGATGTGGGGGAGAACACCCGCCCCGCCTACGCTGCTGCCAAAAGTGGCCTCAATGCCCTGATGCGTCACGTCGCCTCCCGCTGGGGCCGCGAGGGAATTACCGCCAACTGCGTGGCGCCAGGGTTTGTATTCACGCCGGAATTGCAGGCCAGTGGCCAGGTGCCGCAGGCTCTGCTGGACGGCATGCTGGCGCGCATACCCGGAACCCGTCTCGGGCAGGTCGAGGATATTGCGGGGGTCGTTGCCTTGCTGCTGTCGGAGCAGGGGCGCTGGATCAATGGTCAGGTCTACAACATCAACGGCGGAGCGCTGATGCGCTGATCTGCGTTGCCACCAAACTGTCGAGAGGATAAAACATGAGACTACCCCCGAGAGAGATCCGCTACGGCGGCGCCATGCTCGACCAGAAGGAAATCGACGCGGTGGTAAAAGTGATGGAGACCAGCATGGTGGTCGCCGGCCAGACCTCCACTTTCGAGAGTCGCTGCGCCAGGCTGCTGGGCAAGGAGTACGGGGTGATGGTCAACTCGGGCAGCTCGGCGCTGCTGCTGGCAGTACGCCTGCTGGACCTGCCGCCCGGTTCCGAAATCCTGACCCCGACCCTGACCTTTGGCACCGACATCTCCAGCATCGTGCATAACGGCCATATTCCGGTGCTGGTGGACGTGGAGCCCGACACCTACCAGATCAACATCGACCGCATTGAGCCGCTGATCACGGCAAACACCAAAGCCATGCTGGTACCGAATCTGGTTGGCGGCATGCCCGACTGGGACCGGCTGCGGGCCATCGCCGACAAGCACGGCCTGAAAATCATCGAAGACAGCGCCGATACCCTGGGCGGTACCTTTCGCGGTACCCCCGCTGGCACTCGCAGTGACATCAGCATCACCAGCTTTTCGATCTTTCATATCATTACCTGCCTCGGCAATGGCGGCCTGGTGGCGGTCAATGACCCGGCGCTGTGGGACCGGGCCCTGATGCTGCGGGCATGGGGCCGCTCCTCGGAGAAATACCTGTACGGCTCCCGGCAGCAGGACAGCGATGGCCGCTTTCTGGAGGACCTGGGCGACATCGAGTACGACGGCATGTTCATCTTCGAGGAGCTGGGCTATGGCTTCATTCCGAACGAGGCCGGCGCCGCTTTCGGCCACGAGCAGCTGAACAAGCTGGACGAGTTTACCCGGCTGCGCCAGGAGCGCTTCCGCCGGCACGACGAGTACATGGACAGTCGCAGCGAGTACTTCATCAAGCCGCGCGTGTCCGGGGATGTCTTCACCACCTGGATCTGCTACCCGGTGATGCTGCGCCCGGAACTGGGCTGGAGCCGCCGCAAGCTGCAGGTGCATCTCGAAGAAGCGGGCATTTTCACCCGGGTGATCTTCTCTGGCCACGTGGCCCTGCAGCCGATGATGAAGGAGGTGAACTACCGCCTGGACCCGGCCGGTTATGCCAACGCGGAGCGGGTCATGCGCCATGGGCTCATGCTGCCCTGCCATCCGACCATGACCACCGAGGACTGCCAGTACCTGTATCAGGTGCTGGATGACTTCATCGAGCTACAGTCTCGGTGAAGGGGAGAGTTGGATCGGGGAGGGGCGCTGCCATCCATGCCCGGGCTTGTGCCTTTCAATACCAGGCGGCGACCTTCCTGGTCCGGGCTCGACATTGGGCGATGTCACTCCGACTTGCGGTGCCAGTTTCCATCATCGCCCTTGGTATAGACCTCCTTCACCGCAGCCCAGGCAACTTTGTGCGCCGCTTCCTCCCGACTGCTGCTGCCACGTCGATCGTCCGGATCCCTGTATTCGTCCCAGGCGCTGTTGAAGGCCTTCTGATAGATCTTCTGGCCGTGTTTCGGAACGTGGTCCCGGACCGCATCTGGAAGTTCAGTGATCTTGTCATAGGGCATGGGGGTCTCCTCGGTCAGGCCTGCCAGCCACTGCGACGCATGGTTGCCGCGTGGGCCCGCGGTTACGCTTTGACATTGGATTTCCAGTCCCGATGGTAACGCAGCGGTCTTTCAGCGCAAGGCCCAGAGCGGGTACGGAAATGGAGTTGTGCGAGCCCGGCAACCATGCGGCGATGACGTGGGCGCCAGTGTCTGCGAAGCTCTCTTGGATAACATCATGACGACCAACCACAGTGGCAGCAAGAGTGACAAGAGCCGTCTTTTGGCCCGCTACGCGTGGCTGCTGGACAGTAGTATACGTCTCCCCTTCGGCCGCAGTATCGGACTGGATGGCATCATTGGGCTGATTCCGGGAATCGGCGATGCCCTTGGCGCTATCCTGTCTTCGGTAGTGATATTCAGCGCCTGGCGCATGGGCGTACCGGGCGCAATCCTGTTGCGGATGTCTGGCAATGTTGCCATTGAAACGGTTATTGGAGCCGTTCCCGTTATTGGCGATCTATTTGATTTCGTATTCAAGGCCAATCAGCGCAATGTCCAGTTGTTGCAGCGCTTTGAACGTGACAATCGCTCAGTCCAGCAGCAGAGTCGGTGGGTACTTGCCGTGACCGGGATCGTTATCATCCTGCTCCTGGCGATCTCGGTCACCGGGGTCGCCTTTCTTGGTGTCGCCCTGGCGCAACTGCTGGCAAGCCACTAACCGCTGATTGTTTGCGCTCGCAAAGAATTCCACTGATTTAACGTAGAGGCTGTCATCAACTCCAAGCCGCACAGAGCAACAAATGCTGCCGCTCGGAACCATCGCAACGACTACGTACACCAATTGCCACAGTGAAGGAGTTCACATGGAAGTCGACCAGGAAGCGCTGAAAAATTCCCGCAGTACGAGCGCAGCATTGTCACAAGGTCAGCGCTGAATCCGCGACCCGGGAATCGGCAGAGGACATGGTTGCGCAGCTCGCGGCGAAAGCGGGTCGGCATAGGCGTGAAAATCGCGCATAATGCGATCAGACTACGGCAAGAAACTGTCGCAAAAGGAGCTGACAATGACGCAAGATCCCGCGCTTGAGGCCCTGGGCCTGCCGCCCATCGACCAGATCGGCTTTGTGGTAAAGGACCTGGACACGTGGGCGCGCCAGTTTGGTCCGGTGTTCGGCCCGTTCACCTATATGGACGGTTCGGTACAGGCCGCCGACTTTCGCGGCCACAGCGAGGATGTCAGGCTGAAGATTGCGTTCGGCAGCAGTGGCGACCTCGAGATTGAGTTGATCCAGTGGCTTGACGGCACCAGTCCTCACAGCGAGTTCATCCAGTCCGGCCGTGAAGGGCTGCATCACCTGCGTTACCGGGTAACGGACACGGATGCCTGGATTGAAAAGCTTGCGACCGTCGGTTACACCCCGTACTGGTACAAGCGCTGGAATGCCGACACTGTGTTTGCCTACCTGGAACATCCGGAGTTTCCGCTTTACCTGGAGCTGTTGCAGATGCCGGAATCTGGCGCTGGCAAACCAGGTCCCTGACCTCAATCACCCAGCCACAGGTAGGAATGCCAGTAGAATTCTCCCGCATTGGTCCCGGTAGGTGCTGTGCAGTTGACCCGGTTGCGCCCGGCCTCGGTTGCTGGCAACTCGACCCGGTAGCGGGTCTCGTTGTCCTTCGTTACGGCAATGCTCTCACCAGCGGCGGAAAAGCAACTGATAGAGGGGATGCCGGGATCCACCAGTTCGAGCATTAGCGACGTTTTGTCGCGGTGCTCAGCCACGACCGGCAGAGGCTGGCTGTTGACTGCCAGCTTGAGGCGATCAACATCACCATGACCGGTGGCCATGGGGAAGCGCGGAATCTGTTGCGGATTCGTGTGGCGGCCGACCGCACCTGACTGCTGGGCGACGCCGTAAAGCCCGCGCCTTTCCACCATGCTTTTGAGCGCCTGAGTATACTCTCCGAAAGGGTAGGCAAAGGCGGAAACCTCCACCTTCAGCTCCGCTGCTATCCGCTGCAGGTTCTGGTCGATTTCCGTCTCCACGCGGTGGCGCCACTGCCCGTCGTTCTCCCCATCCCGTCGTCGCGCCAGGTAATCATGACTGTGGGAGTGGCTGCCGATGTCGCCCCCCATCTCCAGCAGTTGCTGCGCTTGCCGCCAGGACATGTAGCCTTGCACCTCGTCATCAAGAGGCTGGCTGGCCAGAAACAGGGTGAAGGGCCAGCCGCGGCTGGCAAGCATCGGCGCCGCCTCGGTATACACCGACAGATAGGCGTCGTCGAAGGTGATGGCGACGGCATTCTCGGGCAGGGGTTGGCCCGACAACCCCCTGGACAACAGTTCATTGAGAGCGATGACATTGAAGCCGTTATCCGCAAGATAGTCCAGGTGCTGCCGGAAACGGTCGGGCGTCACGCTGGTGCTGGGGGGCGTGGACTCGCTGACGTGGTGGTAGAGCAGTATAACGCCGTGATCGCTGGCACCAGGCGCGACCGGGAAAGCGGAGAGGGCCAGCAGGAAAACCAAAAGCCGAAGCATCATGTCTGTGCGTTGTCCTCCAATTCACTGGTAAATTCCCGATACTGTCTGATCATTGCCTTGACTTCCCGGACATAGGCCTCCCGGCGCTCCGAGTAATAGAGCAGGCCATCGGCCAGGGCGATGCCGGAAAGCCGCTCCTCGGCTTCCCGCAGTTGCGCCCGAAGTTGGCGAAATTGCAGGTATTTGGGGTGAGTATTGAGATTGTGCATGTAACCGGCGATGGCCTCACTCACCGAATCATAGGCTTTCAGCTCATGGCTTCGCCCCGCAATCCGGTTTCGGGGTATCAGGCCGCAACCGGGATCAAAGCACCAGTGACCGAACAGGTTGTTGGCCCTGGTCGCAAACCGGGAGCGCCCCCAGGCGGATTCCTTGGCGGCCTGCACCGCTGCCAGTTCCAAAGGCACAATGTCTATGCGCCGGAGCAGGGTCTTGATCGTCGTCTCTGTGTCGAGGTCCTCCGGCACGTCGTAGGCCTCAGCGAGTTGGTTGAGCTGCCAACGCCGGTAGAAGCCGATGTCACCGTGCGACTCGAAAGCCCGGGTGATTGCCAGAAGCTTGACCCGCTGCTTGCGCACAGCGTCATTCTGGCTCTTGATAATGGGTTCCAGATAGGAAAAAAATGCCTCTTTCAGCTCATTGGTCTGGTCAAACCGGGAAAAATCAGGGAGGCTTGCGGGATCCTCCTGAAAGATGTACCAGAGGGAAGCCAGCACGGTAATAGCCCCAGCGGCAATGAGGGTCCAGCGTTGCCATCGGAAGTGATTGTCTTGTGTGCTCGCTGCTTGCTTCATTGCCTTGCCGCTGCCGGGTGTTTGCCGCGTAGCCCAGTTTATCTGATTCATGCACATTTTTGGGTAACATAGCATAACTGGTGCGCGATTCGGTCAAGTCTACCAGCCTGCGTCGCTCGAAGATGACGGTTGCCACCACCAAGCCAGAGAGGCCAATCAATGAAGTTTTATTCTCGCAAATGGATCAAACCGGAAAATCTCAATCCCCATGGCAGTCTGTTCGGCGGCCAGTTGCTTGGCTGGATCGACGAGGAAGCGGTGATCTTCGCCATGTGCCAATTAGGCGGCAGTCGTCACCTGGTGACCAAGTTCATGTCCGAGATCAACTTCGTCAGTTCGGCGCACCAGGGAGATATTATCGAGATGGGTGTCGAAGTGACTGCCTGCGGCCGTACTTCGGTGACCTTGCGCGCAGAGGTACGCAACAAGATTACCCTGCAGACAATCATTTCCATCGATCGCATTGTCTTCGTCAATCTGGATGCGGAAGGGCGACCGACGCCTCACGATTATGCCTGGCCCGGGCCGGAGGATGAGGGGTTGGCGGCTGATGGCGGTTAGACGCGCATGGGTTTGCCCTTGAACTCATCGCTGCAACCGGACTATAGTTCATCATGACTGGCAGGTTCGCATGCTCTGGATAGCCACCCTGGTTGCCGCAACGCTATTGGCCATCGAACGCGTCGGCTACGTTCTGATCTGGCGTAATCCGGCAGGCTTCACCCAGCTGTGCAGCCGGGGGTGGATTTTCGGCAAGCGCGATCCGGTAGAGGCGTTGTACCGGTTGTTCCTCGTTTTCAAGTGCATTCAGATCGGCGTATTCGTTGCCTGGTGGTCGCTGTTCGACGGACGCTTTCCACCTTTGCCGAGCGCGCCGATGCACTGGTTTGTCATCGGTTCCGGGCTGTTCGTGATCGGGCAGATTCTCAACTTCGGCGTGTTCTGGCGCCTGGGTAAAACAGGCGTTTTCTACGGCAACCGGCTCGGCCATCAGCTGCCATGGGTGACCGGATTTCCTTTCTCAGTGGTGCCTCATCCCCAGTACGTCGGTACCATGATCTCAATCTGGGGCATCTTCCTCATCATGCGCTACCCCCACCCTGACTGGATTGTCGTGCCCCTGGTCCAGACGCTCTACCTGCTGCTCGCCATGCGGCTGGAACGCTGATCATGGCAGGCGGCTGGTCACGAGACGGTGCCGTACAGGACCAGATTGATGCGAGCCTGCAGGAGGCTGTCGAACGCGCCCGGCAACGACTGGTCAGCGGAGACAGCGCCAAAGTTTGTGCAGAGTGTGGGCTGGCGATTCCAGAGGCTCGGCGCAAGGCCATCCCCGGAGTGCAGCTGTGCATCAATTGTCAGTCGGAGCTTGAAGGGGACGAGGTGCAGAGCGCAGGCATGAATCGACGCGGCAGCAAGGGTAGTCAACTTAGATAGTTCAGGGGCCACTTATGCATCTTCGACGCAGGCAACTTCTGCAGCTCGGTGCAATCGCCGCGGCGGCACCACTCGCTAGCGGATGCGGTGGCGGGTCGGAAGTCACTATAGACACTTCTTTGCCGAACGGGCTCTTCGGCCCGGATTCTACCGCCGAGGCAGTAACTCAGGGGCTGGATCTGAGTGGCCAGACGGCACTGGTCACAGGCTGCACTTCCGGCCTGGGGTATGAAACCATGCGTGTGTTGGCGTTGCGCGGTGCCCGCGTGATTGGTACCGGGCGAACACTGGAGAAAGCTGAAGCCGCCTGCGCCAGTGTGACTGGCGATACTGTGCCTGTGGCGCTGGAGCTGTCAGAGTTTGAGTCTGTGCTGGCCTGCGTCGGGGCCGTGCGTGAAATGAATATCAATCTAGACATGCTGATTCTCAACGCCGGTATCAACACCTTTGGCGAGCTGGAACTTGTAAACGGTATCGAAAGGATGTTCGCGGTGAATTTTCTCGGGCATTTTGTACTGGCAAACCATCTTTTGCCCGGGATGCGCACCGCGGGTGACGGCCGCATCGTGCATGTGGGCAGCCGCTCAGGCTATACCCAGGCACCAACAGTGGGCATTGATTTCGACAACCTTCGTGGCGAGGGCAGCTTTGACCCGCAGGAGGCTTACGGCCGCTCGAAGCTCGCCAATGCGTTGTTTTCCCTGGAACTGGCGCGGCGCCTGGAGGGTTCCGGCGTCACTTCCAATGTCATTCACCCGGGTCTGGTGCAAACCAATATTGCGCGCACGGCACCGGGCTGGATCCGCACCGGCTTTGATCTGCTGGGCGGTTTTGTCGCCAAGACGCCGGAGCTGGGCGCTGCCACGCAGGTGTACGTGGCCACTCATCCGGCACTGGAGGGTGTCAGTGGAGCGTATTTTGAAGACTGCAACCCGGTGCGGGTGAGTGGCGAGCATCACATGTTCAATGGCGACATGGCGCGACTTCTGTGGGCCGAAGCTGAAAGCATGGCGACGAGTTACCTTACAGCGGCATAAGCTCCTTTAAAGATGGTGCCGCTGGGAACGTATCCAGCAGCCCCCTCGGTTCCAGCAGGTAGGTCCGAAACGCGCAAAGTGAATCGCCAGTCGCGCGCGCCGGTGCTAGAATCGACGGCGCAATTCTGGGGGATATGGCAATGCTAGACATCAAGCCGATGGCCGGCTCGCTCGGCGCAGAGATCAGGGGAATGGACCTTTCGCAGGACCTGGGCAATGAGGACATATTGCGCTTGCGCAATGTACTCAACGAATACGAGGTCGTTTTCTTCCGTAACCAGGATATCAGCCCGGCCCGCCAGAAAGCCCTGGCGCTCACCTTTGGTCCCCTGCAGACACACCCGGCCTACGCCACCATTGACGGATTTCCGGAAATCACCATCCTCGAGAGCACGCCGGACAAGCCCACCAGGATCGAGGCATGGCATTCTGACATGACGTTCCGGCAGCACCCGCCGCTGGGTACGGTACTGAGGTCGGTTATCGTGCCACCCAAGGGTGGCGACACCCTGTGGGCGAGCATGACTGCAGCTTATGAAGGCCTGTCACTGCACATGCAGAAGTTTCTTGAGGGCCTGAGTGCCGTGCACGACTTCGCGTACGGTTTCAAGGAAAGCCTGGCGGAGCCCGGCGGTCGGGAGCGGCTGGCGGATGCGGTGACTGCCAATCCGCCAGTAAGGCATCCCGTGATTCGCACTCACCCGGAAACCGGCAAGAAAGTGATTTTTGTGAACTCCCTGTTTACGACACATATCGAGGGCATGCGCCCGGCAGAGAGTCGCGCGATCCTCGAATTTCTGTACGAGCACATCAAGACACCGGAGTACACGGTGCGCTTCAGCTGGGAACCGCACAGCATTGCAATCTGGGATAATCGCAGCACTCAGCACAAGCCGGTCAATGACTACTTTCCCCACCATCGACGCATGCAGCGGATTACGATTGATGGCGATAAGCCCTACTAGGGCAGCTCAGTTGCCGTTGAGATGCACTTCTCCTGCGCGAATGCGGCGTATGTAGTCGTTTACGTCCCGCTTGACCTCAGGCGCGAACAGATAGAGACCAAGAATGTTGGGAATGGCGATCAGGAATATCATAGCGTCGGAGAAATCCAGTACGGCTGCCAGCTGGATCATGCAACCCAGGGCGATGAAGGCGCAGAACACGCCCTTGAAGATCATCTGTGTAAGAGCCCCCTCACCGAACAGATAGGTCCAGCCTTTCAGTCCGTAATACGACCACGAAATACTCGTGGAGAAAGCGAACAGCAGGGCCGCCAGTGCGAGGGGGTAGGGCGCCCAGCTGACGTGATGTTCAAAGGCAGCGGAGGTCAGTGCGATGCCCTCCAGCCCGCTGTCCATGATGCCGAAGGGATAGGCGGTGGTCACAATGACCAGTGAGCTGAGGGTGCAGATAACGACTGTATCGATGAATGGTTCCAACAGGGAGACCAGGCCTTCGGAAGCCGGGTTGTTCGTCTGCACTGCAGAGTGGGCGATAGAGGCGGAACCAATGCCTGCCTCATTCGAGAACAGAGCGCGCTGAAAACCTACAATGATTGCACCTACCATGCCGCCCGTTACGCTTTCCATATTGAAGGCACTACTCAGGATCAATTGGATTGCCCCGGGCACCTGTTGGTAGCTCATTGCAATAATAATGACGGCAGACACTACATAGAGAACGCCCATAAAAGGCACAATATGTGCCGCCACCCTGGCAATGGAGCGAATTCCACCCACAATCACCAGCCCTACAGCGGCGGCGATCGCGAGCCCAAAAAGCCAGCCCTTGTCTGCAAAAAAACTTTGCTCCCCACCGGTGATGACAACAAACTGTACATAGGCCTGGTTGGATTGAAACATGTTCCCAATCCCCAGGCAGCCGATTACCAGGGACAGCGCGTAAAAGCTCCCCAGACATTTCCCCAGGCGCGGGAGCTGGCGATCCGCAAGATAGCGCTCGAGGTAATACATCGGTCCGCCGGATACGGAGCCGTCAGGATTGTGCCGGCGGTATTTGACCCCCAGAGTGCACTCCACCAGTTTGGTCGACATCGATAGAAAACCGGCCACGATCAGCCAGAATGCCGCCCCCGGACCGCCGATCACAATCGCGACCGCCACACCTCCGATGTTGCCGATACCGACAGTGCCCGATACTGCAGTGGCCACCGCCTGGAAATGCGATATCTCACCGCGCGCCTTCGGATTGTGGAAGTGCCCGCGCACGTGGCGCAATGCGAGACCGAACCCGCGAATGTTGATGAAACCCATATAGAACGTAAAGAAAATCGCTGCTGTGGCAAGCCACAGCACGATCAGCGGGAAGGGTTGACCGAACAGCTCAACAGGGTAGAACACAACATCTGCCAGCCCATTGGCCAGTGGCCTGAGAAGAGCTTCAACCTGCTGATCGAATGTAGCTGACTGAGCAGAGCGGGCACATGACGACAGGAGCAGAGCTGACAAGCCCAGGCAGAAAAGTTTCATTTGGTCCCCTTGTACCGTTGGTTCTCCATCGGCAGGTTTTAACTACTGCTCTAGAGCAGCGGTATGGCTAGCCCCCCCTGCCAGCCCTCCCTGCTGGTGATTTTCTCCTTCCAGCTTTTATCGCCGCCGTCGGCTTCCGCGTCACCATCATCCATTTTTCTGCGTGCATGGGCTTCCAGTCGACGAGGCCGCGTTATTCGAACCAGCAGCCAGGTCACCAGGATCAGCAGGATGCCGCCAACGTATTCCCCTACCACGAATTGCCAGCCAAGAAAGATGGTTATCACCATGCCCAGTTCAATGACCAGATTGGTTGAGGCCAGCATGAATGCAAGGGAGGGCGCCAGGCCCGCACCCTTGTTGAAAATAGCGCGGGTGGTCGCCAGGGCGGAAAAACTGCAGGAACTGGAGAGGAAGCCAAAAAAGGTGCCCAGGGCGATGCTGCGGACTCCATCCTTGCCCATCGCCTGCTGCATTCGGCTGCGAGTGATCAGGACCTGAATAAGGCTGCTGATGATATAGCCGAGAACGAAAGCCCACAGGGCCATCCAGAAAAAGCCCAGGCTGGTGATGGCTGCTTCATGCCAGAGAGTTGCGAATTCTTGCAAATCCTTTCTCCTGTGCGTTCGGTAGTCGTTGACGATCCTGGCTGTAGAGAGCGGCAGTTGGTTCTATTAATGACTGTAGCGGAAAACGATCAATTCTCGGTCAGGCGCGAGCGTACCTCCTGACCATTGATCTGACTGTGACAGAATGTACAAGGGTAGACAGGCTGGAACCAACTCGCAACCGGCCACCCGACGTTCCGCAATCTTGCGCATATGGGCCGGCACGCGCTGGGCTGCCGCGTGAGAGTGTTTGGTACCGGAGGCCACAGCCCCGGCGCAATATCATGCAATCGCAATTTGTCTCAAAAACCTGATAAAAACAGGAGAAAAACGAATTCCGATGTCATGGCCTGTTTCACGCTTTATCACCGTATCTCACCTTTTATGTTGTTATTATAGTAATAATCAGGTGTTTGGGTCTGGAAATGGATAGGTCCGTGGCAGAGCGCAGGGTCCTAAAATCTGCCCTGATTGCCGAACAGGCCAAGGCCGTCACTTTCAGCGACGTGGCGAAGTAGTACATAGCCAAGAAATCTGGCGAATTCAAAAGCGCAAAGCAAGTCTACAAACTCACTCAGCAAATTGAGACCTATGCCTACCCAACCATCGGTCGCATGGTGGTGACGGATAATGAGCGGGCTCATATCGTCAAGCGGTTGGAACCCATCTGGACCACCAAGCATGAAACGGCTAGCCGGGTCCGCTTGCACACAGAGCGCGTGTTAGACCTCGCCGGGGTCAAGGGGCTGAGGACCGGCGATAACCCGGCCCGATTGAAAGGCAATCTCGACCTGATCTTCTCTGCCGGACACAAGGTGGCCAAGCGGAAGCACCACAGCGCGCTCCCCGTGGATGACATGCCCGACTTCTGGCGCAGATTGGCCTCGCAGTTCACAGTGGGGCAGCGTCCTACAGTTCCTTATCCTGACAGCGGCCCGCCCCGGGGAGGCCAGGGGCGCAACTTGGGATGAGATCGACTTGAAAGCCCTGCTGTGGATCTTTCCGGGCGAGCGGATGAAGGGCGGCAAAACCCACACGGTGCCATTGACCTCGGTGACGATAAAGCTGCTGAAATCCCAACCCCGTTTAAATGAATACGCCTTTCCCGGTCCCCGTACCGGCAAGCCGGTCTCTGACTTTGCAGTAAGCAAGGTACCCAAAGCGATGGGGCATTATGTGACGGCCCATGGGTTCCGCGCTACATTCCGGACAAGGGCCCAGGAGCACATTGGCTACGTCTAGGAAGTGCTGGAGCTTGCCCTGGCTCACGTCCACAGCAACCGTACTCGTGCCGCTTACGCTCGAAGGGAGCTGATTGACAAGAGGCGTCGGCTGATGGAGGACTGGGCATACTTCATTCTGCACGGCCATAATGAGCGGGGTGAAAAGGCTTTCAGCGGCAGAGGACGGAAGTGATGGGCATAGCCAAAGTTCACCTTCTGTTGGATCTATCTGCCCAGTTCCGCATCCAGCGGACGATGTGTCCCACATGGGTGTGTCGATGAGCAAAAGTCTGGCGACTCAATCTGGTGCGGATTGGCAACCGAGTTCATAGCTGTTCTGTGTCCAGTGCTTCTTCCCCCAGATGACCCAAGGGCAGTGCCGTACGGTACTGAACCTGCTTCAAGGAGAAGCTGCTGCGAATACTGCTAACGCCCTTTACACCCGTTAGTTTGTCTTCGAGGAATCGTTGGTAGGCGGCCAGATCCGGCACGGCAACCCGCAAAAGGTAATCGAAATCTCCGGTCATCAGGTAGCACTCCATCACCTCGGGCCAGGCGCTGACTTTGGTCTCAAAATGTTTCAGGTTTTTCTTCACCGGCTGGTCCAGCGTGACATGCAGGAATACGCTTACCGGAAGGCCAACGCGCGCCGGGTCGACGAGAGTCACCCTGCCGCGAAAAAAACCCTGCTCCTCCAGAATGCGTACGCGCCGGGAACAGGGCGAGGGCGACAGACAAATCCGTTCAGCAAGCTCTGCATTGCTGAGGCTTGCATCATGCTGCAGCGCCTCAAGTATCTTCCGGTCAATGTTATCCAGTTTGTGTACGGTCATCGCCTCGGCTCCCGGTCGCGCCCAACCTTATTCGGGTCACAAGAACACCCGATCGCTAATTATTAACATAGATCACCAATATAACACTAAATAGTTACCTATTGTGCCAATAATAACCACATTGGCACGATAATATGGTAGGACATGCCTGCGTGACCGGTGCTACTTTAGCGCCTGAATCAGTATCAGAAGGTCCGCCGACGTATGTCCCAACCCACACCCCTCAGTCTGCATGTGCCGGAGCCGAAAGCTCGCCCCGGTCAGGCCCCGGACTTCGACTATCTGGCGGTCTCTCAACCCGGCGAGGTGCGTCGGCCACCAATCGACTGCCAGCCTGAGGATATGCGAGATCTCGCTTTCGGCCTGGTCCGCGTGCTGGATGATGTCGGCGATCCGCAGGGCGACTGGATGCCTTCGCTTAGCGACGACATCCTGCTCCGCGGCTTGCGGGCAATGGAAAAGACCCGGATTTTCGACGAACGCATGCTCATGGCTCAGCGGCAGGGGAAAACCTCCATCTACGTGCAGTGTCGAGGAGAAGAGGCGATCGCCTGTGCCCAGCGTCTGGCCCTGGAAGCGGGTGATATGTGTTTCCCAACCTATCGTCAGCAGGGACTGCTCATTGCACAGGATTTCCCTATGGAGGAGATGATCTGCCAGATCTACAGCAACGCGGGCGACAAGCTCGGTGGACGTTCTCTCCCCTTTTTCTACTCCGAGCGGGAACACGGCTTCTTTTCCATTTCCGGCAACCTTGCCACACAGTTTATCCAGGCCGTTGGCTGGGCCATGGCTTCTGCTATCAAAGGTAACGACCGCATCGCCTCGGGCTGGATTGGTGATGGATCAACGGCAGAAAGCGATTTTCACGCGGGATTGGTCTTCGCTTCGGTCTACCGGCCCCCGGTGGTGCTCAACGTGGTCAATAACCAATGGGCAATCTCCTCATTCCAGGGTCTCGCGGGCGGCGAGGCGGCGAACTTTGCCTGCCGTGGTCACGGCTTCAACATCCCCTCATTGCGTGTCGACGGGAATGACTTCCTGGCTGTGTACGCCGCCTCTCGATGGGCCATTGACCGCGCCCGGGCCAATTTGGGGCCGACGTTGATTGAATGGGTTACCTACCGCGCCGCCGCCCACTCCACGTCCGATGATCCCAGTCGCTACCGGCCATTGGACGAGCTCGCCGCCTGGCCGTTGGGCGACCCGATTGAGCGTCTGAAACAACACCTGATCCGACGGGGATGCTGGGACGACGAGCGACACGCGACGCTCCGTGTTGAGCTGACCGCAGAAGTGAAGGCCGCGGCAAAAGCCGCCGAGGTGAAGGGCACCCTGGGCAAGGGGCCTGCACCGAGCACAGCCGAAATGTTTAATCACGTCTATAAAGATATGCCGCAGCACCTGCGACGGCAGCGGCAGGAGTTGGGTATCTGATATGGCAACCATGAACATGATCGAAGCCATTCGCGACGCTCTCGACATCAAACTCGGGGACGACGACAACGTTGTGGTTTTCGGTGAGGACGTCGGCTACTTCGGCGGCGTCTTTCGGGCCACCGATGGCCTGCAGAAGAAGTACGGCAGCAATCGTGTCTTCGACGCGCCCATTTGCGAGCTCGGCATCATCGGTGCTGCTGTGGGTATGGGCGCCTATGGCCTGCGCCCGGTACCAGAGATTCAGTTTGCCGACTATATACTGCCCGCCTTTGACCAGATTGCCTCTGAAGCGGCGCGCCTGCGCTACCGCTCTTCGGGAGAATTCAATGCGCCGCTCACCGTGCGCGCGCCCTGCGGCGGCGGTATTTATGGCGGTCAGACGCACAGCCAGAGCCCGGAAGCCCTGTTCACGCATGTTGCTGGCCTGAAGACGGTCATGCCGTCGACGCCACGGGATGCCAAGGGATTGCTCATCGCCGCCATCGAAGACGATGACCCGGTTATCTTTCTGGAACCCAAGCGCCTCTACAACGGTCCGTTTGAGGGCTATCACGACCGCCCGGTAACACCCTGGTCAAAACACCCCGCCAGCGAGGTCCCGGAGGGACACTACCGCGTGGAACTGGGCAAGGCCGCGATCGCTAGAGCTGGCGCCGAGATCACAGTGCTCACCTATGGCACCATGGTCCATGTCGCGATCGCCGCGGCCGAGGCTACCGGCATCGACGCAGAGGTCGTCGACCTGCGCACGCTGCTGCCCCTGGACGAGGAGGCGATCAGCCAGTCGGTGGCCAAGACAGGCCGCTGTATGGTGCTTCACGAAGCCACTCGCACCTGCGGCTTTGGCGCTGAGCTGGTCTCCATTGTCCAGGAGCGCTGCTTCTTCCACCTGGAGGCGCCGATACTGCGCATTACCGGCTGGGACACCCCCTACCCCCACGCCCAGGAATGGGCCTATTTCCCCGGTGCGGAGCGCGTAGCTGCCGGACTCCGCCGGGCCATGGAGGATTAAGTCGTGGGTCAGCACCTGATCAAGATGCCTGATGTCGGCGAAGGTATCGCCGAAGTCGAGATCACCGAGTGGCAGGTCAGCGAGGGCGACAGCGTCGCCGAGGATGACGTGCTCTGCGTCGTCATGACCGATAAAGCGGCCGTGGAAATTCCGTCCCCTGTTGATGGCACAATTACCTGGCTGGGCGCAAGTGCCGGGACGATCATGGCGGTCGGGGCCGATCTCATTATTCTTGAGGTCGACGGAGACGGAAATACTGCCGTGACCGAGCGTACCGCTACAGCCGAAAGCGCAGTGGCGAGCGCGGGAGAACCAGAGACCGAGCCCGCAGTGGCACCAGTGAACCACGGGAGCCCAGCGGAGTCGCTCTCTTTGACTGCATCGCCAGCGATCGCGGCCGAGCCGGCAAGCCGGCACCCACAGCTGCGCCCGGAAGGCGAACGGCCATTGGCATCCCCGGCCGTACGCCAGCGAGGCAGAGAGGCGGGTATTGATCTGCGCCGCATCTCCGGTTCTGGAGCCGCGGGCCGGATTCTCCACGAAGACCTCGACCGGCACTTCGCCGGCGGCAGCAGCACGGCGGTTGTCGGTCAAACTCGCCAGCCGGATTCGCGCGTCGAAGAAATTCCTGTGACCGGTTTGCGCGCGGAAATCGCCCGACGCATGCAGAGCACGATGCAGCGTATCCCACATTACAGCTATGTCGAGGCCGTGGACGTGACCGAGCTGCAGCGCCTGCGCGAACGCCTGAACAAGCGTTGTCGCGAAGGTGAACCGCGACTCACTCTGCTCCCCTTCATCATTCGCGGGCTGGTCAGGGCCATCGAGGCATTTCCGGCAATCAATGCGCGTTTTGACGACGAGGCAAACGTGGTGCGCCGCTACGCCGCACTGCACGCTGGCATCGCAACCCAGACAGACCGTGGGCTCATGGTCACGGTTGTACAGCACGCCGAAATGCGTTCTCTCCGCGAACTCGCCGGCGAACTCCGACGCCTCTCGGATGCCGCGCGCGCCGGACGCGCCACGCGGGAGGAGCTGACCGGTTCCACCTTGACCCTGTCGAGCCTGGGACCCTACGGCGGCATTGCCACGACACCGGTAATCAATGCACCGGAGGTCGCTATCGTCGGCATCAACAAAGTCGAAAAACGTCCGGTCTGGTCCGGACACGAGTTTACGCCGAGGGACATGATGAACCTGTCATCGTCGTTCGATCACCGCATCATTGATGGCTGGGAGGCGACGCAATTCATTCACTTCCTGAAAGACCTGCTTGAGAACCCCGCCGAGCTATTCCTGGAGGACTGACATGCACACGATCAATTGCCAGGTACTTGTCGTCGGTGCCGGGCCCGGTGGCTACGTCGCGGCCATCCGCGCCGGACAGCTGGGTTTGGACACGGTGATTGTCGACGCCGGCAGCGCCGGCGGAACCTGCCTGACACGCGGCTGTATCCCCTCCAAGGCGCTGATCCACGCGGCCGGGGAGTTCGCCGCCGCCAGCTCTGCGCACGCGGCTGTGCGCTTCGGGATTCGCCTGCCCAGCGCACCCCAAATGGACATGTCCACCTTCCAGGACTGGAAAGACGGGGTCGTTAACCGGCTTGGCCGCGGGGTCGAAGGGCTGCTGAAGAAGAGCCATGTGCGCCGACTGCATGGCTGGGCTCGCTTTCTCGATGGCAAGACCTGCGAAGTCACAGGCGATGGAGAACCACTGCAGGTGCATGCTGAACATGTGATCCTGGCCACCGGTGCCGAGCCGCGCGAGCTACCGGAGCTGCCCTTTTCGAGCCGTATACTGGACTCCACCGCAGCTCTGGGGTTGACCGAGGTGCCCCGCCGTCTGGCGATCGTGGGGGCGGGCTACATCGGGCTTGAGCTCGGTATCGCCTTTCGCAAACTTGGCAGCGAAGTCATCTTACTAGAAGCCCAGGAGCGAATACTGCCGGGCTATGATGAAGAGCTGACACGGCCGGTGGCTGCATGGCTGGACCGCCACGGCGTAACATCACACGTCGGCGCGACGCTGCGCGGCTGCACCGAGACGACCGATGGCGTCACCCTGCACACTGCTGTGGGCGGCGAGGACATCGATCTGACAGCCGACTACACACTGGTCAACATAGGCCGCAAGCCGCGCTACGACGGCTGGGGGTTCGAGAACCTCTGCGTGGACCGCGAGGGAGATTTCGTCCGCATCGATGCGCGCTGCCACACCTCCATGCACAACGTCTGGGCTGTCGGCGACATCACGGGGGAGCCGCAGCTGGCACATCGGGCCTCAGCCCAGGGCAGCCTGGTCGCCGAGATCATTGCGGGGCAGCGTGGTCGCTTCGAGCCCGCCTGCATTCCCGCCATCTGCTTCACGGAACCTGAGATCGTCAGCGTCGGACTCTCGCCGGAGGCCGCTCAAGCAACGGGTCACGACATCATCGTCGCAAAACATCCCTTTCTCGCCATTGGCCGGGCGCTGGCCATGGGCGCCGGCGACGACGGAGGGTTCGTGCGTATCGTCGCCCGCAAGGACAATCATCTGGTGCTCGGCATACAAGCCGTCGGCACCCATATCGCGGAGCTGGCAGGAGAGTTCGGCCTCGCCCTCGAGATGGGTACCCGCCTCGAAGATCTCGCGGGTACAATCCACACCCACCCGTCTCTGGGCGAAGGCATCGCTGAGGCCGCACTTGGCGGTCTTGGCCGCGCGCTTCACGCCTAGGAAGCAGGATCATGCACGGCGAGGTTACTACCATTCCACTGCCTGAATCCGATCGGGGCAGGCTGCCAGAGGTGCCGGTATTTGGTGCCGCTGTCGCGGATCATATGTTTCGCCCTCTTGAAAACTACCGCCGCTTCAACGCGTCGGATGGGCGCATGGTCATGCCGACCGCCGATGAGAACCTGCACCTGGAAGTGTTACGCCGCCTGGTGACGCTGGACGCACGCTGGGTACCGGCGACGCGGGGGAGCTCGCTGTATATACGACCGGCGATGATTGCCAGCAGTCCGAAGCTCGGGCTGGGGGCGAGTGCCGAATGCCTGCATTTCATTATCACGAGCCCGGTGGGCTCTTACTTTAATCCCGGTTTCGAGCCAATCGCAGTGCTCGTTTCCGAAAGCAAGCGTCGCGCCGTGCGCGGCGGTGTGGGCGAGGCGGAAACCGGCGGCACTTACGCCGCCATTTTGTCCATGATTGAAACCCCCTCGCACAGTGGCTACAACCAGATCCTCTGGCTAGATGCGATTCACGGACACTACGTGGAGCAAGCCGGGGCCACGAACATCTGCTTCGTCTATAACGGCAAGCTCAGCATCACACCCGCGCTGAGCGGCAGCATTCTCGCGGGCATCACTCGGGACCCGGTTCTGGAGCTCGCCGGAGCTCGGCTTCGATGTAACCGAAACCGAGATCGACATCACGCAGGTGCTGGTAGATATCGACAGCGGCGCCATCACGGAGGTGTTCGAATGCGGCTCGGCTGCGGTAATCGCGCCGGTTGGCCGACTTGGCTATCTTGGCGAAGACATGTCATCAACGACGAACGCGCTGGCCCCGTTGCCAGCGCCCTGCAGGATGCCCTGACAGGCATTCAGTACGGCGCCCGTCGCGATCAGCGGGCCTGGACCCTGACCCTCGAAGTGGAGTAGTCCATGGATTTTACATTTTCCGAAGAACAACAGGCGATCAAAGATACCGCCAGCCGTTTTGCCGGCGAGCGGCTCGCGCCGATCGCGGCGGCACTAGACCGCGGCGAACAACAGGATGTCTTTCTCGAAAACCTGCGCGAACTCGCCAGTCTCGGCTTTATGGGCCTCAACATTGACAGCGCGTACGGCGGCACAGCCGCGGGCACAGTGAGCTTCAGCCTCGCAATCACAGAGCTGGCGCGCGCCTGCGCTGCCACCGCGGTGACAGTGTCGGTAACCAACATGGTCGCGGAGGTGATCCAGGCAATTGGCAATGAAGAGCAGCGCGCCCGCTACCTCCCGCCGCTGTGCAGCGGTGAATTCAGAGCCGGCGCTTTCTGCCTGTCTGAAACAGGCGCCGGCTCGGACCCGGCGGCCATGACCACTCGCGCCGTGCGCGATGGCGACGACTGGGTCATTGACGGCGCAAAGGCCTGGATCACCAGCGCGCCCTACGCAGGCGTGTTCGTGGTATGGGCAGTAACTGATCCAAGCCGTCCGCGCGGCAAAGGTATTTCCTGCTTTCTGGTCGACGCCGGCACGCCGGGCCTGACCATCGGCACAGCGGAGGACAAGATGGGCCAGATAGCCTCGGCAACCTGCAGCGTCCACTTCGACAGCTGCCGTATTCCCACCAGCGCCCTCCTCGGCAGGGAGAACCAGGGATTTCGCATTGCGGTAGGCGAGCTCGCTGGCGGGCGGATTGGTATCGGCTCACTTGCCCTCGGAGTCGCAGAGGCGGCGATGGATATCGCGCGCAATTACATCCGCGAGCGGCAGCAATTCGGCCAGGCGATAGCCGATTTCCAGGGGATCCAGTGGCAGGTAGCCGAGACCTGCACAGAACTGGAAGCGGCGCGCTTGCTGCTGCTACACGCCGCCTGGCAGAAGGATGCGGGCCAGGAATTCGGCAATGCGGCATCGATGGCAAAGCTGTTTGCTTCGGAGAAAGCCAACAGCGCCTGCTACCGTGCTCTGCAGCTGATGGGCGGCGCTGGCTACACGCGGGATTACCCGCTGGAACGCATGGCGCGAGACGCACGGATCACTGCAATCTATGAGGGAACCAGCGAGATACAGCGCATCATCATTGCTCGGCACCTGCTGAACTAACACCGGGCCAGCGGTGCAAGCTGGGAGCGAACTAATATGCTTGGCAGATTATGTCAGTTCAGTCCGGACACCGAGTGTCGACAAAAACGGACCCCACCCGGATAAAGAAACACTGTTAATCCTTGCACCTTGGTAGTCTTGAAAAAAAAAGAGTTGCGGAGACTAGTAGACCTATAGTAATGACAATCGCCGAATTATATTTTCCATTTAACATCGTATAACGCTCCCATAAAGATTGGCCCTATACCCACGCCTATAATAAAAGCCGTGTATTGCCAGCCAAAGACACGGCCATATGACTCTGGGCCCAAGTACTTTGCGACGAGGAGTCCCGCCGAATCAGCCTCAGCACCAGGAGAGAATCCAATTGCAACAGCTGCAATAGCAGAGAATTGAGGATCGTAAAGAACTAGCGCTGTACAACCAGTTGTTGCGATAAGACCAACGAAGATGAGCACGTGAGGCGCAAACACATGATCCGTAAGCACGCCTACCGCCATCCTCCCTACTTTGCCAGGCACACCAATAAGCTATGCCACACTAGCAGTCTCCTATGCGCACCCGGTAGCCCGCAGTGGGTATAGCTCGGCATGATGAGGGAGTGGTCATGCCTGTCACCTGGTACCCTGAATATGAGGATTCCATGGTGTTCGCAAGGACTAGGACTCCTTTGGAGGCTGTCCGTCGAGGGGATGCCGCGCTGACTATCCTGGGCGTTTGAACCGTAACGTTCTCAATGCTCTATGAGTTGCCGAAGGCGCGTCAACTGTCCAGCATTTCTAGCCTTGTGCAGGACACAGCCGGCCCCTGCTCGAACCAGACTACTTGCAGTAATATACGACAATCTGGCTGTCGAGAAGCATTCATTTCCACCGCCCGACGGATACAGCAGAACCGCCGATTCGCATTTCCCTGGCGCTTAAGCTACTGCTATTGCCTAGGAAGAAACCTGGCGGCTCTAATACGCAGTTGCAGAAACATTTATATGGATTGGCACATGTAATCGCGCAAACTGCCATAATATTTTATTAGCATAATTCTCGCTACTTCTTGAAGGCTGGACGATGTCCAGAGGATAAAACGCAAAGTGCGATGACTCATGTGATTCTCAATACAGGAAATTCACAGACTGCAAATGTTCTTTCACCTGATGGGATAGGTTGGGGTCGAGATGAATGAAATATGCTTCACACTTGATAACGTTTGATCGAAATGGGGCTGTGGAGGGAAGCAGCTGTGTAGGCCGACAATACGTGCCTACAGAGAGATCCAAATGTCGAAACACGTTTTTTTCGCTGGAGAATGGTCGAGCAGCTCTGGATATTATGCTGCTTCGGATGCCTAGCGAAACAATCGCAGCTGAAAACGCCTTAAGATAAAAATGCAGAAGAAGTAGTGAAAAGTGGATTGGTTTCGACGCTCCTGGTGTCGATCGTCTTGCAGGTTATTGCGCTTGTATCGGGCGCCGAAGTGATAGAACTGTCGGCTGGTGGTTTGGAGTAGATTGCTGTGACCACTGAGACACAGGAGTGTAGGCGTGTAGACTGCACCGCTTCCTATCTCCGCTGTAACAGCAGCTACCACGGCCGCCCCCAACATCACGAGTACTATCGATCCACAGTTCTTTGCAGCCTACGTTGCGACTAAAGAAATGAACGGGCCAGGGACTATAGCGGTTCGTGGCGTTGGGAGATCCATCGTCAGGAGTGCAGCAGATCCGACTTTTACATTGTATATGCACGAATACTACATGACACAGTGGAGTGCAACTGTCGACGAGTTCCTTAATGTTGATCCCGTAGAAGCGTGTTTCGGGTCGCGGGGTATTCTATAGGTCCGTAGTACTGTGGGCGGGACAGTGAAAATCAAACCGTTTGGAAGATTGAGCGCGGGTCTGATTTTGAAGTTAATGAGGTTCAAGGAATCAACTCAGAAGAAATCTATGGAGAGAAAATGACAGACTCACGAGATTCATCCAAAGACAAAAATGAGGAGATTGTTGACACAGAGTGTGGCTGCGCACCGTCAGCAAGTCGCCGGACATTTATGAAGTCAGCCGCGCTGACGGCTTCGAGCGCGGCGATGATGTCGGCAGGCGGGCTGGGATGGACCATGGCGAACTCCGCTCTCGGTGCTGAAGGCCCCTCGATAGTGGATCATTTCGTCCCCGCAGAAAAGAACCTCGATCCCGCCTGGGTGTCATCGCTTTTTGAGAAGGGGACCCGCCGCGTTTTCCGTGGGGACGCGCTGAATACAATAGGCATGCCTTGCGGCGGTATCTGCGCAGGCCAGCTCTATGTCAGGGGTGACGGTACGCTTGCTAGCTGGCTTATCGCCAACAACACTTACAACACTGGTTATGGTCGGCGACCCATGACTGCAACGCCGATGGGTTCCTATCCGCAGAACTATCATACCTATGAGCCGTATTCTCCAGTCTCGCAAGGCTTCGCGCTATCTGTGGCTGGTGTGAACGGGGACTTTGACGTGCGAAGGCTGGACCGGACCGGGTATGACGACATTCGCTTCCTCGGCGAATATCCCGTTGCAACCATCGATTACCAGCGAAAAGACGTAGACGACTTCCCTGTTGATGTAGAGGCTGAAGTATTTTCTCCATTCATACCGCTCAATACCAAAGATTCTGCCCTCCCTGTTACAGTTCTGCGCTATAAGCTCACTAACCGGACGAACAAGTCGGTTGAGGCCAGCCTGACCGGATGGCTTGAGAATCCGGTTTTCATGGATCACCGGCGGATCATGAATGCACTGGCACGCAACCGGACCCAAGAAACCGAAGCGGGTCCCTCAGTTCTTATGGATGCGGTTGCCACTGCGGACAGAGTCATACCCCTGAAGCGCGAGACTGTGTTCGAGAATTTTGAAGGCGGATCTTTCGACAACTGGAAGGTGGAAGGCACTGCATTTGGGAGCAAGCCCGCAACAGGGGAGCTTCCAAACCAGAACCCGGAGTCCGATTTTCTGTTTGAGGGCGTCGATTTTGATTTCTCCCTGTCGGATTGGGAGGGCGAGTACCTTGCCAACTCACACCATGGTGGCGCAGGGGCGACAGGCCGGCTGATTTCCAGGTCTTTCACGGTTTCTGAACGATTTATCACGATGCGCGTCAGCGGTGGCATGGATGCCCGCCATTTGGGGATCCGTCTTGTGGTTGATGGCAAGGTGGTCCGCCGCGAGGCTGGTGTCAGCTTTGGACTAGGGATGCTAACCCGGTACTGGCATGTAGAAGAATACATAGGTCATCAGGCGCATATTGAAATCGTCGACCAGAGTGAAGTTCCCTACAAGGGACAGATCAATATAGATGAGATTGTCTTCACCAATGTGCCTCCGCTTGAAGAGGTGGCTTTTGATTCCGAGCATAGGCACTTTGGTACCGTTGCCTTGACCGCTCTTGAGCCGTCCAGCACGTCGATCGCCGGAGGACAGACTTTGGAGCAGCTTCTGGATCATTTGTCTCGAGACGGGTGTGTCAGCGGTATTTCCGAGGCTGCAGCGCCGCTTCATGAGGCACCTCTCGGTGCGGTGCATTCCCGTGCCCGAATTGAACCCGGTGAGACGAAGGAGTTGGTTTTCCTGGTAACCTGGTACTTTCCAAATCGTGAACTTGATGCGGGCGGGTATTCTAAACCGGGTGATCCCATTGGCGGCGGTAAGCGTGTTGGCAATGCGTATGCGAACTGGTTTGAAAGCGCCGAGGACGTAGCCGCCTATGTGGCGAAGAATTTTGACCGCCTCAACGATGATACCTTCAAATTCCGGGACAGCTATTTTAACTCTTCGTTACCATACTGGCTGTTGCAGCGGATTTCGATGACCAATAGCGTTCTCGCGACAGAGACAACTCAGTGGTGGCGGAATGGCCGTTTCTGGGGTTGGGAAGGCGTCGGCTGTTGTCCTGGGACATGCAATCACGTATGGAATTATGCCCAGAGTATGGGGCGGTTATTCCCTGAGCTTGAGCGGTCAGTCCGCGAGTTTCAGGACTTTGGCGAGACGATGGACCCTGAGACGGGAAAAATCCTTTCCCGCGCCAGTGTACCGTCAGGGCTCCCAAATCAAAACGCGATGGATGGTCAGGCAGGGACGATTTTAAAGGCCTACCGAGAACATCTGGTATCAGATGATGGTGCGTTCCTGTCTCGCAACTGGTCCAATGTAAGGCGCGCACTGCAATGGCTGCTGCTGGAAGACGTGAACGCCGACGGTGTACTGGAGGGAGAGCAGGAGAATACCTACGACACCAGTTATTTCGGAGCGAATGCGCTTGTCGGAGTGCTATATCTTTCTGCACTGCGTGCGGGTGAGGAAATGGCCCTGGTTATGGACGAAGATGCGTATGCCATTAAACTGCGCAGGCTATTCGAGCAGGGCTCCAGGGCCCTTGTGAATCGTTTATGGAATGGCGAATTCTTTATTCAAGATGTGGATGTCAACAAACATCCGAACCAGCAGGGCTTGGGTTGCTTGGCTGACCAGCTCTTTGGTCAGAACTGGGCGCATCAGGTGGGGCTCGGGCACTTGTTACCGCGTAAACAGGTACTCAAAACACTTGAGGCCATTTGGCGATATAACTGGGCACCGAACGTGATAAGCCAGAACAGGGTTCACGAACCCGCACGTGTCTTTGCCAGAGATGACGAAAGTGGCTTGATAAACTGTACGTGGCCCCAGAGCAAGCATCTGGGTGAAAACGCGGTTCGTTATCGCAATGAAGTCTGGACCGGTGTCGAGTATCAGGTAGCTGCCCACATGTTCTATGAGGGGATGGTCGAGAAAGGGCTGGCCATTGTGCGTGCTGTTGATGAGCGCTACGAAGGCACCCACCATAATCCATGGAACGAAATTGAATGCGGGGACCATTATGCAAGATCCATGGCGGCTTGGGGCTGCCTTCTGGGTCTTTCTGGATTCAACTATGATGGTCCCCGTCGCGAAATCGGCTTTGCTCCCAAGTTGAAGCCGGAAAGCTTCAGTACCTTTTTCTCGGCAGCTGAAGGATGGGGGAACTTCATCCAGAAGCAGGAAGGTAGTGTTCAGCATGCCAGATTCGAGATTCATTGGGGGCGACTCAAACTAAGGACTGTGCGGCTGATGCTATTACCCGGTCAAACTGCTGTTCAAGTATCAGTTTCTTCGAGCCAGGGCGATCAGGCGGTTGCGCTTTCCGTTGACGAGCGGGGTGCTGTTGTCAAGTTTGAACAGGAGTTTGAACTAGCGGCAGGGCAAGTTCTGGACATGTATCTGTCCTAGCCGTACAGCAAAAACCTGTCCTGTCGGTGACGGCTGGCGTGTGTTTGGCTCGCGCCGGCTGTAATGATTTTTCAGCACAGTCGGTTAGCCAGCTGTGATAGCAATGAGCTGTCCAGGTTTCCGCCGCTCAAGACTACAGCAATCTTTTTCCCGCGCATCCGGTTTCGTTCCTGCCATAGTGCTGCAAGGGCTGCGGCACCTGAAAACTCGGCCAGGTTATGGGTTGTCTTGAGGAAAAGGGCTGTCGCATCAAGGATCTCGTCGTCAGTGACACGTACGATCCGTTCCGCTCGGCTGCAGATCAGGTCAAGCACTCCAGGATCTGGCGTTCGGCAGGCTAGCCCATCCGCGACTGTGTTTGCGGTTTCAGTTGGCACCACTTTGCCTGCGTCGAAAGACAAGGCATAACTGGCTGCAGTTGCAGCGACGACTCCAATAACCTTTGTCCGGCTGTTCAGCAGGTCCCGGACAAGAAGAGTGGCGCTGATCCCGGACCCCATGCCTATGGGTACGTAGATAGCGTCAAGGTCCGGTTTCTGCCGCAGGATTTCAAGTGGATAGGATGCAACCCCCATCAACAGCTGCGGGGTGAAGGAGCGCACCATGTGCAACCCCTCATTCTCAGCTTTGGCGATGGCGAACTCACGCGCCTCCTGATAATCATTTCCATGTTCGATAATGGTACCGCCATGGGCGCGCATGGCTTCATTCTTTTCTGCACTGTTGTTATGTGGAACGATAATAAAAGCAGGAATATCGAATACGCGCGACGCGTAAGCTATGCTCTGCCCGTGATTTCCGCGGGTGGGTGCGATCACGCCCTTTATACCGGGATGTGCACGCTTGAGCTGATCAATGTAGGTTAAACCACCGCGGAGCTTGAAACAGCCGATGGGTGTATGGTTTTCATGCTTGATCCAAACATCGGTTCCGACAGCTTCGGCAAGTAGTGGCCAACTGTATAAGGGAGTTGGTCCCAGATGCTGATAAACAAGTTCTGAAGCGTCTTCAATCTGTTTCAGGGTTAACATAAGGCCATCTTTACGGCGAATTGTGCATGAAGCCGGGTTGTATCGAAAAGCGGGATAGCGGTATCTTTTTGAGTGACGAGGAGGCCGATCTCCGTGCATCCAAGAATTACTCCCTGCGCCCCATTATCGGCCATGTGCGTGATAATGGAGAGGTAGGCGTCTCTAGAAGAT
The DNA here is from genome assembly GCF_040221975.1 of Haliea sp. Lineage (GTDB taxonomy): Bacteria > Pseudomonadota > Gammaproteobacteria > Pseudomonadales > Halieaceae > Haliea. Next base: position 109,394 of record NZ_JAVJWR010000029.1, read on the forward strand.
GGACTCACGGTGCCCTGAGAGAGCTCTTCATAGATGATCCGGTGAATGGTTTCCCGTTCCTCCAGATCGGGAACCATGACATCAAGACCATACAGCTTTTGCAGATAACCTTTGTAGAATTCCTGCTCCATTGTGAAAACTGTGCCAAGCAGGGCAATACGGGTTAGCCCCGCTTCAGCAATAGCGTTTCCGGTTGGCTCGGCAATGTGCAAAAACGGGATGGATATCGCAGAGCTGATAGTATCGGCGACCTTGTGCATCGTGTTTGTGCACAGTAGCAACATATCAGCGCCTGCACGTTCAAGGGCGACGGCTCGTTCAGCAAGACGGTAGCCTGCGCCGGCCCAGTCTCCTGTGCGCTGCATTTCCTCGATCTCCGAGAAATCTACGGAGTAGAGAAGCAATTCAGCCGAATGCAGACTGCCTTTAATTTCTCGGACAGCTTCATTGATCAGGCGGTAATACAGAGCTGACGATTCCCAGGTCATGCCACCGAGAAGACCGATAGTTTTCATTCGTTTAACTCCGTTATCGGACTGAAGAAATAACGATCCGGCTCTCTTGTGTCAGGGTAGAGTTTGCAGAACTTTCATCTCTTTAATGTGGCCCTTTAAATCAGAGAAGTCGAACCTGTTGGATTTCATTCTTGTATTGGTAAACAATTGTAGCTGATCGGCATAATGGGTTGACGTCGGATCATTGCTGTGGCCGAAGGCAAGCAAGCCATAAGACTTAACTGGTTCCGAAAAACCAACAACGAAGGGTACGCGCGCACCTGCATTCAGGACACGTTTCGTAGATCCTTCAGGTCTCTGATATATGTTCGCATGTAGTGCGGCCCTGACGCTGACGGTGTGGCCATTCAGCACCAGAGGGCGATGATTGATAAGATCTTTGCCGACGGCAATCACCGCGCCCCCCGATTTCTCGCTATGATTGCCACGTATGACCCTGTGAGCGTCACCAAAGACGAGATCTGTTGTGCCGAAATCGGTGATCAGAGCGTGATAGGCAGAATCAATGGCGTTGGCCACGGCAAGCGAGCGTTCCGGTGTCAGTTTTTCCCCACCCTCCACAGTCAATACGATCTCGTCCACTTGGTCAGGTGCCGTTTCGATCAGTGCTTCACGGAAATAGACATGATAAAGCGCGCCCTGGCTGTTTGTATCAAAACGGCCATTGAAGTTACCAAGCGCGGCCACGAATTGTCCATGCGCTGGTGACTGATGTCGGAACTCTGGCATATACATATGGAGAGCATTGGTGAGGGTTGCGCCCCAAAGATCGGTGCCGATGATCTTAGTGTCGAGCGCAATATCAATGGCGTCGTTGAAAGTTAGTTTACGATCCTGGTCCAGGAGCTCTATGAGTCGCTGTTGCCGTCCATTGATCTGCCCCTCCCGAAAGGCGAAATATTCCGGGAAATCCCGTGCATGAAGGAGGGGTGCCGGGTACATCATGTCGGGGCTGACGTTGGTATTCGCAATATAGCCGGGCGCTGGGTTACGAAGCCTAACCAGATCTTCGACGGGATGAATTCCCGCCCATGCGGTAGCAGAACTGTTGCCATCCAGCAGTTGATGAACGAAAGCATCGTCTTTTCGAATGGGAACCCTGCCAGGTCGAATATAGAGGATCGTGCCATCGCGCCCGCCCGCTAGCATGTTGGCAGGATAGATTTCCCTTGCTGCCAGGGCATCCATGAACTCGTCACCGGTGCGCGCCTTTGCCATTTGATAATACTGTTGATCAGCAAATCCGGCACGGCCGCTATAGGCGGAACTGGCCACATATGCCTCTGTTCCATCGCGCTTGACAACCAGGGAGCGAACACCATTGTGACCGGTGTATTCGAAAGCACCTGTAACCGGCTCGTCATCTTTTACGTTAATGGTATAAGGGGTGCTGATAATCTCATTGTTCTCGCCATCAAATCTGTATGTTGCCGGATTGTCGCTTTCAGTCTTTACAGCGTAACAGTCACCGGTATGGCGGGGGCCTTCTGTCCAGCCCCAACCAAAGGAATCGGAGTGGCCAAGAACCATGGAGATCGCGCCGGTAAAATCATGGGCGAGGACGTCAAGATCTCCAGCCTTCATGCGCCATGTATAGAACATGGGACCATTGGCCATGATGCCCCCGTGGGAGTCGGAAGAAAATATAACATCGCCAGTGGCGGATCGCTCTGGAGACACGGCCCAGGCGTTTGACGCCATATCGGCATTTTCCTCCGCCGTCATTGCCAGAGTGGTCTTATCGTCAACAGATAGCTTGGCAGAGCAGGCTGCGGCGGGGTCGCCACTGGTTAACGCGGCATAAACCGCCAACGGCATGGCGGCCTCAAGCTTTGGTGCCCACGCCGGTACTGTCTCCGGGTTATCCTTCATATATTGCCAGATCCCCGCCGTGAAAGCCTCCACATTGGTTCGATAGGCGCCAGATAGTTTGGGCAAGTTGTTACGGGCGTCCTCGAGGTAACGCCCCTGCATCATTCTGAGGTCGGACGCGACCGGGTCCTGAAGCCCGGCCTGAAGTTCGTCGCTTAAGTCTGATTCATCAGTCGAGGATGGACTGCGGCCGAAGACTTCTGCGGATCGCCCCTGAACTATCACGTAAGTCAGAAGAACCTGTGTAAGTCGGTCCTCCCCCAGCGCATAACCCAGACCGAAATATCCGTCGCGCTCGGTATTGGCATAGATGTGTGCCAAGCCCCATTCATCCCGCATCAGGCGTACAGAGCCGGCCGGTGGAGATACCGATTGCGCCGTTAACATATCCTCGGCCTTGATCGAAGAACCATTGGCCCCCAACAGGACGATAAAGAATGGCGCGGAGAGAAACGCCCGCGTGCGAGCCATTGCTGTTCTTATCCAACCTCGATCCAAAACTGTCATGGTCCCGTTCTCCTTTTGTGCGCCACAGGAATAAACTTCGAACCTGGGTCGGTCTCAAGGCCTGCTCTTTGAGAAGGCAATTGACCCAATCCAATAACCCTCACGTGCAACATGGGAAGATTTTCGCATCATGATATAGCCGCTCTGTGGCGCCTTGATGTCCGCCTTCTTGCGGCCATAGAAGTCTCTGACTGTACCAATATTCATTCCAGCCTCGACCCAGTCTCCGGGAGCAAAGTCTTTTTCGATGATTCCAGACGCGGGTGCCTCAATCCATTCATAGCTGTCCAGACTAATCTGTCTTGCAGGGCGTTTACTCTCGCCGTCCAGCATGCCAAGGAGCCTGGCTACTGCCAGAATTCCATTCTGGTGCCATTTGACAGAGGCCTGATCCGTCATGCCGAAATCTCCGGCTTCCGCAACCAGCCCCACCTTTCCAATACTCCCGAGAGCTGTGCAACAACGGCCCGGCTTGCCCATGCTTTCGTGCGCCAATGCCACTACAAGCTCAGTCTCAAAACAGGCCGCGACATCCATGATCCGTTTATCCAGTGCCTCGTCGCCGGTGTGTTGCACTACTACATACCGGGTCATTTGCTCATCCATGTCCCCGCCATGCAGGTCCAAAAGAACATTCGCATTCTCCGCCCATTCGCAGACAAGGGAATAGGCCAGTGCATCGTTGAAGCTTCCATTGGGCGCCCCAGGATAGGACCAGTGAAGATCACGGCCTTCTGATGGCGGGGTCACCAGGGTGTATTTATAAAGGTTGTGGGTACTAACGGCCGGGATTATAGAGATCGATCCCCTGAGATGATCAGTCTCTATCAGGTTTGCCAAGACCGTGGCCGCCTGAATACTGGAGGCTTCATTGATGTGGACACCGGCCATAATGCACAAATGCGGGCCGGGCCGGAGGCTGCCGATTTCAATTAACGGGCAAGTGTGGCCCCTGAGGACAGGATGATCGAAACCAATGGTTCCAAAGCGAAGTCCTTCGCGCGGACTGGCGGTGAAATCGGTGATCACTGCAAGCAAGCTCCAAATTACCTGACATTGAGTATTGCCAATCGCGATACCGCACACGTCGAGCAATTTCAACTAGCGTACTCCGACTTGCATATTGGTCAAATGATTAGAGCTTATTCCTTATATGAATAAATTTAATGTCAGATCAGATGGGGTGTTACATTCCCATGGCTTTGGGAGATTGCCTTCTGATTTCGTCGACCAGGTCGAGAAAGGCTCTTGCGGCAGGTGAAAGTGACTGTTCGGATTCCATTGCAAAGGCTACACGGCGCAGGATCGCAGGCCTTATAGGCAGTACTCTTAGATCAGATGTGGCTTCACTGGCCAAGGCATAGGCCGGCATAATCGAGAAGCCGGCTTTTTGATGAACAAGCGACAGTACGAGATGAGCCCCGTGGGTAGTCATACGGGCCGCTATTCTGGGCTGGATACCTGCGGACTGAAAAGCGGCCTCAATGAGTGGGCTGCACGCTCCGCTGGGATAGATAAATGGTATGTTGGCAAACTGTGCGAGATTGGTCTCACTGTCCGTATCCGGCGCTATTTCCTCCGAGATAATGATACAGAGCTCGTCTTCGAAAAGCGGAAATGTCGCAATAGACGCACAGGGAAGGTTGACCATCCCCAGATCCACCTTGCGTTCTCGCAGCGCAGAGAGCGAAGTTTCATCGGCGAGTTCGAGGATCTCAAGATCGATGGCGGGGTATCTTCGTGAGAATTCTGCGAGAGCATCACCCAAGATCCAGTTGACCGCGCTGGAAAAGCACGCCAATCGCAGGCGACCAGACATAAGTGCAGCTTCACCTCGCACGGCATGCTCCAAACGCTCCAGATGAACTAACGCGATCCTGGCCTCTTTTATGGCGAGCTTGCCTGCAGCAGTGGGAACCGCTCCTTCGCGTTGACGCTCGAAAAGCGGCGTCCCAAATTCTTGCTCCAACTGCATGATGGAATGGCTTACGGCCGACTGTGTCCGGCTCAAACGTTCCGAGGCAAGAGTGAAGCTTCCGGTGTCATCTACGGCTATGAGCGCTCTGAGTTGCGCCAGAGTAATATGAGAAAGTTTCATATTTAGTATTATCTATATAAATTTGACATATGGCAAGTTGAGCTAGATGCTTCAGTGTAATCGGCGTTGATCCAAAGCTGCAGGGAAACGGGATGACAACGCAGTTGACAAGCCGCTGGAGGATATCCGGGTTGTTGAAAGGCCAAGCTCAGAACAGAATGTCGGATGTCTTGCGTCGCGCCCCGTTTTTAGCGGTGGGGCTGCTTACAGCGGCCTATATCCTCTCCTACTTGGATCGCACAATTATTCTGCTATTGGTTGGCCCGATCCGCGAGGACCTTGGAATCAGTGATACGCAGTTCAGCCTCCTGCACGGCTTCGCTTTCGCTATTTTTTATACGCTTGCAGGAATTCCCATTGGATATCTCGCGGACAGGGGCGACCGACGGCTTATCATTACAGCCGGTCTGGCTGCCTGGAGCGCCATGACTGTCGCTTGTGGGCTGGCAAGAAATTTCTGGCAATTCTTTGCCGCTCGAGTAGGCGTTGGTGTCGGCGAGGCCGCGCTTTCTCCTGCCGCATATTCCCTCATTACTGATCTTGTTCCGCGTCGTCAGGTCGGGCGAGCTCTCGGGGCCTACGGCGCCGGTGTCTATATTGGAATCGGCGCCACCTTTATTTTCGGGGGTTGGCTGGTAGACAAGCTTGTGGCCTCCGGCGGCTTAACCTGGTGGTGGCTGGCATCATTGTTACCCTGGCAGCAGATCATGATACTTGTCGGCTTGCCCGGGCTGATCCTTGCAGTTGCCATTTTCCTTTTGTTGCCTGAGCCCAGGAAGGGGATAGCCACCACTGGGCAAGGTCCAGCACTCGATGCACCCCGGCTGACCCAATATCTCCGGGACAACTGGCAGTTTATCGCCAGCCTGTTCGCGGGCTTTGCTTTTGTCTCTCTGCTCTTCAATGGCTATGTAGCCTGGATGGCCGAGTATTTTCTGCGTACGCACGATTGGAGCAAGGCATACACCGGTTTCTGGCTGGGCATCATCATGCTGGTCTGCGGCCCGCTTGGCATGGCGGCTGGCGGTTGGGCGACGGACTGGCTGGCGCGTGAGCGCCCTACAACGGCTTCTCTCCACGTTGCAATGTGGGGTGCTGTTGCCCTGTTACCCTGGCCGCCGATGGCGACACTTGTTGATAGTGCAGAGTTGAGCGCCATGCTGATCGCCCCTATTGTCTTTTTCTCCTGCTTTTGCTTTGGCCCGGCGATCGTTGCCTTGCAGATGACTACGCCAGTTCGGTTGCGGGCTCAGCTTTCTGCGCTTTACCTGTTTGTTGTCAATATATCCGGGATCGGTTTTGGAGGGACGGCGATAGCACTGGTTTCGGACAAAATTCTGCTGGACGAGGCACGCATTGGTGAAGCGATGGCGATTGTCGGCAGCGTTTCGATCGTGCTTGCCGTCATTTTCCTGGCAACGGCGCGTCGTCTTAAATTAGAACAGCGGGGCAACGCCGTGGCGGCTGAGCGCCTGTCCAGCACCTGAAGTCAGATTGTTGGGGCCTGCAGATTGCAGATGCATGGGCAGCTAGCCCATCTTGTTCGGGAGGACCGATCTATGAAGAAAAATGACAAGTCGGAAAAGCAGCAAGTGATATCGGTGGCGTCTACCTTCTTGGTGGCGCTACTCGCACAAGGAGTCCTTGGCTCGGCTGCAAGTGCACAGGACGCCGTCCTGGACGAGATTGTGGTAACTGCCCAGAAGAGGTCGGAGTCACTGCAATCGGTGCCGCTTTCGATTTCCGCTCTCACCGGAGATGATCTTGAAAAGATTGGTGCCAAAACCTTCGTTGATATGGCCAATTCCATCCCCGGTCTCTCCTATATTGACGGCGGTGGTGACGGGATCCGGCCGGTGGTCCGGGGTGTGAGCTCCTTTCTCGGCACGCCGACCGTTGCCGTCTACCTGGACGAGGCGCCAATCCAGATTCGCCAGATGTTCGGCGGATCCGGGGGAACCTTTGACATCCGGCTCATAGATATAGAGCGGGTTGAAGTGCTCCGGGGTCCTCAGGGCACTCTTTATGGTGGCAGCTCCATGGGCGGTGCCATCCGCTACATAATGGCCGAACCCAATCTAAACGAGATTGAAGGCAAAGTGCGTACGGAACTTTCAGCCACAAAGAATGGGTCAGAGAGTTACGAAGCTGCAGGCGCCGTGAGTATTCCGATTGTTCAGAATAGGCTGGCTGCCCGTGCGAGTGTTGCCTACCGGCAGCAGGGCGGATTTGTGGATCTTTTTGATCAACAGAGCCCGCCCCAGCTCATCGAAAAGGACATTGATGATTTTGAGACCATGACGGCCCGTGCTGCCCTTCGTTTTGCTCCAGCTGAGAATATCGATATCACCCCCTCCATTTTCTATCAGAAGGTGGAGGGTGATGGTTTGTCCCTGTTCAACAGCAGTCTGGGGTTTCCGAATACGGACACCATTTATGACGAGACCATGCGTGATCGCATGGTGCTTGCATCGCTTGATGCATCGATCAGCTTCGGTTCCATTGAATTGACCTCGATCACATCCTATTCGGACCGTACTTACAGACGTGTTCAGGATACCAGCCGGTCCCTGATTGACTCCGGCTTTCCGGCAGCGCTTGGACCGTTCAGGAATAATGCTATTCAGGATTATGAGATTTTTACACAGGAAGTCCGACTTCAGTCGCTGAACGAAGACTCCATGTTCGACTGGTTGATCGGTATTTACTATTCGGACAGCAAACTCCGTGGCGTTCAGCCTGTGGAAGCTTTTGGTCTGGGAGGCCAGGAATTCTTTACTGCCGATAACGAATCCCAGGAAGACCAGGTCGCCGGTTTCGGTGAAATCTATTTTCGACCAGTCGATAAGTTGACACTCACTGCGGGTATCCGCGTAACGGATATCGACTCACGCTTTCTGAGAAGTTCTGCAGGTGTGGCGGCAGGTAATCCGCCACCACCGCCCCTTGATATCTCGCGGACCGACAAGCCGGTCGCTCCCAAGTTCAATATTTCCTATGAGATCAATGATGACAGCCTCGTCTATCTCCAGGCGGCGCGCGGTTTCCGACCCGGTCTGCCATCCGGAATCACCCCAAATACCTGTGATGCCGAACTTGCTGATCGCGGGCTGAGGCCTCAGGCGGGAATAGGTCCCGACAAGCTTTGGACCTACGAAGCGGGTGCGAAGGTCTCGGTGGCCGACAATCGGGCCCGGATAAATGCTTCCGCTTATTACACAGATTGGACAGACAAGCCCGAATCGATCTCGTTACTCACTTGCGGCTTCAGGATTTTTGCCAATGTGGGCAAGGCGAAGATTCAGGGCGTTGAAATCGAAGCGCAATTTGCCCTCACCAATAGCGTGACATTAACAGCAAATCTTTCTCATTCGAATGCAGAGTATGCGACGACGGAGGCATCTACCGGATTCGTTGACGGAGATCCGCTGCCGAACGTTCCGGACTGGACGGCGGCGGTGGGCGGCCAGTATGAATTTGAAGTCTCGGACATGACCGGGTTCGCACGTTTTGACCTCGTGTACCGGGACAAGGCCGCTCTTGGGTCAGTTCAACCGGGGTTTGTCTCGACGATTACGCCCTATTCAGACTCCTATGAGTATCTGAACCTGCGGACGGGTCTTGAAAAGGAAAAATGGACCTTATCGCTGTTTGTGAACAATGCGTTCAACAGCCATCCGGTCGTGCAGCGTTCCGCCTGGACCCCCGTGTCCCGTACGCAGGATCGTATTACAACCATTCGTCCCCGCACCATCGGTATTGCGGCTGGATATAATTTCTGATTTCCATAGGTTTTCAAACTGTATGAGAGGGAGCCTCCCTCACACCTCTTTTTTGGCATAGGCTTTGTGCGGACGCGACTGGGAGTGGATATGGTAAAGTGCCTTTTTCGAAATATCGCTTCGCGGACACTTCTTGCTCTCACTGCATGTGTTGCACTTTCCTACTTTGGCGTGGTTCACGCATCGGATCTTGAAAGTGTCGCTGAGTTCCTCGCACACAAAGCTGATCCTGAATGGGACGTTACCAGGGCGCGCGGAAAAACCCGCACGATCGACTTCACCACTGACGAGGGCACTTGGATGTCGGTGGACATCTCGCCAGATGGGAAGTCTATTGTTTTTGACTTGTTGGGCCACATCTACCAGATGCCTTCGCATGGCGGGAAAGCAAAGGCCCTCACACAGTCAAGCGGTGTCGCCCTCAATTATCATCCCCGGTATTCGCCTGATGGAGAGACCATCGCCTTCATCTCTGACCGGGCTGGTCAGGCCAATCTCTGGCTGATGGATGCCGATGGAGGCAATCAACGGCCGTTATTTATCGATCCGGTTAGCCGAATCACAAGTCCAGCCTGGTTGCCTGATGGCTCGTCTGTCGTCGCGGTGAGGGAGTTCCCGACTTATTCCATGCATCGCCGTTCCGCACGTATATGGCGCTTTCCTGTGGATGACGGCGCCGATGCTCCCGAAGAGCTCGTTGGCATGCCGTCGGGGACTCAGGCCTATTGGCCTTCGCCGTCATCTGATGGCCAACATGTCTATTTTATGTCGAGCACCTTTGCAGAGCCGCTCCACGGATTGCAGCGGAACCAGCACATTCGACGTCTGGAACTGAAGTCAGGGGCGGTTTCAATCGTCACTCAGCCTACCGCCGAGCGTGAATACCGGCTCGGCACCAACAATGAACTTGCTCCCGAAGTCTCGCCCGATGGCCGTTGGCTGGTCTACGCGAAGCGGGTTCCCGGGGCGAGTATATCGTTACGCGGTCATACCCTGAATGAACATAATGCGCTCTGGTTGCGCGATCTGAAGACCGGTGAAGAGCGGATTCTGACGTCACCCATAGCCCTTGATATGCAGGGTGCCCATGGTATGAAGAATTTGCGCATTCTCCCGGGCTATTCCTGGGCCGGAGACTCGAGGTCGCTGATTTTCTGGGCAGGTGGCAAAATTCAGCGTGTCACGATTGACGGAGAGCGTCAGACCATCCCGTTCGAAGCGCGGGTACTGCGTGTGGCCAGCGAAAAAATCCGTGCCGATGGGGGACTTGATGAGAAAACAGTCGCAAGTCGTAATATCCGGTGGCCAGGCGTCAGTCAGTCTGAACAGCGAATCGTCTTCGAGGCTGTGGGAGAAATCTGGACAGCTCCTCTAGATCGCTCCACCGTTGAGGCCGAGCCTCTTGTTCGCTGGACTCCAGAGCAGGCGTATTTCATGCCCGATCTCTCGCCTGATGGGCGGAAGGTTACCTTCGTCGGCTGGAATGACCAGAAGCTGGCAACCATTCTGACCTGTGACCTTGCTCGGTGCACACCGCAGGTGAGGAGTAGCGAAAAAGCGGTCTATCTTTATCCCGTCTGGGCCCAGGATGGCTCAACACTTTATGCCTTCCGGTCGCGATTGTCTGATCCGGTTCGTGTGGCGTCAGGCGACGCCACGATATTTGATCTGGTGGAAATGAAGCACGGTAAAGAAAGGGTCATCGCACCCGGTATCCGTCCGTCCCCCTTGTCGCGTGGCCCCAGCGGTCGTATTTTCCTTACCATCCGCGAAGGGGACGTACCAGTCCAGAAACGCCTGGCGACGGGTCAGAAGATCACGGCGGGACGCAGCATTCTCGCATCAACGAACCCTGAAATCGGCGACTTGCGTCGCCATGCCGCTTTCCCATCGGCAACAGTCGCCCATCCATCCCCGGACGGTACGCACGTGGCGTTTGCCGAGGACTATGAAATTCATGTGGGGCCGCTGTTGCGCAGTCAGGCAGCATATAAACGTGGCGAAGCCATGCATTGGGTCGGCGAAGAACTGCCTCAACCCGTGATCAAGGAAAAAGCAGAACATGGCGTAACTCCCGTCAGCTTTGGGGGCGGAATTCACCCGAGGTGGATCGATCGCAACAGGATCGTGTATGCGTCAGGCAATCGGGTACAGATCTTCAATGTTGCGAGTGGAAAGCTGACAACTACGGAAATCAAAGCCGAAATTGCGAAACCTGTGCCTGACGAGAATACCTCTATCGCTTTTGTCAATGCACGCGTCATTCCGATCACCGGGGAGAAGGTGATTAACCGGGGCACAGTCGTTGTTGAAGGTGCTCGAATTACTTGTGTGGGAACATGCAATACTGATGGCGTGGTCCGCGTTATCGAAGCAGAGGGAAAGACCATCATTCCGGGCTTTGTTGATGTGCACGGGCATGGCGGATTCCGGGACAAGGACCTTTTCCCCCAGCACTTGAGCCCTCAGGCCCTCTACCTCGCCCATGGGGTGACAACGACCCTGGATCCATCGGTTCCAAGTGACCAATTCTTTCCCGTCGCCGAACTCATTGCGGCAGGGCGGATCCTGGGCCCCAGAAGTTATGCCACCGGGGAAGCCTTGATGCCGCAATCCCCCAGGACGGGGCCCGCGAATAGCAGGGAGGCTCAGGCTTTGGTGGATCGGCTGGCAGGCTATGGGGCGCGGTCAATCAAGATTTTCCTGACGCCGCGGCGTGATCAACGCCAGATGCTTGGAGAATGGGCCCGCAAGCACGGTTTATCCGCGACCAATGAGGGCGCCGATCTTTATTACAACGTGGGATCCATCCTTGACGGCCACACTGGCTTTGAGCATCCCATGCATTATCTGACGCTCTATAGAGATGCGACGGAGTTCTTTGGTAGAGCAAAGGCTGTCTATTCACCCACACTGATCGTTGCTGGCGCCGGGCGCTGGGCCGAGGAATATCATAAGAGTCGGGCGGACCTATGGAATGATCCGATCATGCGGCGTTTCCTGCCCTGGCAACAGCTGGCCCTGCACCGTGAGACAGGTGTTCACTCCTTGAAGGAGTACAGCTTCCCTTTTATTGCCGATGGTGTGAAAGCCATTCGTGACAAAGGCGGACTTGCTGCCATCGGTGGGCATGGAGAGCTCTGGGGTCGTGATTCCCATTGGGACGTCTGGACCTATGCGTCAGCCGCGGCACCGATTGAAGTCCTGACCATGGCGACCTATGACGGGGCCTATATGCTCGGTCTTGAAGACGAGATCGGCTCCCTCGAAAAGGGCAAGGTTGCCGACCTTATGGTGCTTGAGGGAAATCCGCTTGACGATATCCGTAATACCATCCGCCTGGCTTATGTGATGAAGTCCGGCGTGCTCTATGACGCGCCCACGCTGGACAGGGTCTGGCCGACTGAGCGCAAATATGGAGTACCCCCCTGGTATGAAGCCGATGTCTTCGACCGTGAAAATTGATCCGGGCAGAACAAGCATAAAACGGGAGCAGCTGGAGCGCGTCATCTCCTTCCAGGACTATATCGCTATCGGCTTCGGAGCGATGATTGGCGTCGGCTGGGTGATGTATGCCGGAAAATGGCTGGAACAGGGCGGCGTGCTGGGGGCCGCTCTCGCCTTCGTGCTGGGAGGCCTGCTGCTCGTTCCCATCGGAAAATGCTATGCGGAGTTGACATCCGCCCTGCCGCTGGCGGGTGGTGAGGTGGCGTTTACCTACAAGGCGTTTGGTCCTGCAGTGTCGTTCATGACAGCCTGGCTTTTATCGTTGAATTATGTCGCCGTAGCGCCATTTGAGACTATCGCCATAGGTGCGCTGTTTGAGGCGATTTTCCCCGCTCTGGCAAGGGAGGCTCTCTACACCTTGGGGGGCTACCCCGTTGCATGGTCAACAATCTTGCCAGGTGTTGCCGCCGGATGCTGGGTGGTCTGGATAAACTGGCGGGGGGCCAAGGACATGGCCCGGTTTCAGACACTGGTGACGGCAGGCCTGTTGATCTGCACCCTGTTATTTTGTGCCGCGGCTTTCCTCAAAGGCGATGTGGGAAACCTGAAGCCCCTGTTTGCCGGTACGGGCAGCTTATGGGTCACAGTCCCGGCTTCTATTGCCTCGGTCATCGTGGTGGTTCCCTTTTTTCTCTCGGGGTTTGACTGCATCCCGCAAGCAGCGGAGGAGGCTGGGCTTAAAGTGCAGCCACGCAAACTCGGTACAGCCATTGTGTCGGTGCTTCTGGTGGGTACTGCGTTCTATGTAATCATCATCCTGGCACTTGGCCTTAGCACAGATAGCACGAAATTGAGCGAGATCCTTGCCCAGAAAGCCATGCTTCCCATGGCCGAGGTGTTCCGCGTCAGTTTCGGCTACGAATGGGCGGCAAAGCTGGTTCTTGTGGCAGCACTTTTTGGGCTCCTGACTACGCTCAACGGTCTTTTCATGGCTGCAACGCGGCTGTTGTTTGCCCAGGGACGCGGCGGATTATTGCCCCACTGGTTCGCGGCCGTACACCCTGTTCATCATACACCCATGAACGCCATATTGTTTGTCGGCAGCATTGCGATTATCGGCCCTTTTATCGGCAAAACTGGTCTTTCCGTCATTGTAAGCAGCGGCGCCACGGTGTTTACAATGGCACTAGTTATAACCGTTGCGGCGGCTTTACGCCTGCGCCGCACCTGCCCGGAAATGAAACGTCCTTACCGGATCGGTCTCCCAACGATGTGGCTGGCGCTTTTGGTTGGGGTCTTTCTGGTCCTTCTGATGGTGGTCCCCGGAAGCCCTGGCCAGCTTGGCCCTACCGAATTTGCGGTCATCGTGATCTGGGCTTCCACTGGCGTGCTCTTCAACTATCTCCGACGTCGCCACCGAGATCTCAGCATCCGGGAACAAAATTACCTGATCCTTGGCGCCTACAAGTAAGTCAAGAAGTGAGGAAACATGAGTCGTAAAGTTATTCTTACATGTGCCGTTGTTGGCGAGAACAAGTACAACAGAGCGCATCCCAATTTTCCTGTAACACCGCAGGAGATCGCAGACGCTGCTCTGGAGGCAGAGGAGGCAGGGGCATCCTGTGTTCACCTCCATGTGCGAGATCCTGTGACAGGTGATGGTAGTCGGGATCCGGATTTGTTCTACGACATGGCCACCCGCGTTCGCGAAAACGGCGTAAAGGCGGTCATGAACGTAACATGCGGAGGGGGAGGGATCCTGCGTCCTGACCCGGAAGATGAGAGTCGCGCGGGTCCGGGGTCGGATATAGCCAGTGCGGATGAGCGGGTAAGACACATTGAATTGATCCGACCTGACATCTGCTCACTAGATGTGACAACACAGAACCAGCAGGACGGCGATACGCAGTATGTTTATCTAAATACCGAGTTTACGCTTCGCAAGATGGCCCGCCGTTTCCAAGAGCTTGGTGTAAAGCCGGAGATCGAGGTTTTTGCCCCAGGTGACGTTCTCTTGGCCAATCAGATGTTCAAGGAGGGTCTGTTCGAGTCGCCCCCCATGTACCAGATTGTAATGGGGACCCTCTGGGGGCTGCCAGCGACGCCGGAAACTCTGCTCTATATGAAAGGCCTGCTGCCCCCGGATGCCATCTGGGCTGCATTTGGTATTGCGCGCATGCAGATGCCGATGGTCGCTCAATCTGTGCTGCTGGGTGGTAATGTGCGTGTCGGGCTGGAAGATAATCTGTATCTGAGTCGGGGCGTGTTTGCCACCAACGGTCAACTTGTAGAGCGTGCGAAAACGATCATAGAGTACCTCGGTCATGAGGTTGCGACCCCCGCGGAAGCGCGGCGGATGCTGGGTATCGGTCCATAGGCCGGACTGATCGTGACGGGGCACAGAATTACTGTTGGCGTGATTGGACTCGGGGGAGTAGGGCAACTCCACCTGCAGGCGATCGCTTCTTTGGGGTGTGTAAAGCTGGTATCAGTTTGCGATAGGGACCAATCTGTTCTCGAGGAGGTCTCAACGAGTTTTCGAGCCAAACCTTATGCCAGTTATCAAGACCTGCTACAAGCAGGTGGCATTGATCTCGTGCTTGTTTTAACCCCGGCTGCTACCCATCGCGAAATAGTTGAGGAGTCGGCAAGGCAGGGCGTGAACGTGTTGTGCGAAAAACCGCTTGCCACGACTCTGGACGATGCCGTGGCTATGTTGGAGACTTGCCGGAAGGAAGATGTGAAGTTTTTCTACGGTTCTTCCTATAGGTATCTACCGGCAATACGCAAGGCCTATGACCTTATAAGATCGGGTGCAATCGGGAACGTTCAGTTGCTAACGGAACAGCTGGCGGGTGGTAACGGTCTTCCGGGTTATCGACAACTTAGTCCTGCACATTATCCGTTGGGTGGGCCAGGCGGCGCAGGTATGGGATTGATGGATCACGGAATCCATCTTGTCGATATATTTTCCTGGTTTGTCGGTGAGGAGATTGAGAAAGTTGAGGGTCAGGGGCAAATTTCTGGAGCAGCCCCGATACCGGAGTATATGACCATGGTCTTTCCTTGTGGGGCCGTCGGCCATCTTGTCTATTGCGCTGCAACGTTCAGTACTGCAGTTCCAAATGAGGGAATGTTCAGTAACGGACAGGGATGGCTTGCCGATGGAAGTATTGGCGAAGCAGGACACTGGCAGAACGAGCCTGGATCAATTTCCGTATATGGTGACGCCGGCTCGCTCAGGATATTCCAGTACACGAATGCCCTATTTCTGAATGATGAAAATGGGCCACGGCAGATTTCCCTGGAAGGCCGGCCGGCTTTTGGTCATTTTGCGACACAGATTGAGGCATGTGTCGCCGCACTGCTTCACGATCAGGATCCTCCAGTGACTGGCGAAGCTGGATTAAACGCGCTCGGGGCCATCCTTGCAATCTATCAAAGCGGTCCCTGCACGTATCCCCCAAGGTGAGGTATGAAGGGGGTCGCCTGCGTTTCAAAGTCTAGGGTTATTTATTCAATACTACGCATAAGACAACATAGAAATAAATAGAGAATACTGCCTCCACCATAATCCTTACTACAGAAATGGGGGCACACAATGCGTCGATACGGTCACGTAAAAAAATCACGACTGGAAAACACCTCTGGGTTGTCTACGAGCGTAATCGCGCTCTCCGCCGCAGTGGCTGCAGCAACATCTTCTCTGCCGACCATAGCAGCGGAGAAACAGGCGGAAAAGAATGTTCTTGAGGAAATCTCCATCACCGCCAGCCGTATTCAACGTAGCGGGTTCTCGGCCCCGACACCCACCACGGTGTTTAACCGAGATTTCCTCGATGCGCGCGCGGAGACTTCACTCGGAGACGTGTTGAACGAATCTCCTCAGTTTTTTGCTTCACGCTCGCCCGCAGCTAATACACTGAACGCCAACATCGTTGGCGCGAATTTTATGGATCTGCGAGGTTTTGGACCGAACCGCACCCTGGTTCTGCTTGATGGTCGCCGCGTGGTGCCAACCACGGACGGAAACCTGGTGGATTTGAATCTCTTTCCGTCTGCCCTGGTCGAACGCGTTGAAGTGGTAACCGGCGGTGCTTCTGCCGCATGGGGCTCTGATGCCGTGACAGGTGTCGTAAACGTGATTCTTAAATCCGACATGGACGGGTTCGAGGGATCGATTCAGACCGGGCAATCAGAGGTTGGAGATGCTGAAGAGTACAAGGCCTCTCTTGGGTGGGGTGGCTCGTTTGCAAATGATCGCGCCCGTATCATGGTAGGGGCTGAACTCTTTGAGACCAAGGGGGTGGTTGATCAGAAATCAAGATCCTGGGCACGAGATGAATGGCAGTTGGTTCAGAATCCGAACTTCGGGATGGAGGGGGAACCCCAGTTCATTACCGCATCAAATGTCAAAATTCTGCCTTCGACGCGCGGTGGTTTCATCACCAGTGGCCCGTTGGCTGGCACTCAGTTTGGTGAGGGCGGCGTTCCCATGTCGCGTGAACTTGGTACCCCGTCTGGCTTGTTCATGATTGGTGGCGATGGCGTCAATCTTGGTGCTGATACCTCGACCTATCAGCCGGTCGAACAGCATGCGGCCTTCTCCCGATTCGAATATGATATTACACAAAACGTCACGGGTTTCGTTGAAGGGTCCTGGGGCAAGAGTGGTAGCGAGAACGCCATCCTGGAGCCATGGAACTTTGGATCTCTTGTGATCACCGCTGACAATGCGTACCTGCCAGACAGCATCCGGCAAACGATGATGGATCAAGGTATCCCGTCCTTTACGATGGGGCGTCTTTACACCGATCTCGGGGCGATGGCCACTGACACCTGGGCAGAAACCTACCGGATTGCTGGCGGGGTACGCGGTAAGATCGGAGACAATTGGTCATGGGATGCCTATTATGAGTATGGCAAGACCAAGAACAACACGGATCTCTTCAATAACCCGAACGTGGCCAGATGGTCCTTGGCGCAGGATTCTGTGATAGATCCGAACAATGGGCAGGTCGTCTGCCGGTCGACGCTGATCGACCCCAGCAATGGCTGTGTGCCTCTGAACGTTTTCGGTCCCAACGCCGCAACCGACGCGGCGCGTGATTACATTCTCGGAACGGCAAGCCGCGCTGTGCGATTTGAGCAGCATGTGGCAGCTTTGAGCGTCCAAGGCGAAGCGTTCGATAACTGGGCTGGCGCGGTCAGCGTTGCAGCCGGTATAGAGTATCGGGAAGAGGATATCGTGGCGACCGCGGATGAGTTGTCCCTTGAGAATGCGTTCTTGATCGGAAATTACAAGGGTCTTACCGGCTCCCGTGATGTCAAGGAGGTTTTTGTTGAGACGATAGTGCCGCTTCTCGCAGACAAGCCTTTTGCGAAAGGCATTGACCTCAACCTTGCAGGGCGGGTGACCGACTATAGTCTTAGCGGCACCGCAACGACTTGGAAGGCAGGCCTGAACTACCAATTAAATGACGAACTGCGCTTCCGCGGCACGGTGTCGCGGGATATCCGTGCGCCCAATATGAACGAGCTTTTCAGTCCCGGTGGTATGCTGTTTGCGACGGTGTTTGATCCATTCAATCAGGAAAGCGTCACTATCCGCCGATTTACCCAGGGTAACGTCGACCTTGATCCCGAGGAGGCCGACACCCACACCCTGGGCGTGGTATACGAGCCTCGGTGGCTCGAAGGTTTCCAGGCATCATTCGACTACTATGACATAGATCTCGGAGGAGCTATTGCCCAGCTCGGAATTCAGTCGACTATCAACCGTTGTTTCGAGGGGGCGACGGACCTCTGTCAGTTCCTGACCCGTGACGAGAGCGGTTCACTCGTGTCATTGCTCCAAACGAACTACAATCTCGCGAGCCAGAAGACGTCGGGCTTTGATCTGGAATTGGGATACACGGTCCAGATGTCGGATCTGATTGGTGGTGCAGGCAATGGTAGCATCTCGTTTCGTTTGGTAACTACCTATGTCGACGAACTGATTTTCGACGATGGCAATGTAGTTGAGGATCGAGTTGGGAGCCTTTCCCAGGAAATAGGCGGGGGACTGCCTCAATGGCGTGGAACGGCGAGCGTGACGTACT
This sequence comes from Haliea sp., assembly GCF_040221975.1. Classification (GTDB taxonomy): domain Bacteria; phylum Pseudomonadota; class Gammaproteobacteria; order Pseudomonadales; family Halieaceae; genus Haliea. Next base: position 127,716 of record NZ_JAVJWR010000029.1, read on the forward strand.
CGAACGGTCCACTTACCTATTTCCTGCAGGGAAGGTATATCGGCGGCGGGAAATACGACAGTACCTTCGATGAGACAGACATTGACGACAATGATGTTCCAAGCGTGGTCTATCTCGATACTACCCTGGCCTACGATATTCTTCAGAATGACGATGGCGAATCACGGCTACAGGTTTTCGCAACCGTCAACAATCTGCTTGATGAAGATCCGCCCCTTGTCCCGACATCGTTCTTCGTGCCGCGCGCGACCAACGGCATACTTTATGACGTAATCGGTCGCCGCTTTACAGCAGGTATCAGGTTCAATTTCTAGGCAGGACAGAACTTGTTCTCAGGGGGTGTGCTCTGAGATTGATCCACCGTAGGGGTTCAGAACCCTTCGGTGGATCATTTTTTTGTAGGGAGAGCTAAGTGGACTTTACTAAGTTGTTTTATATTGACGGAAAGTGGGTTGATCCGGTCGGTACGACACAGATACAGGTTGTAAACCCTGCAACCGAGAATTCTATAGCGGATGTTGCGCTGGGGGCAGAAGAAGATATCGATAGGGCAGTCAAGGCCGCGCGTCGTGCATTCAGTAATTACTCTGCAACGTCTCCTGAGCAGAGAGTGCGACTTCTGGAGCGAATTCTGGAAGCATACCAGGAACATGTCGAGGAGCTGGCACAGACACTGACAAGTGAAATGGGGGCCCCGATTTCCTTTGCACGACAAGCCCAGGTGCCTCTTGGCATGGCGCATCTTCGTAAAATGATAGAGGTTCTGCGCAGTTATGAATTTGAGTATGCCAAGGGTTCGAGCCTGATCGTTGAGGAGGCGATTGGCGTATGTGGGTTGATCACGCCGTGGAACTGGCCAATCAACCAGATCATGTGCAAGGTGGTTCCGGCCCTGGCAGCAGGATGCACAATGGTATTGAAGCCCAGCGAGGTTGCTCCCTTGAATGCCATAATACTTGCCCGAATATTCGACCAGGCCGGAGTTCCCGAAGGCGTTTTCAATATGGTGCAGGGCGAGGGCGCAATCGTTGGTGAGGCAATCTCATCGCATCCCGATATTGACATGGTGTCCTTTACCGGGTCCACTCGAGCGGGAGTTCTCATTGCGAAGTCCGCCGCCAATACCGTCAAACGGGTGCATCAGGAGCTTGGCGGCAAGTCCGCCAACATTATTTTGCCGGATGCAGACCTCAAGACTGCGGTTACAAGAGGTCTGCATGGCTGCTACCGGAATGCTGGCCAGACCTGTACTGCTCCAACCCGTATGTATGTTCACCGCTCGCAGCTATCGGATGTCATAAAGATCGCCCAAAAGGCGGCGGAGCAGATCACGGTAGGCGATCCGACAAATGAAATGGTGGAGTTGGGCCCGCTTGTTAGCGACGTCCATTACCAAAAGGTTCAGGCCATGATTAAACGTGGTTGCGATGAAGGGGCCGAGTTGGTTAGCGGTGGTCCAGGACGGCCCGAGGGCCTTGAGCAAGGATATTTCGCACAGCCCACCATATTTGCCAGAGTAACGTCGGACATGACCATAGCACAAGAGGAAATCTTTGGCCCGGTACTCTCGATCCTGAGCTACGACAATGAGGAGGAGGTCATCAGCCTGGCCAATAGCTCGAACTATGGTCTTGCAGCATATGTGCAGTCGAGCAACCTGAAGCGCGCGCGCAACGTGGCCCGCCGGATGCGTGCGGGCAGTGTGCAGATCAACTATCCGCCTTTTGACGCGGGGTCTCCTTTTGGCGGTTACAAACAATCTGGAAACGGTAGAGAATATGCCGAGTTCGGTCTGGCCGAGTATCTGGAAGTCAAGGGACTTGTAGGCTACGCCCCTGCGGAATAGAAGCAGAGGAGCGGATAAAAAATTGGAGGGAGGGTTTGCTCCCTCTCTCAAGGCGTTGTTTCATACGAGTAGGTCAGTCCAGCCGACGCTGGCCATATAGGTCATATCCACCTTTGCTACGAATAAGAGTTGCAGGAAGAAATTCACGGATCGTAATACCGGCTAAACCATTTACGATGTGAAATAGCGTCGGTAGTTCCTGAAATGAGGCACAGTGGAAACTGAGTTTTCCCGATCCGATCTTTGCCTCCTCAACCCTGCCCGGATCCGGTGCCGGCGGCGTTAGAGTGGGATAGGCCACGTCCAATTCCCCCCATTCGCCGGTCCGCGGGAACGATTTGAGATGCATTGTTCCTTCGTTTCGGGGAAGTCCGTCCGGTATTGCGGGTACGTTTTCCGTCTTCAGTCCAGTCAGTTGCATGTGTGCGAAGCTGAAACCGTCCCAGGCGGCATAGAGGGAGATATTGGGCAGGGTCAGATCGGTGTCCGGAATGTCGGCGTAAAGTTTGGCGAAACCGAGTTCCTCCCGCCCACTGATTATGGGATCTGCCATGTTTTCCCAAAGCACGGCCATGAAGTAACCATAAGTTACTTTTTCCTTGCCTTTGTGCCGTGCAGGCAGTTTCACTGCGACTATGTTATAACCGCGCCCCGCCAGCCAGGGAAGATTGCGCAGAAACTGCCATTCGACCACTAGAAGCGGGTTCCCCGCGAGTTCGAAGGGCGCTGGCAGAAGCTTCACAAGTAGATCGGGCTCTACTAGCATGGGAAGGGTTACAACAGTACGCGTCGAGTTGGACCAGTCATGGCGTTGCCCATCTGGCGTTTGGCGGGGGCCTGGCATTGGACCGAATGCGGTTGGCATCCTGAACAACGATTTGTCAGTCTTCTTGATAGACATTTTGACTCCTGTATTTACGTTAGCGCCCGCCGTCTATGACGAGGGTGTGTGCATTCACGAATTTCGGCCCTGCAGAGAGAAATAGTATGGCTTCGGCGATTTCGGATGGCGCCGCCCCGCGCCCAAGCCAGGTCGCTGCGATGGTATTTCTACGTTGCTCATCAGACCAGTCGGCACTCCATGGAGAAAGCACGAACCCTGGTGCTACTGCGTTGACGCGAACCATGGGTGCAAGACCTTTTGCCAGATTTCGCGTCATGTTGACGATCCCTGCCTTGCTGGCGGCATAGGCGATACTGCTGGCACTTCCACCAATGCCTGCAATAGACGCGACATTGACGATGGCTCCATTGCTTGTTCTAAGCGCATTGGCGGCCGCATGGGCGCAGCGAAAGGTGCCCATCAGATTGGTCTGGAGAATTTTCTCCCACCGATCTTCATCAAGACTATCGAGATCATGAAAAGGTATGGGTCGCTGGGTTGCCGGCGTCCCGGCGTTGTTGACCAGTATATCCAGTCGGCCGAGTTCAGCGATGGCAGTGCAGACCATCTCCTCCGCAAGACCGGCCTTGCTGACATCGCCTGGAGCGCCGATCACATCTAATCCTTCAGTACGTAGCCTTTCGATTTCCTCAACCGCTGTTGGATCATCAGGCAGGTGATTGAGTGCCACCCGAGCCCCAAGGGATGCAAATCGTTCGACGGTTGCCAATCCGATTCCCGAAGCGCCGCCGGTAATGATCGCGGTCATACCGTTGAGATCTGCAGACAGGAGACCTTGATCTAAACTACTCATGACTGGTTTGAACTCCCTGTAATTGATGGTTGGGGTCTCAGCGTCTCCGCGATATCCAATATCGCTTTCAACACCTTATCCCGATTTACCTCCAGGTCGTCGCCATATTGAGCGACCATGGAATCGACCATGGGAATCAACATTTGCCGGTCTCTCTCCGTAAGACTGGTGCGATCTGCCAAGTTGCTCCAGCGGTACTCCTGGCCCTTGCCGAGATGCGCAAGGTAGTGTCGGAAACCGCCCGGACCTCCTGCCAGATGATAAATAGTGAAGGGCCCCATACAGGCCATGCGCGGCCCCGGGCCGCTCCTGACGGCTTCGTCGATGTCCTCGGGCATGGCAACACCAGTTATGACGAGATCGAGAGCTTCACGCCAAAGCGCGGACGTGAGGCGATTTGCGATATGTCCCGGGACCTCCTTACGTACGTGTACAGGACGTTTGCCGATGGATTTGTAGAAATCCATGGCTGTTTCGATTGTTATCTTGTCGGTCTGCGCACCGCCGACTATTTCCACTAGCGGCAACAGGTGTGGAGGGTTAAAGGGGTGAGCAACTATGACCCGTCCCGGATGCTCGCAGCCCGACTGAAGCCGCGACGGCATCAAGGCCGAGGTGCTGGTGGCGATGATCACCTCAGGAGCCAATAGAGCGTCAATCCGCTTCAAGAGATCAATCTTGAAGGCCTCGTCCTCGAGTGCGTTTTCCTGAACGAAATCAACTCCATCCAGGCAGTCTTCAAGAGAGTCGTGAAAGGTAGCAGTTCCGGTTCGAGGCTCGGCCAGTCCCGCGTCCTCCAGCCACTGAAGCGTAGTCATGGCCCGATTGATAAAAGCTTCCTCGGCTCCCGGCGCCGGATCAGTCGCTCGAACGTTGAGTCCCCTGGCAAGAAACCAGGACGCCCAACTGCTCCCAATAACGCCTGTGCCTACGATTCCGACAGTCCTCATATATCTGACTCACCTCCAGCCTCCGAGTACGCGGTAAGCTCGATTTCTATGCGAGCGTCCACCAAAAGATCGCTTCGAATCGCAGACCGGGCCGGCGGACTATGTGGGAAATATTCAGAATAAACCGCGTTGAACGCCGCGAAGTCGCTTACGTTTGCTATAAAAATATTGGCCTTGACCACGTTGCCATAGGACATCCCAGCCTCGCGTAGAGTCTGCCCCAATGCATCGAGTACGAAGCGCGTTTCGCTTTGGATGTCGCCCTGGAGCAACTCTCCATCGTCAGACATGGGAACCTGGCCGGAGCAGAAAAGGAAGTTTCCGGCCTTTGCGGCCCGACAAATTGGGAAGTTCTTGTGGAGTCCATAGACTTGGTGCTGTGGATGACTCATTGCAGAATACTCCGAACAGGTTTATCGACCTTGGGCCAAAATGGCGCTCTGTTATTTTGGTAAGGGATGTTCTCAAAGTCAGGCTGGATGGTGCCTGGGGTGGTCACGTAGATAATTTTGTCACTTATTTTTGAGAATGATGCATGAAAATGTTGCGTTGATTTCACGACAACCATACGGCATTTGGAAAGTTCGAGACCGAGCCGTTCGAACGCATTCGTGTCGACTGTCTGTGAGCGTCGTGAAATGAGTACCAGATCAATACCGTTTTCAGTCACCCAGACAGCGTTCCCGAGCGGTGCCATAGTCTCCGGACCGGACAGGCCGGTCTGCCAATGATCTTTCATGATGGCCCTGACCGTGACGCGCATGTCCACCGGTCGGCCTGAGGTGGGACCGCACTTCCCACCTATTCTGATAGGGACTGTGGCGCCAACACCCGCATCCATTACTATTTCAACAGCGACCGGATCCCACAGGCAGCCAATCGCAATGCCGGTGATTCCCCGTTCCAGTGCTCGCTCCAGGACAAAGGTTGAATCGCAGGGCGCTCCCCCTCCCGGGTTATCCGCCACATCGGCAAGAATCACGGGCCCGTGGTCTTCCGACAGACCGGCATCAAACGCCTGGTCGATATCGAGATAGCTCGTCCCGGTGGCGTTGCGCATCTCCCAGAATTTTTCGCCGAGCGTGCGGGCTGTCTTCTCAGCAAGGTCCCGATCACCGTCAGCGATAACAAGCATGCGCGCACCGATATTCTCAACGTCAAGCCATGGATTGGCGTGCACAAGCGACAGGGAAATGATGCCGTCTTTGCCCTCAAGGGACTGAAGGTTATCGACGAAGTCGCGCATAGGCTGCTGGCTTGTCCGCCATAGACCTATCATGCGCAGGTCATAGGCGGCACTGATCGGGCGGATCAGTCCGGCTGCGGCATCGAGGCAGATTTTGTATAACTCCAGCGCCCGCGGTACCTGATCGATATGCGGGTATTCCTTGTAGGTGACGATAGCTGTGAGATTGTCGATCATCTGCCGCGTCAGATGGGCGTGAAGATCCAGCTCCATACCAATAACTACATCGTTGCCCACAAGGTCTCTCGTCCGTGTTGCAAGGTCACCTTCACAATCCTGATAACCATCAGCGGCCATGGCACCGTGCATATAATAGAGAACTACGTCCACCGGACCTGCGTTCTTGAGGTCTTCAAGAATTCGTTCACGCAAGTCTTCATAGGCTGGTCGGACAACTGTGCCCGCGCTCTGAGCGAACGCCATGATACTCTCGATCACCTCATGCCCCGCTTCTTCAGCAAGGTCCCGCCATTGCCTTGGCGCGGAGAGACTTGTGTGATTTGATACGATGGTCCCATCTCCACGATGCAGTCCATTGACCTCAAAGCTATGCAGGCTAGTTGGAAATGTGGAAAACGTTATCGTCTCTACCGATAATCCTGCTATGAAAATACGCAATTATGACTCCTTCTTTTCTATGTTCCAGAATACAGGCACCAGCGACGGCTGAACGCCCTTGAGAACCTTGTTATAGGCGGTTCTGGCCTGCCACTGCCCCCAGTTCACATAAGGGACGACAAGTCTTGCTCTGGATGTGATGTGTTCTTCCAACAGATGTTTCCTGGCGGGGTCTGTAATCCGTATCCATTCCTGGCGCAGGGATTCGAGTTTCTCGTCACAGGGCCATCCGGGTATGGAATTCGGACAAGGCGTTGAAATATAGAAATTGGTAAGAGGGTTACCCGCATCAAGCGATGTCGCGATCGTCGGGAAAAGATGCCAGGGCTCACTATCCTCGGAGGGTTTCTTGGCTCGCCGCGCGACCAGAGTGCCCCAATCCATAGGAACAGCTCGTGCGTTGATCCCTGCCTTTCGCAACTGGTGAACAATTACCAGACTGGCCTGGCTGGTGGTCAGAATATCTGTTGGCTGCAGGATGTTGACCGGCCCGCCGTTGTAACCGGCCTCTTCAAGGAGGGCACGTGCTTTGTTGAGGTCCGGTGTGAAGCCCAGATGCGCTCCGTGCTCGTGTCGTACGGGGAGTGGGCATATGAAATAGCTTGCACAATGTGGCCACGCATCTTCTTTTGGGATGCCAAGGGCGCGCAGAATTTCTTCCTGATCAATGATATATAGAAGGGCCTGGCGCGCGGCAGGGTGATCAAATGGCTCTGCCAGGTGATTGGGGCGCAGCCAACCGCTCTGGCCTCTAACGTTTATCACATACAGCTCCACATTGGGGCTGCGTTCAAGAACCGGGATAAGATCCACGCTTGGAGATTCAACAAAATCCACTTCGCCATTGGCTAGGGCAGCAACGGTTATGTTTGGATCCGGGATGGTGACCCATTCCACGCGATCCACTTTCACTACTTTGCCACCGGCGAGGCCATCGGCTGGCTCATCGCGAGGGATATAGTGCCTGTTTTTCTCGTAGACGACCTTGTATCCCTGGCGCCACTCATCACGCTTGAAAATGAACGGTCCGGAACCCGTCATGTCGGTGATGGGTTCAGATGCAGGCGTATTTGCTACTCTTTCAGGCATGATGAAGAGGGCGCTGCCACTTGGTTTGCCCAAAGCAAATCTAAGCATACCGAAAGGCTCGGACAGCTTGATCCGGAAGGCATTGGGCGCAACCGCTTCTAACTTTTCTGTTACACGCAAAAGCAACTTCCCCGTCGAATCCCGCTCGCCCCAACGTCTAATGGAGGCTATGACATCCGTAGCGCGCACTGGTTGCCCGTCATGGAAGCGCAACCCATCACGAAGAGTAAAGCTGTGGACCAACCCATCATCTCGCACCGTATGGGTCTCGACCATCTGGGGGCGCGGTTGTCCGTCAAGGTCGATACCGAACAACTGGTCGTAGATCATGAACCCGTGGTTACGGGTGATACTTGCAGTCGTGTAGACCGGGTCCAGAATCTTCAGTTCTGTGGACAGCGCTGCGTACAGTGTTTGTCCTTGGGCTGTGCCTGATGCAACAGCAAGACCGATAGCAGTGGCAACGAACCAAATGGAGGCAATACACGGTTTTAGAGTGTCTTTAGGAAATAATATGCTTCGGATCATTTGGGCGACTTCGTATCAATATAATTTGGAATATCTAACCTCTTGTGTGATTGAAATACATCTAGAGATTCAGTTAACTTAATCGAAGTGTATGGCGTTAAGAATACTTAAAACGTTGAAATAATGATTGCTGGATTTAAGTTTATAGAAAGGGGAAAACTGAATTGACAGCGATGAATATGTGAAATATGTTCATCGCCGATTCATGGGAAATTCATCCAAGTAGTGATTATATAATTATGACTGGAGGTATTTTATCTTCCGTTTTTTATCGGATCCTCGCGACCATTCCGGTCATAGGCTTTGTTGCGTTATTTGTGTTTCTGCTGCTGAGGTTGACGCCGGGGGATCCCGCGCTCTTGATCGGCGGGGATATGGCGACCGGAGAGGATTTGGAGCGTATCCGTGCAAGCCTTGGTCTGGATCGGCCGATATGGTCGCAATTCTTGCTCTGGTCCGAGCGGGTGATGGCAGGCGACCTTGGGCGCTCGGTGTTTTCCGGTGAACAGGTGACTACTCTAATAGCTCAGCGACTTGAGCCGACAATAGCCCTTGCGCTGACAGTGGTCGTGTTTTCGGTCATGACCGCCGTCCCACTCGGTGTTGCCGCTGCCTGGTATGCAGGATCGATCATTGATCGGCTCCTGTCTGTATTCGCGGTTCTCGCGTTCTCGGTCCCTGTATTCCTTATCGGGTACTTTCTGATTTATGAATTTTCTGTGAAGACAGAGCTCTTTCCGGTTCACGGCTATCGCGCTTTGTCCGAAGGTATTGGCCCCTTCCTGCATCACCTTGTTTTACCTGCAGTATCTCTGGGGCTTGTTTATGTGGCGTTATTGGCACGTATGACCCGGTCAACCATGCTGGAAGTGCTTGACCAGGATTATATTCGCACTGCTCGTGCAAAGGGGCTCAGCGGTGCGCGGGTACTTTTCGTGCATGCCTTGAGAAATGCCGGCGGTCCTATCATTACAACGATTGGCGTTGGTCTGACACTTCTTCTTGGCGGTGTTGTTGTGACAGAGAGCGTGTTTGCTATCCCGGGCCTGGGTCGGCTTGTTGTGGACAGCATGTTGCAGCGCGACTATCCAGTAATTCAGGGCACGATTCTTTTCTTTTCAGTGCTTTATCTGATGATCAATCTCGCGATTGACATCGGATACGTCCTGCTGGATCCGAGGATTCGTAAATGACCGGTGCTGTTCAAAACACGCATCTATTTGACGTGCAGCGGAAACGCCCCAGACTGCGTCGCTATTTTCGGTGGGCCGTGCCCAGTTGCGCGGCTCTGGTTCTGCTAATTACGGCGGTCCTGACCCTGCTTTCTGGCTGTATTGCACCCTTTGACCCACTTGAAATGCATCCTTTGGACCGTTTCATGCACCCTTCCGAACACTATCTTCTCGGAACCGACAATTTCGGTCGCGATACGTTTTCGCGGATCCTGCATGGTGGTCGTGTCTCACTGTCTGTTGCGTTTCTGGTGGCCATCGCGACCTCTCTGCTAGGAATCTTTCTTGGCGTGATGGCCGGCTATGTGCGCTGGCTGGATGGGGTATTGATGCGGATCATGGATGGTCTTATGGCGATACCGGGCATCCTGCTTGCCATAGCGCTGATGACGGTGATGGAAGCGAGCCTGCTGACAGTCGTCTTTGCCATCACCATAACCGAAATTCCCCGGATGACGCGCCTTGCGCGTGCCGCGACCCTGGGTGTGCGGAACATGCTATATATCGAGGCAGCGGTGACTGTTGGCACCCGCTTCTTTCCTTTGCTATGGCGGCATATATTGCCCAATATCGCGGCGCCGCTCCTCGTTCAGGCGACTTTCGTTGCAGCATCGGCGATTCTTCTCGAGGCCTACCTGGGTTTCCTCGGGGCGGGTATTCCGCCGGAAGTCCCCAGTTGGGGCAACATGATTGCGCAGGGACGGACGTTCGTTCAAGTCTCGTTTGGCCTTGTGCTTTATCCAAGCCTGTTGCTGGCTGCGGTGGTACTGTCCATCAATGTTCTGGGTGACTTCCTGCGAGATGTGCTGGACCCTAGAATGACTGGGAGGAAGTAGAGATCGACGCGCATATATCCACCACCCCCATACTTGATATCCGCGACCTTGTTGCCGGTTTTGAAACGACAGATGGAGAGATTGTGCCTGCCATAAGGGGCGTTTCTTACAAAGTACATCCGGGCGAAATTCTCGGTGTCGTGGGGGAAAGCGGCTGTGGCAAAAGTATTACGGCCATGAGTACGCTCGGTCTGCTTGGGCGAGGTGCCCGGGTCACCGGTGGCCAGGCTATTTTCAAGGGCACAGACCTTCTGACTCTCAGCGAGCAGCAGCTTCGCAAGGTTCGGGGCAACCGAATAGCTGTTGTCTTCCAAGAGCCTATGACTTCGCTGAATCCCGTGCTTACAATTGGGTCGCAGATTGTTGAGGTGTTGAGGGAGCATAAACGGATTTCACGCAAGGCGGCGCGGTCTGAGGCGACGGACCTGTTGGCACAGGTACGGATTCCGGATCCACAAAGGCGCTTCCGTGAATATCCGCATCAGCTCTCAGGCGGTATGCGGCAGCGCGTGATGATCGCCATGGCCCTATCCTGTTCGCCGGATCTCCTGATTGCGGATGAACCTACGACTGCGCTGGATGTAACCATCCAGGCCCAAATTCTTGATCTGTTGGTTGAGCTCAGGGAACGCATGGGAATGTCCATCATCATAATTACCCATGACCTGGCTGTGGTTGCGGAGACGTGTGATCGGGTGGCGGTCATGTATGCCGGCCGGATTGTTGAAGAAGCGCCGGCTGAGGAGATATTCGACTCGCCTCGCCACCCCTATACATCGGCTTTGCTCAAAGCGGCGCCGCGATTACGGGGCGCGCTTGACAAGCGAGGTAGCCAGCGTTTAACGGAAATTCCGGGTATGGTACCGTCGATAGGTCAGGTCGTCTCCGGTTGTGCCTTTGCAGACCGCTGCCCCCTAATGACTGATCGGTGCAGGATCAAGGAGCCCGAGATTACAAGTGATTCGTCAGCCACACGACATGTGGCTTGCTGGGAGGCCAGATTTGACACCTAAACCGGTTATTCTGAAAACCCGTGGCCTGAGCAAAAATTTCGTTGTGAAACCTGGCTTTCTCGGCCGGGCAGCACAGAGGCTACATGCTGTCAGCGAAGTCAGCCTCGAGGTTCGCAAGGGCGAGACCTTGGGAATCGTTGGCGAGAGTGGCTGTGGGAAAAGTACGCTCGGGCGTTTGTTGGTCGGCCTCATGAAGCCTACTGTTGGTGAAGTATGGATTAGTGGAAAGAACATTTCCGCTCTGCCAGAAGCCAGCCTTCGGCCCTTGAGGAAGAATTTCCAGATGGTTTTTCAGGACCCTTACGCGTCGCTGAACCCGAAGATGAAGGCTGGCAATATTCTGGCCGAACCTATCCGTAACTTTAATCCTGCCACACGTGCGGTCCTTGAACGCCGGATTAAGGAACTTCTTGACAGGGTCGGGCTGCCATCGTCAGCCGCTACCCGTTACCCGCATGAGTTCTCTGGTGGGCAGCGCCAGCGTCTCAGTATTGCGCGCGCTTTGGCGCTCGACCCTGAAATAATTGTCGCCGATGAGGCGGTCTCGGCCCTTGACGTATCGGTACAGGCGCAGGTCCTGAACCTACTTTCCGATCTGCAAAAGGATCTCGGTCTCACTTATGTCTTTATCGCGCACGATCTGGGCGTTGTCGAGCACATCAGTGATGAAGTGGCTGTCATGTACCTTGGGCGGATTGTGGAAAAGGGTCCAGTCAAGAGTATCTTTAGCGCGCCCGCTCATCCGTACACGGAATTACTGCTTCGGTCTGTGCCGCAGATGGAACCCGGACGCCATCGTAGAGCCCTGGAGGAAGCGGGAGAGTTACCGAGCCCCATGAACCTTCCCCACGGTTGTGCCTTCGCCGGCCGCTGCGGTCGAGTTACAAAAGAATGCCGAGTAATGCGTCCCGCCCTGACCGAGATTCAAGAGCGACACTTTTCTGCCTGTTATCATCCAGTGGCGTGACTGAATTCTTCAGATAAAGCACGTTTTTCACTGAACTAAAATATCCGACACTGCTTGTCCTCCCTTACACTTTACCGGATACGCTGATCCCACTCGGCTGCCCCTTCGACCACTAGACAAGAGCGCTATCCAGAACATCAAATACAGTGGAGTCACCTCGTTCATGCAACTCATCAGATTTTTTGCAATGACTACCGCGTTACTATCGGTAGTGGTCCTTCACTCGGCTCGTGCAGACACGCCCAAGGTGGTGGAAAGCCAATACGATCTGGTCATTCGCAATGGTCGTGTGCTCGACGGTGCCGGGAACCCATGGGTTGAGGCTGACATTGGCATCAAGGATGGAAAATTCGCCAAAATTGGCAGGATTGAAGCGGCGAATACCAACGAAATCGATGCAACGGGAAAGTATGTTTCCCCAGGCTGGATCGACATGATGGATCAGTCGGGCCGGGTTCTTCGTCAGAACGGGCGCGCTGAAAACAAGATCCTCATGGGGGTCACGACCGTTATTGCCGGGGAGGGTGGGACACCCGTTCCTGCAGGCGAGATTGACCAATATTTCGATCAGCTGACCAGCCACGGCATTGCGCTGAATTTCGGTACCTATTACAGCGCAACACAAGCGCGCCGTGCCGTGATGGGGGATGCTGCCGGGACCCCTACAGAGGAGCAGATGGAACAGATGAAAGCCCTTGTCGCCACCGCTATGGAGCAGGGCGCGCTTGGTATTACCACGGCTCTCATCTATCCGCCCGCGACATTCCAGAGCACGGACGAAATCGTTGAGCTTGCGAAAATTGCGGCTCAGTATGGCGGGATCTACGCGAGCCATATCAGGGACGAAAGTGGCAGCCTACTGGAGGCCATCCAGGAGGCGATCGAGATTGGTGAACGTGCCGAACTTCCGGTTGAGATCTTCCACTTGAAAGCTGCCTACAAGCCCGGCTGGGGCCAGCTAATGCCCCGGGCTGGAGAGCTGATCGAGGAGGCGCGGAGGCAAAGTGTCAATATCGCCGCTGACCTTTACCCCTACAGGGCCGGGGGCACCGGCCTCGAGGTGACTGCGCCAACCTGGGTCTTTGCCGAGGGCCTGGAAAAGGCACTGGAGCGTCTCAAGGATCCGGAGATTCGCACGCAGCTCAAGAAGGAAATAGAGGCGGGTCCGCAAGCCAACTGGTCAAATTTGGTTCACGCATCAGGTGGTTGGGACAATGTTATGCTGGCCAACGCTTACAATTCCAAGTATGACAGGTTCCGTTTCAAATCCATCGCTTATATCGCCGAGGAGCTTGGCGAACATCCAGCCGATGTCGCTTGGAATATCGCGCTTGAAGCACTACCCAAACGAGCACTCGCCCTCTTTTTCATGATGAGTGAGGAGGATATCGAAACCGGTCTCCAATTTCCATGGGTGAGCATCGGCAGCGACGCCGCAGCGGCTGCTGATGCAAACGGGGTTGATGCGCTCGGTCTCCCGCACCCGCGTAGCTATGGCACATTTCCGCGCATTATTGCGGAGTATGTGAGGGAGCGCGGTGTGCTGACCTTGCCAGACGCGATCCGCAAGATGACATCCTGGCCTGCGTCGCGGATGGGCCTTCACGATAGGGGTGTGATCCGAGAGGGCTTGTGGGCCGATGTGGTCATCTTTGACTATGAGGATATCAAGGACAATGCTAGCTGGGAACACCCCACGGCATATCCTACAGGTATCGATTACGTTCTCGTCAACGGTCGGATCGTGGCTGAGGGTGGTGTCCATACAGGTGTTCTTGCTGGGCAGATCCTCAAAGGGCCGGCGGCAGCACAACAATCACATCAATAGCTCCAAGGGGATGACGTATGCACCGCTTCGCTTCGCTTACAGCCATGGTTATCCTGATTGTTGCCGCCACGGCATCGTTTCCTCCTGTGGCCGCGGAGCTAAAGATTCTCGAAGCCTTATCGGCTGAGGAGGTTCAAGCGCCAGGAATAGAGCCGCCGACCGATAGCGCAATTGAGAAAAGGCTGGGCGACTTTATCGATGGAGCGATGGCGCAACAGTTTGCGGGCAATCCTCTTGTAGGCGCCGTCATTTCGATCGTTCACAGGGGGAACGTCGTTCTTGCAAGGGCATACGGACACGCGGACCTCGAGCAAAATATTTCTGCCGATCCGGAGCATAGTCTGATTAGACCGGGTTCTATCTCGAAGCTTTTTACCTGGGTGTCACTGCTGCAGCTGGCTGAGGCGGGCATGGTTGATCTCGACGCTGACGTCAACAGGTATCTTGAGGTTTTCAAAATACCCAAAGCATTTGACAAGCCTGTAACCCTACGCCACCTGATGACTCATTCGCCGGGATTCGAAGACGAAATTATCGAGTTCATTGTCGTTGGTTCGCCAGATGACTTTACCAGTCTCGAGGTAGCGCTGAAGAACAACATTCCCAAGCGTCTTTACAAACCCGGCAAAGTATCTGCGTACTCGAACTATGGCTCTGCGCTTGCTGGATATATTGTTGAACGGGCTACCGGAGTGCCCTTCGACACTTATATCCGTCGCAATATCCTCGATCCGCTGGGCATGCCCAAGGCAACCTTCAAAGAACCGGTCCCGGTTGGCGCTGGTGACCACTTAATGAAGCCCTACTATCAGGCTGGCGGAAAGTTTCATATTGCTCCCATGGAATACATTCACAATGTCGCACCCGCAGGAGCGTTGACCACCACCGCTAATGAGCTGGCGCGCTTCATGATTGCACTTTTGAACGATGGCGAGTTCGAAGAGGTGGATATACTGCCGGGAGATGCCGGCGATCAGATGCTGTCTCGCATTTTTGGTCATGACCCTCGTGTGCCGGGGTTGGCTCACGGCATTTACGAGCGCTGGATAAAGGGCGTCAGGGCACTTGAGCACAAGGGTACTACCAGCTTCTACAAATCAGATATGCTACTAATCCCACAAGAGCAGTTCGGTCTTTTCGTGTCCTACAACACGCCAGGTGGGGCAGGTCCGCGCGATCAACTACTTGTGGCGGTCGTGAATGAGTTCTTTGCTCAAGACTACGTTCCCACCGCAGAAGCGGTACCTGTTCCCCTGGCACTTGCGGAGACCTATAGTGGGACTTACCGCCTGAACCAATATAACGCGACGACGTTTGAAAAGTTTCTGAAGTTCGGTACTGACATAAAGGTGAATGTAGCTGAGAGTGGAGAGGCAACGGTTTCAAGTGCTGGGAAAATATCTGCCTATAAGGCACAGGACACAGACTATTTCAGAAGGGTGGACGATGGCGACCCACTGGTTTTCGAGCCTGATGAAGACCTGGGAACTGTCTGGATGTATCAGGGAGTGCCGATTTTCGCCGCCTACAAACTGAAGTGGTATGAGACCACGGCCTTCCATCGTTTGATGTTAAGTGTGGGCGGTTTCGTCATCGCCATGGGCCTTTTGGCAACGCCCTGGCTTGCCGGGAGATATCGCAGTAGCTCGCTTGCTCATCGCTGGTCCTATGGGATTCTGCAGACGGCCCTGGGATTGGAGGCTCTCTATGCGGTTAGCTTCATTGTGATCTTCTCAGGATTTGATGTGGGCTTCCTTGCTTCAAGAATTCCAGCCTCACTGAAACTTGTGGCCTGGCTGCCCTACCTGGCGATCATGCTTGGTGCACTTTCGATTGTGTTGAGGCTGCGGTCGCAAGGAGCCAGAAGCGCCGGAGCATTGGCAGAACTGATATACGCAGCTTCCGTCGCCGCCGTTGCTGCCGTGTCCTGGTCGCTGTACTACTGGAACCTGATGGGTCCCGTATTCGGCTGACCGGAAACTCATCGCGAAACGAAAACCTTTGAGAGATGTTCTTCACATGACTACACGATTCCATGCCATGAAACCAGGTTACTTCCTTCGTACCTTCTTGCTGCCATTTGTTATTTTGATTATTGGAACAGACGGCGCGACCGCGCAGACCTATGACATCGTGGTCCGTGGAGGTCGGGTGATGGATCCTGAAACCGGTTTTGACAAGATTGCGAATGTGGGCATTTCTGGTCAGACAATCCTCGCCATCACAGAGAGTGACCTAAAGGGTCGCAAGGTGATCGATGCGAGAGGGCTTGTTGTAGCGCCTGGATTTATCGACCTTCATGCCCACGGCCAGACCAACCTGGAGAATAGCCTTCAGGTCCAGGATGGGGTCACTACGGCGCTTGAGCTTGAAATTGGAAAATATCCCGTTGATCATTTCTATGATGTACGGGAAGGGAAGGCCTTGATCAACTATGGCCATTCCGTTTCTCACATTTGGGGGCGTGCGGACGCTCTATATCCCGATGAGCACATGCTGGAAAATCCTGGCCCCATTCTTGTGAGGGCCGCCCACCATTCGGCGGAGGAGGACGATCGTCAGAATATTCTTTCCAGCATGGAATCCTCGCTGGCGCAGGGCGCCATAGGCATTGGTTTTGGTATAGAGTATACGCCAGCTGTCGGAAGGGAAGAGGTCTACAGAATCTTTCAGCTTGCGGCCAAGCACGGTGCTCCGGTGTTCGTTCACCCCCGTCGCGGGCGTGAGGGTGATCCAGCTTCTGGATCGAACCTTCAACAGATGCAGGAAGTGATTGCCAATGCAGCGGCGACAGGAGTGGGTTTGCATATCTGCCATCTCCCAAGCTCCGCGATTCAAGATACGGCCATTACGCTGGAACTGATTGACGAAGCCCGGGCGCATGGTGTTGATGTAACCACAGAAGCCTATCCCTATACTGCTGGTAGCACGATTCTGATTTCCGCACTTTTCGATGCAGGATGGAGGGAGCGCCTTGGTGGTGTGGATTACAGTGATGTAGTCTGGACGGCGACGGGTGAGCGTCTCACCGAAAAAACCTTCCATGCCTACCGCAAGCACGCCATGGAGACGGATGATCCTGCCAACGTCATTATTCATTTCGTCCCGGAGGATGCGATGCGCATGGCGATTAATCATCCCGATGTCATAATTGCCTCTGACGGGATGACCATCCGCAATAACAATGAGCATCCCAGAGGAACCGGCACGTATGCACGCGTGCTTGGTCGCTTTGTGCGTGAGGAAGGGGCCATGTCCATGATGGCTGCCTTGCGAAAGATGACCATTCTCCCGGCGCAGCGCCTTGAGTCCTATGCTCCCGCCATGAGAAACAAGGGTAGGGTAAAAGTGGGCGCAGACGCGGATCTGACCCTGATTGACCCCAAGCGAGTGATTGATCGCGCCACTTACAAAGATCCGATGGTCCCCTCGGATGGCTTTCCCTATGTACTGGTCAACGGCGTAGTCGTAGTAGAGAACGGAACGCTTCAAGAAGGCGTCTTTCCGGGTAAGGCAATCAAAGGCAAGGGGTTAGCCGTCCTCGCCCAGTAGGGCTTTCCAATTGCGAGTGACGTGAGATAACCGGTTCATATGACGGATGGGATGCCACCGTTTCGGGTGCCGAGACCTTAGGCGGGGTGGTGCGCTGAGCTGAGCCTCCTTTGAGTGTGTCTCGTGGGTGCAGTCTGCCAGCGAAGGCTTGGAAGAGACAAGAGCCTCTCGGTCATGTGAAGTTTTAGCGAACTGGGCGGGTCGGCTTTACCGGTTAGCCTAAAGGGCGAAAAACGATTTTCATTTACCCATAGATCTTTCATCGACTTGGAAGATTCGAGTAATCGCAACTCCTATATTGTTGTTGCGTGACCTCCAACAAAATCTGGATGATGTAATGCGCGCTGCAGTTGTATACTCCCATGGTGGCCGCGAGGCGATCAAATTGGAACCCAACTATCCTGAACCACAGCCCAGAGCGGGCTGGGTAAAAATTCGGGTACGGGCAACGTCTATTAATTTTCACGATATATTCAGTCGGCGCGGAATGCCCGGGATCTCGCTGCCCTTTCCCATAGTCATCGGGTCCGATATTGCGGGTGAAATTGCCGAAGTCGGTGAGGGTGTCGAGCAATGGAAACAAGGCGACCGTGTTCTCGTCGATCCCAATCCGTGCGAGGGCACGGATTGGAAGTTTGTCGGCGAGCAATTTGATGGTGGACGCGCGGAGTATTGTGTCGTTCATGCGTCCCAGTTGGTCAGGTTACCGAACACGGTTAGCTACGAAGTGGCCGCATCCCTGCCTCTTGCCTATGCAACGGCACATCGTATGATGATTACCAGGGGACGAGTCACGGCAGGAGAGACTGTATTGGTGCTTGGCGCCAGCGGTGGCGTAGGAACCGGCTGTGTGCTCTTGGCAAAGATGCTGGGAGCCAACGTCATCGCCTGCGCCAGTTCTAACGAAAAGCTCGACCGCCTGAAGGGAATCGGAGCGGACCATTTGATCAACTATAAGACGGAAGACTTGCGCAAGGCTGTTTGGGCGATAGTCGATAAACCCGGATTCCTTGGCGGTGGTGGCGTAGATCTTGCCGTAAATTACACGGGAGGCAAGACCTGGAAAGAAACCATTCGTTGTATTACCAAAGGAGGGCGCATGGTTACCTGCGGCGCCACGGCAGGTTATGAAGAAGAAGTAGATGTCCGTTATATCTGGACGTTTGAACATGAAATTATCGGAAGCGATGGCTGGCTGCGCAAGGATCTCGAGGATCTCCTTCAATATGCGAGTGCGGGCAAGCTGGTGCCGGTAATCGACAGAGTTCTACCACTTGAAGAGATCCAGGAAGCGGAACGTTTAATGGAAGACCGTGAAGTATTCGGAAAAATCGTAGTCACGCTCTGAAGGAAACTTTGATGAAAGACGAATCACGAACGGTACAGACTCTTCAGGCAAGCATAGATGAATGCCCTTTCAACGCGTTCTCGGGCTTTCAAATTGAGAGTTGGAACGACGAAGAACAGGTTTTGACTCTGACTATGCCGCTACGTGCAGAATTCGAG
Source organism: Haliea sp. (assembly GCF_040221975.1). Taxonomy (GTDB): domain Bacteria; phylum Pseudomonadota; class Gammaproteobacteria; order Pseudomonadales; family Halieaceae; genus Haliea. Next base: position 146,624 of record NZ_JAVJWR010000029.1, read on the forward strand.
CGCCTACCTGGAAGTGGACAGATCCACGGGGGTCCAATCGCCTCCTTGATAGATACCGCTGGTTGTTATGCGTTGATGGCGGTCACGGGAAGCATTGTGGCGACAATAACGTTCCGCACTGACTATCTTCGGCCCGCAAAAAATACCGCACTCCGTGCAGTAGCGACTGTGCGCAAGGCCGGGCGATCAGTGGGTGTTGTCGATGTGGACGTGGTGAATGAATGTGAAAAACTGGTCGCCATTGGGCGAGGGACATATAGCTCCACTAGCTCCTTGTCTGTAAGGCAAGGGTCAGTTGAGCAGAAGGAGAAAGTCATGCGTTAGATGGAAGATGGAGAATGAGATTAGGTCCAATGGTCTTCAGGGTTGCCAATGCGCGACTGTTCGCTTTGCCCGGAGCCGGGCCTCTATAATTTCGCATATTTTATGCAGACTACAAGGTTCCTATATTGCGGAACCAAGTGTAGTAGAAGATAACAGGGTGTTATTGATACATAGCGAAGGAGGAAGAAGTCCTTGTCAGAGCCCTGGTCGAAGCCTATGATTTTTTGACTCTGTCTCGCGCCGTCTGAAGAAGACTGTTCCGGTCAATTTTGTTCGTGCCAGCGAGCGGGAGCGTGTCCAGGATGAACACATGGCGTGGATGCATATATGCTGGAGCATTCTCAAGCACATATTGCGTGATATCTTTTTCATTGAGTTTGGAAGTATCTTTAAGAACGACAAATGCGACAGGGATGCTTCCGTGGATGTCATGTTCCAGGGGTACGACACAGGTCTGAACGACCCCGGTATGGTGCTCAATCACTTTCTCGATTTCACTAGGATAGATATTCTCACCATTGCAAACGAACATGTCATCGTCCCGGCCAATGAAAAAGAGAAAGCCGTCCGAGTCTCTTTCAAACACATCGCCGGTTGTAATCCAGCCATCTCGTATTCTATCCTGAGTAAGCTCAGGCAGGTTCAGGTACTCTGTCATCGCAGATGGGGTCTTGATCTCTAGAACACCGGTGTTTTCAGACTCACCTCTCAGCCTAATCTCTATATGTGGAAGAGGGTAGCCAACAGAGCGTGTTGGCCGAGGAAGACCATCGGGATGTGCGCCGAACAGACCCCCGCCCGTTTCTGTCGTTCCATAGCTGTTCAAAATGACCGAATCGGGCATCATTTGAAGGGCTTGTGAGATCACCGTGTCCGTGACAGGAGAAGATCCGATAAAAATGTGGGAGACAGTGGATAGGTCCGTCTGCGCCAGTAGGTTACGCTCCCGAGCCATCAGAGCGATCATGGTCGGCACACCGGTGATCATGTTGACCTCGTGGCGGCTAATGGCTTCGATAAATGTAGCCGCGTCGAATTTCGGCAGCAGGACGATCGATCCGCCTTGTGACAGGAAAGAGGTAATGAATATCAATGCATTCATATGGAACATGGGTGCGGCTACAATTCCGCGGCGGCCGGAGAAGAGTGACTGATTACTTGCCTGCTGTGTGCCCTTGATCATTGCCCACTGACTGTTATGGCTGAGTACTACGCCCTTGGGGCGTCCTGTCGACCCGGATGTGTAGAGAATAACAGCCGTTTCCCCAGTTTCCGGACGATGGATGTCTTCGAGAGATATCGGGCTATCACCCTGGTAACCGGACAGTGGAAGAGTGATCAGTTCGATGCCCTGTGGAACAATTTTGCGGCACTTCTTGTCGGCGAAGGCCAGCTCAATCCGTGCGTCCTTGCAAACGAACTTGATCGTATGCGCAGGTAATTTGGTATTGACAGGGACTGCTACCAAACCACTTTGCATGATGCCCATGTATGCCGCCAGGTTGTGGAATGAGTTCAGGGCAAAGATACCGATCGTGGTCTTTGGGGGAAAGTGTCTTGCTCGCAAAAGACGCGCGTATGCTGAGGCGGCCTGGTGAAGGTCCTGATACCGATAGGTAACCGGGCATGCGAGGTCGGATAAATCTATAACGGCAGGTCTGTCGGACATGCAGTCAGTACCCAGGATGTTGCCGAGGTTTCGTACCAGCACAATGCCTTCCACAGGTTGCCAAGGAGAGAGGGTGGATTTCAAACTCTACCACAACCAACAGACATTAAGTGGACTCGGGCGGTGAAAAACTGATTCACATGACCGAATATTTACGAAGGTATAGCTTGAGGATGCGGCGGACCATCGGCGGCTATCGTAAATATTCATATGGCAAAGAAAAATAATTCATTTCAGTGAAAATGGCACTCTGGAGCATACTTATAGAGAAGCTGAATTATTCGTCTGGATAAGTGGGTGTCGCAATGATCCATAATGAGCTTGGCCTGGATATCGAAGTGTCTCAGGAAGACATTGATGTATGTCTTCCAGTCCGAGAAATATCAAGATTGCTTGGTCAGTTGTCTGTCGATTGTTTCTCGCCTGGCAAGCACTCTGAAAAGCAGTTCGATAATCTTTCATCGCCTCGCTGGCATATGGACGACCTTGATCGCCGCTATTTTCTCTCTGAGACATCTGCTGGTCGTAATTGCGTTCGTGCTTATCTCAATCCAGCCGAGGGCGAAGGATATTGGGATTTTTGCAAGATCACTTCAGATCTTTTCGTATCGATCAGTGATACTACCTACACGACGGATAAATGGTGCGCTGCACAGGCTGAAGGATTGTTCAAGATCCGAATCCTTGTTGAAGGCACGCTCCAGGCCCCTCATAAGGGTCGGTTTATGGAGGGTCCCGATGCCATGCTTGCGACGTATCCGGAAAATACCGACGACGGGTTCTATTTCTCACGGGGGGAGCGATGCAGGCTTGTCATACTTCACTGCAAAACAGATTTTTTGCGCTCTTTCGGCTTCGACCCGAGAATTCTTGAAAAGTGGAATACCTCACTGGAAGGTCCTGGAAGAATACCAAACAATGTGAAACTCTCACTTGGGCCAGGCATTCTAAGTGCGGCCACGGACATCCTGGATTCACGGCATCGATATAGCGCCCCAGTCAGGCGATGTTTCCTTGAGGCAAAGTCCGTTGAGATTGTCTGCTCTGTGATCCACCAATTGACCACGCCCACGCTGACTTATGTAGGAAGGAACCGTATCACATCTGACAATATGTTGAGACTGGTAGAGGTCAGGGATATCCTTCAGACCAGTTTTGTTGACCCGCCAAAGATTAGTCGTCTAGCACGGATGGCAGGCCTTAACGAAACCAAGTTGAGAGGCGGCTTCAAGGAAATGTTCGGCTGCACTGTTCATGCCTTCATCCAAAACTGCAGAATGAGCAAGGCTGTGAAGATGCTCACCTCGTCGGACATTTCCATTTCCGACATCGCCTATGAGGTCGGATACGAACACCCAACAAATTTTACGCAGGCCTTCAAACGCCATTTCGGGTACGCCCCCAAGGTGCTCCGTAAACAGCACATGTTGTCCAGGGATGCTTCACTCGTGGAACAGAATGAAGGCTCCATGCGCCACTGAAGCCGAGACTAATATGTGGTCATTGCCATCGATGAATGTGACTGCATTTTTAAGCAGTCTGGACCGACAAGCGTGGATAGATGCGACCCTGACTTTGACACCACAGGTGAATCCCGCGGGCCGGTCAGTAAGAGTTAGAAGCGAAGTGTATATCGACGGAAATTCTGCCCAGTCATAAAACTCGAAGTCGCTGACCTGTTTTTGTGAAGTGGAGTATATTGTAAGGCAGGCTTCGAAGTAGGCGCGATCTGCCTCAAGATCATCTGAAACAATGACCACGCCGGTGATTTCCTCGGCAGTGTTGGGATGTGTCTGAAAGTCCTGGATCCAAATCAGGTCAGGACGATTGTGCTGACAGAAAAAGAAAGATAAAAATGGGTGAACTGGGTTTCTTGTGTAGAAGAAATGGCTATCAGTTTGATCAATAGAACCTGACGGGAGGCTTACGGTCCTTCGTGCGCTCTGCACCTTATCCGGGTTTATTCCTTCGCATGTAAGGCGCGATAACTCGTCGTGAATGGAGTTTGTTCCCAGACACATCATAGTAATTCCGTCACCGAATCGCAGCCGCGGCGAAAGTCTGTCCGCTATTCTCTTTCGAGCGTTGGCAAGGTCACCGATGAACTCGATATAGGTACTCTGTAGTACGATGATCTGATTCGATGTGCCGAGTTCGCTGTGAGTCATCCGAGGCATCACCGTGAACCCTAGCCGGGTATAGGAGGCCTGGGTTGCCTGCAGATTGTTTACAACAAACATGATGTGATCAAGTGGTGCAGTTCTGGACATCTTCTGAAATTGCTTAAGGGCTCTATAAGAGAATATCGGCTCGGGGCGATTTGTCGATCAGGCAGAATGCTTTTCACGCTCTGGCATCGCTGTTTCGTGACTTTGGATTAATTTGTAAGTCCTTTACCTCTTATAGTATCGCGTCATTGCTTGGTATTGAAAAAACAGAGGACCGGTAGTGTTTAGGGTAAAACGTGAAACAGATACATCTCTCTATGTTTTAGTTATTGCGTTATTCGGTTTTGGTTTTAGCGTTTCTCGGATCACAGACGCTCTGCGTGTGCGGGACTAATGACGGAGCGCATGACCGCCAGTGGTGGCCGCGTCCGGTCTCATCACAAACTCTCCATTCTTGGTCATCGGCCGGTAATAGCTGGTACTCCGGTTCCAGTTCGTGCCAATTTGAGTAACGGACATAACGATACAGCGATAAGAGATCTGAACGGTAGGGCGGAGCCCTTCGTTGTTTCGTGACTCAGACATCAATCGCCGTTGTCTCGATCGACAAGGGAATCAGTTGGTCTGGCCAGTAAGTGCAAAAGCCAGGCATAACAGACCCGGCTGGACTCGTATGGCACAACAGTGGAAAAAACACATGAAAGAATGTCTTTGCTCGCTCAAGGTTATGTTTGTTGTCGTATCAATACTCATCCCTTTGACCGGATGCGGTTTACTTCCAGGCGTCAACGATAATTCCAGTAACTTCGCGGAAGTAGAGGTCGCCTGGGATCAGTGGGGTGTGCCGCATATAAGTACGGACAATGTAGAAGCTGCCGATTTTGCCTTCGGGTGGTCACAGATGGCGGGGCGCGCAAATACAATTCTTCGACTCTATGGTGAGGCGCGAGGGCGCGCGGCGGAATACTGGGGCCCTGAGCATGTGGAGAGCGATGTTTTTATCCGCACCATGGGTGTGTACGAACGGGCACAACGCATGCTGGCGGCGCAAGGGCCGGTGTATGCGAGGAGACTAGAGGCCTTTGCTGCCGGCATGAACGCTTACGCTGAAGTCCATCCAGAGGACATCGATGCTGAGATGAGGCAAGTGCTGCGGGTGACGGCTGTGGATGTGCTGGCTCATCTACAGCGATCATTGCATCTTTCGTTTGTTCTTCGTGACAACCAGGCTGTAGCCCGAAGCTGGACTGCGGATGCTGGTGAGGCCGGGTCCAATGCGTGGGCAATCGGGCCGGGACGTTCTGAAAGTGGAAATGCCATGCTTCTGATCAATCCGCACCTCCATTGGCAGGATATGTTCTTGTTCTACGAAGCGCAGATCACCGTTCCTGGCTACAACATGTATGGGGCCGCGCTATTGGGTTGGCCTTTCATGGCACTCGGATTCAATGAGTACTTGGGCTGGGCTCACACGGTCAACCTTTATGACGGTGCCGATGTCTACGAGCTTGATCTGAGGGATGGTGGTTACGTCCTGGATAACGTCGTCAGGGAGTTTGAGCAACGGGTAGACACGCTCAAGATTCGCCAGCAAGACGGTACTCTCGAAACTCGTGACGTTACTATATTGACGTCTATCCATGGACCTGTAGTACGTATGAACGGGTCGAAAGCACTCGCATTAAGGGTGGCGGGTATTCAGGAGGGGGACACGGCTCAGATTTTCCGGCAGTACTGGAGAATGGGTGGTGCGCAGACGCTTGACGAGTTCGAGGTGGCTCTTTCCGAATTGCAGATGCCCATGTTTAACGTCGTCTACGCAGACCGGCATGGTGATATTTTCTTCGCCTTTAACGCGTTGCAGCCAAAGCGGGACACGGGCGATGTTGCGTTCTGGCGAGGCATCGTGGACGGAACAAAATCGGACCTGATCTGGACCGACTATCGGACCTATGGGGAGCTTCCCAAGTATAGAAATCCTCCTTCGAATTTTATTCAGAATGCCAATGATCCGCCGTGGACCAGCACCTTTCCTCAGGTTCTCCATCACAGTGACTTCCCGGCCGATTTCGTGACACAGACGATGCCTTTTCGTCCGCAGCATTCGGCGAAATTGCTGATGAGTGACGAGAGCATTAGCTATGAAGAGATGGTTGAGTACCGGCGGTCCAATCGGATGATCATGATCGATGCTATTGGGCCTGACTTATTCGCGGCAGGCGCGAAGTCAGATGATCCAGACATTCGCGATGCGGTTGAAATTCTTGCCGAATGGGATGGCGCGGCGAACCATGATAGCCGTGGCGCAGCCCTTTTTTCCTATTGGATTAACATGATCGGTGGCGTCCGGGCTGTCTATGCAGAAGAGATATTCAGGGAGAAATGGGACCCACAGCGACCTTTTGATACGCCAAAGGGGTTGGCGGATATCGAAGGCGCGGTAGCCGCTCTTGGACGGGCGGCAAAAACCTTGAAACAGCTTTTCGGGCAGATTGATGTGCCGTGGGGCGATGTGGTCAGGATCCGATATGCAGGCATAGACTTGCCGACCAATGCTGGCATTGGCCCTTTTGGGGCTTTTCGGGTTGGTTTTCCAGCGCGCGACGATAGTGGCAAGCTCAACATTGTTGGAGGCGAAAGCTTTGTCGCTGCCGTGGAGTTTGGTGACAGAGTGCGCGCGCGCGGGCTTCTGGCGCCTGGCAATAATGACGATCCCGCAGACCTTTCTGTTGGCAAGCAGCTGGAGCTTTTTTCCGTCGGAGACTTTCGGGACATCTGGTTCTACCGCGATGACGTGGATGCCCATACAGTACGGCGTATTTCTCTCGATTATGAGTTGCGCTGACGTCGGAAACAACTAGAAGAAGGGGTTAAAAAGTGAGGTCATTTTTCAGGCGCTACTTATTGCCGGGATTTGTGTTTCAAGGGATTGTCATCGGAGGAGGTTACGCGACAGGCCGTGAACTCGCTGAGTTCTTTCTCCCTAATGGGCCCATAGGCGGGCTCCTGGGGTTGGGCGTTACCGCCCTTATCTGGGGTGCGGTGATGGCGGTGTCTTTCGAGCTCTGCCGCATGAGTGGGAGCTATGATTATCGTCACTTCTTCCAGCGCCTCTTGGGAAGAGGTTGGTTCGTCTACGAGATTCTGCTCGTTCTTTTGATGATCGTGGTTCTTTCCGTTGTAGCGGCGGCTTCCGGAGAGATAGCCAACAATATTATTGGATTCTCGCCGTACGTCGGGACAGGGATCCTGCTCCTGGCTATAGGTGTTCTGGTTTTTTTTGGAAGCAGCCTGATCGAACGCTTCATGGGCTTCTGGTCACTTCTTCTCTACGGCTGCTATATCACGCTTGTAATATGGAGCTTGATCAGCTTTGGACCTGAGATCAAAGAAACCTTTTCTCGGGCGCCAATGGACGGCAACTGGTTCATGGATGGCGTGCGCTACGCTGGCTACAATGTGGCTCTGGTCCCTATGGTATTCTTTTGCCTAAACCACATTCAAAGACGACAGGTCGCGATAACCGCTGGGCTGATAGCGGGCGTGATCGGCGTGTTGCCGGCTGTTTTTCTCTATATCGCTATGATGTCAATTCCTGATCAAATGGCGAAGGCGCTTATTCCCTCTGCTTTGTTGCTTGAGCGCCTTGATGCCCGCTGGTTCGAAGTTCTTTTTCAGCTGGTCCTGTTGGGCACTTTGGTGCAGACCGGAGTGGGTATGATTCACGGCGTCAACGAACGGATTGCAACCACACTCAAGGACAGCGGGAAGGACATGCCTCCGCTTATACGGCCCGTGGTAGCCTCACTTCTACTTTTGACCGCCCTGCTCGCGGCTGATGTCTTTGGCTTGATCCATCTGATCGCAAAAGGGTACGGCATGCTGACTTTTGGATTTATCGCTGTTTTCGTCCTCCCCGTTCTTACCTTAGGGCTATCGCGCGTCTATCGCTCTACAGGCGAGGATATTCACGCGCCGCAACTCCGCAAACCCTGATTGGGCGTAAGGGGATGCGACGGTTTATTGTACTCTGATGCGCGTCCTGGGAGAGATGTTGGGCGTGGTGAAGCAACAGCTGTCACTGACGTCAAACCCTGGTGGGACATTTCGCAATCTTGTAGTCGCTATATCAACCTACGCATCGTACTGATGATCGAGAACAAGTACCGGAAACTGGTTTTATGAATGAAAAACCCGTGATCGTTGTTGGGGGCGGCCTGATCGGCGTCACCACACTTTATGAATTGGTAAGTCGGAATATCCCCGCAGTGCTACTTGAGGGGCGAAATGGTCTTGCAGAGGAAACGAGCTTCGCCAATGGTGGAATGCTTACCCCCTCCATGCCAGATCCATGGAATGGTCCCGGGGTGCTCGGTCATTTACTCTCCTCGGTTTTTGATCCCCACTCGGCGATGAAGCTTCGACTCCATGCTATCCCGGGACTCAGTATTTGGGGGTTACAGTTCCTGCGGAATGCATCGAAGGACAGACACCGGGCGGCGACACAGGCCAACTACCTGTTGTCGGCATATTCAAAGTATCTGATGGACGAATTGCGGGGTCGTCTCGATCTTGACTATGACTCGTCCTCTCTGGGAACCATGAAAGTATTTCCGACCGAGGAAGCTATGGGAAGGCCTATCGCTATTGCGGAGATGCTGAAGTCACTCGGGCTGCGATTCGAAATTCTGGACCGGGAGGAGACTATTAAGGTGGAACCGCAGTTGGGAAATGTAAAGGAAAAAATCGCGGGCGCGTTAAGGTTTCCTGATGATGGGAGCGGAGACGCCCACCTATTTGCGCTCGCCATTGCTCAACAGGCAGTGGCGGCCGGAGGGGAAATCCGGACGGGAGTCAGCGTCCGCCGTCTTCTTGCAGATGGAGCCAGAATCACCGGTGTCGAGACCGCTGAGGGGCCGATCCAGGGTAGTAGAGTCATCCTTGCTAACGGGGTTTTCGCTCCACAATTGGCTTTGTCCGTGGGTGTCAGATTACCTATCAAGCCAGCGAAGGGATATTCCGCAACATTGGATATGACGGGTTTCAAAGAAGTTCCTAAAGTTCCGATCATTGACGATGCCATGCATGCAGCGGTGGTGCCTCTGGGTACCCGCTTGCGTTTTGCAGGAACGGCGGAATTTACTGGTTATGACACGCAGATTCGGCAGGACCGTGTGGACAATTTGTTTGGTCTGTTTGAGCGCTTGTACCCGGACCTTGCCGTCAAGGTCGACCGCAACCAAATGCAAGGCTGGGCAGGCTTGCGCCCGATCAGTGCTGACGGCAAGGCATTTATCGGTGAAAGCCGGATAGAGGGACTTTGGATTAATGCCGGTCACGGTCATTTGGGATGGACGATGGCCGTCGGATCCGCAGCGCTTCTCGTTGATCTTATGTCCTGTGAAAGGCCACGTGTAGACGTCATGCCCTTTAGCCCCAGACGTATCTCGTAGTGAGTTCCCCCGCTTTCTTTTAAAGGCACTAGATTTTCTTGGTTCTTCTTCAGTATTCGACATGCTGGCCAGTCAGATACACTTCGGGCAGACTCTGATGTGGGAATCTTCGGTCATTCCCAACGGCAAGATAGCCTCGTGATAATTGATGACAATCTGCAGACCGTGTTGTCCTTCGTTATCGATCTTCTCAACGAGGCGATAGGTCTGCAGGTGGATGGGGTGGTGGACAATACCGCTTGGTTCAATACTCTTGAGGCGCAGTGCTCACAACCGCTGCGCCGGATCGACACCTTGGATTGCCAGAACATACTGAAAGAGGGTGGTGGGTAGGTCAACTCACAGACAACAGAGGCAACCTCATCGGTACTGGCTCTGAGATGGGAATGGACTGCCACTATAGCATCTACAAGCCTGCCTACGACAAGCGCAAGGTTTTCTGTAGGGGCAGCCATGCCATCTTGAGACAAGCGCAAAACGGACAACTTCGATATCACGGTTGATAACTCGAACAGACCGTTGTAGTTCGTTCATAAGCTCGCGACACAGCGGAATATATCTCGATATAGCGCCCGGTGCTCGAGTTCGGTAAGCCAGACTGGGACAGCGTTAAACCAGGAGGTGCTGGTCGGCTTGAAGTGAGTGTGGATGCACGGCCGGCTAGCCACTCACGCGGAGATCTGTTTGGTCTGGTAGGGACTGAGATTGTCAAACAAAAAATGCAGCTTCTGGTGCTTGGGCCTATGCTGGCTGAGGCGCTTTAGAGAGGTCAGATAAGCCTTCGATCGTCATCTCTGCACCAGTCGACTAAAGATCTCATCCGTCAGAGTAATAAAGGCCGCACAAAACTCAGCTGGTCCGTTACGTCTTCAATCGTATGTGCGACGCCCTTGTGCGCGCCACCGCAAGCGAGAGGTTGGGCTGGATGCGATCGAGTATGTGAATTATGGATTTCCCATCGAAAAAATGTATCAACGCATTGTCCGGCGGTTTCATATGTGCGTAACAGCTTCATGTATTAATATTATCTGAATGAAGCACTATTACATGTTGGCAATATCCATCATTTGTTGGGAAAGATCTGGCAGGCTAGCATGCTGCAACTCTGTATCTTGACAACGAGAAAAGCAGGACGGGATCGCGTGAATGAAAGAGCAATGAAAAGTCTAGCCGAAGGGTCTGTGTGTGCTGGAAACTGTGTTACTGGCCATCGCACCTCTGGGGGTATTGGTATCGGATATTAACAACACGGCGGTGGTGGAAGCCTTAGTAGATGGAGCGGTGAAACTGTAGATGGACCGGCATCACAATCCGTCGGGAGTGGTGGCGGTGATGCAGCAGTTGGAGTGGGGCCAGCTGGATCTGAATGTGGACGTCTACCAATATCTGGAGAACTTTTATATTGAAGATAGTTGGCCCGGTCGGCCGGCTACCCTTTGTCACATCCTCACCCAGACCAAGGGCTTTCAGGACTGAGGCCTGGGGTATCTCATCATTAACGATGTCGAGCGAATCATCCCGCTAGCGGACTCAATGAAATGCTACCAACCGGAACGGGCTAATCAGACGGGCAAGCACGTTGCGTACTTTAACTGGGCCACTGCACTGGCGGGCTTGATAGTCGCCACTGTCTCTGGGCTGGATTTCCACTCCTACGTTCAAGCGCACATTTTCAATGTGCTGGGCTTACAGTGTTCCCCTTTCGTTGAATCTCTACCTGCGGGCGTAGCTGAGCGCTTTCACCGGCATCAGGCTTTACTTTGACGAGCCTCATATTTCTTGGTGATGAAGGATCAAGGGAAAATACTATCGGTTTGTTGCGGAAGTATTTTCCAAAGAATAACGAAACGAGTAGATTTACCCACCACGAGCAACACTCCATCGTCTGGAAGACGGACATAATCACGCAGATCGGCAGGATTTTTGATATCCTGTGAAATTCCTTACACCCGACGCGTTTGACTCCAGTCAGCATCATGCTGCTCTGTGTCCACTTGATCATTGAGACCGAGACGCAGAGAATATTACTGACGCTCAATATTTTTCCACCAAAAATAATCAGGGTTTAGATCTTACGATGTGCACGATACCTATGCCTTTGATGGCGGGTAGAGCGGGCATTCGTGTTTTTGCATCTGCTTGTGTGCATTTTTTGGGGAGCTTTATGATAGATAATAGAGGTAATTGCCACGACAGGAGTCTGGATAAAGTCGGCTCAATTTCCATGTTGCTACTCACGTTGTCTGTGATGGTAGGTGATGGCCATGCGCAGGAACAGAAATCGGAGATGACCCTGGAGGAGGTCATCGTAACAGCGCAGAAACGAGAGCAACGGCTTCTAGACGTGCCGATAGCAATAAGTGTGTTGAGCGATCGCCTTATCAGGGATGCGCGGATAGAAGATCTCAGCGACGTCGCGATGCTAACGCCCAATTTGGAAATCGGAAACTCCATTGGGCGCCAGACCAGCATCGTCTCGATGCGGGGTGTAAACCCCGGACTTTTTGGCTCACCCACTGTCCTTGTCTACCAGGATGGCTTCACAATGGGAGATACACGGATCAAGAACAATAGTACCTTGTTCGATCTGGAGCGTATCGAGGTGTTGAAAGGGCCTCAGGCTACACTCTATGGGCGAAATTCACTTGGCGGCGTTATCCACTACATAACCAGGAAGCCCAGCAGTGAATTCGAGGGATTCCTCGAGGCTAGTTATGGCAACTACGATGACACCGATCTGGCCGTATCCCTTACTGGCCCACTGGTAGAGGACCGACTGGGCTACCGCCTGACTGTTGGTTACCAGCAACACGAAGGGTACTGGGACAATCGACTTACCGGCGAGAAAAATGTAAACGATGAGCAGGATGCGAATGTCCGACTCAACCTGTTTTATACTCCTAACGAACGCTTTTCAGTTGATCTCAGCCTCGATTATTCTGAAAGTGATGATAATTGTGGTGATTGTCCTAATTTTGCCAACACATTTGACGCGGATAATCCAATGGGTTTGGGTGCCGGCACTGTGGATACTAATGAGTACGTCCAAACGGTCAACCAGGATTCTCTCGGGTTATTCAAGCGGGACGTAGCTCAGGCAGTCGTGACAGCAGAATACGAAATGGAAAATGCGATTCTCACGAGCATCAGCGGTTACGGCTATATGGATTCTAACTTGGTTGCTGACATCAACCGGTTACCAGGCCCATCCATTTTCGGGCCTCTGTCAGTCGAAGCCTTCGATCTGGTGATCGACCTCAAAGTGTTCAGTCAGGAGCTACGTTTAGCCTCAGCTGGCAATACCCGCTTTGAGTGGCTGCTGGGTGGGTACTATTTCCAGGATGAAAGCACACGGTCCCTGGATGTCTTGTTGACGCCACCACAAGATGCACAACTCGGCCAACCAAATTTCTCCAACGCCAGTTCGGATACCGAAAATGTCGCTTTGTTCTTCGATGGGTCCTACGATTTAAATGAGAAATGGACGATTGGATTCGGTCTCCGCTATGATCGAGAAACCAAAGAGAGAAACGATGTCATTGGTGGTATTCAACAGTCGAAGACCGTAGATGAATGGCTCCCAAAATTTACAATGTCATATAAACCTTCGGACGCCGTCAACTGGTACTTGACGGTGAGTAGCGGATACAAGGCGGGGGGATTCAACACGCCTTCGGCACCGATAGATGAATATAGTCCAGAATATTTGGAAAACTACGAGCTGGGATTTAAGGGGCTTCTGTGGGGCGGTCTGGCCCGGCTCGAGACCGCGGTTTTTTATATGCAGTGGTCAGATCAGCAGATCAATAGAACGACCCAGCTTGAGAATTATGTAGATAACGCAGCGAAGAGCACAATTAGTGGCTTTGAAGCGGCGATTTCTGTGAAACCGATGGATGGTCTCGAATTTACTGCGTCAGCAGCATATCTTGACGCCGAATTCGACGAATATCTGGATTCGACGTCTGTGCCTGACTATTTTGGTCTGGATCCAGATTACTCAGGCAATGATATTTTAATGACACCGAATATAGTACTTGCGATGTCGGGCCAGTATACCCTTGATCTGGTTGATGGCTGGAACATGAAAACTCGTGCGGATGCCCGCTATACGGGTGATCGCAACTTCCATGCATCAGGTGCGCTGCCCCAGGACAGTTACAATTTGGTTAATCTCTATATGGGTGTAGAACGGGAATCATTGGAGCTTGGTTTCTACGCCGATAATGTATTTGACGAGGGATACCATACGTTTGGGGTTCTAGAGGCTGGCGGGCCACCTTTTCTGTGGACTGCTGCCCCTCGCACATATGGAATCAAAGCGAGTCTCAGATTTTAGAATTTCCTGTTCTGATTTTACCTGATCTCGTGGGTTTATACGCTTTCTCAGGCACTTGTGTGATCTGGAGTCAATCGGGGTGAAGGAGCCCCATTTTTTCGCGTTTGTATGTTGGCAAACAGGAGTATCCACTTCCGCGATCGCGGCTGAATTGCACACCAATGCCAATGCTCGCATCCTACAGTAGTTCGTAAAGTACAGTGTCAGTGATCTTCGCGTCACCGTTGTACTCCTACCAGCACCGATAGAGTATGCGGCTGGAGATCAGGATCGACTACTCACCGAAGCGATTCACGATCTTTTCCATCAAGTCGTTGCGCCGGTCTGCTTTGGTATTCTGTATGCCCCCCAGTCATAAAGAATCAGCCATTCTGTCTTCAGTAAATGAAAAAGGTTCTTTGGGTCGAGGTCAATACGTAGCGCTTCGAATAGCCGCGTCCGGCGCAGGTAACAGATCAAAAAATCCACTGGTAGGTCGATCCGCCAATCGCACCGGTTAGCCAAGTCTTTCTGTGGCCGGCCGGGACGGTGGGGCAGACGGCTAGGAGCCTCCGTTTCTCACTCATCGCGCATACGGGGCTTTTCTAGCCCCTGGGCATGGCAGCTATTTGCTGGTATCTACCGGTAGGCTAATGTGGGACGGAAATGTTTCGTTGCGAAAAACGCTGTGGGTAGTGGAAATGAAATCTCCCTCTTCGGCTTTATAAATGTTGTCCACGTAGGATTGAGGGTTGCGGTCGATCAACGGGAACCAGGTGCTTTGCACCTGTACCATGATGCGGTGTCCCTTGCGGAAGGTGTGATGACGGTCCCGCAAGCTGATTTCGTAGGGCGTGATCTCCCCCTCAATCAGGGGCTCGGGTTCCCAGAAACTGTTCCGGTAGCGTGCCCGGAAGACCTCGCCGGCAACCATGAACTGAAATCCTCCCATATAGGGTTCCGCTTCATACTCTTGCGGATAGACGTCGATCAGTTTCACCACCCAATCTGCAGCGGTACCGGTGGTGGCGGCGAACAAGTGAGCTACCGGGTCACCGGTGATGGTGATGTCCCCCGTCAGATCCTCACTGATGTAGGTTAATACATCGGGTCGACCATTGGCGAGGCGTTGGTCCTCTAATTGCCATTCTGCCCAACCAGCGTACTTGATTGGGCGGTTGCGGTAGGGTACCGGATTTGCTGGGTCGGAAATGTAATCATCCTTGGCCTCGTTGCCGGACTCAGTGGGAGCTTGGAAGGACAGGTGACCATCCGCTTGTAGATAGAGGTTCCGCCTGATGATAGTGTCCGGCGGCCACTGGTCGTAGGATTCCCACTGATTTGCGCCGGTACGAAATATTTTTGCTTCCGGTAGGTCAATGGTGCCCTTCTCTTTAAGCCAGTATGCAAACCACGGCGCGTGGATTTCGTTACGAAAGTACTGGGCGGTATTACTGTCAAAATCGATCGCTCCGATCCCGCGCCCGGTGGGATCGAAGGTCCATCCTCCGTGGTACCACGGTCCGACCACCAGGTAGTTAAGGCCGTGCTCATCCATTGACTCGTATTTGTGGTACACCTGCATCGGTCCATAAAAGTCCTCTGCATCGTACCATCCCAGTACATTCAAAGTCGGAACGGTCACCGGCTGGATATACGGTAGTACTCCGCACATTTTCTTCAGCCAGAAGTCGTGCTGGTTCGGGTACCTGGAAAATGCATTCCAGGTCTTCGCCTTGCCCTGGAAAATGGTTTTGTTGACGTTGGATAGTGCACCTAACGCCAGGAAGGATTCGTAGTGATCGTAGAACTCAGGCAGGCCGCCCCCTTTCATCAAGCCCGCTTCCATGCCGGAAATCCAGCCGAATGCGTACTCGAGACGAAAAGCGCCATTGTGATGCCAGTCATCGCCGACAAACATGTCGGCACAGGTCGCTTGAGGAGAGGCTGCCCTGAGCGCGGGGTGGGGATCGATCAGGGCGCGAGTGGTGAGAAATCCGCCGTAGGAAATACCTAAGGTGCCGACCCTGCCATTGTGGTTTTCTAGGTTGTTTATCAGCCACTCGATGGTGTCGTAGGCATCGGTGGATTCATCTGTAGAATTCGGTATTGACCTGTCGCGCACAGGACCGAGGGTTACGTACTCCCCGTCGGACTGGCCCCTGCCCCGTGTATCCTGGAACACGAAAATGTAGCCCTCTGCCACCAGTTCCGGGAACTGACGGAGATGTGCGGTGTACCCATCTGGAGTGTGGTTCAGCAGGTAGGGCGTGCGATAGAGAATAATAGGTAAGTCTTCTTGTTGATTGTGCGGGCGGTAGATTTCTGTATGTAATTCCACGCCGTCACGCATGGGAAGGCGCGCGACTTCCCTAGATAAAACCTTGGTGAAGTCGGGGCCGCCATCTCGATCGATTCGCCCCGTAGCCCAGTACGTATTGTTAATCGAGGCGTACTGGCGATCCATTGGGTTCTTAAAGTCGTGTTCGGAGTTAACCGCGACAGCTGCAGTTGCTTTTCCCGTGGTCGTCACCACTTTGACTTGCTCTAGCGTCTGTTCAAAAACGATCAGCAAAAGAGAAACCACTACTGCGAATAGAAATATATTTTTCACCATGCTTCTCCCGGTACCTGGTTATACTTGAAACTATTTTCTGTAAGCAGAACCCTGGTCGCTTCACCCGCCTCCGGTTCGGTGGTGGCTTAGTGAGGCTGTCGCCCATGGACACGATCATGCTTCGCTTGACTAGGATGGTCTGATCCATCCGTTTCCGTTCCACATTGGCCCCGCCGAAAGCGATACTTCTGGCGGTGGTCTCGACCGACGCGAGCAGGCAGGTCGGAAAGCGGCGATAGTCTGGCGCGGACAAAGCCTCGATTGTTGTGAACGTGACACGCTGCCTTGCATCGTGTTTTTTGCATGCTATGAGGGCTGTTCGCTCTATTTCGAGTTCCGAAACGATATCTTAATTGTTAATGTCTAACTTGTCTGGTACGCAATATTCAATCTATGTAATCTGCTTTGTGACAAAATTCGAGTGTCGTCTATTAGACGATGAAAATATGACTGCGGAGATGTTACTGTAAGGGCGTTGTCCCATAGGAAGTTGGGTGAAGTTCTGTTGGTCCGCAGCCTTTTATGGGAAATTTACCTAAGAAATACAGTAAACGGCGTGCTTTCCTGGCATGGGTGAGATATGCCTCGGTATGACTTTAGTCTCCTCAGCGGTATGGGATCGCCACCACCGCGATGCAGGCCACCGTACCGATAACACCACCCGCGAGGATGCCCTGCCCGTCGCCATACCCCATGACTCGGGAAAGTCCATACAGAGCCAACGCATTGAAACCCATATTTAACACGAGACCCCAAGCGCGGTAGCGCATTGGGCCGAGTTCTCTATCGAGAAATTCCATTATCTACCTCCTCTGAACCTAGCCCCAAAGCCCCATGCGGTTTAACACCCACATCAGAGCTACACTGTTCAACATTGTCACCTGTACAAGAATACCCACGTTCCATCCCCATGATTTGCTGCGATTTTCTCCCATGACCTTTTTATCGTTGAGCAACAGGAAGAAGGACCAGCCCACGATATTGTTAGTCAATGACAACATCGCTGCGATCACGATGATAATCAGGACTGGGCTCGGCAGCCAGGCACCTAGCAGGGCAATCTGAGGCAAAAGGATGCAGGTCTTCCAGCGCCAGGAGCGCACATCCGGGCGCCAGCCAAATATTTCGTGCAGGCCGATGGCGCAGACAATGCTCATCGCTACCGTTGTGGTCAGTGGTACCATCAGGAAGCCAAACAGGAAGGCATACTTGGCGCCTGTCTCACCCAGCAGGGGTACCAATGCCTTGGAGAGACCGATGGCGGTGGTGGGCACATCGCCTGCGCTGTGCAACGTGCCGGCAAAAACGCAGATCACCATGAAGGATATCAACAGGAACGGCAAGGCAAAGCCGATGTACACATCTGCCCGAGCCAGGCGCTCGTGTCGTGGACCCCAGCCCTTGGAAAGACCTGCGTAGTTGAAAAACACCCAGTCCATCACCCCGATTGCCGCCGCCGAGGAGGCGATGAACAGGTCGATACCTTGAGCGCCCCGGGGAAGCCAGGGCACAAAGAGACCTTTCAGGGCCGCGCCCCAGTCAATACCTACCACGATAAGGCATGCGGCGAAGCACAGCAGCATTGCCAGCAGACATAGCTTCATGAAGCATTCTACGTAGTAGACGCCGCGCCCACCGCGACCGTAACTGAGCGCCACCCAGCTGGTTATAAGACCATAAATCGGCCAGTTCCATTCCCGGGGCCAGTCAACACCCAGCCCCGCGCTGATACTTTCCACCAGTTCGGTCCCCAGCGCTACCTGCCCGAAATTGAACACGGTTGCGACGCATACCAGCCCCAGGAACGCGGTGAGCACCTTGGCCATGAACCAGCCGTGTTCCCGCTGTTGCAGTTGAATGACCGGAGTCTGCCCTTTTGCGGTGAAGCGCGCCATGGCCAGCATCATGAATATCCCGGAGCCCATGGCCACGAGGGAGACCCACAAGGTCTTGTAGCCGAATTGAGCACCCGAGAGCATTGCAGCAGTGAGGGTCCCCGCGCCTAGGGTCGCCGCAGCGCCCATAAAGCCGGGTCCGCCCAACCTGAAATAACCGGGGATGCGCAGGGGCAGTGGCTTCTCATCCATCCGCTCCAGGGCCGCTAGCTCGGCATTGAGGCGATCTTCCGGAATAGCTTCGGCCAGGGGGTAGGCGGCTATGCGCTCTCGTTCCGAGCCGAGCGGGCTTGATTCCACGTCAGTCATCAAGGATCAGCTCCATGCCAATTTTATAGTCACGCGTGGCACTACAGCGTATCGGATACTTGCAGCGCAGCCAATATTCAGGGGTATTGCGATTAGTTGAATTACTGCTGCGTAACACCATTTTACGCACCCGGCTGTACGCAACTGCTGAATACGGTCGCAGGGTTCTACCCAGCTTAAGCGGGAACTCGCGCGTGTGAAGAAGGAACGTGATTTTTTTCGCGAAGCGGCAAGCGGATGGCCGCCGCCTCCTTTGCAAAGGAATCGTCCTGAGGTACCAGGCGATTCAACGTTGTCGCAGTGAGTTTCCCATCCGCATGATGTGTCGTTGCTTCAAGGTCTCTCCGAGCGGGTATTACGACTGGGAGGCAAGACGCCCCAGCAACCGGGAGGCGGACAATGAGCGTTTATTGTCGCGTATTCACCAGATCCATGAGGATAGCCGCGGCACGATCCGCGTGCCACGCATGCACGAAGATCTGGCGCATGAGAGTGAAACGCCGAGTAAGAAACGTATTGCTCGCTTGATGGTTGCCGCAGGGCTTCAGGGCTGGCCACGGAAAAAGAATCGAGGTCAGCGAGCGCAACCGACACTTTCACCACCAGGTGTTGAGTACCGGTTAGAGCGTGACTTTAGTGCGCTGGAGCCTGAGACCAAATGTGTCACCGATATCACGGAGATCTCTACGGGCAAAAACAAGCTTTACCTGTGCGTGGTCGTTGATCTCTTCAGTAACTTGGTGGTTGGCTGGTCAATACATCATCGGCAAGATCGACATATGGTGATACGCGCTGTTCAAATGGCTGTGTGGCAGCGCCAGGACGATGGCCTGGTTGAATCCACCCAGTCTCGCAGCGGAGACTACCAGCGCTTACTGAAGCTGAACGCCTTGATCTGTTCGATGAGCGCCGTCGGTCACTGCGGTGACAATGCCGCCTGTGAAGGCTTCTTCGGTGTGCGCAAGCGTGAGCGTGTAAACCGGAGCAAGTACCGGACAAGGGATATCGCCGAATCGGATCTGTTCGATTACATTGAGCGCTTTCATAACCTGCGGAAGCGACGGAGAGTGGCCAAGCGTGATCTTGAGTATTCAGCCGTTTTAGAACCGTCCGTGGAAGTGGGGTAGAACCCATCCGATCCATGTCGCGCAAAGCATGCTCGCCAGCAATGCGGCCTGTGAACGGTTCTTCGGAAGGCTAAAGACCGAGATGTTCTATCCGCGGGACTGGCGTTCGACGACCACTGCGCTATTCATCGAAGAGCTTGACGCCTACATTCGCTGGTACAACGAAAGGCGGATAAAGATATCCCATGGTTATCTCAGTCCAACCGAGAACCGTGAACGCTTGGGGTTAGTGACGTAAATCAGTCCAAGAAATTAGCCGCATCCCCGCATCCCTCCTGGGTTGGTTTTAAACGGCAACCAACACGGTGGTTCAATCACCGCTTACGACCCGCCTCCGCTAACGACCGGCCACTATTTTTAGCGACTTGGGTCTACAGTTTGTCAGGATTTTTTACAGCTCATCACGGAGTATCTGCCATTCCACTGATTTTATTCAAGTTTTTTTATGGCATATAATTTGCTTCAAACGTTAATGCATCGCGGCGTCACAGCGATTTAACGAAGTCGCGGTTAGGTTGCGGGTAGTAACCCCGAAATTCAGTGGTCAGCTATTGAAAAAAATGGTGATCGATATGCAGAAAAAGAAATTCAACGCGCTGATGCCGCCACACGGCGCACACCTGGTGACCGCCCTTGGTATTCTGGCGGGAGTCGCCGCAGCGCCTGGCGCTCAGGCGCAAGTCGCTATTGGCCCAATCTGGGAGCGCGCTTCCACGGTCGTCGGTGAGGTCACGCGTCCTAGCCCCCTTGACCCCTACAATTACGATTATACCGTCACGAATACCAGCACTTGTGATGTATTCGGCCTCGGCACGGCTGCCGACGAGTGTGTCGCCTATGGCGGCGCGGATAACGGGCCCATCATCGTGGATTGGGAGTTGCCGTGGTTTCCCGATGGGCAGATCTCGAATATTCAGTCGCCCACCAACTGGAGCTTTGCGCTGGAAACCGTGGGTACAGCCAACCCCAGCACCGGCTGGGAGGGGTTCGCAGATTGGCAGACACCGGGCGACCCGTTCTACTTTGGCGACGATTCGCCTTTTACGACGGTTACAACGGTAGCCCACTGGTATCTTACTTGCTGGGCCCAGGACGATGTTACGAGCGATTGCCTGGATCTAGGCATTGGGCCTGGAGAAGTTCAGACCGGGTTTTCCTTCGACTCGGTGTTTGCAGCGACTGATGCGCCCTATCAGGCCTCATGGGCAGAGCTGCCGGTGCGTTCCGGTGACCCGGCGTTCCCGCTGGGCGACGGTGGAGTTCCTGCATCTCCCCTGGCGTTGGGAGAGCCAACTCAGCCACCGGTATCCAGGGTTCCCACCCCCGGCACACTACCACTGGTGGTCCTTGGCGTGATGGGTACTCTGCTTCTACGCCTGCGGCGGCGCCGCTGAGAGGTCGTTGCTGAACGACGCTATAGTCGGGCCTCAAGCGGACGGATGAGAATATACTCCCATCCTTTTTTGCTAACCCCGCTTCACCGTTGTCAGGTTCGTCGATGAGCGACATTTGCTTTGCATGGGAACTGGGTCAGAACTACGGACACCTGTCGCGTATCATGCCCCTGGTGCGGCGCCTGCGAGAAAAAGGGCATGGCTCCCACTTGGTGCTCAAGGATTTGTCACGCCTGCATAGGGTGGCTGGAGAGGCGCCTCCGCGTTCCTTCCAGGCGCCCATCTGGCTTCCCAAACTTCTGCATCTGCCGCCCCCACAAAGTTATGCAGACCTTCTCCTCGCCGTGGGCTACGGCGATGTGTCGGGTTTGCGCTCTCTCGTTTCAGCCTGGCTCGCGCTCCTGGATCTTAACCACAGTACCCTGGTGGTTGCGGATCATTCACCGACGGCACTTCTGGCTGCGCGCATACGGGGACTTCCCAGCGTCACAATGGGAAGCGGTTTTGTCTCTCCACCGCTGAGCGCAAGCCTGCCGGCATCCTGCTGGTGGCTGGACGAAGACGAGGAGCGGCTGCGAACCACCGAACGCGATGTACTCGATAACGTCAATAATGTGCTTGAATCGTTCAGCGCCAAACCGCTGCACAGGCTCAGCGACCTGTTTGACGTGGACGAAATATTCCTTCGCACCTTCGCTGAACTCGACCATTACCCGCAGCGTGCTTTACAGCAGGCACGCGCGCCGGATTATCTCGGGCCGACCATGATGCTGGATCAAGGCAAAGTGCCCGAATGGCCGCAGGCACCCGGGCCCAGGATATTTGCCTACCTCAACGCCGACTGGCCCGGCCTCGCCGATATGCTCGACACCTTTAGATCCCTGCCAATCTGTGTTCTGGCGCATGTTCCCGCGCTGACAGCGGCACAGGCGGCCAGCTATAGTGCAGGTAATGTGCGAGTTACCTCGGAGCTGCAGCAGATTGAGACGGTGCGGCGACAGTGTGATTTTGCGGTTTGCCACGGTGGGGCGGCCACCGTGTCTGCCATGCTGACGGCGGGCCGTCCGCTGCTGCTGGCACCGACACACCCTGAGCAGGTGATCACCTGCCGCAACGTGGAAACGATGAAGGCCGGTCTTGCACTGCGCGATGACAAGGACCGCTACCCGACGAAAAAATTGCTCGAGTATCTCTTGCAGGAGCCGGGTTTCACCAGAGAAGCGCAGGCATTCGCGGAGCGTTACAAGGATTACTCGCAGGATGCGGCGAACGATCACATTGTCGAACGCTGTCGTGCACTGTTGTACCGCGCGTAAACTCACAATGACCGTGCCGGGAGGGATCATGAAACGCATGCTGTTCCTGGGGGGGCTCCCGGTTCTCTGTGCACTGTTTTTATCCCAGGGTGTAATGGTCTTGGCCACGCCAATCGGCAGCGCGGAACAGACGATACATGACCCGGCCGCGCCCGCACTGGACAGGGCAGAAGCGCTGATGGATGCTCGCGATGGCCGGCACGCCATGCGGATGCTTGATGACGTACTTGAAGACTATCCGACCCACCGGCGTGCGCTGCACCTGAAGGTGAAGCTGCTGGCGACCACGGGCAAGCTTGATGAAGCACAGTCGATCATCGACCCGCTGATGCAGGACCAGCCGGTCGCGGCGGTAACACTGTATATGCAGGGCCTCATCTACAGCCGCAGGAATGACTGGGAAAATGCACTGGTCTATTACAAACAGGCATACCCCTACGGGCATGACAAGTATTCCATAAACACCATAACGCGCGCCTATCTTAATGTTGAAGGCACCGACGCGACGTTCGCGTTTCTCACCGCGCACCTTGAAAAATATCCTGAAGAGTCCCACGTTCGCCTCGTAAGAGCCAAGCTGTACCAGAGTCAGCACCAGTTCGAAGATGCGCGCGCCGATTACGATGCACTTGTGCGAGCGGAACCTGAAAACCCGGTGCCCTGGAAAAATCTTGCAGACATGCTGATTGAGCAGGGTGACAAACGTGCTGTTTCCCACGCACGGACTGCCTGTGAACTGGCACCGAAAGTCCCCGAGATTATGGTAACGCTGGGTAGGGCGCTGCTGGCATTTGGCGAGGCAGAAGACGCACTGGCGGTATTGTCCGACGCCCGGAAGGCGCGGCCTCGTGACCCCGAGATAGCCTACGAATATGCTGTAGCGTTGTTTGCAACGGGCGAGGCCGCGGAGGCGAATACGATCATGAATACACTCGCCGCCTCAGACACCGCGATCGGTCTGCGCGCGCGGCGCTACCTTGCTGCGCCGAAAAACTAGCTCACCGCAAGGCAATACCAGGCGATCCACTCCTGGGCCGTGACACGGGCGCGCGCCGTGGTATACCGCTGGTGATGGTGTAGCACTTCATACACTTCCGACGAATTCGGAAACGCCGGAACGCATGGAGACGATACGGATCTACCTGGGGTACACAAGCGCAGTCGGGCCGGGAGGAGACAATTGTGCCGCGACGATCATTTCGAGGGTGACCGGCGCGGATGGTACAGCGAGTCTGGCATTGTTCCCATTCTGCACGGCGCATGGCTTATGGTCGACCGCGATCTGGACTGACCGTGACGCCGCGCAACCGTTGGATCTATTGATACCTTTATCCTTCGAATAATGCGCTTTTCCTAGCTGGCCCGCCGCAAGCGGCCGGGGTGGATCACTCCGTCTGCGCGCCCGGCCCGGGCATCGCACTGCGGGCGGGAGTTGAGAGGGAACGGCGCTCGCGGCACGTTCTGCTCTACCAGCTGCATCTGGATGACCAGGGCCTGCACCTGAAGCCTGTCGTGGCCAGACTGGCGGATAGTGGCGATTACAGGCTGGGCAGGTCCTACCATATCCCACGTTCACGCGGCGGCACACCACCCGGGTTTCTGCAACCGTCAAACCTCGATCTGTTGCCCTGGCTGCGGGAACTCCCGTCCGACATGTTCGGCGGGATACTGATCGACGGACCCGGTGACGATACGCCCCTGCGGGGTGAGCGGTACGAGAACCGCGGAGTTGCCTATCGCGTCTCCGCGGATTTTTTTTCAAAGACCACGATAGAAGATCCTCAATGTCCTCCACGGATTCAGCTTGCGGCAGTGCCGTAAAGACCTGGTGGAGGTATCCGTAGGGCTCCAGTCCGCTGGCTTTTGCCGACTCCACCAGAGAGTACAGGTTGGCACTGGCTTTGACGCTGTGCACCGAATCCGAGAACATCCAATTTTTTGCGACTCAAAGTAATACGCTCTCTCGTCATGACCCCTCCGAAAATCCAAAGGGGACATTTTAGAATTGGACGAAGGGGACATTACTGCTTGGGGCTAACAGCGCATCAGCGCGATGTGGCGCTTCAGCAAAAGTAATGGTATCACTGAGGGGTTCCACAACAAGATGGAGATGATGACCCGAAGGGCCTATGGGCTCAGGAATTTTGAGAATTACCGACTGAGAGTCTTGACCAATGCGGATGGGATGGCTTTATCAATCGAGTACAGATGGATGCCCGTTTCCCGATTATGGGGTAGAGCCCATGCAGTTCGTCTGACTCTATCAATGTTGTTCTGAAAGTTGTTGTTTTTGTTGTTACGTACTCGGAAGTGTTTGAATTTAAGAGTGTAATGGTACCGGAGGCCGGACTCGAACCGGCACGCTTTTTACGGCGGGGGATTTTGAATCCCCTGTGTCTACCAATTTCACCACTCCGGCAGAAGGGCGGCGGGCGTTGACGACATGCCCGTGGAGAGCGCGCGATTATAGCAATCGCGGCACTGACTGCAATGATTTTCCTTAACCTGGCATCCATTTGGTTGTAGAATGCGCGCCGCCCCGCCAGTGACTGTGCGGGGCGCTGGATGCCCTCCGGGGCCAAATTCTGAGTATCGCAGGAGAAAAGATCGTGCCGATGAAACTGGTCAAGAAAACCCCCGAATACAGCATATTCCAGCGTGGCGATGAGCGCTATGCGGTGCAGGACGCCAAGCGCAAGCCTGTGAATGGCGACGAGAAAGTCAGTATTCTGGCCGCAGAAGGCCTGTTGAAGGCTCCCGCGCCGAAGCCGGCCCCGGTTGAAGAAGCCCCCGCCGAGGAGTCCGCGGCTGAAGAAGTTGCTGCCGAGGCAGAAGCCGCTCCCGATGCCGACGCAGCTGAAGACACGCCCGAGGCCTGAGCCCGGCGTATCGATGCCAAAGCCGGCTTCGGGCCGGCTTTTTTTGCGATGAAAGTCAGCGATTTCCACTATGAATTGCCGCCGGAACTGATTGCCCAGCGGCCCCTGTCCGAGCGCAGCGCCAGTCGTCTGCTGGCGCTGGATGGCGCCAGCGGTGCGCTGCAGCAACTGCAATTTACCGACCTGCCTGCCTGCCTGCGTCCCGGTGACCTGCTGGTGTTCAACAATACCCGGGTAATCCCGGCACGCCTGTGGGGCCGCAAGACCACCGGTGGGCAGGTGGAGATCCTGATTGAGCGGATGACCGGCACGGGGACGGCACTGGCCCATATTCGCGCCAGCAAGTCACCGAAGCCGGGTATGGTTATCCACCTTTCGTCTGTAGAGGGTGCGGAGCCAGGCCCCTGGCAGGTCACGGTAACCGGGCGCGAGGGCGCCCTGTTCCAGTTGCAGGCGCCAGAAGATGTCGCCTTGCACGAAATCCTGCTGGACATTGGCCACATGCCGCTGCCGCCCTACATTGAGCGCGCGGACGAAGCAGCGGACAGGGAACGCTACCAGACGGTCTTTGCCGAGCGCGACGGCGCCGTGGCGGCGCCTACGGCGGGCCTGCACTTCACGCAAGCCCTGCTGCAGCAGGTTGCGGGTGCCGGCGTGGAACGGGCCGCCGTCACCCTGCATGTCGGCGCCGGCACCTTCCAGCCGGTACGGGTGGACTCTGTCGAAGACCATCACATGCACGCTGAGTACCTGGAGGTGGACGAGGCTCTCTGTGCCGCCGTCGCCGCAACGAGGGCCCGGGGCGGGCGGGTGGTGGCGGTGGGAACGACCGCGGTACGTTCGCTGGAGTCCGCCGCCAGTGGCCGGGGCCTGGTGGCGCCGCTGCGCGGGGATACCGATATCTTCATTTATCCGGGCTACCGTTTCCGGGTGGTTGACGCGATGATCACCAACTTCCACTTGCCGGAGTCCACGCTGTTGATGCTGGTCAGCGCCTTTGCCGGCCGCGAGAGTATTGCCGCTGCCTATCGCGAGGCGATTGCCCGGCGCTACCGCTTTTTCAGCTATGGTGACGCGATGTTCATCACCCCTGAGCCCGCTGCCCTGGAGTCGCGATGAGCCGCACGTGCCACCTGCAATTTGAACGCTTCGCCAGTGACGGTCACGCCCGCCGCGGCCGGCTCACGTTCCCTCGCGGCAGCGTGGAAACGCCAGCTTTCATGCCCGTGGGAACCTACGGTACGGTGAAGGGCATGTTGCCCCGGGATATCCGTGGCATCGGCGCGGAGATCATCCTCGGCAATACCTTTCACCTCTGGCTGCGCCCCGGTACCGACATCATCCGGATGCACGGGGACCTGCACGATTTCATGGGCTGGGATGGCCCCATCCTCACCGATTCCGGCGGCTTCCAGGTATTCAGCCTGGGCGCCATGCGCAAGATTTCCGAAGCCGGGGTGAAGTTCCAGTCACCGGTGGACGGCGCCCGGGTATTCCTGGACCCGGAGACGTCGATCGCCATCCAGCACAAGCTGGGGTCAGATATCGTGATGATTTTTGATGAATGCACGCCATACCCGGCCACGGAGCCGGAGGCGCGTGCCTCCATGGAACTGTCCCTGCGCTGGGCGGCCCGCAGCCGTGCGGCCCACGGCGACAGCCCGGCGGCCCTGTTCGGCATCGTGCAGGGGGGCATGCATGAGGATTTGCGCACTGAGTCCCTGGCCGGACTGGAAGCCATTGGTTTCGACGGTTATGCCATTGGCGGCCTGTCAGTGGGTGAGCCCAAGGACGAGATGCTCAAGGTGCTCGACCATCTGCAGCCCCGACTGCCCGCGGAGCGCCCCCGTTACCTGATGGGTGTGGGTACGCCCGCCGATCTGCTGGAGGGCGTGCGCCGCGGCATCGACATGTTCGACTGCGTGATGCCCACCCGCAATGCCCGCAACGGCTTCATTTTTACCTCCCGTGGGATACTCAAGCTGCGCAATGCCCGTCACAAGACCAGTACCCTGCCACTGGACGCCGACTGCGATTGCTACACCTGCGAGCACTTCAGTCGCGCCTACCTGCACCACCTCGATAAATGCAACGAAATCCTAGGCTCTCAGCTCAACACCCTCCATAACCTGCGGTTCTACCAGAACCACATGGCGGGCATTCGCGCAGCGATTGAGCAGGGTCAGCTCGATGCTTTCGCTGAGCGCTTTTATGCACTGCAGGCCGAGGGCAGCTGACGATGACGATGCCGGCGCGACTGCTGCAGCGCCTGCAGGCGGCGCTGCCCCTGGAGCGTCCGGCCTGGCACGGCAGTGGGCGTCAGGCCGGCGTTCTGGTGGCATTGACGGATGAACCACAGCCACATGTACTGCTGGCGCGCCGTGCCCTGCACCTGACCCTGCACCCTGGTGAAGTGGCCTTTCCCGGCGGCAAGCGCGAGCCGGGCGACCGCGGCCCCTGGGATACCGCAATGCGGGAGGCGGAAGAGGAAGTGTGCTGCCTGCCGGACCGGGTTCGCCCCCTGGGTGAACTTGCGCCGCTGTGCACCCGCAGCGGTTTCACCATCCACCCCTGTGTGGCCGTTATTCCCGCGAATCTGCCGCTGCGGGCGGATCCGGGTGAAGTGGCCGAGTTGCTGCTGCTGCCACTGCAGCAGTTTGCCGACGCTTCCGGTTGGCATGTCTGCAATCTGCCCGATCCGGTGGACGGCCGCCCGGTGCGGGTGCCCCATTTTCGCCTGCACCGTGATACCGTATGGGGCACGACCGCCCGGGTGCTGCTGTTGTTGGCGAACCTGGGCCTGCAGGCGGAGCTGGATCCGCTGACGTTTACGGAGGAAGACTGATGAAATACAGCCTCGATGGGCAGGAAGTCACTCTGGTCGGCAGTGGCCAGTTCATCGCGCCCAATGCCGCGGTGATCGGCAATGTCACCCTGCACGAGCGCAGCAGCGTCTGGTTCAGCTGCGTACTGCGCGGTGACGCGGAGTACATCGAGGTTGGCGCCGGCAGTAATATCCAGGACGGCGCGGTGCTGCACGCGGACCCGGGTTTCCCCACCGTGGTGGGCAGCAACGTGACCGTGGGCCACAAGGCCATGTTGCACGGCTGCAGCATTGGTGATGGCTCCCTGGTCGGTATTGGCGCGATCGTCCTCAATGGTGCCAAAGTCGGCAGGAACTGCCTGATTGGCGCCGGTGCCCTGGTGACCGAGGGTATGGAGATTGCCGATGGCAGCCTGGTGCTGGGTGCGCCAGCCAAGGTCAGGCGCCAGTTCACGCGGGAAGAGCAGACGGCGCTGGGTCAGAACGCCGACCACTATGTGCAGAATGCCGCTCGTTACAACCGCGGCCTGGAGGTGCAGCAATGAGTGTGGAGCAAGAGCTGGCGTCACCCTGTATCTCGGTGTGCCTGCTGAATGAAGATGATATTTGCCTGGGCTGCTACCGCAGCGCGGCGGAGATCACCGACTGGTTCATGGCAGATCCTGCCGAGAAGCAGGATATCCTCTCTCGCGCCCGAGACCGGCGGCTTGCGGATGACAAGGTCTGGTTGAGCTAGCAATGCACTCGCCATCTGCGTTATCTTCCGGGAAAGGGCTGCAGGGGGAAAGGTTCCGGCGGAACCGGCCATGGCTGAAAAACGCTCCAAAAAAGATCAGATTCTCGTAAGGCCGGCGGAGCAGGGAGATATTCCGATGCTGGTCGGTTTTATGGCCAAGCTTGCCCTGCATGTCGCCGGAGGCGAGCCGCAAACACTGAAGCGGAAAGAAAAACAGCGGCTCATGGAAATTCTTGCCTCTGCCTTGACCAATACTGAAAAGCTTGTGGTGGTGGCCGAGGCCCCGGGCACTGGGCTTGTTGGAATGGGCTACATCTATATCTGGCGCAGCCAGGGCATCTGGGAACAGGCCGGGGATCTGGAATTCAAGTCCGGTATCATTGATGACATCTGGGTGGAACCGGAGTATCGAAAACGGGGAATCTTCAGCGCCATGCTCAGGGAACTGGTGGCATTTGCCGAATCCCGGGGTGCCCACGAGCTGATCCTCGAATACTCTGTCGCCAACAAGGAGGCCGAAGTGACCTGGAGCAGGTTGGGGTTCAAGCCCACCGGGGTCCGCGCGGCAGCCTTCACCCATCTGGTAAAGAGCCGTCTGTCTCGAGGGGGTGACAAGTGATAGGTGATCGCAGTGTGACCGTTTTTTACGATGAAGTCATGCTTGGACACCATCCCGAAGTCGATGTGCCCTATCTCCCCAGCCGGGTGGAAAAACGGGTAAGAACGCTGCTCAAGGGGCTGGATTTCAAGTGGAGCTATCCTGAGCACCCGGGACGGTTGAGCGCCA
Source organism: Haliea sp. (assembly GCF_040221975.1). Lineage (GTDB taxonomy): Bacteria > Pseudomonadota > Gammaproteobacteria > Pseudomonadales > Halieaceae > Haliea. Next base: position 176,440 of record NZ_JAVJWR010000029.1, read on the forward strand.
TCATGGATCTGCTCGAGAAGGAGCCCATTGCAGGGGTGCAGTTCAAGGCCGGTGCCCACGCCACCTACGAGCAGCTCGGCCGCGTGCACACCACCACTCACCTCGATCACATCTTTTCCCTGGAGGGAAAGCGGGCCTGGCTGGACCGGGATACCACCGCCGTGTCCCCGGACAGTATCAAGGCGGCAACCTCGGCGGCGGGCAACGCCATTGCCGCGGTGGAAGCGGTGGTGAGGGGTGAAACCCGGAGCGCTTTCGCCCTGGTGCGGCCTCCGGGTCATCATGCCGAGCCCGTCAGGGCGCGGGGCTTTTGTCTGTTCAATAACGTCGCCGTTGCGGCCGCCCATGCCCAGGCGAAGCTGGGTTGTGAGCGTATCCTGATTGTCGATTGGGATGCCCATCATGGTAACGGTACCCAGGATATTTTCTGGGCCGATCCCGATGTACTTTTCTTTGATATCCACTGCGCCGCCCCGTTCTATCCCGGGTCCGGACACCTGGAGGAGGTGGGGGCCGGGCTCGGCGAGGGCTACACTGTCAATGTGCCTGTCCCGGAGGATGCCGGCGATATCGCTTTCGAAAAAGCCTTCCGGGAAATTCTTGTCCCCGCCGCCGAGCGTTTTGAGCCAGACCTGGTGCTGGTCTCGGCGGGCTTCGATCCGCACCGCAACGACATGGCACTGAACTTAACCTATGATGGTTTCGCCGTGCTCACCCGCATGCTCCAGGATATCGCCGACAGGCACTGTGATGGCAGGCTGGCGCTGGTGCTGGAAGGTGGCTATAACCTGACCTCCCTGGCACGGGGGGTGCATACGGTGCTGGAAGTATTGGCCGGTGGGGATGTGCCGGAACTGGCGGAGTGTGGTTTGCCTGAGGTGGTGCAGGCCGCGGAATTTCATCGGGATGCCTTCACGGATGATGAAGAGGCGGAAGATGACTAGGCAGGCCCGCAATCGCGCCGCGTGTACACTGGGGCGCCGATTTAGCCCCGCTTTAGACCCGGCCTGCGCGCAACCGTCTCAGACGGCAATTCGCCATACACCTGGCGGTATAGTGCGGCGAAACGCCCCAGTTGGGTAAAACCGTATTCGGTCGCAATTTGTGTGACGCTGGTATCGCGACTGGTCTGCAGTGCACTACGCACTGCTTTCAGCCGCGTTTGCTGCACATAGCGCATTGGGGAAATATTCTGGAATCGCCTGAACCCCTCGTAGAGGCGACGCTCGCTGACGCCCGTGAGCTCCGCCAGCGTATTCATGGACAGGTTTTCCGAAATGTGGTCACGGATGTAATCCATTGCCAGTCTGACATGCCGCGGTCGCACCAGCTGAGTATCGTTTAACAGAGGGGAGGTGTAATTGTGGTTCAAGGAGTAGAGCAGCGCCTTGATGATATTGTCCAGTTCGGCTTCCAGGATTTCGGAATTGCGATAGAAACTGCATTCCTGACTGTATTCGCGGATAAACGAGAACAGGTGCCGCCACCAGGAGGCGTGTTGCGCGTTGCCGTTCTCCATCGCTGTGTCGAATACAAGGGAACCTTGCACGGGTAAACCGAGACAGGAGGCGGCGATTCTCTCAACCCTGTCCTTGGTAATCTGCACGGTGAACTGTCGGCAGTCGTGACTCCAAACCATTTTGGTGAAAGCCGACGGGTTGATGACCGATGCCCGGGCGGGGTCGGATTCTATGACCTGACCGCCACTCTCGACATGCGCCCGTCCTTGTAACGGCAACTGAATCAGATAGAAATCCTTCAGGTAGCCTGGCTCGATATGGCTCTCGGTGCCGTACTGCATGTAGTTGAAGCTGATACCGCGAAAGGGCATGTGGTAGTGAAAGGCATCCACCCGCCCGGTTCGCGAGGAAAGCCGATGGTCGCAATACACCTGGCTGACCCGGCAACGGGCTTCATCCAGGTCAGAGGTCTGAAAGAGCCTGTATTCTGGCCGTTGGATCAACTGTGTCTGGCCTGCAAGCTCTTCCACCGCTGCACCCTTCTTATTTATCAACTGTTGGCAGTGTTATCACAGATGCATAATCATTTCAAGTTTAAAGTGTTTGTGCCTCAATGTCGCCGTTCTCTCTGCTACTGCTGACCGCTGTTCCCCTCCATCAGCAGTGGCATGAGGGGATAATGCTGCTCCGGCCCCATGGCGCCGTAGCCACCGTCCACCGGGACTTCCCCTCCCGTCATGTAGGAAGCTTCATCTGAGGCAACGAAGGAGACCACGGCGGCGATTTCTTCTGCGTCCGACACCCGGCCCATCAGATTGTAGGGGGTGGAAACCTTGTCGGCGTGGCTGCGGTTGTCGCCGGTCAAACCTTCAAACGGGTCCGACCAACAATGCCCGATCGTCACTGAGTTGACCCTTACCCCGCGTGCTGCGTATTCCACGGCTTGCGTCTTGGAAAGATGTCGCAGGGCCGCTTTCGATATGGGGTAGGCCCAGCGACCAATATGGGGGAACTGCCCGGAGATGGAGCCGATATTCACGATATTGCCACCTACGGCAGCGAGGTGCTCAATTGCGGTCTCTCCCAGTATCGCAGCGGACACCGCATTGGTGTTAAGTGTGGAGAGCCAGGTTTCACGCGTTGTCGCCGCGCCATCATCGCCATAGACGCAGGCATTGTTCACCAGAATATGCAGGGCGCCGAAGTGCTCAATGGTCCGTGCCACGAGATTGCGCAGGTCTTCATCCTGGGTGATGTCTGTTTGAACGTACAGGGCTCTTTCTCCCAGCTGTACCGCCAGAGCTTCGCCCTTGTCCACACTGCGTGCCGCGATCACGACGCTGGCACCATCCGCGTGCAGCCTGCATGCTATCGCCTTGCCGATGGATGCAGCACCACCGGTGATAATCGCTACCTTGTTTTCCAGCCTGGCCATAATGCCTCCCTCGATATTCCTTCAGTCAAATGCCAGCCACCTGAGTATTCAGTCAGTTGCCGGCCCAAAATTCGCGTAATCGTAGTCTGTCTTCAGTGCCAGATTGAGACGGTTGTAAGAAGCAAAATCGCTGACCAGATGCACCAACTGCAGTACGCCCTTGTCGGTCAGACCGGTCCCTTTCAAGGCATCAATATCACTCTGGTCGATGGCGCGCGGCTCATCATTGACCTTTAGCGCGAAGTCCAGCACTACCTTGAGTTCCGCTTCCTCAACCGCAGATATGCCTTCAGCCGCGAGCTCTTGCACGTAGGCGTCCGATGCTTTGAGGCCGTGGCCGAGTATTGTGCAGAAGGCCCCGGTACAGTAAGCGCAGCCGTTGGCGCGCGAGACCAGAATACCGACGTGTTGAATGGTCTCCTGCGATAACTCACCGGACTCCCACAGGACTTTGGTAGCTCCGAGCTTGGCCTTCATGAATTCCGGGAAATTCAATTCCAGCAGGAAATGGTTGGGTACTTTCCCTTCCATTTCCGTCACCCATTCAAATATCCCGAGGATTTCGGGATCCGAAATCGAGCTCTGTTCATGCAGTTTCAAAAGTGCCATACAAACTCCTCAGGACAACAATCCTCGGGCAACCATATAACCCGAATTTCCCGCCAGACCTGGACCGGGATGGGTAGAAGCACCGATGTGATACAGGTTCCGCACCGGCGTCTCGTGATTCTTCAGTGCCTTCAGGGGACGCCAGAGGAAAAACTGTTGCATGCCGCAGTGCCCGGAGTAGGGATCCCCGCCGACCAGATTGACATTGATGCTTTCGAGGTCTTTCGGGGACAGAACAACCCTGTGGCGTATGCTGCCCACAAGCTCCGGGATATGTTCGCTGATACGCGCCACGATTCTGTCTGCATAACGCTCCGCGATCTCCTGTGTCCATTGCCCGTCCCCCGGCGCCTCAATCTGGCCGGCGGCATCTCCCCGGATGGTCGAGGGGAGCTCCTGCAACTGTATCCAGAGAATGGCCTTGCCTTCGGGAGCACGCGAGGGATCGAGAACCGTAGGTTGCGCCACCACGATGGTCGGCTCAGCCGGTAGCAGGCCGCATTCGGCCTGGCTCACGGCCAGAGACACCGCATCCAGTCCGCCACTCAAATGTACCATGGCCACATCGTCGAGTTCCGAATCACGCCATTGCGGGAGACGATCAAGCGCCAGATGAATCTGCATGCAGGCATTGCCGAAGCGGAAATGCTCCGCCTGTTTCCGCACTGGTTCCGGTACCCAGTCAGGCTCCAGCAATGAAAGATACAGCTGCTGCGGCGTGACGTTACATATAACCGCCTTCCTGGCTTCTATCCTGACGCTCTCGCGACTCTCCATGGCACTGCGCGGTCCTTGCAGGCAGTCGACACCCTGCGCCCGGGATCGCTCGACCGCAACCCGCTGAACCTCACAGTTGACATGCAATTCACCGCCGTGTTCTTCGATCAGGCCCTGGAATGCCTTCACCAGGTTATCGCTGCCGCCCTTGACCACCGGCATGCCTGCAGATTCGAGGCTGAACGCGATCACCCGGCTCATGGCGCCGGAGAAATTCGCCTCGGGGCCAAGTCCCGTATGCAGTATCCAGGGCGCCAGCAATGCCCTGGCCAGATCGGATCTGAAGTGCTGGCCCAGCCAGTCTCTGCTGGAAGCCATCGCCTCACCGGCGAACAGGCTGAGCCCGGCCGATCCCCGGGCGCGCCACTCGCGCCAGAGCAATCGCAGCGTTGCAAGACTCAAGATTTCATTGCCCAGCAAACTGAAGGTAAGTTCAGCATCCCGTTCCATGTCGGCCATGGTTTCCGCATATCGGTCGCCGTCGCCATCGCACAGAGAGTTGAAGGTGGAGATGTTTTTTTCGCGCGACGTGCTCAGGACCAGCGACTCGCCGCGAGAGGTGGCCACCGCGGTGGGTTTGTCGGTGTTGAGGTAGACAAGGCCATGACGCTCCAGGTCGGCAGCCAGGACTGCATAGCCGGGCGAGGTTACGAACAGGGGATGCCAGCCCGACAGGACATCGTGGCGAAATCCTTTCTCGGTGATCTCTGCTGTCTTGATGCACCCGCCAAGGTAGTCATTGCGTTCGAGCACGCAAACGGAATGACCGGCTTTTGCGAGAAGCGCAGCACAGCAGAGGGAGTTTATACCGCTGCCGACAACGATATAGTCATACGCGTTTTTCATGGCCGAACTCGACGGTAGGGGTATTCTGCCGGGCGTACTTTCGCTGAAGCGCTGGCAGGAGGTGTGCATAGTCACCGGGATCCAGCGCACTGAGCCACTGTTTTATGCGCGTTGATACAGCCAGGTTCATATTCATATCGTCGAGGAGTTCGTCGATATGGTGGATCGAGAATGGAATGATATTCGTGCCTTTCGAATGTTTGCCGTCGGTCCTCGCTTCCATCCAGGCGAGCTTGCGGTCGGCATAGTCGTTCTGTACTTCCAGCGAGGGCAGTTCGATGCCGCCCTCCAGATAGTCCGCCAGCCACAATGCAGCGATTTCGCAGTTCAGCTGACTGAAGAAGGACGAGTTGTAACCATTGAATGCCAATCTTGGAACACCGATGGGGAGAATGGAACGATAGAGTCGGAAATTGCCCTTTTCGTCGGTAACTTTCTGCATGACGGCCTTATCCAGAAACGGGCACACCTGGCGCCAGCCGGTGCCACAGATCACCATGTCAGCAGGCAGCGTCTCGCCGCTGTCGAGGATGGCCTTGCCCGGTTCCAGCCGGCTGATTTCCACGTTTTTCCTGATACCGATCTCTCCTGACTCTATCTTTTCGTAGAAGCCATCGGTGACCAGGCTGACGGTTGAGCGCGCGATACTTTCCAGGGGTTTATTCGGATGCAGGTCGAGGCGCCGGAGGTGCAGTTGCCGCTCGATAACCCATTCCATGGACCCCAGCATGGCGCGCCGCAAGGGGTTCCCGATACCGTGCAGGAAGCGCTCGAATCCTCGCAGGCGAATATAGCGGAAAAGTGCCTCGCTCAAGCGCGTGAGGAAGAGGTGCTTGAAGTTGAGCACGTTGGCCAGGCGCTTTGGCAGCTTCCATATCAGGGTGCGCGCGACGACAGTTGTACTTGCCGTCGAATCCGCGATCGCGTTGGCAACGTCACAGGAGGACTTGCCGTAGCCCACGACCAGAACATGTTTACTCCTGGCCGCCGCTCTATCGTTGAATTGACTGGTGTGCAGAATCTGTCCACCCTGCGCCTCGAAATCTTTTGTTCCGGGGTAATCTGGAATCATCGGAACGGAGAAGATGCCATTGGCGATGATCAGGTAATCGAAATATGCGGTTGTCGACTGTTCGCCTCCTGCGGGTTTCGTTGACCGCACCGTGACTGCCCAGCGCATGTCCTGTTCTTCAAACCTCGCATCAGTAACTTCGGTGTTCAGGTGAATACGCTCGAGAAACCCGAAATGTACGGCGTAGGCATGCATGTAAGCCTGCACCTGTTCTCCGCTGGGCCATTCGGGATAATCCGATGGCATCGGAAAGTCCGACAACGCGTAGGTCGTACGCGGATTCTGCGTGGTGAGACCCGGGTAGCGTCGGGACGCCGACCAGACACCACCGACCTCGGCCTCCTTCTCGTAGACCGTGACATCGTATCCCATGGCGTCGAAGACTCTGGCGGCACTCAGCCCGCCGAATCCCGCGCCCACGATACCTATGGTTTTAATCGACATCTTGTTCTTCTCCGCAAGTCGATGATTTCAAGTTGCGACAACCGGGCCCGTTCAGGGTACGTCTGCTCGCGCAAGCAGAATTCACGGTCATTTGGCGCGCTGCACAGGCGTTATTGCTCAGAACTGAAACTTGTACGTCAGATACCATTGCGTCGGACGGGCGATCACAACCTCTCGCGATTGGAAGGCATCGCCGGCAACCCCTGTGACCAGGTAATCCTTGTCGGTCAGGTTGGTTGCGCCGAGTGTCAGGCGGTGTGTGTCGGCGGGACTCAGCCAACTGATACTGGCGTCGACCACGGTATAGCTGTCTTGCGCGATCACAGCTGTGTTGAAGGTATCGTTGAAGGTCTGTGACTGATAAGCGGCGTTGGCGCGGGTGATAATGGCCGCGCCACTCTCCAGGACAAACTCTTTGGAGGCGGCCAGATTGAGAGTCCACTCCGGTACCCGTTCGAAATCATTGCTTTTGGGGAACAGCGCGGTGGCCTCATCCAGCTCATCATAGGAGGCGTCGATATAACCCACCCCGGCGTCGAACACCCAGCCTCCACCGGGCACCAGCTTGGCCTCAAGCTCAAAGCCATCGATACTCGCGCTGCCGGCGTTTTCGGTAACCGGAGCGACACTGGTAAATACCTGGATCTGCAGGTCGTCATAATCAGTATGAAATACCGCGCCGTTCACGGTGAAGCGGTTGTCGGCGGACGCGTACTTGAAACCGAGTTCGTAGACTTCGACAAACTCAGGGTCAAACGTTGGAATAAGATCGATATCCGGTGTCCCGGCAGGCGCTGTGAAACCGGCGACGATGGGAGGGAATACCCGCTGGGTAAAACCACCCGATTTGAAACCCTCCGAGTAACTTCCGTAGATCATCAGGGCGTCTTTCACCTGATAGGCGAGAGTCACCATCGGTGTCGTCTCCTCGATCTCTATTTCCTTCTCCACGAAGGGAAGGACGCGTTCGCCTGGCTGCATGAAAGGCGCATCGAGTTGAGGGTCTCCGGTACCAGAGAATGGGTTGCTGAAGATTATCTGGTCGGGCAGGAACTTCTTGTTTTCCTCGGTATAGCGCAGGCCAAGGGTGAGACTCCACTTTTGCGCAAAGTCGTAGGTAAGCTGACCGTAAACGGCCCGGGCTTCATTGTCGAAGGCACCACCACTGCGAAAGCTCGAGATGGCGAAATCGAGCAGATTGATGTTGTCGCCCTCTTCCTTGAAATAGTAGGCACCCAGAATCCAGCTCAGCGCATTCGCTTCACCCAGTAGCTGGAACTCCTGGCTGAACTGCTCCTGTTGCAGATCGTCGAAGAACTGGGATATCAGCAGCGGAGAGTGATCGCCGTCGCGGGAAAACTGGCTGTCCAGGTCACGAAATGCCGTGATGGAACGCAACTCAAGACCTTCACTGACAGCCCAGCCTATGTTCGCGCTCGCCCCCCACAGATCCAGTTCTGAAAATGCCGGGGCCGTGCCGGCATTAAAGTCATCGCCCTGAATATAACGGTTGTCGTAACAACCCGGGACGGCCAGGTTCAGCTCCATGCCGGGTACCGCGCAGGGCGCGGGCGGACCACCGGCAGCGAGGTTGGCGCCGACATTGTGGATGACGGCCATGGGCGGCGTCTGTGGGTCTATCGGGTTGCCCAGGTTGATGTCCGCCAGGGTAAAGGCGGGTCCGATCTCGCGATCCCGCGTTGCGTCCAGCGCCAGATCCACCGTCAGGTTTGTCGTGGGCAACCAACGCAGAGCAACTCTTCCTGTCAGGGTGTCGTCATCGCCCAGATCAATGCCGTCTTCCCGGGTCACGTAGCCGTCGCGGTTGAAACTTGCCATGCTCAGTGAGGAGAACAGTGTATCGCCTAAAGGGACATCGACATTTGCCGAGAGATCAGCGCGGTTGTCATCTCCCACGGTCACCGATGCGCTGCCGCCGAGTTCGGGGCCCGGCTTGCGGGTGGTCAGGCTGATCGCGCCGCCTATCGTGTTTCGACCGAACAGGGTCCCCTGCGGGCCGCGCAGGACTTCTACCTGTTCGACATCGATCAGGTCCAGAATCGCACCCACGGAGCGGGCGATATACACCCCGTCCACATAGATGCCTACCCCCGGCTCCGTGGTGGGCAGGAATTCTTTCTGGCCCACGCCCCTGATGTAGACGGCCGCGGAATTACTGGAGCCGCTGAAGCTGGGGTTGTTCTGAAACGTCAGGTTGGGCGTGTAACTGGCCAGTTGCCCGATATTGGTAACGCCGCGATATTCGAGCGTGTCTCCCGAGAATGCCGAGATGGCGATGGGCGCGTCCTGCAGGCCCTCTTCGCGTTTGCGCGCGGTGACCACCACCTCTTCCAGTAATGCTGAGGTTCTGTCCTTTTGTGCATAGGCAGGCAAGGCGAGCGGGAAGACAAATAGCGGCAGCGCCGCGAATGCCAGTGTTTTGCAGTGGACCATGATTGCTCCCGGATGAGTTATGTTTTTATCATCGTGTTTTTGTCCTGGATCAATTATTGGCAGGAATAAAGCGACATAACTATTCAGTTACTGCAGGCAATGTGCAGTTGCTGCGGATTTTTCGGTGCGGTGGGTCGTGTCTCTGCTTGCCCGGTGTTCGGGAGAGCGAAATTTCGAGGCGAGAAGTTTTTTTGGTGTCGCTGAGGCAGGATATCTATCGCGCCGCCGTCGGCGGCACCTTGGTCGGCGGCTCGCGGAGATCCAGGTAAAGCTGAACTGTTGCTGCAGGCTGTTGCTACAGCCAGCCCTTCAGCTTGCCCTTGGCCTTGGCCGGGGAGGCCCGCACCGCCTGGATCACGTTGCCCTGCAGCTCGAGAATTTCAAAGCGGTAGCCGGCGATTGCCAGGCCGGCGTTGCCGTCCGGGAACGACTCCAGGTACTCCAGAATCAGCCCACTGAGGGTTTTCGGCCCGTCTGTCGGCAGTTGCCAGTCGAGGGACTTGTTGACCTCCCGCAGGTTGGCGTTGCCGGCGATGATGTAGCTGCCGTCACGCTGGGCAAAAATGGTCTCGTTGTCGTCCCCCATGCGCGAGGTGAACTCGCCCACGATCTCCTCGAGAATATCCTCGAGAGCGACAATCCCCATGACCTCGCCGTACTCGTCCACCACAATCGCCAGCCGCAGCTTGTTCTTCTGGAAATGCACCAGCTGGGTGTGCAGCGGCGTGCTCTCGGGAATGAAGTAGGGTTTGTCCATCTCCCGTTCCAGCGCGTCCCGGTCCAGGCCCTGCTTGTCGATGATGCGGCTGATATTGCGCATGTGCAGGACGCCGACGATATTGTTGATATCGTCGCGCCAGACCGGCAGGCGGGTATGGTTGCTGGCCTGGACGCAGCGCAGGATCTCCTCGTCACTGTCGTCCAGGTCGATGCCGTAGACCTCATTACGCGGCACCATCACGTCATCCACTGAAACTTCCTCGAGATCGAGGATGTTCAGCAGCATGCCGCGATGGCGGGGTGGAATCAGCGCGCCGGCCTCGGTAACGATGGTGCGCAGCTCCTCGGACGAGACGTGCTCCTCCTTGGCCGCGGCGGGGTCCACGCCCAGCAGGCGCAGCAGGCCGTTGGTGACACTGTTGACCAGCCAGACCACCGGGTACATCAGTTTCATCAGCGGCAGCAGGACGATACTGAACGGAAAGGCAACGCGCTCCGGGTGCAGCGCGGCAATGGTCTTGGGGGTGATTTCCGCGAACACCAGGATGACCAGGGTCAGGACAATGGTGGCGATCGCGATCCCGGCGTCCCCCCACAGGCGAATGGCGATCACGGTGGCGATGGCGGAGGCAAGGATGTTGACCGCATTGTTGCCGATCAGGATCAGGCCGATCAGCCGGTCCGGCCTCTCCAGCAGCTTGCTGGCGCGACGGGCGCCCCTGTGGTTCTGCTTGCGGAGATGCTTCAGCCGGTAGCGGTTGAGGGACATCATCCCGGTTTCCGAGCTGGAGAAGAAGCCGGACAGCAGAATGAGGATTACCAGGACTGAGTATAAGAGACCCAGCGGTGCTTCGTTCAAAGCGGGGGCGAACCTATGACATGAATGGACCGGCTATCTTGAAGAAAAAGCAGGGCGGGAGCAAGTGCCGTGGATCATCAATTGCAGGCGGCTCAACCGCGCTGCAGGACCAGCTCCAGGACCAGTTTGGAGCCAAAGAAGGCCAGCATGAGCAGGGCAAAGCCACCCAGGGTAAAGCGTACCGCGGTCTGGCTGCGCCAACCCATGCGGTATCGACCCCAGAGCAGGGTGGAGTAGATCACCCAGGCGATCAGTGTCAGCACGGTCTTGTGCACCAGGTGCTGGGCGAAGATATCGTCCAGGAACAGGAAGCCGGAAACGATGGCCAGGGTCAGCAGCACGACGCCGGCCCAGAGCAGTTCAAACAGCATGGTCTCCATCAGCTGTAGCGGTGGCAGGAAGCTGACGATGCCCACGGCGTGGTGGTGCTTGAGCTGGCGGTCCTGTACCGCCAGCAGTGCCGCCTGAGCCGCTGCCAGGGTCAGTACCGCGTACGCCAGGATAGAGGACGCAATGTGCAGCAGCAGGCCATGACCCAGGCTTTCGGGGGTGGTACCGGAGTGCGGCGCAAAGGCAGAAACCAGGGTCGCGATCGCCGACAGTGGCATCAGGACCACCAGCAGATTCTGCAGCGGGCGCCGCACCAGCCAGGCGAGGCAGGCGACGTTGATCACCAGGAAGATCAGGGCCGCGATTTTGTAGAACCCGAGGTGAACAGCGTGCTCGTCGAAGATGCTGAACCACGCCACCAGGGCGTGGCAGAGGAGGGCCACGGCACCCATGCCGATCACGGCGCCACTGAGCCGCGGTCGCCGCTGCAGGATATGCGTCAGATGCAGGCCCGCGGCAGCGAAGTACAGCAGCGCGGCAACAATGGCTAGCAGGGGCAGCGGCATGGTTTGGGGGTTGGACCCGGGTGGCGTATACTGCGTTCCTTTGTACCGATTTGTCCGGCCGGAATCAATAGCGCCGGCCGCTGCCGAGAGTCATTCCGATGTTTGAGAGTCTTTCCGATCGCCTGTCGCAGAGTCTGCGCTCCATTACCGGCAAGGCGCGCCTCAGCGAAGACAATATCCAGGACACCCTGCGCGAAGTGCGCATGGCGCTGCTGGAGGCGGACGTGGCACTGCCCGTGGTCAAGGATTTCGTCGAGGCGGTAAAACAGCGTGCCCTGGGTCAGGAGGTCATGAAGAGCCTGAGCCCGGGCCAGGCCTTCCTGCGGATTGTGCAGGCGGAGCTGGAAGCGGTGATGGGGTCCTCCAATGAGGGTCTCAATCTCGCGGTGCAGCCGCCGGCTGTCATCCTCATGGCCGGCCTGCAGGGCGCGGGCAAGACCACATCGGTGGCCAAGCTGGCGCGGCTGTTGAAGGAGCGGGACAAGAAGTCGGTCACCGTGGTCAGCGCCGATGTCTACCGGCCCGCTGCCATCAAGCAGCTGGAGACCCTCGCCGCCGAGGTCGGGGCGGATTTCTTCCCCAGCGAGCCTGAGCAGAAGCCGGTGGATATTGTTCGCGCGGCGATGAACCATGCCCGCATCCGCTTCAGCGACGTATTGATCATCGACACTGCCGGCCGCCTGGCGGTCGACGAGGCGATGATGGCCGAGATTGCGGAGCTGCACCGGATCAGCAAGCCGGCGGAAACCCTGTTTGTGGTCGACGCCATGACCGGCCAGGATGCCGCGACGACAGCCAAGGCCTTTGGCGAAGCCCTGCCCCTGACCGGGGTTATCCTGACCAAGGTTGATGCAGACAGTCGCGGGGGCGCCGCCCTGTCGGTGCGCACCATTACCGGCAAGCCGATCAAGTTCCTCGGGGTAGGCGAAAAGACCCAGGCCCTGGATCCGTTCCACCCGGACCGTCTGGCCTCGCGCATCCTGGGCATGGGCGATGTGCTCTCGCTGATCGAGGAGGCGGAGCAGAAGGTCGACAAGGACAAGGCCGAGCGTCTGGCGCGCAAGGTCAAGAAAGGCGGCCGCTTCGACCTCGAGGACTTCCGCGACCAGTTGCAGCAGATGAACAACATGGGTGGCATCACCGGCATGCTGGACAAGCTGCCGGGCATGGGCAACGTGGCGCAGATGGCACAGCAGAATGTGGACATGAAAATGTTCGCGCGCATGGAGGCGATGATCAACTCGATGACGCCCCGGGAGCGCCGCAACCCCGACCTCATTGTCGGCTCGCGCAAGCGCCGTATCACCCAGGGTTCGGGTACCCAGGTGCAGGACCTGAATCGCCTGCTGAAGCAGCACAAGCAGATGCAGAAAATGATGAAAAAGATGAAGGGCGGGGGCATGGAGAAGATGATGCGCGGCCTCGGTGGCATGATGCCCCCCGGCGGTGGCTCTGGCGGCGGCTTCCCGTTTCGGTAAGCCAGTGCCTCAACCACCTGAATTATCAGGTGATTGGGGCGCTGGCAGCGCTGAAAATTTCCGCCCGCGAGGGCTTTTAAAACCCGGTGAAGTTCCGTATGATACGCCACCTTTGCGGCCGTAGTGCCGGGTACTGGCGTGGATATGTCGGAAGTTTGGCCGCAGATCCCGACTCATTTTCAGGAAATAACCGAATATGGTAACAATTCGTCTTTCTCGTGGTGGTGCCAAGAAGCGCCCGTTCTATCACCTGACAGTCACTGACAGCCGCAAGTCGCGTGATGGCCGTTTCATCGAGCGCGTGGGTTTCTTCAATCCCGTCGCCCGCGGCCAGGAAGTGCGTCTGCAAGTTAACGCCGAGCGTGTCGCTTTCTGGCAGGGCCAGGGCGCGCAGCTGTCCGAGCGCGTCGCCAAGCTGGTCAGGGAAGCTGGCACAGCCGCCTGAGCCGGTACGGGTGGCATGAGTGAAGCCGTTGCCAGCGACCGTCTCGTCATCGGCCGGATAACCGGCTGCTACGGGATCAAGGGCTGGGTCAAGATTCACTCCTACACCGAGCCGATGGAGAACTTCCTCGACTACGGTGGCTGGATGGTAGAGCGCCGCGGCGGCCTGGAGGCCATTGAGTTCGACTCTGGCCGGCGACAGGGCAAGGGCCTGGTGGCCCACATCCGCGGCATTGACGACCGCAACCTGGCGGAAACTTTCCAGGGGCTTGAGGTCAGCGTTGAAGGCGATATGCTGCCGGCGCTGGAAGAGGGCGATTATTACTGGCACCAGCTGCAGGGCATGCAGGTCTGGTGCGGCACGGAACAAGGCCAGGTGCTGCTCGGCGAAGTCGACTACCTGCTCGAAACCGGAGCCAACGATGTGCTGGTGATCAAGGCCTGTGAGGGCAGTATCGACCAGCGGGAACGTCTGATTCCCTGGCTCCCCGGCACCACTGTGAGGCAGGTTGACGAGACGGCAGGGCGAATCGAGGTGGATTGGTTCCCGGAGGACTAGGGCACATGCATATAGCGGTAGTGACCCTGTTTCCGGAGATGTTCAGCGCCGTCAGCGAGCACGGGATCACCGGCCGCGCGGTGCAGCAGGGAGTGCTGGGCTTCAGCCTCAGCAACCCCCGCGAGTTTACGCAGGACCGTCATCGCACGGTGGATGATCGCCCCTTCGGTGGCGGCCCCGGCATGGTGATGAAGGTGGCTCCCCTGGAGCGGGCCATTGCGGCCGCCAGGGAGCAGGCCGGGGCGCGCAGCCGCGTCATCTACCTGTCGCCGCAGGGGCAGCGGTTTGATCACCGCAGGGCGGTGAGCCTGGCGCAGGAACCGGCCCTGGTGCTGGTGGCGGGCCGCTACGAGGGCGTGGATGAGCGCCTGATCGAGAGCGAGATCGACGAAGAGCTCTCCCTCGGCGACTACGTCCTCAGCGGCGGCGAGCTGGCGGCGATGGTAGTGATGGATGCGGTTATCCGCCAGTTGCCGGGCGTGTTGGGGCACGAGCTGTCAGCGCAGGAGGACTCCTTCGCCAACGGCTTGCTGGATTGCCCGCACTACACCCGCCCCGAAGAGTACCGGGGCAGGACGGTGCCGGAAGTATTGCTCAGCGGCGATCACGACAAGATCCGCCGCTGGCGCCTGAAGCAGGCGCTGGGCCGCACGCAGGAGCGGCGCCCGGATCTGCTGCGGGACAGGGCGTTGACGCCCGAGGAACAGGAGTTGCTGGCACTGTATCGCCAGGAGCGGGATTTGGCTTAATTTGCTAGCTGTGAAGCTAGGCACGGTAAACGACAGGAGCGCACCATGAGCACCAACAAGATTATCTCTCAGCTAGATGCTGAACAAATGCAAAAGGATCTGCCCGAGTTCAGCCCCGGTGACACCGTGGTCGTTCAGGTCAAGGTCAAGGAAGGCAACCGCGAGCGTCTGCAGGCTTTCGAAGGCGTCTGTATCGCCAAGCGCAGTCGCGGACTCAACTCTGCGTTTACCGTGCGCAAGATCTCCCACGGTGTTGGCGTCGAGCGTACCTTCCAGGCCTACAGCCCGCTGGTCGACAGCGTCACAGTCAAGCGTCGTGGCGACGTGCGCCAGGCCAAGCTGTACTACCTGCGCGAGCTGTCCGGCAGGGCGGCGCGGATCAAGGAGAAGCTGACCGCCCGTTGAGGCGCAGCATGTTCCTCAGAAAGCGGCTTCCGGGCCGCTTTTTTTGTGCCCGGGGTTCATTGATCCCGGTGCCAAGGTCCACGCCCGGAGGTCCAGGCAGGGGGCTGGCTGGACTGTTGACGGCATGGATGCCGTCACCAAGCCCCCAAGGACGGGTTCACGGCGTGTCCAGCCAGCCCCCTGCCTGGACCTCCGGGCGTGGACCTTGGCACCGGGATCAATGAACCCCGGGCACAAAAAAAGCGGCCCGGAAGCCGCTTTCTGAGGAACATGCTGCGCCTCAACGGGCGGTC
>NZ_JAVJWR010000030.1:0-25346 GCF_040221975.1 Haliea sp.
GGAGCAACGCGACGCCGGGCGCAGCCCGAGGGCCGAAGGCCCGAGTCAATCCTACCACCCCAGCCATACAGAAGAGCTTCGTGGCAGGTCCGCGGTACGCGACTGCAACGAAGTGGAAAAGCCGACCGGTAGGGTTCGAACCAGGTTCGACCACTGCCGCAGGCAGTGGGGCGGAGGAGCAACGCGACGCCGGGCGCAGCCCGAGGGCCGAAGGCCCGAGTCAATCCTACCACCCCAGCCATACAGAAGAGCTTCGTGGCAGGTCCGCGGTACGCGACTGCAACGAAGTGGAAAAGCCGACAGGCCCACCCCAGCCACGTATCCCCAGGAGAGAAGTGCCGTGTCCTCCAAGCTGATGGTCTTTACCGGCAACGCCAATCCGGAACTGGCCCAGAAGATCGCCAACCGACTGTACCTGTCCCTGGGCAAGGCCAGTGTCGGCAAGTTCAGTGATGGCGAGATCGCGGTAGAACTGAACGAGAACGTCCGCGGCAAGGACGTGTTCGTGGTGCAACCCACCTGCGCGCCGACCAACGACAACCTGATGGAGTTGCTGGTCATGATCGACGCGCTGCGACGGGCGTCGGCGGCGCGGATCACCGCGGTGGTACCCTACTTCGGCTACGCCCGCCAGGATCGCCGGGTGCGCTCGGCGCGGGTACCGATCACCGCCAAGGTAGTGGCGGACATGATGGTCACGGTCGGCGTCGACCGGGTGTTGACCGTGGACCTGCACGCAGAACAGATCCAGGGCTTTTTTGGCTGCCCGGTAGACAACGTCTACGGCTCGCCGATCCTGAATACGGACATACTTGCCTGCAACTATGAGAATCTCATGGTGGTTTCGCCGGACATCGGTGGCGTGGTCCGGGCCCGGGCGATCGCCAAGCAGCTGGACGATGCCGACCTGGCAATCATCGACAAGCGCCGGCCGCAGGCCAACGAGGCCCAGGTCATGAACCTGATCGGCGAGGTCGAGGGCCGCATCTGCCTGCTGGTGGACGACATGGTCGATACCGCCGGCACCCTGTGCAAGGCCGCCGACGCTCTCAAGGAGCGCGGTGCGGACAAGGTGGTGGCCTACTGTACCCATGCGGTGCTGTCAGGCCGCGCCCTGGACAATATACACGGCTCCCAGCTCGACGAACTGGTGGTCACAGACACGATTCCCCTGAGCGCGGAAGCCCGGGCGATAACGAAGATCCGTCAGCTGACCATTTCGGACCTGCTGGCAGAGTCGATACGCCGGGTGTCCAACGAGGAATCCATCAGCGCGCTGTTCCAGTAGGAGCAGCGCTAAACCAAGCCCACTGTTGCGCCGGTCGCAGGCAAGACAGTGTCATCAAAGGAGTCCAGACAATGTCTGACCAATTTGAACTGTACGCAGAGGTGCGTGAGGACCTGGGGAAAGGTGCGAGCCGCCGCCTGCGTCGTCTCGCTGATCAGGTCCCGGCCATCATTTATGGTGCCGACAAGGATCCCCAGCCCCTGTCCATTATCCGCAAAGACCTGGAAAAAGCCCTCGAAAACGAGGCCTTCTTTTCCCATGTGCTGGTGATCAACGTCGGTGGCAAGAAAGAGAAGGCCATCCTCAAGGACCTGCAGCGTCACCCGGCGCGAAACAGCGTCACTCACGCTGACTTCCTCCGGGTAAACGAGAAAGTGGCGATCAAGGTGCATGTACCGATCCACTTCCTGAACGAGAAGACCTGCCACGGCGTCAAGGTCCAGGGCGGCATGATCCAGCACCAGGCCACCGACATCGAAGTTCTGTGCCTGCCCACTGACATTCCCGAGTTCATCGAGGTGGACATGGCCGATGTGAAGACCGGTGAGATCATCCACCTGTCCGACATTGTCCTGCCCAAGGGCGTCACCTCGGTTGCCCTTTCCCTGGGCGAAGACCACGACCTGGCCGTGGCCTCCGTGGTGGCACCGAAGGGCGGCAGCGGTGATGAAGACGACTCCTCCGCGGACGAGAGTTCAGACAGCAGCAGCGAGGACTAATCCCTCGCGACCGCGAGGCACTGGCATTGGCAGCTTCAATTTCCATGATTGCCGGACTGGGCAACCCGGGCAGCGACTACCGGGGAACCCGTCACAATGCCGGTGCCGACTTCGTCGAGGCACTGGCGCGCCAGTATGGCGCCACTCTGCAGGCGGAATCCCGTTTTTTCGGGCTTACAGCCCGTATTCAGTGTGCAGGTCACGACCTGCGCCTGCTTGTTCCCACGACTTTCATGAACCGCTCCGGCCAGGCCGTTGCCGCCATGGCCAGCTTCTACAAAGTGGCTCCGGAGGCCATTCTGGTGGCACATGACGAGCTGGACATCGCCCCCGGAACCGCCCGCTTCAAGCGCGGCGGCGGCCACGGCGGCCACAACGGCCTGCGCGATATCGTGTCCTGCCTGGGCAACAACAACAGTTTTGCGCGCCTGCGCGTCGGCATTGGTCACCCGGGCCACGCCTCCCGGGTAACCGGTTACGTGCTCGGCAAGCCGACCGCGGTGGAACGGGAAAAAATCGATGCCAGCATCGACGCCGCCATCGATGCCCTGCCCTTGCTGCTGGCCGGCGAGGACACCCGTGCCATGACCCAACTACACAGCTTCAGTGCCGCCTGAGCGGCGCTGCGGGCCTTCAAACACGTTTTCGATGACAGGATTCATTCATGGGTTTCAAATGCGGCATCGTTGGTCTGCCCAATGTTGGCAAGTCCACTCTGTTCAACGCCCTGACCCGGGCCGGCATTGATGCGGAGAACTTCCCCTTCTGCACCATCGAACCCAACGCCGGCGTGGTACCGGTGCCGGACCCGCGGCAACAGCGTATCGCCGAAATCGTCAAGCCGCAGCGGGAAGTCTCCACCACCATGGAGTTTGTCGACATCGCCGGCCTGGTCGCGGGTGCGTCCAAGGGCGAAGGCCTCGGCAACCAGTTCCTGGCCAACATCCGCGAGACCGACGCTATCGCCCACGTGGTGCGCTGCTTCAATGACGACAACGTGATCCACGTCGCCAACCGGGTGGACCCGCGCTCGGACATCGACGTGATCAACACCGAACTGGCGCTGGCGGACCTGGAGAGCTGCGAGAAACAGCTACAGAGGGTCACCCGCAATGCCAAGGGCGGCGACAAGGAAGCCATCGCGCTGAAGGCACTGCTGGAAAACAAGCTGCTGCCGCACCTGAACGAGGCCCTGCCGGTGCGCTCACTGGCACTGGACGAGGCTGAGCGGGCACTGGTCAGAACCCTGCACCTGCTCACTGTGAAACCGACCATGTATATCGCCAATGTCGACGAAGACGGCTTCGACGACAACCCCTACCTGGACACCGTGCGCGAAATCGCTGCCAGCGAAGGCGCGATCGTCGTCGCCATCTGCAACAAGCTGGAGTCGGAAATCGTTGAGTTGGAGGACTCCGAGCGCCTCGAATTCCTGCAGGACCTGGGCATGGAAGAGCCGGGGCTGGACCGGGTGATCCGCGCCGGCTACCAGCTGCTCAACCTGCAGACCTACTTCACCGCCGGGGTGAAGGAAGTGCGCGCCTGGACGGTGAAAGTCGGCGCCACCGCGCCGGAAGCCGCGGCGGTGATCCACACCGATTTCCAGAAGGGTTTTATCCGCGCCGAGGTCATCAGCTACGACGACTTCATCACCTACAAGGGCGAACAGGGCGCCAAGGATGCCGGTCGCTGGCGCCTGGAAGGCAAGGACTACATCGTCCAGGATGGCGATGTGATTCATTTCCGCTTCAACGTCTGAGAAGCTGCGCAGGCAGTAGCTATTCCCCCTTGCGCGGCCCACACAGCCCGAGCATCCTGGCGCCGGCAAACACGGCCAGCGCGACGACAATGCCGAACATGCCCTCGTAATACTCAGCCAGCAGGGGAATCCGCGTCCAGCCGTAGACTGCCGCCAGGGCGGCGAGCACCATGACAATGGCGAGCCCCTCGCCGGGGCGATAGCCAAGCACGTAGACCAGCAGCAGTGGCCCGAAGCTGGCACCCAGTACCCCCCAGGAAATCACCACCAGATCAAACACGTTCTGCGGCCCGGACAGGGCGATCCCCAGCGCCAGCGCCACCACTGTCAGCGTCGCCGTTTTCACCCGCCACAACTTCTGGGTCTTGCCCATCGCGTCCTCCGTCACCGCGGCCGAGCAGGCCAGCACCAGGGAGTCGCCGGTGGAAATGGTGGCGGCGAACACGCCGGCCAGGACCAGGCCCACCAGCACCGGTGGCAGCAGGTCCAGCGCCATGGTCGGCAACGCCAGTTCGGGGTCAAAGGAATCCGATTCCGGAATCAACAGGCGCGACAGGAGACCAACGCTATTGGCCGCCAGATAAAACGCCACATACCATGTGTAATAGTAGATTCTCGCGCGATTGGTACTGGCCGCAGACTCAAGTGACATGAAACGAATCATGATATGTGGCTGGCCGACGACGCTGAAACCGGCGAACAGCCAACCCACAATAAATAGCGCCGGCCCCCAGGGACTGGCCAGTCCCGCCACGGCACCTGGCCACACGTCCATGTAGTCGGGAGACACCTCGTTGAGCTGCTGCCAGGTGGCGCCCAGCCCGCCCAGATGGTCCACGGCCACCCACAACATCAGGAACATGGCCACGATCATCACAATCGCCTGGGCGGCATCGGTCCAGATGGCAGCGCGAATGCCACCGGCAAAGCAATAGGCAATCACAATGAACGCGCCGATAACCGCACCCGCCCAGAGGGGCCAGTCAAACAGGACATGCAAGGCCTTGCTGCCGGCGTTCAGCTGCGCCGCCGCATAAGAGCCGAGAAAGATGAAGCAGACCAGCCCCGCCAGCCGGCGATAGTGGCGAAAGTCAGTGCCGTGCCAGTTGGCGAGCACTCCCGGAAAGGTGTTCTGGCCGGTGCTGTCGGTCCGCTCCCGCAGCCGCCGGTGGACAAACGAGGACATGATGAAATCCCCCACCAGCCAACCCACCATCAACCACACCGCGGGCAAGCCAGTGGTATAGGTGTAGCCGATCACACCGATGAACATGTAACCACTGTTGTTGGTGGCAACCGCCGACAGCCCCGCAAGCCAGGGTTTTACCGAGTTGGAGGCCATCAGGTAGTCGCTGGAGCTGCCCTGGGCGTAACGGTGGGACAATACACCGACCAGCACGAAGCCGGCCAGGCAGAGGAGAAATGCAATGATTGTTGTCGTCATACTCGGAGACCCCCGCGTGTCGGACAATGCACCTCTCGGATGATACAGGCCATGAGGCGAGGATGCTGACCGGGGCGAAAGGTGCGATCACGGGCATCGCGGTCACATGAGGTTACTTCTGGCAGCCAATGCAGCGTGTCACCGTGGGGCCGATGCGCCGGATCGCACCCTCGATGCGGGTCAGCATCTGCTCCTTGGGCCGCTGCGCCTTGATGGCCAGTTAAACTCCCGGCTCAGATATCCCGGCCGCGATTGACCTGCTGGGACAGCTGCATGGTTTCGTGTTGCTCAACATTCGACAGCTCTTCCAGAAGTTCCAGTTGCTCGGGAATGGCGGAGCGACCGATCAGATACCGGTAGAGCTCCTGGATCTGGTTGTGGGTGGCGAACACATCCTCGGCGATAGCATCATAGCTCATGCCACCATAGGCCTTGTTGCCAAGGTGATCTATTTCAAGCGGAGTGTGTACTTCATAGTCATAAGCCATGGTGTGCAGGGCCTTGGGGTCTGCCTGCTCTTCGAAACCGGCGACCATTTCCGCCAGCTCGCTTTCATGCTGTTGCAGATAGTCCAGCAGCTCTCTCGCTCGTTCGTCCTGCTGGATTTTCTGCCCTGCAGCAAGCGCCTCGGCCAGATGCAAATGGACCTGCCTGGTCCAATCAATCAACGCTTCGATGGATTCGATTTTCATGCTGTTCTCCATGGACAAGAAGTGACTGCGGATTGGCGCCGCTCGGATCAACCGTGGTACACCGGCGCGAAGCCACCACCGGGAGTGCGAAAGTTGGTGGTCTGGCCCTGATACAGTCGCGCCGCCACCCACTGCACTCTGCCTTCGTAAACATAATTGCGCAGGTCGTACTTGAATACCAGCGGCGTCGTTGCGCCCAGGGCGAAGCGCTCGCCTGGGGGCACCAGCGCCTGGGCGACGTAGTTTCCCGCCAGTACTTCGTCCCACACGCGCCGGGTGATCTTGTCGCCACGCCAGGCTGCCTTGCTGCCGTATCCGCTCGCGGGCTTGAAAAACAGCCGTTTCCGCTCGGCCCACAGGCGAGCAGCATTGGCGGGGTCAACAACCTCGGTGCGGGGGATGCCTTGCAATAGCGTCTGTTGCAGGTTGTCAGGTATCTGCAGAGCATCCAGTTCCAGCGGGTCAGTCAGTAGCGCCAGATTGCGCTTGTTCGCATACAGGGCATGGGACTGTGGATGAGGTGTCAGCACCACCGCATTGGCCAGGTAGGCTTCACGAATGGCGGCAGCGCCGCTCCCCTCAAGCAGAAAGTCCGTCATCCGGTTGTAGACCAGATCAACAGACATGGGCCCGGCCCAGAGCGTACCCTTGCTGAATTGCAGTTGCTCGGGCGCTACGATGACAGCGTCGATACCGCTGCGCTGGAACAGCTGCCGGAACAAGATAAATTCGGGGTACAGATATTGCGCAGGCGGATCCGCATCGACAATTGCGATGGATCGCAGGGGCCGGTCATGGCCCGACAGCTGCCACTCCCGCCGAAACATGGCGACAATGGCCTGCTCCAGTTGCAGGGCGGTCTTGGCGGTGGCAACCAGCTCTGCGACTTCCGGGCAGCAGGCACGCTGGGCCCGGGCCAGCACGGCATTGAGCAGCGCGCCGCCGGCGTTGGTATTGATTTCGATCAGCCCGACAGAATCGGCACCAACATGAAAGTCATACCCCATGAACACGCCTCGGGCACCACCCGGGTCGTGACGGGCGATGGCCGGTGCGGAATCCAGCACCCTCTGCCGCCACTGCCCGGAATTCACCACGGTTTCGACTGCACCGATGACGGCATTCATCTGGCGGATATGATCACTGGTGACAAATACCGGCTGCGCAGAGAACAGGTAGGGACAGCGTTCCCGGGTCATTTGATAGAGACCCCGCTCGCCCAGCTCCGTTTCCAGCGCCTGCCCCAGAGCGGCCTCGTCCAGGCTCAGGCAGTAACACTGTTGATTCAGTGCCTTCAAGCCAGCTCTACCCGGGGCGCGCAGCGGGGAACCAGTGGCTGGTCCGGTTGGCAAAAGCCACCAGGGACAGCATCACCGGCACTTCCACCAGCACACCGACGACGGTCACCAGTGCGGCGCCGGAATTGAGGCCGAACAGCCCAATGGCCACAGCCACCGCCAGCTCGAAGAAGTTTGAGGTGCCGATCAGGGCGCAGGGCGCGGCGACATTGAACGGCACCCGCCACAGGTAAGCAGCGGCGTAGGCGATGGCAAAGATACCGTAGGATTGAATCAGCAGCGGCACGGCTATCAGGGCGATCAACAATGGCTGCTCCAGGATAATCTGCCCCTGAAAGCCGAACAGTAATACCACTGTAGCCAGCAGCCCCATTACCGATAAGGGTTTGATCCGCGACGTGAAGCGCGCTACCAGGGCTTCGCCCTGCGCGCCGGGGCCGGCCCTGCGGATCAGATGCATCCTGGTCAGGGCGCCGGCGCCCAGCGGGATAACCACGTACAGCACGACCGACAACAGCAGGGTTGCCCAGGGCACACTGATGTCGGTAACGCCCAATAGCAGAGCGACGATGGGTGCGAAGGCAAAGATCATGATGACGTCGTTGAGGGACACCTGGACCAGGGTGTAGTTCGCATCCCCCCGGGTCAGCTGGGACCAGACAAACACCATGGCGGTACAGGGGGCGGCGCCCAGCAAAATCATGCCGGCAATATACTGGCTGGCGTTGGCCGGATCGATCAGGTCGACGAATAGCACTTCGAAGAACAACAGGCCCAGCGCCGCCATGGTAAACGGCTTGATCAGCCAGTTGACCACCAGAGTGATTACCAGGCCCTTGGGACGCTCGTGGACACGTTTGAGGCTGGTGAAATCCACCGCCACCATCATCGGGTAGACCATGAACCAGATCAGCACCGCCACAATAAAGTTGACCGAGCCGTACTCGAGCCCGGCGAGCCGCTGGAAGGTATCCGGCAGCAGGGTGCCCAGAGTGATTCCCGCGATAATACAGAGCAACACCCACAACGACAGGTAGCGTTCGAACAGGCTGAGTGGTGAGGCGGCCAGCTTGTCGGGTGGGGAATCTGTCATGGCGAGTGCCCTTGTAGCGAAAAAGTTGTTGCGGCTCTCAGTTGCTCATTGGCACTTCAGCCGAGCAATGTCTTTATGTCATCTGCAGACGAAACCTTGCCTTCAACAACAATGTCACCATCGATGGCCAGCGCCGGGGTGCGCATGACACCGGCCTCGATAATGGCATTGGCATCGGTGACCTTCTCCACTTCAAAGGCGAGCTCCAGTGAGGCCGCGGCGGCTTCGGCGTTCTCGGTGAGCTGCTTGCACTTGGCACAACCTGAACCATAAATCGTGAACTTCATCAGTTGTTACTCCAGTAATTTCGCTGTTGAAATGCCAGGGTGATTTACCAGACATTTCCGTAAATGACGCCTGTCAGCGTGGCCATCACTACAACCAGGCTACAGTATACGAGCGTCTTCTGCGTTCCCAGCACCGTACGGATAACCAGCATATTGGGCATGGACAGGGCCGGCCCCGCCAGCAACAGCGCCAGGGCTGGCCCCTTGCCCATGCCGGCGCCCATGAGCGCGTCGACAATCGGCACCTCGGTCAGAGTCGAAAAGTACATCAAAGCGCCCAGCACGGAGGCAATCACTGTCGATTGCAGGGAATTGTCGCCAACGGCGGCGGCCACCCACGCGGAGGGGATGATACCTTCATGTCCGGGGCGCCCGAGTGCGAAGCCGGCAACAAATACCCCGGCCAGCAGCAGCGGCAAAATCTGTTTGGCAAAATCCCAGCTTTGCGCTGCCCATTCGCGGTCACTGTCCCGCAAGGCCGAAATCAGCATCAGCCCGAGGACACCGAGCGCGAAGGGCAGCTCCGGCACAGCGGGTACCGCCAGTGCGGCAAGTGCAACAACCGCTGCCAACATCAGCAGCTGCGATGCTGGCCACTGCCAGCGCCACACGAGCAGGCCTCCCAGGGCCAGGGACAGCAGCGTGGTAATCTGCCACTTCCACTGGTAGATCTGCATCCAGGTGGCGCTGTCAGCGGCTGCCCAGTTGGCAAACACCAGGATGCCGATCATCAACATGAAGAAGGTAGCCACCACGCCAGCCGGCCTCTCAGCATCATCACCGCCAAAACCTCGACTGTTCGTGCTGGCTCGCTGGGCCTCTTCCCTGCGGTAGATCAGGTGCATGATGGTGCCGATCACCAGGGAAAAGACAATTGCCCCCGCTGCCCGGGCAATGCCGATTTCAGCGCCCAGGACCTTGGCGGTAACGACAATGGCCATGATATTGATTGCTGGACCCGAATAGAGAAAGGCGATTGCAGCTCCCAGGCCGGCGCCGCGTTTGTAAATGCCGCCGAACAGGGGTAGCACTGTACACGAGCACACGGCGAGCAGAGTTCCAGACACCGAGGCCACACCAAAGGCCACCGGCTTTGATGCTTGCGGACCCAGGTGGCGCATCACTGCACCCTGGCTGATATAAACGGCCATTGCCCCCGCAATCAGGAACGCCGGCAGTAGACACAGAATGACGTGTTCGCGGGCGTACCAGTGGGTCAGATAAATGGCTTCCAGCACCGCGCTGTCGAAACGCTCGGTTCCAGCCGGGACGAAGTAGATCGCCAAAAATACTGCCAGCATGGTTGCCAGCAGATAGGTCTGGCGGGGATTGCTGCGGCAAAGCTCAAGCAAGCGAGACATCACTGCACCTCTCCCTGGGGAGTGGGGCGCGTCCCGGTCGGCAATCCGAGGGAAATAATCACGGTTGCCACCAGCATGCCGGCGGAAATCCACAGGCAGGCAGCCAGCCCACCGGCACCCTGGCCAGCCATCTGGAACACCCAGCCCGAAAGCACGGTACCGACAAGCCGCCCCATGGCGTTGGCCATGTAGTAGAAGCCGACGTCCAGTGACACGCCGTCACGACCAGCATAGCTGACGATCAAATAGCTGTGCAGGGAGGAGTTGACCGCGAACAGAACCCCAAACAGGAGCAGGCCGCCAATCAGGATTGTGGCGGGATCTATCCCCGTGCCCAGTCCCAGGGCAATCAATATCGGCAACAGCGCCAGGCTGGCTGCCCACAAAGTCGCTGATCGCCCGTCTGGCACCGCCCCCTGCAGGCTTCCGGTAATCCGCGGTGCGAACGCCTGCACCGCACCGTAGCCGATAATCCAGAGCGCGAGGAAACCCCCGGTCTGGCTGTGGTTCCAGCCCAGGGACTGTGACAGGAATACCGGCAGAGCCACCACGAACCAGACATCCCGGGCGCCAAACAGCAGCATGCGTGCCGCCGCAAGTATGTTGATGGCGTGGCTCTTGGACAGGACTTCGCGGAATTTTGGCTTGTTGGTTGCCTTGCCCAGATCCCTTTGCAGGAACACCAGGCTCCCCAGCCACACCAGCGCCAGGGCCGCCGCCATTGCCGCCACGGCGCCGGCAAATCCCAGCCACATCAGCAGCAGCCCGCCCAGGAAGAAACCCGTCCCCTTGAGGGCATTTTTCGAGCCAGTGAGAATGGCAACCCACTGGTACAGCGTGCCCTGGGCATCGGCGGGCAGCAGCAGCTTGATCGAGCTCTTGGCGCTCATCTTGTTCAGGTCCTTGGCGATGCCCGACAAGGCCTGCGCCGCCATCACCCAGGGCACAGTGAGCATCGCCGGGGGCACCAGCAACATGCCCAGGGCGATAACCTGCAGCGCCAGGCCGATATGCATGGTGCGATTGAGCCCCACCTGAGCACCGAGCCAGCCCCCCACCAGGTTGGTGATCACCCCGAAAATCTCGTAGAACAGGAACAGCAGCGCGATCTCCAGGGGTGAGTAGCCCAGTCCGTGGAAGTGCAGCACCACCAGCATGCGCAGGGCGCCATCGGTCAGGGTAAAGGCCCAGTAGTTGCCGGTGACCACCAGATACTGGCGGATCTCCGCGGAAATGTGGCTCAACATGGCTATGCGCCCTGGTCTGAGCGCCCGACTTTCAGCGCCAGTTCGGCCGTGCGATTGGCGTAGCCCCACTCATTGTCGTACCAGGCGTAGATTTTCACCTGGGTGCTGTTGACCACCATGGTGGACAGGGCATCGATAATACTCGAGCGGGGGTCGGTCTTGTAGTCGATGGATACCAGCGGGCGAGCCTCGTACCCGAGAATGTCCTTCAGTGGACCTGATTCCGCAGCGGACTTGAGCAACGCATTGACGGCCTCCGCGGTGGTCGCCATCTCCACTTCGAACACACAGTCGGTGAGCGAGGCATTCGCCAGCGGCACCCGCACCGCGTGGCCATTGAGCCGCCCCTTGAGTTCGGGGAATATCTCGGTGATCGCCGTCGCGGAGCCGGTGGTAGTGGGAATCAGGCTCATGCCGCAGGCCCTGGCACGGCGCAAATCCTTGTGGGGCGCGTCGAGAATGGTCTGGGTGTTGGTCAGATTGTGGATGGTGGTCATGCTGCCGTGGCGAATGCCCAGGTTCTCGTGAATGACCTTGACCACCGGCGCCAGACAGTTGGTGGTGCAGGAGGCCGCGGTGACGATCCTGTGGGTTTGCGGCTGATACAGATGGTCATTCACCCCCATGACCACATTAAGCACCTCCGGCTCCTTCACCGGAGCGGTAACTACCACCCGCTTGACACCCTGGTCCAGGTAGGTGTTCAGTACCTCGACTTTCTTCATCTTGCCGCTGGCCTCGATGCCGCTGGCCTCGATGACCAGGTCGCAGCCTGACCAGTCGGTTTCATCAATGCGGATGTTGCGACTGGTGGCAATATGCCGCCCCCCGACCACAATCGCGCCATTCTCGGCACCGGCATCATGATCCCAGCGCCCGTGCACTGAGTCGAATGTCAGCAGATGCGCCAGGGTTGTTGCATCGCCTGCGGGGTCGTTGACATGGACAAACTCTAGCTCGGGCAAATCCCATGCCGCGCGCAACACCAGACGGCCCATGCGGCCAAAACCATTGATGCCGACCTTGATGCTCATGCACAACTCCGGAAATGAATGAAATTCAGCAGCAGTCGCCAGCCTGCTTCTGTCGCTCTATGGCTTGCAGACGCAGCACATCCTCGACGCAGGGTGCCACTGCCCCGAGTCCGTCGCGGGTTGCAGCGAGCACGCTGCGCTGCCAGCTTTGCAGACCGGCGTTGAGCCGGTAGTACACCCACTGCCCTTGCCGATGGTCGCTCACCAGATTACAGGCGCGCAGCTGGGCCAGGTGCCGGGAAATCATCGGTTGTGAAACCTCGAGTGCATCCGCAAGATCACAGACACAGATCTGCTCCCGCACCAGCAGCAATAGCAGACACCGCAAGCGAGTCTCATTACCCAGGCACTTGTAGAAGTTTTCACCGTTCATGGGGCAATGCTGTCTCTGGCTGTGCGACCAATTTCATTTCCTGCGCCGGGGGCAGCTTCTGCCTCTATCAATATACGCATAACCATATATCCACCTGGACAGAAAATCAATCTGATACCAACGCCTGCTGCAGGATACTGAGCCCGGGCTGCCACATCGCGCCACCTGGCATCGGTCTTTAGACCTTCATAAACAGCCTGTTTTGCTTCATCATCGACCCTGCAGCCGCAATCATCCGGAAACCCGCAACGCTTCAAGGAGTAGACAACCATGGCACGCAACGTTATCGTCGCCGCCACCCAGATGGCCTGCAGCTGGGACCGGGAAGCCAATATCGCCAACGGCGAGCGCCTGGTGCGCGCGGCCCACGGCGAAGGCGCGCAGGTCATCCTTCTGCAGGAGCTGTTCGAAACCCCCTACTTCTGCCAGCAACCAAACGAAGACTACATGCTGCTGGCGACGCCGCTGGCGGAGAACCCGGCGGTCCAGCATTTCCAGACCCTCGCCAGGGAACTGCAGGTGGTGCTGCCGATCAGTTACTTCGAGCTGGCGGGACGCGCCCGCTTCAATTCGGTCGCGATCATCGACGCCGACGGCAGCGTGCTGGGCAACTACCGCAAGAGCCACATTCCGGATGGCCCCGGTTACCATGAGAAGTTCTACTTCAATCCCGGCGACACCGGCTTCAAAGTCTGGAACACCCGCTACGCCCGCATCGGCGTCGGCATCTGCTGGGACCAGTGGTTCCCGGAGAGCGCTCGCAGCATGGCTCTGCTGGGGGCCGAGTTGCTGTTCTACCCCACCGCCATCGGCAGCGAGCCCCACGACCCGACAATTCACAGCCGCGACCACTGGCAGCGGGTGCAGCAGGGCCACGCCGGTGCCAACCTGATGCCGCTGATCGCCAGCAACCGGATCGGCCGGGAACTGCAGGACGGCAGCGACATCACCTTCTATGGTGGCTCCTTCATCGCCGACCATACCGGTGCCCTGGTCGAGGCTACGGATGGCGACAGCGAGACCGTCTTGGTACACAGCTTCGACCTGGACGAAGTGGAAAAGATGCGCACGGCCTGGGGCGTGTTCCGGGACCGGCGCCCTCCCCTCTACCAACCCATCAATACGCTGGACGGGGAACACGCATGAGCCTGCGCAGTGGTACGCCGCGGGCCGACGGCTTCTCCATGCCCGCGGAATGGGCGCCCCAGACCCAGATCTGGATGCTGTGGCCCGAGCGTCCGGACAGCTGGCGTGCCGGCGCCCTGCCCGCCCGCGCGGCCTTCCTGGAGGTGGTTCGCGCCATCGCCCGCTTCGAGCCGGTAACGGTCGGCGCTTCCCAGAAGCAGTTCCAGAACGCCAGCGCCCAGCTGGCTGAAGATTCCAATGTCCGGGTCATCGAAATGTCCAACGACGACATCTGGATGCGCGACTGCGGCCCGACCTTTGTCATCGAAGGCAAGGGTGGCCTGGCGGCGGTGGATTGGGAGTTCAATGCCTGGGGTGGCCATCTCGGCGGGGCCTATCCGACCTGGGACCTGGACAACCAGGTGGCGCAGAAGGTCGCCCAGCTGGAGCGGGTACCACGCTACGCGACACCGGGGTTCGTACTGGAGGGCGGCTCCATCCATGTCGATGGCGAGGGCACGCTCGTCACCACGACCGAGTGTTTGCTGCACCCCAATCGCAATCCGCAACTGGGCCAGTCCGAGATCGAACGCTACCTGCGCGACTACCTTGCGGTGGACACCATCATCTGGCTACCGGAGGGCCTGTATAACGACGAGACCGATGGCCACGTCGATAACTTCTGCTGCTTTGTTCGCCCCGGCGAGGTCCTGCTGTGCTGGACCGACGACGAGAGCGACCCCAACTACAGTCGCTGCCGGTCGGCACTGGCGGTGCTGGAACGCAGCCGCGATGCCCGGGGCCGCGAACTGGTGGTCCACAAAATGCCGATCCCCTCCCCGATCTACGCCATCCTCGAGAGCGAGGGCGGTGCAATTGGCCAGGTGCCGGACGAGAGTGGTCAGCCCGAGAGGCTGGCCGCTTCCTACGTGAATTTCCTTATCGTGAACGGCGGGATTATTGTCCCGGGGTTTGATGATCCCATGGATAGTGTCGCCCTGGAACTACTACAGACACTGTTTCCCGAGCGGGAAGTAGTGATGGTGCCGGGGCGGGAGATCCTGCTGGGCGGCGGCAATATACACTGTATTACGCAGCAGCAACCGCGCCCCTGAGGCGCTTGACTTGAAGAAACAAAATGGGGAAAATGCGCGCCTTTCTTGGGGCTCAGCCCCTGCGCCGAATTATGGCTACGTAGCTCAGCTGGTTAGAGCACAGCATTCATAATGCTGGGGTCGGTGGTTCAAGTCCACCCGTAGCTACCACTTTTTGGCTCTACCCACTGGCTCTACCGGCTCTACCCACTTAGGCTCTACCGGCTCTACCCACTTAACGGGGGATGGGCCGGTTTTCACTAAACCCTGTTGATGATGCCATCCGAACACCTGACGCGATATTTCTGCCATCTCCCTTGCGGTCACCGGCCTGGTGGCGCACGGTTCCAGATCACCCAGGGACACAGGCCCCACCGAGACGCGGTGCAGCTCGAGCACCTTGTTCCGGAACGAACCGAACATGCGCTTCACCTGATGATACTTGCCCTCAACCAGTGATAGCCTGGCCCGGTGCTTGGAGAGTATCTCCAGCCGGGCTGGCAGCGTGGTGATGCCTTCATAGGCAAAATAGATGCCCGCTTGAAACGCCGCCACGTATTCCGCGCTCAAGGGCTCGGATACGCTCACCTCATAGGTCTTGGGGAGTTTCGTCTGCGGCGAACTGATCCGGCTTGACCACGCGCCGTCATTCGTCAGCAGCACCAGGCCGGTGGTATTGAAATCCAGGCGCCCGGCGATATGCAGCTCATCCTTCCGGGGATGGTGAACCAGATCCAGTACCGTCGGGTGCTTGCTGTCCTTCGTCGCACTGACCACACCCGCGGGCTTGTGCAAGGCCAGATACACCGGCTGCTCGCTCTGCAGGCAGGCTCCATCCAGCTCGACGCGGGTGAACTTGGTCACCGCCTGTTGAACGGAATCCGCCACAACGCCATCCAGCAGTATCCGCCGTTGCGCCAGCAACAGGCGAGTGTCTGCCATCGAGCAATCGCTGTTCTGGCTGATAAAACGATCGAGCCTGGTAGTGTAGGGCTTCATGATTGGCTGGCGAACCGGGAGGAGATATCAACCAGCCTTCACAGTCGCAATCGCATCCGGTGCGAGTTTGCGTGTCTCAATGCCGGCAAATCCATCCTTTCCGGTATAACTGTCTTCACCGAGCACCCTGCCATCGTCGCTCATTGGCCATACTATCAGACTACGTGTCTGGTACAGGTAGTATGCCTCGGGATCGTCAACGGGATAGCCCATCTCACCAAGCAGTTTACCCGGATAGGCGATTTTCATTTCGCCCTCGGTGATGACGCAATGCTGATCGACAACAAGACGATCGATATCGTGTTCAATACGATGGATATCCATTGCAATAATCGAGCGGTAGAATTCCTCGACGTTCTCTTTTCCTTTCGGACCGGCAAAGGCCTCATCGTCTTCGCTACCGAAAAAATGATAGCGCGCGTCGGGGTGGACCGTTGCCAGCAAACCGTCAAGATCGAGCATGGCTTCGGCTTTCATGTGCTTGAGCACGGTTTCAAGGTTGCGTATCAGGACCGGGTCCGACTCTTCGCCGAGCCGTTTTTCTACCAGCGCCCAATTGTTGGCCGGATTGATGGTTTCAGTCATGACTCTGCCTTGTTCACGTGGGAGTACGGTTATCCACTTGCCGGTCTGCCGGGAATAACACCTGTTGACCGCTGAGCTTAACAGAGCGGCACCCGAGGAGCATCGGTGTTCAGCGTCGCTCCAGGGCAATGACCGGGATCTCGCGCGTCGTAAGGCTTTCATAGTGAGCATAGGTGGGAACATCGACTTTGAGCTCCTCCCAGACCCGAGCGCGTTCCTCGCCGACCAGAAATCGCGCGCGTACCGGCTGCGGTCGCCGCCTGATACGAACCAGGGCATCAGGGTTGGCGCGCAGATTCATGGCCCAGTAAGGGTCAGTGCTGGCCCCGCCCTTCGATGCGACCAGCAGACGCTGGCCGTCGCGATCGAAATAGGGCACTACCACTCCCCGAGTGCGACCGCTGCGTCGACCGGTGGTTTCCAGGTACAGCACAG
The DNA here is from genome assembly GCF_040221975.1 of Haliea sp. Taxonomy (GTDB): domain Bacteria; phylum Pseudomonadota; class Gammaproteobacteria; order Pseudomonadales; family Halieaceae; genus Haliea. The sequence continues at coordinate 16,834 of NZ_JAVJWR010000030.1, forward strand.
GGCCGGGAGCAAAACCACTGACCCGGGCAAACACCCAGGTGGTCAGGGAAAAACCCGTCCAACGGACCAGAAAGCGATCCAACGCGAGTCCGGTCGGAGACATAACAAAACGCTGAATCATGGCGCAACCTCCCAACTGTCACCTGTAGCAGAGCCGTGTAAAACAAAGCCTGGGACATCAGCATGCCACATGCAGCATTATGAGAAAGTCGCGTAAATTTACGCGTTTTTCAGAGCTGCCTTGAGCCAACAAAATCAACCAGTTAAAAATCTCCAGCCAAATTCATTTTGCCCCTTCCCTGCCCAGCTTACTCTGCGAGCAAACGAATGATCCGTTGCGCAAGCGTAAAATCGCGCTGGGAAATGCCTCCCGCGCCGTGCGTGGTCAGGTAGATCCCGATCCGCGTTGTGACTTTCTCTCTTGTTCCGCCGTCAGCCCTTGCCCTCCATCTTCGCCTTCAGATCGGCGAAGGGATTATGAGTCGCGCCCTTTGCTCTAGCGGCACTGGTGCTGCCATACCGCACAAAGCTTTCAAACTTGCTGTGTTCTTCGTCATGGCAGTAAATACAAAGTAGCTCCCAATTGCTGCCATCGCCGGGGTTATTGTCGTGGTTATGATCGACATGATGGACGGTCAGTTCCGACAAATTTCTACGGTCGAACTCTCGCGCACAGCGACCACAGATCCACGGGTAGATTTTCAGGGCGCGCTCACGGTACCCAGACTCCCGCTTGGCGTTGTATTCAAGCTGTTCGGAACGAACTTGTTCGAAGCTCTTGGATGGCGGCCTGTGCTCACTCATGACTTTCCAGTCCCAATCGGATTATGCAACCCGATGACAATTATGCGGTAGGTAGCGCCGCTATCGGATGGCCTTCGGTCAATCATAGCGGTTAATGGGGTTGGGATCAGCCCACAACCCCGACTTCCTGACCCGCACCTCGTCCTCAGCCGACTCGTAGCGTCGTCACATAGCCTTCGGCAACGTGACATGCGAACTCAAACCGCGTCACTTCCCGGCAAGGCCCGGCTTGACCGGCCAAACAAGACCGTCGCAATCAGCCCGATAAAAGCAAACCCAGCCACGACCCCAAATACATGCTGGTGCCCCGCGGCCCCGGGAGAGGAATCGATAAGCCAGCCCATCAGCGGCCCCATGAAGATATCCGGTGTGAAACCGACAAAAGACACCACGCCCACAGCAGTGCCGGTCTGTATTAGCGGGACATTGCCCTCGCCGAAAATGGCGAAATACAGGCCGCGCAAACCATAGATACCGGCACTGGTGCCCGCGATGGTCGCCAGCAGCAGCCAGGGCAGTCCGGGCAGGATCAAACCGGCCGCGATCGCCCCGCTGCCCAGCATGACGACGGCAAAACTCCACAACAGCATGACCGCGCCGCTGAACCGGTCCGCCAGCAATCCCGCGCCGATGGCCGCGACCGGGCGCATCCAGAACGAGACGGTGCCGACAGTGGCGGCCTCCACCTCGTTGTAGCCGAAGGCGTCCCTGGCATACAGGGAAAAGCCATCGGTACTTTTGTAGGCCACATAGGCACACAGCACGATGACTGCCTGGCACCAGACCGTGCGCATGGCCATGACCTGCCGCAGGGACCGCAAGCTCACCCCGGTACCGGCCAGGGTATCGGTCTGTGGCGTCGGCGGCACGAACAGCCAGACCAGCAGCGCCGACAGGACACACATCCCGGAAAACCCCTGGATGATTGCAGCGAGTGCCTGCTCACGCTGGGCCAGAGTCGCGGTTTCCACATCCGCCGGCAACAGGGCCGCGAACACCAGGACCGATAACGATGACATGACCGCCGCGAACAGGCCGCGGCCGCCATCCAGCAGGCCGAAGGTCCTGCCCTGGTGAACACTGCCCAGCTCGCGGGTGGTCTTGATCAGGGCCCCCCAGAACAGCAGGATGGTGGTCAGTCCCCAGAATCCGTAGAGCAGGGTCAACACGCCGATGGGCGGGATGGCGACCATGACCGCCCCGCCGAGGGACGTCGCCAGCAATGCCACCACCAGCAGGTTGCGGGCGGAAAAGCGGTCCGCCAGCGGGCCGCCGGCGAAATAGGACACCATGGCAATGACGCCATACAGGGAAAACGCAGTGCCGAGCTGAAGGTTGGTAATGCCGAAAATGTCGATGAAGGTGGGACGGAAAATGCGCGACAGGACGAAGGGCAGCAGAAAGATGGCCTCACCGGCAATGATGAGGGCGGCGAGCGCCAGGAAACCGGAATTTCCACGGACTCTGTCCCTGGTTGTATCAATGGCAGAGATAAGAACACCTGTTTCTATTCATCCGGTACATCCCCGGATCGCCTGCCGCTCTGTCACGACCACGTTCCCTGCTGGCATATATCGTCTCACTGCGCTGGCTCAGATACCAGCAGCGATGGCAATATATGCGAATATTCCCGCCGAGGTAGCCGGAGCGCCGGACCGTAAGACCCACTCATGGCTACCACTTTTCCTGCGTACTTTCCGGTCACACAGGTGACCGTTCATTCCGTTGCAAGTCACCCTGGTGCGCGGCGGGACCTGAACGACGCCGGGTCCTGATTGTAGCGACGCACGCAGGCCTGGCAAATGCAGGCCTTGCCCTTTGCCGGAGCAGGGACCAGCTCCACAAGCCCCACGGGTATAGTGGCAGCAATGCACCAGCAGGGCTGCGTGCTTTTCGCCATGCACTTGTTTACTCCGCCACAGAATGGGCACGCGCCTTCAGCGTCGACTACCGTCATGAACAAACCTCCCGATATCGCGTCCCGAAAACCTGCCGCGACATTTCCGCCAGCTCGCTTGCGGTCACCGGCCTGTTGGCGCCCGGCAATCATTCTTGCGAGAGTGCCGAACCGGATCCAGTAGCGTCGGGTGCTTGCTGTCCCTGGTTGCACTGACGGCATCACTTCACATCAAGCGCATGTCATCAGTATATCTGCCAGTCCGCTATCGCCTGGATCCAGAGGTCATGCATGAGAGACGCCCGTTATACTTGCTTTAGCGCCTCAGTCGCCATCCCGAAGTGCCAGCTTGCCCAGCCGCTCCCCCACCAGAAAATGCTGGTAGGCTTCGCCATTCGTGCCCCTTGGCGCTTCGAGGGTGAAATCCACCGCATCCTGAAACACCATGACAAAGTCGGAGCCCCCGAACGCAAAGTGCCCCAGCATGTCGCCCTTCTCCACCCGCGCCCCAGGCTTGATGTTGTCCTCCAGGTTTACCGAACTGACCGCTGACATGCCTATGGGCAACAGCGCCACCAGGCCATACCTGTCAGTTTCCAAAATCACACAACCCCGGGTCTCGATGCTTTGCCATCCCAACCTTTCCGAGGGGTCAAAGGCATAGCGTTTATTGGCCGCATCCCACCAAATGGAGCCGCCCGTTGCGCTAACGCCCGGTATGATGCGCACTTCCCGGATGGTTCCGCCCAATGGGAAATGGTAGCGATGGTAGTCGTTGACGTTGAGGAATGAATGGGTAAAAGTGCCATTTGCAAAGGCATTTCGATACTCGCTGCCCTCACCGATGAGACGCGCTATGGACCGGAGACTCGAGGCTTTTACCGGCACGGGATCCCGCGCGACGAGAATGGAGTCTCCATCAATCGCCCAGACGCCCTGGGGCACCGAATCAGCAAAGGAAACCACAACACTGTCATCCAGCGGTGCTGTGATGGGACGCATCGCGGGTGATTTGAGATAGCGGGCAAAAAATTCGTTGAATGTGCTCCAGTTGCCTGAATCCTCGTACCAGTCATTTTGCAGCCCGAAGGCAGGGTCGTTCAGGGCCATTTCGTAGTAGGTTTCGTTCCAGGACCCCGGCCCATCGAGAAAACTGCCCCAGGATTGACTGAAGACATTCAACCAGGATGCAAAGGGCTCGGCGTACTGCAGAGTGTTATTGACCAATCCCCTGCCCTCCAGTTCAGGCAACGGCTGCTCAACCAGGAAATGAAAATACACCAGGCTCTGGTAGATATTGTCATATATTTCCGGATAGTCAGGCTTCTTCAACAGCGCCCAGGGCATCGCTGTTTCAGCCCAGGATACAAAACCGAAGTACTCTTCCAGGCTTTGCGCAGGGTTGGTATTTCGATCCGGATTGATCTGTCTGGCCTGTTCGATGGAAGCGGCCAGCATTGATTTCAGGTCCGGATTTGCCTCGACCAGTGCCATCAACTCGCTGGCCGCCGGCCCGTAATTAACCGCGCCACCAGAATCCCCTTTGGCACCAGCGGTGAGCAATGCTGCAATCGACAATACCGCCATTACGGCAAACTGATTCAAGCGGGTGCGGAGCCTGAAATTGTTCGTACTCATAGATATTCCTGCATGTAGATATGGTGGCCAATACATCGCAAGCATAGTCGGAATTTTGCAAAGGTACAGTAACCGACCAACGCCCCGCCTGGTCCATGTAGTGTTCATGACTCGTCGCTACGAGGAAATGATTGCCTGGTATCAGGAAGTGTTCGGGGGTGGATAGTGCACGGGGATCCCGCCCTGACATCTATGACTTTGACGAGGAACACCATCGCTTCGCTTTCGCCAATCTCGACGTACTGAAACCAACTGTTGCGGATACCGATTGCGGGGAGATTGGAGGAAATTTCGCGCAATTTCCAGCTCTAGTCAAAGAACCCGGCGAGTAAATCTACTCTCGACCGGCCGTATATTTGCCCTGTACCTGGCGCGACTGCCTGTGGCAAGATCCGGGGGACTGTCAAGGAGAGCCCAAGTATGAGGATTGCCCTTCTGCTCGCTGCCTGGCTGACACCGGCCCTGATCGCGGGCGTCCTGGGATGGACGGGTATCTGGGGAACGGGTAGTGCCCTGGTCGAGTATCTCATCCCGCTCCCGGTGGCCGGTGGGTTTCTTCATGTACCGAGCTTCGCCGTACTGCTCGGGGTCGTCTTCTCCCTGGGGCGGCGCCGCGCCGGTATTGCTCGCCTGGTCGCCGTGGCAGCCTTCGCCGCCTGCCTGGGCGCTCTGGCGGCGCAGGTGGACGTCGAGCGCCTCGGCGGCTGGCTGTTCACCGACTATCAGCCCCATGGCTCACCGTTGCGTCTCGATGGCAACCCGCTGCTGCTGTTCATCGCCACGGATGCATTCTGGGCCGGCGTCTACGCCCTGGCGGTCGCGCCGTCTCCGCCACGGGTGGCCTGGCTCGCCGTGCCCCTGGCGCCGTTGCTGGTGATCGGCCTCGCTGTCATCGACTACGGCACCGGCGCCCCGGTTTTCACCATCGGTGGCTCGTTCCAGGGAGCGTCCCGCGGCCAGGTCACCGAAGTGGTCTACACGAATGCGCCTTACGATGAGCAGCGCCTGCTGCAGTGGCTTGAATCCAGACCCGGCTTCGCACGCCCCTGGCTCACCCCCAACGCCGAGCACGTGGCGCTGGTGTTCACCAACAGCCTCCAGGCAGTCAAGTCGCGCAGGCTGGATGCCCTCAGCGGACCCGACACCGTGGCCACGCTCTGTCTCTACGAAAACGACCAGCGCATCGAACCCCACCCCGGTTTGCGCGACTGCTTCGCGGGCCACGAAACCACCCTGGAGGCCCTGCAGCGTCTCACGGCGGCCCAGCAGACCGGGCTCGGCGACGACATTGATCAATGGGCCGCGCGGGTCGCCCTGTGCCGGACGGTGGAGCCGCCCCCGGAACGCTATTTCGACATTGAGCAGGTGGCACTGTGCCGCAACATGGCGAGGAGCTTTCAGCGCGTGCTTGAGCGGGCCGTTGGACGTTACGGAGATGAATCAGACCAGGTCGCCTACCTTAGGGCCATGGCCGGGGATTACGCGGTGCCCCGATGATCCGCTCCTACGTGCTGGACCAGTCCCGCATCAAGGACCTGTGCACGAACCGGCCGCCTGGTCCACAAGCAAGGGGCCTTCCTGCTCATCCGGGACGTAAGAAGGAATACGGTGGCCTGCATGTGCTCGTCAACAATGCTGGCATTGCAGGCGTCAACAAGCCCACCGATGAGATCACACGCGAAGAATGGGAAGCGTTGTTCGACGTCAACGTGACCGGTGTGTTTCTTTGCACCAAACACGCCATCGGCTACATGCGAGAAGCCGGGAGTGGCAGCATCATTAACCTGTCGTCTATCTGGCCTCGGACGAATCGAAATTCGTCACGGGCACCGAGCTGACAATCGATGGTGGCTATACGGCACAGTGATCGTCTGGACCCCTGATTCCCAGACGGCTCACTGAGCCCGGGGGTGTAGTGACTCCAGTGGAACCACGCCTGAAAACCCAATAAGCAGATGCGGCACTGAGACTATTGTCGTAGAGTGGAGCCACTTACGTCACTACCCCAAATACATGCTGGTGCCCCGCTGCCCAGCATGACGACGGCAAAACTCCGTAACAGCATGACCGCGCCGAGGAACGTCGCCAGCAATGCCGCCACCAGCAGGTTGCGGGCGGAAAAGCGGTCTGCCAAAGGGCCGCGGCGAATTAGGACACCGTGACAATGACACCATACAGGGAAAACGCGGTACCGAGCTGAAGATTGGTGATGCCGAAAATGTCAATGAAGGTCGGACGGAAAATGCGCGACAGGACGAAGGGCAGCAGAAAGATGGCCTCACCGGCAATGATGAGGGCGGCTAGTGGGCCACGCGGTAAGTTCGGTAATACTCAGCCCCCGGCGAACTCGGCTCGCATTTTGATAACGACAGCTCTCAACCAGTTGCCCTGCGCAGATCTCATGCTGTTCTGTCACGACTACGTTCCTTGCTGGCATATATCGCCTCACTGCGCTGGATCAGATACCAGTGTAGTGCATCACCCTGTTGGGCACTTGTAGAGCCCCATACAGCCACGAGCGCAAGGCGGCGCTCGCCGGCCAGCATTGACCGGTCTGAATCGCTGATGTGTAAAGTGGATTCACTCATGAGCCAGTAACTTTAGACCTGAAGTGCAACGAGGAATTTGCACCCAGTGGCACTCCATGCACTATAGTGTAAACGTGATTCGTTGCCAGTCCCGGGAGCTTCTGGCCAAACCTGTCAGTCGGAGAGGATACATGTTTTCAAGACGCAACTTTCTTGTCGGTTCCAGCATGCTGGCCGCATCCGGTGCAGCGCTTTGCTCGCCACCAGCTGCTGTCGGTTTGGCCCCTGCTGCCGCAGCGGCACCGCTTGGCAGTGTAGCGGATGCCAATGCCCAGTCCTATGTGCGCTCGCGCCGCGAGTGGTTGCAGCACCATGACCCGAAAGTATTTCTGGGCTACCCGGCCAACATGAATAAACCGCCGGATGGCTTCTTCAGATGGCGAGAGCAGCTGGCCTCTGTGGAGGTAGGTCAGCGCAACATGAACAATGTCGGCGATCCCTTTTATCATCCCGGAAACTATGACACGCAATTTCTCGAAGCCGATGTCATTACTCGCTTCGGCGCCCGCTACGGCTTTCCCGCCGACGACATCTGGGGCTTTATCTCCAATAGCGGCACTGACAGTAACGCCCACGGCGCACTGGTGGGACGCACCTTGCTCAAGGCCAGGACGGGTATGACCCCGCGCGTGTATTACACCAAAGAAGCGCACTATTCGATCCAGATCATTCGCGACCTGCTGGCCATGCAAGAGGTGCTGGTTGCCACTGACGAAACAGGGGCCATGGACATGGCGGATTTGCGCGCCAAACTAAAGGATAACCGCGATGCCCCCGCCCTCATCCTGGCCACCATTGGTACTACCCTCAAAGGCGCGGTCGACGATATCGATGGGATAAACGCGGCCCTGGAAGGCTACGATTCCTACATCCATCTCGATGCCGCGCTGTTTGGTGGCTACCTGCACGCCACCGATTACGCCGCCGACCTTCACAAACTGGGCAAGTCCGGCAAGCGGTATGACTCGATTGCAGTGTCATGTCACAAGTTCTTTGGTTACACCGGCGCGGCGGGGATATTTGTTGCCGGCAAGAAGGACTTCGAGGAATTTCGCGAGCTGTTTGCGTCGGTCCATGACCCGGCCTACATATCCCATGTGCCTGGCACCATCACCTGCTCACGGGATGCGGTAAAACCGGCAGAATTTCATTACTTCAGCACGGCGGAGTCTCTGCTACAGCAAGAACGCGATGCCAGGCTGGTGCTGGATAACGCCCGCTACCTGCTGGCAGAGATGCAGAGCCACTTTCCCGAGTTCAATCCGGTGCTGGCCGACAAGCGATCGAATACGGTGTACTTCGACAATCTGTTCTCGCGAGAGCTGAAGAAAAAGTGGACCCTGGCGACCGTAAAAGCGTCAGAGACGCACGGAAAGTCACTCGCCCATGTGGTGGTTATGCCCCATGCGGAAAAATCCTTGCTGGACAGGTTCCTCAGTGACCTCAACGAGGACCGCAAGCGCGCCTAGTGGGCTGCGCGGCTAATTCGGTAACGTTCAGAGCGCCTGTGCCGGCGCGAATCAAGGCGTGGCTTGCCGGCAAGGGTGGCTCCCTTACCAAGAGGCACAACGCTGAGTCGCGCCGGC
>NZ_JAVJWR010000031.1:0-377077 GCF_040221975.1 Haliea sp.
GTGACGCGCCGCTACATGAGCCAAGAGACGCTGGCACGCGTGCTGAGTACCGAGGACCAGGCAAGTCTACTGGATCGACCTGAGGCTGCCTGACATGAAAAATCTGGAGACCGGAATTACACCACTTGACGGGACACTACCCAAAAATGGGATAATTTTCATCGATACTCTGGAGGCTGTGATCTCCGCTTTCATCTACATAGACGATGTATTTACTAAAAGAAGTCGCCTCTCCACTTGGCTCAAAAGGCAAGGGTGATGGATCAGGCCAATCCCCTGAGTCGAACTCAAACAATGGCAATTGTGAGTCGTCAGCCTTATTCACTGACATAGACCCCAATCGATCAAGCTGTCTACTATCACGCACGGCTCCTGTTGTGAGGCCATAGCCAGACAACCAGTCTTATAGCGATCAATGTATTCAAGTGCGGTGATCTGCCCAATTTCCTTACAGTCTGGTAAAAAAAGCAGCGAAAACTCTGAGCCGCTCCCAGCGCGTTTCACTGAGTCACCGTAAATATGAGCCGAAGCCATTATGTAGTGCCTGAGACATAGCTTAAAGCATATACCGGAGACATGGTTTAAACCATTAACCAAATGCCGTAGAAAGAGCGTAAAACGATGAACGAACGCCTTAAGTTTGTCGCGTTGCCTGTCTTCAATATTCCAACAAGGCAGCCGCAAGGTGTACGCCGCATGACCCCAGGTATGATCGCTTAACTCACCAATGCCACAGGCAGCCGTAGGCTTTGCCTCATCCACTCCCAGTTGCTGCAGGCTTCCGCCACGAAGCACTATTGTATGCGCGATGCTACAAGCATACTCATAGAATCCGCATAGAAAAATTTCTATGCGATTTATAGTCTCAGCACGAGCGACAACCACTAATCCTCAGCAAGAGCACCCTGTTGAGCGCGCTGGTTAACGCTTTTTAAATCGCCATCGAGTCCCGTCTGCGGGTGATAAGCTCCGTATGGCATTGCGTTCACGGCGTTAACATGGACCTGGGCTGCGATAGGAACGTAATCCGTAGCGGCGGTACTGATTGCCGTTGCCACTATGTCAACAAGAATGTTTCCTGAGGAGCTGCCAGTATCGATAACCAGGTTCTGTTGATATGACCAAAGCACTTCATTTGTCTCGGTTGACAACAGCACATACTCGATTCCAACAGTGACGTTACCGCCGATCACTATATAGTTGGTTTCCCATTTATTAATCGTGAGGAAAAGTACGGAGTCGTCTCCAAAACTGTCTTTGAATATTGAAGTCTGAACTCCCTTCATCTGGGTACCGTCGATGACGCCTTCTCCACGGAAAATATCGGCAACAATAGAAACAGGCATCACATAATAGCCATGGTTGGCAAAAGGCTGCGCCACGGTGACATTCAGAAGATCACCCGCGTCGGCTGCGGTAGTTTCATTTATCGCCGGAACAACGACCATTGAGAGTGGCTTATTCGTTCCATACATTGAGGGAAAAGCATCTCTTTTCGTAAGGGTTGGCCCAGCACAGGCCGACAGAAAAATGAGCGCGAGCAAAGCTCCGGCAATCCTAGTTATCTTCATTGCCAGACTCCCTATTAGATGAAGCTATCAGCCTCTCTAGCAAAATCTTTGATTCGGGGTATAGTCTTGCTTCTTCGTCATAGTAGGCTATGGCAAGGCCGACTTCGTTCCTCTTGGAGGACAAATAGCCAAGTTCAGCAAAAATTCCAGGGGGCACCCTTAATCCTTTTTCATTAGATTTATCAACAATATCCTGTAATGTCTCGATATGTGCCAACTGAGTAACGTCAGACGGAGATTTCGTGTATGCATAGAGAGTTGAAGAGTAGTTTCCCCAGTAATAACCTGCTTCAGTGACCGTGGAACAGCCTACCAAAAGCGTTAGAGGAACGAGAAAAATTGTGAGGAGTAAAGCTTTCATCGACGGACCCTCAAAATTCTCTGCTGACCATTTGAAAAATACATTTTCTTGTTTATCAGCACCTTTCCACTATCGGAGACTTGTATACGTCGCTCGCCTGGCTCGACCTTTATTGTCATTATGTCCAATCCTTCGTCTTCCCTATCCTTGACACCCCAGACTCCCGTCTCGTAAGGCGTGAGATCACTCCGTTGGACAATTCGAGAGAACGTGTCATCAATTTGAACTGTACTCCCAATCAATTTTTCAGACTTGATGATCAAAAGTGACTGCGCTTCAATCCCTGTTTCTCTCTGTACCTGACCTCCACACCCGGCCAGGAAAATCGCCATAAACACACATAGGATTCGATAATTCATTGAGTGGCCTACTTATCGGAAATGTAATAAGAATCAAGTGGCTTGCTAAGCTGCGAACCTCTCAAGGTGACATAGCTGACTTCACTAAACTCATCCTCGCCGACGGATTCAATAACGTCGAGGCGGCCGACCTTTTCCCCGGGGAGCGTAATCAGCGTGCCGGTTTGGGGGTTTTTGATTTGCCTGCCTTGCTCATAGAGAAAAAGTTCGGTACCAGGCTTTATTCCCTGGCTTGAACCACCGGCCATTATGTAAATCCCTTGATCCTCTGCCAGAAGGTACGACTTCCAAGGACTCGATGTCATGTTCTCAACAAGATTGCTGGTCAGCTGTGAGATAGCTGCAGAGATTGCTCGATCAGTTAGACTCTGATCGAATCCTGCACTTGATCCGACTCCCATGACTTTTTTGGCTTCAGACATTGCTTCACCGGCACCTTCTGAGGCGTAAATAATTCTTCCAGTACCGACATCAACCAACCGCACGTTTACCTTTGCATAGGCCTTCTGAATTCTCTTCCGGGAAAATACACCGGTGTCGCTTTCAGTGGATCGTCCAAATTCGCTGACAGAACCAACAATCAAATAGTCTACCGATACGCCCGACTCTTGCAGTCCCGCAAGCATTTGCTCTTGACTCGTTTTGTCTGAGTCAATCCGCTCAAACATTAGGAAATTATTGGTCTCTGCCAGTCGCGCACTCAGTATGTCTGATGCCTGCTTTCCAATTCGGTCTCCAGAGTTGTCGACCAAAAAGGTAGTTCCGGACCTGGTCTCGTTGGTGAAACGGGCAATCGCAATTTTTCGCTTTAACCTTATTTCAGACCCTGACTCTTCGGAACCGGAAGTCTCGGTACTGTCAACTATATTGCCAGGATTATCAGCTCCAACTGCAGAGACCGATACAAACAGACATGCGGCTGCCGCCACCACCCACCTACGCGATAGTAATCGTGACATTTCGGAATCCAAATATTTGATTGTTGATGCGAAAAATAATATTTCCCCAAGGTCTTATTCTTAGTAGCAGGGTCTCATTCGGATTGGAACATCGGAACCGCAGCTAGTCCATGGTTTGTCCACCACTTGCATTCGGACAGAACTCCGCTAATGCTATCGAGTGGAGCCCGTAAGTCAAAGCAACCCAAGTTTGACTTACGTCTCATAAGATGGCGCCGGCTCATCGTCTATCCAACACATCACTGATGATGTACTCCGCCCCCGAAATCATCACAATCAACATTGCGTTTCTCCGTTGACCATCGTCCGCGAGAGCGGCAAGCCCACTGTAATTGCCGTTTAGATCCGCGCAACGCCCGATATCCATGTTTATGCGGTAGAGATTTTTCCCCGGGTTAATCTGGCTTACCTGACCGGCATCAGTACAACCATCCCCCGAACGGCCAGAAATAGCTCCCCTGCTGGTAATGGAAAATGTATCTACTCCTCGCGTATTGCCAATATAGTTTCCGGGAATTGCTGCCAGGCTCGACGCCCGACTGTACTCGCTGACCGCGGACAGATTAAACTGAGAACGATCGGTGTTAAATTGACTCGAACCGTACACGGTCGATCCCTGCATGTTACCTATGTGACCGGTAAGCACCAGGGGGATATGGTCGGTGTGAGACCGCCCGAAAAGTACCGTTAACCTCTTGTTTTTCAAGAGTTTCTTGCTTTTTGGCTCGCCTCAAGTACCGACAGATGTACCGTCACTAAGGGGTTACTTTAAGGGTTCGAATCCTGCGGGGCACCTAAATGCCCTGCAGGACGAGGATACCATCGTTCGTCGAGCGCCGGTAGAGATCTACGTACCGTAATGTCAACCAACTCAGAAAATGCACCTGGTCTTCTATAACCTAACTTACACCACACAGTTAATGAGGCAGAGGCCAGCCATGGTAAAGAAGTTTCTTACAAACCCCAAAATGATGTTTCTGTTCAAGTGTTGCGACGTCGCCATACTGTCCACATTCGGAGTCGTGATGAGCTACACATTCATCCAAGTTGTCATGAGCTCCTAAGTACTTCCCACTTCTTGCGTATACCGTCCTGTGCGCGACCCTCCCGGCGGCAGCCGGGGAGGGTCGCGCCGGATCTACTGACCGATGTAGCACGCGACCACACCCTCGCCCTCTATCCTGTAAACTCCACCTTCAGCACCCTGAAGCGGCAATGAAGCCGGGCGTGCTCCTCGGCCAGAAGGCGCCACAATGAGTAGGTATCATCCACTCGATACCAGAAATCCTCGGTGCGTACAGGGAGCACATCGGTGCATAGCCTCGGCCAACTTTCAAACTCGGGAAGTCGATCTCGGATTAGATGCAGCATGGAGTCCTGGCTTTCCCGAACCAGTTTCATCGGCGGCCAGTTTTCCTTAGGGTAATGTTTCCGGGAGCTATCGAGCCGAGGGAACAGGGACCCCACCATCAACAGAGCTGCCACAAGTTCAGTATCGTGTTGGGCTTCCCAGAGATAGCCAGCGGTCGTCATCGAACCTTTGGAAGGTTGGTGGCCCTGCATGATTGAAAGTCCATGGCTGAACCGGCCTTCATTGGTTTCAGTCTGGAGAAGATGCCTGGCGCGAACCAAGTCGGTGTTGGTTCGCCAAGTGACAATGGACTCCTGCCTAGCTGCTCTGACTGGGTCCTCAATGGTGCAGGTTTCGAAAATGGCACCTGGGACCAGGCCAAACTCCTTCAAGGTAATGGCCCACTTCGTGAAAGCCTCCGCAAACCCTCGGAGCTCTTCAGGAACGTCGTCGTACAATCTCAAGCGCATATGCCCCACCCAGGGTTGCGTAAGGTCTCTTGGCCCGCCACCGTGCTGGCCCAAGTTCCATTCAGACGCCGCGCAGCGCAGCGGAAGCGGGGGCTGCATGGAACCCATAGAGATGGGAACATAGTATACCCTCCTTACTATGAGAGTTAGCGGAAGTCCTCAACCCAGGTCGAGCCCCCTGGCCCAGCTGCAATGGCAGCCCCAGACACCCCATGCGCGACACTCCAACCCCTGCTGTGTATGATCTGGCCCGGAACGTGAAACCAGACAAGGACAGCCGAATTGAACACCGAGAACCACTCCCAGACTGCGGCCTTCAACTGGTCCGTCAAGCAATCCCTGTACCGCGCCGTTCACCTTGCTCCGTCGCTTGGAACAGGGCCTGGAGCCTACGCGGGCGCAGGCGTTGATCGCCGCCAAATCTGTCTCCGACCTACCCCTACTGTATAAATTCTGTACGGGACAGTAGGAATTCTTTGCCAAGAGCAATACTATGACCCTTTGATTTTTCTAGCACCTAGGGCATACATGCAAAGCGTGTTTGAACGATATCTACGGGGCCAAAACTGTTATGTCTACGGATGATGCACAAAGAGTCGGAGCTGAGTTGCGGCGGCTACGTCTCTTGGCGGGACTCACGCGAGACCAGATTGCCCGGCGCATGAATGTCCAACGCACAGCGATCTCCCAGATTGAAGCAGGCGGTGAAATCTACCTTACGACGGCTCAACGATACGTTGCCGCGCTAGGTGCCTCGCTGAGATTGAACGTCCATTTTCCAACTAATCTACCCTTGTCCCTAAGACTTTGTAAAACGCTCGACGTTGAGTGGGAGCACGACTATCAACTTGTTCTGCCACTTCTAGGAAACGAGCCACTTAAAGCCCAGCGAGATATTGTTTTATCGATCAAGCCGGAATACTCGAAGAAAATATTGAAAGGTGAGAAAACAGTCGAACTCCGCCGCCGCTTTCCGCTGTCCGCACCTTCCGGCTCAACCGCGTACATATATTCGACATCTCCAGTCAAAGCGATGGTTGGCATGGCAGCGATTCAAGATGTGCTGAAACTACCTGTCTCGCAAATTTGGAAGAACTTCAAAAGAACGGCTTCGATCGAACGAGCGAATTTTGAGAAGTATTTTGAAGGCGTCGACCACGGTTTTGCTCTTCTCTTTGAAGATGTAAGAGCATTTACTCGACCGCTTCCCCTCGCCGAATTAAGAGAGAGGTTTGGATTTGAGCCACCCCAATCCTTCCTCTATGCCAAGCGCGATTTTAGAAAGGCACTACAAGATGAGCCAGCAGTCGTATCTCATTGATACGAATATCCTAATCGGGCTTGAGGACCACCACCAGGTCGAGGCAGCATACGCAAGATTCTTTAATCTGGCCTCAGCCCATAAAGTTGATATATTCGTCCACGAAGTCGCTGCCGAAGACATTAAGCGGGACCCAAATCCCCAACGCCGGATTATTTCGTTAAGCAAAATTAGAAAGTACCGCGTCCTCAAGAAGAGACACGGCTTGACAGAACCCGAGTTGGCCGACAAGTATGGCGCACTAAGGAAGCCAAATGACGTCGTTGACGCAACACTTCTAAACGCTCTGGAGAGCGGAGCCGCGGACTTTCTTGTTACTCAAGACAAAGGCTTACATCAGCGCGCTCAGAGACGTTGTGCGGAGCTGGGACGACGTGTGTTGTTCGTGGGAGACGCTGCCGATCTTCTCATCCAAACCTACGAACCTAAGGAAGTACCGATTCGTCATGTCGCCGAGGTTATGGCGCACGAGATTAATCATAGCGATGGATTCTTCAATAGCTTACGCGAAGGTTATCCCGAATTCGATTCCTGGTGGGCGAAAAAATGCGTGAAAGAGCACCGATCATGCTGGGTAGTCTACGATGACAATACACTTGCGGGCCTGGTAGTTCGAAAAGATGAGAATGGGCACGATACAGATGCGGTGTCGAAAGCCGGAAAGGTTCTGAAGATCTGTACGTTCAAGGTATCGCCAGAGAAGCGAGGTGTAAAGCTAGGAGAACTTCTGCTAAAGCAAGTACTATGGTACGCACAGACCAACAGCTATAATCTTGCTTACCTTACGGCTTATGCAGATCAAACAGCGCTCATGGACCTGCTTGAATTTTATGGCTTTACAAATGCAGGCAGGAATCTAAATGGCGAATACATTTATGAACGAAGCTTCTCCATAAATGCACTTCGACGCAGTGAAGATATTTGCCTCTTCACTCTTGCGCGGAAAAACTATCCGAAATTTCTAGTCGACAACACCGTTAGAGGATTTGGAATTCCCATCAAGGAAAGCTACCACGACACACTTTACCCGGATCTTTGGAACCCACGTCAACCTGATCTTTTCTCGGACGCTTCAAATACTGAGGCCCCGTCTCTGCCGGGCAACACAATCCGAAAAGTATATTTATGTCGCGCTCAATCGAGTCTGGGGCCACCAGGCTCTATCCTCTTTTTTTACAAAGGTGCATCAAAAGAACTCCCTTCTCAAGCAATGACAGCGCTAGGTATTCTCGAGAGCGTCATGCTGGCTAAGTCCACGAAGCATTTGATGCTCCTGACAGGGGGTCGATCAGTCTACAGTGAAAAGGAACTGGACGCGTGGAGGGCTTCGGAAGAGCGTCCGGTTAAGGTCATAAATTATCTTCTGGTAGCCTACATCAAGCCACCGATCTCTCTAGATGAGCTTCGGGATATTGGTGTTGTTAGCGGACATCCACAACAGTCTATTTACGAGTTAAGACATGATTTTCTGGTGAAGCTCGTAAAACGTTCAAATCTAGAATTTCAAGTATGAAACAGACTGTAGTTGCGGTAACAGGGATTTCGGGCGTAGGAAAAACCACGTTCCTCAGAAATGCAGCAAAAGAGATTCAGTTCCAGCATCTTACAGCCGGCAGTCTAATTGCGACTGCGAGAGCCACTCCTGATAACAGCCGAGAAGAACTCAGGCACGCCGACCTCGAAGAAAACCAAAGATTGTTGATCCATGGCTTCGCTCAGGCGCGAGACTCCGAAGCGGCTCTTGTCGTCCTGGACGGTCATGTCATCATTGACAGTGAAAAAGGTATTACGTTAATACCCAGTCAGGTGTTTGCGGATTTAGAAGTGAATTTGATAGTTCATCTTGAAGCAGACCCCATCAAAATATCACAACATAGAGCGGGAGATGCTAACAGAAGCAGACCACAGCTACCTGCCAAAACCTTGTTCCTCCACCAGCAGCGATCCAAGCAACATGCTAGAGATCTAGCCTCTGATTTGGGCATCGGTTTTCTTGAAGCAACTCCTGGTGATTGTAAAACTTTCATTTCCCACATCCGCAGCCTCCTTTGGTTGTAGCATTGATGTTTACGAGCAATGCTACTATCAACATGGTAACTGGCAGCTAGGAGAATCAATTTTTGAAATATAGCTTCCATGTATCTGCGCCTCGCCCAAGAATGGTGCTAGCATAAACGGGCATACCCATAGACCTAATTGCACCATGCACTCGACAACACCTCCGCCTGCTGTAGCACCAGCTCAACCGCTTCTTGCGCCTGCTCTGGCTCCAGTGTAGAGCGCCAGCGGTAGCGGTCACCACTTACCTGCTGTTGCCGCACGGTTACGGAAGTACCCGGACTCAGGGGTGTACAGCGGACGCCTGAAGATTACGTCTAGGTCCTCCGACTCCAGAGGGGTGTAATTCTTCTCCACTGCGGCCACACCGAGCCCCTCGAAAGGATTGTGAGCGGCTTACTGCTTCCGCACCAGCCAAGCCCGCAATGTGCTCAGGTGCACCATGTGATTGTTCATTGCCTTTGGTGCCAATCCGTCGCTTTCCGGTATCTCCATTGCCACCAGCTCTGGCCCGATCTTCCCCCGGCACTCCTTCCCCTTCTTGGGGTTCTTCGGAAACTCCAGCAGCTTGTCCCGGTATCCTGTGGCTGCCTCAGGGTCCACATGGTCAACTTTGAGACTCTGACAGACCCCTGCCAGTACAGTTCATCACTAGATGCTTCGATAGGCCCATGATGACGGGGGCAACGTCCCTTGTTCTATTCTTGCTCACCAACTGGATCAACTCCCTTCTAAGTTCTTTGGGAGAGTAGGACCCGGTGCGCGACAGAAAGGCTAGACCACCATAAACCGTTCCGATGGGACAAGACCGTCTCCTCGCCGCGCCTCCCAAACTCCGCGGAAAGACCGTTCCCGAAGGACACTATATTTTGTCCCGTGTCCAGGCTCCCAATCATCATGTACTCTTTCTCCTCAACATGGTACAGAGATCGCATTTACTAAGCACGCCACTTTCATGGTTCGTATGAATAAGGATTGAAAACTCCAATCAATCCCGATACCTACACCTCTGTATAACGAGCGCATTTTGTACTCATCGCCACACGAAGGCTACTGGCGATCCGCACGGCCTCAAACTCGGGATCAACTATTGGGCAATACCGCTAAGAATATCTTCGATTTCGCCAACTAAGTCTGACCTCCCTTGCTCATGCAGATCATCGAGGCGACGCTTCATAATGGCCTCTAGGACCTTAAGATCATTTTCGCCCTGTCGCCTCAAGTTTCCTAGGGCCTGACCCATTCTCGTGAAATTGGAAGATCGTATATCACCTGCCTGTACCGCATTATCGAGAGTTCTAAACGCTATCTCATACTCGTGATGAGCTTCTGATCGGCGCCAAAGAGAGTCGACGATTTCCTTCGACATGTCTTTCAGTTCTTCGCGATAATTCACAGGTGAGAATCTCAATGCGCGTGATATATTTTCATGGGCTTCGACCAACAGGGTTACGAATCGATTAAAACCACTCACCGTACTGGACAGCTCGAGTCGAGACTCCGCTGCACGCCTATACCAAAGAGTGGTAGTATATTTGCCGTCTCGAATCGCGTAGTCACAAACCTCCATTGCTCCTGCGACTGAATTATCCAACTTTTCTGTTTCATACCAAAGATCGAAAAGTAACTCCTTTCTCTGGCCTGCATGAAACGCGTCAAAGAATTTCCGCTTTGCATCTGCAGGAATCGCGCTTGGGTTGAAGTAACTAACTTTTCCGAGCATTAGTAGGAGATCCGGATTCCTGGCGTACTTGCTGCGTCGGAGAATGCTTTTTATCGTCCTATCCGCATCATCGAAATTTTTCTCTCTTACGAGTGAGTTACATTGAGAAATCGCTTTAGCCACTTCTTCACGTTTCGTGCCTTTTCTATTCAGCTCGAATGCGTTCGCACGCTCTCTAATTTCCCTTTCAAAACGAGACTGATTTGGTAAAAATGCCTCCCCATGTGACTGAATCAGTGATGAGATTGAGCGGCCCACCTCATATCGAGGTTCGTTCTCGATAATTGGAGCTTCTTGTAACAGGAATAGACTACCTAACTCCGTTATACAATCATCAACTTGAGTCCGCTCAAGATCAAGAAAATCCCGAATCTCGGAAATTGAGCAAGATCCTACTATCGTTAAAAGAAATATCACTTTGCGACTTTCTATAGTCAGCGCTTCTATTTCTCTCCTCAAAGCAGCATCACGGACGGCCTCGCCTTGACCGCCCTTCCAGTCACTCAACGCTTGACCTAGGCCATAACCGAGCTTACAAAGGCGAAATATTGATTCCGTATAGAGCGGCGATCCTTCAGAAGAGAGCTGTAATTTCCCCTTGTCTTTAGCCGAGAATTGCTTCATCTCAAGCCTCTGCGCAAGTTGATCGACTAGCTCACTGTATTCTTCGCCAAAAAGCCCCGGCACGGATATCGAAATATCTTGTGAATATGTAATGTTGGCCCTCGTAGTTACCAACACCTTTGATCCAGAGTTTGAGATTGCCCTTACTGTTTCAAGGATACGCTTCTGATCCTCCGGGACAGTAGAGTCAACATCATCCACAATCAAGAGAGTAGGAATTATGTTTAACGCCTCTCTCGCTTGCCGCTTTAGGTATTCTGGAGGCGCATCTTCCATTTCTCCTTCAGCCATACCGCCTACAGCGTTGCACAAGGTTTTCAGAAAACTATGGTAATCTGAAAAATTAAGACTAGGATTCTCCAAATAATCATTCAACCTTGCCTTAAACTGCTTTCGCTTTGCAGTCAGCCAAATTACTTGGTCAAACTCAGAATTCCCTGACCCAGCAATGAGAGCAGCAAACTCATACGCAATCGAAGTTTTACCCTTGCCGCCCTCGCCAGCTAGGACCTTCACGGACTCCAAGTCATCTCCAAGCCAAGCCCAAAGTTGCTGCAGTATTTCCGATCTTCCCACGAAGTTTTGGCAAATAAAGCTCCGCGATGGAAGATTATTTACAATATATTTTGCCCTTCTTCTACGCGGACCATCCCTACCTAAATCCCTTGATCCCATGAGAAACATAAAATCGTATTGTGTCTCCGCTCGAACACACTCATCAAGTCGCCTCATGAATGTTGAGTTCTTAGAAAATACTAGCTTGCCATCTTCACCGTGGCCGTCAGATGCCATTGCCACAGAATGGAGATCGGTCGGCCTCTTGGGTATGTGCAGCAACCCCAATCTAATATCACCAGAACCTAGGTCGACGTCGAATTCGCAGTAACTTACGTCAATCGCACGCCCGCAAATTTGTGCCACCATCCGTCTTAGCTTCTGAACGTCAATGTTTCCACTCTGAATCCCACAGCACTCAAATACCTGATCCTTTTCTATTTCTTCAACTCCAAACACAATGTAGCCGCCAAAAGTGTTGTAAAAACCGGCGACGTACTTGACTAGTTTCAAGTAAGCACTCTTCCCGGGCGAGAATTCCTGCTTATAGTCCCAAAGCTCTGTCTCCTTGGGCACAAACCTTCCTTCTGGTGCCAGCTTCATCAGCACACTTTCATTCACCACAGAAGATTCAACCAAGTGTGACAGCTCCAATTTCATCTTTTCAATTTCCATTGTCGCAATGCGTCCTCATATTGTGGAAATCAATAGCTGTCGGCAATTTAACTGCCAAACAGACATAGCGCCCGCTACTGTTTATCCATATTGAAAAAATCACCTCTCATACAATTCTAGAACCTACACAGAAATCTGTTCGGTACTCCAGAGCAACACGAGATTCCACTCTTACGCAATCTTGGGTGGAGAACTCAGGACATTTTCGCCAAATACTCCGGAGAGCAACCAGTTCCCGAAGCAGTATAAAAGGCGTCATAAACAGCCCATTGGCGCCCGCAACCCAAGTACGATCCTGGCCATTAGAATTGCGTCTCATTTTGACTCATCTTTTCCGTCCAGCATTTTGTGAATGACGTTGATCGACCTCACTGTTAACTCAATGTGACTCTTTTGGGCATCTACGATCTTACGCATCAACCACAAAAGAAGAGTCATCCCAAGAATTAGATAGGTAAATGAGAGCGTCAAAACCATCACAATTAGCTGCACAAATATTTGGGGCGTGACTTCTTCGATCTCGGTGAGCTCTAGAAAAAAAGCGTAAGTGAGATACAGCGTTGCAGCGACTAGGACAACTCGGAAGACTAAGAACGATGTACTCTTGCCAAGATTTATCAATGCTTCCGTAGCCTCAGTTTTGTTTGAGGCATACCTAAGGTTCAGGGTTACGATTGCCCCGCCAAACAGGCCAACAAATGCTACAGCTACTGGCACGAAAAGCTCATACAACATTCTATGGTATCTCCTAAATGAACTAGCCCTTAAAGCAAGATTTTGAGACCGTAATTGAACAGATTGCGCTCCGCGTGTATCTAACACCACTGACCCGACAAAACCTCCGCCTGCTGCAACACCAACTCAATGGCTTCCTGCGCCTTATCCGGCGGATACTTGTACCGCTGTAGCGTCCGGCGCACCAGGATCCGCAGCTTGGCCCGTACACTCTCGCGCACCTGCCAGTCGACTGTGGTGGACTGTCGCAGCTTCTCGGTGATCTCCACAGCGATCTTCTTCAGGGTCTCGTCACCCAGCTCCCGAACCGCGCTCTCATTGTTGGCCAGGGCGTCGTAGAAGGCCACTTCGTCCGGGTTCAGGCCGAGGGCGGCATCCCGCTCCAGTTCTGCCTGGAACTGCTTGGCCAGGGCGATCAACTCCTCGATCACCTGGGCAGTCTCGATGGCGCGGTTGTTGTACTTGCGCAGGGTCTCCTGCAGCCGGTCGCCGTACTTCTTTTCTTGGACCACGTTGTTGCGGGTTGCGGAGCGAATATCGTCCCTGAGCAGTTTCTCCAGCAGCTCCACGGCAAAGTTCTTGTAGGGCATCTGGCGCACGTCTTCCAGGAATTCGTCGGAGAGCAGGCCGATGTTGGGCTTGTCCAGGCCGCAGAGGGCAAACACGTCAGTTACACCGTCGGCGATAATGGCGTTGTCCAGGATCTGCTTCAGGGCGGAGTTCTTGTCTTCCTGGGTCAGCTTCTTGTCCACGCTGGTGTGCTTGGTGATGGCGGCCTTCACTGCCGAAAGGAAGGCGATTTCCTTGTGGTAGGCCCGTGCCTCGTCCAGGGTACTGCATAGGGAGTAGGCCTTGCTGATGGCCAATACGGTATCCAGGAAGCGTTTCTTGCCGTCCTCCAAACCAAGAATGTAGTTGGCGGCGGGGATCAGCAGTTGGTTGGCTTGCGTCTCAAAGCCACTGTAGTCGAGACCTTCCCCTTTGGGACCCTTGGCGAACAAGCCATGAATTATATCCAGCTTCTCCAGCAGGATGGCAAAGGCCTCCTCGGTACTGTGCGTGGGCTCACCCCGGCCCTTGGAATCTGCATAGGTTTTCAGGGCCTGCTTCAGCTCGTTGGCGATGCCGATGTAGTCCACCACCAGGCCGCCTGGCTTGTTCTTGAATACGCGGTTGACCCGGGCGATAGCCTGCATGAGGTTGTGACCCTTCATGGGCTTGTCGACATACATGGTATGGCAGCATGGGGCGTCAAAGCCGGTCAGCCACATGTCCCGCACGATCACCAGCTTGAGGGGATCATTGATATCCTTGAAGCGTTTCTCCAGCCGCTTCCTGGTTTGCTTGTTGTAGATATGCGGTTGCAGCAGCGGCTTGTCGGAGGCAGAGCCGGTCATGACGATCTTGATGCCGCCCTTCTCCGGATCCGGATCGTGCCAGTCTGGGCGCAAGGCGATGATCTCGTTGTAGAGGTGGACGCAGATCTCCCGGCTCATGGCCACGATCATGGCCTTGCCTTCCATCACGGCGGTGCGTGCCTCGAAGTGCTGCACCAGATCCTCCGCCACTTCGGTTAACCGCGGACCCGCACCCACCAGTTTCTCCAGGCGGCTCCATTCGCCCTTGGTCCGCTCGCGGGAGCCCAGGTCTTCCTCATCCTCGACGACCTCCTCTACTTGCTCCGAGAGTTCTTCAATGGCTTCGCGGTTTATGTCCAGCTTGGCCAGGCGGGATTCGTAGTAGATGGGTACGGTGGCGCCATCGTCCACCGCATCCTGGATGTCGTAGATGGAGACGTAGTCCCCGAACACGGCGCGGGTGTCCTTGTCCTCGCTGGCGATGGGTGTACCGGTAAAGCCAATAAAGGCAGCGTTGGGCAGGGCATCGCGCAAGTGCTTGGCGTAGCCGAAGACGTAGGTGCCGTCCTTCTTGAGAGTGGCTTTGAGCCCGTACTGGCTGCGGTGCGCCTCATCGGAGATCACCACGATATTGTGGCGGTCATTCAGGATCGGGTGACCAGCTTCCTCATTCACCAGAGCGAACTTCTGCACCGTAGTGAAGATGATGCCGCCTGACTCCCTCTCCGCCAGCAGGCGGCGCAGTGCATCCCGGTCCTCGGCCTGCACGGGTTCCTGCTTCAGCAGGTCCCGGGCGGCGGTGAAAGTGGCGAACAGCTGACCATCGAGGTCGTTGCGGTCGGTCACCACTACCAGGGTCGGGTTATTCATCTCCGGTTGCTGCAACAACTTGCCCGCGTAGCAGCACATGGAGATGCTCTTGCCGGAGCCCTGGGTATGCCAGACCACCCCGGCCTTTTTACTGCCGGGGACCACGTCATCGCCGTAGGTTGCCCGTTTGACCTCAACCCCTTCTGGGCGTGCAGATGCAATCACAGTGGCCCGCACCGCCTCGCGCACGGCATGGAACTGATGGTAGCCGGCAATCTTCTTGATGAGCCTGTCCGAGTCCGTTTCGAAGATCACGAAGTAGCGGATGTAATCCAGAAACAGCTCCCGGTCGAAGAAGCCGCGTACCACGGTTTCCAGCTGCCAATCCAGCAGGGGTTTGTCGTCCTCGCTCTTGAGGGTGCGCCAGGGCATGAAGCGCTCCTGGTTGGCCGTTAGCGAACCCACCCGGGCGTTGTAGCCATCGCTGACTACCAGGGCCTCGTTGTAGGCAAAGAGCTCCGGCACCTCATCCTTGTAAGTCTGAATCTGGTTGAAGGCATCCCAGATATCCACGTTCTCCGCCTTGGGGCTCTTCAGCTCCAATACAGCCAGGGGCAGGCCGTTGATGAAGGCGAGTATGTCGGGGCGGCGCAGCTGCTTGCTGCCTTCCAGGGTGAACTGGTTGATAGCGCGGAAACGGTTGGCCTCAAGATGGCCGAAGTCGATCAGGAAGGCGTGATCGTGCACCACCTCGTCGTCTCGCTTGTACTCGACAGCCACACCGTCCAACAGCAGGCGGTGGAAGGCGCGGTTGCTGACAACCTTATCCAGACTCTCTGGCTTGCGCACCTGGGCCAGTACCTGCTCGACGGCGCTGTCTGGCAGGTGAGGGTTGATACGGCGGATGGCGGCTTCCAGGTCTGCCAGCAGCAATACCTGCCGGTAATCCGCCCGCTCTGGCGCTGGGCCGTCAGGCGCCAGGTCAAGCCCATGGGCAATTTCCCAGCCGCTGTCGGCAAACCATTCCAGGCAGAGCTGTTCCAGTTGGTCTTCAGTCATGCCTCAGTCCTTGTCCACCGCTGGCTCCCGCAGCAGGATGAAGTGTTCAATCAGCCGGATCACCAGGATTTTCTGGTCCGGCAGGCTCTCCGCCACCAACAGGGCCAGGGCCACCAGGGTATTGTCGTTGATCAACTGCTCTACTGGCTTCGCCAGCAACCCCTGGTTGCGGCGCAGGTACCACAGGAACAGGAAGGAGCCGCAGCGCTTGTTGCCGTCGGCCAGCGGATGGTTCTTGATCACGAAGTACAGCAGATGCGCGGCCCGGCTGGCCACGTTGGGGTAGAACAGCTCGTCCCCGAAGCCCTGCTCAATAGTAGCCAGTGCGGAGGCCAGCCCATCACCACGCATCTGGCCGAATAGCTCCGTGGCCTCACCCTTGGCGATCAGCGTCTGCTTGAGTTCCGAGATGGCGGCCAGCGATTCATCCAGCAACAGCGCGCGCATATCGGGTTGCTTGATGCCGATCTCGGCCAGCTGCTGCTCGTCATACCCCTGCAGCAGGCTCCAAGAGCGGGCATAGTCGCTGATGACCCGAGCCACGACTTCGCCTTCCGCAGAAACCAGTCCCTGATTGGCAAGGGTACGACTCAGGAGATCCAGGGCCTGCTCGAACTCGACACCCCGCTCCGCGAGGCGACGCTGGTTGAGGGTATAGCCGTGGACCAGGTGGTCTTTCAGGGTGCGGGTGGCCCATTGCCTGAACTGGGTTGCTCGCCCGGAGCTGACCCGGTAACCCACAGAGATAATGGCATCCAGATTGTAATGCTTGATGCGGCGGCGAACCTGCCTCGCCCCCTCCTGGCGAACTACTAAGAAATTCTTAGTGGTTGCCTGCTCCACGAGCTCCTTACTTTTGAAGATGTTCCGCAGGTGCATCAGGACGTTTTCGGGTGTGGTATCGAACAGCTGACCCATCTGTGCCTGACTGAGCCACACGGTATCATCTTCCAGAGCAACCTCAAGCTCGGCCTGCCCATCCTTAGAAGTGAACAGCTGTACCTGAAGCTCAGTCACCTGAAACCTCGACTGCATCGAAGGAGGTCTGCTTGAGCTGCTGATTGATGGTCTTCAGGTGATTACTCAGAGCGCCTTCGAGTTTCGTCATGTGCTCGATCATCCAATGGATAATCTCAGGCCAGTTGGCCTTGTCGTAACCATCCACCGCCTTGGCGTACTGAATACGGCAGGCCTTTTTGTTCGGTAACGGCAACCAGTCCAGCTCATGACCAAGGCAAGCCTCTATCTCCGGTTTGCGCACAAGCAGCTGGTCAAATACAAAGGTGTTTGCCTCTGCCTGGCTATTCTGCAGGCTCAAGCCTACTCGAACCTCGTGTTTTCCAAATATGAGCTGGTACGGCATACCGCTGATACCCGACCCAGCGCTGAGCCAGTGGTCCTTCGCCGGGCTGATATTGTTGTACAGCGTGCAGCTGCTTTGGCTGAAGGCCTCCAGCGCCTGCTCCCAGAAAGCCAGGCGCAGCGTGTGGCGATGCTTCTGCTCGGTATCGGCACTTTTCTCCTCAGCCTCCTTGGCCACCATGCCGATCATGAACTCGGTGGACTCCGGCGTAGGGATAATCTGCTCCACATTCAGGAACAGCTCCTCCCCAGACTGGTAGGGCGTAACCTTGAAACACTTACAGGCGATACCGAACTGGCTGAGCCAAAGCACCGTGTTGGTCACCTCCTTGCGGTAGCGGGCGGCGACCAGAATAAGGCGCTGGGTCATAATCCGGTTGATCTGTGCCGCTTCCAGCCCATCCACCTCCAGAAACTCGACCAGGTTTTCCTCAGCGCTGGCGGCAGGCTTGCCGGTCTCCTGCGCTTTCTGGTTCAGGTAACGCTGATAGATGTCGACTACCTGCGACTTACTCAGGTTGGCGCAGTATCCCGCGTACTTCAGTGCCTGCCAGACAACATCGCGCCCGGTATCATCGAGCTTGTTCTCAATGATAACCAAGCTGCCTTCCTTGTCGATTGCCAGGAGATCCAAACGCTCGCGGGTATCATCGAAACCATCGAACTCCTTCTGGATAATCAGCAGCTCATCACCTTCACCCTGGGCCAGGGCTTGCGGGGTATTCTCCAGCCACTCCTGTAGGTGCTTGCGCTCGGTGAAACCCAGATCGCTGAAGCGCTTGGCTTGCAGAGGGCTTATGCGGTTGGCGGCGGAGTCGATCTTAAACACTAACCACGTCCTCAGTCTCCACAATCTCCCCAGTATCTGTTACTCGGAGTTCGCCGGACAGGAGCTTGGGGAGCAAGCTGTCGCGCAGCTCTGAAAGGATTGATGAATCCGACCTATTAACTACAGCTAGGTCGAAAAAGGATCGCACTCTCGTGTGGAAGCGAGCTATCAAACGCTCACATGGTAGAACACAAGGTAAGTTAACTACGACCTCAGGGCGCACTGCCGGGTATGCGCCACCATCCGCTAGATGGGCTAAGTGGTTAATTGACTCGTCTGAGGTCGCGGTGATGTAGACGAACTCAGCCAGATCCTCCTGATTTGGAGACAAAACAGCAAATCCCGTGCTGCCCGTTAATGACTTTTGGGGCCGTTTTATGAACGCAAATGAGCAATTGCCCGGGCGCACCGTGCCAACAATCGTATCGCCGTCAGAAAGTATGCGTCTTGCTCGGCTAGGCGCATCTTCGGAGCGGTAAGTCGCGATGCTCTCAATTACTCCGTTCTTCGTATTTGCCAAGTCTACATATTTGATTTCAGGTGGGATTGTGCGCCTTGTCCAGGATTGCCTATTAAGGTTAACAACGTCAGCAAGGGCGCCAGCAGTCCACCCCTCCGGAATCTCCCCCAACTCACTATCCTGCATCGTCGACGGAAACAGCGCCGCTGTCTCACAGAGCTCCGCATACTGCTCCGGCTGCTCTTGCTGTAGAGATGCCAGTGCCTCCTCGTCCTTGCCTGAGATGGCCTGCATGGCGGCCAGGTTCATGTAGGTCTCAAGGTCAGGCAGTGTCTCTGCTTCGCCCGCATAGCAGACGGGAGAAGCGGATTCTGCCATGGGCTGCATCGCCAGCCAACGCTCCTTGGCTGCGATCTTGGCCTTGACGGGATCGAAGTCTACAAACCAGCTTTTGAAAATGGCTTGGGCCATCTGTTCGAGGGTGCTGTTGATCTTCTGGTTGAGTCGTATTTTGTCGTCAAGACTCCCCAAAACTTCAGCGACATACCTTTGATGGCTTAGCGGCGGAAATGGAATCTCCAAATTATTTAAAGCCCTGCCAGTTAAGTGCTTTATCGTCGTTCCGGTGAAATAAGGCTCAAGCAATCGGTGCTTTCCCGCATGTAGAAACCAGTAGAATAGGAATCGATTCTCTAACGACGATTTCGACCTGATTCGATGCAAAGCCTTCTGGATTTTCATATCCGGAAGTTCTTCGTTCCATATTGCACAACGCCCCGGTTCACCACCTTCGCAGACAATTAGATCACCGGCTTTAACGCCATATCTTTCCTGCTCCCCTGGCTCAAATTTCATTTGAGCAAGATCCAAAAGCTCGAAACTTCCCCACCGAACATTACTGTTCCCGAGGTATGGCTGTTCTGTGCCTTTGTTTTTCTTCTTATCTAGCATCTTGCCCAAACAAGAGTCGACATGGTCACCAAGGCGCACTGTGGGCCACTCAACACTCATATCCCAGCCCCTCAAGATTCCGCCTGATCTCGGCCTCCAGCCGCTCACTCTCTGCAAACTGCTCCCGCAGCTGCTCAGTCAACCGCGCCATCTTCTCGGCGAATGGCTCACCATCGTCTTCCTGCTCCTGTGCACCCACATAGCGCCCCGGGGTCAGGACAAAGTCGTGCTTCTCGATCTCATCCAGACTGACGGACTTGCAGAAGCCAGCAACATCCTCGTAGGCTTCGCCCCGCTGCCAGGCGTGGAAGGTGTCGGCGATCCTGGCGATGTCTGCATTGGTGAAGTCCCGCAGTACCCGATCCCGCATATAGCCCAAGTTGCGGGCATCGATAAACAGGAACTCCTTTCGACGGTCGCGCTTCTTCTCATTGCGTACCACGCCATTGGCCTTGTCCCGGGCCAGAAACCAGATGCAGGCCGGGATTTGAGTGTTGGTGAACAGCTGCCCCGGCAGGGCCACCATACACTCGACCAGATCTTCCTCCACTAGGCGCTTGCGGATATCGCCTTCGTTGTTCGTGTTGGAACTCATGGAGCCGTTGGCCAGCAACAGAGCCATGCTGCCCGTGGGCGCCAGGTGGTGCAGCATGTGCTGCATCCAGGCGAAGTTGGCGTTGCCCTTGGGTGGTGTGCCGTACTTCCAGCGGGCATCCTCGGCCAGGGATTCGCTCCACCAGTCCTTGGTGTTGAAGGGCGGGTTGGCCATCACGAAGTCGGCACGCAGGTCCGGGTGCTGATCGTCCAGGAAGGTGTCCGCGTTCTTCTTGCCGAAGTTGAAGTCGATGCCGCGAATGGCCATGTTCATGGCGGCCAGCTTCCAGGTGGTGGGGTTGGATTCCTGGCCGTAGACTGAGATGTGCTTCTTCTGCTCGGCGGGGTCGTAATGTTGCTCCTTGGCGTGCTCCTCAATGAACTTGTCCGAGGATACAAAAAACCCCCCAGAACCCATGGCCGGGTCGTAGACGCGGCCTGAATAGGGCTCCAGCATTTCCACGATCAGGGTGACGATGCTCTTGGGGGTGTAGTACTGGCCGCCCTGCTTGCCCTCGGCCAGGGCGAACTGACCCAGGAAGTACTCGTACACATGGCCAAGCACATCCTTACTGTGCAGTCTCAGCCGTTCGCCTCCATACACCGGCTTGGTGAAGGAGGTATCGGAGAAGGTGTTGATAAGCCCCAGCAGCTTGTCGTTCTCCAACTGATACTGGCTTATGCGGTTAAGGATTCCCTTGAGCCGGGCGTTGCTCTTCTCGATTTCCTCCAAGGCGTTGTCCACAAGCCAGGAAACCGAGCGCAGCTTTACGTCACTGCCTGCATCGTCCTGCCAGAGGACAGTACCAACGGGCAGCACGGCCTTTTCCTTGAGGGTGTTCCAGCGGGCGGCCTTGGGTACCCAGAACACATTGGCTTCGCGATAGTAGTCCAGCACCTCCAGTTCATCTTGCAGGGCCTGCTGGTAGTCTTCTTCGCTGTCGTAGTCGTCGCGAGGCAGGTAGTAGATGTTGCCATCGCTGTCGGTCTTGAATAGCTCCAGCAAAGCCTCCTGCCGCTCCTCAAAGGCATCGGAGACGTACTTCAGGAAGATCAGGCCCAACACCACATGCTTGTAGTTGGCGGCGTCCAGGTTGGAGCGCAGCTTGTCGGCGGCCTTCCAGAGCTTGTCGTCGAGTTCCTTCAGGAATTGCTGTTCGGTGTTGCTCATCGGTTCCCCTTGGATCTTGTTGTTCCTGGCTTGCCGGGCATAACCCGCCACCCTGGCCGGTGCCCGTGGGATGGGTAGGACTATACCCATCAATTGAAGCCATGGAAAAGCACAACGTGCGCCCCATGATGCGGAGCGGCGAATCCAGGTGCTCAGAAAGCCCCAAACCCTCTCCGATCAGCAATCTACGGCAATCGACATGGCAGTGCAGTGCTGTGTGGATAGACAGGTCGTGTTTTCAGGCAGGAAGAAGGGCGAGACCCACCTCCTACTTTGGTGGCGCTGCCGCAAAGTGCCCCAAGCCAGATCGGTTGAGGAGGGAGGGCGAGACGCCGAGGCTGCACCGAGCGCGACGGCCCTGGCCGTAGCGAGGTGCAGAGAGGCGGCGAGACTGACCGACGATGCCGAGCGCAGCGCCGGGAGCACGGAGGCGGTCGCGCCGCCATAAACGGCCAAGCAGATTTATCCATAGAACTGATTATGCGGCGTCAGCGGACAGTGCCGGAGGCACTGCGAATAATCCCGTTTTATGGTCATTCTGCGACATCATTATTCTTGAACTCGCTTCCAAGCCAGAAAAAAAAGAGGACCGCACCGTTGCCGGTACAGTCCTCATTATGTGTAGGTGTTGCTGGCTATGGCTCTCCTTGATCGGAGTTCCGGCCAATAAAGCTGATGTCCTTGTTGAAGTAGCGGTACAGCCAGTACAGAGCAACCGGGGCGCAGAGAATCAGACCTACAGGCCCTTCCTCTGCCGTGATGAGGAGCACCAGCATGATGATCAGGCTGCTGATCAGAAATGCGAGCTTATCCTTTGTGTTCATGGAGTAGTTCCTTCTTCGTGGGGAGGTTTCAGATACGGCCATGTTCGGCCATGGAGTAGACGCCCTCAGTGCTCACGATGACGTGGTCCAGGACCCGGACATCGACATGAGCGAGAGCCTCCTTCAGGCGGTTGGTGATTCTCAGGTCTGCCTCACTGGGCTCGGCAACGCCTGAAGGATGGTTGTGGGTGAAGATGACGGCCGCTGCGTTGAGTTCAAGGGACCGCCGCAGGACTACCCTGGGGTAGACGGCAGCACCGTCAACCGTACCCCGGAACATGCGCTCGAAGGCGATCATGCGGTGCTGGCTATCGAGGAACATGCAGACGAAGTACTCGTCGCGCTCGTTGGCGATCTGCAGGCGGCAGAAGGCCTTTACGTCACGAGGGTTGGTGTAGGCATCAGAGTCCCGGATCCGGGATTCGAGGATCATCAGGGCTTCCTGGATGGTGGCCTGCTCCCTCTCCTTGAAGTCCATGTCGTAGGTGAGGGGGAAGTTTAGTTCACTGGTTTGATGGGTGGTCATGATGTCGCTCCTGGCTTCAATGCAGTCGAGAGCGCAGACCAGACCTGTGATTGGTCGGTAGCTGCGCGGGAAATGGAGCAGACAGGAAGGCCGCCAGGCCGTCTGTCGCTCCCATTCCCCGCGCGGAGCGCAAATAAGCAGCGAGGCAACAACAGATGAAACCAATGAACAAAAGAGGGTTAGCGGAGACTATCTCTGTGTGTGGATGTGTCGGTGTGTAGCCGAAAAAAACCTGCCCGAAGGCAGGAGGCGAGTCATGAGGTCAGTCGAGGCAGGGATTTCAGCTCGAACTGCAGCTGTTCAAGTCGTGCTGTGCGCTCCAGCTGGGTACGGGCCTCGAAGTCTGCGGCTTCACACTCGGCCCACTTGGCGCAGTGGTCCAGGGCAGAGGCACCACGGTTGAGGGCGTTGAAGAGGGTAGCGAGTGCGGTGAAGAAGTTGCCGATGGCTGTGAACATGTTGGTAGCTCCTGAGTAGGGATGGTATGGCGTTCGCCACACCGTCCGCGGAGCGGAACCGGGTGGTGGACGCGTAACGACGCAGGGTAAAAGGCACCGGGGGTGGTCGTCCTCTTTATCGGTACTGGCTTACCCCCGGGGGGGATATCTCGGAGACAGGCGTCGAAACCTTCAGTACTGGGGTCGTAGGCAGCTGAGCAAATTTGCCTTATGGCTTCGGGTTGGGGCAATTAGAACATCGGCTCTACATAGTAGGATCTGGGCAATTCCGCTGAGTTAGAACATCGGGAGAACATCGGTGGAAAAATCTGACGGCCTCTTCGAATCCCAGGGAAACCAGTCCGAACAGTTGGATGTTTTTTGAACAGTATTGGTTGCCCAGGTCACAACTTCATTGGCATTGCCAGGAGAACATCGGCTTTGTATCGGTTTGGCTCCAGAGCAACCTACACCCTTATTTTTGAGTGTTTTTATGACCCACCCACCGTCGCCTCCGGTTGGCGCTTTGGGCTGCGCCCCGCGCCACCGGGTCGCCGGTGGGGAAGCTCTATCTGGTCAAAAACCCGAAACAACGAAACATTTCCAAATTATCAATGAGTTACGATTTCAATGGCCGCAACGAGCCTGCCACACAGCACGAAGCAAACCTTCAGAAAGACAGACCCTGTTTCAAGCATGTTGCGGATCAAACGTTCGGAGAACCGCGTGGTTACTAGCTTGTTGCGGTGTTGCGGTTATTTTCCCCAGGAGGGGCATGGAGCTGCCGCCGAGGCCATGATGGCCACGGACAGCAGCATGCAGCGGTGACGCTAGCTGCGTCAGCTCAGGTAGCGCTCGAACGCATCCTCCAGCTGCGCTTTCTCATATCCGCGAGGAGTGGCGTTGCCGACCCGGATGGTTTTTGGCTTGATTCCATAAGGGCGCAGGAGCTTGCCTACCAGGTGTGGCGTGATGGGCTTGCCGTTGCTGCAAGTTTTCCAGGGGCCGTCTTCATCACTGGTCAGCGCCTCACAGAGGTCCTTCGAGGTGACTCGGGGGCTCCCTGATCGCAAGAAATACTGTTGGATATCACGCAGGAGAAGCGTCTGCTGTTCTGGCTCCTCCACGACCGTGAGCTCCCGGAACGCCTTCTCACAGCGGCCAGGCCAGGATCCTCCCAATAGAGCGGCAACTGCGAAGAGAGGCTCCCAATTGTCTCCCGCGCGGTCATTGCCGATATTCGGAACGTCCACACACTTGCTCCGCATTGCAGCGCGGTTGGCTTCTACCCAAGCCGAGATGGACTGACGCAGTGGCTCATTGCACTCGTTCAGGTCGGCAGGCACCCGGTCCGTATGCTCATGGGACTTCTTCCGACGGAGGTTAATGGTGATACTGCGGTCCATTAACGTGTCGGCAAGCACGCCGATGGAGGCCAGCACCATGGGCATCCAGGTACTGAAGACCTTGGCTTCATGGCTGTCCCCCACGCACCGGGTCACCTTGGCGGCAGATTTCGTATGGCTGGAATTGATCAGACCATTGATCTCTGCGTCACCGTTTTTCAGGAAGGTGTCTGTCTCATCGATGAGCAGGGTGTACTGCTTCTGCTCGGCTAGTCGATAGATGGTGGCTGCCGACATGTTCGATACAATCAGGCTGTCCTTCGCCATCGACCCTACCACTTCCATCGTGGTGGTCTTTCCACACCGCTTCTCTGGGCTGATCAGTGCCAGTTTTGGGAAGACCCGGAAATCGTCCATGGCGTAGCTCGCGAGAATCCACAAGACCATGGCATCTATCTCCAGATCTGTGATCACGCAATGCCGGTCGATCAGCTCGACCATTTGCGTCGCCGGTTCGGGAGGGGCCGTCACAAATGCTTGAGTGACAGCATCGAGCGGAGCGCTGACCGTCTTCAGTACTTTCGGAAAGGCCTGGGTTTGATTGGATTCGTCCACGGCATCAATCTCCTCGATAGATGCTTGATCGTATTTCGCACATAGCGTAGTTGTCACGGGCATTTTCTATCCTTAAGCAGTAGGTGCCGTTAGTGAATGATTCCAGCACATGAAGTGGTAGACAGCTATATGCGGTCGGAGCGTGCCGTCAGCGTCGATTGCAACACCGAACTCCGTCCAGATCACTGCACCTCGCCTTCGAAGCTCGTATATAACTTTTGCGGGATTTTTGAGACCTAGCTCTCGAAACTGCAGCGTACTCACTCCCTCGTCACGAAGCTTGGACGTGGTTAGTAGATCAAGAGGCCATGCCAAACGCGGGGGAAACCAAAGCGTCGGAAATAGGGATGGGATATGAACTGGAACGCGATGCTCAGGCATTGGTCACCTCCTGATCTCGCTCGGCGATCCGCTGCTGGATCCACGCTCGTACCTCACCAGCAACCCACGCTCGAGAACTACCGCCCGGGACCAAGGGGACACTTTTCGGAAATCGTCCCTCAGAACTAAGAGCGTAGACGTGGCTCCTGCTAAGCCCCGAAAGCCTCATTACTTCACGAATGCGAATCAGACGCTTATCTGCGTAGCAGCCATCCTCATCGAGCACGAGCTGGTTGGATTTTGAAAGATCAGGCATTACGTTTTCCTTCATCAACTGGACAAATTAATCTCATCGATCCATTTGGATCGACTGGATTGCTTGCAAGTTTCTAGAAGACGTCGAAGGTTTTCTGAAGAAAATGACACTCTGACATTAAAAAATTTTAATGCGAAAATTCAGCAAAATCTTACGCACTATGAATCACCCCTGGGACAGATGGTCGCGGTTTTCATTACCGAAAGAACCTTCTACGCTCATACAGCACAGGATCAGAGGAGAGAAAATGCTTTTGTAGCTTGTCAATTAATCCAAGTCAGCTTAAGGGTGGGAGGAGATTCAGAAGGAAAAACCACGGGAGGGGCGCCCCCACTGGGGCGCAATTACATTCAACTCAAGCGGCGGCAGCCGCGTCACCACCAGAAGCTCGGAGACGAAGCTCATCAAGGTAGTCAGCCCACCCCTGCATCATTTCCTTCCGCCCCTCCAGGTGCGAGGTACGGTTGTAGGCCCGACCGTTGGGGTCCCTCACTGCGTGGGCGATCTGGCGTTCGATCCAGTCCACTCGGTAGCCCAGCACCTCATCAAGTAGTGTGCGAGCCATGGCCCGGAAGCCGTGAGCAGTCATCTGTTCGTTCGTGTAGCCCATGGACCGCAGCGCCACCGTGACGGTGTTCTCCGAGATATAACGGCTCGCACCCCTGGCGCTGGGGAACACAAAGCGACCACGGCCAGTGAGCCGGTGCAGGTCGCGCAGGATGTCCAGCGCCTGCCGGCTGAGGGGCACGATATGCGGCAGCCTCATTTTCATCTTCTCGGCAGGCAGCTCCCAGCGCTCGGTCTCCCAATTTATCTCCGCCCACTCCATGGCCCGGATCTCGCCAGGGCGCTGGAACAGGAGTGCAGACAAGCGCACCGCCGCCTTGACGATGGCAGTGCCCTGGAAGCCGTCGATGGCCACCATGAGGCGCCCCACGTCAGCCGGCTCCGTGAGGGCAGCGTGGTGTTTCTTCCGCCTGGATTTCAGAGCGCCCTTGAGGTCGGCGGAAGGGTCACGCTCTGCCCGGCCTGTGCGTATCGCGTACCGGAACACCTGCCCCGCGGTCTGCCTGGCTCGATGGGCAATATCCACGGCACCTCGGCTCTCAATACGGCGGAGCACCGCCAGAAGTTCGGGGGCAGCAATTTCGCTTATCGGGCGGCTGCCGAGGTAAGGGTACAGATCCTTCTCCAGAATGCGCTCAGTGCGGACCTGGTAGCTCTTGGACTTGTCATTCAGGAGCTGGTTGAACCATTCCCTGCCCACGGCCTCGAAGGTATCCGCCGCGGCAAGGTTCGAGGTCTGCCTCTCGACTTTCCTGACCTCTCCGGGGTCGATACCCTGGCCTATCTTGCGCTTGGCTTCATAGTGGGCCTCCCTGGCTTCCTTCAGGGAAACATCCGGGTAGACGCCGAGGGCCAGGGTCTTCCGCTTCCCTGCGAAGCGGTAGTCATAGCGCCAGTACTTGCCGCCCCGAGTATCGACGAGAAGGTACAGGCCACCTCCATCGGCGAGCTTCCGGGGTTTGGGGCCTGCCTTGGCGTTCTTGATTGCTGCAACTGTCAGCT
Source organism: Haliea sp. (assembly GCF_040221975.1). GTDB lineage: Bacteria > Pseudomonadota > Gammaproteobacteria > Pseudomonadales > Halieaceae > Haliea. The sequence continues at coordinate 27,311 of NZ_JAVJWR010000031.1, forward strand.
TGGTCATGAGTCTCTCCGTATACCGTTTTAACGGTATCAGTTTTTAGAAACCCACAGATACCGCCAGATCTACCGTCAGTAGTGTCGGTATACAGTGGGACGGAACGGACGGAATCGGACGAAAGAAGAGAGAAAAAGTATGAAAAATCAGGAAGTTACGGAAGTAATCGGACGTAATCAGATCGAATAATGGTCGGTGTGAGAGGATTCGAACCTCCGACCCCTTCCTCCCGAAGGAAGTGCGCTACCAGGCTGCGCTACACACCGAAATTTTGAGGTGGGCAAATATACCAGAGCGGCGTCCGCGAACCAAGAGGCTGCTGGCCACCAAAAACTGCCCTCCCCAGCGAGGGAGCGGGGCAGGGGTTATTTCAGCCTAGTAGATTCCCGCCCACCTGGCGATCACCTGGCTCAGCAGGCTGAAGCCGGTGACGACCGCCACCAATAGAAAAACCAGGCGCAGGGGTTTGAAGGGTTTGCGCTGGACCGAGTTGACACCGCTGGACACAAACGCGTCTACCTTGGCCTGGTCCTCGGGGTAGAGGCGGGGCTCGTTATCCGCCTGCTCGTGCTGAACCTTGGGTTCCGACATAATATCCTCCCGGAAGCGAGACCGGTATTCTCCCCGCTCCCGGAGCAAAAGTCACTGTCCGCGCGCTGGCTCAGCCGGCGACATCGAACAGGGCTTCGGGCATGGTCATGAGGTTGTCAGAGCCCGACAGCAGCGCCTGTTTGTGAGACAGGGTCCGCGGCAGCAGGCGCTCATAGTAGAACTTCGCGGTCATCAGCTTGGCTTCATAGAATGAGGTATCGCCCTCGGCGGCGGCGATCTTCTGCCGTGACAGTACCGCCATCCGCGCCCAGAAGTACGCCAGGGTAACGTAGCCGCTGTACATCAGGTAATCGACCGCCGCCGCACCGGCTTCGTCCGGGTTCTGGGTGGCTTTCTCGCCAATTTTCAGCGACAGCTCCAGCCAGTCGTCCTTGTAGCACTTGAGTACGTTGATGAACTCGGCGTCAGCCTCATCTGCGTGTTCGTCACAGAATGCACCCACCAGGTCGGTAAAGCCCATCAGCAGCTTGCCGCCGGAGCCGAGCACCTTGCGCCCGATCAGGTCCAGGGCCTGGATCCCGGTGGTCCCTTCGTAGAGCATTGCAATGCGCGCATCGCGCACGATCTGCTCCATGCCCCATTCCTTGATAAAGCCATGGCCGCCATAGACCTGCAGGCCCAGGTTCGCCGCCTCATAGCCGGTCTCGGTCACGAAAGCCTTGGCTATGGGGGTGAGGAAAGCGAGCAGGTCATCCGCCGCCTTCGCCTCTTCCTCGGTGCCCGCATCGAGGATGTCACCCTGCTGGGACAGGTAATACAAGAACGCGCGGCTGCCTTCCACCAGCGCCTTCTGGATCAACAGCATGCGGCGCACATCCGGGTGCACGATAATCGGGTCAGCGGGGCCGTCGGGGTTCTTGGGGCCGGTCAGGCTGCGCATGGCCAGGCGATCGCGCGCATAGGCCAGGGACCCCTGATAGGACAGCTCGCCGTGGGCAAGGCCCTGGATGGCGGTGCCGATGCGCGCGGTGTTCATGAAGGTGAACATGGCGTTGAGGCCGCGGTTGGGCGGGCCAATCAGGTAGCCGGTGGCACCATCGAAGTTCAGTACACAGGTCGCAGACGCCTTGATACCCATCTTTTTCTCGATGGAGGCGCAGTGGACGCTGTTGCGCTCACCCACAGTGCCGTCGTTCTTGACCGTGAACTTCGGCACGATAAACAGGGAAATACCCTTGGTGCCGGGAGGGGCGTCGGGGAGGCGGGCGAGGACGATATGCACGATATTTTCCGCCATGTCGTGCTCACCGGCACTGATGAAGATCTTGGTTCCGGTGATGGCATAGCTGCCGTCCGCCTGCGGTTCGGCCTTGGTGCGCAGCAGGCCCAGGTCACTGCCGCAGTGGGATTCGGTCAGGCACATGGTACCGGTCCAGCTGCCTTCGACCAGCCGGGTCAGGTACTTCTGCTTCTGTTCCTCGTCACCGTGTTCCTCGATGGTCTTGATCGCGCCGTGGCTCAGGCCCGGGTACATCAGCCAGGACCAGTTGGCGGTACCGGCCAGTTCATTGACGATGATGCCGAGCAGGTTGGGCAGGCCCTGGCCGCCATATTCGGTGTCCGCCGCCAGTGCCGGCCAGCCATTGTCGACAAACTGCTGGTAGGCCTCGGGAAAGCCCTTGGGCGTGGTGACCACACCATCTTTCCAGGTGCAGCCCTCTTCGTCCCCGGACTGGTTGAGGGGGGACAGCACGTTTTCCGCGAATCGCGCTCCCTCTTCAACGATGGCGTCCATCAGGTCCTGGCTCGCTTCTTCATAGCCGGGCAATCGCTGATACAGCGCTTCGGACTCCAGCAGTTCATTCATGACAAACCGGATGTCCCGGAGCGGAGCTTTGTACTGCAGCATGCTGATACCTCGCAATGCGGTGAACTCATGTTTTCGGTGATTACATTCTGCGGGTTTCGCAACCGAAGTCAAATATCTTTTCAGGTGACAGACATCACCACGGCAGCGAGTTCTGGTTATATTGCGATCCGGAAAAGAGGACGGAGTGAACGCTTACTTCATAAGAAGTCTTGAAATATCAATATGTTGGGAGGCTTCTTTGGCACTGAAGGGAGAAATCAAGGGCACTTCACCCAGCAATGGCGCAGGCAGCAGGCGCTGCAATGTGTCCAGATTTTCCGCGTGGCAGGTCATGGCCGGCCCCGGCTGGTTGGCAACCCAGCCCGCCAGGCGCAGGCCATCGGCGCGTATCGCCTCCGCTGTCAGCAGGGCGTGATTGATACAACCCAGGCGCATCGCCACGACCATGATGACATCGACACCGAGGGCGATGGCCACATCCGCGAGGGTCTCCCGCGGCCCCAGCGGCACCCGCCAGCCACCGGCGCCTTCCACCAGGACCAGGTCCGCTCCGCTGTGCATGACACCCCGGCACAGGCCCGCCAGCCGGTCCGCATTCAGGCTGCGCCCGGCCTGTGCGGCAGCAATATGCGGTGCAATCGCCGGTTGCAGCGCCACCGGGTTCACCTGGGCATAGGACAGGGCCAGGCTCATGGCTGCCTGCAGCGCCAGCGCGTCATCGTTGTGACCCTCGGCATCACAGCCCGCGGCCACCGGCTTGACCGCGGCCGTGCTCAGCCCGGCCGCTGCGGCGGCATGCAACAGGGCGCAGCTGATCGCGGTCTTGCCCACCTCGGTGTCAGTGCCAGTGACAAAGAACGTAGTGCTCATGATTTCTCCAGGTGCCCATAAAGCACGTCGTAGGTGGCTGGCAAGCCCGCCGGCTCGCGCCAGTCTTCATAGGCCTGGATCATGGCCGCCAGCCGCTGTCGACCCGTCAGTCCGCCGGAACGCCCCCGGTTCATGTTGTGGGCCCCGAGGGTCTTGAGCTCTGCCAACAGCTCCCGGACCTGTTCATAGCGCATCACGATGCGCTCGCTATGGAGCTGCAGGCGCACCCCCCTGACCGCGCTTGCGGCTAACTGCAGCTCATCCGCCGACAGGAAGCTGTTGACGTGCTGGCTGCTGTCGGCCACAGCCCAGGACTGGCGCAACTCCTGCAGGGTAGCCGGCCCCAGGGAGCTGAAAAAGCAGCTGCCGCCAGGCTCAAGCACCCGGCCCAGCTCGGCAAACAGCAGGTCCGGCCGGTAACACCACTGAAAGGCCAGACTGCTGTAGACCAGGCCCACGGATTCGGAGGCCAGCGGCAGTGCTTCGGCGTCGCCTGCCAACCAGTCGCCGGCACACGGGTGCCGGTCGCGGGCGTACGCCAGCATGCCTACGGCGATGTCCATGCCGAGGTAGCGGCTCTGTGGAAAGCGGGCCTGCAGCTGCGCCTGGATGAAGCCGGTGCCACAACCCAGGTCCAGCAGAGTGGCGGGCTCCTGTACCGCGCCAGTTCGAGCCAGCAGACGCTGGCCGACATCCTGCTGCAGGGCAGCCACGCTGTCATAGCGCTCTGCTGCGCGGCTGAAGGACGCGGCAATATCACTCTTTGTGACCGGAATTGCTGCGGCAGCCGATGCTGCGGCAGCCGGTGCTGCGGCAGCCGTCGCTGCGGCGGGCTCGCCTGCGGGCGCACCAGTGCCGCTGGCCGCTGGCAACACAAACTCCCGCAGCGCTGCGGCCAGCGGCTCCGGTGCTGCCAGGGGCAGGGCGTGGCAATCAGCGTCGAGGACCCGGACCACCGCGGCGTTCGATGTGGCGGCCAGCGCCGCAACCAGGGTATTTGCCGCCCGCACCGGCACCAGGGCATCGGTACCCGCCAGCAAATGCAGTTGGGGACACTCCAGGCCCTGCAGCATGGTTCGGGTATCGAGGCTGGCGAGCCAGTGCAGACCCGCCGCGAGGGCATCCGCAGACCAGTGTTCGCCACCGCGCAACAATTGCCGAACCAGGGCGCGCGGTTCGGAACTGCCCTTTGCCTGCAGGCTGGCAAAACGGCGCAGGGCCCGGGCGGGGTTCCCGTCCAGCTCGCTGGCAAAGGACTGCAACGTGGCAACTGGCAGGCCCGGCCACCCCGGCCGGGCGGTAAAACAGGGGTTGCTCGCCACGGTCACCAGCGCGGAGACCCGCTCGGGCGCGGCGGCGGCCACCGCGGTCGCCACCTGTCCGCCCAGCGACCAGCCCACATGCACAGCCCGCTCCGGTGCCACTGCGAGGATGTTCGCGACCAGCGAGTCCAGTCCATCCGCCGCGGCTGCCTGCCAGTCGACCAGGGTCAGGTTGGCCCAGGGGCGCAGCGCCGGCAACAACGGCCGCCAGCAATCGCGCCCGCCAGCCCAACCGTGCAGCAACACCAGGTCGCAACGCGCGGCAGCAGTCGCGGGCAAGTACTCATGGCGCAACGAGTGCTCAGGCACGGGGCCAGACTTCCGCCAGGGTCGCCAGCAACCGCTCCACCTGTGCGCCGCTGTGGGCTGCGCTCAGGGTAATGCGCAGACGGGATGTGCCGGCCGGTACCGTGGGGGGGCGAATGGCACTGATGAGGATACCGCGGTCACGCAACTGCCGGCTCAGCTCAATGGCACGCGCGGCGTCACCCACCAGCAGCGGCTGGATCGCACTGTTCGCCGCCACTAGCGGCAGGCCCAGCTCACCGGCACCTTCGCGAAACGCGGTCACCAGGGCCGCCAGCTGCTCCCGGCGCCAGGCCTCTTCCCGCAGCAGGCCCAGGGCCGTCAGGCTGGCGGCGGCCAGTGCCGGCGGCATGGCGGTGGTATAGATATAGTTGCGGGTACTCTGGATCAGGGCCTCAATCAGCAGTTCGCTGCCGGCGACAAAGGCGCCCGAGGTACCCAGGGCCTTGCCCAGGGTGGCCATCAGCACCGGCACCTCCGCCATATCCAGCCCCGCGGCCTCGACGCTGCCGGCGCCATTCGCGCCGGCGACGCCAAAGCCGTGGGCATCGTCAACCATCAGCCAGGCCTGCCGCTGCCCGCAAACCCGGGCGATGGCTGCCAGTGGCGCGCTGTCGCCGTCCATGCTGAAAACGCCATCCACCGCCACCAGCGCCGGGCCCGTCGCCTGCGCCAGCTTGCGACCCAGGTCGGCGCAGTCATTGTGGGCGAAGCGGCGCAGGCGCGCCCCGCTGTGCAGGCCGCCGTCCAGCAGGGATGCATGATTGAGACGGTCCTGCAGGACGGTGTCGCCGGGTTGCAGCAATGCCTGCAGGATACCGGTGTTGGCAGCATAGCCGCTGGAGAACAGCAGCGCCCGGGGGCGCCCGGTAAAATCCGCCAACGCTTCTTCCAGCGCCTGGTGGGGCGCGCTGTGGCCGCAGACCAGATGCGAGGCGCCGCTGCCGACGCCCCAGGTGCTGGCCGCCGCGCGCAGGCTCTCAATGACTTTGGGGTGGGAAGCCAGGCCGAGGTAATCGTTGCTGCAGAAGTTCAGGTACTCGCGCCCATCCAGACGCACCAGCGGCCCCTGACCGCTTTCCAGGGTCAGGCACTGGCGGTACAGACCGGCCGCGCGGCGCTCCTCCAGCACCGCCCGGAGACGCTGCGGGAAGGCCTCCATGATCGCCCGCGCGAGGCTAGTGCGCCGCCTGACGCGGCGGCTGCGTCTCTGCTCCCTGTGCCCCGGCGGCGTCGTAGAACTGCGGTGTGGGGACCGCGGGCGGCTCGGCGACCTGGCGCTGCTCGGGGTGGATACCCAGCCGGCTGAACAGGGTCATATCCTTGTTCGCCTGCGGGTTGGGGGTGGTCAGCAGTTTTTCGCCGTAGAAGATGGAGTTGGCGCCGGCAAAGTAGGCCAGGGCGTGCATCTGCTCGTTCATCTCCTCGCGCCCGGCGGACAGGCGCACGTGGGACGCCGGCATCAGGATACGGGCCACGGCGATGGTGCGGATAAAGTCGAAAGGATCCAGGTCGGCCTCGTCCGCCAGTGGCGTACCTTCAACCCGCACCAGCATGTTGATCGGCACGCTTTCGGGGTGTTCGGGCAGGTTGGCCAGCTGCTGCAACAGGCCGGCCCGGTCGCCCTGGGTCTCGCCCATGCCGACGATGCCGCCGCTGCAGATCTTCATGCCGGCATCGCGCACGTGGGACAGGGTGTCGAGCCGGTCCCCGTAGGTCCGGGTAGTAATGATCTCGCCGTAGTACTCCGGCGAGGTATCGAGGTTGTGGTTATAGTAGTCCAGCCCGGCCTCCGCCAGCTCTTTGGCCTGGTCCCCGGTGAGCATGCCCAGCGTCATGCAGCTCTCCAGCCCCAGCTCGCGCACCCCCTTTACCATGGCCACCACGTAGGGCATGTCGCGCTGCTTGGGCGAACGCCAGGCGGCACCCATGCAGAAGCGGGTGGCGCCGCTGTCGCGGGCGGCGCGGGCCTGCTCCAGCACCTTCTCCACCGCCATCAGCTTTTCCGTTTCCAGGCCCGTGTCGTAGCGGTTGCTCTGGGGGCAGTAGGCGCAGTCCTCGGGACAGGCGCCGGTTTTGATGGAAAGTAATGTGCTGACCTGGACCTCGTTGGGGTCAAAATAGGCCCTGTGAATACTGTGCGCGCGAAACAGCAAATCGTTGAAAGGCAGGGCGAACAGGGCTTCGATTTCGCCGCGGGACCAGTCGTGGCGGATAGCGGCAGGCGCGGCGGCGGGGGCTGTCATGGCGAGGTCTCGGTCAGTGAAAAGAGCTCACATGATAAGTCCGGGCCGCCCACTGTCAACCCGTGGGCGACGTGAAGGTTAACAATACAGCAGCTTCACTACTCGAGGCGGTATTCCCCCAGTACTGCCTGCTGTGCCAGTTGCGCAGCTTCAGCCCCCTGCCCCTGTGTGCGGACTGCTTCGCCCACCTGCAGGGCAACGACCATGCCTGTGAGCGCTGCGCCCTGCCGCTGGCTGCGACAGCGGCAGGATTGTGCAGCCAGTGCCACACCCAGCCGCCCGCCTTCGACAGTGTTATCGCACCACTGGTCTACGAACCGCATATCGCCCTGCTGATCTCGCGCTGGAAGTTCCAGCGGGAACGCCGCCTGACCCGCCTGCTGGCGCTGCTGTGGCTGGCCTGGGTGATCCCGCCAACGGACCGCGACCTGCTGCTGCCGGTGCCCCTGCACTGGCGGCGCCTGCTCTGGCGCGGCTTCAACCAGGCCGCGCTGCTGGGGCTGGCGATTCGCAACCGGGAGCCGCAGCTGGCATCAGTGCCGCTGCGCAACCGAATCCTGCAACGACGGCGGGCAACACCCGCCCAGGCCAGCCTCAACGCCCGGCAGCGGGGCGCCAATCTGCAGACAGCCTTTGAGGTCCGCGGGGACGTGCGCGGGCTGCGCGTTGCGGTGATCGATGACGTGATGACCACCGGCGCCACCGCCGATGCCATTGCACGAGGCCTGAAAGCAGCGGGCGCCGCCGAGGTCCAGCTCTGGTGCCTGGCCCGCACGCCCGCTCCGGGGAGCTGATACACTGCGCGCCGGGATTCGCGGCACAGGGCAATGCGACCCCAGAACCGGAGCACGGCAATGAACCACGCGGAACACCCCTATGACCGCCTGACCCCGGACCGGGTGATCGATGCGGTCGAGTCTGCCGGGTACCCATGCGATGCCCGCCTGCTGGCGCTCAACAGCTACGAGAACCGTGTCTACCAGGTGGGCATTGATGACGCCGAGCCCCTGATCGCCAAATTCTACCGTCCGGGCCGCTGGCGCGATGAGCAGATCGAGGAGGAGCACGCCTTCAGCCTGGAACTGCAGGATGCCGAGATTTCCGTGGTGGCACCGCTGGTGGATGCCAGCGGCAACAGCCTGCACAGTTTCGAGGGCTTCCGCTTCGCTCTGTTCCCGCGCCGGGGCGGCTACCCGCCGGAACTGGATAACTTGGACAGCCTGCTGGTGCTGGGCCGCACCCTGGGCCGGATCCACGCGGTCGGCGCCAGCGCCCGCTTCAGCCACCGACCCACCCTCAATATCGAGGACATGCTGACCCGAAACCGGGACTACCTGCTGGAGAATTTTATCCCCCGGGATCTGCAGCCCGCCTACAGCACCCTGACCCGCGACCTGTTGACCGAGATCACCGCCATCTACGGCAAGGTGCGCGAAGCGGACCTGATCCGGGTCCACGGTGACTGCCACGTGGGCAATATCCTCTGGCGCGACGATTGTGCCCACTTTGTCGACCTCGACGACTGTTGCATGGCACCCGCCGTTCAGGACCTGTGGATGTGCTTGAGCGGGGAGCGCCACGAGCGCGAGCTGCAGCTGGCGGAGCTGGTGGAAGGCTACAACGAATTCTTCGACTTCGAGCCGCGGCAGCTGCGCTGGATCGAGTCGTTGCGCACCCTGCGGGTGATCAACTATGCGGGCTGGCTGGCGAAACGCTGGAACGACCCGGCCTTTCCCCGCAGCTTCACATGGTTCAACAGCGAACGCTACTGGGCCAACCACATCCTCGAGCTGCGGGAGCAGTTGTCCGCACTGCAGGAGGAGCCGCTACGCCTGTTGTGAGCCCCTGCTGGCGGCAGAGGCCGGGTACAGCACGGACCACAGCCAGCGCAGCAAGCTGTTTTTCCGCAGGACCTCCCGGTCGATGGCATCGTAGAAGGCATTCGCACCCGCGGGGTCGGCGAACAGGTCCATGCGGGTGGCAAAGCCTTGCTCCGGGTCCAGCTCCTTGACCACACGAGCCGGATTGCCGGCGACTACAACGTTGGCCGGGACATCTTTGGTGACTACCGCCCGGGCCGCCACTACGCTGTTGGCGCCGATGGTCACGCCCTTGAGCACGGTGGCGTGGTCCCCCAGCCAGACGTTGTCGCCAATATGCACCGGGGTTGGCTCCGAGGCACGGGCGGTACGATCGTAGAGCGTATGCCAGTCGGAATCAGTGATATAGGCACCATTGGCCAGCATCACACCGTCCCCCAGCACGATCTCGTCACTGGCGCTGATGCGGGAGCCGGGGCTCATCAGGACACAATCGCCAATGCGAATACGGCCCAGCCCCTCCTCCCGGCCCCAGACCCCGATTTCCACCCGGTGCATGGGCTCGCCGATGGCAGTAAAGCAGCGGCCAATATGGATATTGGCCCCTGAAATGTGCACGTACCAGGGCTTCATCACCATGTGCCAGGGGCCGAGATAGGTACAGCGGGGACGCAAGAAGTAGTCGGTGTACCAGCGGCGATAGCGCAGATAGGCTTTCTTCAGCCAGTAGGGGCGCAGGTCCTTGAGCATGGCGGTTCCCGGAGTCTGGTTGTGGTGAACAAGGGGCTTTATCATGGCAACCCCGCGGCGCCACTCAAGCGCCGCACACCACTGTTACAGGAGCGGGCGCAGCGTGCAAGCCTCATCGCGGGTAGTGACCAGCAACCAGTCGGGGCTGCACCCGAGGCTGGCGCGTACCGTGCTGCGACACCTGCACCACCCTCACCGCAGTCCACTCGCGGCGCACAACCAGACTGTTTGGGAGGAACTGCGGCCCCTGCTGCAGGCAGACCCGCGGCCGCTGGTGCTGGATTCCTTCTGCGGCACCGGCATGAGCACCGCGCTGCTGGCGCAGCGGCATCCAGGGCACCTGGTGATCGGTATCGACCGCTCCGCGCACCGCCTGCACAAGCACATCGCTTCCCCCGGGGCCAACTACCTGCTGCTGCAGGCCGAATGCGAACCGCTGTGGCAACAACTGGCCGGCGCAGGCCTGCGCGTGGACTATCACTACCTGCTCTATCCCAACCCCTGGCCCAAGTCCCGCCATCTGCAGCGCCGGGTTCACGGCCACCCGGGATTCCGCGACCTGCTCGCCCTCGGCGGCAGGGTTGAACTGCGCTCGAACTGGCAGCTGTATGTGGAGGAATTCGGGGTCGCCATGTATCTGGCGGGGGTGCGGGGCCGGGTGCGGCAGCTGCCGGAGGCGCCGGCTCTGACGCGGTTCGAGGACAAGTATCGCCGCAGCAGACAGCTGCTGTGGCAGTATCGGGGGCGGATAGGCTACAGTGAGCGCCCGGACACGAGGAGCTGACATGTCACCGAAAAAACCTGATCCGGTCTGGGACCGGATAGTACGGGAAACCACCCAGCATGCGGCGGAGGAGCCGATCCTCGCCAGTTTCCTGCACGCCACCATTCTCAACCACAACAATCTGGAATGCGCACTCAGCTTCCATCTCGCCAGCCAGCTGGACAGCCCGACGGCCTCCTCCCTGCTGCTGCGGGAGGTGATCCTGGAGGCGTTCCGGGATGATGCCTGCCTGCGCAAGTCCATTCGCGCCGACCTGCTCGCAGTGGAGGACAGGGATTCCGCCTGCCACGAACTGTACATACCCTTTCTCTACTTCAAGGGCTTCCATGCCCTGCAGACCCACCGCGTGGCGCACTGGCTGTGGCAGCATGGCCGCCACTCGCTGGCGCTGTTTTTCCAGAACCGGGTTTCTGCCGAATTCGCGGTCGATATTCACCCCGCCGCAAAACTGGGCCACGGCATCTTGCTGGACCACGCTACCGGGGTGGTGATCGGTGAAACTGCGGTGGTTGGCAACAACGTGTCCATCCTCCAGTCAGTCACCCTGGGGGGCACCGGCAAGGAGGACGGAGACCGGCATCCGAAGATCGGTAACGGCGTACTGATCAGTGCCGGCGCCAAGATTCTGGGAAACATCCGGGTGGGCGATGGTGCCAAGGTCGGCGCCGGCAGCGTGGTACTGGACGAGGTGCCGCCGCATACCACCGTCGCCGGGGTTCCGGCTAAAGTAGTGGGCAGGCCCTCATCCAAATCGCCCGCCCTGGAAATGGACCACCACTTTTGCTGCGACGAAGAGGAAACCGAAAAAGCTGCTCCGCAGCAAAAGATCGGGTAGGTGCGGCCGGCGAGGTGCGGCCGGCGAGGTGCGGCCGGCGAGGTGCGGCCCGCAGATCAGTCGCTGTGATACTGCGGTGAAAGTTCCTGCACGGCTTCTACAAACGCGGTAACGTGATCGGGATTGACGCCCGGCGTGATGCCGTGGCCAAGGTTGAAGATGTGCCCAGTGCCATGCCCATAAGCGGCCAGGATGCTCGCCACTTCCTCCCGGATCCGCGCCGGTGAGGCGTACAGCATGGACGGATCCATGTTGCCCTGCAGCGCCACCCGGTCGCCCACCAGTTCCCGCGCAACGGCGATATCCGTGGTCCAGTCGATACCCACCGCCTGGGCGCCGCTGTCGGCGATCGCCGGCAGCCACTGGCCGCCACCTTTGGTGAATACAATCACCGGCACCTTGCGCCCGTCTGCTTCCGTCGGCAGGCGACTGATGATGCGCTGCATGTACTTGAGAGAGAATTCCTTGTACCCCGCGGTGCTCAGGGAGCCGCCCCAGGTGTCGAATATCTGTAGCGCCTGGGCTCCCGCATTGACCTGTTCGGTGAGGTAGTCGGCCACCGCATCGGCCAGCAGTGCCAGCAGCTGGTGCATCAACTCGGGGCGGTCGTAGGCCATGCCCTTGACCTGGCTGAAGTCCTTGGAGGAACCGCCTTCCACCATGTAGGTGGCCAGGGTCCAGGGGCTGCCGGAAAAACCGATCAGGGGCACCTGGCCGTTCAGCTCGCGGCGAATGGTGCGCACCGCGTTCATGACGTAGGAGAGATCGTCTGCCGCCTTGATGGCATGCAGGCCGGCGAGATCCGCCTCGCTGCGCACGGTCTTGCGAAAGCGCGGCCCCTCGCCCTCCTCGAAATACAGCCCCAGACCCAGCGCATCGGGCACGGTGAGGATATCGCTGAACAGGATCGCCGCGTCCATGGGATAGCGCCGCAGCGGCTGCAGGGTGACTTCACAGGCCAGCTCGGCGTTTTTGCACAGGTCGAGGAAGGAACCCGCCTGCTCACGAGTGGCGCGGTATTCGGGCAGGTAACGCCCCGCCTGGCGCATCATCCAGATGGGGGTACGATCAACGCTCTGGCGCTGCAGGGCGCGCAGGAAGCGGTCGTTCTTCAGTTCAGTCACGGCGACTCCAGTCTTGTGATTGGCGATCCAGTCCTCGCTGCTCAGATCTCGAGAAAATCCAGTATGCCCTCGGCGGCCTGGCGGCCCTCCCAGATAGCGGTTACCACCAGGTCGGAGCCACGCACCATATCACCGCCGGCGAACACTTTGGGGTTTGAGGTCTGGAAGCGGTAGGCCTGCTCTTCGGGCGCGACCACCCCGTCCCAGTCGTTGGTGGCCACAGCCAGTTCCTGCAGCCATTGCGGCGGATCGGGCTGGAAGCCAAAAGCGATAATCACCGCGTCGGCCTCGAGGATTTTTTCACTGCCGGGAATGGGCTGGGGCCGGCGGCGGCCGCCAGCATCGGGGGCTCCGAGCTCGGTTTCCACCATCTTCACCCCACAGGCGCGACCAAAATATTCCACGATCTCGACCGGCTGCCGGTTGAACAGGAACTCCACCCCCTCTTCGCGGGCGTTGGCCACTTCCTTGCGGGAGCCGGGCATGTTCTCCTCGTCGCGCCGATAGGCACAGATCACATGCTGCGCCTGCTGGCGTACGGCCGTGCGCACACAGTCCATGGCGGTATCACCACCGCCGAGCACTACCACCCGCTTGCCTTTCAGGTTGATGTAGGCCTTGGGGTTCTGCTCGAAGCCCAGATTGTGATTGACGTTGCCGATCAGGTAGGGCAGCGCCTTGTGCACACCCGGCAGGTTTTCGCCGGGAAAACCGCCGCGCATGGCCTTGTAGGTCCCCATACCCAGAAACAGGGCATCGTACTCTTCCATCAGCTCGGCAACGGTGACATCCTCACCGACATTGGTGTTGAGACGGAACTCGATACCCATGCCTTCGAAGACTTCCCGACGCCGGACCATCACCTCTTTCTCCAGCTTGAATTCGGGTATCCCGAAGGTCAACAGGCCGCCGATCTCGGGATAGCGGTCGTAGACGACTGGCTTGACCCCGGCGCGCACCAGCACATCGGCGCAGCCAAGTCCGGCGGGACCGGCGCCGATAATCGCGACTTTCTTGCCGGTGGGCACGACTTTGGACATGTCAGGGCGCCAGCCCATGGCCAGCGCGGTATCGGTAATGTACTTCTCCGAGGAGCCGATGGTAACCGCGCCAAAGCCGTCGTTCAGGGTGCAGGCGCCCTCGCAGAGCCGGTCCTGGGGGCATACCCGGCCGCAGACCTCGGGCAGGGTATTGGTCTGATGGCTGAGTTCCGCCGCCTCGAACAAATTGCCCTCGCTGACCAGCTTGAGCCAGTTGGGAATGAAATTGTGTACCGGACACTTCCATTCACAGTAGGGATTGCCGCACTCAATGCAGCGGTGCGACTGTTCCGCCGCCTGCTCGGCGGTGAAGGATTCGTAGATCTCGACGTATTCGGTCTTGCGCGCCGCGATCGTCTTCTTGTCCGGGTCGTTGCGACCGACATCAATAAACTGGAAGTTGTTCGACAAACGATTACTCATAAACGCTACGCCTCCCGGCGCCTAGTCGGTGTTGCGCAGGCGCGACAACAGCTGGTTGAAGTCCGCCGCCTTGGGCTTGACCAGCCAGAACTTGCCCACGTAATCCTCGAAGTTATCCAGCAGTTCCGCCCCCCAGGCTGAACCCGTCTCCCCGGCAAACTCGTTGATCATGCTGCGCAGGTAATAGCGGTACGGCTCCATGTACTCGGAGTTCACCCGGTGGATATCCACCAGCTCGCTGTTGTACTTGTCGATAAACGAGCGATCCTGATCCAGCACATAGGCAAAACCGCCGGTCATGCCGGCGCCGAAGTTGACCCCGGTCGGCCCCAGCACGGTGACAGTGCCGCCAGTCATGTATTCACAGCAGTGATCGCCGGCACCCTCGACCACCGCGTGGGCACCGCTGTTGCGCACCGCGAAGCGCTCCCCGGCAATACCGGCAGCGAACAGGCGACCACCCGTTGCCCCGTAGAGACAGGTGTTGCCGATGATCACTGTGTCCTGGGAACGAAACTCCGCATCCCGGGCGGGATAGATCACCAGCTTGCCACCGGCCATGCCCTTGCCGACGTAGTCGTTGGAGTCGCCTTCCAGGTACATGTGCAGGCCGCCGGCATTCCAGACCCCGAAGCTTTGCCCCGCGGTACCATGGAGGCGCAGGGTGACCGGGGTGCTTTCCATGTCGGTATTGCCGTAGCGGCGGGCAATTTCACCGGAGATCCGGGCGCCGATGGAGCGATCGCAGTTGGTGACAGTGAAGCTGAATTCGCCGCCAGTACGGGATTCGATCGCCGGCAGCGTCGCCGCCACCATGGCCTCGGCTTTCTCGCCCTGGTCAAAGGGCTCGTTTGCCACCACCTGGCAGAACTCCGGCTGCCCCTCGGCATCGGGGTGCTTGAACAGCAGCGACGACAGATCCAGCCGCTCCTGCTTGACGGTTTCTCCGGGGAGCCGCGCCAGCAGGTCGGTACGCCCGATCAAGGCTTCCAGCGAGGGCACGCCCAGTCTGGCCAGCCACTCGCGGGTTTCAGTGGCGATGAAGGTGAAGAAATTGATCACCATTTCGATGGTGCCGTTGAAATGGTCTTCCCGCAGCTTCTCGTTCTGGGTCGCGACACCGGTAGCGCAGTTGTTGAGGTGGCAAATGCGCAGGTACTTGCAGCCCAGCGCCACCATGGGGCCGGTTCCAAAGCCGAAACTCTCGGCACCGAGTATGGCCGCCTTGATCACGTCCAGGCCGGTCTTGAGGCCGCCGTCGGTCTGCAGCCGGATGACCCCGCGCAGGCCGTTGCCGCGCAGGGTCTGCTGCACTTCCGCAAGCCCCAGTTCCCAGGGAGAGCCCGCGTAGCGAATGGAGGTCAGCGGGCTGGCTGCGGTGCCGCCGTCGTAGCCGCTGATCGTGATCAGGTCGGCGTAGGCCTTGGCCACCCCGGCGGCGATGGTTCCCACCCCCGGTTCCGACACCAGCTTCACCGACACCAGCGCCTGCGGATTGACCTGCTTGAGGTCAAAAATGAGCTGCGCGAGATCCTCGATCGAGTAGATATCGTGATGTGGCGGCGGTGAAATCAGGGTCACGCCGGGTACCGAATAGCGCAGGCGGGCGATCAATTCGTTGACCTTGCCCCCGGGCAGCTGACCGCCCTCGCCGGGCTTGGCGCCCTGGGCAACCTTGATCTGCAGCACCTCGGCATTGACCAGGTAGTGAGGCGTCACCCCGAAGCGGCCGGATGCAATCTGCTTGATCTTGGAGCTGCGCTCGGTGCCAAAGCGGGCGGGGTCCTCGCCGCCCTCCCCGGAATTGGAGCGGGCGCCGAGACGGTTCATGGCCGCCGCCAGGGCCTCGTGGGCCTCCGGACTCAGGGCACCCAGGGACATGCCCGCGGAGTCGAAGCGGGGCAGGATGCTTGCAATGGGTTCCACCTGGTCCAGGTCCAGCGGCTGCTCCGCCAGTACCGGCGCCAGCAGATCGCGAAGGGTGGCGACGGGGCGCTTGTTGACCAGGTCGGCGTAGCGCTGGTAGGTGGCATAGTCGCCGGTCGCAACCGCCTGCTGCAGGGTGGTGACCACATCCGGGTTGAACGCGTGGTACTCCTGGCCGTGAACATACTTGAGCAGGCCGCCCAGCGGCAGCGGCTTGCGCTGATTCCAGGCCAGCCTGGACAGGCGCTTCTGGTCATCTTCCAGCTCGGCAAAGCCGGCGCCCTCGATGCGCGAGGCAACGCCGCAAAAGGCCGTGTCCACCACTTCCCGGGCCAGACCCACGGCCTCGAACAGCTGCGCGCCGCGGTAGGAACTGACTGCGGAAATGCCCATTTTGGACATGATCTTCAACAGGCCCTTGTTAATACCCTTGCGATAATTCTTGTAGCAACTGCTGGGCTCGCCCAACAGCTCGCCGTCACGGATCAGATCCTCCAGCACGCTATAGGCGAGGTAGGGATAGATCGCGGTGGCGCCAAACCCCAACAGACAGGCGATCTGGTGGGAATCGCGGGCGCTGGCGGTCTCGATCACCAGGTTGGCGTCACAGCGGAGGCCCTGTTTGATCAGATGATGGTGCACCGCACCGGTGGCGATCAGGCTGTGGATGGGCAGGCGCCCCGGAGCGATGCTGCGGTCGGACAGGATCAGGATGGTGGCGCCGTCGCGCACCGCCTGCTCGGCGGTCTGAACCAGCGCGGCCACGGCCTGTTGCAGATTCGTTGCCGACGGGTCGTAGGTGCCATCAATGTCACAGACCTGGAACCCGGGGCGCTCCAGTGCCAGCAGGGTGTTGAACTTGCCCTGGGACAGCACCGGGGAGCTCAGGATCACCCGATCCGCGTGCTCGGGGCCCTCGTGGAAGATGTTTTTCTCGCAGCCGAGGTCGGTCTCCAGTGACATCACAATGGCTTCCCGCAACGGATCGATCGCGGGGTTGGTGACCTGGGCAAACTTCTGCCGGAAGTAATCGTACAGGGGCCGCTCCTGTCGCGAGAGGACCGCCATGGGCGTGTCGTCCCCCATTGAACCCACCCCTTCATTGCCAGACTCGGCGAGGGGCCGCAGCACCTGGTCGCGCTCCTCGAAGGTGACCTGGAACATCTTCTGGAACGGCATGATCATGTCCCGCTCGATGCCCGGCGCCTGCTCGCCGCCAAAGGTGCCCTCGATCCGCCTGGCGTTTTCCTTCAGCCAGCGCTTGTAGGGATGGCGGCTCTTCAGCCGGTTGTCGATATCCCTGGTGTGCAATAGCTCACCGGTCTGGGTATCGACCATCAGGATCTGGCCCGGGCCAACCCGGCCCTTGGCGATGACATCCTCGCTGCGATAGCCGTGGGTGCCGACCTCCGAAGCCAGGGTAATAAACCCGTCCTTGGTCTTGACCCAGCGCGCCGGACGCAGGCCGTTGCGGTCCAGCAGGCAAACGGCATAGCGGCCGTCGGTCAAGACGATACCGGCCGGCCCGTCCCAGGGCTCCATGTGCATCGAATGATATTCATAGAAGGCGCGCAGGTCGGGATCCATGTCCTCCATGTTCTGCCAGGCCGGTGGAATCAGCATGCGCAGGGCGCGCGGCATGTCGACGCCGCCGGTCAGCAGCACGTCCAGCATGTTGTCGAGGCTGGAGGAGTCGGATCCGGTGCGGTTTACCAGCGGCGCGATGTCGCGGATATTGGGCAGCTTGTCGGTCTCGAACAGCGCCGTGCGCGCATCGGCCCAGTTGCGGTTGCCGTCGATGGTATTGATTTCACCATTGTGGGCCAGCAGGCGAAACGGCTGGGCCAGCGGCCACTTGGGCATGGTATTGGTGGAGAAACGCTGGTGAAACACACAGATCGCCGTCTCCAGGCGCTCATCCCCCAGGTCGGCGTAGAAGCGCGGCAGGTCCACCGGCATGACCAGGCCCTTGTAGGAGATGACCCGGGCGGAAAGGCTGCAGATGTAGAACTCCGGATCGGCCTGGTTCGCGTTCTCGGCCTTGCGCCGGCTGACAAAGAGCCTGGTCGACAGCTCGTCCTGGGTGAGGTCCGGCGCATTCACAAAGACCTGCTCGATCCGCGGCAGGGCGGCCAGGGCAATCTCGCCACAGACGCTGCTGTCGGTGGGCACTACCCGCCAGCCGACCACGTCGAGGCCCTGGTCAGTGAGCGCCTGCTCCATCGCGGCGCGGGCCGCAGCCGCGCGCTGCTCGTCGGGGCTGAGGAAAATCTGTCCCACGGCGAAGTTGTCACCGAGCTCGGTCGCGAAACATTCACGCCCCAGGGTGCGCATGAACGGACCGGGCATCTGCATCAGCAGGCCACAGCCGTCACCGGTCTTGCCATCGGCGGCAATCCCGCCGCGGTGGGTCATGCAGGTCAGGGACTCAATCGCCGTCTGCAGCAGACGGTGACTGGCGTCTCCGGCGCTGTGGACGATCAGGCCAAAGCCGCAGTTGTCACGAAACTCTTCAGGGCTATACAGTCCTGCACTCATACTGGGTCCAGAATAATTAATGAAAACAAATGGTTACACCGAACAGCCCCGCGCCTCGGCAGCACTCGGGCAAAAGGGGGGAGACATTTTACACAGTTGGACTGTTGGGAACAAACTGCCTCAACAGCTGCCTTCGGCCCGCTCCATGGCGTCGCCAAGCAGCGCTTCCAGCTCTGCACGGGTGACGTCATCCACCACACAGGCTTCGCCGATCGCGCGCAGCAATACCAGCCGCAGGCGGCCGTCGACGACCTTCTTGTCACGCCCCATGAGATCCAGAAAAACCTCCGGAGTCATGGCCGCGGGAATCAGCAGCGGCAGCTGCGCCTGCCTGAGCAGCGCCTCCAGTACTGCCACTTCGTCCGCGTCTACCCACCCCCGCGCAACCGAGAGCCGCATCGCCAGCAGCATGCCAACTGCCACCGCCTCGCCGTGCAGCCAGTTGCCATAGCCCTGGGCGGTTTCTATGGCATGGCCAAAGGTATGCCCCAGATTGAGGATGGCCCGCAGTCCCTCCTCGCGCTCGTCGGCCGCGACCACCCGCGCCTTGTTACTGCAGGAACGTTCGATCGCTTCTGCCAGGGCGCCCTCCTCGCGCGCCAGCAGCCTGGGCATGGACTCCTGCAACCAGGCATAAAACGCCGGGTCGCAGATCAGTCCGTATTTGATGACCTCGGCCAGGCCGGCTGACAGCTCACGGGCGGGCAGCGTGTGCAGGCTATCGGTGTCTATCAGCACCGCCCGGGGCTGGTAGAACGCGCCGATCATGTTCTTGCCCAGGGGATGGTTGACCGCCGTCTTGCCGCCGACCGAGGAGTCTACCTGAGAGAGCAGGGTGGTGGGCACCTGGATAAAGCCGACGCCGCGCTGGTAGCAGGCGGCGGCAAAGCCCGCGATGTCGCCAACCACGCCGCCACCGACCGCCACGATCGTGGTACTGCGACTGTGACGCTCCTGCAGCAGGCGCTCCAGAATATGCTCCAGGGACTTCAGGGTTTTGTACTGCTCGCCGTCCGGCAGCACGATTTCGGTTATCCGCCGACCTTCACCCAGGGCGCGTCGTACCCTCGGCACATACAGCGGGGCGACAGTTTCGTTACTGACTATCGCCACCTCGCTGCCCCCGACATGGCGCCCGAGGACACTGCCGTCCGCGAACAGGTCGCGACCGATATAGACCGGGTAGCTGCGCTCGCCCAGTTCGACATGGAGGGTGTGCATGATCACAGACACTGGCGACTCCGCGCTGGAAAGGGAGGCTATTCTAGCGCCGAGTTCCGGGCTTTGTCTTTAGCCAAGGGCTACGAGGGCCTGCAGCAGGCGCTGCGCCACGGCCCGCGGGCTGCTGCCATCAGTGTCGATGACGTGATCGGCGATTTCGCGGTAGAGGGGATCACGCACCAGCATCAGGTCGCGCAGGACCTGCTCCGGATTGCCGGTCTGCAGCAGTGGCCGCTTGCGGTCGTTGCGGGTGCGGCGCACCTGTTCCTCGACAGTGGCATGGAGATAGATCACAAAGCCCCGCGACGCCAGGGCCTGACGGTTTTGCGGGCGCATGATCACACCGCCGCCAGTGGCGAGGACGATATGATCCATGCAGGTCATTTCTTCCACCACCTGTTGTTCGCGGTCGCGGAACCCGGCTTCGCCCTCGACATCGAAGATCCAGGGAATGTCGGCGCCGGTGCGGTTTTCAATCTCGGTGTCAGTATCGGCGAACGCCAGCCCGAGATGGCGCGCAAGATACTTGCCGATAGTACTCTTGCCGGCCCCCATGGGGCCGACAAGAAAAACGCGCTGCAGATCCGGCATTGGGGAAGCGGGCGGCCCCCTAGTCGAGCAGGCTGTCGGCGAGGATTCGCGGCGTGATGAAAATCAGCGTCTCCGTCTTGGTCTTGGAATTCGACTCGTTGCGGAACAGGGCGCCGACATAGGGTATGTCACCAAAGAACGGCACCTTGCTGACAGACTGAATGTTCTCGGTGCGGAAAACACCGCCCAGGACCACTGTCTCGCCGTTACCCACCAACACCTGCGTGGTGAGCTCGGTGGTGTCGATTGACGGGATGAAGCCCCCCTGGCCGCTGGGCACGAGATCGCCCACCGAATCCTGGGTAATCACCAGGTCCAGCAGAATGCGGTCGTCCGGGGTGATGTTGGGGGTCACATCCAGCTTCAACACCGCTTCCTTGAAGGCGGTGGTGTTCTGGCCACTGAGCGACCCTTCCTGGTACGGCACCTCGGTACCGGACTGGATCGTTGCCTGCTGCTTGTCGCCTGTGATCACCTTGGGCTGGGACACCACTTCACCAGTGCCCGCGGCCTCCAGCGCCGACAGCTCGGAGGTCAGGAACAGGTCCTCGCTGGTAAAGCCCACGGCGAAGCCGCCGGCCTTGGAGGCAACCCCGAGTCCACCAGCAGGGCGCCCGGGAAATTGACGCTGGAAGCCGTGCCATCAATGACCGACTGGTTGAGGGCGGCAACGTTGGCGGTGTCACCGGACACCGACAGGGCATTGCCGTTGAAGTCATTTTCCACGAAACCGCCGCCCCACTCGATGCCCAGCTCCTTCTCCAGGTCGGACTGGGCAATCACGATGCGAGCCTCGATCATGACCTGGCGGATGGGGACGTCGACCAGGTCGATGAGGTCGCGAATCTCCGCCAGCTTGGAGGAGGTCTCGGTCACGATCAGGGAGTTGGTACGGGGCTCGACGATCACCGACCCGCGGGAGGAAATCAGGGTGCCACCGTCCTCGGAGCCCGCCTTGAACAGATTGACCACGCTGGCAGCGCTGGCGTAGCGGATGCGAATGAATTCGCTCTGCAGGGGGGCAAGCT
The DNA here is from genome assembly GCF_040221975.1 of Haliea sp. Taxonomy (GTDB): domain Bacteria; phylum Pseudomonadota; class Gammaproteobacteria; order Pseudomonadales; family Halieaceae; genus Haliea. Next base: position 48,558 of record NZ_JAVJWR010000031.1, read on the forward strand.
CGGCTATCTGCTTGTTGGCCTCAATCTGCTGCCGCTCGCGCTCGGCGATCTCCGCGGCCGGCGCGACCATCAACACATTGCCGATCTGGCGCTTGTCCAGGCCCTTGGTGCGCAGTACCAGTTCCAGGGCCTGATCCCAGGGTACATTCTGCAGGCGCAGGGTGATGCGGCCGGAAACGGTGTCGCTGGCCACCAGGTTCAGTTCGGTGAAATCGGCGATCAGCTGCAATACCGCACGCACCTCAATATCCTGAAAATTCAGGGAGATACGCTCGCCGACGTAGTTGAACTCGTCGCGGCGGTCCTCCAGCTCTTTCTTGGTCAGCGGCTTGACAGCGAGCACGTACTGGTTGTCGGTCTGGTAGGCCAGATAGTCGAACTCGCCGGTAGTCTTCAGGGTCAGGGTTGCGCCGCGCTCGGCGCTGTTGACGTCGACGCTGGTGACAGGCGTCGCGAAGTCAGTCACGTCGTAGCGCCGCATCAGGCGCTCCGGGACGCTGGTATCGAGAAACTGCACACGGATATCACCGCGCTCGCTGAAGACGTTGACATCAACAGAGGGGTTGCTCAGCTCCAGGGTCAGCCGACCCTCACCGTCCCCGGTGCGCTGGAACTGCAGGTCCGTAATGCTGGAACGTTCGCGGGTTACCTGCTCGACGCGGGAAATCAGGCGGTTGGGGTCACTGGACGGCTTGACGTAATCGCCGGTGTCGTCCTGACCAACGACGAGGTAGAGGCTGTTGCCTTCCACGCGGGTCTCGTAGGGCACCAGCTTGACCAGGTTCAGCACCATGCGTGTGCGGTCACCGGATTCCAGCACCACCACGCCGGTGGCGTTGCCGTAGGGCAGGGAGTAGCTCTTGCGCGGCAGGGCGCTGCGGGCGCCGGGAAAATCAATCGCGATCCGGGCCGGCTTTTCGATGGTGTAAGCCTGCATTTCCGGCGGGGTTTCGTCAAAATCCAGGCGCACCTCGAACTTGCTGCCAGGACGGGAGGCAAATTCGATGTCAGTTACCGTTGGAGCCGCATTTACGGCTTGTGCGAAGAGACTGAAAACCAGCACTGCTGCCAGATTTTGCAGTCCCCACCCGCGTCTGCAAGGTCCTTCTCTCACGGCTTTCTTCCCCAATTTCGCTGTTATGTTCAACATGGCTGTCACCAATGGCCCCTGCGTCAGATGCCGCTCAATTCGATTGTCCGCGGGCGCTCCACCCACCCGTCCGCGCTACCGTCACTGACGATTTCCACCACGGCGACATAGGTATCTGTCATCTCGACGATCTTGCCGTGATTGCGCCCCAGGAAATTGCCCAGGCGTACCCGGTGCACGCCACCCTCGGGGTCCCTGATCAGGGTCCACTGGGTGCCGCCGCGCTCCAGCGACCCCACCATCGAGAGCGAGTCGAAGGTATACTGCTCCAGAAACTCCTTGGCCCGGTCCTCGTCTGGCTTGATCGCGCTGATGGCCTGCATTTGCGTGATATCCCGCACTTCCACCGGGCGATCAAAAGGGCTGCGCAGCGCTGTGGCGCTATAGGAAAACGCCTCGTAGGCGGGGAAGGTCGGGATCGGCGCGATAATACCGCCGGGACGCGAGCGCTTCTCGGCCATGAACGCGTCGAGGTCGTCGAAATTGTTCCCTCCGCAGGCGCTCAGCAGGGCCGCAGACACCGCCGTTGCGGCCAGACGCCACACCTTGCTCATATCAGCCCTCTCCATCCTTGTAGCGGTAGGTCTTGGCAGTAATGCTCAGGTTGAGCGCATTACTGTTGCCGGACCGCGCAGTGATAGAAAAGTCGTGCAAGGTCACAATGCGTGGCAAGCCGGCCATCCCGCTGATAAAGGCGCCAAGATCGTGGTAGGAGCCGGTAGCCGTTATGGCTATCGGCAGCTCGACGTAAAACTCGCGCGCCTGCTCTGCCTGCAGGTTGATGCTGTTGATCTCCAGACCGTTCGTCAGGCCCTTGTTGGTAATGTCCTCCAGCAGGCCCGGAACCTCGGTATCGCTGGGCAACTGGCTGACCAGGGCACCAAAGGATTCCTCCATTTCCACCATCTGCTCCTTGTAGGCCTCCAGATTGGCTGCCTCAAAGGCCTTCTTCTCAAAGTCCTGCTTCAACCGGCTCTCTTCCGCCTGCACCCGGTCGAACTGCAGCTGCAGGTCCTTGATGTGAAAGTAATATCCGGCCACCAGCACGACGATGAGCAGCAGCGCACACAGCACAGCCTTGACGCCCGCTGGCCAGGACCCGATGTTGTCGAGATCGATGTCATTGACATCGAATTCCTTTAGCGCCCGGAGACTGTCTTCAAGTGCCACAACTATTCTCCCGCGCCATTGTCAGATGCCGGCAACTGCACCTTGACCTTCAGGTTGAACGTTGCCGCCTGATCGCCGTATTGGGTGGCCGCGCGTACCGAGTCCAGGTTCGGCTGCTGCAGCCAGTCCGACCCATCCAGACGCCGCATCAGGCTGGAAACCCGGTTGTTGGACTCGGCGATGCCGGTAACGCTGATCAGATTGTTCTGGCTGGTCAAACTGGTGTAGAAAACGCCATCGGGAACAGTCCGAACGAGCTGGTCCAGTACCCGGACAATGATCGGGCGGTTGCCCTGCAATTCCTGGATCACGCGCATGCGTTCAATCAACTGGTTGCGGCGGCGCTGCAGGTCCTTGATTTCCTCAACCTGCTTGTCCAGAACCCGGATTTCCTGGGTCAGATACTGGTTGCGCGCCTTCTGGTAGTCAATCTGGCCGTTAACCAGGCGGTCGCCGAGCATTATCAGGCCAATACCGACGGCGACCACCGCAGCCAACAGCACCAAGAACTCTTTTTTGCGCTCGGCGCGGCGCTCTTCGCGCCAGGGCAGGAGGTTGATTTGCGCCATCAGTCAAAGCTCCGCAGTGCGAGGCCGCAGGCAATCATCATGGCCGGCGCATCGCTGCTCAGGGCCACGGCGTTGACCCGCGATGAAATGGTCATCTCGGCAAAGGGATTGGCAACAGCCGTCGGCGTTCCCAGCTTGTCCTGCACCAGATCAACGAGGCCCTCCATGGAGGACACGCCACCCGCAAGAATGATGTAGTCCACGTCGTTGAACTGGCTCGAGGAAAAAAAGAACTGCAGGGACCGCGCCACCTGCTGCACCACGGCCTCCTTGAAGGGGACCAGTACCTCGGGTTCGTAGTCATCGGGCAGCCCGCCCTGCTTCTTGGCCAGCCCGGCTTCCTCCAGGGGCAGGCCATAGCGACGCATTATTTCATCGGTAAGCTGCTTGCCGCCAAAAAGCTGTTCGCGGGTATAGATGGTCTGGCCGTTGTTGAGTACGCTGAGGGTGGTCATGGTGGCGCCGATATCCACCACGGCCACCATGCTCTCCATTTCCAGGTCGAGCTGGCTCCGGATAAGACCGTAGGCGCGCTCCATGGCGTAGGCCTCGACATCCATGATACGCGCCGTGAGTTCGGCGCTCTCGATGGCATCCACCCGCGAGTCTATGGTTTCGCGGCGGCAGGCGGCGATAAGCACCTCCACCTGGTTGGCGCGTTCCGGCGAGGGACCCTGGATCTCGAAATCAATCGCCACTTCATCCAGCGGGTAGGGAATGTACTGATCCGCTTCCAGGGTGAGCTGGGTTTCCATGTCATCGTCACTGAGCCCGGCGGGCATGTCGATGACCTTGGTGATCACGGACGACCCGGCAACAGCGGCGGCCGCGGTCTTCAGCTTGGTCCGTGACTGTGCCACAACCGTACGAATGGCGTTGGTCACACCCTCAATGTCATTGACATTTTTCTCAATGACCGCGTCGACTGGCAGCGATGTTACCGCGTAGCTCTCCACCCGGTAGCGACCCCCGGACTGGCTCAGCTCAAGCAGCTTGACGGTGGTGGAGCTGATATCCAACCCCAGCACCGGCGCCGACCTTTTCTTCCCTAGAATCCCCAGCAAAGCATTTTCCTATGAGTATCACTCACTTAGCTTGTTTTTATACACCATTACATTAATTATAGGTATAGCATAATCATTCCTGCAATCAAAAAGCAAAATAAGCTTATAATTACCAAACGATCTCGCTACCCTTCCACCCTACAGTAATACAAGCCACTGCTTTGTAAAGGAATAAATGAAGTTCCTCCGTTTTTTACTGCGCTGCATCCTGCTCGGCATTCTCGGTGCCAGCTGGCTTCTGGCAGGTGTCTATCTGTATCTGAACCCGGGCCTGCCTGACGTCGCAACTCTGCGGGACGTCAAACTGCAGACCCCGATGCAGGTCTTTACCCGCGAGGGCGACCTGATCGGCCAGTTTGGTGAGCAGAAACGCAACCCCATGCAGTTCGATCAGATTCCGGCCCAATTTATCCAGGCCCTGCTGGCCGCGGAAGACGACCGTTTTTTCCGCCACCGGGGCGTGGACTTCGCCGGTCTCATGCGGGCAGTGTCCGAGCTGGCACTCACCGGCGAAAAAGGTTCCGGTGGCAGCACCCTCACCATGCAGGTGGCACGCAACTACTTCCTGAGTCTTGAGCGCACATTCATGCGCAAGTTCAACGAAATCCTGCTGGCTATCAAGATCGAGCGCGAACTGGAGAAGGAAGAAATCTTTGAGCTGTATTTCAACCGGGTTTTTCTGGGCCACCGCTCCTACGGCTTCGAGGCCGCGGCACAGGTTTACTATGGCAGCAGCATCAGCGAGCTGAGCCTGGCCCAGCATGCGATGCTCGCCGGCATACCCAAAGCCCCGTCACGCAACAACCCGATCAGCGGCCCGGAGGGCAGCCGGGAGCGGCGCAACTGGATCCTGGGCCGCATGCTCGGCCTGGGCTACATCGATCGCGACGCCTGGGCCAGTGCCGTGGCAGAACCCGTCAGCGCCAGCCATCACGGAGCACAGCTGAGTTTCGCGGCTGACTATGCCGCGGAAATGGCGCGCCAGGAGATGCTGGACCGCTTCGGCATGGTGGCCTATACCGACGGCTACAAGGTCTACACCACCATCGGCAGCGAGCTCCAGCAGTTGGCACAGGAAACCGTGATTCAGGGCCTGATCACCTACGACAAGCGCCACGGTTACCGCGGGCCGGAGCGTCAGCTGCCACTACCGGCAGGGGACACCGGCCAGGATGCCCTGGCCGTGTGGCAGGCCGCCCTGATCGAGACCCCGGTGGAGGCAGGCCTGACACCGGCCATTGTCACTGAACTGGGAGACCGGCAAGTCAGTATCCTGTTCCGCGATGGCAGCAGCGACATCCTGCTGTGGGATCACGGCCTGCGCCAGGCCAGCCCCTACCTCTCGGAAAACTCCGTGGGAAAGGCCCCGCAAAGCGTGGCGGACGTGGTCAGCGTGGGCGACCTTATCCGGGTTGAGCAACGGCAGGACGGCAGCTGGCAACTGGCCCAGGTTCCGGCCGCCCAGGCGGCGCTGGTGTCACTGAACCCGGACAATGGCGCGATTGTCAGCATTGTCGGTGGCATGGGCTTTGAGAACAGCAAGTTCAATCGCGCCACCCAGGCCAGGCGCCAGCCCGGCTCCAGCTTCAAGCCTTTCGTCTACAGCGCCGCCCTGGAAGCCGGTTTCACCGCCGCCAGTATCATCAACGATGCCCCGGTGGTATTGCAGGATACTTCGCTGGAAGATATCTGGCGCCCGGAAAACGACGGCGGCCGCTTCTACGGCCCCACCCGCCTGCGCTGGGCCCTGACCCAGTCCCGCAACCTGGTATCAATCCGCCTGTTACAGCAGATCGGCGTACCCCAGCTGCTCCGACATGTGCAGCGATTCGGTATCGACACCAGTGAATTTCCACAGGACCTCTCTCTCGCCCTGGGCACCCATGTGATGACACCCCTGGAGCTTGCAGCCGCCTACTCGGTGCTGGCCAACGGCGGCTACGCGGTAACGCCCTGGCTCATTGAGCGGGTGGAGGATGTCGATGGCAACACGATTTACCAGGCCATGCCGGCCACCGTTTGCAGGGACTGCGAGGATGTTGCCGGTCCCGCGCAGGAGGACAGGGAGCTGCGGATGGAAGAGATCCTGTCGGGCACGCCTGAAAGCGACCAGCCGCCGCGGGCCGAACGGGTCATGGAGGAGCGGATCAACTTTATTCTCAACAGCATACTGCAGGACGTCATCAAGCGCGGCACCGGGCGCCGGGCGCTGGCCCTGGGCCGCAATGACCTCGCCGGCAAGACCGGCACCACCAACGGACCCATGGACGCCTGGTTCTCCGGGTACAACCGGGATGTCGTGACCACGGCCTGGGTAGGCTTCGACAACTACACCCCGCTGGGCCGACGCGAGTTCGGCGGCACCGCGGCACTGCCGATCTGGATAGAGTACATGCGGTTTGCGTTGCGCGACAGTCCGGACGCAGAGCGCCCGCTGCCACCGGGAATCGTCCATGTCCGGATCGACCCGGACACCGGATTGCTGGCCCGTCCGGGCCAGGACAATGCCATCTTCGAATACTTCCGGGAAGAGCGGGTTCCTGCCCCGGGCGGTGACAGCGAACAACAGGGCGCCGGTGGCAGGACCAACGATGAGCTGATAAAGGATATTTTCTGACAGGCGCGCTGCAGTCGCGCCGTCGCCCGGTCTTCTAGGGCAGAGTGGCCATGCTGGGCGCGTAATCCGCCGGGTAGGGAATCCGGGCCACTCCGCTGTCCACCGCCGCCCTGGCAACAGCCGGCGCGATACGCTCCAGCAGTCGATTGTCCATGGGCTTGGGAATGATGTAGCGGGGGCCGAAAGACAGTTCGGTTTCACCGCAGGCGGCGAGCACCGAGGGCGGGACCGGCTCCCTGGCCAGCTCGCTGAGCGCCTTCACCGCCGCCACCTTCATGGCTTCATTGATGGCACTCGCGCGCACATCCAGGGCGCCGCGGAAAATGAACGGGAACCCCAGAACGTTGTTGACCTGGTTGGGATAGTCTGAACGGCCGGTCGCCAGGATCAGGTCATCGCGGACGCTATGCGCCAGTTCGGGCCGGATCTCGGGGTCGGGGTTGGAGCAGGCGAAAACCACCGGCCGGTCGGCCATGGACAGCAGCATCTCCGCACTCAGCAGATCCGCGCCCGAGAGGCCAACGAACACGTCGGCCCCCTTGACCGCGTCGCTCAGGCTGCGCTTGTCGGTCTGATTCACGAACTCCTGCTTGTAGGCGTTGACACCCTCGCGGCCCGCATAGATCACACCGCGGCGGTCGAGCATGTAGATGTTTTCCTGCCGCGCACCCATGCTCAGCAGCAGGCGCATGCACGCGATTGCAGCCGCACCGGCCCCCAGGCAGGTAATCACCGCATCCTGCAGCCGCTTGCCCTGAATTTCCAGCGCGTTGATCATTCCCGCGGCGGTGACTATCGCAGTACCGTGCTGGTCGTCGTGAAAAACGGGAATGCTGCAGCGCCGCCCCAGTTCCGCCTCGATTTCGAAGCACTCGGGAGCCTTGATATCCTCGAGGTTGATGCCGCCAAAAGTGTCCGCGATATTGGCAACCGTGTCGATGAAGCTGGCCGCGTCTTCGGTATTCACCTCGATATCCACCGAGTTGATTCCGGCAAATCGCTTGAACAGCAGCGCCTTGCCTTCCATGACCGGCTTGCTCGCCAGTGAACCCAGATTGCCAAGGCCCAGGACTGCAGTGCCGTTACTGATAACAGCGACGAGATTGCCTTTGCCGGTATAGCGATAGGCGGCCTCCGGATCGGCGGCAATTTCCCGACAGGGCTCGGCGACGCCCGGGCTGTAGGCCAGAGCCAGGTCAGCCTGGGTTTCGGCGGGCTTGGTCAGTTCGATACTGATTTTCCCCGGCACCGGCCCGGAGTGATAATCCAGGGCAGCCTGTCTGAAATCATTGCTCATAATCGTGATCGCGCTTTTCGAGGCACCTGCGGGAAAGACGGACGAGAATATAGAAAACATCCCGGGCTCACAAGCCGCATTCGCGCGGCCCCTGCAGACAATGGGACTAACCGGGCAGGCGCAAAAGGCGAGGGCCAGTGGTGACGGCACAAAAAAAGCCGGGCACCTCGCGGCAGCCCGGCTCTCCTGGTCGGCTGCGACTGGCGCAGCCGTGGCACATCAGCCCTGGCGCGAAGCACCGCGGGCGCCAAAGCGCTTCTTGAAGCGGTCTACACGGCCACCGGTGTCCATGACTTTCTGCTTGCCGGTGAAGAATGGGTGGCACTCGGAGCACACATCGACGTGAAAGTCTTCGCAACGGGTGGACCGGGTGGCGATAACGTTGCCGCAGCTGCACGTTGCCTTGACGGCCTCGTATTTGGGATGTATTTCTGCTTTCATGGTGTTGCTCCTGTGTATTGGCGCCGCCACCCGATCTCGTCGGGCACCGCGCCGGATTGTGGAGATAGCGTGAAAAAATAGGCGCGCATAGTACCAGACACAGCGCCGGACGCAAGTGCCGTGGCTGCTGTATTATTGCCCGCCCTGCGACCACCAGCCACGCCCATGAGAGGCGCAATGCCGATACTCCGCCTCGCCATACCGACTCCGCTGCGCTCCCTGTTCGATTATCTGCCCCCGGCGCAGCTGACCCCGGAGGCTATTGCAGCCCTGCAACCGGGGTGCCGCCTGCGCGTCAACTTCGGCCGCCGGCAGCTCCAGGGTTACCTGGTTGAGGTAGCCGCCGATTCCGAGCTGCCCGCCAGCGCGCTGAAGGAAGCCAGGGAAGTGCTGGACACCGAGGCGCTACCGTCAGCGTCCCTGTTGCAGCTGTGCCTGTGGGCGGCGGACTACTACCAGCACCCTCCGGGCGAAGTTCTGGAACTCGCATTCCCCCCGGGGCTGCGCGGCGGCAAGCCGCACCAGCCCCCCGGAGCCGCGGCCTGGACCCTCAGTCAGCGCGGCAAGGGCCTGCCCACCGGTGCGCTGGGGCGCTCGCCGCGACAGGCCGAGGCACTGCAACTGCTGCAGCAGGGCGGCGCCATCGCCGCCACCGTGTTCAAGGAGCTCGGCATCAGCACGAGTATCCTGCGCCAGCTGGAGCAGAAAGGCCTGGCCGAGCGCTGCATCCTGCCACCCGCGATACCGACACCGCAACCGGGTCCTGGCCTCGCGCTGAACCCGGACCAGGCAGCCGCGGTAAGCGGGGTCCTCGCCGGCTACGGCAGCTTCGCCAGCCATCTGCTGGAGGGCATCACCGGCAGCGGCAAAACCGAAGTCTACCTGCAGCTGATTTCTCACTGCCTGCAGCAGGGCCAGCAGGCGCTGGTGCTGATTCCGGAAATCGGCCTGACACCGCAGACCCTGGAGCGGTTCCGGTCCCGCTTCGGCCAGGGCGTTGTCGTGTTGCATTCCGGCCTCAACGCCAGCGAGCGCTATGCGGCCTGGGAAGCGGCCCGCACCGGCGCCGCGGGTATCGTCATCGGCACCCGCTCGGCGATATTCACCAGCTTGCAGCGTCCGGGCCTGATCATTGTCGATGAGGAACACGACAGCTCGTTCAAGCAGCAGGACGGCTTTCGCTATTCCGCCCGGGACCTGGCCGTGAAACGCGCCCAGATCGAGGATTGCACGGTTGTCCTCGGCAGCGCCACTCCAGCACTGGAGACGCTGCACAATGCACTGCAGGGGCGCTACGGACACCATCAGCTGACCCTGCGCGCGGGCAGCGGCGAACTGCCGGCGATCGCTGCCATCGACGTGCGCAGGCAGGAACTGCAGGGGGGCATGTCCAGCGCCCTGCGCGACGCCGTGCGCAGCGCCCTGGAGGCCGGTCACCAGGTGCTGTTGTTTCTCAATCGCCGCGGCTACGCGCCGACCCTGCAATGTCACGACTGTGGCTGGATCGCCCAGTGCCGGGCCTGCGATGCCCGCATGACCGTGCACCGGCGCCAGCGCCGCCTGCGCTGCCATCACTGCAGCGCGGGTGAGGGCCTGCCCCAGCGGTGCCCCCAATGCCACGGCAACCGCCTGCTGACCAATGGCCTCGGCACGGAACAGACCGAAGACGTCCTGCGACTGCAATTCAGCGCCTGGCCGGTGCACCGGGTCGACAGCGATTCCATGCAGGGTCGCGGGGCCATGCAGGCGCTGGTGGATGAAGTCAGGGCCGGCCAGCCCTGTATCCTGCTGGGCACCCAGATGCTGACCAAGGGCCACCACTTCCCCGGCGTCAATCTGGTTGCGGTGATCGATGCCGACGCCCTGCTGTTCAGCGCGGATTTCCGTGGCGAGGAGCGCATGGCGCAACTGCTGACCCAGGTGGCGGGCAGGGCAGGGCGTACAGGTGACGCCGGCCGGGTCCTGCTGCAGACCCATTATCCCGACCACCCGGTAATGCTGGCCATGCTGCAGGACAGCTACGCCGACCAGGCGCGGAGGATGCTGGACCAGCGCCGACAGAGCGGCATGCCCCCCTGGGGCCGTCTGCTGCTGCTGCGTACCGACAGCACGGATGCCGCTACCGGGGAGGTATTCCTGGGGACGTTACGACGCAACGCCCAGGCGCAGCTTCCCGCAGGCTGCCAGGTGATCGGCCCCCTGCCGTCGCCAATGCAACGCCGCGCCGGCAAGTTTCGCAGCCAGCTGCTGGTTACCGCGACCGATGTGCGCCAGGCGCAGCAGGCCGCGAGGCTGCTGGTGGCGGCAGCGACGCAGCTGCCGGCGCGCAATGGCCTGAACTGGTCCATCGACGTCGACCCGCTGGATCTGGGTTGATGGCCGCTGCCCTGGCCCGGTCCGGGCGCTACCCGGTGAGGTCGCGGGTCACCGCCTGGGTGAGCGAGCCGCCCTCGCACCGCAGGGTGACCTGCCGCAGCAGGCTCGTCGTGTAGTCGCGGCTCAAGATGTTGCTGACGCTGACAAAGTCCGCCTGCAGCGCGTCCCGAGTGATCTTTAGTCGCAGATAGCCATTGCGGGTGCCCTCGGTCCAGAGCACCTCGGGATTACTTGCAATCAACCGCTGGTCCATCAGCCGCGCGCCTTCAGTCCCGAACTCCAGGAAGTCGCCGGGCGAAGAGATGCCCGTGGTGCCAAGCTCGACACCCATGTGTCTGCCCTCGCCGTCGTACAGGCTGTTTTGCCAAAAGCTGTGGCTGTCCCCGGTGAGCACCACCAGGTCGGTGGCGCCAGCTGCGCGGCAGCGTTGATAAAACGCTTCCCGCGCCCACGGATAGCCATCCCAGGGATCCAGATACAGCGGCAGGCCGAGTTCGCCGAGACGAGCGAAGTATTTGGCGCGCTGCAGGTTCGCTTCGCTAACCCGGGTCTGCAGATAAGCCAGGTCCGATGCATCCAGCCGTGGCGCCAGCATTCTGGCCATGGGGACCTGATTGCCGATCAGGCGCCAGTGGCGCTGGCTGCTGACGGACTCTGCCAGAGCCCGGGCGGCGAAATCCTGCATCTCGGTCGACAGCATTTCGCGCCCGGGTGCGCCGACCACGTTCCGCAAAAACTGCTGTGCAGACTGCGGATCCATCGCAGCCAGAGCTTCGGTAGCGTAGTCTACCTGGCGGACGCGGCCGGTATGCCGGGTCTCCAGCGTTACCAGCGAGGCCAGGTCACCGAACCGGAAGTGCCGCCAGTAGGCCGCCGGGTCCTCCGCCAGGCCGGGTTCGCGCACGGGCATCCATTCGTACCAGGCACGCAGGGAAACATCGCGCCGCGTGCGCCAGTCGCCTTCCTGGTCCGGCTGGTGGTTCTCCGCTCCGCCCATCCAGGGGTTGTTGGTGGATTCATGGTCGTCCCAGAGTGGGATCAGCGGATGCGCTGCGTGCATCGCTTGCGACTGCGGGTCAGCCTTGTACTGGGCGTGACGCAGTCGATAATCGTTCAGGGATACCATCTCGTGCGGCGGATTGTGCAGCCGGCCCAGTTGTTCACCCGTACTCGCCCCGTAGCCGTCGGCACCGTACTCGTACAAATAGTCTCCCAGATGCAGGACATACTCCACCGCCGGGTCCTGCGCGATGGCCTCATAGGCATTGAAGTGGCCAAACGGCAGGTTGGAACAGGATGCCACCGCAAGCCCCAGGTAGGCCAGAGAGCCCGAAGGGAGCGTGCGCGTACGACCCGTGGGAGAGTACTGGCTGCCCCACAAAAAGCGATAGTAGTAGGTTTGGCCGGGTGCCAGGCCGGAGGCGAGGATCTTGACGGTGTAATCACGGTCAGCGCCGGTGGACACCTGGCCGCTACGCACTATCTGCTGGAAACCCGGGTCGCTGGCAAGCTCCCAGAGACACTCTGTTGGCCCGCCGGGAACCGTCAGCCGGGTCCAGAGGACAATCGATGTTTGATCGGGGTCACCACTGGCAACCCCATGTGGAAACGGGCCGGCCGCCGCCATCGTCTCTCCGCGGACGCGCAGCCCGACCGGCAACAGCAGCGTGGCGGAAAGCCCTGCGAGGATCTGGCGGCGCGTGAGTGGCAAGCGCTTCATACTGTCTCCTTGAACAGATACGCCGGCCCGGGGGCCGGCAAGCAAGACCCGGGGGAGGTCAGAGGTCCAGCGTCACTGAAGCGGATATCGTGCGCGGCGCCCCAATCCATGCACCCTGGCCAGCAATGCCACCGAGGTAGCCCTCGTCAAAGGCATTGTTCAGCAGCAGCGTCACACTCCAGTTGCTGGAGCTGCCACCCAGGGCGCCACCATTCAGAGTGATGTAGGCGTCAACGGTGGTGTAATCGTCGGCAACCCAGCTATTGTCCAGGCGAATCGGACGCTCACCGGTATACTTGCCGCTGATACCCGCCGCGAGATTGTCGCGATTCCAGTCCAGGGACACCACCAGCTGTTGGTCGGGGATACCGACCACATCCTTGCCCGGCTGAATGCCCAGCCCCGCATCAATCGCGGAGTCACCCGTACCCACGTAGCTGGCATCGTTCAGGGTAAAGGCGCTATAGAGAGACAGGCTGTCCGACACCCTGAAGTCCGCGGTCAGTTCGATGCCGTCCGACTCGATGCCACCGGCGTTGAAGTAGGTGCCGTTGGTTCCAATCAGGTAGTTGGGACCCGCGTCACTTTCCGGGCTGAGAAAGATGATCCGGTTCTCGAAATCGATCTGGAATGCGGTCGCCGTCAGGTAAAGATCACCGTTCCGGTAGCGCAGGCCGGCCTCGAGGTTCTCGGCGGTTTCAGGCTCGAGAGAATCCAGGTCGGATTCTGGACGCTCAAGGATTTCGTCATAGATGGCCTTGAAGTTTTCCGCATAGCCGGCGAACAGTTCCAGCCCTTCGATCGGGGTTTCCCAGAGAATACCGCCAGAGAACAGCACGTCGGAGTCTGAATTCAACCTGACGTCGCTGGATTCGCCGAAGTTGTCTCGACGCTCCAGGTCAACCAGGAACTGCTTGGCTCCAAGTGTCAACTGCACCCGGCCCAGCTGCAGGCTGTCCTCGGCATACCACTTCAGGACCTCCTGCGGGTACGTACGGTCGTACTGGGTCCAGTACGGCACCTTGTCGAATTCAATGCCAACCCGCGCATCGGTAAGCTTTTGCCAGGTGCGGGTCTCGCCGCGTTCCTGATCCTCATACCAGAGTCCGGCACGCAGAGTGTTGTCCTGGCCTGCCAGATTGGAGGCCCATTCAGCATCGAGCATGAACCCGGTGCGCTCTTTTTCGTAGTTGGTATGGCGATAGGACTGTACAGGTATCGCGCCGGCGGGATAACAGGCGGGGTCGTAGTTGGGGCCCGCCCCACCGTAGGGGAAGGTGATTGAGGAGACACAGTCGGCCCGCGGGGACAGCGTATTGCCGGCCCCGTCAACGAAGAAAATCTGGCCCAGAGCGCCGCCGCCATTGGTGCTGGTCAGGCCCAGAAACTCGGATTGTGGCCCACCCTGATCATTGACCACATCCACCAGATAGGGGGGAATCCAGTCACCGCGTCCCTCATTATCGTGATAGTACACCCCGGCCGACAGGCGCAGATCGGAAGTGACTTCCATGCTCGCCTTCACGTAGGCGAGCAGGTTTTCGCGCAGCGTTGACCAGCCGCGGCGGTGCACCTGGTCTACATAGGGGATGCCGGTCCAGGTATCGGTCAGCCGGTCCCATTCGGGGTTGCTGGCATACTCCTCCGGGCTGAACAGGCGCTGGTAATTGTCCTCGTGAATATCGTCGTAGGACAGGTAGGCAGTGACATCCACGCGGCCCAGCTCGGAAACCAGCTTGGCGGCGATGTGGTCACGCTCGTTCTCGGCGGCGCCGTTGACCCAGTCGCTGGCGCTCTGGTGGGACGCGGAGATCCAGACCCTGTTGTCGCCGGCAAAGCGTCCGGTGTCGACACGCGCGTAGTAGCGCTGGGCATCATACTCGCCGACAGAGCCCTGGAAGCGGATGCGGGCGTTTTCCTCGGGGTCATCGGAAACAAAGTCAATGGTACCACCGAGGGCGTCGAGCGAACGCGAGGCGATGTCGGCAGTGCCTTGCGATACCGTAACCGTACGCAGGTTGGCCGAGTCGAGATAGCGGTTGGCCTTGGCGCCACCGCCGTAACCACTACCGCCGTTGGGAATGCCATCCAGTGTCGTGCCGATCTGCTGTTCATCAAGACTGATCTGGAAACCCCGGACGGCAATGGTGGTGGACCAGTCGTCGAAGCCGTAGGCATCGCCTTCCTGGATGGACACGCCCGGCAGATTGTCTATCAGTGCGTTGATGCTGGTCACCGGCGACTGCTGCATCTTCATGCTGTCCGTCACGACGTTGTTGCCGTAGTACTGGCTACGGGCGACGACCGTAATTTCCTCCAGCACCGGATCGTTGCTCTGCGCTCCGGCCGTTGCAGAAATTGTCAGGCTACCGGCGAGAGCCAGCCGCACCAGGCGGGCACAAGGGCGTTGCGCAAAAATTGGTCTAAACATACCATTCCCCAGAAAAACAAAGCATTGATGAAAGGCCAGACGCCAGCCCGCTCGCTGTGGCTGCGGGTCTGCACGCTTGGCCCGGGTAATCTACGGAGCGAACATGAAGGCTCCGTGAAGTTGAGGTGATGGTTTCGTGAAACCTGTTGATCCCGGCGCCGGTCTGGCCATGGGTAGCCGTTTACGGCGATAATGCGCGCCTGCCGGGCTGCCCACAGCGGCCCCCGAACCCACACAGCAGGTACACTCCCCATA
Organism: Haliea sp.; assembly: GCF_040221975.1. Taxonomy (GTDB): domain Bacteria; phylum Pseudomonadota; class Gammaproteobacteria; order Pseudomonadales; family Halieaceae; genus Haliea. Next base: position 63,648 of record NZ_JAVJWR010000031.1, read on the forward strand.
GATGAAGGAACAACTGTCACAGCTGATCCAACAGGCACTGGATGCACTGGTCGCCGCGGGTGATCTGCCGGCGGATACCCGGCCGGACATCACTATCGACCGCACCCGCGACCCGAGCCACGGTGACCTCGCCAGCAATATTGCCCTGATCCTGGCCAAAAGCGCCGGCAGGAAGCCCCGCGACCTGGCCGCCATGATCTGTGCGGCCCTGCCAGCCGCCCCGTTCATCAGCAAGACCGAGATCGCCGGCCCCGGCTTCATCAATTTTTTCCTCTCCGCGAGCAGCAGCCAGGCCGTGGTACAGCGGGTGCTGGAGCAGGCCGGCCGCTATGGCTGCTCCGAGGTGGGCGCCGGCCGCCGGGTGCAGGTGGAATTTGTCTCCGCCAACCCCACCGGACCCCTGCATGTCGGCCACGGCCGCGGCGCCGCCGTCGGCGACAGTATCTGCAGGCTGCTGGCCGCCACCGGCTGGTCCGTCGCCAGTGAGTTCTACTACAACGATGCCGGGGCCCAGATCAGCAATCTGGCACTGTCGGTGCAGGCGCGCTGCCAGGGCCTGGGCCCCGACGATCCGGGCTGGCCCGAGGACGGTTACCGCGGCAACTACATCCGCGATGTGGCCCAGGCCTATCTCGCCGGAGAACAGATTGACGCTGAGGACCGGCACGTTGCGGGCCGGGGCGACCCCGGGGATATCGACGCCATCCGCGAGTTCGCGGTGGCCTACCTGCGCCGGGAACAGGATCTCGACCTGAGGGCATTCGCGGTACATTTCGACCACTACTTCCTGGAGTCGTCCCTGTATGAATCCGGTGAGGTCGAGACGACCGTTGCCCGGCTGATCGCCAACGGTCACACCTATGAGCAGGACGGCGCCCTCTGGCTCCGCACCACCGCCTTCGGCGATGACAAGGACCGGGTGATGCGCAAGCGCGAGGGGGGCTATACCTATTTCCTGCCCGACGTGGCCTATCATTTCAACAAGTGGCAGCGCGGCTTCGAGCGAGTGATCAATGAACAGGGTGCCGACCACCACAGCACCGTGACCCGGGTCCGGGCCGGCCTGCAGGCGCTGGAGTCGGGCATCCCCGAGGGCTGGCCCGACTATGTCCTGCACCAGATGGTGACGGTCATGCGCGATGGCAGCGAGGTCAAGCTGTCCAAGCGTGCGGGCAGCTATGTCACCCTGCGCGACCTGATCGACGAGGTGGGCTGCGACGCCACCCGCTATTTCCTGGTGGCGCGGGCGCCCAGCTCCCAGCTTACTTTCGATATCGATCTGGCCATGTCCCAGAGCAACGACAACCCCGTCTACTACATCCAGTATGCCCATGCCCGGGCCTGCTCAATGCGCCGCAAACTGGCCGAACAGGGCTGGGACTGGGCCCCGGAGCGGAGCCTGGCGGCGCTGGAGCGGCTGCAGGAAGACCATGAGAAGGCCCTGCTCAAGCGCCTCGACCAGTATCCCGAGGTGGTCGCGAGCGCCGCCCTGGCCAGTGAGCCCCACACCATCGCCAACTACCTGCGCGAACTCGCCGGTGAGTTTCACGCCTGGTACAACGCCCACAAGGTCCTGGTGGAAGAGCAGGACCTGCGCGATGCCCGCCTGGCCCTGGGCGAAGCGGTGCGACAGGTCATTGCCAATGGCCTGCACCTGTTGGGCGTGAGCGCCCCGGAGACCATGTAGCCGTGGCCAGGGAATACGCCAGGGGAAGCCGCAGCGGTGCACGCAGAAAACCCCAGGCCGCCAGCCGCAACTCCGCCCAGGCGCCCGCCAGCCCCTGGCGCTGGTACGGTGCCGGGGTCGGCACCGGGGCCTTCCTCAGCCTTTTGCTGTACCTGGGCACCTTGCCCCCTGGCACCGATCCCGGCGTCGGGGCAGGCACGGAAGCGGCCGCCGCGGCAGCGGCCGGCGCGGCAACGGCCGCCGCCGACAAGACGCCGCCGAAACCGCGGTTCGACTTCTATACCATGCTGCCGGAGCAGCGTATTGCGGTGGACGTGGAGCCCGCACAGGTGGCAACCCCGCGCACCGATGCCACCGCACAGGGGGAGACCTTCCTGCTGCAGGCTGGCTCCTTCCGCCAGCGCGAGGACGCGGACCGGCGCCGGGCGGAACTGCTGTTGCTGGGCCTGGAACCCCGGGTAGAGGAGGCCAGCGGCGAGCACGGGCGCTTCTTCCGGGTCTATCTGGGACCGTTCCAGACCCACGCCCAGATGAGTCGGGCGCGCGGACTGACCACCGCCCAGAACATCGACACCCTGTTGATGAAACGGGACAGTCCCTGAGCCGGGCGCCCCTGAGGCCCGCTCTTCCGAGTCACCCCCGCTACAGCGCTTGAATTCCTGCCACCACCCCCCATATCCAGCGGAACAGGAGACAGATTGTGGAACAGTACAGAGGCACGACCATTCTCTCGGTGCGACGCGGCAACAGTGTCGTGATTGGCGGCGACGGCCAGGTATCGCTGGGCAACACGGTAATGAAGGGCAATGCGCGCAAGGTGCGCCGGCTGCACAAGAACCAGGTCCTGGCAGGCTTTGCCGGCGGCACCGCGGATGCATTTACCCTGTTCGAGCTGTTCGAGGCCAAACTGGACAAGCACCAGGGTAATCTGGTGCGCTCCGCGGTGGAACTGGCCAAGGCCTGGCGAACCGAGCGCTCCCTGCGCCGGCTGGAGGCCCTGCTGGCGGTGGCTGACAAGGAAACCTCCCTGGTCATCACCGGCAACGGCGATGTGATCGAGCCGGAAGACAACATGATCGCCATTGGCTCCGGTGGGCCCTATGCCCAGTCCGCGGCCCGCGCGCTGCTGGACAATACCGACCTGGACGCCCGCAGCATCGTCGAGAAGGGCCTGAATATCGCCGGCGACATCTGCATCTACACCAACCACAACCAGACCATCGAGCAACTCGACTACTAGGTAGCCCGTATCATGTCCAACATGACTCCACGCGAGATTGTCCACGAGCTGGACAAGCACATCATCGGCCAGCAGGATGCCAAGCGTGCGGTCGCCATCGCCCTGCGCAACCGCTGGCGCCGGATGCAGCTGCCCGAGGCACTGCGGGCGGAAATCACCCCCAAGAACATACTCATGATCGGCCCCACCGGCGTCGGCAAGACCGAGATCGCCCGGCGCCTGGCAAAGCTCGCCAACGCGCCCTTCGTCAAGGTCGAGGCTACCAAGTTCACCGAGGTCGGCTATGTAGGCAGGGACGTTGAATCCATCGTCCGCGACCTGGCGGACGTGGCGGTCAAGCTGTACCGGGAGCAGGAAATGGAGCGGGTGCGCTTCCGCGCCGAAGAGGCAGCGGAGGAGCGACTGCTGGATATCCTGCTGCCCCCCGCCAGGGACAGCGACAACAGCGGCGCCGGCGCCGGCACCCGCCAGTTGCTGCGCAAGAAGCTGCGCGAGGGCGAGCTGGACAGCAAGGAAGTGGATGTGGAACTGGCCGCCAGCAGCGCCGGGGTGGAGATCATGGCGCCCCCGGGCATGGAGGAAATGACCAGCCAGTTGCAGAGCATGTTCTCCAACATGTCGCGACAGCAGCGCAAGACCCGGCGCATGCCGGTGCAGGCCGCCTTCAAGGCCCTGCGCGACGAGGAGGCCGCGAAGCTGGTCAATGAAGATGAGCTCAAGCAGAAGGCCATCCACGAGGCGGAGCAGAACGGCATCGTGTTTATCGACGAGTTGGACAAGGTTGCCAAGCGCGGCGACACCGGCGGCGCCGATGTCTCCCGGGAAGGGGTACAGCGGGACCTGCTGCCGCTGATCGAGGGTTCCACCGTGACCACCAAGCACGGGGCCATCAAGACCGACCACATCCTGTTCATCGCCTCCGGTGCCTTTCACCTGGCCAAGCCCTCGGACCTGATTCCGGAACTGCAGGGCAGGTTGCCAATCCGGGTGGAGCTGGACTCGCTGAACGCCGATGACTTCGAGCGCATCCTCACTGAACCGGATGCGTCCCTCACTGAACAGTACCAGGCTCTGCTGGGCACTGAAGGCCTGCAGGTAGAGTTCACCCGGGACGGGCTGCGACGCATTGCCGAGACCGCCTGGCAGGTGAACGAGAAAACCGAGAACATCGGCGCCCGGCGCCTGCACACCATCATGGAGCGGCTGCTGGAGGAGGCCTCCTTTGCCGCGGCTGATTCCGGCTTGCAACAGCAGGGGCTGAAAATCGACGCGGACTATGTCAACCAGCAACTGCAGGCCCTGAGCGAAGACGAAGACCTGTCCCGCTTTATCCTCTGACCACGGTAGCCCACCATGACCGCTAGTGCCCAACGCCCGCTGGACATCCACCTGCACCGCAAGTCGCGGGAACTGGAACTGGTGTACCCGGGGGATGAACGCTATCGCCTGAGCTGCGAGTTCCTGCGGGTGCATTCGCCGTCTGCCGAGGTGAAGGGGCACGGCCCCGGCCAGGAGGTACTGCAGACCGGCAAGATCGGGGTCAACATCACCGCCATCAAGCCCGTGGGCCACTACGCCCTGCAGCTGGTGTTCGATGACGGCCACGACACCGGCCTGTATTCCTGGGATTACCTGCGTCAGCTCTGCTCACAGCAGGAAACCCTGTGGCAGCAGTACCTGGAGCGCATGACCGCCGCCGGCGCCAGCCGCGACCCCCAGGTACAGGTGATCAACTTCCAGCCCTGACCGGGCACCGACAACGCGCTACAATACGCGGTCAGCTGTTCGCCGGCGGAGGCCGCATGAGCAAGAAACGCACCACCCATTTCGGCTACAGGGAAGTTGATGAGGACGCCAAGGCGGGTCTGGTCGCCAACGTGTTCCACTCGGTTGCCGCCCGCTACGACCTGATGAACGACCTCATGTCAGGCGGTGTGCACCGTATCTGGAAGCGCTTCACCATTGAACTCAGCGCCGTGCGTGCAGGCCAGTCCGTGCTCGACATCGCCGGCGGCACCGGCGACCTGGCGGCAAAGTTCGCCGACATCGTCGGCGCCGACGGCCGTGTGGTGCTTGCGGACATCAATGAATCCATGCTCCGGGTGGGCCGGGACAAGCTGATTGATCACGGCTACCAGGGCAACCTCGAGTACGTGCAGGCTGATGCCCAGTACCTGCCCTTTCCCGACGACAGCTTCGACTGCGTCAGTATCGCCTTCGGTCTGCGCAACGTCACCGACAAGGATCTGGCCCTGCGCTCCATGCTGCGGGTGCTGAAGCCCGGCGGACGTCTGCTGGTGCTGGAGTTCTCCAAACCCCGCAACGAATTGCTGGGCAAGGCCTACGACGGCTACTCGTTCCGCGTCCTGCCGCTGATGGGCAAGCTGGTGGCGGGCGACAGCGACAGTTACCAGTACCTCGCCGAGTCCATCCGCGTGCATCCCGACCAGGACACACTGCTGGGCATGATGGAGGACGCCGGTTTCGTCAATTGCGAATACCACAACCTGACCGGGGGCATCGTCGCCCTGCACCGGGGCGTCAAGGCCTGACATGGCCGCCAGCCTGGACCCAACCGTTACCACGGCGGCACTGGCGGCGCTGGAAGCTGCGCTCAATCGGGCTCTGGCCCTGGACCCGGTCGCGCAGCGGAAGCTGGCAGGTCTCAGCGGCCACACGTTTGCCATCGAGTGCAGCGCGCCGGCAGTTGCCGTCTATCTGCAACCGGGCGCGGAGCAGGTCCGGCTGCTGGGTTACCACGACGGCCCGGTAACCACGCAGGTGACCGGCACCGCGGCAGACTTTGCCGAGCTCGCCAGCTCCAGCGACCCCGCCGCAACCCTGATCAATGGCAAACTGGCCCTGCGTGGTGACAGCGCGCCGCTGATCGAACTGCAGCAGATCGTCGGCAACCTGGACCTGGATTGGGAAGCGCCACTGGTGGAGGCCCTCGGCGACGTCGCCGGCCACCAGCTGGCGGAATTGCTGCGTGCGGGTATCAGTGGCGGCCGCGCCGTCAGCCACAGCCTGTTGCGGCAGCTGGAGGAGTTCATTCATGAAGAGGCCCGCCTGAGTCCACCACGGCTGGAGGTTGAGGATTTTTATGCCGATGTGCAGGCTCTGGAGCAACGGGTGGAGCGCCTGCAATCGCGCCTGGCCAGGCTGCGCAAGCGCATCGCGCAGGCGGCATCGTGAGCGCCGGCGCATTCAGCCGCAGCCGCCGCCTGCTGCGCATTCTGCACATCGCCGGCCGTTATCGCCTGCAGGAGTTCATCGATACTGACAAGCTGTCCGCGGTGCCGCGTACGCTGCTGCGCCTGTCCCCCTGGCGTGCCGGGCGCGGGCCGGATCGCGGTCGCGGCGAGCGCCTGCGCCTGGCTCTGGAGGAACTGGGCCCGGTGTTCATCAAGTTCGGCCAGCTGCTGTCGACCCGGCGCGATCTGTTGCCGCCGGATATTGCCGACGAGCTGGCGAAACTGCAGGACAAGGTACCGCCTTTCGACGAAGCCGAGGCCGCCGCAATCATCGAGACGGCCCTGGGGCAGCCGCTGACCACCCTGTTCGCGCGCTTCGAGGAACTGCCGATGGCGTCCGCCTCTGTCGCGCAGGTGCACGGCGCCACCCTGCACGGGGGCGAGGATGTGGTGGTGAAAGTGCTGCGGCCGGATATCAAGCCGGTCATCCGCCAGGACCTGGCGCTGTTGTATACCCTGGCGCGGCTGGTGCAGCGCTACCTGCCCGACGGCAAGCGGCTGCGCCCGGTGGAAGTGGTTGCGGACTATGAACTGACCATCTTCGACGAGCTGGACCTGCGCCGGGAGGCCGCCAATGCGTCCCAGCTGCGGCGCAATTTCGAGGGCAGCACGCTGGTGTACGTACCGCAGGTGTACTGGGACTTCACTCGCAGCAATGTCATGGTCTCCGAGCGTATCAAGGGCATTCCGGTCACCGACGTTGCAACCCTGGAGGCCCGGGGCACTGATCTCAAGCTGCTGGCGGAGCGGGGCGTAGAGATCTTCTTTACCCAGGTCTTCCGGGACAATTTTTTCCACGCCGACATGCACCCCGGCAACATCTTCGTCGATGCCAGCGACCCGGCCGATCCGCGCTACATCGCCGTGGACTGCGCCATCGTCGGCAGCCTCAGCGATGCCGACCAGTATTACCTGGCGCGCAACCTGCTGGCAGTGTTCCGGCGCGACTACCGGGAAGTGGCCGAACTGCACGTGGAGTGCGGCTGGGTACCGGCGTCCACCCGGGTGCAGGACTTCGAGTCCGCCATGCGCGCGGTCTGCGAACCGGTATTCGAGCGCCCGATCAGCGAGATTTCCTTCGGCCAGCTGTTGATCTACCTGTTCAGCACCGCGCGCCGTTTCGACATGGAGGTACAGCCCTCGTTGGTGCTGCTGCAGAAAACCCTGCTCAATATTGAGGGCCTGGGCCGCCAGCTCTATCCACAGCTGAACCTGTGGGATACCGCCCAGCCCTATCTGGAGCGCTGGGTGCAGGAGCGCTACTCGCCGCAGGCGATGCTCAAGCGCCTGCAGCGCCATGTGCCCTCCTGGCTGGAACAACTGCCCCAGGTGCCCGATGCGGTGCTGGACAGCCTGCAGCGCCCCCCCGGCACCGCCATGCAGGCGCACCCATCGCAGCCTGGCGGCGACCTGCAAACTCTCCGGGACCTGGGCCGGCGCCGGCGCCGGCGCCAGCTATTGGCCGCGGTAGCCCTTGTCCTGGCCGCGGCACTGGCACTCCCGGACGGCATTGCCCGGCTCGCCGAACTCCCCTGGGCGAGCTGGCTGCTGGCCGGCGTGGCGCTGGCATTGCTGTGGCCCCGCAGCAGTGACGGCTGATGTGTCCGTATTGTCCCTGTGCCATAATGCCGGCCCATGGAGACCGTGAAGACAATGACAGCCAATCCACTGAGCGCAGCTGTGCACTGGAACGATCAGGGCCTGGTGCCCGCCATCGCCCAGGACTGGCAGACTGGCGAAGTACTGATGATGGCGTGGATGAATCCCGAGTCACTGGCACTGACCGTGGCCGAGGGCCGGGCGATCTACTGGTCGCGCTCCCGGCAGGCACTCTGGCGCAAGGGTGAAAGCTCGGGCAATGTGCAGTTGCTGAAAGAGCTGCGCCTGGACTGTGATGGCGACACCCTGCTGTTGCGGGTGGAACAGGTCGGCGACATCGCCTGTCATACCGGTCGCCGACGCTGTTTCTACCAGTGCTGGCAGGATGACAACTGGCAGGTCACGGACGAGGTCCTGAAATCGCCGGAAACACTTTACGGACAGCCGCAATGAGCGACATCCTGCAACAATTGGATCGCATACTGGCCCAACGGAAGCTCGCGGACCCCGCCGGGTCCTATGTCGCCAGCCTGCATCACAAGGGTCTCAACAAGATCCTTGAGAAGGTGGGTGAAGAAGCGACGGAAGTGATCCTGGCGGCAAAGGACACGGGCGATGACCCCGGGGCCCTGATCGGTGAGGTCGCGGACCTGTGGTTTCACACCCTGGTACTGCTGTCGCACCTCAACCTGGACTCGGCTGCGGTACTGGAGTGCCTGCAGCAGAGGGTCGGGGTATCAGGACTGGAAGAAAAGGCATCCCGCACTTGAGCGGGGAACGCCGACAACGGCACGATCAGGGAATACGGAGACAGGCATGGGTATCGGTGGTATTAGTATCTGGCAATTGCTGATCATTCTGGCAATTGTCATCATGTTGTTCGGGACCAAGCGCCTGCGCACCCTGGGCAGCGACCTCGGCAGCGCGGTCAAGGGCTTTCGCAAGAGCATCAAGGACGACGACAGCACGACAGACAGCGCAGACACAGAGGCAGAGGACGCCACCCGGAGTTCCGGGGACAGCAACGGCAAGCCCTGATCCGCGCCCATGTTTGACATCGGTTTTACCGAGCTGGTCATCATCGCCGTGGTGAGCCTATTGGTGATCGGCCCGGAAAAGTTGCCGGGCACCATCCGCACGGCCAGCGCCTGGCTGCACCGCATCAAGCGCGGCTTCAACGACATCCGCCATGAGGTGGAGCAGGAGTTGCACAACGACGCCGTGCTGCAGGAGCTGCGCAAGACCCGGGACGAGATCAAGACCGGCGTGGCCAAGGCCCAGCGGGAGCTTGAGGACGACGTTGCCACTGTGACCAGATCGGCCGACGAGGCTACCGGTGACAAAAAGACCGGTGCCGAGCCTGCTCCAGGCCAGGAGTCCCCCCCGCAATGAGCGAAGACCCCGCCGACCAGCCGCTGCCGCTGGTGGCACATTTGACCGAGCTGCGGGACCGGCTGCTGCGGGCGCTACTGGCGGTGCTGGTGGTATTTATCTGCCTGTTTCCCTTCGCCAACGAGATCTACAGCTTTGTCTCCAAGCCGCTGCGGGCCCTGCTGCCGGAAGGCGCCACCATGATCGCCACCGAGGTGGCTTCCCCCTTCCTGACGCCCTTCAAGCTGACCCTGGTGACGGCCATTTTCATTGCCATACCCTATGTGCTCTACCAGATCTGGAGCTTTATCGCCCCGGGCATGTATCGCCATGAAAAGCGCCTGGCGATACCGTTGCTGGCATCCAGTGTGCTGCTTTTCTATGCCGGCGCCGCCTTTGCCTACTACGTGGTGTTCCCGCTGATCTTCGGCTTTTTTACCAGTGTGGGGCCGGCCGATATCGCCATGATGACGGACATCAACAGCTATCTGAATTTCGTGCTCAAGCTGTTCTTCGCCTTCGGTATCGCCTTCGAGATCCCGATTGCCGCGGTGATCCTGATCTGGGCCGGCATCACCACACCGGAAGACCTGGTGAAGAAGCGCCCCTACATCATCGTCGGCTGCTTCGTGTTCGGCATGCTGCTGACCCCCCCTGACGTCATCTCCCAGGCCCTGCTGGCAGTACCCATGTGGATTCTGTTCGAATTCGGGGTCTTCTTCGGGCGCTTTATCCAGCGCCGGGACAACAGCGCGGCAGACACGGAGTAATGGCGCCGGCCAGAAGCCGCTCCCTGTCACCGCTGCTGGCCATATTCCGGTTCCTGCTGCCCTACCGCGCGCGCCTTTTGGGTGCCGGCGCTGCGTTGGTGTTTACCGCCGGTGCGACCCTGTTCCTGGGCCGGGGCATACAGGTGTTGATAGACGAGGGCTTTGGCGGCGGCACCAGCGCCGATCTGCGCAACGCCATCGGCGTGATCATGGTGATCGCGGGGGCCATGGCCGTCGGCACCTTCGTCCGCTTCTACCTGGTGTCCTGGCTCGGGGAGCGGGTCAGCGCCGACCTCCGCAAGGCCGTGTTCGACAACATCATCCGCCTCAATCCCGGCTACTTCGAAACCAACCGCAGCGGCGAGATCATGTCGCGCCTGACCACCGATACCACCCTGCTGCAGACCATCATCGGCTCCTCCCTGAGCATGGCCCTGCGCAGCAGCCTGACCCTGGTCGGCGGCCTGGTGCTGATGTTCGTCACCAACGTCAAGCTGAGCCTGATCATCACTGCGGGGGTGCCGCTGGTGCTGCTGCCGATCCTGATATTCGGGCGCCGGGTGCGACGCTTGTCGACCCAGAGCCAGGACAGTATCGCCAGCGTGGGCAGCTACGCCGGCGAGATCATCCAGCATATCCGCACGGTCCAGAGCTACACCGGTGAAGATCGCGAGAGCGCGGCCTTCGCCGGCGAGGTCGAGCGCGCCTTCGCCATCGCCCGCCGCCGTATCCGGCAGCGGGCACTGCTGGTCTGTGTCGCTATCCTGTTGCTGTTCGCCGGCATGGGCGCCATGCTCTGGAGCGGCGGCCAGGATGTGATCAGCGGGCGCATGAGCGGCGGCGAACTGGGCGCCTTCGTATTCTACGCGATCATGGTGGGGTCGGGCTTTGCCACCATTTCAGAGGTCTGGGGTGAGGTACAGCGGGCCGCCGGGGCGTCCGAACGGCTGCTGGAACTGCTGCACACCCGCAGCGACCTGGCAGACAGCGGCGCCGAGTGCGAGCTGCCGGTGGCGGAACTGGCCTTTCGCAACGTGACCTTCAGCTATCCGGCCCGACCCGGGGAGGCCGCCCTGAAGAACCTGACCCTGGAGATTGACGCGGGCAAGAGCCTGGCACTGGTCGGGCCCTCAGGGGGCGGCAAGTCCACCCTGTTCCAGCTGCTGCAGCGCTTCTACGACCCGCAGTCAGGCAGTATCGAATTCGCCGGGGTGGATATTCGCGACATCGGCCTGCACACCCTGCGCCGGCAACTGGCCCTGGTACCGCAGCAGCCGGCCCTGTTCACCGCCAGCGTCCGCTACAACATCGCCTACGGCAGGCCCGATGCCAGCGACGAGGAAGTGGCGGCGGCGGCAAGAGCCGCCCATGCCGACGACTTCATCGACCGGCTGCCCCAGGGCTACGACAGTCATCTGGGCGAGCAGGGTGTACGCCTGTCAGGCGGCCAGCGCCAGCGTATCGCCCTGGCGCGGGCGATCCTCAACAACCCGCGGGTGCTGTTGCTGGATGAAGCGACCAGCGCGCTGGACAGTGAAAGTGAACACCAGGTGCAACTGGCCCTGCAGGAACTGATGCGCAACCGCACCACGGTGATCATAGCCCACCGCCTGTCGACCATCCTCCATGCGGATCTGATTGCGGTACTGGACAAGGGGGAGCTGGTGGCGACGGGCACGCACCAGAGTCTGCTGCAGGACTGCCCGCTGTATGCGCGCCTGGCCAATCTGCAGTTTCGCGAACCGGAAGAGTCCCCCGTGTAGGAGCCCGCTGGCCCAGGCCACCTTCTCTGTCCGCTACGCGGCCATTCACCTTGTCCGCGGGCGATCGCCCGCAGGGCGGGCTCCTACAGAATCAGCTGAACTCGCGGATCAGGCCGCCGATGCTTTCCTTGGCATCGCCAAACAGCATGCGGGTATTTTCCTTGTAGAACAGCGGGTTCTCGATGCCGGCGAAGCCCGACGCCATGGAGCGCTTGAGCACGAACACGGTGCGCGCCTTGTCCACATTGATCACCGGCATGCCGTAGATCGGGCTGGACTCCACTTCCCGTGCGGCGGGGTTGACCACATCGTTGGCGCCGATGACGATGGCGACATCGACGGTTTCCATACGCGGGTTGACCTCGTCCATTTCCAGCAACTGGTCATAGGGTACGTCCGCTTCCGCCAGCAGCACGTTCATGTGCCCGGGCATGCGACCCGCCACCGGGTGGATACCGAAGTTGACCACACAGCCGTTCTCCTCCAGCAGCTCGGCAAGCTCCTTGACCACGTGCTGGGCCTGGGCAACGGCCATGCCGTAACCGGGCACGATCACCACGTTGCTCGCCGCCTCCAGGATGTAGAAGGCATCTTCGACGGAGATCGGCTTGATCTCGCCTTCCACCACTGCCTGCTCGGTGCTGACACTGCCAAAGCCGCTGAACAGCACGTTGCTCAGGGAGCGGTTCATGGCCTTGCACATGATCTGGGTCAGGATGATACCGGAGGCACCGACCAGGGCACCCGCCACGATCAGGATGTTGTTGCCAATGGCAAAACCCGCCGCACAGGCCGCGAGACCGGAGTAGGAGTTGAGCAGGGAGATCACCACCGGCATGTCGGCGCCGCCGATGGGGATAACCACCATGACGCCGAACAACAGGGACAGGCCAATGATCAGGTACAGCCACTGGCTGTTCTCCGGCTGCAGGCAGAACATCACCGCGCTGACGAGTATGCCCAGCACGATCAGGCTGTTGACGATCTGCTGGCCGCGGAACTGTACCGCGCCGCTGCCAATGGTTTCACTGAGCTTGCCGTAGGCCACCAGCGAGCCGGTAAAGGTCAGGCCGCCGATCAGGATGGACAGGACAATGGTCACCAGCACAAAGGTGCCGCTGGCGGTGGCCAGGGCCGCGGCGCCGACCAGCAGGCTCGCCATGCCGCCGAAACCGTTGAACAGGGCCACCATTTCCGGCATGGCGGTCATTTTCACCAGGCGCGCGGTGCCGGCGCCAATCACCCCACCGAGCACGAAACCCAGCAGGATCCACTGATATTCCACGATGCCCTGATCCAGCAGTGCTGCGACGATCGCCAGCAGCATCCCCACGGCGGACAGCAGATTGCCCTTGCGCGCGGTTGCCGCCGAGCCCAGCAGCTTGAGGCCGAAAATAAACAGGGCCGCGGCGATGACATAGGCCATCTGAATGGCCAATCCGGTTGCGCCCATGATTACTTACCCCTCTTCTTGAACATTGCCAGCATGCGATCGGTCACCATGTAGCCGCCGAACACGTTGATGGAGGCCAGCGCTACCGCGGCAGCGCCCAGCCAGTTGGACAGGTCTTGCTGGCCGGTGCCAGCGAGGCCGATGGCCCCTACCACGGTAATGCCGGAAATCGCATTGGCGCCCGACATCAGGGGGGTGTGCAGCGTTGCCGGTACCTTGTTGATCAACTCGAAGCCCAGGAATATGGCCAACATGAGGATAAAGGTCAGAAATACGGCTTCCATATCAGTTGCCCCCCGCCAGGACTTTCTTGATGGTTTCGTTGGTGACTTCACCGCCGTGGGTGATAATGCAGCCCGGCAGGATGTCGTGTTCAAAATCGATCTTGAAGCGGTTGCTGTCCTTGTCCCAGGCGTCTTCCACCAGGTTGAACAGGTTGTTGGCATACATGTGGCTGGCGTCGCGACACACCTCGTTGGGGAGATTGCCCTTGCCGATGATGGTGACGCCCTTGACCGTAACCACCTCGTTGGGCACCGAGCCTTCCACGTTGCCGCCGGTCTCCGCGGCCATGTCGACAATTACCGAGCCCGGCTGCATGCCTTCCACCATGTCCCGGGTGATGATCACCGGCGGCTTGCGGCCGAACACCTGGGCCGTAGTGATGACCACATCGGACTCGGCAATGGTAGCCTTCTGGGCCTCGCGCTGCTTCTCGATCTGCTCCGGGGTCAGCTCCCTGGCATAACCACCGGCGGCCTCGCCGGTTTCGCCCAGATCGATATCGAGGAAGGTCGCACCCAGGGAGTGCACCTGCTCCGCCACTACTGGCCGGGTATCAAAGGCGGTGACTCGAGCCCCCAGGCGCTTGGCGGTGGCAATGGCCTGCAGGCCGGCAACGCCGGCACCGATCACAAACACCTTGGCGGGCTTCAGCGTGCCTGCGGGCGTCATCATCATCGGGAAAATGCGCGGCAGGTGGGTTGCCGCCTGCAGCACCATTACATACCCCGCCAGGTTGGCCTGGGAGCTCAGGGCATCCATTTTCTGGCTGCGGGTGGTACGGGGAATCATTTCCATGCTGATCGCGGTTACGCCGTGCTGCTGCAGCATCCGCACCAGTTCATGCTCGTTGAAAGGATCGAGGTAGCTGATGTGGATGCTGCCCTTTTTCATCATCGGCACTTCATCACGCTGTGGCTTGCGCAAGCGCAGCAACAGGTCGGCTTCGCGGAACAGGGCCTCCCGGTCGCTGGTCAGCGTGGCGCCGGCTGCGGCGTATTCCTCGTCGGCAAAGCCGGATCCGAGACCCATGCCGTGCTCGATCACAAGGTCAGCGCCCAGACGGCACAACTTCTTGGCTGTCTCCGGCGTGACCGGCACCCGGTTCTCTCCCGGATGTGTCTCCCTGGGAATTGCGATGCGCATAGTGCTTCCTACCCCGTTAGTGTAAGCGTGTCGATTGTGGATCTTGTGTAGGCCGTCCCGCTGGCGCTGCTGCTGCAGCGTCTTATAGTGACCGCGATCCCTCGCCGGCGACGGACTGTAGCACAGAGACCGCCAGTGCGGAATTATGTCTATTATTCACCATACGGATGCATGCGTCACAGACATCATTCGAAAGAATGGCATATTGCCCCCCGCGACCGGGTCCCGACATCCCGCAAACCGGGTATGAAGTCGAAAAAAAGCCCCCGTCAGGGGGCTTCGGTTTCAACCCGCATGGAGCCTGAGGAAGGGGTTCATCCAGCGGTACTTCCAGCCGGTAAATTTAAGCGGCGCATCCAGCACCGCAAGGCAAATGCAGTCTTCCGACTGCAGTGCCGTGGGGGCGTGGGTATCGCTCGCCTCGCGGTAAATGAAGTCGCCCTCATGGTAGCTGCCAGCAGCATCGGAGAAACCGCCCTGCAGCACCAGAGTCATTTCCGAACCGCGGTGATTGTGCTCGGGAATCCTGCCACCCGCCTTGATGTGATAGAGGGCGAACTCGAAGCCGGGATCGCCGGTCTTCAGGTAACTGATCCGCAGGGACGAGGTCACCTTCTTCCATACCAGCTCGGTAAAATCGCCCCGCATCAGCCGCTGCAACACCGCTGGCATCCGCCCCAGGGAGAGGTCATCGGCGCGGCGGTAACTGAGAGGCGGCTCTTCGTCCAGGCGCGCCAGTACCGTGTCCAGCATGGCATCGCCCACCGGCACTGGGCTCAGGCCATCAAACAGGACCGCACCGAGGTCCTGCATCCGGGCCGTGTGCTGCTGGCACTGCTGACAGTAATTGAGGTGAGCCGAAACACACGCGGACTGCGCCAGGGGCAGTATTCCAGCCGTGTATTCGGTAAGTAAGTCCACACTTGGATGAAACTTGGCCATAATATTGTCTTTCTTACCT
This sequence comes from Haliea sp., assembly GCF_040221975.1. GTDB lineage: Bacteria > Pseudomonadota > Gammaproteobacteria > Pseudomonadales > Halieaceae > Haliea. The sequence continues at coordinate 79,174 of NZ_JAVJWR010000031.1, forward strand.
GTCTATCTGAATTTGCAATTTCTGGATTGCCAGTCGCACGCGTGACTTCACGGTGCCCAGGGGCAGATCCAACTCCGCCGCCGCTTCCGCGTGCGACTTCCCTTCCATGTATACCTTGGCCAGGATTTGCGCCTGGTCCGGGGGCAAGGTCCCCATCAATTCGTGGATCCTGTCGCGGCTGCGCCGGCTCTGCAGCATGGCGAATGGCTCCGACGGCTCCTGGTCCGGGATGAAATCGTCAGCGGCCAGGGGCGTGTCGAACTTTTGCAAGCGCCGAAACATGTCGGTCCGGCAATTGCGCGCGATCGTATACACCCATGTACTCGCTGCGGCCTTTTCCGGATCAAAGGCCCTGGCTTTTTGCCAGACTTTCAACATCACTTCCTGCACCAGCTCGTCGGCATGGGTCGCCGACAGGCTGGACCCGGACAGTGCAAAGGCCTTGACCAGAGGGGCAAAGTGGCGAAACAGACGCGTGAAGGCCGCGCGATCCTCGTTGGCCGCGATCAGGGTCAGGCACTCGCTCCACTCATCCGTACGCCGCCCCGTGGGACCCTGCCAGCCGGATGTCGCGCCCTTGTCCTGTTCTTCCACAACCGGTCTCCGCTACTATTCAATGGTGTCTGGTGAGTATACGCTTGCTCTCAGGCGGCGGATCAACCCACCATGGAAAGAAGTGGAAATGATCCGGCAGCCTGTGGCGGGCGTAAATTGGGCAGCAGAGACAGGGGACAACGGCGTGCAGTCACTCCAGCGATGTCCTCACACAGACGCAAGCCCGGGAGGAGATCCGCAGTTGGACATAGCAGTTATCGGAGCGGGCATTTCCGGCCTGGCGACCGCCCACTACCTCAGCCGGACGCACAGGGTCTCCATATTCGAGGCGGGAGGCCAGATCGGCGGTCACACCGCGACCGTGGACGTCAAGCTGGGCACTCGACGCTATGCAGTGGATACCGGATTCATTGTCTTCAACGACTGGACCTACCCCAACTTCATCGCCCTGATGGAAGAGCTGGGGGTAAGCAGCAGGGCCACCTCCATGGGATTCAGCGTCAGCGATGAGAAATCCGGACTCGAGTATTCGGGAACCAGCATTGACACCCTGTTCGCGCAGCGTCGGAACCTGGTATCCCCGCGCTTTCTGGGCATGGTTCGGGATATCCTGCGGTTCAATCGCGAATCCGTAGCCGATCTGGAAGCCGGGAAGCTGGAGGCCGGGGAGACCCTTGGTCATTACCTCCAGCGCAAGCACTACAGTGAGGCCTTCACCCGCCAGTACCTGGTGCCCATGGGCTCGGCCATCTGGTCTGCGGATTGCGACAGCATCAGCCAGTTTCCGCTCGAGTTTTTCCTGCGCTTCTTCCGCAACCACGGCCTGCTGTCCGTCAATGAGCGACCGCAGTGGCGGGTCATCGAGGGTGGCTCAAGGGAATATCTGCGCCCCCTGTGCCAGCGCTTCGAGCAGCGCATCCACACCGGCGCTGCCGTAGCCCAGCTGCGGCGCAATGCCCAGGGAGTCGAGCTCCTGTTGCAGGACGGGCGCAGTTATCGGTTTGATCAGGTCGTCATTGCCACCCACTCGGACCAGGCGCTGGCCATGCTCGCGGACCCGAGCACCGAGGAAAAGGCGGTGCTGGGTGCGCTGCCCTACCAGAACAATGAAGTGGTGCTGCATACCGATATTCGCCTGCTGCCACAGAATCGCAAGACCTGGTCCAGCTGGAACTACCGCCTCGGTGTGGACGAGCAGCGTGCGGTGGTTACCTACAACATGAACATCCTGCAGGGGCTGCAGGCGCCGGAAACCTTCTGTGTCACTCTCAACGATACCCGCTCCATCAACCCCAACAAGATCCTGGGCACATTCAACTACGCCCACCCGGTATTTTCCCTCGCCGGCATCGCCGCCCAGGCTCGCTGGCACGAGATCAACGGCCAGCACCACACCTGGTACTGCGGCGCCTACTGGCACAACGGCTTTCATGAAGATGGTGTCGTCAGCGCCCTGCGCGTGGCTCAAGCCATCGGCCAGGCCAACAAGGCAGCGGTGTGAAATCACGGCTCTACCAGGGCTGGTTGCGCCACCGGAGATTTCTGCCGCAATCACATGCATTCAGCTATCGCGTGTTCATGCCCTGGATCTGTCTGCAGGAGCTACCGGAGCTGTTCCACGGTCGATGGTTCTGGTCCGCTACCCGCTGGGCACCGGCCCGTTTCCGCCGCAGCGACTTCCTCGGCGACCCGAACCTGCCGCTGCAGGACGAGGTGCGGCGCCGCATCCGCGAGGAGACCGGTGCCAGCCACAGCGGCCCTATCTACCTGCTGGCCAACCTTCGCTACTTCGGCTACCTCATCAATCCGATCGCCTGCTATTACTGCTACAGCGAGGATGAGAGCCGGCTTGAGTATATTGTGGCCGAGGTTACCAACACCCCCTGGGCCGAAAGCCACAGCTATGTCCTCAGCGGGCCCGGGGACGGCCGCTGGCTACAACAGGACTTCGCCAAGTCCATGCATGTCTCCCCCTTCAACCCGATGGACATGCAGTATCACTGGCGCAGCAACACCCCCGACGAACAGCTGTCCATTTACCTGGCCACCACTACCGGGGCGGGCAAGGTGTTCGATGCCAGCCTGTCGTTGCAGGCGCTGCCCATGACCGCCCGCAACCTCAATCAGTTTCTCTGGCGCTACCCGCTGATGACCGCAAAGGTTGCGCTGGCCATTTACTGGCAGGCTCTGCGCCTGTTCATCAAGGGTGTGCCTATCCACGCCCACCCCGGATCATGAACCTCTGGAGTGCAAGATGAGTAATACCAGTGTCAGCCAGGTTCGGCTGCAAACCAGGGCCCCCAGCCGCTGGTCCAACACCCAACTGGCCCGCAAGCTGCTGCTGCGGATGCTGGACAATTTCACTGTGGGGAGCATGACCATCCACGATGGTGGCCAGGTTTTCCGGGTTGGCCACCCGGACCGGGAAGGAGAACCCCACGCCGAAGTATATGTGCACGATCCCGCGGTTTACGGCAAATTGCTCGCTGGCGGCACTATCGGCTCCGGCGAGGCCTATATTGAAGGTGACTGGAGCACGCCGGACCTCACCGCAGTGACCCGCCTGTTCAGTGCCAATATGGTGACCATGGAGGCGATGGAGGCAAAGCAGTCCTGGCCTGTGCGCCTGGGCCTGAAGCTGGCCCACAGCCTCAACCGCAACACCCACAAGGGATCGCGCAAGAACATTGCCGCCCACTACGATCTCGGCAACGATTTCTTCCGCCTCTTCCTGGACCCGAGCATGATGTACTCGGCGGCCGTGTTCGACTCCCCGGATGCAACGCTGGAGCAGGCCTCACAGGCCAAGCTGGATGAGATCTGTCGCCAACTCGAACTGACTCCCGATGATCACCTGCTGGAGATCGGCACCGGCTGGGGCGGGATGGCGATCCACGCAGCCACCCGCCACGGCTGTCGGGTGACCACCACGACCATTTCCCGGGAACAGTACGACTATGCCCGCGAGCGTGTGGCAGAACTGGGCTTGTCGGACCGTATCACCGTGCTTTGCGAGGACTACCGCAAGCTCACAGGCCAGTTCGACAAACTGGTTTCGGTAGAAATGATCGAAGCGGTTGGCCACCAGTTCTACAGCAACTATTTTGCCCGCTGCAGCGCACTGCTGAAGCCCAACGGCAAGATGGTCATCCAGGCGATCACCATCAGCGACCAGCGCTACCGCCGGGCGCGGGATACGGTGGATTTTATCAAGCGTTTTATCTTTCCCGGCGGCTGCCTGCCTTCGCTGGCGATCATCGCCGACCACATTGCCCGGGATACGGACATGCAAATGGTGCATCTGCGTGACATCACCCAGGATTACGCCCGCACCCTGGCCTGCTGGCGCGAGCGCTTCACGGACGAGATCGAGGCCGTGCGGCGCATGGGCTTTGACGACCAATTCATCCGCATGTGGGAGTTTTACCTGTGCTACTGCGAGGGCGGCTTCCGCGAGCGCATTATCGGTACCGTGCAGCTGGCGTTTGCCAAGCCGGGCTACCGCTTGCCGGTCGCGGTGTAGTTCCGGTAGGACCACCAGGGCGGCAACAGGGCACGGCAGGCGGGGTCAACGTAGCGGCTGTCAATCAGCAGGGCCTTGCCGCGATCGGTCTCGGTGCGCACCACCCGGCCGATCGCCTGGCTGACTTTCTGTAGGCCCGGATACTGGTAGGCGTGGGCAAAACCGGCGCCGTAGCGACGCTGATAAAGCTCGCGCAGACGCTCGTTGGCGCTGTTCACCTGCGGCAGACCCACGCCGACCACCACCACGCTGCTGAGCTGGTCCCCCGGCAGGTCGATGCCTTCCCCGAACGCGCCGCCAAGAACACAGAAGGCGGCGACATTGCGCTCTTCCTCAAGCAATTGCAGCAGCTGCTCACGACCCTGGGGCGCTCGGCCCTGCACCCAGAGACGGCGCTCCTCCGGCCAGCCCCTGGCCTCCATGGCCTGCAGGCAGGACTGCAGATACTGATAGGAAGAGAAGTACAGCAGACAATTGCCGGGCTCCGCCAACAGCCACTCCCGCAGCAACTGGGCCAGCTGCGGCAGACTCGCGTGGCGCTGCTGGTAGCGGGTGTCGACATGCGTTGCCAGCAACACCTGCAGCTGGTCCCCGGCGAAGGGCGACGGCGCGCGCCAGGCCACGGTGGACGCGTCCAGGCCCAGCGAATCGAGCGCCCACTGCTGCGGCGACAGGGTCGCGGAGAATACCACCAGGGCATGCAGCGCCTGTTGGCGCAGGGCCAGCATCCGCGCCGGGTCCAGACAGTGCAGGAGCAGCCGCAGGCTCTGCGGTTCGCGGCCGCGTACCAGCTGCAGGGAAAACTCCTCGCCCCACAGCTCCAGCACCCGCAGGCATTGCAGTACAGCGAAATAGCTGTCCCGCAAAGCCGGGCGCGACTGCAGCAGGAAGGGATCCTGTGCCAGCGCAGTGGCCACCGCCTCGGTGCATTGCTGCAGGCTGTGGCCGAGGGGCAGCGGCACCGACTCCAGCCAGTGGCTCTCAGGTTGCTGCCAGTCCAGCTTTTGCAGCGCCAGCAGCTGCCGGTTGAGCCCATCCAGCGCCCGTTTCAGCTCCGCCGGAGCCTCCCGCCGGGCAGCCATGATCATGGCCTTGGCCAGTTCGGCGCCGTACATCTGCCGGGCCCGGTCAGGCAGGCCATGGGCCTCATCCAGCAAGACCGTCCAGCGGCGCCCGTCCCCGCTGAGCCGGTCCGCCAGGTTGGCAGTGGGGCTGAATACATGGTGCACATCCGCCACAATCACGTCGGCCCAGGGCGCCAGGTCCAGGCCCAGCTGGTAGGGACAGACTTCATGCCGACGGGCGATCTCCGCCAGCGCCTCCGGGTTGAGCAGCGACGTCGCCAGCGCATCTTCCAGGGCGACCGGCAGGCGATCGTAGTAGCCGCGGGCATAGGGACAGTCGTCACCGTGGCAGGCGCGGCCAGGGGACAGGCACACCTGCTCCCTGGCCATCAGGCTGAGCGAGTTGCCGGCATAGCCCGCAGCGACAAAGCGCGCCATCGCCTGCTGCGCCGCTCGCCGGCCGCTGATCCGGGTCGTGGCGAACACGATGCTGTCGTGGCGGTCAGTAGCCAACGCCTTCAGCGCCGGATAGAGCACAGCCGCGGTCTTGCCTATTCCGGTGGGCGCCTCCAGCAGCAGGCGCCCCGCCTGGTGTATGCACTTGTACACCCGTTCTGACAGTTCGCGCTGGCCGGGGCGAAACTGCGGGTGCGGGAAAGGCAATGTCTGCAGGCTCAGGTCACGCGCGGCACGGCGCCGGGCCATCAGTGCCAGCCAGGCGCCATAGCGCTGCAGGCTTTCCTCGAGAAAGTCATCCAGCTCGGCGCGGGTGTACGCCTGCTGCAAGGCAGACTCCTCGCCGGTATCGAGCTGCAGCCAGGTAAGCTGTACCGTCAGCCCCGGCAAATCCTCCTGTACCGCGATCATGGCGGCGTAGAGCCGCCCCTGGGCCAGGCCCAGGCGGCTTGCCGCCTCCGGAATGCGCACCGGGTTGATACGGCAGGTCTTGATCTCCTCCACCAGCTTTTGCTCGCGGTCGTAACCATCGGCCCGTCCGCGCAAACGCAGGACCGGCGACCCGGCGGCCGGCGACCCGGCGGCGGGTACGCCCGGGCGGCTGAATTCCACGGCGAATTCCCGCTGGTAGGTGGCTGGCCGGTGCCGGTAAATGCGCTGGTGACCGGCAATACCCTCCTGTCCGGTAGGCGAGGGAGTAAAGCGGTGATCAATGTCCCCGCTGCGATGGCAGAACAGCGCCAGCTCGCGCACTGTAAGCAGGTACTCAGGCATTGGCCCAGCTCACCCGCGCCACGCAGGCTGGAATCCCCTGCCCGTCAAAAAAGCGCAGCCAGCGCCGCTGGCCGTGCTGCAACTGGTCGCCGGGGCCCTTCACCTCAATCAGGCACCAGGCCCCGGGGGCGTCCCCCAGAGCAATCAGGTCGGGAAACCCCCGGCGGTTCTCACCCGGGTCGAACAGCATCCGCTGCCAGATCGCCAGCAGCTGCTCCCTCGGCACACAGGCCAGCACCTGCTTGAGCAGGGTGGCCGACAACAGCTGCCAGTTGACCCAGCGGCACTGGTAACCCTGAAACCGGTGCAGCGCCGCCAGCAGCTCCGGGTAGAGCTCGGCGCTGGCGAGCTCGGCCAGGCGCGCATCGAGCAGATCCTGGCGGCGCTGGTAGAAACCCTGCTGGTACATGTCGGCGGGGACACTCTGAAAGGCATTGTGGAATGCACCGGCAACTGGCGCAAAGATCTGCTCCCAGAAGGCCAGGCCGAAGAGGCTGTTAAACAGGGCATTTTCCACATAATGGACCGCATGCCAGTCCGCGGCCAGGCGGCTGGCCACCGCCAGCTCCACCCCGCCGTCCACCCGCGGCAGGACAAGATCCAGGGTGCGCACCGGCTCCCGGGGCCTTGCCGGCGGTGACTGATCCAACTGCCGCAGCAGCCTGGGCAGTATGCGCTGTGCTGCCTCGAACTCTTCCTCACACCAGGGCTGGTCCAGCAGCAGCCGGCACTGCTGCAGCGCCTGTTCGCAGTGGCCACTGTTCTCCAGCACCCGCACATGCCGTTCCCGCGCCGGGTGCAATTGGCTGCGCGCGTACAACTGCGCCGCCAGCGCCAGCTCACCGCTCCGCTCCAGATTGCGTGCCAGCCGGTTACAGAGCTTCCAGTAGCGTCGCTCGCTGGTGGCGAAGCGCGGAGGAGTATCCAGCAGCAGCCCGGCCAGGGCGGCCAGGCCGTCCGTATCTCCCGCATCCTGCAGGAGCCAATGGGCGTCCGCCAGTTCCCCCCAAAAACGGTATTCATCCACCGCTTCGCGACAGCTGAACAGGCGCTGCCGGCGGTCCAGCGGATACGGGTAGTAACGGGCAATGCCCAGGTCGCTGAGTACAAAATCCGTCAGGCCCTGGCCCCGGTTGCCAAAGAAAAGCAGCTGCAGCAGCTCCACCGTATCCGTGCCGAGAGGAGCCACCAGCTGATCGCCCGTGACCTCCAGCAGCCGGTCGAGCAGGTCGGCATCGGGCCACTGCAGCCCGGCGATCGCGGCGAGCAGGTCCCGCTTGGTCCGGGGCTGCGGCGAGGGCAGCTCCGCGACGAAAGCCCGACGCCATTCCGCCACGGTAAACAGCCGGGCCAGCTCTTCCAGCCCGATGTCCCCAGCCGTGGCCAACAGCTCTGCTGCGGACAGGTCCGCCAGGGCGGCGGCAATATCACTTATTTCCGCATAGGCAAGCTTGCCGCTGCGGAACCAGGGGCCGACCCGGGAAACCAGTCGCACGTACAGGCACTGGGCGGATTCGGGAAGATCGCGCCAGCGCGCCAGCAACGCGCGCTCGGCGGGATGCAGCAGATCGTCGTACAGCGCTTCCACAGCGTTGCCCAGCTGCAGGAAGTTGTCCCGGTAATAACGGGGCGGGAGTGCCGCAGGTGCAGCCCCGCCCGGTCCTGCCAGTTCCACTCAGGCCTCCCGCGCCGGGGAGCCCGCCTGCTGCAGCAGCACCCCGGGAATGATCAGCGCCAGCCCCACCAGGGTGGCCGGGTGTATCGTTTCCCCCAGCACCGTCGCAATCAACACCAGCGAAAACAGGGGTGAGAGAAAGATCAGGTTGCCGATCCTGGCCACGGAACTGGCCAGACGCAGGGCGCCGGACCACAGGGCGAAGGTGATGCCCATCTCGAACAGGCCCACGTACAGCGCCGCGGTCAAACCGCGCCAGCCACCCGTGGCAGCGGTGGAAAGCATGAAACAGACCAACCAGGCTGCCGGCACCGCGAGCAGGAAATTGAGGCACAGGCTGACCACGGGATCACCCTTGTTGCGGGTATTGAGTATCCAGTAGAGGGCCCAGACCAGGGTGCTGCCCAGAGCCAGGGCCACCCCCGGCAGACTGGTAAAGTTCATCGCCAGGGGCTGCCCTTCAGTGGCGATGATCACCACGCCACTGTAGCCGAGGGCCGCCGCGAGCAGATCCCGCCCGCCGAGACGCTGGCCCAGCAGCGGCACCGCCAGCAGCGCCAGGGTAATGGCCCAGGTATAGTTGATGGTCTGCGCCTGTTGCGCGGGCAGCAGGTCATAGGCGTGCAGCAGTACCAGGTAGTACAGCAGCGGATTGATGGCGCCCAGCAGCAGGAAAAAGCCGGGACGCGCGCGCAGGGAGGACCACAACAGCCCCTGCCGGCCCTGCCAGCATACGATCGTCAGCAGGGCCGCGGCAGACGCCGTCACCGACCAGGCCACCAGCTGGAACACATCCAGCTCCCGCAGCGCCAGCTTGAAAGCGGTGGCGGCGGTGGACCACAGCAATACCGCGGCGAGGCCCAGCAGCAGTGCCTTGCGGTCGTTGCTCACAGTACTCGGATCATGCACACGATCTCCGTCGCGAAAGGCCGGCAACTGTACCCGCCGGGTATTTTAAGGCATCCTGCGGCCCTGAACCCGACCATTCCGCGGCCCGCCGCACAACACTAGAGAGCATCCACACTTGAGTGCCGAGTCGCCCTCCCAGCCCCTGACTACCACTCTGGCGCTGGCGCCTGTCGTCTTCCTCACCCTGCTGCTGGGAACATCGGTCTACCTGTTCGGCTCGGACTCCTCCTACGGCGCCAACCAGATTGCCCTGATCCTGGCCAGCTGCGTGGCGGCCCTGGTGGGGAAACGGATCGGCCTGTCCTGGCACACCGCCCAGGAGGGTATTGTCCAGGGCATCGCCACGGGCCTGGCCCCGACCCTGATCCTGCTCGCGGTAGGCATGCTTATCGGCACCTGGATTCTCTCCGGCACCGTACCCGCCATGATCTACTACGGCGTGCAGATACTCAATCCAGCGGTATTCTACGCAGCGAGTGCAGCCATTTGTGCCGTTGTTGCGGTCAGCATCGGCAGTTCCTGGACCGTCGCCGGGACTCTCGGCATAGGCCTGATGGGCATCGCCGGCAGTTTCGCCCTGTCTCCCGCCATCACCGCCGGCGCCATTATCTCCGGCGCCTATTTTGGCGACAAGCTGTCGCCCATGTCGGACACCACCAACCTCGCCGCCGCCGCTACCGGCGTCGACCTGTTCGATCACATCCGGCACATGCTCTGGACCACCGTGCCCGGCTTCACCCTGGCGATCCTGATTTTCCTGCTGATCGGTGGCGGTGCGGCGGCGACGCCGGAGGAGATAGCGCGCCTGCAGCAAGGCCTGACCGAGGAATTCAACATCGGCTTGCACCTGCTGCTGCCGCTGCTGCTGATGCTGGCCCTGATTTACCGCCGCTTTCCCGCGTTCCCGTCCATTGTCGTCAGCGCGCTGGTCGGTGCCGTGTTTGCGATCCTGTTCCAGCCCGAGGCAGTGCGCCAGCTGGCCGAAAACGATCCCGGCCTGGTGCAGCCCCTGCTGCTGCTCAAGGGGATCTGGATCAGCCTGTTTGACGGCTATGTTTCCAACAGCGGCAACGTCTTCCTGGATGAACTGCTGAGCAAGGGCGGCATGAGCAGCATGCTGAACACGGTCTGGCTGATCATCTGCGCCCTCGGTTTTGGCGGCGTACTGGAGCGCACCGGCATCCTTGATCACCTGCTGCAAATGATCCTGCGGCGGGTGCACAGCGCTGCCGGCCTGGTCAGCGCCACTGTTGGCACCTGCCTTACCACCAATATCCTGGCGGCGGACCAGTTTATCTCGGTGGCACTGCCGGGGCGGATGTTCAAGGATGAGTACCCCCGCCGCGGCCTCTCAAGACTGAATCTGTCTCGCACCCTGGAGGACTCCGCCACGCTCACCTCGGCGCTGATACCCTGGAACACCTGCGGCGCCTACATGTCCGCGACCCTCGGTGTGGCGACTTTTGCCTACGCACCATTCGCTTTCTTCAACCTGATCTGTCCGCTGCTGGCGGTACTCTATGCCCTCTTCCATTTTGCCCAGAAGCCGCTGGAAACCGGCGCCAGCGCAGGACCAGCGGCGTGAATATTGAGCCGGCAGGCTGGGACCGTCCGCAGCCCTTTACCCTGCATACCCGGGTCGGCGCCGATGCTATCGACGGCCTGGAACACACCAACAACACCGTCTATGTGAAATGGTGCGAGCAGGTGGCCTGGGCGCATTCGGTTGCTCTGGGCCTGGACCTCGAGGCCTACCGGCGCCTCGATCGGGCGATGGCCATTACCCACAGCGAGTATGACTACCTGCAGGCGTCGCGGGAGGGTGATGAGCTGGTGGCGGGGACCTGGATTACCCGCTGGGACCGCAAGCTCACCATGGAACGCCAGTTCCAGATCCTGCGCCCCGCGGACGGCGTCACGCTGTTGCGTGGCATGATGCGCTTCGTCTGTATCGAAATCAGCAGCGGGCGGCCGCGGCGGATGCCACCCGAGTTCATCGCCGGCTACGGACCAGCGGTGTTCGACTAAAACTCAGCTGCGTTCCCAGGAGAAGGCCAGCAGGTGCCGGATATCGGTCTCCCCGGTCGCCAGCAGCAATAGCCGGTCCACCCCCAGGGCGACCCCGCTGCAATCCGGCAGGCCGGCCGCCAGTGCCGCCAGCAGGGCCTCGTCCAGTGGTCGTTGCAGCAGGCCCCGGGCCTCGCGACGGCGGTTGTCATCCTCAAAGCGCGCCCGCTGCTCCGCGGCGTCACCGAGTTCATGGTAGCCATTGGCCAGCTCGATGCCGTCGACATAGAGCTCGAAACGTTCGCCCACTGCATGGCCGTCACGCTCCACCAGGCGGGCCAGGGCGGCCTGGCTGGGCGGATAATCGTAGACGAAACAGAGGCCCTGCCGCGCCAGCCAGGGTTCCACGGCATGGGTCAGCAGCAGGTCCAGCCAGAGGTCGCGGTCGCCATTCAAGGCGCCGACGTCGACCGTCTCATGCACCCGTTGCTGCAGGCTTGCCAGGGAGTCGGCAAAAGGGTCGACGCCGATACTTTCCCGGAACAGGTCCCGGTAGCTCAGCGCCTGCCACGGCCGCTCTCCCAGGCAGGTGCAGACCAGGGCGGCAACTTCCGCCATCAACTGGTGCTGGTCCATGCCCGGCCGGTACCACTCCAGCAGGGTAAACTCGGGGTTGTGCCGGCTGCCGGCCTCGCCGTCGCGAAAGGCCTTGCAGATCTGGTAGATGGAGCCGCTGCCCGACGCCAGCAGGCGCTTCATGGCGTATTCCGGGGAGGTTTGCAGATAGCGGGTGCCGGCACCGACCGACAGGCCGCCACTCACCAGCAGCGGCTCGATCGCCGGGTCGGTTATGCCGCGCGAGCAGAGCAGCGGCGTTTCCACTTCCAGTACACCGCGTCCGGCAAAAAATGCGCGGATGGCGGCCAGCAGTGCCGCCCGTGCCTGCAGAGCGTCCTGCCCGGCACCCGGGCGCCAGTCAGTCACGACGCCGCCGGGCCAGGGAGCCTACTTGCTGACCCGGTTCTGGTATTCACCGGTACGGGTATCGACCCGAACGACCTCACCGGTGGTCACGAACAGGGGTACCTTGACCACCGCACCGGTACTCAGCTTGGCGGGCTTGGTGCCGCCCTGGGCGGTATCACCCTTGAGGCCCGGATCGGTTTCAACAATTTCCAGCTCGACAAAGTTGGCGGGGGCTACCGCCAGCGGGCTGCCGTTGTAGAGGGTAACCTCGCAGTTGTCCTGGTCCTTCAACCAGAGATAGGCATCCCCGACCGCCTTGGCATCGGCCTGATGCTGTTCGAAAGTGTCCGGCTCCATGAAATACCAGAACTCGCCGTCGTTGTAGAGGTACTGCATGGTGCGGTCGACCACGTCAGCGCCCTCCAGGCTTTCCCCGGACTTGAAGGTGCGCTCCCAGACCCGCCCGCTCCGCAGGTTGCGCAGGCGCACGCGGTTAAAGGCCTGGCCCTTGCCCGGCTTTACAAACTCGTTCTCGAGAATGCTGCAGGGATCGCCTTCAAACATGACCTTGAGGCCGGGCTTGAACTCATTGGTGGAAAAATTCGCCATGACAGGTTATACACCGGGTAGAAGAGTGGACGCCCATGATACCGCACAGTGGGCGCGCCGGCGATATTCCGGTAGCGATTGGCGCCCCGGATAGGCTACTCTTGTAGCAAACAGGCAACAGCAGAAATATTGCACAGGGAGATCTGGGTCATGACTGACAAGGCACCCGTCAAGCTCAGGATTCCGCGCCAGGATCTCGACACTCACAGCCTGTTTACTCCCACCCTTGAGGGTGCACAGGCCTGGACCAGCGCCCTGCCTGTGACCAACACGCGCGAGGTCGCGCAGCAGCTGCGCCTGGCCATCGGCGAGCTCAACCGGGTAACGCTGCCCGCGGAGCAGCGCCATGCCATTATGGAAGCGATGCGCCCCAACCTGATGGTGGCGACAGCCAGCCTTTCCCGGCGCTTCATCAATCAACCGCTGGTACTGCCCCCCGAGCCGCAACAGATGGCCGAACTGGCGGACCAGCTATCCGGACTTGCCAGCACTGCCTACACCCTGATTGCCGTTCACGCCATTCGCGACCGCGAAAGTATCCGCAACATCAACCCGGCACGCCTGGTGTGCGAGTCGCTGCAGCGGGCGATCCACTTTGCCGGTCAAAAGATTTTCCAGCGCTTGCAGCTATTCCAACCGAGCGAAAATCGCGCCTGGAAGACTCTCCATCAGCTCTATGCCCTTGCGGAGCGACAGCAGCTGACGCAGCTGCGTATCGACGGGGTCACGGCGGAACCCACCACCATTACCGCAACCTGGCTGCAGCCGCTGCTGCTGTCCTGTTGCAAACCCAACCAGCTGCGCCAGAGCGATCTCGCCGCCATTTTCCAGGGTCTGCGACAATGGAGCGGGCTGGCAGCGGTATCCACCGAAGGCGCAGGCCTGTTTGCCGTGGATCTGAGCGGCGACCAGCCGCCCGCGTATGCCCACAGCATCAGAGTCACGGCCAACCCGGACCTGCGCATGATCGATACCGGGCCGCTGGTCGCACACCTGCATGAGCTGTCCGGGTCAGATGAAGGCAGCAGTCACCAGGATATCGTGTTTGCGAATGATGTACGCCTGCACCACAACATCCTGCAACACATGATTGCATCCCTGTCTTCCGTCAGCACGCGCAACTTCAGTCGCCATAGCCAGGAGCAACGCCTGCATGTGGCACTGGGACTGAACAGTACCCACTACTTTGTCGCCGGGGGCCAGACCTTTGCCGAGGTGCTGCACGGCAAGGGTTACCAACCGCCAGCAAGTGAGCGGGTGGTGACCAACCCGTTCCTGATTGAACGCAAGCGGCGCGACCCCTGGCTGGAGGCGAACGCGGATGACATCCACAGCGGGGAAGAACAGCCGACCCCGGACGACAGCAGTGATCCGCACCAGGTGGACGTTGACGAGGACACGCGGGCGGTGTTGCTCGAAGATCATGAAACCCTGCCGTCGTCACAGCGGGAGGAGGAAGAGCTGTACCGCGAGTATCCGGCGAAGGCAATCAACGCCAGCCCCGGTGGCTACTGCCTGGAATGGGAGCATGACCAACCGGATGTCATCCGCAGCGGGGACATTATCTGTGTCCGCGAAGAGCAGGGCGAGGCCTGGGTCATTGCCTCCATTCGCTGGCTCAGTCAGCTGGAAGGCAGGAGCAGCATCCTCGGCATAGAACTGCTGAGTCCGCAGGCGACTGCCTGGGGAGCGCGCATCCGCAATCCGCAGGGGGGCCTGTCAGAACCGATCCGGGTTCTGCTGCTGCCGGGGATCAAGCTGGTAGCCCAGCCGCCAACGTTGATTACCCCGCGCAGTGGCTTCCGTGAAGGCCAGAGAATCACTCTGGTCAGACAGGGTGAAAACAAGAAAATCCGGCTGCAGCGGCAAGTGGCCGCCACCGGCACCTACAGCCAGTTTGAGTTCCGCGAGACTGGCAACCTGGCGCCGGACAAACCCCGGGAGGAGCGCGAATTGCCGGGCTCCCCGTTCCGCTCGCTGTGGTCCGATATCTAGTGGGCCACTACACCAGGCGATCGCCGCCGGGCTGGTAACGGTCGGATATCCCTAGCAGATAGAGAATGGCGTCCAGCCCCAGCGTGGAAATGGATTGCTCTGCCGATTGCTGCACCAATGGCTTGGCACGAAAGGCGATACCGAGTCCCGCAATACTGAGCATGGGCAGGTCATTGGCACCATCACCCACCGCAATCACCTGCTGTAGATCGATCCCCTCGCGGCTCGCGAGCTGACGCAGCAGGGCGGCCTTGCGCTCGCCATCCACAATCACCCCGCTGACCTCTCCGGTTACGGCGCCATGGGCGATGTCGAGCACATTCGCATGTACGTAGTCGATGCCCAGCTCCCGCTGCAGTCGCTCGGCGAAATAGGTGAAGCCCCCGGAGAGAATGGCAGTCTTGTAGCCGAGCGCGCGCAGGGTGGAGATCAGATGTCTCGCGCCCTCGGTAATACGCAGGTTTGCCGCCACATCCTCCAGGGCGGATTCAGGCAGCCCCCGCAATAGCGCCACACGCTGGCGGAAGCTCGCGCCAAAATCCAGCTCGCCGCGCATGGCGCGCGCAGTTATCGCGCGGACTTCATCACCCACTCCCGCCAACTCTGCGAGTTCGTCGATGACCTCCGCCTCAATCAGCGTGGAGTCCATGTCGAAGGCCACCAGGCGCCGGTTGCGGCGGTACATATTGTCTTCCTGGAAAGCGAGATCCACTTCCAGGGCACTGGCCACCTCCAGCAGTTCCTTGCGGAAGGCGGCAACGTCGGACAGCGGGCCGCGCAGGGAAAACTCGACACAGGCCTTGCTCAGGGGTGGCAGCTCACCCAGCGGAATGCGGCCCGACAGGCGCGATATGCCATCGATCCCCAGGCCGTGGCGCGAGAACACCGCGCTGACCCGGGCCAGCTGGTCGGCGGTGATCTTGCGTGCCAGCAAGGTAGTGATATAGCGAGCCCGACCCTGGGCGGATACCCAGTCACCATAGCTCTCCTTGCTGATTGCCTCCCAGCGCAACTGCAGACGCTGGTCACTGGCAAACCCCTGCAGAGCCTGTTCCAGGCTACCCCGATCGGCATCCGCGGGTATTTCCAGTAACAGCCCCATGGAGAGCGTCGCGTGAATAACCGCCTGGCCAATATCGAGCACGTTCACCGCGCGCTCCGCCAGCAGCCCGGTGACGCCGGCGGTAATTCCCGGGCGATCCTCACCGGAGAGAGTAATCAGGACGATGTCGTTCACGAAATGCAGTGTCCAGCAGGCGGCAAAGCGGCGTATTCTACCCCCCCTCCCGCCGCTGTGAAACAGTCGGGGCGCGCAGCTTCGGCCGGATAGGTCGGGGCGCGCAGCTTCGGCCGGACAGGTCGGGGCGCGCAGCCGCGGCCGGGCGGTGCGCTCACAGGTCGCGCAGCGGCATCGGCCATGGTTTATACTCGGGCGCTTTGATTACAGGGAAGCGCACCGGCGTGAGCAATAGATTCCGCGACTCCAGTCTGAGCCAGCAACTGGCACTCATTACCGCCCTGGTCTGCCTCCTCATCTCGCTGGCGCTGGTCGGCCTCGCGGCCACCTCCAGCCGGCACATGCAGGAAGTCCAGCAGGCGAGCTTCGGCAATGCCCTGGCACAGCAGATTGCCCGGCGCATCAGTGTCGCCCTGGAAACCGGGGATTTGCTCAACGTGGCTGCCTCCCTGCACCGCTTCGTGGAGTCCTCCTCCGCCGGCAAGGTGGCCATCTTCGACGTCGAGGGCAGGGCTCTGGGCCAGGCCGGTACCGTCGAGGGTGATTACCAGCGCGAATACCGAGCCCCCGTTCTGATCGAGAGTGATCTGGCCGGGGAAGTGGTGATCACTATCGGCACGGATCTGGTCGAGACCGCACGTACGCGATTCCTGCTCAGCCTGCTGGGGCTCGCCATACTGCTGAGCCTGGCCGTCTACGGCGCCACCCGGCAACTGGGCCAGCGGCTGCTGGCCAGCCGGCTGCAGCGGCAGGCCAGGGCAATTGCCCTCGATGACAACCGTGCCACCAGCCTGCCAGCCAATGAACTGATGCAATTGCAGTATCACATTGATGCATTACCCATGGACTTGCTGCGCGCCCGTACCGGCACCGGCCCGAAGGAGGAGAATTACCGTGACACCGCGGTGCTGTACCTGCACCTGATCAGCCTCACCGGGTATATCGACACACTCGACGAGCGCTCCCTGCACCGCTATACCGACCGCCTGCACCAGATCGTCTATGCCGCCGCCGGCTTTTACGGCGGCCATTTACAGGTGGTACGCCAGTTCGGGCTGGGAGTCTTCTTCAGCGGCAACACCAGTGGCGGCAGTGCCGCCTTTCGCGCGGCATCCTGCGCCTGGCTGGTCCGTGCCATCAGCAAGGAGCTGGAAAAAGAGATGACCCTGTCGCTGAACATCGCCATGGCGGTGGCCCAGAGCGAGCTGGGCCGCGGCGATGAGACCGACATCTATCCGGGGCTGTATATCCAGTCTACGCTGGATGAGCTGCAAACCCTGTGCGCCAGCAAGCCGCCGCAGGTGATGCTTTCACCCGCTGTGTGCGAGGATATCGATGTCAGCAGCCGCCTCGAGCAGCGCCCCAGTGAACTGGGCGACTACTGCATCCTCGAGGAGTTTCTCAATCCCTGGGACGACCTGCTTGAACGGCAGCTGCGCCTGACACTCAAGCGCCTGGGGACGCCACTGTAGCAGCGCCATTCCCGATGCAGTGTCAGGCCGCCGCGGGCGACAGCATGGTGCCCGGGCAGGCACCGGTGCCCTGCTGGCCATCGAAGGTCACCTCCCCGTTCACCATGGTCATGCGCATCGGCGCCGGATCCCGGCTCCAGCGCCAGGTAAAGCCATCCTTGCCGTCGGGGACATCGTAGACCCGATTCATGTCCCGCTCCTGCACCTCGTCGAGGTTGAACACGGTGATATCCGCGCGCTTGCCAGTCGCCAGGGTGCCCCGGTCGCGGAAACCGAAGTGATCGGCCAGCTTGCCGGTCTGGATGTACACCGCCTCTTCGACGGACAAATCGCCAGAGCGAACGAAATCAGTGAACAGCTTGATATTCTCGCCGCCACCACACAGCATCTGGCCATGGGCGCCGGCATCGCTGATATTGCCCACGGAGTAAGGGTCCCGCATCAACTTGAGCACCATCTCCCGGTCGCGCTCGAAGGGCGGCATGGTCACGGTGGACTGCAGGCCATTGGCCAACAACCATTCCGCCATGGCGTCCGAAGGATGCACCGCTCCGATCTGCTGCTGGTACTCGCCCAGGGTCAGGTGGGTGGGGCCGGCACCGTTGTCAGAGTTCATCAGCAGCAGATGTTCAGCCCGCCCCTTGGGGAAGGGGGAGAACTCAAAGGTCTTGGTATCCCAGGATTCGCGCGCGCGCTGGCGCCAGTCGGGATCGCGCAACAGGGCGGCCTTGGCGTCGTCGCCCTCGGCGGTCACCACCTCGTGCCAGACATAGTCATTGGACTGGGCGAAAATCAGCGAACTCTGCACACTCAGGGTCGAGGTGACCGCAATGTGGGCATATCCGGTCCAGAAATCGCGGCCCTCGCGCTTGAACTGCTCGTGAATCTCCACCAGCGGCGCCTGGATGCCCATCATGTCGCGCTGGAACACCAGCGTCGGCAGGCCGGCCCACTGCACGCGAATGGGCATGCCCTCGGCCAGACGGCCGATGCGGCGCATGGTCTCCGGCGCGGTCATGTTGCGGAAGGTATCCACTATCACCTGCAGGCTGGCGCCCGGATGACGGCTGATCACTTCCATCAACGCACCCAGTTCGGCGTCATCCGCCTGCAGCGAGGGGACCGGACGATCCCGGCCATCGTGATCGAACAGGTTGGAGGACATGCCTAGGGCGCCCGCAGCCAGTGCCTCATCCAGCAGGGTACACATCTTCTTCACTTCCGCGGGGGTCGCCGCGCGGTCCCAGGCTTCCATGCCCATCGCCGCCAGCCGCAGGGCAATGTGGCCGCAGAAAGCTGCGTAGTTTGCGGGCAGCTTCACGTTGCGAATCATGGAATCCTTGTACTCGGGCCAGCTGCGCCAGTCCCAGGGCAGCTCCCTGAGGAATGGCTGCTCGGGAATATCCTCGAAGAAGGAAAAAATGCCCACCACCTCGCGGCGCGCCGCCTCGTCGTCAGAGACCGGGGCGACAGAGAAGCCGCAGTTACCCATTACCACGGTGCTCACGCCGTAGCCGGGCAGGGGATCCAGCTCCCGGTCCCACCACATGGCGCCGTCGAAGTGGGTGTGGCTCTCGATAAACCCGGGCGCGACACAACAACCGCTGGCGTCCACCACCTCCTCGCCCGGCTCCGGCTGCAGACCGGGCGCGACCGCCGTAATCACGCCGTCGCGGATGCGCACATCCGCGGCAAATGCCGGGGCGCCGGTGCCGTCGACTACCGTGCCGTTGCGAATTATGGTCTTGTTCATCGGTCGCTGCCTCGTTAATTATCATGTAGTGACAAGGGATGGCGACCGCACAGGACTCAGCTTGGTGCCATCCCACTACAACCAGTGTAGGTATTTTTAATAAGTATTTCCATAATTATTTGGCGAGCCGCTGCAGGTGCGCTTCGAGCCCGTCGACCATGGCCTGAAAGCCCAATTCCAGCACTTGCTGCCGCTGCACCTCAGGCAGGCGCTGGTTGAGTGTGGCCAGGTAAGGGGCATCTTCCGCCAGAGCTGCGGTAGTCAGCGGCGCCAGGCGCCGGGCGGGATCAGCAAACTCTTCGATATAGATCAGGCCCAGGGCCTGGCTGGTGATCCAGGCCAGCAGCAAAGCAGCGTGTTGTTCGTTGGCACCCGTATCCCGCAGTACCTCCAGCAGCGGGGAGAGAATGCGCCGCCAGGCGGGGGTTGCGCGACCCTCTATGGACATGATTCGCAGCGCCACCGGGTGCCGGTCACAGTGCCGGGCCAGCGCCCGCAGCCAGTCCCGCAGCACCGTCTGCCAGGGCGCGTCCACGGCGGTGCGCGGCGTCCGGAACTGGCTGAAGGAATGATCTGCGACCGCCTGCAACAGGACACTGGTATTGGGGAAATGGTTGTACAGGGACATCACCGGGATACTCAGCTGGCCGGCCACCTCGGCCATGCTGATTTCCTCGGGCGCCCGGTCCTCCAGTAGTGACATGGTCGCCTCGATCACGCCTTCGCGGGTGATTTTCGGCGGCCGGCCGCGGCTGCGGCGAGGCGGTGGCACGGGTTTGTGGCTGGACACAAAACCTCCTGGCGGATCAGCCTTCAACCCGCATCCCGTCAACCTTCTGTAAGCCCCGCGGCAGCTTGTTGCCGCGGCGGCCGCGCTCGCCCCGGTAGTGTTCCAGCTCGCTGAACTTGAGGGAGAGATGGCGCTTGCCCGCGAGGACCACCAGCGACTGGGCCTCGGTGATCACCTGCACCGTGACCAGGAACTCCTCGCGACTTTGTACCCGGGCGGAGGGGATGCCCATGATCTTGTTGCCCTTGCCGCGGGCGAGCTGCGGCAGGTCCACAAGCGGGAACACCAGCAGGCGGCCCTCATTGGATACCGCAGCCACCCAGGCACCCTCATCCTGCGCCGGCACCGGCACCGGCTGCAGCACCTGGCCGCCCTTGGGCAGTGACAACACGCCCTTGCCGGCCCGGTTCTTGCCCTGCAGATCCGAATACTGCGCGACAAAGCCGTAGCCGGCATCGCTGGCGAGCAGGAAGCGCTGACTGTCATCCGCCAGCAGCAGGCCTTCAAACGTGGCGCCGGACGGGGGGTTGATCCGGCCCGTCACCGGCTCCCCCTGACCCCGGGCCGAGGGCAGGTTGTGGGAGGACAGGGTATAGGCCCGGCCGGTGGAATCGAGGATCACGGTGGGCTGGTTGCTGCGGCCGCGGGCCTCCAGCTTGAAGCCGTCGCCGGATTTGTAGCTGAGGCTGGCGGAATCGATATCGTGGCCCTTGGCGGCGCGAATCCAGCCCTTTTCCGAGAGTACGACAGTGATCGGGTCAGCGCTCATCAACTCCAGTTCGCTGAAGGCCCGGGCCTCCTCGCGCTCCGCAATCGGCGAGCGGCGGTCGTCGCCGAACTGTTCGGCCACCGCCTGCAATTCCTTGCGAATCATGGTTTTCAGCCGCGCTTCACTGCCCAGAGTCAACTGCAGCTGGTCCCGCTCCTGCGCCAGCTCGTCCTGCTCGCCACGGATCTTCATCTCTTCCAGCTTGGCGAGGTTGCGCAGCTTCAGTTCCAGGATCGCTTCGGCCTGGGTATCGGTCAGGCCAAAGCGTGCCATCAGCGCGACCTTGGGCTTGTCCTCGGTGCGGATGATGTGGATCACCTCGTCGATATTGAGGTAGGCCACCAGGTAGCCTTCAAGGATATGCAGGCGCTTCAGCACCCGGTCGAGCCGGTATTCCAGGCGCCGTCGCACGGTGACGGTACGGAACTGCAGCCACTCGCGCAGAATCCGGTCCAGGGATTTCACCCCGGGACGGCCATCGGTACCGATCATGTTGAGATTGACCCGGTAGGTCTTCTCCAGGTCGGTGGTGGCAAACAGGTGGCTCATCACCGCCTCGAGGTCGACCCGGTTCGAACGCGGCACGATCACCAGCCGGGTCGGGTTCTCGTGGTCCGACTCATCCCGCAGGTCCGCCACCATGGGCAGCTTTTTCAGCTGCATCTGCTGGGCAATCTGCTCCAGCACCCGGGACCCGGACACCTGGTAGGGCAGGGCACGGACAATGATGTCGCCGCCCTCGCGCTCCCACACGGCGCGCATGCGCAGGCCGCCGCGGCCGGTCTCGTAGAGGGCGCGGATCTCGGCGCGAGGGGTGATGATCTCCGCCTCGGTGGGAAAATCCGGGCCCTGGACGTGCTCGCAAAGCTCCGCGACAGTGGCACGGGGCGACTCCAGCAGACGAATCGCCGCGGTCACCACCTCGCGCAGGTTGTGGGGGGGAATATCGGTAGCCATGCCCACCGCGATGCCGGTGGTGCCGTTGAGCAGCACATTGGGTACCTGCGCCGGCAGCACCGAAGGCTCCTCCAGGGTGCCATCGAAGTTCGGTACCCAGTCGGCGGTACCCTGGCCCAGCTCGCCCAGCAGCACATCGGCGTAAGCGGTAAGACGGGATTCGGTGTAGCGCATGGCGGCAAAGGACTTGGGATCATCCGGGGAGCCCCAGTTGCCCTGGCCGTCCACCAGCGGGTAGCGGTAGCTGAAATCCTGGGCCATCAACACCATGGCCTCGTAGGCAGCGCTGTCGCCGTGGGGGTGGAACTTGCCGATCACGTCGCCCACGGTGCGGGCGGATTTCTTGAACTTGGCGCTGGCCTTGAGGCCGAGCTCGCTCATGGCATAGATGATGCGCCGCTGAACCGGTTTCAGACCATCGCCGATGTGGGGCAGGGCGCGGTCGAGGATGACATACATGGAATAGTCCAGGTACGCCTTTTCTGTGTACTTCCGCAGCGACACCTGCTCGATGCCATCGCTGTCGATTTCCAGTATTTCAGACATGCAAAAAGAACCTGTTTCTGTTGCGGTTTATCAGGGGCAACAAGGCTGCTCCGGACCGGCGCTCAGCGACCGCTGGAATTGTTGCGCCAGCCTACCAGCTGCTCATTGAGGTTGACGATGGAGTTGGCCATGTCCACCAGCAGGCTGTGGATAGTGGCCGGGTTGCTCCTGATGAGATCGCTGAACTGTTCGTTCGGCACCTTCACGACGGAACAGCGCGTCCGCGCCCTCACCGTGGCACTGCGATCGGAGTGGGTGAGGGCTGCCATGGCGCCAAATATCTCGCCCTCGTTGATGCGACCGACGATCACATTGTCAACAATGACTTCCGCGATGCCGGCGGAGAGATTGAACACATAATCGGCGCGCTCACCCTGCTGGATAATGATCTCCCCTGGCTGGAACTCCTCGAAACCGGGAGTGGCCACCGCGTTTTCCCGGGTATTGGCTGCGGTGATCCGCAGCATGAGCCCGGCGTAGGTGATCAGCAGGCGGGTCCAGACCTTCACCGCACTGGGTTCGCTGAACACGCGCTGCATGAACTCCAGGCCGGAATAGCCATAGAGACTGGCACCGGCCTCGCTGCCATAGAATACCGCCATGCCGGCGTGGCTGGTGCCGGCAATGTCCGGGAGCAGCAGGTCCCCCTCGTCGAGAATGTACACAGTGCGGTCCTGGTAGCGGGCCGACAGGGAGCCACTGTCGACAAGATAGAAGCGGTTGCCGTCGAAGCCGCGAAAATTGCCCTGTCTGACAGCATCCACCTCCATCCTGACCGGAGGGATATTGACAATATCGATGAGCGCAGACACCAGCTCCTTGAACTGCTTGTTCAAGCGGGAGAAGTCCTGCGAAAGTTCTGCGTTGACCAGCATCGCTGTGCTCTTGGTAGTTGCCACGGAGACTCTGGCGGCCTCTTTGCCCCGGCTGCGAGCTTCAGGTGCGACCTGTCTGCCCGCGCACGCCCCATCCCGAATAGTAGCAACTAATCCCCGGCCGGAGAATCGCCAACCCGGGTTTATTGCACTTTACCCGGGCGCACCCTGGCGGTTCGCATGGTAAAATCCCCGTTTCCATCCAACGGACCCGTGAACGTGAAAATCAGCCACCAGACCGTCGCCAGCTTCCACTACACGCTCCGCAACTCCAGCGGAGAAGACCTTGAAACTTCCCGGGACGGAGAAGCCACCGCCTATCTGCACGGCGCCAACAACATCATTCCGGCGCTGGAGACCGCGCTGGAGGGGCTTGAGACCGGCGCCCATACCGAGATCACCCTGGCCCCGGAGCAGGCCTACGGCGAGCGCCGCGAGGACCGGGTGCAGAAAGTACCGGTCAAGCACCTGGTCTACCGCGGCACCCTCAAGCCCGGCATGACCGTGCAGCTGAACACTGCCGAGGGGCGCCATCCGGTAACGGTGACCAAGGTCGGGCGCCACAGTGCCGAAGTAGACACCAATCACCCGCTGGCGGGCCAGACCCTGGTGTTCGATATCGACATCGTCGATGTGCGTGCGGCAACCCCCGAGGAAGTCGCCCATGGCCACGCCCACGGCGCCGGCGGCCACCACCACTGACGATGACACGGCGCTGGCTGAACACACCGTTTGCCGCTCTCGACGCTGCCCAACTGTACGACCTGCTGCAACTGCGCCAGGATGTATTCGTGGTGGAGCAGAACTGCGCCTATGCAGACCTCGACGGTCTGGATCAGCAGGGCTGGCACATGCGCTGCCTGCAGGGGGATCTGGTGCTGGCCTACCAGCGCTGCCTGCCGCCGGGGATCTCCTGTCCAGAAAGCTCCCTGGGCCGCATCGTGGTGAGCCCGCAAGCCAGGGGCACGGGGCTGGGGCGGGACCTGGTCCAGCGCGGAGTCGATTTCAACCGCCGGCAGTGGCCGCAATCCGACATTTATATCGGTGCCCAGGCTTATTTGCAGGCGTTTTACGATAGCCTCGGTTTTGTCAGCGAGGGCGAACCCTACCTCGAAGACGGTATTCTCCACGTCCACATGCGACTGCGGCTCAGCTGACCTCCAGCAGGAAGGTAACCGGGCCGTCGTTAACCAGGCTTACCTGCATGTCGGCGCCAAACTCGCCGGCCGCCACCTGCGGATGACGCTGCCGCAGCCCGGCCAGTACCCAGTCATAGAGGGGCTCTGCCTCGGCGGGTGGCATGGCGCTGGAAAAGCCCGGTCGCAGCCCCCTGCGGGTATCGGCGGACAGGGTGAACTGTGACACCAGCAACACGCCACCCCCGACATCCACCACGCTGCTGTTCATGCGCCCCTGGTCATCGGCGAACATCCGGTAGGCCAGCAGCCGGTCCAGCAGGCGGGCGCCCTGGTCGCGGCTGTCACCCGCATCCAGACCGAGAAAGACCAGTAGCCCGGGACCTATTGCGCCCACACAGCGACCCTCCACCAGTACGCTGGCACGGGCAACCCGCTGCAGCAGCGCTTTCACGTTGCCGACCGCAGTACCGCCTGACGCGGCGGCAGCTGCTCAGGCACGACTGGCGCGGCGGCGCTCGTGTTCGAGCAACAGTTTCTTGCGCAGGCGGATACTTTCCGGGGTCACCTCCACCAGTTCGTCATCCTCGACGAATTCCAGCGCCTGCTCCAGGCTGTGGCGCACATGGGGCGTCAGGGTCAGGGCCTCATCGGTGCCCGAGGCACGGACGTTGGTCAGCTGCTTGCCCTTGATCGGGTTCACGGTCAGGTCATTGTTGCGGCTGTGCAGGCCGATGATCTGGCCTTCGTACACTTCCACGTTGGGGCCGATGAACAGGCGCCCGCGATCCTGCAGGGTAAACAGGGAGTAGGCCAGGGTCTTGCCCTTGACCATGGACACCAGCACCCCGTTGCTGCGCCTGGCGATCTCCTGGTTTTTCACCGGACCGTAGTGGTCGAATACGTGGGTGAGAATCCCGCTGCCCGAGGTCATGGTCATGAACATGCCGCGGAAGCCGATCAGGCCTCGGGCGGGGATGATGAACTCCAGCCGCACCCGACCCTGGCCGTCGGGAGCCATGTTCTCCAGCGAGGCGCGACGCAGGCCCAGCTCTTCCATGACCGCGCCCTGGTGCTGCTCTTCACAGTCAATCACCAATTGCTCATAGGGCTCCTGCATCACTCCGTCGATTTCCTTCTGGATCACTTCCGGGCGGGACACCCCCAGCTCAAAGCCCTCGCGACGCATGTTCTCGATCAACACCGACAGGTGCAGCTCACCGCGCCCGGAAACCTTGAACTTGTCCGGCGTATCGCCCGGCTCCACCCGCAGGGCGACGTTGTGGATCAGCTCCCGCTCCAGCCGCTCCTTGATGTTGCGGGTGGTGACAAACTTGCCCTCGCGCCCGGCGAAGGGCGAGTCGTTGACCTGGAAGGTCATGCTGACAGTGGGTTCATCCACGGTCAGCGGCGGCAGGGCCACCACACTGGCGGGGTCGCACAGCGTATCGGAGATATTCAGGCCCTCGATACCGGTAACGCAGACGATGTCGCCCGCCTCCGCCACCGGCACTTCCACCCGCTCCAGCCCCATGTAGCCCATGACCTGCAGGATGCGGCCGTTGCGGGTCTTGCCATTGGCACCGATCACCGTGACCTGGGTATTGGGCTTGAGCATGCCGCGGGTGATGCGACCGACGCCAATGACCCCGACATAGCTGTTGTAGTCCAGGGCACTGATCTGCAGCTGCAGCGGACCGTCCCGGTTCACCGCCGGCGCCGGCACCTTGTCGATGACGGTCTGGAACAGAGGCTCCATGTCCGCCGCCATGTCCGCATGGTCGAGACCGGCGATGCCCTGGATCGCGGAGGCGAAGACAATGGGGAAGTCGAGCTGCTCATCGGTGGCGCCCAGACGGACAAACAGGTCGAACACCTGGTCCACGACCCAATCCGGGCGCGCCCCCGGACGGTCGACCTTGTTGATTACCACTATCGGGTTCAGGCCCTGCTCGAAAGCCTTGGAGGTCACGAAACGGGTCTGGGGCATGGGTCCGTCCACCGCATCCACCAGCAGCAGCACCGAGTCCACCATCGACAGCACCCGCTCCACCTCGCCGCCGAAGTCGGCGTGTCCGGGGGTGTCGACGATGTTGATCCGGTAGTCGTGCCACTTGATCGCGGTATTCTTGGCGAGGATGGTAATACCGCGCTCACGCTCCTGGTCGTTCGAATCCATGATCCGCTCCGCGCCCTCGGATCGACGATCCAGGGTGCCGGACTGGTTCAACAGACAGTCCACCAGGGTGGTCTTGCCGTGGTCAACGTGGGCGATAATGGCGATGTTGCGAAGCTTCTCGATCAAGGGAATTCCTCGGTCCGGGGACCTGGCAGTAAAAAAGGCGGCGGATTATACCCCGGCAGTGGCCGCAGATGCAGTGAGGGATTGTGGTTATAGTGCTGTATTTCGCGTGCCCCGGGCTCCCGGACACACTCCACCCGGTTACGGACGCCACATCCCAACCGCCAGCAGCCACGCCTCCCCTTCTCGGCGGCAGTTACGCACCACGATGGAGCGCAGGTGCGTTATTATGGTGCACAGGAATCGCGCATCCGTTCCGATGTGGTGATAACATGCAGAGAATCAGCTGCTTAACGCCTTTCATTTTTTGGCACGGGTTTTGCTCGAAGCTAAGATGCCAAGATTCTCTGGCCGCTGTCGGAGCGCTCGCAAGCAACCGCTGCACCAGGAACACGCACTGCGCCAAATTTGTGGCACGACTTAAAATCCCATGGAGGACATCCAATGTCAGAGCATACTCTGAACCTGATCAAAGAAAGCGAAGCCCGCTGGGTAGACCTGCGTTTCACCGACACCAAGGGCAAGGAGCAGCACGTCACCATACCTGCCACCGCAGTGGACGACGACTTCTTCGAGGATGGCCAGATGTTCGATGGCTCCTCCATCGCCGGCTGGAAGGGCATCAATGAATCCGACATGATCCTGATGCCGGACGACAGCAGCAGCGTGCTGGACCCCTTCACTGATGACACGACCGTCATCCTGCGCTGCGACATCGTCGAGCCCAGCACCATGCAGGGCTACGAGCGGGACCCGCGCTCCGTCGCCCACCGGGCCCAGGAATACCTCAAGTCAACCGGCATCGGCGACACCGCTTTCTTCGGCCCCGAGCCGGAATTCTTTGTCTTTGATGACATCAAGTGGCACGCGGACATCTCCGGAGCCGGCTATGCCATCAGTTCCTCCGAGGCCGCCTGGTCTTCCAACCTGCATCAGGAAGACGGCAATACCGGCCACCGTCCGCGGGTCAAGGGCGGCTACTTCCCGGTCCCGCCGGTGGACTCGCTGCACGATATTCGTGCCGCCATGTGCACCGCCATGGAACAGATGGGCCTGGGCATAGAGGTGCACCACCACGAAGTCGGCACCGCCGGCCAGTGCGAGATCGGGGTCAAGTTCAACACCCTGGTGAAGAAGGCTGACGAAGTGCAGATCCTCAAGTACTGCGTGCACAACGTTGCCCACGCCTACGGCAAGACCGCGACTTTCATGCCCAAGCCGCTGGTCGGGGACAATGGTTCCGGCATGCACGTCCACATGTCCATCTCCAAGGACGGCACCAACCTGTTCGCCGGTGATGGCTACTCCGGCCTGTCGGAAATGGCCCTGTACTATATTGGCGGTGTGATCAAGCATGCCAAGGCCCTGAACGCCTTCACCAACCCGGGGACCAACTCCTACAAGCGCCTGGTACCCGGTTTCGAAGCGCCGGTCATGCTGGCCTACTCGGCCCGCAACCGCTCGGCCTCCATCCGCATCCCCTACGTGGCCAGTCCCAAAGGCAAGCGCGTGGAAGTACGCTTCCCCGATCCGTCCGCCAACCCCTACCTGGCCTTCGCCGCCCTGCTGATGGCCGGCCTCGACGGCATCCAGAACAAGCTCCACCCCGGCGATGCGGCGGACAAGGACCTGTACGACCTGCCACCCGAGGAAGGCAAGGCCATCCCAACCGTCTGCTCCAGCCTGCCCGAGGCCCTGGCCGCACTGGATGCGGACCGCGCCTTCCTGACCGCCGGCGGGGTCTTCACTGACGACATGATCGACGGCTACATTGAGCTCAAGCAGGCCGATGTGCAGCGCCTGAACATGACCACGCACCCGGTCGAGTTCGACATGTACTACTCCGTGTAACACGGTTCACCTCGATGTTTTCCGGCCCGCCCTGTGCGGGCCTTTTTTTTGCCTCTGCGCAGGCCCGGGCACAGCGAGCCCGGGGAGAGTGGCGTAGGTCGCGGCGCTGTTTTCTGCTATCTTCGTAATTGCTGCCTGGAAGGGGGACGACCATCATGAGGCATTGTCTGCTGCTGTTACTCCTGCTGCTGCCGTGGGCGCTACAGGCACAACCCATCTACAAGTCCACCGATGCCCAGGGCAACGTGGTGTACACCGACAAGCCGCCCGCCGCAGGGGTGGCCAGCGAGGAAATCAAGCTGAAACGGCTGAACACTGCGCCGGCACCAGAGCCGCAGCCGCAGCGTGCCCGCGAAGCCGGGAACAGTGCCGAGTCACGGCCGGCGCTTGCAGTCAGCATCGTGGCGCCGGAAGACCAGACCGTCATTCCCATGGGGGGCGGTGATTTCGACGTCCGGGCCAGCGTCACACCCCCGCTTGGACCCGGGGAACGGCTGCAACTGCGCCTGGACGGTACCGCGAGCGGAGAGCCCCAGGCCAGCACCAATTGGTCACTGCGCAACGTATTGCGCGGCGGCCACGACCTGAGCATTGATCGCCTCGATGCGGATGGCAAGGTGGTCGCACAGTCGGACCCCGTTCACGTCCAGGTCATGCGGCCCTTCAATATCCAGAACCGCAACTGATCTTTTCCGGAGCCGCGCTCCGGGACCCGGGACTGGACAGCAGCACGCCCTCTGTGCACCATGATGGTGCGCGCGTGGTCCAACCCTCAACGGATTCTGGCCACGATCGCGCAGGCTCTCGGCAAATGGCCTGAAACCGTCAAGGAGTGTGCGCACGCTTACCCGGTATGATCTTTAAATACTGGAGGCCACTCAGGAAGCAGGACCTGAGCGGAATTGGCTTGGTTCTTGCTTTTCCAAGGTGCATGCCGTCGTACCGCGGTCGATCATGGGGCAGGAATGCTACACAAACCCGACATTCTGGATCACATCAGCACCGGCATCGTGGCTCTGGATGCCGGACTCTACGTCCTGGCGATCAATTCCGCTGCGGAAGTGTTGCTGGAAGCATCCGCCACCCGGGCCCTCGGTGCGCACGCACGTCAGCTGGTTCTGCAGTCGCGGGAGTTCCTGCAGACTCTCGAGCAGGCCAGGGACACCCGGGCCACCCTCGCTCGCCGCGGCCTGACCCTGACTACGCATTCCGGCCAGGACATACAGATCGACCTGATCGTTACCGCGATGACGGGAGAGGGCGGGGACTACCTGCTGCTGGAGCTGATTCCGGTGGACAGACTGCAGCGCATCAGCCGCGAAGAGAGCATGCTGCATGCCCAGGAGACAACCCGGGCGGTAATCAGGGGCCTCGCCCACGAGATCAAGAACCCCCTCGGCGGGGTCCGTGGCGCGGCGCAACTGCTGGCCAAGGAGCTGCCCAACGAGGAACTGGTGGAGTACACCCGTATCATTATCCGCGAAGCGGACCGTCTGCGGGATCTGGTGGACCGTCTGCTGGGACCCAACCACCGACTGGTCATCGAACAATCCAACATCCACGAGATCCTCGAACATGTTCGCAACCTGATCTCCGCGGAAGTCGACAACAAGGTCACAATCAGCCGCGACTACGACCCCAGCCTGCCGACACTGCCCGCGGACAGGTCACAGCTGATCCAGGCAGTGCTCAACATCATGCGCAATGCGCTGCAGGCTGCGGAGGATCCCGAGGCCTGTCACATTCTGTTGCGCACCCGCTCCCAGCGCCAATTCACCATCGGTGGCCAGCGCCACCGGCTGGTGTGCCGCGTCGACATCATCGACAACGGGCCGGGCATACCGCAGGACCTGCAGCAGGCCATATTCATGCCCATGGTGACCGGCCGCCCCGACGGCACCGGACTGGGCCTGTCCATCGCCCAATCCATCGTCAATCGTCATGGCGGCCTGCTGGAGTGCGCCAGCGAACCCGGCAATACCCGGTTCACCCTCTATTTACCCATGGAACACAGCAATGCAGAGACACGCTAGAGTCTGGGTCGTCGACGACGACAGCTCCATTCGCTGGGTGCTGGAGCGCGCCCTCAGCCAGGCCGGCATAGACAACGAAAGTTTTGCCGACGGCGACCAGATACTGGAGCGGATCAAGGCGGAACAGCCCGATGTGATTATCAGCGACATCCGCATGCCCGGCATTGATGGACTCGACCTGCTGTCGCGGATCAATCAGGAATACCCGGAGCTGCCGGTTATCATCACCACTGCCCACTCCGACCTGGACAGCGCGGTCGCCTCCTATCAGCGCGGCGCCTTCGAGTACCTGCCCAAGCCCTTCGATATCGACGAAGTGGTCGCCATCACCGAGCGGGCACTGGCCCAGGCCCGGGAAAAACGCGGTGAAATGGCCCTGCCGGAAACCCTGCCGGAGACCGAAATTATCGGTGAGGCGCCGGCGATGCAGGAAGTGTTCCGGGCTATCGGCAGGCTCGCACAGAGCAATATCACCGTACTCATCAACGGGGAATCGGGCACCGGCAAGGAACTGGTCGCACGTGCCCTGCACCGCCACAGCCCGCGTGCGCAACGCCCCTTTATCGCCCTCAACATGGCGGCCATTCCCCGGGACCTGATGGAATCGGAACTGTTCGGCCACGAAAAGGGAGCCTTCACCGGCGCCAACAGCAAGCGCGAGGGTCGCTTTGAACAGGCCAATGGCGGCACCCTGTTCCTCGACGAAATCGGCGACATGCCGGCGGAAACCCAGACCCGGCTGCTGCGGGTGCTGGCCGACGGCGAATTCTACCGGGTCGGCGGCCACACCCCGGTCAAGGTGGACGTGCGGATTATCGCCGCCACCCACCAGGACCTGGAAGAACGGGTACAGAAGGGGGACTTCCGCGAGGACCTGTTCCATCGCCTGAATGTCATCCGCATCCATATTCCGCGACTGGCAGAACGGCGCGAAGATATTCCCCGGCTGATGAAATTCTTTTTCCGCAAGGCCGCTGACGAGCTGGGGGGTGAAACCAAGATCCTGCTCCCGGAGACCGAACGCTACCTCACCACCCTCTCCTGGCCCGGCAACGTGCGGCAACTGGAGAATACCTGTCGCTGGCTCACTGTCATGGCATCGGGGCGGGAAATCCACCTGCGGGACCTGCCGCCAGAGCTGGGCAAAGTGCCCACCGCAACTGCCACCGAGACCGCCACCGAGTGGAACGAGCTGCTCTGCAACTGGGCCCGCAACGAACTGGTACAGGGCAAGCATCACATCCTGCGCCAGGCGGTGCCGATGTTCGAACGGGCGATGATCGAAGTGGCCCTGGACCACACCCAGGGTCGCAAGCGGGACGCGGCAGAACTGCTGGGCTGGGGCAGAAATACCCTGACCCGGAAGATGAAAGACCTGAACATGCAGGACTGAAGGCGCGGTCACGCTTCCCCCGGGAGGCGGATACCCCGATAATCCGCCAATGCTGAACGTCGTCCTGTACCAGCCGGAGATTCCCCCCAACACCGGCAACATCATCCGCCTCTGCGCCAACACCGGCTGCCAGCTGCACCTGGTCGAGCCGCTGGGATTCACGCTGGACGACAAGCGCCTGCGCCGGGCCGGGCTGGACTACCGCGAATTCGCCCCCCTCAAGGTGCATCCGGACATGGCCAGCCTGCTGGCGGCGCTGCCGGAATCCAGGCTGCTCGCAGTCAGCACCCGGGGCCGAACGCCCTATCACGAGGTCGCCTACCGCGCCGGCGATGCCATCCTGTTCGGCCCCGAAACCCGCGGCCTGCCAGCATCGCTACTGGAGTCCCTGCCCCCGGAGCAGGTCGTGCGCATCCCCATGCAGGACAACAGCCGCAGCCTCAACCTCAGCAACGCCGCGGCAATCCTCTGCTACGAAGCCCTGCGCCAGTTGGGTTTTTCGGGCTTAAAGTAGCGGAGCTGCGCCCGGAGATACTACCAGGGGCTGGCCGGACACGCCGTGGATACATCCTTGTAGGCTCGGTGACGGCATCCATGCCGTCAACGGTCCGGCCAACCCCTGGTAGTATCTCCGGGCGCTCAACCTTGGGCACGAAAACAGAGCGCATCCACCAACCAGCCCGGAGGACCTTGGGCTCCATGTATTTCAGAGCCAAAAAAAGGGGCCGAAGCCCCTTTACGCCAGCTTGAGAACGAGTCTCAGTGGCTGACTTCCGGGTCACCGGTCGGCGCGGCTGCGCCTTGCTCCTGGGACTTGGCCAGCGCCTGCTGGTAGAGCCCGTCAAAATTGACCGGCGCCAGCATGATCGGCGGGAAGCCGCCCTTGACGCAGAGAGAGTCCAGATTCTCGCGCGCGTAGGGGAAGAGGATGGTCGGGGCGGCAGTTGCCAGTACCCGGCGCAGATTTTCACCCTCGATACCGGTGATCATGAAGATGCCCGCCTGCTGGACTTCCACCAGGAACGCGGTTTCTTCTTCCAGTTTGGCGGTGACGGTAATGGTCAGCACCACCTCGAAGTTGCCCTGCTCGTCGACCCGGTCGCTCTTGGTGTTCAGGTCCACATTGACCTTGGGTTGCCACTGCTTGCGGAACACACCGGGGCTGGCGGGGGACTCAAACGACAGGTCCTTGGTGTAAATGCGCTGCAGCGCGAACTGCTGTTGCACCTGGTCCTGCGCGGTTCCTGCTGGTTGTGCTTGTTCGTCGGCCATCGAGCCGTCCTCCATTGGTTGCGTTATCGGGTTGGCGCCTGTTGCGCCGTTGTCAGTAAAGCGTCGAGGCGGCCGTGCCGGTCCAGCGCCGCCAGGTCATCGAAGCCGCCCACATGAACGTCACCTATCCATATCTGGGGAACCGTGTGCTGTCCGCTCAGGCGCGCCAACTCGGCACGCTTCTCGCGGTCACCGTCTACAGGGATCTCGGTAAATTCCACCTGCCTGTTCTTGAGCAGGTGCTTTGCCGCAACACAGTAGGGGCAAAAGCGGGTGGTATACAAAGTGACCTGGGGTTTCATGCCAGCTGGCGCCTTATTTGACCGTGGGCAACTGCAGGTTGCCCCACTCCATCATGCCGCCGCCCATCTTGTAGACTTTCTCAAAGCCCGCGGCCTTGAGCTGCTTGCCGGCAGCGCCGGCACTCTGACCCATTTTACAGACCAGGATCACCGGCCGCTGCTTGAACTTCCCCAACTCGTCAATGCGGGCGCCAAGCTTGGGGGCGGGAATGTGCACCGAGTCGACAATGTGCCCCGCCTTGTATTCAGCGGCATCGCGCAGATCGACAAAGACACCGTCCTCGGCGTTCACCAGGTTGATCGCCTGCTGCGGGGTCAGGGAGGGCCCGGACTTGCGGGTCTCGTGCATCACCAGCATCGCAACAACGGCCAGCAGCGCCGCGAACAGCACCCACTGCTGTACAAAAAATTCCAGAAACAGGGCCATGGTCCGGCTTTGCTCTCACCTTCGCAGATTGGGTCGGATACGGCGACCGGCACGGGCCTGAAACCCTGTAGCCGGAGGCAGCGCAGAAAAGGGCGCAAGTATACAGGCTAATACCATGGGCAACCAGCCCGGGTCTTGCGGCCCAGCGGCAAGGAGGCCAAAATCATCACTATAAGAGCGGGCCCAGTAGCCGACCGGAGGCTGCAATGAACGCAGGTAATCAGCTCGGCTGCGCCGGGCCCCTGGAAGCCTTTTTCGAGAAGGTCCAGAACCACCCGACCGATATCGCCATGGTGCAGCCGCTGGGCGCTGGCAAGCTGCAGGAATTCACCCGGGCCCGGATGGGCGAGCAGGTGTTGCGCATGGCCCATCACCTGCGCTCCCTTGGGCTGCCGCCAGGCAGCCATGTGGCGCTGATGTCGAAGAACTGTGCGGAGTGGATCCTGGCTGACCTGGCGATCTGGGCTGCGGGCCATGTCAGTGTCCCGCTCTATCCCAACCTGACGTCCACCACAGTACGCCAGATCCTGGAGCACTCTGAAAGCCGGCTGCTGTTTGTCGGCAAGCTGGATACCTGGGACGAAGCCCGGCGCGGTGTACCTGATTCGATGCCGAAGATCGCCCTCTCCCTGGCCCCGGACAGGGCTCTCAGTGACTATCCCTGCTGGGCAGATATGGTGGCCGGCGCCTCTACCCTTGATCTGGCCGACATCGCCAGGCCCGAGGCGGGGGATCTGGCAACCATCATCTACACCTCCGGCACGACC
The DNA here is from genome assembly GCF_040221975.1 of Haliea sp. Classification (GTDB taxonomy): domain Bacteria; phylum Pseudomonadota; class Gammaproteobacteria; order Pseudomonadales; family Halieaceae; genus Haliea. Next base: position 113,589 of record NZ_JAVJWR010000031.1, read on the forward strand.
GGGGTACCCAAGGGCGTCATGCACAACTTCGGCACCCTCACCCTCATGGGGGAGAGACTGCCCGGTGTCTACGACATCAGCCATCGGGATCGGATGATTTCCTACCTGCCCCTGTCACACGTCGCGGAGCGCGTGGCCGTGGAACTGTCGATGCTGTATGTCGGACAGAAAGTCTTTTTCGCCGAGTCCCTCGATACATTCGCCGAGGACATCAGGCGGGCACGCCCCACACTGTTCTTCGCCGTCCCCAGAATCTGGACCAAGTTCTACCAGCAGGCCAGCCAGACGTTGCCGCCCCGCAAGCTGGACATGCTGCTCAAGGTTCCCCTGTTGAACCGCGCGGTCCGGAAGAAGATTCGGGAGGCGATGGGGCTGGACCAATGCCGGATCGCGCTGTCAGGGGCGTCAGCCCTGTCACCGGAGGTCATGGAGTGGTTCCGCAGGGTCGACCTGGAGATCCTCGAAGTCTACGGCATGACCGAGAACATGGCCTGGTCCCATGCCACCCGAGCCGGGGACCAGCGCATCGGCTGGGTAGGCTCCAGCCACGAGGGTGTGGAGTGCCGCATCGCCGAGAACGGCGAAATCCTGGTGCGCAGCCTGGCGAACATGGTCGGTTACTACAAGGATCCCGAGAAAACCCGGGAAGATCTCACCGACGACGGCTGGCTGCACACCGGTGACAAGGGTGAGATCGATGCGCACGGCCGACTCAAGATCGTCGGTCGCGTCAAGGAGATCTTCAAGACGGAGAAGGGCAAATATGTAGCACCGGCACCGATCGAAGGCAGGTTTGCCGCCTTCCCCGGTATTGACCAGGCCTGCGTCATGGGCAGCAACCTGCCTCAGCCGCTGGTGCTGGTGTGTCTACCTGCCGAAGCGCTGGCGCAGCTGGCCGACGATCAGGCACGCGAGGAGTACAGTGGCAAACTGGCGGGCCTGCTGGCACAGGTCAACAGCGAACTGGATGCCCACGAGCGCCTGGCGGCCCTGGTGGTCGTCAAGGAAAGCTGGGGCGTCGAGAACAACCTGCTGACGCCCACCCTGAAGCTGAAACGGAATGAGCTGGAAGCACTCTATGGCAGCCGGGTGGCCAACTGGGCAAGGCAGGGCGGGGTTGTCTGGGAATCCTGACCCCGCGACCCCTGCTGGCATTGAACGTCTCCACCTTGTGAAGCGCACAGTCGTCATATAAGTTGGTCACCCTGTTGCAGGCCGACTGTCGCACCCGAGGAGCGCAAGGCTGCAACGACCAACGCAGGAGCTATCATCGTGGCAAGAATAGGAATCAATGGCTTTGGCCGCATTGGCCGGATGGTGTTTCGCGCCGCCTGGGGACGGGACGACATAGAGATATGCCAGATCAACGACCCGGGTGGGGACGCGCAGAACGCCGCCTATCTGCTGAATTTTGACTCGGTCCAGGGCACCTGGAGCAAACGGGCGGATGCGGACGGCGACGCCCTGGTCATCGACGGGCGCCGGGTACTCTGGACTCGTGGCAGGGATTGTGCGGAGGCGGGCTGGGACCAGGGCATCGATGTCCTGCTGGAGTGCAGCGGCAAGTTCAAGACCGTCGAGCTGCTGCAGCCCTACCTGGATGCCGGTGTCGGCCATGTCCTTGTCAGTGCCCCGGTCAGCGACCTCGCGGTACCCAATGTCGTGGTGGGGGTGAACGACCATGCCTTCGACCCCGCCCGTGACCGGCTGGTAAGCGGCGCCTCCTGCACCACCAACTGCGTGGCGCCCGTGCTCAAGGTGCTGCACGACACGTTTGGTGTCGTGCGGGGTTCCATCAATACGATCCATGCCGTCACCCCCTCCCAGGTGGTGATGGACGGCTTCGCCAAAGATGCCCGCCGCGGGCGCGCCGGTTTCTCCTCCCTTATCCCGACGTCCACGGGAGCAGCCAAGGCGATTGGACGCATTTTCGAGGATCTCAACGGCCACATTTCCGGCCTCGCGGTGCGGGTGCCCTTGACCTGCCCCTCGATCACTGACTGCACCTTTGAGGTCCGCCAACCCGCCACCCGGGAAAGCGTCAATACGGCCCTGGCGGCGGCAGCAGCGGGCGACCTTGCCGGGATTCTCGGCTACGAGGAGCAGGAACTGGTCTCGGTGGACTATGTGGGCGACAAGCGCTCCTCGATCGTGGATGCCAGCAGCACCCTGGTGGTGGACCAGCACCATGTGAAAGTGCTGTCCTGGTACGACAACGAGATGGGCTACTCCTCCCGGCTCCTGGACCTGCTTGGCCGCATCGTCAGGTAGACGCCTCCACTGTCGACGCCTTCGCGCAGGCAGCAATGCGATAACCGGCCGGAAGGGGTAAAATGCGGCGCTGCGGACCAACGCCAACCCACGGATAGCTGGATTGCCCATGAACGACACCCCCAAGACACCCACCGTTCTGATCGTGCTGGACGGCTGGGGCCACCGCGAGGATACGCGTGACAACGCCATCGCCCAGGCCAATACCCCGGTCTGGGACCGGCTCTGGGCCGAGGCGCCGCACACCCTGGTGTCAGGGTCGGGGCTGGATGTGGGGTTGCCGGAGGGCCAGATGGGCAACTCCGAGGTGGGCCACATGAGCCTGGGCTCGGGGCGGGTCATCTACCAGAGCATCACCAAAATCGACCAGGCCATCGCCGACGGCAGCTTCAACCACAACCCCGCCTACATCGAGGCCATCGACAGCGCCGTCAGCGATGGGGGGGCCGTGCACATTCTGGGACTGCTGTCTCCCGGCGGCGTCCACAGCCACGAACAACAGATATTTGCCGCCATCAGGCTGGCGGCGGCGCGTGGCGCGAAGCGGGTTTACCTGCATGCCTTCCTGGACGGCCGCGATACACCTCCGCGCAGTGCCGCCGACTCGCTGCACCAGGCCGATGCCGTGTTTGCCGAGCTCGGCTGCGGCCGGGTTGCCAGCATCGTCGGGCGCTACTACGCCATGGACCGGGACAACCGCTGGGACCGTATCGAACGGGCCTGGCGCATGCTGACCGAGGGCGCGGCGGACTATCGCGCCGCGAGCGCCGAAGAGGCGCTGGAAGCGGCCTATGCCCGGGATGAGAACGATGAATTCGTCCTGCCCACGATCGTCACCGGCCCCGGCCAGGAGCCCGCCCTGGTCGAGGACGGGGACGCCGTACTGTTCATGAATTTCCGCGCCGACCGGGCACGGCAGCTCACCCGCGTCTTCACCGACCCCGCCTTCAGCGATTTCGAGCGCCACCGGCGCCCGGCCCTGGCCGGATTCGTGACGACCACCGAGTATGCCGCCGATATCGACGCCGCCTGCGCCTTCCCCCCGGACAGTCTCGACAACGTCCTCGGCGACTGGCTGGCACAGCGGGGCAAGACCCAGCTGCGGCTGGCGGAAACGGAGAAATACGCGCACGTCACCTTCTTCTTCAGCGGTGGCCGGGAAGACACCTTCCCGGGGGAAACACGCATCATGGTGCCCTCACCCGATGTCGCCACCTACGACCTGAAGCCCGAAATGAGCGCACCCCAGGTCACCGATGAACTGGTCGCCGCCATCCGGTCCGGCCAGTACGACCTGATCGTCTGCAACTACGCCAACGGTGACATGGTCGGGCACACCGGAATTTTCGAGGCGGCGCTGAAAGCCGTGGAAACCCTGGACGAGTGCCTCGGCCGGGTGGAGCAGGCCCTGCTGGAGGTCGACGGCCAGGGCCTGGTGACGGCGGACCATGGCAACTGTGAGCAGATGCAGGACTACGAGTCGGGCCAGCGCCACACCCAGCACACCACGGAGCACGTCCCCCTGGTCTACATCGGCAGGCGCGATTGCCAGCTCGATCCCGCCGGCGGCATCCTCGCCGACATCGCCCCCAGCCTGCTGACGTTGATGCAGCTGCCGCAGCCGGCGGAGATGACGGGCCACAGCCTGGTCAGCTGCCGGGACTGAGGCCGATGCCGCGCTCGCGCGCCACTGCAGGGCTGATCTGGATTCTTGTCTGCCTCGGCCTGCTGGCGACCGGTGGCGCTGGGGCCCAGACTGAAGAAGAACAGGCACGGGCCGAGCTGGAGCAGTTGCAGCGGCAGATCGAGCTGGTCAGCAAAGAGCTGGCCAGCGCCCGTACCCGGTTGAGCGACGAGCAGGAACAATTGCGGGCCGCTGAATTGCGTCTGGGCCAGTTGCAGCGGGAAATCAGCGCGAACCTGGCGGCAATAGCCGCCACCGAGGCGGAACTCGCGACTTTGCGGGCGCGCGAGGAAGAACTGGCGCTGGCCCGCGACAGGCAACAGGTTCGGATTGGTACCGAACTGCGCGCGGCGTGGCAAATGGGGCAGCAGGGCAGCCTGAAGGTTCTGCTGAGCCAGGAAAGTCCGCACACGGTAGCCCGGGCGATGGCCTACTACCGCTATTTTTTCCATGCCCGCAACAAGCTGGTCGCCGAGTATCGCAGCACCCTGGAGCAATTGGCCGCGGTTCGCGCCCGCGGCGAAGCGGCCGCCGCAGAGCTGTCGGCGCAACAGGCCACCCTGCAGGCGCAGCGACAGGAGGTGCTGGCCTCGCGCCAGCAGCGCGAGCAGCTCATCGCCACCCTGGCGGCCAGTATCAGCAGCCAGGGAGAGCAGTTGCAGCAATTGCAACGCGACCGGCAGGAGCTGGAAGAGCTGCTGGCGGCCATCGAGCAGGCGGTGGTGGAACTGCAGCTCCCGGAAGACTACCAGCCTTTCGCCAGCACCAGGGGGACACTCGCCTGGCCAGTCGACGGGCGCCGCCGCAACAGCTTCGGCGCCAGCCGCGGTGCCGGTGGCATGCGCTGGCACGGCATCAATCTGGCCGCAGATGAGGGCACCGCCGTCCGCGCCATTCACCACGGCCGGGTGGTCTACGCCGACTGGCTGCGCGGCTCCGGCCTGCTCCTGATCCTGGACCACGGCGACGGCTACATGAGCCTGTATGCCCACAACCAGAGCCTGCTGAAGGAGGTCGGTGAGTGGGTCGCGCCCGGCACGTCGATCAGCACCGTCGGCAACAGCGGCGGCCTGGACCGGGCCGGCCTGTACTTCGAGATCCGGAAGGACGGCAAACCCGTAGACCCCGTGGCCTGGATGCGGCCATGAGTGCATGACCCAAAGGGTCCATCCAGTTACACTTGGGGAATTGACCTGGCAATGACGGCAGCGCCGACGGCGGTATTCATGAACAGAACTTCTTTCCCGTTTCCCGGCCTGAGAGCGGCCCTGCTCGTTTTTGGGCTGATCGCGCAGCCGGGGGTGGCACAGGAAAATGAAGAGGGGCGCCTGCCGCTGGACGAGCTGCGCACCTTCGCCGATGTATTCAACCAGATCCGCATCGGCTATGTGGAGGAAATCGACGACAGCGCTCTGCTGGAATACGCGATCCAGGGCATGCTGATGAACCTGGACCCGCATTCTGCCTACCTGACCAAAGACGCGTTCGAGGACCTGCAGACCAATACCAGCGGCGAATTCAGTGGCCTCGGGCTGGAGGTGGGCATGGAGGACGGTTACGTCACGGTGGTTGCTCCCATCGACGGCTCACCGGCAGCCGAAGCGGGCCTGATGACCGGGGACGTCATTCTCCAGCTGGATGGCAAGCCGGTAAAGGGAATGTCCCTGAATGAGGCTATCGAACTGATGCGCGGCCCCAAGGGCAGTACTCTCGAACTGCAGATCGGTCGCCCCGGCGACCCGCAACCCTTCGATATCACCCTTACCCGCGACACCATTACGGTCGCCAGCGTGCGCGAACGCTTCCTGGAACCCGGCTATGGCTATATCCGCGTCGCCCAGTTCCAGAACCGTACCGGCCGCGATGTCAGCGCCGCCCTCAAGCGCCTGATGGAGGAGGAACAGCTCAAGGGCCTGGTGCTCGACCTGCGCAACAACCCGGGCGGTGTTCTGGGCGCAAGTGTCGACGTCGCGGGGCTGTTTCTCGACGGCGAGCTGGTGGTGTATACCGAGGGTCGCCTGAGCAACTCCGACATGCGCTATTCCGCGGAGCCGGGCGATGCCAGTGACGGCACACCCATAGTGGTACTGATCAATGGCGGCTCCGCCAGCGCCTCGGAAATCGTGGCCGGCGCATTACAGGACCACGGGCGCGCAGTGATAATGGGCACCGACAGCTTTGGCAAGGGTTCGGTACAGACCGTCATGCCCATTTCCGAGTCCCGCGCGGTCAAACTGACCACCGCACTGTACTTCACGCCCGGCGGACGCTCCATCCAGGCCGCGGGCATTGCCCCGGACATTATTGTCGAGCGGGCCCAGGTAACCGCCTACGACACCTCGCGCCAACTCAGCGAAGCCGACTTGAGCCGGCGCCTGGACAACGTCAACGGCGACAAGCGGCGGGCGCCGCGGGCCTCCGATGGCCTGCTCGGCACCGACAACCAGCTCTACGAGGCGCTCACCCTGCTCAAGGGCGTGAACATCCTCGGCATGCGCGAGCGCAGACCGGCGGCAACAGCCCCGGTGGACAGCAGCGACGGCTGACTGTATGCGCTGGCTGCTGCTGGTGTTTTGCCTGCCCCTGACCGCAGCCGCGATGCAGCCGTTCGAGTCCCGGGCACTGTCCGCTGTGGAGGTACACTCTCCTGTGGGGACGCACTCTCCTGTGGGAGCGCAGTCCCTGCGCGATACCACCCCGGATCTGGTCGCCCGCGGAGCGGGCTCCCACGCTCCTGCAGGAGCGCAGTCCCTGCGCGATAATGCCACCCTGGTGATCATCATTGACGACCTGGGTAACCGCCTGATCGAGGGCGAGGCCACCGTCAGCTTGCCGGGTCGCCTCAGCGTGGCGGTCCTGCCCCACACCACATACAGCGTGCATCTCGCGCGCGAGGCGCACCGGGCCGGCAAGGAAGTCCTGTTGCATGCCCCCATGAGCGCCCTGGATCAGCGGCCGCTGGGACCGGGCGCGCTGACTGCCGAGCTGTCCGAAACAGAGTTCCGCAGCACCCTGCAAGAGGCGCTGGCGGGCGTCCCCCACGCAGTGGGCGTCAACAACCATATGGGCAGTGAGCTGACCAGGCAGCGCAAGCAGATGCAGTGGCTGATGACGCTGCTGGCGGAACAGAATCTGTATTTCGTGGATTCCCGCACCAACAAGGACACAGTCGCAGCCACGGTCGCAGCCGAGGCCGGCCTGCCACACCTGTCGCGCCAGGTCTTCCTTGACAATGTTCCCACCCGGGCAGCGATCGCCGAACGCTTTGCGGTACTGGTGGCGCACGCCCGGCGGGACGGCCTGGGCGTGGCGATCGGCCATCCCTACCCGGAAACCATCGCCTACCTGCAGGAGGTACTGCCTACCCTGGAGGCAGAAGGCTTGCAGCTGGCCACCGTGTCAGAGGTGCTCGCGCCTGCAGCACGCGAAGCCGCTGCGGTCCCGAGGGGGCCACCCAACTTATAACCAGATTCTATCAGCTCATCTATTTATATTATTTTCTTATAAATGCGGCACTGTGTAAGCTGGATTCCATTATAAGCAGCGGGTAAATAACGGTCATGGATTGGCAGGGCTGGTTTTCTCTGGCACTGGTTGCGGGCGTTCTCGGAACGCTGACGCTGACCCGACTCAAGCCCCACGTAGTCATGATGGGGGCGCTCACTTTACTGGTCACCTTCGGAGTGCTGACGGGAACTGAAGCCCTGGCGGGCTTCGCCAACGAAGGCCTGGTCACCGTGGCGGCAATGTTCGTGGTGGCCGCAGGCATCAACGCCTCCGGGGGTGCGGAATTGATCGTTACCCGGCTGCTGGGTCGGCCCAGGAAGGTGCGCGCCGCGATGTGGCGCATGTTTACCCCGGTGGCGCTGTTGAGCGGGTTCCTCAACAACACCCCGGTAGTCGCCACCATGATTCCGGCGGTCAACAGCTGGTCGCGGAAAACCGGCATTGCACCCTCCAAGCTGATGATCCCCCTGAGCTACGCTTCCATCCTCGGCGGCACCATGACGCTGATAGGCACCAGCACCAACCTGGTGCTCAATGGCCAGTACAGGGTGCTGACGGGAGAGGACGGCTTCTCCCTTTTTTCCATCACTGCTGTGGGCCTGCCGGTAGCCCTGTTTGGCCTGCTGTTCATGTGGCTGTTCTTCCCCCGCCTGCTGCCGGATCGCAAGCAAAACGAGCCCTTCGCCAATATGCGCGAGTTCACCCTGGAAGTTGCCGTCGCCACGGCCGGGCCTCTGGTGGGCAAGACCATTGAGGAGGCAGGCCTGCGCCATCTGGTGCGGGTTTACCTGGTGGAGATCGAGCGCGACGGCACGATCATCACCGCGGTGCCGACCGAGGAGCGGCTCAGGGGCGGGGACCGCCTGGTGTTCGCCGGCGACACCGACGCCATCTCGGACCTGCTGCGTATCAACGGCATCGTGCCCTCCGAGGAGAGCGACGCGTCGCAGCCGCTGCTGGCCGACCGCGCCGAGCGCCGCCTGGTCGAGGCGGTGGTATCGCCCCACTGTGACGCCGTCGGCCACGCGATACGCGACGCCCGCTTCCGGGACCGCTACGGCGCCGCGGTGCTGGCGGTGGCCCGCAACGGTGAGCGGATCAGGGGCAATCTGGGCACCATCGAGCTGGCAGCCGGTGACACCCTGCTGCTGGAAGCCCGTCCCGCCTTTGTCAGCCGCCAGCGCTACAACAAGGATTTCCTGCTCATCAATGACCTCGATACCGAGCAGCCACGCCACCACCGCATGTACATGGCCTGGGCCATCCTGCTGAGCCTGGTGCTGGCGGCGGGCTTCGGCCTGATCAGCATGCTCAACGCGGCCCTGCTGGGCGCTGCAATGATGCTGGTCACCGGCTGCTGCTCGGTCAACCAGGCGGAAAAGAGCCTGGATCTGACGGTGCTGATTACCATCGGCGCCTCCTTCGCCCTGGGTGCGGCACTGGACAAATCCGGTGCGGCGGTATTTCTCGCCAGCAGCATCATCGACCTCAGTGGTGGCCGGCCCTGGCTGATACTGGTGCTGACCTACCTCACCGTATCGCTGCTTACGGAAACCATCACCAACAACGCCGCGGCGATTCTGATGCTGCCGATCGTACTCGGAATCACCGCCAGCGCCGGCCTGAACCCGACGCCATTCATCTTCGCCATCATGATGGCCGCCTCGGCGAGCTTCGCCACGCCGCTGGGCTACCAGACCAACCTGATGGTATATGGACCGGGCGGCTACACCTTTGCCGAGTTCCTGCGCGTGGGCATTCCGATGAACCTTGCCATCGGCACCTTTACCCTGGCGGTGCTGCTGATTGGCTGGCCGCTGGAAAAGCTGCCCTGAGCCGGCGTCACCGACAAATGTCAACACACTCGCCAACAATGCCGTAACAGCCAGCCTCTTGCGATATACTTTGGCGCCATCAACCCATGGACAGGCAGTAACAGGGACAAGGAACAGCAAGCATGGATCTGGCGACATTACTGGGGCTGGTAGGCGCCATGGGGGTGGTGACCGCGGCCATCCTCACGGGTGGCTCTCCCATCATCTTTTTCAATATACCCTCCGTTCTCATTGTTCTCGCCGGCACCATGCTGGTGGTGATGGTCAAGTTCAACCTCGATCATTTCCTGGGCGCCTTCAAGGTCGCCCTGCGGGCATTCTCCAATCGTCTGGAAAACCCGGAAGATGTGGTGCAGAAAATCGTCGAGCTGGCCACAATGGCACGCAAGGAGGGGCTGCTGGCCCTCGAGAATGCCGAGGTCGATAATGAGTTCCTCCAACGTGGGGTACAGATGGTTTCCGACGGCAACTCCCCGGAGGTCGTCAGCACCGTGATGACCAAGGATCTGCAGCAGACCATTGACCGGCACCAGTGGGGCGCCAAGGTGTTCACCGCCACCGGCGATGTGGCGCCCGCCATGGGCATGATCGGCACCCTGATTGGGCTCGTGCAGATGCTTTCCGCCATGGACGACCCCAAGTCCATTGGACCGGCCATGGCGGTGGCGCTGCTGACGACACTGTACGGTGCCATACTGGCGAACATGGTGGCATTCCCGATTGCCGACAAGCTCAACCTGCGCAAGGTGGAAGAGGGGCGCATCAAGGCCATCTGCATTGATGGTCTGCTGGCCATCCAGGACGGCCAGAACCCGCGGGTCATCGAGTCCATGCTCAAGGTGTACCTCGCGCCGGGCAAACGCAGCAGTGAAGACAACAAGGCATGATTGATTTCGACCAGGGCGAGGAGGACACCCGCAGTGCGCCACCCTGGATGGCGACCTTTGCCGACCTGATGTCCCTGCTGCTGGCGTTCTTCGTGCTGCTGCTGTCCTTCTCCGAAATGGACCTGGAGCGCTACAAGACCATTGCCGGCTCGATGAAAATGGCGTTCGGGGTGCAACAGCAGGTCAAGGTAGACGATATACCCAAGGGTACCAGCATCATCGCCCGCGAATTCAGTCCCGGCCGGACCATCCCCACTCCGATTCAGCAGGTCCAGCAGGCGACCCAGGATACCACCCGCCCGTCGCTGCAGGTGGGCACCCCCGAGGACACCCTCGCGGAACTGGACGACGAGCAGACCCGGGCCCTGCTCGAGCGGAAACTCGCGGCGCTGGAGCGCGAAACAGCCGCCGATGCGGAACACCTGCGCCGCATTCTCGCCGAGGAGATCAGCAAGCAAAACGTCGATATCGAATCGGAAGGCCGCTTCATCACCATTCGCATCCGCGAGAACGGTTCGTTTCCATCCGGTTCCGCTACCCTGACCGCGGATTTCCTGCCGGTGATGGGAAAACTGCGGGCTGCACTGGCGGAAATCCCGGGCGAGATTGCCATTGAGGGGCACACCGATGATGTCCCCATCAGCGGTGGTCCATTCCAGTCCAACTGGGCCCTGTCGACCGGTCGCGCACTGTCGGTCACACACGAATTGTTGCGCCATCCAAGCCTGGAGGACCGGCGCATGATGGTCGTGGGCTATGGCGAGACCCGCCCTTTCACCAGCAACGACACGGCTGAGGGACGCGCCGGCAATCGCCGGGTCGAAATCGTCGTCCGCCAGGCACTGTCCGTATCGGAGGAGTAGTACCGTTGAACATGGATCGGGAACGCCGGGAGTATTACCGGATCAACGACATCCTGCCACTGTGCCATACCGCCGCCCCGGACCCCGGTGCCGGGGAGCAGCAATCCGGTACCCAGGCACTGCTCGCCCGGATTGACGCGGAGCTCAATGACGCCATCAACCATGTATTCCGGGCCGATCCGGTGACGGCTCAGGCGCTGGGACTGCTCAACCGCAAACTCACCGTGCTCGGTTCCATGCTGCCGGGGCAAAGCGCAGCGGATACCAGCCAGTATGTCCCCACCGCTGTCAGCCTGAGTGGCAGCGGGATCGCCTTCGATAGCAGCGAGCGCCTTCCGACAGGTGCCCGGCGGCGCATCAGCCTGCTGCTGCAACCTTCGCAGGTGCCCGTGCAACTGGACGGCACGGTCCTCGCCAGCGAACCCGGCGAGAACCAGGAGCAGCCATACCGGGTCCGGCTGGACTTCGACCGGGACGAATTGGCGCAGGAACAGATTATCCGCTACGTGGTGCAGCGCCAGGCCATGCCACCGCCGCCCGGCGCCACCGGCGAACGGGGGTAGGTGCGGCCGGCCAGGTGCGGCCGGCCAGGTGAGGCCGGCTAGGACAGCCAACGCCCCAGCGGGGTTTTGCGCCAGATGAAGTCCATCAGCTTGCGCATGCCCTCGGCGTTCTTCACCGTGTTCGGATAGGCGTTTTGCATCTTGCCGCCGAAGCGGTCGATGACGATGGGCATCTCGTGGCAGTAGCCGCGCAGGCCCTTCTTGCCGTTGACCTGGCCAATTCCCGAGTTCTTGCGCCCGCCGAACGGCGCTGCGGGGATGCCGTAGCTGAGCGCCATGTCGTTGACACTGCAGGAGCCGGTGTCGATGGCCGCTGCGAGGCGATAGCCCTTTTCCTTGTCCTTGGTCCAGACGTTGCCGTTGAGACCGAACTCGGAGTCGTTGGCCAGGCGCAGGGCTTCCTCTTCATCCGCCACCCGCTGGATACAGAGAACGGGGCCAAAGGTCTCGTGCAGCATGATATCCATGCTGTTGTCGACCTCGGTCATGACCGTGGGCTCGTAGTACAGGCCCGCCAGGTTCGGATTGCGGCGGCCGCCCAGGTGGATGGTGGCACCCTTGGCCCGAGCGTCCTCGACGTGGGCCTCGATAATCGCCAACTGCCGGTCCCAGAACACAGCGCCGACATCTTCCGCAAAGCCGTGCTCCGGCCCCTGCTTCAGATGCTTGCCCTTCTCCAGCACCAGGCGCAGGAACTCGTCGTAGACCTCATTCACCACGTAGATGCGCTCGGTGCCGCAGCAATAGTGGCCGGTGTTCATGCAGGAACCCAGCCAGGCGCCGTCGGCGGCGCGGTCCAGGTCCGCGTCCGCGCAGACGATCATGGCGTCGTTGCCGCCCAGCTCCAGGGTGCAGGGAATGAGCTGTTCGGCACAGGCAACCGCCACCTTGCGGCCGGTGGCGACGCTGCCGGTAAAGGAGATCTTGTCGACACTACCGCGGACAATGGCGGCACCGGTGTCGCCATCTCCCAACAGCACCTGCAGTACCCCCGGCGGCAGGCCGGCGTCCTCCAGTATGCTTTGGGCCAGTTTCGCGGAATAAGGCGTCACTTCTGAGCCTTTGGCTACCACCGCATTGCCCGCGAGGATGGCCTGCACCGCCTGGTTCATCACCAGCACGAAGGGGCCGTTCCAGGGCGTGATCAGGCCGACTACCCCCAGCGGCTTGTAGAGAATGCGCAGCTGCTTGGCGATCCCGATAACGCCGTGCACCCGCCGCTTGCGCGGCTTGAGGAAAGCCTCCGCGTGCTTGGCGTAGTAGCACAGGGAGTCCGCCACCGAGAAGATCTCCATGCTCATGGCATCGGTGCGCGCCTTGCCGGTTTCCGCGACCACCGTGTCGATGATCTCGTCCTGCCGTTCCAGCACCAGCTGCAGGGCGCGCTCGGCGACCTTGACCCGCTCCCGCATCGGGGTGGCCGCCCAGGCCGGCTGCGCCGCGCGCGCAGTGGCGATCGCCGCGGCCACATCGTCGGCGTTGGCGCAGACCAGCTCACCGCAGGGTTCCAGGGTAACCGGGCTGCGCAACTGCAGGTGGCGGCGGGCATCGGCGGATTCGATCGGTTCGTACAGGGCCATGGCGGGACTCTCCGGGAGCAGCGTGGGGCCCCAAACTAATAACCATTAGCCTCGATGTCAATAACTCGCTGATTTGTCTCCCGGGACAGAACCCTTCACAATAGCGGGGCAATCGAGGGCAACGGTCGTCGCCTGTTGGAACCGGAACACGAGAGAACGCCAGTGGTGTCGCCCCCCGGTTCGGAGTTTAGTGTCGTTTGTTCGGGGTGAGAGGATGCGATGCCTGCTTGTCTGCATGTTGCTCCTGACTGCCGCCTGCAGGACGGTGCAGAGCGAATCGGTCATGCGCGCCTGTAAGCCCGTCGACAGCACCCTGGGCGCCGCTGGCTTCGAGGTTGAGTTCGAGCACTACAGCCCACCCGCGAACTCCGCCCGCACCGTGATTGTCATGCCGCCCACCGGTGGCTCCACGTTTCTTGAAACCCGCTACGCGACGCTTTTCTGCGATGCCGGTTTCGGCGTCTATATCGTCCGCGGTTGGACGGGGATGGCGGAGACCTCGATTGAGCTTGCCCTTCACCACCGCCTGTTCGGCAGGGCCCAGCAGGCGATCAATTTGGTTGCAGAGGATGCGCCCGATGGCTTTATCGGCATTCTTGGAACCAGCGTCGGCGGCCTGCACGCGGCGACCGCGGTAGGGCACCTGGACCGAATATCCGCGGCGTTCGTAATTGCCGCCGGCGCTCCCGTCGCCGATGTTATTGCCTACACTGAGCAGAGTGAGCTGGCGTCTCTGAGGGAGGAGCGTATGCGCCATTTCGGCTTCGCTGACCAGACCGCTTACCGGGATGCGCTGGCCGTCGAGTTTGCCTGGGAGCCACTGGCATTCCTGTCATCCGCCCGGGAGAAGCCGCTCGGCATGGTGCTGGTGAGTGGTGACAAGACCGTGCCGACGTCGCTGCAGGAGCAGCTGCGCAAAGCCTGGCGGCCAGAGTCGGACTACACCGTGAGCGGCTTTCCGTTGGGCGCTCATCCGGTCGGTATCTTCCAGGCCTGGTTGCTGCACAGACAGGATATCCTCGCATTCTTTACCGATCATGCCTCCGCGCAATACTGAAGCCGGGCCATTCCGCCAATCCGGGCATTGCGGAGCACTGCCGTGAACATTCTGGTTTTGAACAGCGGCAGCTCCACCCTCAAGTTCAGTGTCCACGACACCGCAACCGCACGGACTCTCGATAGCGGTACCGTGGAATGCAGCGACCGCGGGGCCGCCTTCCAGGATGTCCTGCGCCAACTCGGCACGGGCTCAGCGCCAGATGCCATCGGCCATCGCGTGGTGCACGGTGGCCCCGACTTCACCGGCCCCGCCCGGCTCGATGCCAATACCATCGCGGCCATAGAGCGCTGCAGCAGCCTCTCGCCGTTGCACAATGGACCCGCCCTCGCCGTCATTCGCGCCAGCACTGCCCGGTTCCCCGCGATCCCGCAGGTAGCGGTATTCGATACCGCCTTCCACCGCAACATGCCACAAGAGGCGAGCCGCTATGCAATTCCCGAGCGCTGGTTCCGCGACCATCAGGTACACCGCTATGGCTTTCATGGCATCTCCCATGCCAGCGTAGCGGGTCAGGCGGCCGTCTGCCTGGGACGCCGCCCCCAGTCCCTGCGCATAATCAGCCTGCACCTGGGCAACGGTGCCAGTGCCGCCGCCATCGACGGAGGGCGCAGTATCGACACCTCCATGGGCCTGACCCCGCTGGAAGGCCTGGTCATGGGCACCCGCAGTGGTGACCTGGACATCGCCGCCGCGCTGTATGCCGCCCGTCGCGAGGGGCTGACGCCGGCGCAACTGGAACAGGCTCTCACCCGTGACAGCGGTCTCAAGGGTCTGTGCGGCGACAGCGACATGCGTGTCATTCTGGCCCGCTGCGAGCAGGGCGACTCCCGCGCACAACTGGCCCTGTCCATCTACTGCTACCGCATCCGCAAATACATCGGTGCCTACTTCGCAGCCCTCGGCGGCCTCGACGCCCTGGTCTTCACCGGTG
This sequence comes from Haliea sp., assembly GCF_040221975.1. Lineage (GTDB taxonomy): Bacteria > Pseudomonadota > Gammaproteobacteria > Pseudomonadales > Halieaceae > Haliea. Next base: position 128,770 of record NZ_JAVJWR010000031.1, read on the forward strand.
GCGTCGGTGAAAACGCCGCCCCGGTGCGCGCCGGTGCCTGCGAGAGCCTCGACGCGCTCGGTATCGCTATAGACTGTCAGAAAAATGCACTACCATCAGGAGACCAGCCCAGAGCCATCCACGCCGAGGGAGCCGCCGTCGCCATCCTCGTCGTCCCCTCCCGCGAGGACCTCGAGATCGCCCGGCAGACCGGGATTTTCCTCGGCCAAGGGTGACCGCGAGCGCTTACTGCGGGGCGGCTGCGGCGAGCGCCTGCCACATGGAGGGGGCTGCGAGCGGAAGCTGGTTGCAGAACACGCTGTAAATACGTCCCTGTACGCTCGGCGGCGCCCGTCCATGGGCGCCGACGGTTCTGCAACCAGCTTCCGCTCGCAGCCCTCAAGCTTCGGAGCAAATCGCGGATTACGCAAGGGTCAGCAAAGATGACGACGAAAGCATCAAGTAGCGAAAAGCCCCTGACCAGCGACGAACTGCAGGCCATCGACGCCTACTGGCGCGCCTGCAACTACCTCGCTGCCGGCATGATCTACCTGCGCGAGAATCCGCTCCTGCGCCAGCCCCTGGAAAGCAGCCATATCAAAAAGCGCCTGCTGGGCCACTGGGGCGCCAGCCCCGGACTGGCGTTCATGTATGTGCACAGCAACCGGCTGATACTCAAGCACGATTTCGACGCCATTTTCATCGCTGGCCCCGGCCACGGCGCGCCCGGGGTGCTGGCACCGGTGTACCTCGAAGGCAGTTATTCCGCGGTGTACCCGGACATGAGCGAGGACGAGGACGGCATGGCACTGCTGTTCCGGCAGTTCTCCTTCCCTGGCGGCTTCGGCAGCCACTGTACCCCGGAGCTGCCGGGCTCGATTCACGAAGGAGGTGAGCTCGGCTACAGCCTGTCGCACGCATTCGGCGCCGCGTTCGACAATCCCGACCTGGTGGTGGTCACCGCGGTCGGCGACGGCGAGGCTGAAACCGGCCCGCTGGCCACCGCCTGGCATTCCAACAAGTTCCTCAACCCGATCCGCGATGGCGCGGTGCTGCCGATCCTTCATCTCAATGGCTACAAGATCAACAACCCGACCCTGCTGGCCCGCATTCCGCGACAGGAGCTGGAGCAGCTGTTTCTCGGCCATGGCTGGACACCCCTGTTCGTCGAGGGCGAGGAGCCAGAACTGATGCACCAGCAGATGGCCGCGGCCATGGATCGCAGCATCGCCATGATCCATGGCTTCCAGCAGGCAGCCCGCGCCAGCGGCACTGCCAGCCGTCCGCCCTGGCCGATGATCGTGCTGCGCTCGCCCAAGGGCTGGACCGGCCCGCGGGAGGTAGACGGCCACAAGGTGGAGGGCAGCTGGCGAGCCCACCAGGTACCCCTGGCGGACGTCCACGACAACCCCGGCAAGCTGCACCAGCTGGAGGAGTGGCTGCGCAGCTACCGCCCGGAAGAATTGTTTGATGAACACGGCACCCTGCGCGCGGAACTGCGGGCGCTGGCGCCGGCGGGCACGCGGCGCATGGGCTCCAACCCCCACGCCAACGGCGGCCTGTTGCGGCGGGACCTGCGGCTGCCGGATTTCCGCGACTATGCCGTACCGGTGGCCAGCCCGGGCGCCGGGCGGGCCATGAACACGCGACCCCTGGGCGCCCTGCTGCGGGATACCATGACCCGCAATCCGGACAACTTCCGGGTATTCGGGCCCGACGAGACCAGCTCCAACAAGCTCGACGCCATCTACGAGGTCAGCAAAAAGCTGTGGCTGGCCGAACGGCTGCCGGAAGATGACGACGGCGGCGAGTTGAGTAGCGATGGACGGGTACTGGAAATGCTCTCCGAGCACACCCTGGAGGGCTGGCTGGAGGGCTATGTTCTCACCGGCCGGCACGGATTTTTCGCCACCTACGAGGCCTTCGCCCACGTTATCGACTCCATGTACAACCAGCACGCCAAGTGGCTGGCGATCTGCGAGGACCTGCCCTGGCGGGCCCCGATCGCCTCCATCAACCTGCTGATCACCTCCACCGTCTGGCGCCAGGACCACAACGGCTTCACCCATCAGGATCCAGGCTTCATCGATATCGTGGTCAACAAGAGTCCCCTGGTGACCCGTGTCTACCTGCCCCCGGATGCGAACTGCCTGTTGTCCACCGCGGACCATTGCCTGCGCAGCCACAACGATATCAATGTGATCGTCTGCGACAAGCAAAACCACCTGCAGTACCTGGACATGGAATCCGCCATCCGTCACTGCACCAAGGGCATCGGCATCTGGGACTGGGCCAGCACCGACCAGGGCGGCGAACCCGACCTGGTCATGGCGGGCTGCGGCGACATCGCCACCCAGGAGGCCCTGGCCGCCACCGAGCTGCTGCTGCAGCACTTCCCGGCGCTGAAAATCCGCTTCGTCAATGTAGTGGACCTGTTCCGCATGACCCCGGAGGAGGAGCATCCCCACGGTCTCAGCCACCGCGACTTCGACAGCCTGTTCACCGCAGACAAGCCGGTCATCTTCAACTTCCACGGCTATCCCTGGCTGATCCATCGCCTGGCCTACCGGCGCACGAATCACCGCAACCTGCACGTGCGCGGCTACAAGGAGAAGGGCAGCATCAACACGCCGCTGGAACTGGCCATCGACAACAACGTCGACCGCTTCAGCCTGGCCATTGATGCCATCGACCGGGTACCGCAGCTGCAGGCCAGCGGCGCCCACGCCAAGGAACAGCTGCGCAACCTGCAGATCGACTGCCGTCACTACGCCCACGAACACGGCGTCGACATGCCGGAGATCAGCAACTGGTCCTTCACCGGGCGCGACTGACAGCACCGTCCATCGCACCATCAGGACACTCCACCGCGAGTTGACCGCAACTCGCCGCATTGCCCTTTCGGCTGCATTGCCTGCAACCTAATCTTCACCTGTCGACGGCGCAGGACTGCTGGATTCTCCAGCCGGCAGCGCCGCCCCCCAAAACAGGCAGGAGATGACAAATGAAAACCAGCATTCACAGAACAGCAATCGTAGCCACCTTTGCCGCCGCTCTCACCGGGCTCTGTGGCGCCGCGCAGGCGGCAGGTTCCGCGGAAGAAGCAACCACCGCGATGGGGGCACCACACAGGGCGGAGCGGGTCGTCACCTACGCCGACCTCGACCTGACTGCAGAACAGGGCCGTGAGGTGCTGGCCCACCGCCTCAATCGAGCAGCTGAGAACGTCTGCGGGCCCACGGACCATCGCCTGGCCGGCAGCCTGCGTGCAGCCGCGCGCAACCGTGACTGCGCCCGAGAGGCCTTCGATGACGCAATGTCCCGCATCGAAAGCGAAACCGCCCTGGCGGCTCGCGACTGATCACTCGCGTTTCCGTCTACCCCTGGGCGGAATCCGGGGGGTGTCAACCGGCACCCCCCGTTCTTGTTTCCGGCGTATACTATTCACATGCAAATCCGCCTGCTGCTGCAGAACCAAACCTGTCTCTTCTGGCTACTGCAGTTGGCAGGCTGGAGCGGCTGGTGCGTGTCATTTTATTTCGGCGTACTCGTCTTCGGCAGGCCACCGGCCGGTTACGAGTTGTATCTGGCGCTGATCGGCGTCACCGGCCTGCTGATCACGCTTGTCCTGCGCGCCCTGTATCGTGCCACCTGGCACAAGGCACTCTGGCAACGCACGCTGTCCATACTGCTTGGGGCGTACGCGGCCTCCGTGGCCTGGATCGTCGTGCGTCACAGCATCTTCCGTTCGATGTTCCCCGATGAACGCGCGATGGCAAAACTGGAAACGCCGGAATGGCTGGGTTTTTTCAGCGGCACGATTTCGGCATTTTGGGTCATGCTGGTCTGGAGCGCCCTCTACTTCGGCATCAAGTACTACCTGCTCATGCAGGAAGAGCAACAACGGAGCCTCAGGGCTCTGTCGATGGCCAATGAATCCCAGCTCAAGATGCTCCGCTACCAGTTGAATCCGCATTTCCTGTTCAACACGCTGAATGCCATCTCGACGCTTATTCTCGCCCAGGAGACCCGACAGGCGAACAGCATGGTGACCGCGCTGAGCCGATTCCTGCGCTATTCACTGGACAATGACCCGATGCAGACGGTCACGGTTGCCGAGGAAGTCGAGACGGTGAAACTGTACCTGGATATCGAGAAGGTCCGGTTCGAGGAGCGGCTGCGCCTGCACCTGCGGGTGGAACCCGACGCCCGTGATGCGCTCATGCCCAGCCTTCTGCTTCAGCCCCTGGTCGAAAACGCCATCAAGTACGCGATAGCCGCTTCAGTTGATGGCGGCGGGATCGAGATATCGGCGGAGGTCGCCGGCGACGACCTGGTACTCTGCGTTGCGGACGACGGGCCCGGTCTGAAACCTGGTTCAGGGCAAACGGGGCGCGGCGGTGGCGTAGGCTTGCGCAACTGCCGGGAGCGCCTGCAGCAACTCTACGGCGACCGGCAGTCGTTCCGCCTGACCGCGACCGAACCGCAGGGGCTGACTGTCATCATGCGCCTGCCGCTGGAGAAGAGAGGAGGCAGCTGATGCAACCGCTTCGCGTCATCATTGTGGACGATGAGAATCTCGCCCGCCGCGGGCTAAAACTGCGACTGGCAGAGTTTGATTGTGTCGAGGTGGTCGCCGAGTGCAGCAACGGGCAGGAAGCCCTGACCGCCATTGCCGCGCAATCTCCGGATCTGGTTTTTCTCGACATTGAAATGCCCGGCTTGAGCGGCTTTGACGTCGTCGCCCGGATGCAGTCCGACACACTGCCGATGATCGTGTTCGTCACCGCCTACGACGAATACGCGGTGCAGGCATTCAAGGTTCATGCAGTGGACTACATTCTCAAACCCGTTGAGGATGACCGTTTGGCGTCCACCCTGGAGCATGCGCAGGAATATCGCGAGCGCGCCGGGTTGCTGCGGGTCAAACAGCAGCTGCTGGGATTGGTCCATGACCTGCAACATGGCGGCGCCGAGGCCAGGTCGCTGGACAACGGGGCGGGGGGCAGCAACTCGCAAGCCGGATGTTTTCCCGACAGACTCCCGGTGCGTGACGGCAGCAGCGTGGAGTTCATCCCGGTAGACAGGATCGAGTGGATCGACGCCGCCGGCGACTACATGTGCATCCATGCGGGCGGCGCCACACACATCATGCGCGGAACAATGAAGCAACTCGAGAACATGCTGGATCCGCAGCGCTTTATCCGCATACACCGGAGTACACTGGTCAATATCAACGCCGTAACCGGGGCCGAGTTGCAGGACGGCGGCGAATACCTGCTGAGGACGGCACAGGGCAATTCGCTCAAGGTCAGCCGCAGCTACAGGGACCGGGTAAGATCGGTGCTGGCAATCTGACCGGCTGCTGCTCGCACGATCGTGATCGGCTGCAGGTGACACAGGGCTCCAATAATGATCAGATAGCACGGCTTTCCAGCCGCCCGAGAGGCAATAGCGATGCGCGAGACATATCCCCGGGGCTGGCCCGGCAGGGCATGAACCTGCAGCGGGCAGATATCGTGATCGTGGGCGGCGGCGGTGCCGGACTGCGGGCCGCCATTGCCGCGGCCGAGGCGAATCCGCGGCTGGACATCCTGCTGCTGTCCAAGGTATACCCGATGCGCAGCCACACCGTGGCGGCCGAGGGCGGCTGTGCCGGCGTGATCCAGCCCCACGACAGCTTCGATGCCCACTTCGATGACACCGTCTCCGGCGGCGACTGGCTCAGCGACCAGGACGTGGTGGACTACTTCGTGCGCCACGCCACCGAGGAAAACCTGCGCCTGGAACACTGGGGCTGTCCCTGGAGCCGCAAGCCCGACGGCAACATCAACGTGCGCGCCTTCGGCGGCATGAAGATCGAGCGCACCTGGTTTGCCGCCGACAAGAGCGGCTTCCACATCCTCCACACCCTGTTCCAGACCTCGCTCAAGTACCCGACGATCCGCCGCTGCGACGAATACTTCTGTACCGACCTGCTGGTTGAAGACGGCGCCTGCGCCGGCATCCAGGCCATCGACATGCGCAACGGCAGCCACACCCTGATCGCGGCTTCTGCAGTGATTCTGGCCACTGGCGGGGCTGCCCGGGTCTACCGCTACAACACCAACGGCGGCATTGTCACCGGCGACGGCATGGCCCTGGCCTGGCGCCAGGGTGTACCGTTGCGGGACATGGAGTTCGTGCAATACCACCCCACCGGCCTGCCCGGCTCCGGGATCCTGATTACCGAGGCTGCCCGCGGTGAGGGCGGGGTACTGACCAACAGCGACGGCTACCGCTATCTGCAGGACTATGGTCTGGGCCCGCAAACACCACCGGGGGAGCCGAAGAACAAGTACATGGAACTGGGGCCGCGGGACCGCCTGAGCCAGGCCTTCTGGCACGAGGCCAAGGCTGGACGGGCCCTGAAGACCCGTCGTGGCGAGGCGGTGAACCTGGACCTGCGCCACCTGGGGGAGGCGCGCATCAATGAACGCCTGCCCTTTATCCGCGACCTCGCGCGCACCTATGTCAATGTCGATGCGGTGCACGAGCCGATTCCCGTGCGACCCACCGCCCACTACACCATGGGCGGGATCCAGACCGACCGCCACACCGCCACCGCCCTGCCGGGGCTGTTCGCCGCCGGCGAGTGCGCCAGCGTAGGGCTGCACGGCGCCAACCGGCTGGGCTCCAATTCCCTGGCCGAACTGGGCGTGTTCGGCCGGCTGGCCGGGGAACAGGCGGCTGCGCATGCGGGCCAGGGCCCGACGGTCGATCCGCAGCGCCTGCTCGCCCGGGCTCAGGACAACGCCGCGGGCTGGGATACCCTGCGCGAGTCCAACGGCAGTGAGCGCCTGGCGACCATCCGCGACGAAATGGCCCGGGCCATGGAAGAGGGCGCCGGTATTTTCCGCCTGCCGGGACAGATGCAGACGACTTGCGACAAGATCGCGGAGCTCAAGGGCCGCTACCGCGACCTGGGGCTGGTGGATCGCAGCCGCACCTTCAACACCGAGTGGCTCAACGCCATTGAGCTGGGCTTCCTGCTGGATGTGGCGGAGGCCATGGCCCACGCGGCTCTGGGGCGCAGGGAATCCCGCGGCAGCCATCAGCGGCCCGAGGACTTCCCGCAGCGCGATGATGCGCAGTTTCTCAAGCACAGCCTGGTCTACCGCGCGGCCGGCGCGCCGCGGCTGGACTGGCAGGATGTGGTGATCACCCGCTCACAGCCGGCGGCACGCCACTACGGCGCCGCCGGTCAGCAGGAGAGCAAACCGTGACCGAAACCGTAACCGTGCGGGTACAGCGCTACCGACCCGAGGAGGACGCGGCACCCTGGGAGCAGAGCTTCGAAGTGCCCTACAGCGAGGATCTTTCGGTACTGGATGCGCTGAACCAGATCAAGGATCAGCAGGATCCTACCCTCAGCCATCGCTGGTCCTGCCGCATGGCGATCTGCGGCAGCTGCGGGGTAATGGTGAACAATGAACCCAGGCTGTCCTGCAAGACTTTCCTGCGGGACTATCGGGAGCAGGGTGCGGTGACGGTGCGGGCGCTGGACAACTTCCCCATCGAACGCGACCTGGTGGCCGATATCAGCGGTTTTATCGACCACCTCGAAACGGTGCAGCCCTGGCTGATCCGCGAGCAGGAGGCTGCTGCCACCGAGGGAGCCTACCTGCAGACCCCTGAGCAGATGCAGCGCTACACCGCCTTCAGCCAGTGCATCAACTGCGGGCTGTGCTACGCCGCCTGTCCCCAGTTCGGCCGCGACCCAACCTTCCTGGGCCCGGGGGCGCTGGCGCTGGCCCAGCGCTACAACCTGGATTCCCGGGACCAGGGCGCGGCGCAGCGGATGCAGTGGTTGAATGCCGAGGAGGGTGTCTGGAGCTGCACCTTTGTCGGCTACTGTTCGGAAGTGTGCCCCAAGGATGTCGACCCGGCCGCGGCCATCAATCGGGGCAAGGTGGCCTCGGACATCAACTACGGGGTCAATCTGTTCAATATCCTCCGAGGCAAGGACGATGCGTAAACCCTACGTTCAGCGCCAGCGCGCCGACTGGTGGCTGCGCAACCCCGCCTACCGCCGCTACATGCTGCGCGAGGCCACGGCCCTGCCGCTGTTCCTGTATACCCTGCTGTTGATGAGCGGACTGTACCAGTTTACCCGCGGCGAGGCGGCTTTTCTCGCCTGGCTGGAACTGTTGCGCAGCCCCTGGCTGCTGGCCCTGCACGGTCTGGCGCTGGCAGCGGCGCTGTTCCACGCCGTCACCTGGATTGCGCTGGTGCCGAAAATCCTGGTCATCGACACGGATCGCCTGCGGGTCAGCCCCGGCGCGATCAAGCGCGCGCACCAGCTGGGCGCGGTGGTATGCAATATCGGCTTGCTGTTGCTGGTCGTGGTGCTGCTGAGCAACGCAGGAGGACATTGAGGATGCGCCGCTCCCACGAGCCCATCGCCTGGTCCCTGTTTGGTGCCGGCGGCATGCTGCTGGCGTTTATCGGCCCGGGACTGGTGCTCAGCACCGCCCTGCTGCCCTGGCTGGCGGCGGAGAACCCGGCAGCGGCCCATGCCGCCATCGGCGCTCTGCTCGCACATCCGCTGGGGAAGCTGCTGGTACTGGCCTGTATCGCCCTGCCGCTGTTCCACACCCTGCACCGCATCTGCCACGGCCTGGACGACCTGCATCTGCCGGCGCCACGGCTGCCGCTGCAGCTGCTCTGCTACGGCGGCGCGACGCTGCTCTGCGCCGTGACCGCCTGGTGGCTCCTAACCTCGATCCCGGCCTGAAAATCATGGCTGGGTGAGCTGCCGCAGGCCCCGGCTGAGGCTGGCGACTTCTTCAAAGCCGGCATCCTTGAGGATTTTCACCGCCAGGGCTGAGCGGCGGCCCGAGCGGCACAACGCCACCACCGGCTTGTCTGCCGGGACTTCGTCGACCCGGGCCTGCAGTTCATCCAGCGGTATGTGAATATCCACCAGCCGTCCGGTAAAGGGGCAATCCCTGACTTCCTCGCCCAGGCGCACATCGAGGACGGTTACCTCTTCCAGGTGCTGCTCCAGCCACTCGGCGTCAATCTCCGGCACCCCGGCGTAGGTCAGGCGGATATCCGCCCAGTCTGGCCGCGGCGGCAGCCGGCCATCCTCGGGACAGCCGCTGCGCAGGTTGGCCGGTACCGCCTCGTCGATTTTCTTCGGATGGGGCAACTTCATGGCGTTCATGTATTCGACGAAATCGGTTTCATTGGCGCCGCCGCCGACCCGGGCATTGAAAGCCTTTTCCTCGCCAATGGAGCTGACGGTCCTGCCGTTGTAATCATGAGCTGGGTACACCAAGCACGCATCCGGCAGGCTGAACAGACGCGTGGTAATGGACTCGTAAAGCATACGGGCGCTGCCCTGCTGGAAGTCGCTGCGGCCACAGCCGCGAATCAGCAGGGTGTCGCCGGTAAAGACCATGGACTGGTCGGCGAGCACGTAGCTCATGCAGCCATCAGTGTGGCCCGGCGTGGCCAGCGCCTGCAGGCGCACACCCGCGAGCCCGAACTCCTGATTGTCATCCAGCGGCAGGTCCACATGGGCCGCACCGATGGCCCGGGCCGAGGCGATCCGGCATCCGGTTTCCTGCTGCAGCAGCCAGGCGGCGGTGATGTGATCGGCGTGGGCGTGGGTGTCGACGACCAGAGCCAGGGTCAGGCCCAGCTCCTTCAGCAGCGCCAGATCGCGACTGGCCTGGCCGAACACCGGGTCAATGAGCAGCGCCTCGCGCTGTTGCCCGTCCGCGAGCAGATACGTGTAGGTCGAAGAGCTGCTGTCGAAAAGTTGACGAAAAATCATGGCGATCCCTCCCGCGTGGTGGCCAAGACTACTGCCTTGGCGGCGTACATGCGCTGGTCCGCGCGCTGCAGCAGCGCCGCAGGCGAGGTGCCATCACGAGGATACAGGGCCACGCCAATGCTCAGGGGCGAGAGCACGGACTCCTGCTCCAGCTCGAAGGGCAGGGCAAAGGCGCGCTGGATCTTGTCCACCAGGTCCTGTGCGTGATCGACGGCTGCCAGTCCCTCCAGGACAACAACAAATTCGTCCCCGCCCAGCCGGGCGACCGTATCGGAGGCGCGCACACTGGCCAACAGACGCTGCGCAGTGAGCTGCAACAGGCGGTCGCCGGCGGCATGCCCCCACAGGTCGTTGACCCGCTTGAAATCATCCATGTCGACAAACAACAGTGCGAACATGCTGCATTCGCGCTCAGCGACGCTGATCGCCCTGCCCAGGCGATCATGCAACAGGGCCCGATTGGGCAGGCCGGTCAGGACATCGTACTGGGCCCGCTGTTCCAGTTGCGCCAGCATCCGCGCCTGACTGATGGCGACGGCCACCTGGTCCGCCGCGAACTCGAGCAGCTGCCGATCCTCCTCGCCAATGCGAACTTCCGGGGAGTAACTCCTGACCACCAGCACACCGATGACACCCTGCTCGGTGACCAGCGGCGCACCCAGCCAGTAACGCAGCTGCCCGCGGTCGTGGTTCGTGTCTGCGCCGGCCAGCGCTTCGGGATCCAGCAACAGCCCCCGGCCCTCGGCGCACACCCGCTCGCCGAGCGGCTCCAGGCCCTCTGGCGCAACCCCGGGTGCGACATCCCGCTCATCGCGGTAATACGGGTAAGTCCAGCGCCCGTCGCGTTCGCCCCGCAGCGCGACATAGAATCCCTGGCATGGCATCAAGGCTGCAACGATCTCGCGGATCTGCTCCAGCAGGATAGCCAAATCGCGCATCCGGTGGGCGGCCTGGGATATCCGCAACAGGGCAGACTGCTTCAGCTCGGCCTGCTTGCGCCGGGTAATGTCGCGGGCGACGCCGATGCGGATCTGGTCCTGCTCGGACCAGCGCGCACTCCACATGATGTGGACCACTTCGCCGTCCTTGCGCAGATAGCGATTCTCGAACTGGGTACTGTCAGTTCCCTCCATCACCTGGCGGGCGAGGTACAGGGTGCGCTCCCGGTCGTCGGGGTGCACCAGATCCTGCACGGTCTTGCCCACCATCTCTTCCTGGGTAAAACCGAACACTCGCTCGCAGGCCGCCGATACGTACTGGAAATGGCCGTTGCGATCGACCACGCAGACGACGTCGAGCAACAGGTCCAGAAACTGGGTAAGCGATGGCTCATAGAGGTGGCTGACCATTGCCGGGTACCTCCCTTTGCGTCGCGCGATTCAGGCTCGAACCTCGATCCCGCGCTCCGCCATGTAGGCCTTGGCCTGGGGCACCGTGAACTCCCCGAAGTGAAAGATGCTGGCCGCCAGTACTGCGTCGGCGCCGCCCAGCAGGATACCATCCACCAGGTGCTGCAGGTCGCCAACGCCGCCGGAGGCAATCACCGGGATATCCACCGCATCGGTGATGGCGCGGGTGACCCCCAGCTCGAAGCCATTCCTGGTGCCGTCTCGATCCATGCTGGTGAGCAGGATCTCGCCGGCGCCCAATGCGGCCATTTTCACCGCCCAGGCCACCGCGTCGATGCCCGTGGGCTTGCGCCCACCGTGGGTGAAAATCTCCCAGCGCGGCTGGCCGTCTACATCGGCCACCCGCTTGGCATCGATGGCGACCACGATGCACTGGGCGCCGAAGCGCTCCGACGCCTGGCGCACCAGCTCCGGGTTGTGGATGGCGGCGGTATTGATGCTGACCTTGTCGGCACCGGCGTTGAGCATGGTGCGGATGTCCTGCAGGGAGCGGATGCCGCCGCCGACGGTAAGCGGGATGAAGACCTGCTCGGCAATCTGTTCGACGGTGTGGACCGTGGTGTCGCGGTCCTCGTGGCTGGCGGTGATATCGAGGAAAGTGATCTCGTCGGCGCCCTGCTCATTGTAGCGGCGGGCAATCTCCACCGGGTCGCCGGCGTCGCGGATGCCGACAAAATTGACGCCCTTCACCACCCGGCCGTTGTCCACGTCCAGGCAGGGAATGATGCGCTTGGCCAGGCCCACGGCTCAGGCGCCCTCGTCGCAGAGGCGCTGGGCCTCGGCCACGTCCAGGGTACCCTCGTAGATGGCGCGGCCGGTGATGGCCCCGCTGATGCCGACCTGGGCGACCGCATTGAGGGCGCGGATATCGTCGAGATTGGTAATGCCGCCGGAGGCGATCACGGGAATGCTGGAAGCGCGGGCCATGGCCACGGTCGCCTCCACGTTCACCCCCTGCATCATGCCGTCGCGGGCGATATCAGTGTAGACGATGGCGGCGACGCCGTCGGCCTCGAAGCGCTTGGCCAGGTCCGTGGCCAGCACGCTTGACACTTCCGCCCAGCCGTCGGTAGCCACCAGGCCGTCCCTGGCATCCAGGCCGACGATGACCTTGCCCGGAAAGGCGCGGCAGGCTTCGGCCACAAACGCTGGCTCCTTGACCGCTTTGGTCCCAATGATCACGTAGCTGACTCCGGCGCGCACATAGTGCTCGATGGTCTCCAGATTGCGGATGCCACCGCCAATCTGCACCGGCAAACCGGGCCAGGCCGCCACAATCGCGGTCACCACCTCACCGTTCACCGGCTCACCGGCGAAGGCGCCGTTCAGGTCCACCAGGTGCAGGCGCCGGCAACCGGCCTCCACCCAGCGCCTCGCCACGGCCACCGGGTCGTCGGAGAACACGGTGCTGTCCTCCATGAGACCCTGGCGCAGGCGTACGCACTGGCCGTCCTTGAGATCGATGGCGGGAATAATCAGCATGCGGGGTTCCAGTCGAGAAAGTTGCGCAGCAGTTGCAGCCCGGCAGTATGGCTTTTCTCCGGGTGAAACTGGGTGGCGAAAAGATTGTCGCGCGCCAGGGCCGCATCGGCACTGACCCCGTAGTCGACGCTGCCGGTGACCAGGCTGCGATCGTCGACGGTAACATAGTAGCTGTGTACAAAATAGAACCGGGTGCCGTCGGTGATGCCGTTCCAGAGTGGGTGCTCACTTACCTTGTGCACCCTGTTCCAGCCCATGTGCGGCACCTTCAGGCGGGTACCATCGGCGGCCAGCAGGGGGTGGCCGAAATAGCGCACCCGGCCCGGAATGATACCCAGGCAGGGCACGCCGCCGTTTTCCTCGGAGCTGTCGAGCAGGGCCTGCATGCCGACGCAGATGGCCAGCACCGGCTTGTGCTGTTCAGTCAGCGCCAGTTGCAGCAACTCGTCGCAGTGCAGACGGCGAATCTCCGCCATGCAGTCGCGGATGGCACCCACGCCGGGGAAGACTACCCGGTCGGCGGCGCGGATCTGCGCGGCGTCATGGGTAACCACCACCTTGTCGGCACCAACGTGGGCCAGGGCGCTGGCCACCGAGTGCAGGTTGCCCATGCCGTAGTCGATAACTGCAACAGTACCGCTCACGGCTTTACAGCACACCCTTGGTGGACGGCGTGATGCCGGCCATCGCCGGGTCCGCGGCCAGGGCCATGCGCAGGGCGCGGCCAAAGGCCTTGAACACGGTCTCGATCTGGTGGTGGCTGTTGTCGCCGCGCAGGTTGTCGATATGCAGGGTGACCTGGGCGTGGTTGACGAAGCCCTGGAAGAACTCCTGGAACAGGTCCACATCGAAGCCCCCGACCTGGGCCCGGGTGAAGGGGAGGTGGTAGACCAGCCCGGGACGGCCGGAGAAATCCACCACCACCCGGGACAGGGCCTCGTCCAGCGGCACATAGCTGTGGCCGTAGCGGACAATACCCTTCTTGTCGCCCACGGCCTTGCTGACGGCCTGGCCCAGGGTAATACCGATATCCTCCACCGTGTGGTGGTCGTCGATGTGCAGGTCACCCTTGGCAACGATATCCAGATCCATCATGCCGTGACGGGCAATCTGGTCCAGCATGTGCTCCAGAAAGGGAATGCCGGTATCGAATTGCGCCTGCCCGGAACCGTCGAGGTCCACCGTGGCGGTGATCCGGGTTTCCAGGGTATTGCGGGTGACGCTGGCCTTGCGCTCGGACATGCTGTGCTCCAGAACCTGCTCTGGCGGATGGGAACCGGGGCCGGGCCCGGAAAAGCGCGCCATTATAGAAGAAAGCGGCGGGGAATTCACCGCCGGGATACCCGGCAGCGCGGGCCTACCGGTGCTGCTCCTGCCCCGCGGCGCCCGGCACCAACAGCGGCTGGGTCAGCAGGTGGTCGAAGCGCGAATCTCCCGGCTCGCGCAGGTACTCCAGGCCCAGCTCCCTGGTCTCGTGCTCGTCGTGCGCCCAGTGCCGCGCGGAGCCAAACAGATAATCGAACCAGGGTACCAGCGAACCGTAGTTGCTGTTGGTGTAGCGGGAATCGGAGCTGTGGTGTACACGGTGGAAATCCGGGGTCAGCACCAGCCAGCGCAGGCGGCGCTCCAGCCCCTCGGGTACCTGCACATTGCTGTGGCTGAACACCGTCGCCAACACGGCAAACAGGCGGTAGGCCGCGGCGGCCTCCAGGGACACGCCGAGCAGGAATACCAGCGGCGCGCTGATCGGCAGCGTCAGGAGCGGCTCCAGGGGGTGGTGCCGGTAACTGGTGGACACATCGACCTGGGTGTCGGAGTGATGCACGGCATGGATGGGCCACAGCCAGGGGACGCGATGAAAGGCCACATGCACCCAGTACCCCAGTAACTGGGTCGCGGCGAGCAGGATCAGGAACTGCGGCAGTGGCCCCCAGTCCAAAAACTGCATGAGCCCCAGTTCGCGGCGGTCGGTCCAGTCGGCCACCCACAGCACCAGCAGGGTGTTGGCGACAGCGGACAGGTACCAGTTGACCAGGCCCAGGGAGAAGTTGTTGCCCCAGCGCCAGGCAACGCCCCCGGCCTCCGCACGCCGGGGGGCCAGCATCTCCCACAGCATGCACACGCCGAACACGCCAAAGGTGAAGGTGTACACCAAAGTAGAGAAAGAACTGACGACGACCTCGGATTCCACGACATCCCTCCGTTGCACATTTGCCATTCTAGCAAACAGTGCCGCTGCATAGGCACTCTCGCTCCACCTGCAGGCACACACCACCTCACAACCCTTGCACTCGTCAAATCTTTACGGTAAAAAAAACCAACAACAAATTATTTTGGGGAAAGCGAGTCATGGTTCATTTGTCAAGAAAACACTTCGCAGTATTGATTGCGGGCATCCCTGCCTTGCTGGCAGCACCCGCTAGTCTCGCTGGCGGGCCTGGTGTGATCGTCGATTTCGGGCCCGGCGCGCTGGTAGGCGTGCCCACTCTGGGCACGTCGGCGCTGATTGCACTGGGTGTCCTGCTGGCGATCGTCGCCCTGAGAGCTTCACGGACCGGGTCCGCAGGTCGAGCCGCCGCCGTGGCCCTGTTCAGCGCGGGTCTGATCAGCGGCGGCCTGGGCGTGGAGCGGACCCTCGCAACCAGTTCCTTCAGCGTAACCTCGCAGGGAGACTGCGAAACCGGGGGCAGCTACGTCATCTTTCCGCGCGGTGGCAACGTCTTTACCAATGACTGCCCCAATGCGATGCGCATTCTGGGCTACAGCTTCGAAAATCCGGCGAGTACCTGCACCCTGGTACCCAACAACGGTGAGTCGGCACCAGCCTGTGTAGTCGGCAGTCCCGTAGCCGCCGGCGACCAGTGCGCGCTGGCCATTTGTGATGACTAGCCGAAAGCAGCCTCAACACCGTAAAGACCCGCCATCCGGCGGGTTTTTTCTTTTCAGGCGACCGCTATACTCTGTCCTGTAGACTGTCTGGGCTGAGAATACTGCAACCATTTCCACCCACTCTGGTCCAATCACGCTCGCTCGACCGTAACATTCCACGAGCACCGGCATCATATTAATGCAGCACGAAACCCGGGCAGAAAAGGATTCCACCGCATGCATGCAACGCTACCCCTGCTGGAAGCGACCGATTTCCCCCCGATCAAGCGGGGCGAACTGCAAACCCTGCAGGTCAACCTGGGCTACCTGTGCAACCAGAGCTGCGTACACTGCCACGTGAATGCCGGCCCCACCCGCACCGAAATGATGGACGCTGAGCACATTGGCCTGATCACGCAGGTGCTCAGGGCTCGGAATATCCAGCTGCTGGACCTGACCGGCGGCGCCCCGGAGATGCACCCGCGGTTTCGCGACCTGGTGGCGGCGGCCAGCGCACTGGGGGTGAAGGTAATGGACCGCTGCAACCTGACCATCCTCCGGGAGCCGGGCTACGAGAGCATGGCCGGGTTCCTGGCCGAACACCGGGTGGAGATCATCGCCTCCATGCCCTGCTACTCCCCGGCCAATGTCGACCAGCAGCGCGGCGACGGTGTGTTCGACAAGAGTATCGCCGCACTGCAGGAATTGAATGCCCTGGGCTACGGCAGGGCCGGCAGCGGCCTGACCCTGAACCTGGTCTACAACCCGCTGGGGCCCAACCTGCCGCCGGAGCAGGGAGCGCTGGAGGCGGACTACAAGCGCGAGTTGCACAAGCACTTCGGAGTCGAATTCAACGCCCTGTTTACCCTCGCCAACATGCCGATCAAGCGCTTTGGCAGCACCCTGATCTCCAAGGGGCAATTCGGCGCCTACATGCAGCTGCTGAAAGACGCCTACCAGCCCCACAACCTGGAGTCGGTGATGTGCCGGTCACTGGTGAGCGTGGATTGGCAGGGCTATCTGTACGATTGCGACTTCAACCAGCAGCTTGATCTGCCGCTGCCGGGCGCGGACCCCCGCCCACATTTGCGCAATCTGCTGGATACTAACGTCGCCGGCGGGGAAATCCGCACTGCCGACCACTGCTACGGCTGCACCGCGGGCCAGGGCAGCAGCTGCGGCGGCGCCCTCAGTTCATGAACAAGAAGCTGTTGTTGCTGATTGCCGTAGCCGCCGGGGTGCTGGGCTTCTTCGCCCTGGGCCTGGACGATTACCTGACCCTGGACCAGCTCAAGGCCAGCCAGGCCCGCTTCGGCGAGCTGCTGACACAGTACCCGGTGCTGGTGCCGGCGGCCTACTTTGTCATTTATGTCATTGTCACCGCCCTGTCGCTGCCCGGCGCGGCGATCATGACCCTGGCGGGCGGCGCCCTGTTCGGGCTCTGGCAGGGACTGCTGCTCGTTTCCTTCGCCTCCAGTGTCGGCGCCACCCTGGCCTTCCTGGTGGCGCGTTTCCTGCTGCGCGATACCGTGGAGCGGCGCTTCGGCGAACGCCTGAAGGCCATCGACCGGGGTATCGAGCGCGACGGCGCCTTCTACCTGTTCACCCTGCGCCTGGTGCCCATTTTTCCCTTCTTCATCATCAACCTGGTGATGGGCCTGACCCGGCTGCGGATCTGGACCTTCTACTGGATCAGCCAGGTCGGCATGCTGGCGGGCACCGCGGTATACGTGAATGCGGGCACCCAACTGGCGGCGATCGAGCGGGTGGGAGATATCCTGTCGCTGGAGCTGCTGCTGTCCTTCGTGCTGCTGGGCCTGTTCCCCTGGATCGCCAGGGCCATCGTCGCGGTGGTGCAGAAACGGCGGGTGTACAAACCGTGGCAGAAGCCGAAGCGCTTTGATCGCAACCTGGTCGTGATTGGCGCCGGAGCCGGCGGTCTGGTGTCGGCCTATATCGCCGCGGCGGTGAAGGCCAAAGTCACCCTGGTGGAAGCCCACAAGATGGGCGGCGACTGTCTCAATTACGGCTGCGTGCCCAGCAAGGCCCTGATCAAGAGCGCCAGGGTCGCCCAGCAGATGCGCCACGCCGACCAGTACGGGCTGCAGCCGGCAACGCCGCAGTTCAGCTTCCGTGCAGTGATGGCGCGGGTACACCGGATCATTGCGGAAGTAGAGCCCCACGACAGTGTCGAGCGTTATACCGGCCTCGGTGTGGAAGTGCTGCAGGGCTACGCAAAGATCATCGACCCCTGGACCGTGGACATCGCCCTCAACGACGGCGGCAGCCAACGCCTGACCACCCGCGCGATCGTGATTGCCGCCGGCGCAGCGCCGCTGATCCCGGACCTGCCGGGCCTGGAGGATGTGGACTACGTCACCAGCGACACGCTCTGGGACGCCTTTGCCGAGCTGGACGCCCCGCCCCGGCGCCTGGTGGTGCTGGGCGGCGGCCCCATCGGCAGCGAGCTGGCCCAGGCTTTTGCCCGCCTGGGGAGTACCGTGAGCCTTGTCCAGCGCGGCGAGCGCATCCTGCACAAGGAGGACCCGGAAGTCTCCGAACTGGCGCGGCAGGCGCTGCAGCGCGATGGCGTACAGGTGCTGACCGAGCACAGCGCCCTGCGCTGCGAACGCGACGGCGAGCGCAAACTGCTGGTAGTCGCCCACGCGGGGGAGGAAAAAACCATCGAGTTCGACCAGTTGCTGGTGTCTGTCGGGCGCAAGGCGCGCCTCACGGGCTACGGCCTGGAAGAACTGGGCATACCGACTGCGAAAACCGTGACGACCAACGACTACCTGGAAACCCTGTACCCGAATATCTACGCCGCCGGCGACGTCGCCGGGCCCTACCAGTTCACCCACACCGCCTCCCACATGGCCTGGTATGCTGCGGTGAACGCCCTGTTCGGCCAGTTCAAGCGCTTCAAAGTGGATTACTCGGTGATCCCCTGGACCACGTTTATCGACCCGGAAGTGGCGCGGGTCGGCCTGAGCGAAGAAGAGGCCAGGGAGCGCGGTATCGCCTGTGAGGTGACCCGCTTCGAGCTGGCGGAACTGGACCGGGCCATCGCCGACAGCGCCACCAGCGGCTTCGTCAAGGTCCTGACCGTGCCGGGCCGCGACCGCATCCTCGGCGCTACCATCGTCGGCACCCAGGCCGGCGACCTGCTGGCGGAATTCGTGCTGGCGATGCGCCACGGCCTGGGGCTGAACAAGATCCTCGGCACCATCCACACCTACCCGACCCTGGCGGAGGCCAACAAGTACGCTGCGGGGGAATGGAAGAAGGCCCATGCCCCCGAGCGCGTGCTGCGCTGGCTGGCGCGCTACCACCAGTGGCGGCGCGGAGGCACGGCGTGAGGCTGAAAGCACTGGCGGCGATTACTGCCCTGCTGCTGGCACAGTCAGCCCTCGCCTTTGACCACAGCCACGAACAGTTCGCCCGGGTGCTCGCCAGCCATGTGCAGTGGGTGGAGGGCGGCAGCAACAGCCGGGTGGACTACGCCGCGCTGCAGGCGGCACCGGAGGACCTGGAGCGCTACCTGGCTGAACTGAGCGCGGTGGAAGTAACAGAGTTCGAGCGCTGGCCCGGCCCCGAGCAGCTGGCGTTTCTGATCAACGCCTACAACGCCTTTACCCTCAAGCTGATTGTGAACCATTACCCGGTGGACTCCATCCGCGATATCGGCAGCTTCTGGCAGAGCCCCTGGAAACAGCGTTTTTTTACCCTGCTGGGCGAACAGATGCACCTGGACCAGATAGAGCACGAGATCATCCGCGAGCCCGGGCGCTACGACGAGCCGCGCATCCACTTCGCGGTGAACTGCGCCTCCATCGGCTGCCCGGCGCTGCGCCCGGAGCCATTTACTGCAGTTGAGCTGGAGGACCAGCTGGAGGACAGCACGAAACGCTTCCTCGGTGATGCCAGCCGCAACCGCTACCGCGATGGCAGCCTGGAGGTATCATCCATTTTCAAATGGTATCGCGAAGATTTCCAGCGCGGCTGGCGCGGTGCGGACACGCTGGACTCATTCCTGGCCCTGTATGCAGGCGCGCTGGGGCTGGATGCAGATGCCCGGGAAAAGCTGGCCAGCGGCAGGCTGCGGGTCCGTTTCCTCGACTATGACTGGCCCCTCAACCGCGCCGATTAACCGCCAGCCCTCCCGAGATAGCGCTGCAGAAACGCGTCCGCCTCCGGCAGCGCCGTGCCCACCGTCAGGAAAGTAAGAATATGCCCGCGGCCCGCCTGCCTCTCCAGCGTCACCGGCACGTTTTCAGCGGCGAGGGCGGCAACAAAGTCCTCGGCGTGGTCGATGGTCACCAGGGTATCGCGGGTACCGTGGAATAGCAGAAACGGCGGCGCCTGCGGATGCACCCGGGTTACCGGGGAGGCGGCGGCGAAGGTTTCCGGAATCTCGTTGATGCGCCCGCCCAGGAACTGAGGTACCAGTTTTCCGCCCGGGTACTTGCGCAGGTCCATCGGTGCGCCGCCCGCGACCACCGCAGCCGGCCGGGTTTTTGCACCGCCCCAGGGCCTGTCGAGGTCATCGCCCGTGCCAGCCGCAAGCGCCATCAGGCTGACCAGGTGGGCGCCCGCGGAATAGCCGAAAGCGGCGATGCGATCCGTGTCCAGGTTCAAGCGGCCGGCCTCCCGGTGCAGCCAGTGCATGGCCTGCTGCAGGTCGTGTACCTGGGCGGGATATTTGGCCTCCGGCGCAAAGCGATAGCTGGCGTTCATCACCACATAGCCCTGCCCCACGTAGTAGCGAGCCAGGCGGTCCATATCCTCCCGGCTGCGGCGCTCCCAGCCGCCACCGTGCACCAGCAGCATGCCAGGGAAGGGGCCTTCCCCCTGAGGTTGGTAAACCTCCGCCTGCAGCGGCTCGGGCCAGTCTTCCGGCGTATATACCAGGGTGTTCACCGCCTCCGGCGCCTGCTTCTGCCCCAGCACCACGCCGCAGCCGGCGAGAGTCATGGATGCCACCGCGACCACGGCCACCAACGCACTGTTCATCTAATACCTGCCTCTCCTCGTTTCCGCTTGCTGGTCCTGTTTACGCAAGGAAACCAGCTTTGGGCTTGCGCCGGGGCGCGCAGCCGGCCCCACCTGGGCGGCCCCACCTGGGCGGCCCCACCTACGCGGCCCGAATCACACATTCAAGCTTCGCCCGCTACCCGGGGCTGCAGTACACTAGCGCGCCATGGCCCCCAAGCAAACATTTTCCCGCCGCCTGCTGCACTGGTTCGACCAGCACGGGCGCAAGGACCTGCCCTGGCAACGGGACACCAGCCCCTACCGGGTCTGGGTTTCCGAGATTATGCTGCAGCAGACCCAGGTGCGTACCGTCATTCCCTACTACGAGCGCTTCATGGCGCAGTTTCCCGATGTCCAGGCCCTGGCCGCGGCACCCACGGACGAGGTACTGCACCTGTGGACCGGGCTCGGCTACTACGCCCGCGCCCGCAACCTCCACCGCGCCGCGCAGCAGGTCTGCGAGCAGTACAGCGGCGAATTCCCGGACAGCGTCGAGGCGCTGGAAACGCTGCCCGGCATTGGCCGCTCCACCGCCGGCGCCATCGCCAGCATCGCGTTTCGCCAGCGGGCGCCCATCCTCGACGGCAACGTCAAGCGGGTACTGGCGCGCCACCAGGGGGTAGCGGGCTGGCCCGGGGAGACTGCGGTGCATCGGGCCCTGTGGCAACTTGCCGAACAGTACACGCCTCGGAAGCGAGTGGCGGACTACACCCAGGCCATCATGGACCTGGGAGCCACCCTCTGCACCCGCAGTCGCCCGCGCTGCGAGGAGTGCCCGCTGCGGGCCGATTGCAGCGCCCGGGCCCAGGGCCGGCAGGCCGACTTTCCGGGCAAGAAGCCGCGCAAGGTACTGCCGGTGCGCGCCACCGTGTTCCTCATCCTGCGCGACGCCGCTGGCGACGTGCTGCTGCAGAAGCGCCCGCCCACCGGCATCTGGGGCGGGCTGTGGTGCTTCCCGGAACTCGCGGACACTGCCGATGCGGGCAACTGGTGCCTGGACAACTTAGGCCGCGAGCCGGCCACCGTCTCCGCCGGGAACGCCTTTCGCCACACCTTCAGCCACTACCACCTGGATATCCAGCCCCTGCAGGCACAACTGGATGTCACACCCGCCGCTATCATGGCCGCGAGCGACCAGCTCTGGTATAAGGTGGCCCGACCCCAACCAATCGGCCTCGCCGCGCCAGTCGCCCGGCTGCTGGCGAACCTCTGACCCGGGAGCAAGCAATGACACGCACCGTATTCTGCAAGCGCTACCAGCAGGAACTGGAGGGCCTGATGGCCCCGCCCTACCCCGGCCCCAAGGGCCAGGAAATCTACGAGAATGTATCGAAAAAGGCTTGGGAAGAATGGCAGGCCCAGCAGACCATGTTGATCAACGAGAAGCAGCTGAGCCTGATCGACCCGGAGGCGCGCAAGTATCTGCAGCAGGAGATGGACAAGTTCCTGGCCGGGGAAGAGCACGACAAGGCGGAGGGCTACGTCCCCCCGTCGGAGTAGGCGGGCGCCGGTAAAGCAAGGCCCGCTTGACTCCCGCAGCGACTACGGTTTTAATACGCACCCTTCGCCATTGCGGCACACGCCCGGATAGCTCAGTTGGTAGAGCAGGGGATTGAAAATCCCCGTGTCGGCAGTTCGATTCTGTCTCCGGGCACCATACATCTTCCGCCTCAAATTCAGCTTCCGCTCACCATTCCACGTGGCACATGTGATGACCGGGAGCCATTGCCCGGACAGCACCATCTGTTCTGTCTAGATTGCACATGAACCAACTGCGCCCACCCTACATTCAACCAAAATCATCCTTGCAATTGTGGATCTTAACTCCATAATTACAAGGATGATTGCTCGCCGACTTTTCCCCACACTGACCGCAGCCCTGACCGAAGCGCCAGCGGTTGCGTTGCTCGGTCCGCGCCAGGTTGGCAAGACCACACTGGCGCTTGAGGTGGCCGAGTCGCGCCCAGCGGTCTATCTCGACCTTGAATCCGAGGCCGACCGTGCCAAGCTGACGGAGCCCGAGCAGTATCTCGCGCAGCATGCAGACAAATTGGTGATCCTCGACGAGATCCAGCGTGCACCACAGCTATTTCAAAGCCTGCGCGGGCTGATCGACACCGGTCGCAGGCGCGGTCCGGGCCAGATTAAAGGCAACGGCCGCTTTCTGATCCTGGGCTCTGCCTCCATCGACCTGCTCAGACAATCCAGTGAAACACTTGCCGGGCGTATCCGTTATCTCGAACTGGGTCCACTGGACGCGGGTGAGGTAGACCGCAATTCGCTGGAGCCCTTGTGGCTGCGGGGTGGCTTTCCTGAGAGCCTGTTGGCCGCATCCGACGCGGCGAGTCTGCGCTGGCGCAACGACTTTATCCGCACCTACCTGGAACGGGATATCCCGCAACTTGGGCCACGCATTCCCGCGGAGACCCTGCGCCGCTTCTGGACCATGTTGTCACACCAGCAAGGCTCACTACTCAATGCCGCGTCGTTGGCCCGCGCACTGGCGGTGGACGGTAAAACTGTGGCGGCCTACCTCGATTTGCTGGTCGATCTGTTGCTCGTACGTCGCCTTGCGCCCTGGCACGGCAACGTCAAGAAGCGGCTGGTCAAGTCGCCGAAGGTCTACGTTCGGGACAGCGGGCTGATACACGCACTGCTCGGTATTGGCGACCGGGAAGCGCTGCTGGGTCACCCGGTGGCGGGTGGAAGCTGGGAGGGCTTCGTCATCGAGTCGCTGATTCGCGCCGCCCCACACGGCACGGCGGCCTACTTTTTCAGGACCGCGGCCGGCGCAGAGATTGACCTGCTGCTAAAGCGCCCCGGTGAGCGCAAGCCCTGGGCTATAGAAATCAAGCGCGGACTGACTCCGAAGCTGGAGCGCGGCTTTTTCCTCGCTTGTGATACCGTCCACCCCCAGCATCGCCGCGTAGTCTATGGCGGTAGCGAACGCTTCCCTATGGCCGAAGATGTGGTAGCGGTATCACTACGCGATCTCTGCGGAGAGCTCGCCGCAGGTTGAGAGCATGGATGACACTGAAAACATCCTACCGTGGTCTTTGATAAAAACCTCCGCGGAAACGCGATAGACCGAATCAAAACCATCAGCATCCATCGTGACAATCATTCGCGTATGTTATCAAAATAAAAGGTTCTCGCAGCACTCCCCGATTACCAGTATTCTCGTCACATCAACTCAGGGTAACGCTTGAGGAACGTATCTCTTAATTTCCGGGGTGAAGTGTATGCGACTATCGTGCTCCCTGTTTCTGGCCCTCATCGTCGGGGCCTGCAGCGATGTTAATCAGGACAGCGCAACCGCGCCCCACAAGGAGGCAACCATGACCAGCCCGCAAACCGTACTTGATTACGGCAGCTGGCCCTCACCCATAACCGCGGAGTCCCTGGTCGAAGGCAGTCGCGGGCTCGGCAGCCCCCACAAGGATGGTGATTACCTGTACTGGCTCGAGTCCCGGCCGGAGCAGGGCGGGCGCATGACGATCATGCGCTGGCGTCAGGGCAGGGAACCGGGAGAGCTCCTGCCCGAGCCATTCAACGCGCGCAGCCGAGTGCAGGAGTACGGTGGCGGCAGTCTGCTGGTCACCAATGGCAGGATTTGGTTCAGCAATTTCGCCGACCAGCGCCTGTACACCTTCATTCCCGGAGAAGAGCCGGTCCCGATAACCCCCGAGAGCGAACTGCGCTTCGCCGGCTGTCGCCTGGATGCACCGAGGAACCGGCTGA
Organism: Haliea sp.; assembly: GCF_040221975.1. GTDB lineage: Bacteria > Pseudomonadota > Gammaproteobacteria > Pseudomonadales > Halieaceae > Haliea. The sequence goes on from NZ_JAVJWR010000031.1 coordinate 153,106, forward strand.
TCTGCATCCGCGAAGACCATCGAGGCATTGGCGAGCCGGTGAACAGCCTGATCGCCCTGCCGACCGAGGGGATGAGCGAGGGCGAAGTACTTTTCTCAGGCACGGATTTTGTCTCTGCACCGCGGCTGTCGGCGGACTTCAGTCGCATCGCCTTCACCACCTGGATGCACCCCAACATGCCCTGGGACAACACCAGCCTGCACAGCGCCGGTTTCGATGCCGGGGGCAAGTTTGACGGCCTGGTTACGCACAACCCGGACAGCGCGGAGTCCGTGATCGATCCCCAGTGGAGCAGCGAGAACCACCTCTTTGCCCTGTCAGACCGCGACAACTGGTGGCGACCCTATGCCGTGGAGGGCACAACCTTCTCGCCGGTGCCTACCGGTCTGGAGGGCGCAGAAATCGGCGGTCCGGACTGGTCGATCGACAGCCACTATTATCACTTGCTGGAATCCGGCGAATTGCTGGTCCGCGCCCGGCGCGGCAGCGTGGAGACGCTCCATGTCCTCGACGGCAAGGGCGGCCAGCGACGGCTCGATACCGGGGCGGTCTCTTACAGCTCCATCGCCATCGACGGCGACCGCCTGTATGTCACGGCAGGTTTCTCCGAGCAGCCCTCCGCACTGATTGCCATGGATCGACAGGGGACGACCGTTGAGGTACTGCGTCGCTCGAAAGACCGGGGACTGGAGCCATCCTGGGTGCCCGGGATTCAGCAGATCAGTTTCCCGGTGCCCGGCGGCGCGGTAGCGCATGGTGTGTATCTGGCGCCGCAAAATCCCCATGCCGCAGCACCTGAAGGCAAGGCGCCGCCGCTGATTGTCAGCGTGCACGGGGGGCCCACGGCATCAGCCGGGGTCAGCTATAATCCGGGGCACTACTACTGGACCAGTCGCGGCTTTGCCATTCTCGACCTCAACTATCGCGGCAGCACCGGGTTCGGACGCAGCTATCGCCAGGCGTTATACGGCAACTGGGGCATCACTGACGTGCAGGACGCGGTCGCGGGCGCAGGCTGGCTGGCGGAGCAGGGTCTCGCGGATCCCCAGCGCCTGATCATCCGCGGGGGCAGCGCCGGCGGGTATACCACGCTCGCCGCGCACGCTTTCCACGACATCTTCGCTGCGGGCGCCTCCTACTTTGGCGTCTCGGATATCGAGGCCCTGGCCAGGGATACGCACAAATTCGAGTCGCGGTATCTCGATCAGCTCATCGGCCCCTATCCCGAGCGCCGCGACCTCTACATAGAGCGCTCACCTATTCATCACCTGGCGGGTTTCAAGGCGCCGCTGATACTTCTGCAGGGTCTGGATGACCCCGTCGTGCCACCGAATCAATCCGAGGCCATCTTTGAGGCACTGAAGCACAGTGGCGTTGCAACTGCTTATATGACCTACGAAGGCGAGTCACACGGATTCCGCAAAGCCGAGAACCAGATCTCGTCACTGCAGGCTGAATTGTACTTCTATGCCCGGGTGCTGGGGTTCGATCCAGCCGATGACTTGCCGGCCATAGCTATCGAAAACCTCGATGAGCCTGGCCCCTGAGAGCTTGTCTGTGCGCGCACAGGGAGATCATGCGGCGACTGCATTTGAGGCGTTGTTCACAGCATGCTCCGGTTGCAATACACCGCTTCCTCGAATTCGCTGATACTCATCGCAATATATGTCACATCCGGGAACATCCCTGACAACATTTGCACTACAGACCTCGACAATGATGCTTTTTGCTCAGTGCTCCGACCCTGCATAATGCTCGAAAACACATGCATAAACAGTTCGTGCTTTCCACCCACCAGATACCTGACGTAGGGGTTGACCCGAACCTTGATATCCTGGATATCGAACAGGCCAGATCCCGCAGCAACTGCATGGATTTGCTCTGCAATATAAAGTTCGGAGTGTGCATCCAGTATTTCCGCTGAACAGTCGAGTATGAAATGCGGCATAAGTGCTCCTGTCTGCCTGGCGACCAATAGGCCGGCTAGAGTGAATGACTTCCGTTTTCAACACGCTCTGGTAAGAACCGTCGTGTGAGCGCGGCAACGCGTGAACCCAGGTAGCTGGCCGTGGCAATGTCGGCTGGATCCAGCATGCCATCGCGCGCATGTGCTATCAGCCCACTCTGGGCACCCAGACGATTGCGCCCCTCCGGATCATAACCACCTGGCAGATCAATGCCGACCCACAACATGCCGTGCTGGTTGGCGAGAATGTTGAGGTACTGGATGGTGTTGAGCTGGTCGCCGCTGGGGTTGTTGCCGATCGTGAAGCCGGCCGCCAGTTTGCCGGCCCAATGGCGCTGGAACCAGAATTCGCTGGTGGCGTCGGCAAAGGCCTTGAACTGCGCGGACACACTGCCCATGAAGGTCGGTGAGCCAAAGATGAGCGCGTCGGCTTCACCCATGGCCTGCAGCGCGCTGGCGTTGCGGTAGCGGCCCTCATGGATGTCGTCGCCTTCTATTCTCACCGGGAACGCCCGCACACCGTCGATCCTGTTTGCTCCGTCCAGAGCCGCCTCGGCGAGGCCTGCCGTGGTGCCGGTAACGCTGTGGTAGACCACTGCCACGCTGGTTTGTGTTTTCATTTCATTACTCCTTCTTTCTGCTGTCCAGGCACCCGGGGTTCCAGTCGTTGTGCCATGACGGTTGCGATAATCCCGACGCCGATGATACCGGCGCCGAGCCAGGTGGAGAGGGCATAGCGCTCCCCAAGAAATACCGTTGCGACGATCAGGCTCACTGCGGCAGCGACATACCCAATCTGACTCAGCAACACCGGGCCACCATCGCGCTGCAGGCGATAGAACAATGGAAAATTGAGCCCGGATATGACCATCTGGACGATGATAAGAGTTTTCGCGGCAGCGACACCGGCAACGGGGAACTCCTGCCCAGTCGCCGCGATAATCACCAGAAATACGCTGACAGCAAACAGGTGCCCCCAGAAGGCTAGCGAGTCGGGGAGTGCGCCCTCGGGCCACGAGAGGCTGCGGTATACATTGCCGATCGCCAGCGCAACAGGCATTGCCGCCGCTGCCAGCAGCCAGGCCAGGCCCCTGGGGGTGGGTACCGCGGGTCAGGCTGACCACTACCGCACCGACTACCCCTATTGCGATCCCTGCCATGCCCAGTCTGCCCGGAGTCTTCATTCCGAACATAGAGGCAAAAAGGAGGGTAAACACGGGAGACAGCGCAAACATCAGCCCGGCATAGCCGGCGCCCACCTGGGGTATCACCGTGAACAGCAGCACATTGGGCAGGACGAAGGAGATCAGCGATGAAATCATCGTGTAGCGCACTACGGTGGCAGCCGGCAGCCGCAGTCCGCGTTTGGTCATCTGGCTGGGCAGTAACATGATGACTACACCGAGGGAAATGATCCCTGCCCACAGAAGCGCGGACACACCCGCGTCGTGGGCCAGCTTGCCGATTGGCAGGCGCATGCCGAGCAGCGTGCCGCTGGTCAGCAGGAGGCTGTGGGGAGCGAAGAGCCAATCAGCGGCCGTAGTCGTCGATTCGGTTCGACGCAGTACCCCATCCAATGGTCGGTTTGTCGCAAGAGTTTCACTGCTGCTGTCGTTCATGGTCTGTTCCTCCTGTGCTGGTGAGGAACAGACTAGTCGCTTACCTGAGCGGGATAATTAGCCTGAACGGAAAATGATTGGTAACCCGAATTGACAAATCTACTGCGGTGACAGCTGGTCCCAGTAGGGGGGGTCCTTGATTTTGGCTACCAGAAAGTCCGCAAAGGCACGCACTTTCGGCGACAGGTAGCGGCGCTGCGGGTAGACGATGTAGATGGACACCTCCAGCGAGCGACAGGCGTCCAGCACGGTGGTGAGCCGACCCTGGCGCAGGTCGTCGCCCACGAGGAACGTCGGGGTCCGCGCAATACCCATGCCAGCGAGCAGCGCCTCGCGCAGGGCCAGGCTGTTGTTCACCTGCAGCCTGCCGGCGACAGCTACCTGTGTGGGCTGTCCCCCGGGTTCGAGGAAGTGCCACGCCTGGGCCGATTGCTGCAGGCTGTAGCTAAGCACCTCGTGCTCCAGCAGGTCTTCCGGTCTGTCCGGGATGCCGTGTCGTTCCAGGTAAGCCGGTGCTGCCACGATGACGTGGCGACAGGGAGCGAGACGGCGCGCCACCAAAGTGGAGTCGGGCAGGTCGCTGATACGTACCGAGGCATCGAAGCCCTCTTCAATCACATCCAGCTTGCGATCGTTCAGGTCCATTTCCACCGTCAGTTCCGGATATTGCTGCATAAACGCAGGCAGCAGCGGCGCGATGTGCAGGATACCGAAAGACATTGGCACGTTGATTCTGAGGACCCCGCGCGGTTGCTCCTGCAGGCGCGAGACTTCCGCCCGCGCTTCGGCAATGTCCTCCAGCCCTCGACTTGTCTGGGCGTGAAAAATGCGTCCCGCTTCCGTGAGACTCAAGCGGCGCGTGGTGCGGTTGAGCAGGCGCACACCGAGGCTCTCCTCCAGGCGGCTGACCTGCTTGCTCACTACCGGGCGCGATACTTTCAGTCTCTCGGCTGCCCGGGTGAAACTCCCGGCGTCGACGACTGCGACAAACACAGCGACATCATTGAGGTCGTCCATAGGTGGACCATTAGTAAAAATATGGAAATAGAATCTTTCAATTCGGGCCGATTATCAATACCGACTGTGGGGCTAGGCTATCAACTCTTGTTCACCTCGGGAGAAGAACATGCTCAACAAGACTCTGGTAATCACAGCCGCCCTGATGCTGGGCGGGCAATTCACTGCGTCAGCCGCTGAGCGCCAGGCGGGTATCAGCCCCTGGGGAGCCGATGATGAAATCGGTCGCCTGAATCTCATGACTGAATCTTCGCGCGACTCCATATTGAGGCGTATCGCCGGTGGTAAAGTCTACGACCTGTCGGTCGAGTACTTTATCGGCATGCCCAGCTGGCAGGCCGCCGGCGACCCGCACTACCGTATCTGGATGACGCATACCCCACACGGCACCGTTATCGATGACCCGCTGAATACCGGCGGCGAGATGAACAGGCACGTCAGTTACACCGGAGCCGCCGTTTCCATGTACACGCATATGGGGACCCATATCGATGGCCTGGCGCACTTTGGCCTCAATGGCGAGATCTGGAACGGCTTCAGTGCGCAAGAACACCTCGGTGATCGCGGCTGGCGCGTCGCCGGGGTGGAGAACATGCCGCCGATCGTGGCCCGCGGCGTCATGCTCGACGTGGCGGCGGCGAAAGGTGTTGCCATGCTGCCCGATGGCTACCGCATCACGCGCACAGACCTCGAAGCCAGTCTGCTGCGCCAGCGGGTAGATCTGCGGCAGGGCGATGTGGTCCTGATCCGGACCGGACGCATGCGCGTCTTCGACGATACTTCGGCCTATATGGGCAACCCGCCCGGCCTGGGGCTGGCGGCGGCCCGCTTCCTCGTCGAGGAATCCGGGGCAATGATTGTCGGCGCAGACAACCTGAGCCTGGAGGCATTTCCCTCGGAACTGGCGAGCGACTACGTGCCCCTGCACACCTATCTGTTGGCAGAACAGGGAGCACCAATCATTGAACTCGCCTGGCTCGAAGACCTGGCTCGAGATAAAGTGTACGAATTTGCCTTTGTCGCGGCGCCACTGAAGCTTCGGGGGGCAGACGCAGCTCCTCTGCGACCTGTCGCCATACCCTTGCGGTGACACGCCATAGTCAGTAACTGCGCTGGCAGACGCAAGGCGGGCCGGTAATTCAGGGGATCGATCATGAACAGGGTTTGCATTATTGGCGCTTCAGGAAAGCTCGGTAGATACATGGTGCAACAAGCTCTGGACCAGGGTTATGAAGTCGTCGGTGTTTGCAGGGAGAAAAGCGTAGCCAAGCTCGATGAGTTCAGAGACCGGATCACCATCATTCCCGGTGCAACGAATGATCGTGAGGTCATACAACGTGCTGTTTCCGGGTGCAATGGCGTGTTGGTTGTATTGGTTCCATGGGGAGTCAGGCAGTACTCATCGGGTACCGCCCAGGCAGTCCTGGATTTTTCGGAGCCAGACGCGCGTCTGATCTTTTCCTGTGGCTGGCACATCAGCCGGGACGGCAAGGATGTGTATTCATGGAAGTTGCAAGCGATAGTAAAGATCTTCGGCGGTCTGGCGAGGCTGTTCCGCCTGGTCGACTTGGATGATCAGGTAGAAGCGTGCCGGCGAATCTTCGCGAGCGAAACCAGATGGACGGTTGTTCGCGGCAGCGATCTTGAAGAGGGAGAGAGCCAGGGCCTGCCAGTATGGAGCAGGCACGTGGGGGACCCGGTGTTGGAGAGCAACCTCACCCGTCGTATTGATTTTGCCCTGTTCATGGTGAAGGCGCTGGAGGATGACGCCCTCATCCAGCAGGCTCCCGCGATTGTCGGGTGTCAAACACCTTCTGCGCGGGAGCGCAACCAGCTGAAATCAGCACTGTAGAGGAGGCGGCCTTTGGCCGCTCTGTACAGCCGGATGGGAGCGCATCGCCCGCCAAGACCTGCAACAAGCTCACCGGGTGGGTGGCTCACAACCTGGGCTGGTTCTATATCGCCGCCGTGAGTGCTCTGTTGGTCTTTCTGCTCGGTCTGGCGGTCCAGGTTCTGAACCTGATGGAAATCACTGTGATATCCGAAAATCCGGAAGCAGCTTCTTCCAGTGAGATCTCGGCTCCCGTTTATGGGAGTAATTGCTCTAATTGATGGAGTTCCACCAGCCGGATATCGGGAATGTTCGCTGCCGAACCGAAGTCGGGAAGCCAGGCGAATACAGTCCTTCGCTCATTCTTTCTGGCAGTTCGCGATATGAAAGCACTCTGCTGGCATGACAAGGCGCACGTACGGGTCGACACAGTTGCGGAGACCGGCTCGTTGTACCTTTCACTATTGCCTGCGTGAACGTGGTTCTGAGCGCCTGATCCGAGGGTTTCGCCCGCGACCGCGTCCACGAAAACGCCAACGAACTTGAAAACCCTGACCCTGCCCCCATCCATTTAATAATACGGTGCCTCTGCCTGCTGGCAGGGCACCTTCCCCTGTTCATGCAACCACCTCCGGGACTGAGCACTATGCGAACCCTTCACATGCCAATTCAACAGCGGGTTTTCTGGCAGCTCCCATCCCTGCTGGCACTGGTTTTGTTGCTCAGCGGCTGCGGGATCAATAACATCCCCACCTACGATGAGAGAGTCACCGCCGCCTGGTCACAGGTGGAGAACCAGTACCAGCGTCGCGCCGACCTGATTCCCAATCTGGTGGAAACGGTCAAGGGCTTTGCCGCCCAGGAGCAGGAAACGCTCACCGCGGTGATTGAGGCGCGCTCCAGGGCCACGTCGATCCAGGTGGACGAGAGCATTCTCAACAATCCCGAGAAACTGCAGCAGTTCCAGCAGGCCCAGGGTGAGCTGAGCAGCGCCCTGAGCCGCCTGATGGCCGTATCCGAACGCTACCCCGACCTCAAATCGAACCAGAACTTCCTGGCCCTGCAGTCACAGCTTGAAGGTACGGAAAATCGCATTGCCGTCGCGCGCCGGGATTTCATTCAGGCAGTGGAGCGCTACAACACCGAGCTGCGTACCTTCCCGGGGAGAATCTGGCACAGCATCCTGTATAGCGACCTGGAGCCGCACGCCAACTTCGAAGCCACCACGGAGAATGCCGACGAGGCACCCGCGGTGGAATTCTGATGCTTGCCCGGCCCGGGAAAAGCCTGCTGCTGGCGTTGCTGCTGTTGCTCCCCACCGCTGTCTGGGCCCAGTCGACACCGGAGTTTCCCGCCCTTACAGGCCGGGTGGTAGACCGGGCGGAGATGCTCTCTCCCAAAGCGGAAGCGCGCCTGACTCAGATGCTCCAGGCCCACGAACAGGCCAGCACCGAACAGCTTGTTGTGGTCACCTTGCCCGACCTGCAGGGCTTCCCCATTGAGGACTTTGGCTATCAGTTGGGCCGGCACTGGGCTATCGGCCAGGAGGGCGAGGACAACGGTGCCCTGCTGATCGTGGCACGGGATGAACGCAAAGTCCGCATAGAAACGGGCTATGGCCTCGAAGGCCGGCTCACCGACGCCGAGTCCTCCTTCATCATCACTCGCATTATCACCCCGGCTTTCCGTCAGGGGGATTTTCAGGCCGGGATCGTCAACGGCGTGGCCGCCATGATCCAGGTCCTCGGCGGCCAACCGCTGGCGGTTGCCCGGGGCCAACAGCCAGCCGTCCAGGAGAAGCCCAATCCCGGCCTGGTAGGGCTGCTCTTCTTGCTCATGTGGGTGGTGGTGTTCTTTATTGGCAGTCGCGGTGGCCGCGGTGGTCGCGGGGGCGCTGCGCTGGTCGGTGCGGCTCTGCTGGGTGCTACCATGGGCGGCCGTGGCGGCGGCTTCGGAGGCGGCGGCTTCGGTGGTGGCGGTTTCGGCGGCGGCGGTGGCGGCTTTGGCGGTGGCGGCGCCTCCGGTGGCTGGTAACGCCGCACGGGTGTCCGCACACACCGGATCCACTCACCCGACAACGGGAACCACAGGATCATGACATTACTCAGCAAAAGTGATCAGGAAGCTGTTGCCGCTGCAATCAATGAGGTGGAACGGCACACCGACGCCGAACTGGTGACCGTGCTGGCGGCCCAGTCCGATAACTACAGCTATATTCCCTTGCTCTGGGCCGGCATCCTGGCACTGCTGCTGCCGGGTACTGCCAATTATTTCGGCAGCTGGTTCGGTGCCGACGTGCTGTTGCTGGTGCAGTGGGGGACGTTCATCCTGCTCAGCCTGTTGTTCCGAGTGCCCGGCATCAACACCCGCCTGATTCCCCGGCAGGTGCGCTACTGGCGGGCCTCCAATCTGGCGCGGCGGCAATTCCTGGAGCAGAATCTGCACCATACCGCAGGTGCCACCGGTATGTTGATCTTCGTCTCGGAGGCAGAACGCTATGTGGAGATCCTGGTGGACCAGGGCATTGCCGACCTCCTCGACAACGCGGTTTGGGAGGATATCGTGGCGGACTTCACCGCCAAAGTGCGCCAGGGCCAGACCCGTCAGGGATTTCTCGACTGCATCGCTGCCTGCGGCAAGCTCCTGAAAGCGCATGTGCCCGCCACCCACGAACGCAACGAACTGCCCAATCATCTGGTGATACTGCCCACAGGATAAAATGACAACCATTGAAGATAGCGGGCAGTACCTCGACGCTTCTTTCAGGAAGCTGGAACTGCCGGACACACAGTATCAGGATATCGAATTTGAAGAGTGCCAGTTCATTGACTGCAACTTCTCTCAAACGGCTTTCAGGAACTGCAGGTTTACTCATTGCGAGTTCGTCCGCTGCAACCTGAGTTTAATGGACCTTGCCAATACGCGACTGTTTGCTGTGGTCTTCAAGGAGACCAAGCTGATTGGTATCGACTGGGGCAAGGCCAGCTGGCCTGTGTTTCATGTTGATTTTGAGTTGGAGTTTCATCACTGCATCCTCAACGACTGCTCATTTTTTGGCCTCACCTTGAACGAGCTGGTGCTGGATGAGTGCAAGCTGCACGATGCGGATTTTCGTGAAGGCAACTTTGCAGACTCTGCAATGACTTGCTGTGACTTTACACACAGTGTGTTCATGAGAACAAATTTAAGGAATGTGGATTTCAGCGAGTCCACGGGGTACGCGATCAACGTTCTGGACAACGAAGTGGCAGGCGCAAGATTTTCACGCCATGAGGCATTGAGTTTGTTGGAGAGCCTGGGCATCGAGCTGGTGGACTAGACTCTCCGGGAATATTTTCATGAACAACCTTACCGAGATGATCCTCCTCCTGGGCCTGATGCTCATGGTCGGGCTCGCGGCGGAGTTGCTGGGCAGGCGCACTACCATTCCCCGGGTGACGCTGTTGATTATCGCCGGTGTGGCCTTCGGCCCGTCACTACTGGGTTGGCTGCAGCCCGCCGGCACGCTTTGGTTCACCGCGGTGTCCCAGGTTGCCCTGACCATGGTCGGCTTCCTGCTGGGCAGCCACCTGACCGCCCCGAATCTGAAACGCCACGGTCCCAGCGTCCTGGCCTTGTCCCTTGCCGTTGTCGCCGTCTCCGTCACGGTGGTGTTCACCACTGTCTGGCTCTTGACCGGCGACCTCGTTCTCGCGTTGCTGCTTGGCGCCCTGTCCAGCGCCACGGATCCCGCAGCCACCGCGGACGTTGTCCGCGAGAGCGGCGCCGACGGAGCGTTCACCGAGACCCTTCTGGGCGTGGTCTCCGTGGACGATGTCTGGGGAGTCTTCATCTTCAGTCTGCTGCTGGGTGCGACGGCCATGCTGAATGGTGATGACGGCATGGTCGCGTTGACCCACGGGCTGTGGGACATTGGCGGCGCATTGGTATTGGGCGTCGTCCTGGGCGTCCCGGCCGCTTACATGACCGGTCGTATCTCGCGGGGCGATCCAACACTGGCCGAGGCTCTGGGACTGGTCTTCCTGTGTCTGGGGGCCGCCCGCTGGCTTGAGGTATCATTCCTGCTCGCAGCCGTTGTCATGGGCATGGTGGTGGCCAACCTGGCAAAGCACCACAAGCGGCCATTCCACGCCATCGAGCATATCCAGTGGCCGTTCATGCTGGTGTTCTTCCTGCTCGCTGGTGCCGCACTGGAACTGGATGCACTACCCGCGGTGGGCTGGCTGGGCGCCGCATACATCGTCGCCCGGGTGGCCGGCCGCCTGCTGGGCGCGTCGGCTGGGGCACGAGGGCGCGGCATGGGCCATGGCATGGGCCTCTGGATGGGCGCTGCACTGCTGCCCCAGGCGGGAGTGGCTGTGGGCATGGCGCTGGTGGCCGCCCAGCGGTTCCCCGAGCGTGCCGACATTTTGCTGTCGGTGGTGCTGGCTTCCACCGTGGTGTTCGAAATCGTGGGGCCACCGATGACCCGCCTGGCGCTTCGGCGGGCCCGGGAAGCCGCGTGACGCCACGCCAGCCACAAGCAACAGGATCGTCAAGTGCCGCCAAGGGCGACCGCTTTCAAACCACCAATCCCCCTCAGTTCAGGATCAGCCATGTCGGATGCTCTCTCCCTGCCCCTCACTCTCCCCTGCGGCGCCACCCTGCCCAACCGCATCGCCAAGGCCGCGATGACCGAGGGGCTGGCCGACCCTGCCGGCGTGCCGACACAGGCTCTCGAGCGACTATATGGGCTGTGGAGCGACGGTGGCGCCGGGCTGTTGTTGTCCGGCAACATCCTGATTGATGGCGATCACCTCGAGCGCCCGGGCAATGTGATCATTGATCGAGAGCCGGATGCGGCCATGCATCAAGCACTGGCACGGTGGGCGGCAGCAGCCACGCGCAACGGCAATCACTTCTGGGCGCAGATCAACCACGCGGGGCGGCAGACCCAGAAAAATGTCAATCCGCATCCGCAAGCACCGTCCCCGATAAAGCTCGGCCTGCCCGGTGGACAGTTCGGTGAGCCCGTGGCGCTGACGGTTGCTGAGATCGAGGAGATTGTGCGGCGCTTTGCGGTCTGCGCAGCGGCCGTGAAAGCCGCCGGCTTCACCGGTGTGCAGGTGCATGCGGCCCACGGCTACCTGCTGTCGCAGTTTCTCAGTCCGCGCAGTAACCAGCGCAGCGACGAGTATGGCGGCGGCCTGGCGAATCGCGCTCGCGCACTGCTGGATACAGTCAAGGCGGTGCGCGCAGCGGTGGGCCCGGATTTCCCGGTAGCGGTCAAGCTCAACAGCGCCGATTTCCAGAAAGGTGGATTCGCTTTCGAGGACAGCCTGCAGGTGGCCCAATGGCTGGAGGCCGCAGGTATCGATCTGCTGGAGATCTCAGGTGGCACCTACGAACAACCCAAGCTATTGGGTGTTGAAGGTATCGAGGAGGAGGAAACACAGCAGGTGGCGCGTTCCACCCGGATGCGTGAAGCCTATTTCGTTGATTTTGCGCTGGCCATGCAGGAGCAAGTGTCGATTCCGCTGATGGTGACGGGCGGCTTCCGGCGCCGCTGTCGTTCCTCACCCGGAACAAGACATTGCGCACCCTGGCGACGTTCGCGGTGCAGTACTGGTACTACGCGCAACTGGATACGCTGGGGCACACGGGCAAGGCAGAACCAGGCATGTCGGTTTTCACTGGAGCGCGCAAGGTAATGACACAGCAGAGGCAATGGCTCGCGGCGCGGCGCCGACTACAAAAGGTCCAGCAGGGTTGAAGCCGCCCACGCGCAGCAGGCCAGCCTCTGCACTATGGCTTGATTGCGACCAGCTGTCGGTAGAGCCTGTCCGCCTCCTCTGACAGCATCGAGTAACTGCGTATGTCACCATTGCGCTGAGCATGCATTGCCTCACCCAGCTTGGACTCGTACTCTTTTTGCAGTTTTTTGACTTGCCTTGCAGCAGAGGTCTTGAAGAAACCAAACATTACCTGTCCCTTTTAGTCACCGTCATATGGATACGGGCAGGAAAGCATTTGGTTCAGCTCAGCCTGAAAAATGTGTGATTGACTCCATTCCATCGCCAGCTAGAGTACCCCCATGTGTGGCCGCTTCAACATTACCAGTCTGCCCGGGCTCCAGGATCTGATGAATTACCTGGGCATTGATTCCCCACTGCCCGAGCCGCGCGTCAACATCGCCCCCACCGAGGACATCCTGCTCCTGCGCGCTACCGGCGGCGACATGGCCCGGTGGTGGCTGGTGCCTTCCTGGGCCAGTGAGGTCACCACAAAGTACAGCATGTTCAATGCCCGCGCTGAATCCCTGACCAGCAGCCCCGCCTTTCGCGGGCCTTTCCGGCGCCAGCGCGGTGTGGTGCCCATGTCCAGTTTCATTGAGTGGCGCATGGAGAACGGACACAAGCAGCCCTGGCTTATCACCAATGCGGAGCAATGCATCGCGGTAGCCGCCTTGTGGGATGTCTGGGAGGGAGCGGACACACCCCTGCTGTCCTGTACCCTGGTGACAACCGAAGCGGCCGCGGACTTCCGTCCCTGGCACGCCCGCATGCCCGTGATGCTCACCCGGGAGGAATGCCGACGCTGGCTGGATAACGAACAGACGATTGATGCCAGCGACACGCTGCTGGCACCCATCCTGAAATTCGATCTTGAGCTCTACCCGGTCAGTCGGGCCGTGGGCAATTCCAGCAGGAAGGACCCCGCGCTGCTTGAGCCGACTGGCCAGTTTGTGGAGCTTCGGGGCGAAAGCTAAGCAGGTCGGGTGATGCAGCTTCCACTATCATGGCAAGGGATGCGACAGTACGTGGTCATGCGGAAGGGCTAACGGCTTGAAAGGCCAAAGGAAATGGGTATGACTTCCATGGTTTCAATGGACCGCCTCAGATTTCTGCTCAAGCAACTGCGAGAGCGGCTCTGGGTGAGACCGATGATAATTTGCCTGCTATCAATCGGCATGGTTTTTATCGCAAAGCTTTTCGATAGCACCCAGTTGCGGCAATTGGTGCCGGAAGTCTCAATGGACTCAGTCGAGACGCTGCTGTCCGTCATGGCTGCCAGCATGCTGGTCATTGCCACGTTTTCGGTGGCCTCCATGGTTTCTGCGTATGCGGCGGCAAGCAATACGGCCACGCCGCGGTCATTCGTCCTGGTGGTCGCGGACGATGCCTCCCAGAATGCTCTCTCCGCTTTTGTCGGCGCATTCATTTTTTCCATCGTGGCGATCACGGCGGTCAAAAACGACTATTACCAGACAGGGGGTCTTTTTATCCTCTTCGTCGTTACGGCGCTCGTATTCAGCATGGTCATTTTTACCTTCGTCCGCTGGGTCGATAGCATCGCCCGGCTGGGGCGGATGGGATCAACCCTGGACAAGGTGGAGAAGGCAACGGGTGAAGCGCTGCGGCGGCGGCGGGACGCACCAACCCTGCGCGGGTCCTTGGCACGCGCCCGGCCTGCGGGACAGCCGGTATTCGCGACGCAGGTCGGCTACGTGCAGCACATCGACATCGCCGCGCTGCAAGCCTGGGCGGAGAAGAATGAAGTACGGGTGATATTGACGGCCTTGCCGGGCACTTTCGCCACGCCGGACCGGCCACTGGCTTACGTTGCCGGGTTTCGCGCCGACGCGACCGCGCCGGATTGTGCCCCCGTAGTCGAGGCGTTCGAGATTGGTACCAACCGCCAGTTCGACGATGACCCGAGGTTCGGCCTGGTGGTGCTGGCGGAGATCGCCGGCAAGGCGCTGTCGCCCGCGGTCAATGATCCCGGCACTGCGATTGACGTTGTGGGAAGGCTGGTGCGGCTGTTTCATTTGTGGTCCTTGCCGGCAACAGCCGGGGATGATGAGCGGCCGCCGTGCGATCGGGTGGAAGTGCCCGAAATCTCGATGCGGGACATGTTCGACGACGCCTTTACCGTGATTGCCCGGGATGGCGCCAGCCAGGTCGAGGTTTCGGTCAGGTTGCAGAAAGCGTTGTCCACTCTGGCGTCGCTTGGTGACGAGAAAATTCGGGAGGCCGCCTGCTATCACCGCGGCCTGGCGCTGGAGCGCTCCAGCATGGCGCTGACCCTGCCCGAGGACCTTGCGACGGTTCGCGACGCCGCCAGCTTCAGTGCGGAGGAGCGGCCCCCTGCATTGGCGGATTGAGATTGGGTGGTTGCGCGCAGGGGCGAGAGAGCTTGTACGAAAAAGTGCCTTTAGCAGCCAGAAACAGCCCTTTTGGGTGCCTGGGGGACTCAAAACGGAGCTTTTTGCTACATTTCAGCGGATCCGTCAAATATTTGACGCAGGCTCGACGGTGGCCGGCTGCACGCAAATGCGCTGGTCTATACTCAGGCCGGGGGCCGCCTGAGTTGGCCGTTTCCCCCGGCGGCACCAAAGACAGGGAGGTTACATGAGCGGGCACTTGCCAATCATCTACGTCCGGGGCTACGCGGGTAGCGAGGGCGCCGTCGAGCACACGGTGAACCTGCCCTACTACGGCTTCAACCTCGGCAGCACCCAGGTGCGTACCGGACCGGACGGCGACCCTGACTTCTTTATCTTCGAGAGTCCGCTGGTGCGCTTGATGAAGGACCACGGCTATGCCGACATCTTCGCCCGCGTCGACGAGGGCGGGGACGTCAGGCTCCTCAACGGTGAGGAAGAACGTTACCAGGCGCAGGGTTTCCCGCTGCGCTCCCTGTGGGTCTACCGCTACTACGATCGCACCTCGGAACGTGTCGGCGATGGCAACCGGGACAATATAGAGACCCTGGGCGAGAATCTTGGACGACTGCTGGAGTTCGTGCGCCGGGAAACCGGGGCCCAACAGGTGCATCTGGTCGCCCACTCCATGGGCGGGCTTGTGTGTCGCTCGCTGATCCAGCGGGTACTGAAGGAACGCGCCACCGAGCGGGTAGCGCGCCTGTTCACCTATGCCTCGCCCCACCGTGGAATCCACTTCCGCCGCGGCCTGGGGTTCCTTACCAGGGTGCGGGATCTACTGGGACTCAACGATTCCGACACCTTCGGCCCCGCACGCATGCGAGAATACCTGGATTTTCCCGGGGACTGGGACGAACGCCGGCTGCACGAGATTGGCGACCACTTTCCGGCAGAACGGGTGTTCTCGCTGATAGGTACCAATCACACCGACTACAACCTGGCGCGCCTGGCGGTGGGCCCGGGCAGCGATGGTCTGGTGCAGATGGACCATGCCTATGTGCACGGCAGCAGCCGCGCCTTCGTCTATCGCAGCCATAGCGGACCCATGGGAATCGTCAACTCCGAGGAGGGCTACCAGAACCTGCAGCGCTTCCTGTTCGGCGATACCAGCGTCAAGATCGAGCTTGAGGGCATGCGCCTCAAGGACTCCCTGCGTGACGATGAGGATCTGCGTTTCATCCTGGTCGAGACCACCGTGCTGATCCGCGGCGAGGAGGTGGTGATGACCGATCAGCGCGAGGAACACGGCTCGGCACTGACCGTGGGCGCACGGGACCTGGAGGACAGCCACGAGACCCTGTTCCGCACCTACCTGGCCCGCGCCGGCCGCCCCAGCAACCGCGAGCGCTATTCCCACTTCCAGATTCGCCTGCGCCTGTTGCCGCACTATGTGAGCGAACGGCGGGTACTCCGGGACCGGCACTACTTCGGCGAGCACCTGTTTCAGGACACGCTGACTGTCGGCATACGCGATACTGATGGCGGCGAGGGTCGGCTGGTACGCGCCGGCTGGACAGCAATGGACAGCGATCTTCCCGCTGCCGGTACCCGCCACCCGCGCAGTGACGACATCCGCTTCGAATTGCACTCCCGCCACCTGGATGCCGGAGCACTGGTGTTGCGGGTGCGGGACGAGAGTGCCCCGGGCAAGTAATGTTTGCAACCCTGACCACCGCCATTGTCGCTTTCGGCCTCGCCGCCCTGGTCATCACCATCGCCGGCAGCCAACTGGCGCGGGTTGCGGACGAGCTGTCCGATCGCAGCGGCCTTGGCGAGGCACTGTTCGGGGTATTCCTGCTGGCAGGGGTGACGTCGCTGCCTGACTTTGCCGCCACCCTGAGCGCGGCGCTGGATTCCCGCCCCGACCTGGCCATGAGCAATATCATGGGCAGCATGGCGGCCAACCTGGTGTTTCTCGGCATCGCCGACATGGTCTATCGCAAGGCCAACCTGGAGCACGCGGCCGCCTCCCCCACCATCCTGATGCTGGCGGCGTTGCTGATCGTGCTGCTGACGTTGCCATTGATGGCCGTGGCCATGCCGGCGCTGAGCCTGTGGGGTGTGCATCCGGTTACGCCCGTGATCGTGGCCGCCTATCTGTCAGGTCTGTACCTGGTTCGCGGCACACAGCAACAACCCATGTGGATCCCCCGCCATACCCGCCAGACGGTGCCGGACCAACCGACCCGCCATCGCCACGGCAAGCTGTCGACGGCTTGGTTCAGCTTCATCGCCCTGGGTGCGGTAACCGGGGGTGCCGGCTGGATATTGATGGACGCCGCGAAGGTCATCAGCGACCAGGCCGGGCTGTCGGAATCCCTGGTCGGCGGCCTGCTCACGGCACTCGCCACCTCCTCACCCGAGCTGGTGACGACCATCGCGGCCATCCGCCAGCGGGCGCTGACCCTCGCGGTCAGCAACATTTTCGGCACCAACTGCTTCAACATGCTGGTGGTAGCTGCTGCCGATGCCGGCTATCCGGGCGGCTCCATCTACCACGCCATGGCGCCGGTGCAGATGACCTGGGGCCTGGTCGGCATCCTGATGACCGCCATCCTGCTGATGGGTATGCTCCGGCGCGAGCTCTATGGCATCGGCCGGATCGGGTTTGAAAGCGTACTGATCCTGGCGGTCTACGCCCTGGCGCTGGGCATCGTGATGGCGGCAGGCTGAGCCACATCCGGGCGGCGATGGACGCACCCACAGCGACACGTTAAGGTTGGGGTGAAGGCCCGAGCCATCGCGGAAGCGCACTCATGAACAAGCAGCACCAGTGGAACTCCTGGTACTTTTTTGTCACTCTCCTCGCAATCCTGCTGTTCCAGAACTGGTGGGCCACCACCCGCAATGTGGAGGTGATCCCCTACAGCGAGTTCCTGAGCCTGCTCAATGACGGGCGTATCGTCGAGCTCACCGTGGAACAGGAACAGATCAGTGGCCGCTTCAAGGACCCGATCAACAGCAAGCAGTACTTCGTCACCAACCGTGTCGACCCGGCACTGACGGAGCAGATCCGTGATTCGGGTGCGATCTTTACCGGCAAGGTGCAGAACACCTTTCTCTCCAACCTGCTGGCCTGGCTGCTGCCGCTGCTGGTGTTTCTCGCCATCTGGATGTTCGTGTTCCGCCGCTTCGCCGAGAAGCAGGGCTTCGGCGGCATGGTGAATGTGGGCAAGTCCAGGGCGCGGGTACTGGTGGAGCGCGATACCGGGGTGACCTTCGACGATGTCGCCGGGGTCGACGAGGCGAAGATGGAACTGATGGAGATCGTCTCCTTCCTCAAGGACAAGGAGCGCTACGGGCGCCTCGGTGCACGGATTCCCAAGGGTATCCTGCTGGTCGGTCCCCCGGGTACGGGCAAGACCCTGATCGCCAAGGCGGTAGCGGGGCAAGCCGGCGTGCCCTTCTTCTCCATCTCCGGCTCGGAATTCGTGGAGATGTTCGTAGGCGTCGGCGCGGCGCGGGTGCGCGACCTGTTCGAACAGGCGCGTCGGGCGGCGCCCTGCATTATTTTCATCGACGAAGTGGATGCCCTGGGGCGCAGCCGCGGTCTGGGCGGCTTCGGCGGGCAGGACGAGAAGGAACAGACCCTGAACCAGTTGCTCGCGGAACTCGACGGTTTCGATCCGCGCGAGGGCATTGTGCTGCTGGCCGCGACCAACCGCCCGGAAATTCTCGATCCCGCGCTGCTGCGCGCCGGCCGCTTCGATCGCCAGGTGGTACTCGATCGGCCAGACCGCAAGGGCCGTCACGCGATTCTCGAGGTGCATGCCCAGCGAGTGCGACTCGCGGCGGAGGTGGACCTCGGGCAGATCGCCGGCATCACCCCCGGCTTCACCGGCGCCGATCTCGCCAATCTGGTCAACGAGGCCGCCATTGTCGCCACTCGCCGCGGCGGGCAGGAAGTCGGCACCGCCGATTTCACTGCCGCAGTGGAACGGGTCGTCGCCGGCGCCGAGCGCAAGGGTCGCCTGCTGCAACCGCACGAACGCGAGGTGGTCGCCTACCACGAGATGGGTCACGCGCTGGTGGCGGCGAGTATTCCCGGCGGCGATCCGGTGCACAAGGTATCGATCATCCCACGTTCAATCGGCGCACTCGGCTATACCATGCAGCGGCCGACCGATGACCGTTTTCTGCTCACTACCCGGGAACTCGAGGGCCGCATGACGGTGCTGCTGGCCGGGCGCGCCGCCGAGTTCACCGTCTTCGGCGAGATCTCCACCGGCGCCGCCGACGATCTGGCCAAGGTCACGGATGTAGCGCGGCAGATTGTCACCCGTTTCGGCATGACCGAGGCGCTGGGCCAGGCGGTACTCGAGCGCCAGACCACCACCTATCTCGGCGACCAGCAGGTCGGGGTGCGCGAGAAGGATTACTCCGAGGAGACTGCCCGCGAAGTGGACCTGGCAGTCCGTGAGTTGATAGACGCCGCCTACCAGCGCGCCCAGGGCATCCTGGTAGAGCGCCGGGCGCTACTCGACGAAGGCGCGCGGCTGCTGCTGGAGAAAGAAACACTGACACCGGAGGATTTCCCGGCCTTGTCTGCGGCGAAGCAATGACGGGGTAACCGGGACTTCGCAGGCTCTATACTTGCCGCTATCGCAACCCTTGTCACAGGATCCGCCATGCACATACACACCACGATCACCCCGCGCGCAATGGGCCTGGCCCTGATTGGCCTGCTGCTGTGCGCAAGCCTGGCTTGCGCCAAACCACTCCTGTCCGCCGAGGTCGCGCGGCTGCTGGAAAGCCACGGCGTCGACGCCGCCCGCGAGCGTTTCGCCGAGCTTTGGACCAACTCCGCCGCTGACTACGAAGCGGATGTGGAGGGCCTGGCCGACCTCGGTACGCGCTACCTGGAGGCGGGCAATATCGAGGCCGGCATGGCGGTGATGGAGATGGTGTCCATTGTCAGCCTGGCCGGGCTTGAGACGGCCCTGGAGTCACAGGCGGAGATGGTAGCGGAGATGGAGGCGGCCGCGGCGGAGCTTGCGGCGGACGCCGGTGCCGAGGCCGCACCCGGGGACGAAGGCCCGGCGCCCGCGGCATCAGACCGCGGTCCCGCCCGCACTGATCTTGCACGCCTGACCGGTATCTACGCCAGTGCAGAGGCGCCCAACCGGGAACTGTTTGTAACCCGGACCTGTGACGGTTTTCTGGTTGCTGGCCCCCTGTGGGCGGATACCGCGCCCTGGGATCTGCGTTCGCAGGGTGGGGAGACCTTCAGCTTCCGCCAGGGCGAGCTGCAGTTCCAGCTTGAGTTTGCCACCGGCAATGATGGCGCGGCACGGGAGCTCAGCCACACCATCCGCGGTCTCGCCAGCCCCATGCAACGTCGCCGCCCACTGCCCGACGACTGGCGACGCTGCCAGCCGGACACCGCAGCGGTCAATTCAGTTCCGGGGCCGTGACAGGATAGGGCGCATCAGCTGGGAGTTGGGGCCGGGGATAATGCCAAGCCGCGACGGGTCCCGGGGGCGATGCGGCGGTGGATAATACCCTCGCCGCCAGGGCGGGACGGTGGCTACCGGCAAATAGATATACTCGTGGCGTACCTGCTCGCGTGGCATCGGCCTCTGCCGCGCCGCTTCCGCGGTCGCTGCCCGCAGGCGCACCAGCTCGCGCTGTGCTTCCCGCTCCCGTCGATCCGATGCCATGCGATCGGTTGTTTGTCGCATCGCTTCCAGCCGCTGCAGGGTATCCGCAGCGGAGGACTCTGGCGCCACAATCCGCAGGGCTCGGGCACTGACACCCTCAGGCGGCGGCGTATCCGAAAACCCGACCACGCCATTGCTGTCCACAAACCGGTAAACGGTGGTGGAATCGGCCGCTGCACCACAGGCAAGCGAGAGCAAAACACTGACCAACAGACGTGACATCATGCTCTGTTCGATCCGGTAAAGCTGCCCGAGTTCCACGCGGTTGTCGGCTCAGGATCAGTCGCCCGCCCGACGGCCATGGGTGCGTCGCCGCTCCTTTTCCATGTGGGGGTAGAGCTGGGTGGCAGTCGCGCCCGGCAGGCGCCGCTCATGGTCCCGGTGGCGCCTGTCTTCATGCCGCCGGTAACGGCAATCGCACTGCAAACGCCCACACTCCGGCAGTGGCAGCGGAGGAACATCCGTCTGTAGAAAGCGCTCTTCCCGCAGCGTCGCCACCGCCGCGCAGGCGTCCAGTCCCGGCTCAATGGTGCAGGCGCGGTACGGGGAGTGTGTCACTGAAGCCCGCGCCTGGCGCTGCTTTGCACGCGAAGTGGCCTTGGCACGCGAAGGGGGCTTGCCTGCGCCCAGCGCAGACTTGAGGGTTTGCAAGATACTACTCATGACGTAGCTCCAGGTCAGATAGTGGGCGACACCCCCGGCAGCGCCAGGGCGTCGACATCATGCAAAGTATAGTCACTCACGCCCACCTCTCCAGTCCGCCGCAACACGCTACCCGAAACCGCCACGGAACCGTGCGGGGCACAAGAAAGTGAACTGCCCCGATCCGGCTTCTGCTCCCGGCCCGCAGCAGATGCGGAACTTGATCTGGATCAAGCTCGCTGCGCTTTGCCTGGCATATAACGCAGATGAGGTATGAGGCACTCGTGCGCCGAACCGCATAGTCGCAACCATCGGCTACCGCCTCAAGGAGAAAGACCATGACCGCACAGCAATTGAACGACATCGAGCGCCTCTACCGCAGCGCCCGCAAGATGGTTCCAGTCTTGAAGGAGCGCCAGCGGGAGGCCGCCAGTCTCGGCCACCTGCCGGAAGCCACGGTACGCGAGATGCAGGATGCGGGCTTCTTCCGCATCATGCAACCGGCCCGCTACGAGGGTTATGAAATGGACCCGGAAGTGTTCTTCCGGGTGCAGATGGCGCTGGCCGAGGGCTGCATGTCCACCGCCTGGGTACTGGGCGTGGTGGCCATTCATAACTGGCAGCTGGCGCTGTTTGACGACCGCGCCCAGCAGGACGTCTGGGGCGAGGATACCAGTGTACTGATCTCATCCTCCTATATGCCGGTCGGCAAGGTCGCCCGGGTCGACGGTGGCTATCGCCTGAGCGGCCACTGGGGCTTTTCCTCGGGCTCGAAACACTGCCAGTGGGCCTTCCTCGGCGCGATGGTGCCACCGGCGAACGAAGGCGACGCACCCGACTACCGCACCTTCCTGGTGCCGCGCAGCGACTACGAGATCGTCGACAACTGGGACGTCAGCGGCCTGGAGGGCACCGGCAGCCACGACATCGTGGTGCAGGATGCCTATGTGCCGGAGTACCGCACCCACCGCTCCATAGACGGCTTCGAGTGCAACAGTCCCGGCAACGCCGTCAACGACCACTACATTTTCCGCCTGCCCTTCGGCCAGATCTTCGTGCGCGCGGTGTGCAGCTCCGCCATCGGCGCCCTGCGCGGCGTCACCGACAGCTATGTGGAAGTCAACCGGAACCGGGTGGGTCTCAACGACGGCAACAAGATTGCCAGCGACCCCGATGCGCAGATGGCCCTGGCCAATGCCCTCGCCACCGTCGATGAGTGCGAGACCATCATGTTCCGCAATTTCGACCAGATGGTGGCGGCGGCGAAGGAAGACCGCACCCTGCCGATGGGAGATCGCATCAAGATGCGCTTTGACGCCTCACGGGTGGCGGCGAAATGCGCCGATGCCATCAATGCCATGTTCATCGCCTGCGGCGCCCAGGGCATTCACCGCGGCCATCCTCTCAACCGGGCGTGGCTGGATATCAACGCCGGCCGCACCCACGTCGCCAACAACCCCTTCAAGTTCGGCCGCAATCTGGGCGGCACCCTGATGGGCCAGCCCAACGCCGACTTCTTTCTGTAAGCGGGAGCACGCCATGACAGTACAACAAAGGATAGACCCCTACATCATCAAGGCCGAGCCGCGCCCGGAGCGCTACGCCCGCGGCTGGTACGTGATCGGCAATGCCGCCAGCGTCAGCACCACCCCGCGCATGCTGGCGGTTTTCGGCACCAAATTGGTGGCCTACCGCGGCGAGCGGGACGGCGAAGTGCATATCCTCGATGCCTACTGCCCGCACATGGGCGGTGACCTCAGCCAGGGCAAGGTCTGCGGCAACTCGGTGGTATGTCCGTTCCACCTCTGGAGCTGGGGCGCGGACGGGGTCTGTGACGACATCCCCTACGCCAAGAAGATTCCGGACAAGGCCGTAATCAAGTCCTGGCCCACTCTGGAAAAGAACGGCCTGGTATTTGTCTGGCAGGATCCGGAGAACAATCCGCCGATTCCCGAGCAGGAGCCGGAAGCGATGGCGGACTGGTACTCCGGCAACTGGACCGACTGGGAAATGCGCGCCATTCCGATCGCCTCCCAGGGCCGCGAGCTGGTGGACAACATGGCCGACATGGCCCACTTCGGCCCCATCCACTACTCCACGGTGAAATCCTTCAGCAATACCATGGCAGGTCACAAGTTCGTGCAGTACATGGTTGGCGGCCACCAGATCCTGACCGAGGGTGAGGGCGGCCTGATTACCAGCGTGGCCACCTACGAGGGCCCCGCCTACATGACCACCACCATGACCGGCAGCATGGACGGACACCCGATGCAGGTACACCTGCTGGTGAGCCACATTCCGGTGGACATGCACAACTTCGTCATCAACTTCGGGGTCATGATCCGCAAGGATCCGAACCTGAGCGAGGCCGAGAACCAGGCCATGCTGGATGAGTACACCGCGCTCAACATCGAGTCCTTCCACCAGGACGTGGCAATCTGGAACAACAAGTGCATCATCGACAACCCGCTGATGTGCGACGGCGACGGCCCCATCCACATGGTGCGCAAATGGTACAGCCAGTTCATGACCAATGTCGCCGACATCCGCCCGGACCAGGTGAAGGCGCGGGAGCATGTGACGGTCGAGGGTCCGTCGGTGGCGGACGTGCTCGCCAGCCAGCAATAGCTGCCGGCTACCGCTGAGCAGCAAGCGGGCATCCGTGAGTATGCCCCGACAGGGGGTTCAGGCTACTATGGTCATTTTGCAACTGGACCCGCCGCGCCATGCAAGTATTGCTCGTCAACGCGCTCATCGTCGCCCTGGTGGTGATGATCCACTATGAGGCCCTGCACTGGCTGACCCGGTACCTGCCCCGGTTGCCGGTAGTCCACCGCGCCCGCATCGCCATTGGCGTGCTCGGCGCGCTGATGGCGCATGCAGTGGAGGTATGGATTTTTGCACTCACCTATTACGTGCTGATAACCTGGCTCAAATGGGGCTCACTGGGCGGCAATTTCGACGGCACTATTCTGGACTGCGTATACTTCTCCTTTACCGTATTTTCAACGCTGGGGTTCGGGGATATTTTCCCCGAGGGTGAAATCCGCTATCTGGTGGGCATTGAGTCACTGACCGGACTGGTACTGATTACCTGGACCGCCTCCTTCCTCTACTACGAAATGCAACGCAACTGGAGTGAAAGCTAAGCCACCATGTCCCGACTCACCATCCGCAAGGCCCGCCCTGAGGACTGCGCCCTGATCCTGCGCTTCGTCCGCGACCTCGCCCTCTATGAGAAAGCGCTGGACGAGGTCAAGGCCACCGAGGCCGACCTGCACGGCCTGCTGTTCACCGGGCATCCCCGGGTGTTTGCCCTGATCTGCGAAGTGGACGGCGAGGCCGCCGGTTTCGCCCTCTATTTCTACAACTTCTCTTCCTGGCTGGGCCGCCTGGGGCTGTATCTGGAGGACCTGTACGTGGATCCGGCACAGCGCGGCAAGGGTGCCGGCAAGGCGCTGCTGCACTACCTTGCGCAGCAGGCAGTGGCCGAGGGCTGTGGCCGCTTCGAGTGGAATGTGCTGGACTGGAACGAACCCGCCATTCGGTTCTACGAATCTTTTGGCGCCCGTCCCCAGAGTGAGTGGGTAGGCTATCGGCTGACCGGCAAGGCGCTGGAGGATTTCGCTGCCGGCAGCTAGCCGATTCCTCCCCGGCGGGGCTGGCAACAGGCCGCCAGTCGCGCATAATGGTGCCAGGTTTGTCAGGGGAGTGGTGTTCATGAACATGAGCAAGGTAGTGTTCGGCTTTTTTGTGCTGCTGGCGGTAACGCTGAACTTCGGTTTTTTCATCGGCGACATCGATAACCCGCAACACCACGACGTTTATGAACTGTTCGCGGCCCTGGTCGTGGGCCTGATTGCCACTGTCCTCAAATTCGGCGAGCGCTCGCAGATGGGGGCCATCCTGCTCGCCTCCAGCCTGGTCGTGAACCTGCATTTGATCGCCGCCGTGCTGGTGTGGGCCATGGCGGTACACGTCACCGATGTGGGCCTGACCCCAAAGGTCATGGCTTCGATCGTGTCCCTGTCCGGGGGGGCGCTGCTTGCGAACCTGGTATCGCTGGTGCTGCTGACCCTGGATACCGCCGGGCTCAGCAGGCGCTAGGATGGATCGCACCGGCCGAGCCGCGTAGGCAGACATGACCAGCCCCGCCAACAATTCCCTGGTATTCCTGTTCCTGCGGCGGATGCGGGTGCCGTTGACGGTGCTGATCCTGGCCTACAGCATCGCCACCGTGGGCTTCACCCTGATCCCGGGCACTGACGACCAGGGCAATCCCTGGCGCATGAGCTTTTTCGAGGCGTTCTACGTCGTCAGCTATACCGGCAGCACCATTGGCTTTGGCGAAGTACCCTACGACTTCTCCCCGGGGCAACGCTTGTGGACCATGGTCAGCATCTACCTGACCGTCATTGCCTGGCTGTTCTCGATCGGCTCCATCGTCTCCCTGCTGCAGGATCCGGCTTACCGCCGCGCTCTGCGCCGGGCGCGGCTGGCGCGCCTTGTACGCAATCTCAACGAGCCTTTCTATCTGATCTGCGGCTACGGCGACACCGGGCGCATGCTGACCCGGGCACTGACCGACCGCGGTCACCAGGTGGTGGTGGTGGAGCACAACCAGGACAAGATCGAGCTGTTGGAAGTCGAGGACTTTGATGTTCCCGTCACCAGCTTTTGCATGAACGCCAATCTGCCGGACAACCTGGTGGAAGCGGGGCTGCGCAGTCGCTGGTGCAGCGGGGTGATCGCCGTCACCGGCGAAGGTCACGTCAATCTCAAGGTCGCCATCAGCGCGACGCTGTTGAATCACAAGGTTGCGGTGTATGCCAGTGCCGACACCCGCAGTGAAGCGGACAATATGCGCTCCTTCGATACCGACCATGTGGTCAATCCGGTGGAGGAATATCAGCGGCGATTGGAACTGGCGATCGACAAGCCGGACCTGTTCCGCCTCTACCACTGGCTCAACTCCGGCCCCAACGCGCGCCTCACCAAGGCGGTGTCCATACCCCGCGGCAAGTGGATTGTCTGCGGTTTCAGCCGGGTAGGGCGGGCAGTCTGGAAACTGCTGCAGGAGCGGGACATGGAGGTGGTGGTGATCCATCCTGATCCAGAGCAGTCCAACTGCCCGGCCGGTACCATCCCCGGCCGCGGTACCCAGGCCGAAGAACTGACCGCGGCCGGCGTGGAGGGTGCCGTCGGTATTGTCGCCGCCACCAACGACGATGCCGACAACCTGTCGATCCTGATTACCGCGCGCGCGCTCAATCCCGACCTGTTCCACGTCGTGCTGGAGAACGGCCTCTCCAGCCACGCCCTGTTCCGCGCCGCGCAGCCGGACTTCCTCGGCCAGCCCAGCAGCGTCGTCGCCGGCACCATTCTCAGCCGCATCAGCTCCAGCCTGGTGGAACCGTTCACCCAGCAGCTGCTGCAGCAGGACAACGAGACCGCACGCCAGGCACTGGCCGCCTTCCTGCGCCACCAGAGCGATCACCCGCCGCAGTTCTCTTCCGGGCGGATCAGCGCCCGGCGGGCGCCCGCCCTGGCGCGCGCGCTGGAGGCCGGTCGCCAGATCACCGTGGGCAAGCTGCTGGCCGATCCGCGGGACTGGCAGCAACGCCTGCACCTGGAAGTCCTTCTGCTGCGCCGGCAACAGCAAGATTTCCTGTTTCCCGCGGATGACTTCGCCCTCGCCCTAGGCGACAGACTGCTGCTGGCGGGGCGCGACGGCGAAGCCGCGCGCCTGCGCGCGGTACTGGAAAATGACGAACGGCTGGAGTACATCCTGACCGGCAGGGACCGGCAGCAGGGGCTGGTATGGCAGTGGCTGGAGCGTCGCAGCGGTTGATCAGCTGCAGCGGACCAGCTCGCCTTCCCCCGCGCCAACCTCACCGATAACAGCCGCGCTTGCATAACCGGCGGCGCGCAGGACCTGCTGTAGCGCCCCGGCGCGCCCAGCGGCAATCCCCAACAGCAGGCCACCGCTGGTCTGTGGATCAAACAGCAGGTCCCGCCGCGGATCCGGGGCCAACGTGCTGTCCGCCAGCCGCACGTTGGCCGGATGCATGCTGCTGTGGATGCCCGCTCCAAGGCTGGCCAGGGCCCCGGGGAGCGCCGGCAGCGCCTCCAGCGACAGCTCCGCATACTGGCCCGGCCGCAGCATTTCCAGCAGGTGCCCCCAGAGCCCGAAGCCGGTCACGTCCGTGGCTGCGGTAGCGCCGTGTTCCAGCGCCAACCGGGCCGCAGTGTAATTGCTCTGCAGCATCATGTCCGTCGCCGCGGACAGGTCGCGGCCATCCGCCTGCAGCTGCATGTGCGCCGCGAACAGGGTGCCCGTCCCCAGCGGCTTGGTCAGCAGCAGCTGGTCCCCCGGCTGCAGGCCCCGCTTGGGCAGCAGCCTGTCGGCGACAACAGGCTCCCCGGTCACTGCAAAACCCAGCGCCAGCTCCGGTCCCTGCAGGCTGTGCCCACCCACCAGGCGACAGCCAACCTGCTCGAATTCTGCCAGCGCCCCCGCCAGCAACTGCAGCAATTCGCGCTGTTGCAGGGCCGGACTGCTGAAGGGCAGGGTCGCCGCCGCCAGTGCGAACAGGGGCCGGCCGCCGCTGGCATAGAGGTCCGAGAGGGCGTGATTGGCGGCGATCCGCCCCATGATCCAGGGGTCGGAAACCAGCCCGCGGAGAATGTCGAGGCTCTGCAACTGCATCCCGCCTGCCGGCATCTCCAGTAACGCCGCGTCGTCGGCATGGTCGGGCGCCGGGCACAGCCCGGGGTAGAGCAGGCGCAGCCCGGCGAGGGCCGCGGCCAGACTGTCGCCACCAACCTTGGCACCGCATCCGCCACAGGGCGCCTGTGCCTCCCCCGCCAGCGCCTCGGGCAGGCTGTCTGCCGCTGCGGCAGACATGGCCTCGGGCAGCTCCTCGAAACGCGCCATGAACCGGCGGTCGATGCGATCTTTCCAGCGCCAGACCCAGTCTCCGGTAGCCGCAAAGGGGCCGCGATCCGCCGTGGCCCGCTGCTCACCCAGCGACAGCAGAGAGAGGAAGCGGCGCTGCGGCCGATGTTTCCGCAACGGTCTGCCGAGCAGGTAATTGCGCAGGTTGGTGGCCAGCACCGGCGCCTGGCGCACCGCGTACACCCCGGCCTTGGGCCGGGGGTGGGCCAGCTGGGTGGCGATATCGCCGGCGGCGAAGACCGCATCATCGGCCACCGACTGCAGGGTATCGCGCACCGCCAGAAAACCTCCCTCGACGGTATCGAGACCACTGTCTGCGAGCCAGGGGGTCGCCGCCGCGCCAGTACACCAGAACAGGGAGTCAAAGGGCGCGGTGCGGCCGTCGTCCAGCTCCAGGCTGCCGGCGCTGACGCTGGCCACACGGTTACCGCAGTGCAGAGCAACCCCCGCATCCACCAGGGCACGGCGCACCGCCGCCCGGGCCAGGCCGTTGTAACCCTGGAGGATGTCCGCCGCGCCACAGAACAGGGTCAGCTGCAGGGCCCTGCCGCGCAGGCGCCGGGCCATGGCCAGGGCCAGTTCGACACTGCCGGCGCCACCGCCCACCAGGGTCAGCCGCAGCGGCCCCGGACCAGAACGCCCGGGCAGGCTGGCCTCGAGTTCCTGCCAGCGCTGCCACAAATCCGCTACCGGCTTCACCGGGACGGCGTGCTCCCGGGCCCCGGGCACACTGTCCAGCTCCGGGCGGGAGCCGATATCCAGGCTCAACACATCGTAGGCCAGCGGTGGACGACCCGGCAGCGTCAGGCTGCGGTTGCTCGGATCCAGGCCGCTGACCTCGGCGGTAATGAAACGCGCCCCGGCCCACTGGCACAGGCGCGCCAGGTCGATGTGAGTTTCCTCGAAACGGTAGTGGCCGGCAATCAGCCCCGGCAGCATGCCGGAATAGGGGCTGTGGCTCGCGGGTGACACCAGGGAGACCTGGACTCCGGCAACCGGCTGCATGGCCAGCATTCGCAGCGCCAGGGCGTGGGCGTGGCCGCCGCCGACCAGTACCAGGTCCCGGGCGAGCTGTGCCTGCTTCAGCACGACAGCCCTGTCCGGGCAAAGCTGATCACCTCATCGCGGCGGCCCTGGAACAGGATCCTGCCCGCACGCTGGGACAACTGGTAGCGGTACATGGGGTCGTAATAGCTTTCCAGCAGGGCGCTGATCCAGGCCCGGTGTTGGTCGAGGTCGCCGCTGGCGCGCTGCTGGGCGAAGGCCTTCTCCATTTGGGTGCGGATAGCCTGGTGGCGCTCGCCGCCGAGGCGCTTGCGGATACGGTCCAGCCCCTCCAGCAGCCGGGTGCGGTGCAGCGCGGGGCCTTCCAGTACACCCTCACTGTCCATGTAACGCTGACCGAGATCGACAATGTAGTCTTCCAGGATGACCTCGACCCGCTCCGCGAGACTCTCCTCCACCACCAGCATCGGCGCATCCTGCATGCGCTGGCGCAGGCTTTCCGGCAATGCCAGGCGACCGATCAGGCGGCCCTCGTCTTCCAGGACTACCGGACCGGCGCTGCCTTGCAGCTGCAGCAGGAAGCCGATGCTGAGCGCGTTTTCGAAGTCGATCTGACTGGGCTGGCCCTCGGGCAGATGGCCGAAACTGGAACCGCGATGTCGCGCCAGGCCCTCCAGGTCGATGGCGTTGTCGAGGGCGGCAACCACCCGGGTCTTGCCGGTGCCGGTGCGGCCGCCAATGAGCACCAGCTGCGCCCGCTGCAGAGAGCGCTCCAGCTCCTCCAGCAGGAACCGGCGCAGGGCCTTGTAGCCGCCAACGACCCGGGGGTAGACGATGCCGGCATCCGCCAGCCACTGTTGCACAGTCTGCGAACGCAGGCCGCCGCGCCAGCAGTAGAGACAGCCGTCCGGATGTTCGCGGGCAAACCCGCTCCAAGCCTCGAGTCGCCGCTCACGCTCCGCGCCGGACACCAGCCGGTGGCCCAGCGCGATCGCCGCGGCCTGGCCCTGCTGTTTGTAGCAGGTACCCACCCGGGCCCGCTCCTCGTTGCTCATCAGCGGCAAGTTGGTAGCGGTGGGAAAGGCACCGTGGGCGAATTCTCCCGGTGAACGCAAATCCAGAAACGGGGTGCCGGCCAGGAACAGCTGGCGGTAGTCGGAGGTTTCCGGGAGCGTGGCCATGAGCGGGAGCGGCTACTCGGCCTCGCCGCCAAACAGATCCATGACCCGCTCCTGCAGGCGGGTGACGACATCGGACATGAGAGCGAAATCGGCGTCCAGGCGGGCTGCCTGGTCTGCTTCCGGCAGGTCTGCGTTCTCCTTCATCAGTTCATCCGAGAATTTGAGCCGCCGCAGGCAGAGATCCTCCGCCAGCACCAAAGACACCCGCTCCTCCCAGCTCAGGGCCAGGCGCGCGACCTGCTTGCCGGCATTGAGGTGGGTCTCCAGCTCCTCCCCCAGCAAATCAACACCGCGGCAGCGCACCACGCCACCTTCTTCGCCGGGCTCGCGCAACTCGCACTCGTCGCCGAGGGCAAAGTCGTTGGGCAGGGACTGGTGGGCCAGCCAGGCGGTCATGGTGGCGGTGGGCGCATTGTTGACCTGTGGCAGCACCACCGGGAAGCTGCCGATGCACTCCCGCAGCACGTTCAGCAACTCCTCGGCGCGAGCGGCGCTGGTGGCTTCCACGAACAACCAGTTGGCGCGGGTGTCGATGTAGGCGTACAGGTACGCAGAGCGGGTAAAGGCCCGCGGCAGGCAATCCAGCACGATTTCATCCTGCAGGTTGAGGCGCTCCTTGCGATAGACCTTGCGGCCCTGCGCCTCCTCGATTTCCGCCACCTTTTCCGCCAGTTGCTCGCGCACTACCGTGGAGGGCAGCAATCTTTCCTCACGCCGCAGCCGCAGCAGGAAACGGCCATTAGCCGGGTGTACCAGGGCGCTGGTGGTACCGCCAAGGACCGGCACCCAGCCTGCGGACACCGGCTGGGTGGCGCTGCAGTGCTGGAATTCGCGCTCTGCCAGCTGCTGCTCCAACTGTTCTGCCGTTACCTCAAAGGGGGTGGTGAGGCGATAGGCCCGCACGTTTTTGAACCACATAGAAGACTCCGTAGGCAGCCGGGACCCGACTACTCGGCCCGGCCCAAAAAGACGGGGATTGTACCTCAAGCCGGGCCGCCGGGCATGTGCACAAGAAAATCACAATCGCGTACAACATGTTGGGCCGCAGCCGTTGAGGGACAGGGGGCAAGCCGGTTTAATCGCGGCAGACAGACTCACAAGCAAGGTAAGAGCCATGACCAGCAGCGCCAGGACCAGTCCCAGCCATCCCCGCAAGCTCGCTGACGTGGGCGCATGGGACCTGGAAACCGATGTCGCCATCGTCGGCTTTGGTGGCGCCGGTGGCTGCGCGGCGATTGAAGCCGCCGATGCCGGCGCCGAGGTCATGGTCTTTGAGCTGGCCAGCGCCAGCGGCGGCTCCACCGCACTGTCCAGCGCCGAGATCTACATGGGTGGCAACGGTGGCACCCGGGTGCAAAAGGCCTGTGGTTTCGAGGACAGCACGGAAGACATGTTCCAGTACATGATGGCCAGTGCCGGGCCCCAGGCGGACGCGGCCAAGATCCGCAACTACTGCGAGCAAAGCACCGCGCACTTCCAGTGGCTGGTAGACCTGGGGGTGCCGTTCAAGGACAGTTTCCATGCCGAGCGCGCGATCATGGCACTGACCGACGACTGCCTGCTCTTCACCGGCAGCGAGAAGGCCTGGCCCTTCAGCCAGCTCGCCAAACCCTGCCCCCGGGGCCACAATCTCTACGTCGAGGGCGACAACGGTGGTCCGCTGTTCATGCAGATCGTCACCGACAACATCAACCGCCGCGAGCGTATCAGCGTGCACTATGAAAGCCGCGCACTGACCCTGATCATCGACGGGGACGGCACGGTGGTCGGCCTGGTGGTGCGCGAAAACCAGCGCGAGCTGAACGTCCGCGCGCGCCGCGGGGTCATTCTCTGCGCCGGCGGCTTCTGCATGAACGAGGAGATGGTGCGCAAGCACGCGCCGATGCTGACCCGGGGCACCCAGCCCATCGGCAACCCGGGCGACACCGGCAGCGGTATCCTCATGGGGAACGCCGTGGGCGGTGCCACCATCAACATGCACGAGGGCTTTGTCAGCCTGCCCTTCTACCCGCCGGCCAGCATGACCCACGGTATCGCCATCACCGACAAGGGCCAGCGCTTCATCAACGAGGACTCCTACCACGGCCGGCTCGGCGCCTTCGCCCTGCAGCAGCCCTCCGAGCGCCTCTACATGGTACTGAACGTGGAGGATTACGCGGACTACGAAACTGCCAGTTATCTCGGGGCACCGGTGGCGGCGACCGGGGACACGGTGGCGGAGCTGGAACAAGAACTGGGCCTGCGCAAGGGCTCCCTGTCCCATACCATCACTCTCTACAACGAGGACTGTGCGGCGGGCGAGGACACTCTGTTCCACAAGGCTGCCGAGTGGCTCAAGCCCCTGCAGCCGCCATTGGTAGCGCTGGATCTCACCCCGGGCCGTGGGGTCTTCGTGCCCTACTTCACCCTTGGCGGCCTCGACACGCTGCCCACCGGGGAGGTAGTGAACGAGCAGCGTGAAACCATCCCCGGCCTGTACGCGGCGGGGCGCACCGCCTGCGGCATTGTGCGCCGGGCGGAGGGCTACAGCAGCGGCATGTCCGTGGGCGACGCCACCTTCTCCGGACGCCTGGCGGGCCGGCAGGCCGCGGCGAGGATATAGGAGGGGGCCGTGGAAGGGGGGCTCGCAATGTGGTATCCAATGGGGTGCTACAATGCGAGACCTGACCCCATTTTTTGCATCATTTTTTGCAACCCCGTTTTCAGGAGCCTGCCATGAAATACCTGCACACCATGGTGCGCGCCAGCGATCTGGACGCCTCCCTGGACTTCTACTGCAACAAGCTGGGACTGGAGGAAGTAAACCGCCATGAGAGTGAGGGCGGCCGCTTTACCCTGGTCTACCTGGCCGCGCCCGGGGACGTGGAGCGTGCCAGCGCTGAGAGCAGCCCGCTGTTGGAGATCACCTGGAACTGGGATCCGGAGGAATACAGCGGCGGGCGCAATTTCGGCCACCTGGCCTACCGGGTCGAGGACATCTACGCCACCTGCCAGCGCCTGCTGGATGCCGGCGTCACCATCAACCGTCCTCCCCGGGACGGTCACATGGCTTTCATCCGCTCACCAGACGGCATCTCCATTGAGCTGCTGCAGGCGGGTGGCTCGCTGCCGCCCCGGGAGCCCTGGGCATCAATGGCGAATACCGGCAGCTGGTAGCCGGTCTTGTCGGTGGGCCGCCTCAGGCCTTGAGAAACGCCAGAATCCAGCGCCCGATACGCTCACTCTCCGGAGCCTCCGCCAGGGAATCCATCCCGGCCACGTAGGTGGGCTCGCCGATGATCTCGCGGCGGAACTCCATGATTTCGCGGGAATAACCGGGCACGAATTCCGGGTGCCCCTGGAATGTAAGTATGTGCTCACCAATCTGCACAACTGCATTCTCGCAAAAATCACTGCTGGCCAGAACCTCAGCGCCCGGCGCATTGCTGACCACCTGATCCTGATGACTCACCAGGATGGCAAACTCCGCTTCGCCCTGATCGTGCCAGTGAGGTCGGCGCGTGAAGCGATGCCGGTGCAGTCCCACACCCCAGCCTTTCGGGGATTTGCCGGTCTCGCCACCCAGGGCATGAGCCACCAGCTGGTGGCCGAAGCAGATCCCGACCAGCTTCTTCCGGCGCCGGTCCAGTTCCCGCACAAACTCCATCAGGGTCGCGATCCAGGGCTTGTCATCGTAGACGCTGCTCTTGCTGCCGGTGATCAGGTAGGCGTCGACCTCATCAATGTCACGCGGGTACTCGCCCTGCTCTACATCGTAGACAACGAACTCCAGGGACGGGTCCAGCCGACCCAGCAGGGCGATGAACATGTCTGGATACTCGCCGAACTCCGGCACCCACTCCGTTCGTACCGCATCCGTCTTGAGAATACCCAGTTTCACCAATAGCCCCCGGTTTCACACCAGCTCTAAATCGAGCATGGTAGGCAAGCCACCCGGGGCTGTCCATACCACCTTTGGGAGATGCCGCCCGGACAGGGCCACCCGGCCAGGGCCGCCCCGGGTTTTGTCATCAAACTGACATGCCGCTGTCATGATACTGCCATGCAAGCTCTCGAGAATGGCAACCATGAAGATGCTCCACGCCATCCACAGGCTCGACCTGCAGCTACTGGCCCGCATATTCTCCCAGGGCGAGCGGCGGATGGTTCGCCCTCTGGCACGCGCACTTTCCCGCTCCGGCGACGGCTACCTGCACCTGCTGGTTCCGCTGCTCATGGTACTGCTGGCGGTCGAAGACGCCGCCCGCTTTGCCGGCCTGCTGGCACTGGCGCTGCTACTTGAACGCGGGCTGTACTGGAGCCTGAAGAACAGCCTGAAACGGCGCCGACCGCAGGAGGCCGTGCCCGGTTTCCGCAGCCTGGTGACGGCTGCCGACCAATTCAGTTTCCCCTCTGGCCACAGCTCCGCCGCGTTCCTGCTGGCAACCGCGCTCGCCGTGGTCTACGGCGGCCCGGTGGTGGCCATGTTCCTGTGGGCCAGCAGCGTTGCCCTGTCACGGATACTGCTGGGGGTCCACTTCCCGGGTGACACCGTCGCCGGGGCGATCATGGGCAGCAGCAGCGCCCTGTTCTGTGCCGGCCTGCTGGGCCTGTAGATGAAGATACTGTACGGGGTACAAGCGACCGGCAACGGCCATATCAGCCGCGCCCGGGCGCTGGCGGAGGCCTTCCGCAACCACGATGTCGATGTCACCTGGCTGTTTTCCGGCCGTGAGCGCAGCCAGCTGTTCGACATGACGCCGTTTGGTGATTTCCGCCACTGCCGGGGCCTGACGTTCGCCACCCGGGCTGGCTCGGTTCGCTACTGGCGCACCTTGCGCCAGAACCACCTGCCACAGTTCCTGCGCGATGTCAGGGCGCTGCCGCTGGCCGGGTTCGATCTGGTCGTCACCGACTTCGAACCGGTGACGGCCTGGGCCGGGCGCCGGGCCGGGGTGTCGACGATCGGTATCGGCCATCAGTATGCCTTCGGCCCCAATACCCCGATCGCGGGAGGACCCTGGTTGGCGCGGCAGATCATGAGCCGGTTCGCACCCGTGGACCGGCCCGTGGGGCTGCACTGGCACCCCTACAACGACAATGTCCTGCCGCCCATTCTGGATCTGCCGGCGCAGCGTGGTGACGCCGGCGACCATGTGCTGGTGTACCTGCCCTTCGAAGATGCGGCGGCGGTCAGCGCCCTGCTGTAACAGTTCCCCGCAATCCAGTTCCGGCTTTACGGCCCGGGCCTGGGTGCCACCGAGCACGGCAATGTCAGCCTGCACCCCACCAGCGTCGAGGCCTTCAAGCGCGATCTTGCCCGCTGTTCCGGCGTGATCTGCAACAGCGGCTTCGAACTGATCAGTGAGTGCCTGCAATGGCGCAAGCCGGTACTCACCAAGCCTCTCACGGGACAGATGGAGCAGCTTTCCAATGCCCTGGCCCTGGCTCAGCTGGGCCACGCCACGGTTGTGCCGCGGCTGGATACCGAGTCTCTCGGACCCTGGCTGCTGCAGAGACCGGCGCCGCCAGCGCTGCGGTTTGCGGATGTGGCCGATGCCCTGGCGGGATGGCTGGCGGCAGGAGCGCACACAGAGATCGGGACACTGCAGCAACAACTGTGGCGGGATACTGCGCGCAACACCGAAGCGCACACAGGCGCTCCGATCCGGCCAGCCCGCATGGTGACCAGCCCGTCGTGGCCTCCGCAACGGCAGCGGGTGGAGTTGGGCAATATGGCCGGCATGGGGTAGCCTGTTGCCTCCAACCACGGAGGCACCACCATCTTGTTGTCCCTCGTTTTACTGTTGCTGCTCGCCAGCGAAGCCCGTGCCGACCAGTTTGTCGGCAGCGAGCGCTGTGCCGACTGTCATCGGGCAGAACACCAGCTGTGGCAGAACTCGCACCATGACCTGGCCATGCAGGAGCCCGCAGCTGACACGGTACTCGGTGATTTCGACGGCGCCACCTTCACCCGCCGCGGGGTAACCACCACCTTCTCCCGGGACGGCGACGATTTCATCGTCCACACCGCCGGCGAGGACGGTACCCTGCAGGACTTCCCGGTGCGCTACGTCTTTGGTGTCGAGCCCCTGCAACAGTACCTGCTGCCGCTGTCGCGCGGCCGCCTGCAGGCCTTCGATATCGCCTGGGACACACGGCCAGCGGAGGACGGCGGCCAGCGCTGGTTCCATCTCAATCCAGAGGAGGTGACCGACCACAGCGACCCCCTGCACTGGACCGGCCCTTACATGAACTGGAATACCCGTTGCGCCGAGTGCCACAGCACCAACCTGGACAAGCGTTATGACGCCGGCAGTCACAGCTTTGATACCCGCTTCAGCGCGGTCGACGTCGGCTGCGAGGCCTGTCATGGTCCCGGCGAGCGACACCTGCAACGGGTGCAGCCAAATCGCGCCGACGCCGGGGACAACAGCGGCTTCCCGACTGCGCTGGCCCAGCGCGGCGACTGGGTCTTCGCCGAGCAGGGGGCCATTGCCCGGCGCACGACACCGCTGGCGTCCAATGCCCAGATCGACAGCTGTGGCCGTTGCCACTCCCGGCGCGGCAATCTCGGCGCCTACCACTACGGCAAGCCCCTGCTGGATACCCACCGCCTGGCCCTGCCCGAGGAGCCGCTGTACTACCACGATGGCCAGATCCGGGACGAGGTCTTTGTCTATGGCTCCTTTATCCAGAGCCGCATGCATCAGGCCGGGGTGGTCTGCAGCAACTGTCACGAGCCCCACAGCCTGCAGCTGCGAGCACCGGGCAACGGCGCCTGCGCCCAGTGTCACAAGGCGGAGGTGTACGATCAGCCGGAACACCATCACCACCCTGCGGACTCCCCGGGCGCAGAATGCGCCAACTGCCACATGCCGGCGACGACCTACATGGTGGTCGATCCGCGCCGGGATCACAGCATGCGTATCCCGCGGCCGGATCTCAGCGTGGTCATGGGTGTACCCAATGCCTGCAACCAGTGCCACCAGGACCGGGATGCACAGTGGGCGCTGGATGCAACCCGCAGCTGGGGCGTGCGCTTCAGCTCCACCGCAGAGCATCCGGCGCGCGCCCTGCAGCAACTGACGGCGGGCAACCGGGCCGCCGTGCCACAGCTACAGGACCTGGTGCGGAACTCCGGGACCGCGCCGGTGCTGCGGGCCACGGCGCTGGCGGCGATCGGGCGCGCGGGCGAACTTCCACCCACCGATATCCTCCTCGACCTGTTGCACGGGTCCGATCCATTACTGCGCATGGGCGCCGTGCGCAGCCTGGCGGGGCTCCCGCTGGGGCGCCGCTACCAGATCCTGCAACCGCTGATCTCCGACAGCGTGACCAGTGTGCGCATGGCCGTCGCCGAGGCGCTGGCGCAGGTGCCGCTGGATCAGCTCGACGAGGGCGCTGAGGCCCTGCGGGCACTGTTTGCGGAATACGTCACCATCCAGCGACAACACGCGGACATGCCCGGTGTACAACTGCAACTGGGTCTGTTCCTGCTCAACCGGGGCGACCTGCCGGCGGCGGAGCGTGCCTATCGGGAGGCGCTCTACCTGAATCCCCAGCTGCTGCCGGCGCGGCTGAACCTGGCCGACCTGTTGCGTAGTCTGCAGCGGGAGGATGAGGCCAGGGAGGAGCTGCAGGCCGCACTGGCCACGGCGCCGGACAGCGGCGCGGCACTGCATGCTCTCGGGCTGCTGGAAACCCGCGCGGGCAACCGTCAGCAGGGCCTTGCCTATCTGGGGCAGGCAGCGGCGCTGGAACAGCAGGGCGTGCGCCATCGATACGTCTATGCCATCGCCCTGCACGACAAGGGCGAGCCACGGGCCGCACTCAGCCAGCTGCAGGCCATCCAGCGCCAGGTACCCGGGGACGAACAGGTGCTGGTGGCTTTGGTGAACTACAGCGAAGAACTGGGGGAACGGGAGCAGGCCCTGGACTGGGCCCGTGAACTGCTGCGAACGGCACCGGGCAACCCCGCTTACCGGGCACTGCTCCGGCGGCTGGCGGGGGGCACCCGCCCCTAGCCCCTAAAGGGCGGAATCAGGATTCCGCGGGCACGAATATCAGGTGGAAGGTGACCGGTACCGCGGTACTGATCGCGTTGAGGCCAGCCACTTCCCGCAGGGCCTCTACGCCCGCCCCGAGGCCAAAACTACCGGCATTGACCACGACCGGTCGGGCGCTGATCACCCGCAGCAGGCTGCCCTCGCCGCCGCTGACCAGCACCGGCACCGACAAAGTGGCCTGCTGGCCGTGCAGGGACAACACGACTTCGATATCCGTGGTCACCACACCGCCGTCCGCGACTACCGCCAGGATCGCCGGATCCACCTGGCTGTGGACGTTGGCGGCAGGGAAATCCATGGTCCGGAACAGCAGTTCGCGCATGCGTTCATTGCGAATCGGGATCAGGGTCTCGACGCTGTCGAGGTCTATGCCGATCTGCACTTTACCTTCGCTGCCGATAAAGCCGACCATCTCGGTGAAGTGATGACTCTCGGCCACCGCGTCGTTCTTGATCGACAGGAAGTCCAGGCTGGACCGGCTGTTATCCAGCTCCCACTGCTGGGCCTGAGCCGAGGCCGCGGCCGCGAGCAGGACACACAAGCCCATCAGTTTGGTCAGTTTCAACATCATCGCAATTTCTCCATCGGCAAAGTGAACAGTTGGACCGCACTATAGTAAGGTTTGTGTGCAAATGCTGAAAATGGTTCAGGACAGTTTGCGGGCAGCTATCCAGTCGGTGTGGAACATCTCGCCGCGCGGCCTGTCACTGCGCTCGTAGGTATGGGCACCGAAATAATCCCGTTGCGCCTGCAGCAGGTTCGCCGGCAGGCACGCGCTGCGGTAGCCGTCGTACCAGGCAAGGGCCGAGGCGAAGGCCGGCGCCGGCAGACCCAGTTCCACCGCAGTCATCACCGCGCGCCGCCAGGCCGGCTGCGCGTCGACGACGGCACTGCGGAAGAAGTCGTCCAGCAGCAGGTTGTCCAGCCCCGGTTCGCGCCGGAACGCATCGGCGATATCCTCCAGGAATACTGAACGGATGATACAGCCGCCCCGCCACAACATGGCAATACCGGCATTGTCCAGATCCCAGCCAAACTCCGTCGCCGCCGTATCCAGCTGGACGAAGCCCTGGGCATAGCTCACCAGCTTGGAGGCGTACAAGGCATGACGCACGTCGCTGATGAACTGCGCGCGATCGCCAGCAAACGTGGTTCCCGGGCCCGGCAGCACTTTGCTGGCGCGCACCCGCGCATCCTTTTGCGCCGACAGGCAACGGGCGAACACCGCCTCGGTAATCAGGGTTGTGGGCACGCCCAGGTCCAGGGCATGCTGGCTCATCAGCTTGCCGGTGCCCTTCTGGGCCGCGGTGTCGAGGATCCGGTCCAGCAGGAAGTCGCCGGTTTCGGGGTCCCTGACGGTAAAGATATCGCGGGTGATTTCAATCAGGTAGCTGGCCAGCTCGCCCTCGTTCCAGTCCCGGAACACGGTGTAGAGCTCCTCGTTGCCAAGACCGGCGCCCTCGCGCAGCAGGAAATACGCTTCGCAGATCAACTGCATGTCGCCGTACTCGATACCGTTGTGCACCATCTTCACGTAGTGGCCGGCGCCGTCCTGCCCGACCCACTTGCAGCAGGGAATGTCGCTCCCGGCACCCACCTTGGCGGCGATGGCCTGGAAAATGTTGCGCACCGCCGGCCAGGCATCCGTGTGACCACCGGGCATGATCGAGGGCCCCTTGAGCGCACCCTCCTCACCGCCGGACACCCCGGCTCCGATGAAGCCGAGACCGGCCTTGCGCAGGGCAGCGGAACGCCGGTTGCTATCGCGGTAGTCGCTGTTGCCGCCGTCGATAATGATGTCGCCGGGCTCCAGCAGCGCCTGCAGGTCGGCAATCACCGCGTCCACCGCCGCACCTGCCTTGACCATCAGCATCACCCGCCGCGGCCGCTGCAGCGAAGCGACGAACTCCTGCAGTGAACTGTGGCCCTGTATGCGGCCCGCGCTGCCCTGCCAGACCTTGTCCTCCGGCTCGGCTTCAAGACCGTCAATAAAGCTGCGGGTGGTAGCGGCAGTGCGGTTGTAGACCGCAACCGAAAAGCCGTGGTTGGCCATGTTCAGGACCAGGTTCTGGCCCATGACCGCTAGGCCGATCAGGCCGATATCGTTGTGCATGTGCTGGCTCCTGGATCCGGGGGTCCTTCGAGGGTCCGCGATGGCTATGGCAAGGGATTGATCCCGACCGCTTGCGTTAACATGGCAGATCGGACCGGATAGAACAATATCACGATAGTCCGGTACCGGGTCACCGGCTCGCGGCGTGACCTCACAGCGCACCCCGCAATGTGCATAAAGAACAGATATGTACTACATTGTGCAAAAGTGACATGAAGAAGGAAATCGCAATGAGCACCGCAACCCAACCCTCGCCACAAGCCGGCCAGGTCCTGGCCAAGGCCGTCCTGCGGGCAGCGCGGCAGCTGGGCCTGAGCCAGGCCGAGCTGGGCGCAGTAGTGGGTTTGCACCGCACCGGCATCAGTCGCCTCAAGCACAACGGCAGCCTGGCCCCGGACAGCAAGCAGGGCGAGCTGGCCCTGCTGCTGATACGCCTGGCGCGGGCCCTGTTTGCGCTGGCGGGCGGGGACGAAGAGTGGATCCGCCACTTCATGCACAGCCCCAACCAGGTCACCGGCGGGGTGCCCGCCGATCAGGTGCAGAGTGTCCAGGGCCTGATTGACGTGCTGCGCTTCGTCGACGGCATTCGCGGCAAGCTGTGACACTCTGGGAACGTTGCAACGGCCCAAACCACATGGGCCCGGTACAGGGGCGCCTGTTGCGGTTGGTGGAAAGCCAGGAGCGTGTCGCCACCCTCGGCTATGTGGACAGCCTGGAAGAGCAGGCCCTGCTCGAGGAGCTGCTGGAGAGCAGCAAGCCCGACTACCCCGCCTACGGCAGGACCGGGCTTCACTATCTTCTCGCCACACCCTTCCGCTACCCACCGCTGACCTGGGGTTCACGCTTTGGCGGCAGGCACGAGCCAGGCATTTTCTACGGCGGTGGCTCCCGCTCGGCGACCCTCGCGGAGGCAGCCTTCTACCGGTTCGTGTTCTGGCATTCCATCCAGGCTGGCCCGCCTACGGCGGTACTGCATTCAGAGCACACTCTGTTCACAGCACCCTACCGCTCCGAACGCGGGGTGCGGCTGCAGCAACCGCCCTTCGATACCCACCGGGAGATCCTGCGCGACCCCACTGACTACCGGCAGAGCCAGGCCCTGGGTCACGCCATGCGCGCGGCGGGCGTGGAAGCCTTCGAATACGCCTCGGCGCGGGACCCGAGGGGCGGCAACTGCGTGGGGTTGTTGACACCGGCGGCCTTCACCCGACGGGCGCCGACGACCATGCAGGCCTGGTTCTGTGAACTCAGCGCCGGGGAGGTTGCCTTCAAGCCCCAGGCCGGCGCCGAGGTGCTGCGATTTCCCCTGCAGCTGTTTCTGGTCGATGGTCGGCTGCCGCGGCCCGCTGCGTGAATCCCCCCGGATCCTGCTCTGCGAACTAAACCAATACCTTTTCCTGCAGGAACCGGACCACAACTTCCGCCAGGGCCTCGCCCTGGTCTTCCTGCAGAAAGTGGCCGCCATTGTTGATTGTGACGTGGTCCAGCCCCCGGGCACCCGGGATGAATCTCTGGAAGTAGCTGTCGACACCCGCAGTCACCGGGTCCGAGTCACTGAACGCGGTCAGGAACGGTTTCTGCCACTGGCGCAGGACCTCCCATGCCCTGCGGTTGGGCTCGGCGGCTGGATCCTCCGGACTGGCCGGTACCAGC
This sequence comes from Haliea sp., assembly GCF_040221975.1. Taxonomy (GTDB): domain Bacteria; phylum Pseudomonadota; class Gammaproteobacteria; order Pseudomonadales; family Halieaceae; genus Haliea. Next base: position 195,002 of record NZ_JAVJWR010000031.1, read on the forward strand.
ATGGGGAACTGGCGCGCGCCCTCCTTGTAGCTTTCATCCGGGAACGGCGCGTTATAGGCGTCGAGCACCTCCTGCGCCAGGGGCGTGACGGTGCCGCCCTTGATGATGCCAGCGGCGTGGAATTCAGGCGTTTCCTGCGAGAACTGGCGCCACTTCTCGAAGGCCGGACCCAACTCCGTATCGCCGGTGGGAAGGAAAGTGTTGGCGGCGACAACGGAGTCAAAGCGCCCCGGGTTTTCCGCCACCAGGCGCAAGCCCAGCAACCCGCCCCAGTCCTGACAGACGAGGTTAATGGCCTGCAGCTCGAGCTGATCCAGGAAGGACTGCATCCAGCCCACATGGCGAGCGTAGGTATAGTCATTGCGAGCCGCTGGCTTGTCGGAGCGGCCGAAGCCAATCAGATCCGGCGCAAGAACCCGCAAGCCTGCCGCCGTGATGATGGGAATCATCTTGCGGTAGAGATAGCACCAGGACGGCTCACCGTGCAGCAGCAGGACTATCGCTCCGTCCTCTGCACCCTCATCCAGGTAATGCATGCGCAGCTCTCCACCCTCAAAGTCGCTCACTTGCAGATAATGGGGTTGGTAATCGAAGCCGGACAGATCCTCGAAGCGACTGTCGGGGGTGCGCAGGGATTCCATGGGTTATCTCCTCAATCTTGTGGTTTGGAAACAGCTGTCGCGCCAAGGCGCTGTTGTGAGCCGGCCCAACGACAGACTCAGCAGACCAAGCGGTCCACACTTTCCGTCAGCTCCCGCTTGCGCCCGGGGAACGCCTCGAATAACCGGCGGTGCGCGCGCAGGGACAACACGTCATCGCGCTCCGGATAATCGGCAATCCAGTCCAGCAGCATGGCCAGGTTCGCGTCCTGGGCTGCGGGCGAAGAGTACTTGTGCGGTTCCCAGGGTCGCCTGCGGGCATTGGCCTGGCACTGCGCCACGGGCAGGTTGAGGAATATCGCCTCGGTGGCCAATGGCACAGCCAACCCCAGCAGATCGGCGTAGCAGCCCTCGATCACCCAGCCATCGTGTGCAGTGATGAACTCGCGGATCGCCTGTCCCGACTCGGCCAGGGGACGGCGCTCGGGTGGTACGGTCGGCAGCCACGCCAGCTCATCCAGGTCGAGATGGGCCAGGCCCTGCTCGTCACACAGCCGCGCCGCGAGGGTCGTCTTGCCGGAGCCGGAGTTGCCGAAGACAAGGATGCGTTGCATTGCTCAATCCTCCAGGACCACGCACCGAACCCGGTTCATGACGATTGCTTCCGCGCATCCCTGATGAACATGGCGGTACCGCGCAAGTCGACCTCGAACAACTCTGTGGCCCGGATCAGGTCGCCCAGCTTCTTGTAGCCGTGGTTGATCGGGGAGAACGAACTGTTGTTGGAAATGTAATGCGCCACGGCGCTCATGTGCGCCCAGCCATCGTCGTCCGAGGTCTGCTCCACCGCGGTACGCAGCAGTTTCACCAGCGCCGCATCCTGCCGCAGTTCGTTGCGGCTGCGCTTCGCCGCCTGCTTGGGACTGTCCGGCTTGTCCTCGCGGCCGGGCACCAGGTTCTCCGTATAGATGAATGTGGAACAGGCATCGACGAAGGGCTGCGGGGTCTTCTTTTCCCCGAAGCCGAACACCGGCAGGCCGCTTTCCAGGATTCTCAACACCAGCGGGGTAAAGTCGCTGTCGCTGGTCATCAGGGCAAAGGCGTCGATCCGGTTGCTGTAGAGCAGGTCCATGGCATCAATGATCATCGACGCATCAGTGGCATTCTTGCCCTTGGTGTAGGCGAACTGCTGGACCGGCCGGATGGCGTGGGGATGCAGCCGCTCCACCCAGCCGGACAGGGAGGGGCTCTTCCAGTCGCCATGGGCGTGGCGCACATTGACCATGCCGTGCGTGGCCAATTCCTCCAACACGCCTTCGATGGCATTGTGACTGACGTTGTCGCAGTCGATGAGAAGCGCTATCCGTTTTTGTTCCGCCACTGCTCACTCCCGGTTGTCCGCACAGGTAAACTCCCCGCCTGCAAGGGGCATGGTAGCCCGCGTGCGGCAGCCATCAGTCAATCGCAACCGCAGAGTAGCGCTCTGTCACCCGCATTTCACCCCCGGGGAATTGCACTGTCTGCTGCCGCAGATGCGGCAGGCCCGCGGCGTCCAGTTCCAGCCGCGCGGTGGCGGCCGGGGTGCCGGCAACGGTGATCGCGAAGGAAAGTGCCGCGGGCTCCTCGGAATCGGTGGCAAAGTCGCCCACGGCAACCCAGTCCCGGACGCCACCGTCGGCGTGGTCCGGGGTGGCGTCCGCGAGCAGGCGCGCCAGGTTGTGCAGCAGGCCCATGCGGGTCAGGCCGATCAGCACGGCCTCGGCCAGATGCTCGGACCGCGGCTCGCCAACAAGCTCATCTCCAGAACCCAGCGCCATGGATGTATCGGTGGCGGAGAGGATTGCGGATACCTGCTGGCCAGCAAACTCGCCCCACAAGGACAGGAGCATGTTGTGCGGGCGAGGCGTGGCGGTGCCAACCCTCAACTTGCCCTGCAGGTCCGCCGCCAGGGCACCTTCGGCGGTGATGTGGAACTCCAGGCTCACCGAATCCGCGGCCAGCAGGCGCGCTTCCAGCCGCGCAAACGCTTCGGCGGGCTCCCCTGCCGGACCCTCTGCCCGCACCGGCAGGGACAGGAGCGCGGAAGACACTACGGCACACGCGGCGAGACGACTCAATGCAAAGCGGTGTTTCATGCCGGTGCCCTCCCCGGTTCAGATCACGGCAATATCCGCCAGATCGCCCTTGCTCTCCAGCCAGGCCTTGCGGTCGCCGGCGCGCTTCTTCGCCAGCAGCATGTCCAGCATGCTGTTGGTGCCGTCGCCCGCATCCAGCACCAGCCGCACCAGGCGCCGGGTATCCGGGTCCATGGTGGTCTCGCGTAGCTGCAACGGGTTCATTTCCCCCAGCCCCTTGAAGCGCTGGACGTTGACCTTGCCCTTTTTCTTCTCCGCCTCGATCCGGTCCAGCACCCCTTGCTTTTCACTCTCGTCCAGAGCGTAGTAGACCTCCTTGCCGACGTCGATGCGGTACAGCGGCGGCATGGCCACATACACATGGCCCGCGGCCACCAGCGGCCGGAAGTGGCGCACGAACAGGGCGCAGATCAGGGTGGCGATGTGCAGGCCGTCGGAATCGGCGTCCGCGAGAATGCAGACCTTGTGGTAGCGCAGGCCGGTAAGGTCGTCACTGGCCGGGTCCATGCCAATGGCGATCGAGATATTGTGCACCTCCTGCGAGGCGAGGATTTCCTGGGAGTCCACCTCCCAGGTGTTCAGGATCTTGCCGCGCAGGGGCAGGATGGCCTGGAACTCGCGGTTGCGGGCCTGTTTGGCCGAGCCACCGGCGGAATCGCCCTCGACCAGGAACAGCTCGCCGCGGGTCGGGTCCTCGCCGGAGCAGTCCGCCAGCTTGCCCGGCAGGGCGGGGCCGGAGGTGACTTTCTTGCGGGTCACCTTGCGCGCGGTGCGGAGCCGGTTCTGGGCGCTGTTGATGCACAGCTCGGCAATGCGCTCGGCCTCCCCGGTGTGCTGGTTCAGCCACAGGCTGAAGGCGTCCTTGGCGACACCGGAAACAAAGGCCGCGGCTTCGCGTGAGGACAGCCGCTCCTTGGTCTGGCCGGAGAACTGCGGGTCCTCCAGCTTCACCGAGAGGATATAGCAGCAGCGGTCCCAGATATCGTCCGGCGCCAGCCGCACACCCCGGGGCAGCAGATTGCGCAGCTCGCAGAATTCGCGCACCGCGTCCAGCAGTCCGGTGCGCAGGCCGTTGACATGGGTGCCCCCCTGAGCGGTGGGGATCAGGTTGACGTAGGATTCGGCGATCACCTCGCCGCCCTCCGGCAGCCACTGCACTGCCCAGTCCGCCGCCGCGCTGCTGCCGCTGAAGCTGCCGACAAAGGGCTGCTCGGGCACACAGGGGTAGTCGATGGTGGCGTCGCAGAGGTAATCGGTGAGCCCGTCCTCGTAGTACCATTCCTCGGTCTCGCCTTTCTTCTCATCGAGGAAGGTCACCCGCAGGCCCGGGCACAGCACCGCCTTGGCCCGCAGCACATGCTGCAGCCTGGGCACCGAGAAGTTCACCGAATCGAAGTACTGCCCATCGGGGGTAAAGCGGATGGAGGTGCCGGTATTGCGCTTGCCACAGCTGTCGATTACCGCCAGGTCACTGGTTTTCTCGCCCCCGGCAAAGTTCATCCGATAGACATTGCCGTCGCGGCGGATGGTGATTTCCAGCGCCTGGGACAGGGCATTGACCACGGACACGCCAACCCCGTGCAGGCCACCGGAGAACTGGTAGTTCTTGTTGGAAAACTTGCCGCCGGCGTGGAGGGTGCAGAGGATCACCTCGACCCCGGGCTTGCCCTGGCCGGGGTGGATATCCACCGGCATGCCGCGGCCGTCGTCGCTGACGCTGATGGCGCCGTCGCGATGCAGGATGACGTCGATCCGCGTGGCGTGTCCGGCCAGGGCCTCATCGACGCTGTTGTCGATGACCTCCTGGGCCAGGTGGTTGGGACGGGTGGTGTCGGTATACATGCCGGGGCGCTTGCGCACCGGCTCCAGTCCGGTCAGGACTTCGATGTCTTCCGCGGTATAGTTGCTCATTCCTGCCTGTGGTTTCCTGCAGCTGGGTTGTTCGGGGCGGGTCATTGTACCTCACCAGCAGCGGGCGCTTGCAGACTGTTGTGCAGGGATGGCTACAAGTAGCCCTGGGAATCCAGGTCCACCCGAAAGGAGACTCCCTCGACCCGCGATATGCCGGATTCGATCTCGCCATCCGCGCGCAATTCAAGCCAGCGGTAGCCGGGCGCTGCCGCATCGGCCTTGAACACATCGCTGCCGGGAGCAAACTGGACGCAGGTGGAAGGCGAGGCCATCAGCTTGCGCCCCTGCCAGACGCGATCAACCTGCTGGTGGATGTGGCCCCAGAGAATGCCGCGCACACCGGGGTATTGCGCCAATACCGCAAACAGCTCATCGGCATCCGCGACCATCTGCTCATCCAGCCAGCGGCAGCCGATGGCCACCGGCTGATGATGCAGGCAGACCAGGCTGAACAGCTGCTCGCGGGCGGCTTCATCCAGCGCCTCCCGCAGCAGCTGCAGCTGGCCCTGGCCCAGCCGGCCACCGACCTGCCCGGGCACCTGGGAGTCCAGCATCACCAGCTGCCAGGGACCGAGGCGGATATCGTTGCTGAGCAGGGTGCCGTCGACATCGACCTGGTCCATTTTGACGCGGTCGTCGTGATTGCCCGGCAACCAGAACTGGTCCGGGCACAGCCCGGCAAAATAGGCGCGCAGGCGCTGGTAGGCCTCCAGATAACCGTGGTTGGACATGTCGCCAGTGCCCAGCAGGACATCAATTTGCGGCTGTTCGCGGCGGGCCAGGGCTATCACTGCCTGCAAAGAGTGGTCGGTATCCATCCCCAGCAGGCTGCCGCCGCGTTCGCGGCACAAATGGGTGTCGGTGAGCTGCAATACGCGCACTGTATCGCCACTGACAGCGACACGGTGACAACGACGACGAGCGGCGGACGCGGTCATTCCTGAAGCCGTCAGGAACCGGCGCGCCGGGGTATCACCGGATGTTGCGCACGGCCATTGGCGAGACAATGCTCCAGCCAGTCGCCGAGAAACTGGTTTTGCTGCAGCTTCTCGTCCTGCTGGAACATGTGGGCATTGGGATAGGCGTAGCGCGGCTGGATCCGGCGATGAGCCTGAAACGACCCTACTTCCAGCATGCCGGCATCGTGATAGGCGCGAACATCAATGATGAGGCGCCTGAGCCAGCGCGCCTCGCCGTGACTCTGGTGCAGGCGGAAGAATGTCGTGTAGCGGCTGCGCTCAAGAACCTCAAGACGAATGCGGGCCTCGGCGACTGCAAACTCGCGGGCGTTGCCCTGCTCATAGTCGGGGAACAGGCGCAACAGGCGCGCATAGTTGGCCTCGCACAGGGAATGCAGGCGCGCCAGATCCATTTTGTAAGGCCGTTTTCTGGCCCTCTGTACGGTCATTTTTGTTCCCGGGTTGTGGGGAGGCAATACCGCTGCCGGACAAGTATCGACTACCGACCTGACCCACAACGAGAACCGAGTGTAGCATTTGTACTGGCAAAAACAGCGAGTATATTACCCGTTTTGCGACGTGGTTAACGCATGCGCAGCCGCACGCGGGCTGCTACACTCGCAATCGATATTTACCCCCGAATATTTGAGGATTCAGGATGAACAAGACAGGAGCCGCACTGCTGGTGCTGGCACTCTCCCTGGGTATTGCGCCGGCAGGGGCTGAGTCCCTGCGCGACATCTACGAACTGGCGCTGGCCAATGACGCCCAGCTCAAGGCCGAGGAAGCACAGTACCGGGCCAACCTCGAGACCGAGAAACTCGGTCTCGCCGGGCTGCTGCCGCAGGTAAGCGCCAACTACGACTATACCGATCGCGACCAGAGCAATATCGGGGAAAGTTTCTCGGTGGATGGCGGCCTGGACGGCGGGGTCACCGCGGTACAGACCCAAACCGACATCGACACCAGCCGCGAAGGCTACCAGATCAGCCTGAACCAGCCCCTGTTCGACCTGCCCGCCTGGTTCACTTTCCAGTCCGGCAAGGAATTTAGCCGCCAGGCAGAGGCAACTTTTGCCGCCAACCAGCAGAACCTGATCGTACGGGTGGCGGAAGCGTACCTGTTGGTCTTGCGGGCGCAGGACAACCTGGAGGCATCGCGGGCACAGGAGCGCGCCTTCGACCGGCAGCTGGAGCAAACCCAGCAGCGTTTCGAGGTGGGCCTGATTGCCATCACCGACGTCTACGAGGCGCAGGCTGCCCGCGACCTGGCACAGGTCAACCGTATCGTTGACGAGAACAACGTGGCGGTTGCGCTGGAACGGCTCTCGGTATTGACTGGCCGGGAGCACAGCAACCTGAATGTGCTGGAGGAAGACTTTACCGCCACACTGCCGGAACCCGCCGACCGCACGGCCTGGGTAGATTTTGCCCTGGAAAACAATTTCAACCTGCAGGCTGCACGCTACGCGGAAGAAGCTGCGCGGCAGCTGGCCAGGGCCAACCAGATGGAGCATGCGCCCAGGCTCAGCGGCAGTTACAGTTATTCCGACTACGATACCGATGGCACCCTGCTCCGGACTCCATCAACCGGCTTTGACACCTCACCGAACAGTGAGCTCGATGAAAATACCTGGCAGATCCGCCTGGATGTGCCGCTTTTCAGCGGCGGGGCTGTCAGTGCCAACCGCCGCCGGGCAGCACAGGAGTTCAACGTTGCCCGCGAAAACCGCATCAATCTCTCGCGCAACACGGTCACCAATGCGCGCTCGCTGCACATGACCGTGGTCAGCGATGTGTCGCGGGTGGCGGCCCGGGCGCAGGCGATTGTGTCCTCGCAGAGCGCGCTCGATGCCACCCAGGCCGGCTATGAAGTCGGCACCCGCAATGTCGTGGATGTGCTGAATGCCCAGAACACGCTGTTCGCTGCCCAGCGCGACTACGCCAACAGCCGCTATGACTACATTCTCAATACCATGCGCCTGAAAGAACAGGCTGGCCTGCTGAGTCCCGAGGATATCCAGGCACTGGACGCAGTGCTGGTACCGCCGCCGGCGCCCACCGCAACCACCTCTCCCTGACCGGGCACAGGGCCGGGCCCGAGCCCGGCGCACAACAACCCATGATTGCAGATCTTCCCACCGACATTGACGCCATCAAGGGCTTTCTGCTGCCCGCGGAAGCCGACGCCCTCTATCGCTGGGCGCTGGCAGGGAGTAAAAGGGGGCCGCTGCTGGAAATCGGCAGCTACTGCGGCAAGTCCACGATTTACCTGGGCCTGGCCGCTCGCCAGCACAACAGCACGGTCTTCGCCCTGGACCACCACCGCGGTTCAGAGGAGCATCAGCGCGGGGAGATGTTCCACGATCCCGACCTGTATGATGGGGAGCTGGCGATTGTGGATACCTTCCGCGAGTTTCGCCGCAATATCAGTCGCGCCGGTCTCGATGAAGTCGTGGTACCCATCGTCGCCGGTTCCGCCGCTGCGGCCCGGCACTGGCAGACGCCGCTGTCGATGTTGTTTATCGATGGCGGCCACAGCCTGGACGCCGCGCTGACGGATTACCGCTGCTGGGCCAGCCACCTGCAGCGGGACGGGATCCTCGCCATTCACGATATCTATCTCGATGCAGCCACGGGCGGGCAGGCACCGCGGGCCATTCATCGCCTGGCATTGCAGTCCGGGTTGTTCACCCATTGCGAACAGGTCGACAGCCTGGCTATCCTGCGCAGGCTGTGAACGAGCGCTACTGATCCCGGCGCAGACGTTTTTCTGCCGCCCCCGAGGACGCCTGCAACAGCTCTACCCGGGTAAACAGGTTGGCGGCTCCGGTGAAGCCGGTGAGGGCATCGGCAGCCAGCAAAATCGCCGCGGCGGTCCAGGTCGGCTGCTCTTCCGGCCACAGCAGATCCTCCGCGAACTGATAGCCGGTCCAGTAGGCGCCGTCATCCGTGCGCCACTGGTGCAGCCAGCTGTACAGTTCTACCGCCCGCGCATGGTCGCCCGCGGCCAGCAGCGCCATGACCAGCTCGCAGGACTCCGCCACGGTAACCCAGGGTTCGTCCGCCACGCAGCGGCAACCGAGGCCGCTGTGCACGAATTCGTCCCAGCGCGCCGCCAGCCGGACCCTGGCCGGGGCACCCTGCAACGCACCGCTGAGCACCGGGTAGAACCAGTCCATGGAGTAACGCGCCTTGCTCTCCCAGGTGCGGTCAAAGCGCTCTGGCCGCGAGCGCAGGGCCGCACCGAGTCTGGTGCGGGCCGGGTACCAGTGCGGGCGCTCATTACCGAGGGTAACCGCAATATTGCAGGCACACTCGAGGCTCTTGTAGATCGAGCTGCAACCCGTGACCAGCGCATCCGGCAGCCGATTGCCCGCAGTATCCACGGCCCAGTCGATCTCGCCGTGAGCACTCTGCAGCGCGAGCACGAACTCTATCGCGCCATCAACCACCGGCCACATTTCGCGCAGAAAGCCAGCGTCACCGGTTATCAGATAGTGATGCCAGACCCCGGTGGCAACATAGGCGACAAAATTGGTTTCCCGACGGTGGTCGTTGTCGACGATCGCGCCCCGGTAGGATGCCCACCAGCTGCCATCGGGCAACTGCATGCTTGCCAGCCACCGATAGGCACGCACCGCGGCCGCGTGCTCGCCGCCGATGGACAGGCCCATGGCCGCCTCGACATGGTCCCAGGGGTCCGTGTAGCCGCCGCTGAACCACGGGATCTCGCCGCTGGGTTTCTGGGTTGCCAGCAGGAAATCCACAGTGGGCCGCAGAAACTCCTGCGGGAACAGGCCGCGGCTGAGATAGAGCCCACTCACAGGCTGGCCTGCTGGCGAAAATAGAATACGACGCTCTTGCCCATGAACGGGTTCAGCAACTTCTCCAGGGTCCGGGTCAGCCACGGCGCGCGCAGCAGATCCCAGACCAGCAGCCGGTGATATTGCCGCACCAGCCACTGCTGCTCACCCTCGCGCCAGAACAGGCAGCGCAACCACCAGTAGGGGCCATGGAGGGCGTGGGCACCGTGGCGGTGGAAACCGACGAAACCCAGCTGCTCGATCTCCGCCCAGAGGCGCTCGGCGCGGAAGATCCGCAGATGCCCGCCCGGAGTCTGGTGATAGCGCTTGCTGAGGGCCCAGCACAGGCGCTCTGGCCAGCGCCGCGGCACACTCACACAGAGCTGGCCGGCTGGCTTGAGCACCCGGCGGATTTCCCGGAGGGCGGCGCGATAGTCGGGAATGTGCTCCAGTACCTCAGAGCAGATTACCTTGTCGAAGCTGGCATCGGGAAAGGGTAGTGCCAGCGCCGATGCCACGGTGAGATCCAGTTGCTTGAGCCCATTGCCCGCCTCCTCGACCCCGGCGAATCGCGCCTGCGCTGTTGCCAGGTCCCCGGGGGACAGATCGACCCCGACCGCATGCACCTCACCCAGCACGTAGGCGGCAATTGCGTGCCGGCCCTCGCCGCAACCCAGATCCAGGACACGCTCCCCCGAATGCAAAGGAAAGTACCTGAAATCAACGGTTTGCATCGGCGATAACCTTGCGATAGTAGTCGTCCATGGCCGCTGCACAAACCTGCCAGCTAAAGCGCTCCAGGATGCGCTGGCGCCCCGCGACTGCCAGCTGCTCACGGCGCTGCGGGTTCTGCAGCAGGGACTCGATCGCCTGCTCAAGGGCGCTGGCGTCACGGACCGGAACGATGATGCCCGCGTCGCCTACCACTTCCGGTAGCGCACCACCGTCGGTGGAGATCACCGGCACCCCGCAGGCCATGGCCTCGCCCGCCGGCAGACCGAAGCCTTCATAGATGGAAGGAACCACGGCCATGCAGGCCTCGGCGTAGTAGCGGACCATTTCCGCAGTGGATATGCCGCTGACAAAACGAATATTGCCGGCGATCCCCAGGCGCTCGACCAGGCGTTCCGTGCGCCCGCCAGGCTCGGGCTTGCTGACCAGCAGCAATTCCAGCCCGGGGTGGCGCGGCAACAGGCGGGCAAAAGCCTGCAACAGGTAGCGCAGCCCCTTCAGTGGTGCATCGGCGGATGCCGTAGCCATGATCCGCAGGGGCTTGCGGGGCACCTCGGGGAGGGGGCGGAACTCCTCCGTATCAATACCGTTGTGCACCAGGGCGATCCCGGCCGGCTGCAGGCCGAAGTCCCGGGCGATATCCTGGCGCGAGTAATCGGAGACCGTTACCACGTGGTGCAACTGCTTGATCACCTTCCTCTGCATCAGCAGGAACGAATGCCAGCGCCGGATCAGCAGGCGCTGGTGCCAGCGCCGCGCAGCACTCAGGGCGATCCGCAGATCGCTGGTAATGGGGTGGTGTACCGTGGTCACCAGCGGCAGTCCCATGGCCTGCAACTCCACCATGCCGTGGCTGAGGCTCTGGTTGTCGTGGATCAGGTCGTAATCCTCGCGGTGACGACGCAGGTAGCGTACCGCGCGACGCCCGAAGGTATAGGGCTCGGCAAACCCTCCGGTCAGCTTGCTGGTCCACTCGATGATATTGCTGAGTGATCGCAGATGCCGTGGCCGCAAGGACCAGAGGCCGTTTTCATACAGGTCCAGGCTCGGCAGCTTGATCAGCCGCACCCGGGGATCGACCTCGGGGTAGGGTGGACCGGAAATCACGTCCACGCTGTGCCCGGCATCCACCAGCGCCTTGCTCAGGTACTTGATGTACACGCCCTGGCCGCCGGCGTGCGGCTTGCTGCGATAGCCCAGCAGCGCGATGCGCAGCGGAGGGCGCTGCCGGGCCAGCGCCGCCGGGATGGGCGGAATCGCCTCCGCCACCGCGCTGGCAGCCGAATCACTCACTGCTGTGTCCAGATGCCTGATAGCGGCGTCCCTTTTTTGTCAGACGGAGAGGGTGTGGGCGCGACACCACGCAAGGTAGACAAATGCGCAGCGCCCAAGACCGGAATTCTAGCAGCGAAATGCGCCGCAGCACCAGCCCCGCAACCCCTTACCAGAGCCCAATGGCTGCGGCTTATCGTAATTTGGCTACCGTTTCCCGTATAATCGCCGCTTTTCCATCGACCGGGGTTGGTATGGAAACGACCAGGTACAAAGGCATTATCCTCGCGGGTGGGTCGGGCACCCGGCTGCATCCGCTGACCAGCACCGTCAGCAAGCAATTGATGCCGGTGTACGACAAGCCGATGATCTATTACCCGCTGGCGACCCTGATGCTGGCGGGTATCCGCGACGTCCTGATCATTACCACGCCGCGGGACCAGGCCGCCTTCGCCGATCTGCTGGGCGACGGCAGCCGCTGGGGCATCAGTATCAGCTACACCGTGCAGCCCAGCCCCGACGGGCTCGCCCAGGCATTCCTGCTGGGGGCGGACTTTATCGGCCACAATCCGGCCGCCCTGGTCCTGGGCGACAATATTTTCTACGGTGGCGGCTTCACCCAGAGCCTGCGCAGCGCCGCCCGCCGGGAGCACGGCGCCTCGGTGTTCGCCTATTATGTGCAGGACCCGGAACGCTATGGCGTGGTCAGTTTCGATGCCGCCGGCGTAGCGGTCGACATCGAGGAAAAACCGGCCCGACCCAGGTCCCACTATGCCGTGACCGGTCTGTATTTCTATGACAACGATGTCATCGACATCGCCCGCGGTATCCGCCCCTCCGCCCGCGGCGAACTGGAAATCACCGATGTCAACAAGGCCTACCTGGCCCGCGGCGACCTGCGGGTGGAAGTGATGAGCCGCGGCACCGCCTGGCTGGACACGGGCACCCACAACTCGCTGCTGGATGCCGCCAACTTCATCCGCGTAGTGGAGGAGCGCCAGGGTCTCAAGATTGCCTGCCCGGAGGAAGTCGCATTTCGCATGGGCTACATTGACGCCGAACAGCTGCTGGCGCTGGCGGCGCCGCTGGAGAAAAGCGGCTACGGCCTGTACCTGCGGCAACTGCTGGAGCAGGATGGAGTGTTGAGCAATGACCTTTGAGCCAACGCCCCTGGCGGGCCTGTACCTGCTGCAACCGAAAGTATTTGGTGACGAGCGCGGCTTTTTCCTGGAGAGCTGGAACGCGGAGACCTTCCACCAGGCCGGCTTCGATCTCGACTTCGTCCAGGACAACCACAGCCGCTCCGCCCGGGGTATCCTGCGCGGCCTGCACTTCCAGACCGAGCAGCCCCAGGGCAAGCTGGTGCGAGTGACCTCCGGCGCCGTATTCGATGTCGCTGTGGATCTGCGCCGCTCCTCAGCCACTTTGGGCCAGTGGTACGGGGTGGAACTGAGCGCGGCCAACCACCGGATGCTGTGGGTGCCCCCCGGCTTCGCCCACGGTTTCTATGTGCTGTCCGAGTACGCCGACTTTCAATACAAGTGCACGGACTACTATCACCCGGCCAGCGAAGTGTCCCTGGCCTGGGATGACGCCGCCGTGGGTGTCACCTGGCCGATCCCCGCAGGGGAACAGCCGCGCCTGTCGGCCAAGGATGCAGCGGGACTGGCCTGGGCGGAGCTGCCGCTGTTCGACTGACACCCCGGCAACGACTTGTCGTACCCCAACCGAAAAGGAGCCATCATGGCCAGGGATTATTTCCAGCTGCAGGGCAAGACCGCGCTGATTACCGGCGCCTCCAGTGGACTCGGCGTGCACTTTGCCAGGGTACTGGCCGAGGCGGGGGCAACTGTCATCCTGGCGGCGCGACGTGCGGACAAGCTGGCAACCGAAGTCGCTGCCATCCAGGCTACCGGCGCCCGGGCCAGCGCCGTGGCCATGGACGTCACCGCTCCCGCCAGTGTCGACCGCGCGTTCGCCGAGATCACTGGCTCTATCGGCAACATCGACATCCTGGTCAACAACGCGGGCGTCGCCGACGATCCGATCCGGTTCCTGGATACCGGTGAGGAGGAGTGGCAGCGGGTAATCGACACCAACCTCAACGGCGCGTGGCGCGTGGCGCGGGCCGCGGCCAGGCACATGGCCACAACAGGCACCGCAGGCAGTATCGTCAATATCGGCTCGATCTATGGCTTGCGCACCGGGGCGATGAAGGTTGCCTACAACGTGTCCAAGGCCGGTGTCGTGCAGCTCACCAAAGCCATGGCCATCGAGCTGTGCCGGCAGCAGATCCGGGTCAACGCCCTGTGCCCGGGCTGGTTCCTGACCGACATCAACCGGGAATACTTTGAAAGTGAGCGCGGGGAGCGCTATATCAAGACCATCCCGGCGCGGCGGATGGGCGCGATGGAGGACCTGACCGCGCCATTACTGCTGCTGGCGAGCAATGCGGCCGGTGGCTACATGACCGGCACCGTGCTGACGGTTGATGGCGGCATCGCCGAAGCGCCGATCTGAGCGACCGCAATGGCCAGAGCATGGTTAGCGCCATGACTCTCCAGCCCGTCCTTAACTAGCCAGGCAACAGGGGCCGCCACCAAGCTTCGTTGGCCAGATACCAGTCGATGGTGCGGCGAATGCCGGTCTCAAAGGTCTCGGCGGGGGCGTAGCCCAGTTCCCGACTGATTTTGCCCGCATCGATGGCATAGCGCCAGTCGTGGCCGGCCCGGTCCTCGACAAAGCGGATCAGGTCCCGGGCGCGGCCACCGATGGCTGCCGGCGCCCGGGGAAAACGCGCCGCCAGCGTACCTTCAGCATGAAACCGGCGGTCCAGCTCATCGCACAGCAGCTCCACAATGGCCAGGTTGCACCACTCGTTGTTGCCACCGATGTTGTAGGTTTCGCCGACGGTCCCGCGCTGCAACACCAGATCGATGCCGCGACAGTGGTCCTCCACATAGAGCCAGTCGCGGATATTGCTGCCGTCGCCGTAGACCGGCAGCGGCAGACCGCGGAGGATATTGGTCAGGCACAGGGGGATAAGCTTTTCCGGGAAGTGCCAGGGGCCGTAGTTGTTGGAGCAGTTGCTGGTGGTCACCTGCAGGCCGTAGGTGTGGTGACTAGCACGCACCAGATGGTCCGAGGCGGCCTTGCTGGCGGAGTAGGGCGAGTTGGGCTGATACTGCTGGGCCTCGTGGAAACCCGGGGCGTCCGGTGCCAGCGAGCCGTAGACTTCATCCGTGGACACATGGTGGAAACGGTGCGGCAGCGGCTGCGCGCCGCCCAGCCAGTATTCCCGCGCCGCCTGCAACAGGCTGTGGGTACCGACGATATTGGTTGCAATAAAGGCGTCGGGGCCGGTAATGGAGCGGTCGACATGGCTCTCCGCGGCAAAATGTACCAGCGTGTCGACCCGGTGCTCCCGCAGGGTGGCAAGCACTTGCGGGTAATCACAGATATTGGCGTGCACAAAGTAGAAGTCCGGCGAGCCCTCCAGGCCGGCGAGGTTGGCGCGATTGCCGGCATAGGTCAGCGCATCCAGGGCGACGATGCAATCTCCGGGATAGCGCTGGCGCCAGTAATGGACAAAATTGGCACCAATAAAGCCGGCGGCGCCGGTAACCAGCAGGGATCTAGCCATCGCCGTGTTCCTTGAGATCCTGCAACATGGCACGCAATTGTACCCGCCAGTGAATCGGCGCAATACCCAGTTCCTGCCAGCTCTGCTGCTTGTCCAGCACGCTGCAGGCGGGTCGCCGGGCCGGCGTCGGGTACTCGCTGCCAGGGATTGGCTGCACGGCAGGGCTGCGGGACAGCAGTCCCGCGGCCAGGCCCTCCTCGGCAATCGCGACCGCGAAGTCATACCAGCTGCAGACACCGGCGTCGCTCCAGTGGTAAACGCCCTGTAGCAGGGGCCTGTCCACCGCGGCCCAACAAGCCTGCGCCAGGCCCCGGGCCCAGGTCGGGGTGCCAATCTGGTCGCAGACCACGCCCAGGCTGTCCCGCTCCGCCATCAGACGCAGCATGGTCTTGACAAAATTGCTGCCAAAACGCGAGTACACCCAACCGGTGCGCACGATCAGCGCCCGGGGATGCGCCGCCAGCACCGCGCGTTCCCCTTCTAGCTTGCTGCGTCCGTAGGCCCCCAGGGGAGCCGGCGTCGCAGCGGGCGCGTAGGGACGGCCGGACTCGCCATCAAAGACAAAATCGGTAGAGACATGCACCAGCCCGGTGCCGGTGCCGGCACAGGCGGCGGCCAGGTGTCCCGCACCTTCGGCATTGACCTGCAAGGCCAGTGCTTCCTCGCCCTCCGCCCCGTCCACTGCGGTGTAGGCTGCAGCATTGATGACCCAGTCCGGGCGCAATTCGCCGAAGACATGGCGCACCTGTTCCGGTTGGCTGATGTCCAGCGCAGCACGGTCCAGGCAGATCAGCGTGACGGCTGCGGGGGCCGCAAGCTGCAGCTCGCGACCGAGCTGACCGCCGGCGCCGGTGATAAGGACAGTGGGGTTCACGCGAGCTCCTTTGTGGGCGCGGCGCTGGCCGCGACGAAAAGCGCCCTATGGTAAAGGCTGACGCCAGGGATTCCCAGCTTCTGCTTCAGCGAGCCCGCCAGCAGTAGCGCCGGGTACCGCACTACCACAGGGGGCGTTGCTGCCTGCCTCGGATCTGCAAGCAACAATTTGTGATTTCCCTGCTTTGTCGCTATTCTCGATGATGAAAAGTCAAAGCTGGAGAAAGGCCATGCCAAATCTGCTCTGCACTGCTTCCGGGCGCAGCGTGTACCGCGCACAGATCATTATTGGACTTGCCGCGCTGGCAGCGGGCAATACCGCCTGGGCAGGCACACCCTCGGGCAGCATCACCCACGGCCCGCTGGCGGCGACCGCGGTACCGGCAATGAGCGGCTTTGCGCTGATCCTGCTGGCGGCGCTGATGCTGGTCGTCGTGGCGCGGGTGATCAAGTCCAGGCAACTGAGCGGCGCCCAGTTCATGCTGGCAGCGCTGGTAACCGGCGCCATCGCCAGCGGTGCCAGCGGCATCAAACTGGTGTCGGAGGCCTATGCACTGCCGGCGTTCAATTCGGTCTCCCTCAATGATCCTGCAGGCGGCACCCTGCCCCTTGATCCTGGTGAAAACTGTGTCAGCAACAACACCGGGATAGCCCAGCAGATTCTCGACATTCAGCTCAGTGGACTGATTGCCAACAACGGCGGCGAGGCCAATGTCGGTGCGCCCAGTTTTGAATGTCCAGAGGCTGGCATGGTCAATGCCGGCCTGGTGCCGGTGCCGGAGTGCTCCGACAGCCCCTCCACGGTACTGCAGCCCGCGGAAACCTGCGCCGTATTCAATGGCATCATCCCCGGCTGAGGGTATAGCGCTCCCGGCACCACCGGGAGCGCGATCACTGTCCCTGTGGCAAGCGGAACGTCATGTCATCCGTGGTGAACTGCCAGTAGTGAACCGTTTCCAAGCGCAGCTCATCAATCCCGCGATAGTCGGCCTGCAACCATACCGGGCCCAGATGCGACAGGGTCAGTTCGTCGCGATAGACCGGATCACCTTTGCGCCAGCCCTCCACCACCAGAGTCTCGCCCTCGGCCTGCTCCCAGGCGACGCCGAAATAGGCGCCGACAAAATCGAATAGCTCGCCCGGGCGCAGGCTGGTGACGGTGGCCGGATACCCGGAGCTGTTGTAACCGACCCCTTCGCCGCTGGCGAGCACGTTCACATAACCCGGCCCCCGATAGTACTGGTTGTGGATGGCGAGCAGGTAGTCGAAAGCCAGGCCACGATAGCCCACCGGCAGCTTCTCGATCACCGAGCGCTCCAGCTCGTCGAAATCCAGCACCATTGGCGCCGGCAGCGGTGTCGCGGCATCGCGGTGCCGATTGAGCGATCCCAGGACCACGGGCGCATCCCGCACCGCGAACCGGTGCAAGGTATCGCCGGCGTGACCCGTTGCCGCTTGCAGCTGCCAGTCGCCGGTATGGGCAGGGAAGCTGAAACGACCCTCCGCATCCGCGGTTACCGCGCTGCGGCTGCCGTCCGGCGCCACAGCCACCAGCGCCCCGGCACCCGCCGCCTGGCGGCCGCTCACCGCAAGCAGCGGCGCCAGCCCGATGACCGGTGGCGGCGAGGCAGTGACCATCCCGGCGGGCGTGCCGGGGCGCTTCTCGAACCGTGCGCTGTGGGAGCCGCTGCCGCTGGAGACCTCCCAGCCCGGAGGCACCTGCAACTCAAAGCGGTAGTCGCGGCCGGGCTCGCCGATATCGGCACTGGCATTGTTCAGGTGAACACCAAAGTTGGCGTAACCGTTGATGTTGGTGCGGGTCATGCGCAGGCTGCCATCGGGCCGCTCAAGCAGGATCGCGACTGCGGCCATCGGCACATCACCGGGGTCGAGTACACCGTCCCGGTTGCGATCCCGGTAGGCAAAAACAGATAGGTTCATGGTGCCGGGGCTATCCTGCTCCCAGTCGCGGCGGGGATACCAGTCGGTATCGCGACGCGTGTCGGCAACAGCAGCGGGAGCGGGCGGCGCGGTCACCGCAGGCGGCCGCTCGAGGAATACGTACCAGAGCAGGCCCGCCGAAGCGACGAAGATCAGGACAGCAATGATGGTTCGGTTCATGCCGGACTCCAGGGCAGGGTTTGCATATGCGAATGGTAGCGTTCATTATCCTGCCCGAAAAAGCAGGGGACGGGTTATGGAAATAGCATCAATCAAGGACTTTTGGCAGCTGCTGGTAGAAGTCTGGCAACAGGGTGTGTACGGCGTGGATTTCGTCCACATTCTGGTAGCGATATTGATATTCCTGCTTGCCCTGGCATTTCGCAACCTGTTCACGCGCCATGTACTGGGAGCCCTGCAGCGAGCGGCGGAGAGAAGCCATACCCAGTTCGACGACCTGCTGCTGGACGCCATTCGCAGGCCGCTGCGCTTCGTGCCGGTTGTGCTGGGTGTATTCTTCGCCACCAGCGTACTCAAGGTGGATGAGGCGCTCGCCACCTTTTTCTACAACATCAACCGGTCCCTGGTTGTCTTTACCCTGTTTTGGACTTTTCATCAGCTGACCGGCCCGCTGGGCGAGGTATTGCACAGGACCAATAGCTTCCTGACCCAGGCCATGATCGACTGGATCGTCAAGATAGCCAGGGTATTGTTCATCATTGTCGGCGCAGCCACCATCCTTGAGCTCTGGGGCATTGCCGTCGGCCCCATCATTGCAGGCCTGGGGCTGTTCGGCGTCGCTGTCGCCCTGGGGGCACAGGATCTGTTCAAAAACCTGATCGCCGGCTTCTTCGTCATTGGCGAACGCCGCTTCCAGCCCGGAGACTGGATCAATGTCGAGGGGATTGTCGAGGGTACTGTTCTGCAGATCGGCTTCCGCACCACCACCGTACGCCGTTTCGACCGGGCGCCGGTCTATGTCCCCAATGCGAGACTGGCTGACAACGCCGTCACCAACTTTTCCCGCATGACCCACCGCCGTATTCGCTGGATGCTGGGACTGGAATACAGGACCAGCCTCGAGCAGCTCCGGCAGATTCGCGATGCCATTGAACACTACATCCTCAACAGCGAGGAGTTTGCCAAGCCCGAAGAGGTCGCCACTTTCGTGCGCATCGACTCCTTCAACGACAGCTCGATTGACATTCTCCTGTACTGTTTCACCCGCACCACGGTCTGGGGGGATTGGCTGGAGATCAAGGAGCGCCTGGCCTGCAAGATCAAGGAGATTGTCGAGGGTGCCGGCGCCGGCTTTGCTTTCCCGAGCCGTTCCCTGTATCTGGAAAACCAGCCGGATGCGCCCGAGCTGTACCCGCTTTCACCGCCACCCGAGGCGGCGAAGGCAGAGCCCGTGAAGTAGCGGTGGCGCCCTGCCGCCGCGCTATTGCTCAGGCGGTCAGGCGCTGCTGCAACCATTGCCCGAGATCTTCCAGCACCTGCAGACGTTCCGGCTCGTTGAAGATTTCGTGGTACAGGCCGGGATACAGACGCAGGGTGACATCGTCGGAACCGACCCCCGCACTGAAACCCTGTGAGCCAGCGGGCGCCGTCATCACATCCGCTTCGCCGTGCAGCAGCAGCAGCGGCAGGGTAATTTCCGCGCGGTGCACATTGACCTGCTCCATGGTGGCAAACAATTCCGCCACCAGCCGCGCGCTGACCTTGCCGTGGTGCACCAGCGGATCGGCCTCGTAGGCAGCAACCACATCGGGATCCCTGCTGACCTGGCTGGCGTCGAGCTTGAGCATGCCCAGTGTGGGCCAGAGACGGGCGAGCACACGATTGAGCCACAGCAGCAGTGGCGATGGCGGCTCGGCTACCGCCAGGGCAGGTGCGGACAGGGCCGCGCCAGCAAACTGGTCCTGGGCATCCAGCAACAGGCGGGCGGCAATCAGACCACCGAGACTGTGGCCCAGCAGAAAGCAGGGGGCCGAGGGATACCACTGGGCAATCAGTGCCCGCAGTTGCAACAGGGGCTGCAGAAATTCAGCAAAACTGCCAATGTGGGCCCGGTGGCCCGGGGAGTGGCCATGGCCAATATGGTCGGGGGCAACAACCGCAATGCCCCGGGCGCGGAAGAAGTCGGCGAGCCCCTGGTAGCGACCGCTGTGCTCGCCGAGGCCATGGGCCAGCAGGATAACGCCGCGAACACTGCCGCTGGCGGGCCAGTGGCGATAAAACACGCCGTCGGCAAGCCTTGCGTGCTGATCATTCATGGGCAACCCTCGTCCCTGCAGAGGACACCACGCCGTCAGGCAACAGGCGTGAGCCACTCCGGGTGTTGCGGCCGGTTGCCGCGCACTGAATCAAAGTACATGGCCTGCAGCTTCTCGGTGAGCGGGCCGCGGGAACCGGTTCCGATCTGGCGACCGTCGAGCTCCCGAATCGGCACTACCTCGGCAGCGGTGCCGGTGAAGAAGGCCTCGTCAGCGATATAGACCTCGTCACGGGTGATGCGCCGCTCACGGATCTCGTAACCGAGCTCCGCAGCCAGCGCGAAGATCGTGTTGCGGGTAATGCCGTCAAGGCAGGAAGTCAGGTCCGGCGTGAAAATATGGCCGTCGCGTACCACGAACACATTCTCGCCGCTGCCTTCGGCCACATAGCCCTCGTTGTCCAGCATCAGCGCTTCTTCCGCACCGCTGTCCAGCGCCTCGCGCAGGGCCAGCATGGAGTTTATGTAGTTGCCGTTGGCCTTGGCCTTGCACATGGTGATATTGACATGATGGCGGGTATAGGACGACGTGCGCACCTTGATGCCGCGGTCGCGCGCTTCCGGATCCATATAGGAAGGCCATTCCCAGGCCGCCACCATGACATGCGTCTTGAGGCCGTCGGCCCGCAGGCCCATGCCCTCGGAACCGAGAAAACACATCGGCCGCAGGTAGGCCTCGTTGAGACCGTTTTCCCGCACCACCGTGCGCTGGGCCTCGTTCAGGGTGTCCTTGTCCCAGGGCATATCCATGCGCAGGATATGAGCCGAACGAAACAGCCGGTCGGTGTGCTCCTTGAGCCGGAATACGCAGGTGCCGCGATCAGGGGTCCGGTAGGCACGCACACCCTCGAACACGCCCATGCTGTAATGCAGGGTGTGGGTCAGGACGTGGACCTTGGCTTCGCGCCACGGCACCAATTCGCCATCCAGCCAGATTACACCATCCCGATCCGCAAAATTCGGTGTTGCACTCATGTTCAGTCCCGCTGTCATGTTGGTTTGTACTGTGCCCCGAAGAGGCGCCGCCAGGCGGCTTCCACACTGGCTCTCTGCTCACGGTACTCGTCTCCGGGCACCCTGCCCGGCAGTTGTTGCAGCGCCAGCTGGTGAGCGACAGACCGGAACGCCAGATAGGCCTCGATCAGGGCTCTGCTCTCGCCCTGCTCGAACAGGTCGGCCTCGGCCAGGGTTTCCAGAATGCGGATGTTGTCCGACCAGCGCGCCAGCTCAGGCACGCGATGGGACCACGCCAGGACCGCATATTGCACCATAAATTCAATATCAACGATACCACCCGCGCTCTGTTTGAGATCAAATTCCTGGCCCGCTGGCGGTTGCGACGGCAACAGTTCCTTGCGCATGCGCTCGCGCATGGCGACCACCTCCGCCGCCAGCGCCGACTCGTCCCGGACCCGGCAGAGGATATCCCGGCGCACCACATCCACCCCCGCGCCAACCGCCGGATCGCCGGCTACCAACCGCGCCCGCACCAGAGCCTGGTGCTCCCAGGTCCAGGCGGTATCCTCCTGGTAGGCGCGAAAACCCTTCAAGCTGCTGACCAGCAGGCCGGAGGCGCCGGAGGGCCGCAGTCGCATATCGACCTCGTACAGCTGCCCCATGGCCATGCGGGTCTCCAGTATATGAATGACGCGCTGCCCCAGGCGGGTATAGAACTTGACGTTGTCGATGCTGCGTTCGCCGTCGGTGACTCCCTGCGCGTCCGCGTCATAAACGAACACCAGGTCCAGGTCGGAGGCGTAGCTGAGCTCTATCCCGCCCAGCTTGCCGTAGCCAAAAATGGCAAAGCCATAACCGTCCGAGTCCCGCCGGGGCTGGCCGAAACGGGCGCTGATGTCGGTCCAGGCCACGGCCAGTACCTGCTCCAGAATCACCTCGGCAATCCAGGTCAGCTTGTCGCTGACCTGCATCAGGGGCAGGCGCCCGACCAGCTCGCTGGCGGCCACCCGCAGCACATGGGAGGCCTTGAAGTAGCGCAGGGCATCCATCTGCTCCTCCAGATCGCCCGGCTGCAGGCGCGCCACCTGCTGCCGCAGCTCCGCCGTTAGCAGGGACTTGTCCGGTGCCGTGTAAAGACTGCCCCGGTCCAGCAGTTCATCCAGCAGCACGGGGTGCCGCTGCAACTGATCCGCAATCCAGGGGCTGGCATTGCACAGCAGGACCAGCTCCGCCAGCGCCGGTGGATTTTCCAGCAGCAGGGCCAGATAGGCGCTGCGCCGCAGCACGGCAGTAACAAAGGGCAGGGTACGCATCAGGGCGCGGTCGGGGTCATCCGCCTCGGCGCAGGCGAGCAGCAGCCGCGGCATGAATTGCTGCAGCCGCTCCTTGCCCTCCGCTTGCAGGGTCGCCACCCGGGTACTGTGCTGCAGGGTCCGCAGCCGCTCCAGGCTGGCGCTGGCCTCGCGGTAACCGAGACCGGCGAGGGTTGCCTCGTCCAGGTCATCGCCCCAGGGCGGCAGCTCTTCAGCGGCCGTGTTCTGTTCGTCGTCAGGTGCTGCGATCAGGTCGCGAAAGTGTGCCGCAACCCGCTCGCGGTGCTCTGCCAGCGCCCTCAGGTAGCTGTCCCAATCCGCAAAGCCCATCACCGTCGCCAGCGCCAGCCGCTGCAGGGGGTCAGCGGGCAGCGCCTGGGTCTGCTGATCCCGATAGCCCTGGATCGCGTGCTCGCTGTCGCGCAGGAACAGGTAAGCGGCGCGCAGCTCGGCGACTGCGGCAGCGGGCAGGCAGCCGAGCTCGACACACTCGTCCAGCACCTGCAGCAGCTCGCGCTGCTGCAGGCCCAGGTCGCGGCCGCCGCGGATCAGCTGAAAGCACTGGGCAATAAACTCCACCTCGCGAATGCCGCCGTGGCCCAGCTTGACGTCCTCCTGCAGGCCTCGCCGCCGCACTTCGCTGTTGATCATCTGCTTCATGCCGCGCAGACTTTCGATGACCCCGAAGTCCACGTAGCGCCGAAACACGAATGGCCGCAACATCTGCATCATCTCGGCACCGCGGGCGGGATCCCCGCTCACGGGCCTGGCCTTGATCAGCGCATAGCGCTCCCAGTCCCGGCCCTGATCCTGATAGTACTCCTCCAGCGCGGCAAAATTGAGTGCCAGTGAACCGCTCTCGCCATAGGGTCGCAGGCGCATGTCGACCCGGAACACAAAGCCGTCGGCGGTCACCTGGTCGAGGGCGGTAATCAGACCCTGGCCCAGCTTGGTGAAGAACTCCGTATTGCTGATGCTGCGGCGCTCGCCATCGGTCTCGCCGGATTCGGGGAAGGCAAAAATCAGGTCTATATCCGAAGAAACGTTCAGCTCCCTGGCGCCCAGTTTGCCCATGGCGATGACGATCAACTGCTGGGCTTCCCCGCTGCGGCCGCCGCGGGGGACGCCGAAGCGGGCCTCTAGCTGTTGCTGTAAATGGGCCTGGGACAGGGTAATGCAGGCTTCCGCCAGCGCCGAAGTATCTGCGACGGTTTCCAGGGTGTCGGCGCTGCGACAGAAATCGCGCCAGACAATGCGCAGCATGTGCCGCGCGCGGAAACGCCGCAGCAGCGGATTGAGCTCGGCTTGCGGCGGCGCCAGCCACTGCCGCAGTTCGGCCTGCAACTCGTCCGGTTGCAGGCTGCGCCGCAGCAGCCCCTCTTCGAGGAGCGCCGCCAGCAACCGCGGCTGCCGCCGCACCAGGCCGGCAACAAAGGGGCTGCAGGCCAGTACCCGGGCCAGCTCGACTCCGGCTTCGGCATCTGCCGCCAGCGCCCTGGTCAGGTCGGAGAGTGCGGCGGCATCGTGGTGGTCCAGCACATGGCGCCAGGCAGTCGTGGCCGCAGCGGCCAGTTCGGGAGGCAAACTATCGGTAGCAATCATTGTCGCAGCAGGGTCCGTGGCAGTTGTCAGGCGTCGAACATGGGCGCCACCCGCATGATCTCCTCGACGGTGGTCTGGCCGGAAGCAACCCGGGCGGCACCGGCCAGGCGCAGGGTGCGCATGCCTTCCGCCATGGCGACATTGCGCACCTCGCGCGCTTCCATCTGGGGCGTAATGCAGGCGGCCACAGCGGGGCTGTTGACCAGCAGTTCAAATATGCCCTGGCGGCCCATGTAGCCGGTGTCGCGACAGGTCTTGCAGCCCACCGGGCGCGCGATGCGTTCCGGCGCCGGCATCGTGAAGGGCTGCACCAGCTGCTCCCAGGCATCCAGATCCGTGGGGCCAAAAACCTTGCATGCGGTACACAGGATACGCACCAGGCGCTGGGACATGATGCCGCGCAGGGTAGCCTTGATCAGGTAGGCGGGCATGCCCAGCTCCAGCAGGCGGGCCACCGAGCCGGGGGAGTCGTTGGTGTGCAGCGTCGACAGCACCAGGTGGCCGGTGAGCGCTGCCTGTACCGCCATGTGCGCGGTCTCCAGGTCGCGAATCTCGCCGACCATGATGATGTCCGGATCCTGCCGCATCAGCGCGCGCACGCCGGAAGAAAAGTCCAGCTTGATGCCGTGATTGACCTGCATCTGATTGAAGCTGTCCTCTACCATCTCGATCGGATCCTCGATGGTGCAGACGTTCACTTCCGGCGTCGCCAGCCGGCGCAGGGTCGAATAAAGCGTCGTGGTCTTGCCCGAGCCGGTGGGGCCGGTGACCAGCACAATGCCGTTACCGGTGGCGGTCATCGCCTGCCAGCGGCGCAGGTCGTCGTCCTCCAGCCCGAGCTCGGCAAAGCTCTTCTGCAGCAGGTCCGGGTCAAAAATCCGCATCACCAGCTTCTCGCCAAATGCCGTCGGCAGGGTCGACAGGCGCAGCTCCACCTCGCCGCCACCGTGGGGCGAGCGGGTTTTCAGGCGCCCGTCCTGGGGCCGGCGCTTTTCCGCCACATCCATGCGCCCGAGGATCTTGATCCGGCTGGTGACCGCGGCGCAGACCTGCTGCGGCAATTCGTAGACGCTGTGCAGGACACCGTCGATGCGGAACCGGACATGACCCTGGTCACGCCGGGGTTCTATGTGGATATCCGAGGCGCGCTGCTCGAAGGCGTACTGCAGCAGCCAGTCGACGATATTGACGATGTGCTGGTCATTGGCATCGGGCTCCTGTGTCGAACCCAGCTCCAGCATCTGCTCCAGGTTGACGACACCGGGCGCCGCGCCAGGCGCCACACCGCTAGTGCGGGCGCCGCGCACCGAGCGCGCCATGCTGTAGAACTCCGCCGTATGGCGAGTGATGTCGCGCGGATCGGCCAGCACGCGGCGGATACGCTTGCGCAGGACATGTTCGAGGTTGCGCTCCCAGCTGCGAATCCAGGGCTCGGCACTGGCCACCACTACCTCGTCCCCGGTGACCTCCACGGCCAGAATCCGGTGACGCTGGGCGAAGGCCCTGGACATGACGTCGCTGATCGCGCCGACATTGATTTTCAGCGGGTCTATCTCGTGCACCGCCTGGCCGGTGCGCTCACCCAACCAATGCAGCAGGGCCTCCATATCCAGGGTCTGGCCGGGGCGGGAGAGATCAGGAATCTTCTGTTCCGACAGAAAAACCAGCGGGTGCACACTGCCGATGCCAAGCCTCGCCAAACGCTCGCGATCCGCGTCCCCGAGACGTCCGGAGGCGTGAAGTTCCGTCACCAGGGAATACAGGTCAAGGGGTCGTTCGGCGTACTCCGGGCCGAATTTCGCGTTCATCAGTTGGGGCCTCGCGGGGTCCGTCTGCGATTGTTGGACCATGCTATCACAGCACGGCGGCCCGACGCGGGCAGCTGCAGCCGGTGTGACAGACGCCCACCCCTCCCCTATACTTCGCGCCTGCATCCAGGGGAGTACCGCATGCCCAGCTCGAATCCGTTAAGCAGCCTCTTTGGCAGATCACCCATCAGACCCATCCAGGAGCACATGCAGGTTGCCAATGACGCCGCGCAACTGTTGCCGGCGTTTATCGAGGCCGCCCAGAGCGATGACTGGGATAGCGCCAGTGAAATCTTCAACCGCATCAGTGATGCCGAGGGAGAAGCGGACAAGCTCAAGCGCTCGGTGCGGCGTCATCTCCCCAACAGCCTGTTCCTGCCAGTCCCGCGCTCGGACCTGCTGGAGCTGGTCACGATCCAGGACCATGTCGCCAATACCGCCAAGGATGTGGCCGGCCTGATGCTGGGGCGACAAATGCAGTTCCCGGAAAAGCTGGAAAAACCGTTGCTGGAGTTCGTCAAGGCCTGCACCGCCACCTGCGAGCAGGCCCTGGTGGCGATTCGCGAGCTGGATGAACTGCTGGAGGTCGGTTTCAGCGGCCGCGAAGTGGTCCATGTCGAGGGCCTGATCAAGGAACTGGACAAGCTGGAAGGCCGTACCGACAAGCAGTCACAGGCCCTGCGGGCGAGATTGTTCAAGCTGGAGAAGAAACTGTATCCGGTGGATGTGATGTTTTACTACAAGGTCATTGAACTGCTCGCCGGCCTCGCCGACTCCGCTGAGCGGGTGGGGCACCGCCTGCAGATCCTGATAGCAAAATAGGAACCAACGATGGAGATTATTGCGGAATACGGCACCATTCTGCTGGTCCTGGCCTGCCTGTTCGGATTCTTCATGGCCTGGGGCGTCGGCGCCAACGATGTCGCCAATGCCATGGGCACATCAGTCGGTTCCCGTGCCCTGACGCTGAAACAAGCCATACTGGTCGCGATGGTATTCGAGTTCCTAGGCGCCTACCTGGCCGGGGGCGAGGTCACCTCCACTATCCGCAAGGGCATCATCGATGCCGAGTCCATGGCAGACCAGCCGGAACTGATGGTCTACGGGATGCTGTCGGCGCTGCTGGCAGCGGGTACCTGGCTCATGATCGCCAGTATCAAGGGCTGGCCAGTATCAACCACCCACTCCATCGTCGGCGCCATCGTCGGCTTCGCGGCAGTCGGAATCGGCGTCGAGGCGGTGCACTGGGGCAAGGTCGGGACCATCGCCGCCAGCTGGCTCGTTTCACCCCTGCTTGCGGGGACCCTCTCCTATGCCCTGTTCATGAGTGTAAAGATACTGATCCTGGACACCGACGACCCCTTCCGTCGCGCCAAGAAGTTCATCCCCATGTATATGTGGATGGTGGGCTTCATGATCGCCATGGTCACCCTGGTGAAAGGTTTGAAGCATGTCGGCCTGCATCTGGACCTGGGGCTGGGCAGCGACTTTGCCAATGCGCTACCGCTGGCCGCGGTCACCGGCCTGTTGGTGGCCGGTATCGGCAGCCTGCTGCTGCGCAGAATCACGGAGCTGCCCAACCAGGAGCACCGCTACGCCAACGTGGAACGGGTCTTCGGTATCCTGATGATCTTCACCGCCTGCGCCATGGCCTTTGCCCACGGCTCCAACGATGTCGCCAATGCCGTCGGTCCGCTGGCAGCGGTCGCCAACACCGTCCTGTCCGGCGGCGTTATTTCCTCCCAGGCACCGCTGCCCTGGTGGATCCTGATGGTCGGCGCCCTGGGTATCGTGGTGGGCCTGGTTACCTATGGCTGGAAAGTGATCCTGACGGTGGGCCGCAAGATTACCGAACTGACCCCCAGCCGCGGCTTTGCCGCGGAACTGGGGGCGGCATCCACCGTGGTACTGGCGTCGGGTACCGGCCTGCCGATCTCCACCACCCACACCCTGGTCGGGGCCGTGCTCGGCGTCGGTTTTGCCCGCGGCATCGCTGCCCTCAACCTGCGCACCATCGGCACCATATTCATGTCCTGGGTCATTACCTTGCCAGCGGGTGCAGGCCTGGCAATCCTGTTCTTCTTCATGTTCAAAGGCATGTTCGGCTAGACCCGGGAGCAGCAATGAGCCAGCACGAGCAACAGATCATCCGCCAGCTGCAGGCTCTGGTCGGCACCGCATCGGTGAGTTCCACCGACCCGTCCTGGGACCAGGGCAATCGCGGCGTGGTCGAGCTGCTGGCGGGCTGGCTGGGCGACCTGGGCTTTGCGACCGAAATCACCGACGTCTCCGAGGACGGTCGCAAGGCCAACCTGATCGCCACTCTGGGGGCCGGTCCCGGCGGCCTGGTGCTGGCCGGGCATACCGATACCGTGCCCTTTGACGAAGGTCGCTGGCACTCCGATCCGCTCGCGCTCACCGAGCGCGACCAGCGACTCTACGGGCTCGGCAGCACCGACATGAAGGGCTTTTTCCCGCTTGCCATCGCCGCCGCCAGGGCTTTTGTCGACACGCCGCTCAAACAGCCGCTGATCATCCTTGCCACTGCCGACGAAGAGAGCTCCATGAACGGTGCGCGCGCCCTCGCGGCCGCCGGGCAGCCGCGGGGGCGGGCGGCCATCATCGGCGAACCCACCTCGCTGGTGCCCGTGCGCCTGCACAAGGGCATCATGATGGAGTCCATCCAGGTCACCGGCAGTGCCGGCCATTCCTCCAATCCGGCGCTGGGGGTGAATGCGATCGATGTCATGCACGGCGTCCTGTCCGAGCTGATGCTGTTCCGGCAGGAGCTGGCGCAGCGCTACAGCAACAGTGCCTTCGAGGTGGCATTCCCCACCCTCAACCTCGGCTGTATCCACGGCGGTGACAGCCCCAACCGCATCTGTGGCGGCTGCGAATTGCATTTCGACCTGCGCCTGACCCCGGCAGCGGCGGCCGCTGGCGTGCGCCAGGACCTGGAGCAGCGGCTACAGCGCATCGCCGCCAGGTCCGGTGCCGGCATTGCCCTGCGGCCGCTGGTGGAACCGGTACCGCCCTTCGAGCAGGCCGCGGACAGCGAGCTGGTACGGCTGGCGGAAAAGCTTACCGGCCACAGCGCCAGGGCCGTCGGTTTCGCCACCGAAGCACCGTTCCTGCAGGCGCTGGGCATGGAGACGATCGTGATGGGGCCCGGTTCCATCGATCGTGCCCACCAGCCCGATGAGTATCTGGAGCTGGACCAGATCCAGCCCTGTATCGACCTCCTGCAACAGTGCATCGCCCGCTACTGCCTGTAAATATTCCATTAGTCCCGGGAGCCGGCTTTCGGTACCCTTGACGACCATTGCCAGCAAAACCGGAAGCATCGACGTGACCACCCCCAGCCGCAACCATATCCGCTGGTTCAGGAATACGGCGCCTTACATCAATTCCCATCGGTCGCGGACGTTCGTCCTGATGCTGGGGGGCGATGGCGCCCAGGATCCCAACTTTGCCACCATTCTCCACGACATGGCCCTGCTGCACAGCCTGGGGGTACGCCTGGTACTGGTTCACGGCAACCGGCCACAGATTGACGCCCGCCTGGAGCAGGCCGGCATTCCCAGTCGCTTCCACGACAACATGCGCATCACCGACAGCGCCAGCATGCACCACGTCACCGATGCCGCCGCCTCCCTGCGCGCGCAGATCGAAGCCCTGCTGTCCATGGGCCTGCCCAACTCCCCCATGCAGGGGGCGCGAATCCGGGTTTGCTCCGGCAACTTCGTTACCGCCAGGCCGCTGGGGGTCGTGAATGGCGTCGATTACCAGCACACCGGCCGGGTGCGTCGCGTCGACCGCGAGGGTATCCAGCAGCAACTGGCGATGGGCTCCATTGTGTTGCTGTCGCCGCTGGGTTACTCACCCACCGGGGAAATCTTCAACCTGATGCTGGAGGATATCGCAGTGCACTGTGCCGCCAGCATCGGCGCCGACAAGCTGCTCCTGTTCGGTGCGGCAGCCGGCATCCAGGGCGGCGACGGCAGGCTGCTGCGGCAGCTCACGGTGGCCGACCTGGCTGGTCTGGAAGTCCCGGACCCGGAACAGGCGCGGCTGCTGGCGACCGCGCGGCGCGCCTGCGTCGCCGGCGTGTCGCGCTGCCACATCATCAGTTATCGCGACGACTGCGCCCTGCTGGAGGAGCTGTTTACCCATGATGGCAACGGCACCCTGGTAGCCAAGGATGATTTCGAGCAAACCCGCAGCGCGACCATCGACGATGTCGGCGGTATCCTAGAGCTGATTGAGCCGCTGGAGCGGGAGGGAGTACTGCTGAAGCGTTCGCGGGAACTGCTGGAGAACGAAATCCGCCAGTTCCGCATCATCGAACGCGATGGCCGCATCATCGCCTGTGCCGCCCTCTATCCCTTTGCCGAAGAGGGCTGTGGGGAAGTGGCCTGCATCGTTTCGCATCCGGACTATCGCGGCGGTCGCCGCGGCCAGCGTCTGTTGCAGGAGTTGGAGCGGGAGGCCCGGAACCAGGGTCTGGACCGCGTGTTTGTGCTGACCACCCAGACGGCGCACTGGTTCCTGGAGCAGGGCTTCGAGGAGCGGCCGCGGGATGCGCTGCCAGCGCAGAAGCAGGCCCTGTACAATCTGCAGCGCAACTCCAAGGTCTTCTTCAAGACACTCTAGGAAAAGGTACCCAGCAATGCCCGCATATCGTTCCAAGACGTCCACCCACGGCCGCAACATGGCCGGCGCCCGCGCCCTCTGGCGCGCCACCGGCATGCAGGACGGCGATTTCGGCAAGCCGATCATCGCCGTGGTCAACTCCTTCACCCAGTTCGTGCCGGGGCACGTGCACCTGAAGGACCTGGGCCAGCTGGTGGCGCGGGAAATCGAATCCGCCGGCGGCGTGGCCAAGGAATTCAATACCATCGCCGTGGACGACGGCATCGCCATGGGCCATGACGGCATGCTCTACAGCCTGCCCAGCCGCGACATCATCTCGGACTCGGTCGAGTACATGGTCAATGCCCACTGCGCCGATGCCATGGTCTGCATTTCCAACTGCGACAAGATCACCCCCGGCATGCTCAATGCAGCGATGCGCCTGAACATCCCGGTGGTGTTCGTGTCCGGCGGGCCGATGGAAGCCGGCAAGACGGCCCTGTCCGAGCACAAGCTGGACCTGGTCGATGCCATGGTCATCGCCGCCGACACCGACGCCAGCGACGAGAAAGTTGCCGAGTACGAACGTTCGGCCTGCCCCACCTGCGGCTCCTGCTCCGGCATGTTCACCGCCAACTCCATGAACTGCCTGACCGAGGCCCTGGGCCTTTCCCTCCCCGGCAACGGCTCCACCCTCGCCACCCACGCCGACCGGGAGCAGCTGTTCCTGCGCGCGGGCAGGACCGTGGTGGAGCTGTGCAAACGCTACTACGAACAGGATGATGCCAGCGTCCTGCCGCGCAATATCGCCAGTTTCCAGGCTTTCGAGAATGCCATGTGCCTGGACATCGCCATGGGCGGCTCCACCAACACCATCCTGCACTTGCTGGCGGCGGCCCAGGAGGCGGAACTGGACTTCACCCTGCAGGACATCGACCGCCTGTCCCGGAAGGTGCCGCAATTATGCAAGGTGGCTCCCAATACACCGCTCTACCACATGGAAGATGTGCACCGGGCCGGCGGCATCATGGCCATTCTCGGCGAACTGGACCGCGCCGGGCTGCTGCACCGCGACTGTCCCACAGTACACAGCCCCAGCATGGCAGCGGCACTGGCACAGTGGGATATCGTGCAAACCGGGGATGAGGCAGTGCATACCTTCTACCGGGCGGGCCCCGCGGGCATTCCCACCCAGACCGCCTTCAGCCAGAGCACCCGCTGGCCCAGCCTGGACCTGGACCGGGAGGGCGGCTGTATCCGCAACCTCGAGCATGCCTTCTCCCTTGAGGGCGGCCTCGCGGTGCTGTTCGGCAACATTGCCCTGGACGGTTGCGTGGTCAAGACGTCGGGCGTCGATGAAAGTATCCTCAAGTTCTCCGGGCCCGCCTTTATCTGCGAGAGCCAGGAAGGCGCCGTGGCGGACATTCTCGAGGACCGGGTACAACCCGGCGACGTGGTGATCATCCGCTATGAGGGCCCACGAGGCGGCCCGGGGATGCAGGAGATGCTCTATCCCACCAGCTACCTGAAATCGAAGGGTCTGGGCAAGGCCTGCGCCCTGCTCACCGACGGCCGCTTTTCCGGTGGTACCTCGGGGCTGTCCATCGGCCACGTCTCCCCGGAAGCGGCATCGGGTGGTGCCATTGCCCTGGTGGAGCAGGGTGACATCATCGAGATCGACATTCCCAACCGCAGTATCAACGTCAAGTTGAGCGACGAGGAGCTGGTGGCGCGCCGGCAGGC
Source organism: Haliea sp. (assembly GCF_040221975.1). Classification (GTDB taxonomy): domain Bacteria; phylum Pseudomonadota; class Gammaproteobacteria; order Pseudomonadales; family Halieaceae; genus Haliea. The sequence continues at coordinate 227,202 of NZ_JAVJWR010000031.1, forward strand.
CATGGAGGCACGGGGCAGAGAGGCGTGGAAACCCGCGCTCCAGCGGCCGCGCAAGGTCAGCGCCGCGCTCAAGGTCTACGCCAGCATGGTCACCAGTGCGGACAAGGGCGCTGTGCGGGACCTCTCGCTGCTCGACTAGGTGGCCACCGCAGCGCGCGTGTCGGCCCTCGCCGAGCCCGCCTTCAGGCGCTATTTCTGGTCCAGCTGCCTGTCGACGCTGGCCACCTGGGTGCTGCGTTTCCTGCTCGGTTGGAGCGCCTGGGCGCTGACCGGCACCGCGACCTGGGTGGGTATTGTCAGCGCCGCAATGCTGCTGCCCACTTTCCTGCTGTCCCCCGTGTTCGGGGTGGTCTCGGACCGGATCAATCCCCGCAATGGCATGCTGGCCACCCTGCTCGGGCAGGGTCTGGTGGCCGCTGCAGCAGGTAGCGCCGAGTTGTTGGGCGTGTTCGGGCTGGGGCCGCTGCTGTTTCTGGCCACGGTTGGCGGCGCCATCACCGCGGCCCACCAGCCCCTGCGCCTTGCGCTATTGCCGCGCCTGGTGTCCCGGGGTGTGCTACCGGGCGCGATCGGCGTATCCGCTGTCGTCTTCAACAGTTCCCGCATCCTGGGTCCGGCCCTGGGCGGCTGGCTGCTGAGCCGGGCGTCGGCCGGCAGCGCCTATCTGGTGGCCGCGGGCCTGTTCGCGGCGGGGTTGCTGTTGCTGGCGCGCATCAGGCTGGCGCCCCGGGCCGCGGCGCCGGCGGGCTCTACGCTGCTGGAAGAAATGGTGGCGGGCCTGCGCTTTGTACACTCGCATCGGGGAATCCGCGTCATCCTCGGCTTTACCCTGCTCAATGGCCTGCTCGGACGCACGGTGATCGAATTGCTTCCCGCCATTTCCGGGAAGTTGCTGGCCGGCAATGCCAGCACCCTGGCGACCCTGACCGCTACGGCCGGGGCCGGCGCCATCCTCGGCGGGCTGCTTGTGGCGCGGCGCCGCAATGCCGGCGATGGTCTGCTGCGGCTGGTAGTGTGGAGCCAGATCGCGGGATCCCTGTCCCTGTTGCCGATTGCCTGGGCCGCGAACACGCTGCGACTCGGCGTGATCATTTTTGTCCTCAGCATGGCGATGACCATCGCCGGCATCGGCAGCCAGGCACTGGCGCAACTGTCGACACCGGATACCTTCCGCGGCAGGGTCATGAGCCTGTGGGTGATGGTGACCATGGGCGCCCCCGCCCTGGGCGCGCTGGCGCTGGGCCCGGCGGCGGACCGGCTCGGCTTTCCGCCGATATTGCTTGCCGCCGCGCTGCTGGTGGCAGCCGCCAGCGTCTGGCTCTACCGATCGAGAATGCCCGGCACCTGATGCCGGGTACTTGTTTGACAATGAACACTGAAACTCTGGATTCAGAGCCAAGAACCCACTATGAGTACCCACGGCATAACAGCGTTCACCTGGGACAAGCACTTCGTCACCGGCATTGATGAAGTCGACGAGCAGCACCACGGGCTCGTCGACCTCATCAATGCCTTTGGCGACCGCGTCGCCGCGGGAGACACCTCGGCCGCGGACACCGCCGATATCCTTTCCCAGCTGCGTCAGTACGCTCGCTATCACTTCCGCGAGGAAGAGCAGTTGATGACTACGGCAGGGATAGATGCGCGAGCATTGGCCATGCACCAGCAAGCACACCAGCGATTCTGTGAGGAGATTGAGCGCATTGACAGCAAACTGCCAACCCTGGGGGAGAAGGAGTCAAGGCAGATCCTCGACTATCTGGTACATTGGCTGGGGTATCACATTCTTGGCGTCGACCAGTCCATGGTCCGGCAATTGCACGCCATTCAGGCCGGGATCTCACCGGCAGCTGCCTATGACGAGGAGCTGGCCTTTGATGCGGGGGCGGTGCAGCCGCTTCTCGACGCCATCTCGGGCCTGCTCCGGATCGTAGAGGAAAAAAACCGTGAGCTTGTGGCCAGCAACGCCGCCCTGGAAACTCGCGTCGCCGAGCGCACCCGGGAACTGCGCCAGCTCAACGACGCCATGCACGAGCTCGCCATGCACGACGCGCTGACCGGGCTACCCAATCGCCGGCAGGCCACGGACTTTCTGGACGCCCAGTGGCCGCAAAGGACAACCCAGCCAGTCAGCTGCCTGATGATCGACGCCGACCACTTCAAGAGGATCAACGACACTTTCGGCCATGAGCAAGGCGACAGGGTGCTGAAGGAGTTGGCGCTGGAGATACGTCAGCGTTTTCGCACCGATGACTTGGTCTGTCGCATCGGCGGTGATGAGTTCCTGGTTATCTGCCCACGAACGCCAATCGCCAAGGCGCTGGAACTCGCGGAAAAACTGCTGGTGCACATCAACGCTCTGAAGCTCCCCAGACAAGGTGGCGTTTGGCAGGGCAGTTTGAGCATCGGCGTCGCCTGCGCTACGGACACCATGGCAGACACTTCAGATCTGTTACGTATGGCTGATGAAGGTCTGTATGCCGCCAAGGGTGCGGGCCGCAATACGGTGCGCAGCGCCCAGACAGCCTAGTCCCGGGGCTTGCGGGCGAAGAACTTGCTGCCGGTAAACATCGCTGAAATCAGGCCGCTGCGCTCGCGGATATCGGTAAACACCACTGCCGCAATGTGGAGTGGTATGAAACCCATCAGGGCAAAAAAAGACCATTTGTGAAAGTTGATAAAGGGCGCGCGGAACTCGCGCATGGCGGCATAGCCCTCCGGATCCAGCAACTCCTTCTGTCCGGGCTTCAGGCCCACGAGCTTGCTGTGATCCTCACCGGCACCGGTGGCCCATTCGGCAAACTCGTGGCCGAAGGGCGGCATGTAGAGGTCAGTTCCCGCAAGCACCAGGCCGGTAACCATTTGCGTGCCCAGCAACAGGAACAGCGCAGCTATCATCAGTCGCCCGAGCGGGTTGTGGCCGCGGTAGTGCGGCTCATTCCCGGACCAGAGACCGCGGAGATAAAGCTTGAGTTCGCGAAACCAGGTACCCCCGACCGGTAACACTGCACTCCAGCGCGCATAGTGACCGCCAAAGAAGCCCCAGACGATCCGCCAGCACAGGTTCAGCGCGAACACATAGCCGGTCCAGGCATGAATGGTCTTCAACAGGACCTTGCCATCGCCGCTGACCCCAAGGGTACCGGCGTTCAGAATCACCACGCCTATTCCCGACAACAACAGCACACTGAGCACGTTGATCCAGTGGAACCAGCGCGTGGTCGCATCCCATACCGGATAGGCCTGTAATGTCTGTGCGGAATCTTCGCTCGTCATCTCACCACCCCGTCTACCTGCGTTATTGCCGGTATCTCGGCTACGAGGATAGTCCAACAAGATGAAGCTGGCATTAACAAGCCGGCAAAGTCCTGTATTGAATCAACTCCCCCGCTCAATCGGTGCTCAGCGCGACACTCTCGAATTCCTGTCCGCCCTGTTCCACCAGCGCCACGAGATCCCGGCGCAGCTTGCCCAGTTCCCGCCGCAGGTGCGCATCCTGGCGCTCGCTGCGGCTGTTGAGCAGGTTCGCCACCGCCAACTGGATGACCATGGCATTGTGGTCGTAGGTGCTGCGGTAATCGGCGGACACCGTCTCGTCACGCTGCACCAGAGCCTGGCGCAAGGTTTCCTGCCAACCGGGCTCACGCTGCAGGATACGCTCAAGTCTTACAAGCCATTGGGCGCGGGCTTCCAGCCAGAGACTGTCGGACCGGCGCAGGTCATCGCAGGCAGCAGCCAGCCCGGCCTTCTGCTCGCGCTGCAGACGCCCGACATACTTGCGCGCATTGTCCTGCAGGCGCTCACAGGCATCGGCGCGATACTCGGCATCGTCACGTTCCAGGTATTTTTCCTCGTACTCGGACTGCTGTTCCTGCAGCCCGGCAAGAAACTCGGCCATTTGCTCGTCCCGCAGCTCCTCGCCCAGAGCCAGCATCCAGTTCAGGGCTCGATCCTGCAGACGGTAGATGGCCAATTCGGCCTCCCCGGTCAGGATACGCATGTCCGCCACGGTCAGTTCCCGCTCGAGCTTGCCCTCTATCCGGTCCAGCAGAGCAACGTAGCGCGGCAGCTCATGCCGACGGTGCCAGGTCAGGAAGGGTTGCAGTTCGGTCTTGAGCAGACGCCCCTGGTCGCGGTCGAGGCTGACGTAATCGCCCAGGTACCAGGGCACCAGGAAGTCCAGGCGGTTGTAGGCAAACCGGGTGCTGCTGCAACCGGCCAGGACAACCAGCAGCAGCGCCGCAAGCCACAGCCGCGCCCTGGCGCCAGCTAGCGATGAGCTGATCATGGATAGTCGAGACCGTCGGTGGCAAACAGCATGTCCATGCTGGTCACCAGGGTAGCCGGTCGAGATCGAGGTTGCCGCCGCTGATCACCGCCACCACCCGGCGGCCGCGGAAACGCTCCGGATGCTCCAGCAGGGCGGCAAAACTGACTGCGCCGGAGGGCTCGACCACGGTCTTGAGCCGGGTCCACTGCAGGCGCATGGCGGCGACAATGTTGGCGTCGGTCACGGTGAGTATGGTATCCACGTACTGCTGGATCAGGGAAAAGTTGAGCGCGCCCAGACCGGCCAGCAAGCCGTCGGCGATGGTATTGGGCGCAATGGATGGTTGCAACTCCCCCAGGCCGAAGGAGCGAAAGGCATCGTCCGCGCCCTCCGGCTCGGCGGCGACTACCTCCACCTCCGGGCGCAGGCTCTTGATGGCCACCGCGACACCGGACAGCAGGCCGCCGCCGCCTACCGGGACCACAATCACATCCAGGTCCGGCACCTGCTCCAGGATTTCCAGGGCCACGGTGCCCTGGCCGGCGATGACCCGCGGGTCGGCGTAGGGATGGACCACATGCGCACCGGTGCCGGCGACCACTCGCTCCAGAGTCCCCTCGCGGGCAGCGAGCGTCGGCTCGCAGCTAATGACCAGACCGCCATAGGCGGCCACCGCGTCCTGCTTTACCGATGGCGCGTTCGCAGGCATCACGATATGGGCGGGGATCCCGCGCCGTCGCGCCGCCATGGCGAGGGCGGCGCCGTGATTGCCCGAAGAGTGCGTGGCGACGCCGGTGGCGGCCTCGTCAGCGGACAGGCTGAACACCGCATTGCTGGCACCGCGGGCCTTGAAGGCGCCGACCTTCTGCAGGTTCTCGCACTTGAAGTGAATCCGTGCACCCGCATGCGCATCCAGCAGCTCGCTGCTGTACACCGGGGTGAGATGGACATGGGCGGCGATACGCTCGCGCGCGGCCTCAATATCGGCAAGGCTGGTCATTACTGTTTTCCCTGGTTGCATGGAGTCGGCGGCGCCGGTTCGGACGACACGAACTGCAGCTGCCAGCCTGCCCGGCACCAGACCAGGTAGCCCAGCAGAAAGTTGGCCTGCAGCAGTAGGCTCAATACCCACTCAAACGCGTCCTCTACCGAGTCGTACAATACGCCATCCCAGGCCTGCAAAACCACTGTCGCCATCCCCAGTGCCAGCAACAGGCAGCAGATCCACCACATCCCCCGGGCCAGTCCCCGCACCTGCGGCAACCGCGGCCCCAGGGCCAGCAACTGGACACTGAGGAGCAACTGGGAAAGAAAGGTCAAGGAGAAGAACAATACCGTGCCCGCGCGCCGCTGGAACCGCCAGGCGGTGCCGGCCTCTCCCAGCACAGTCACATACAGCACCAGACCCAGGCAGGCCAGCAGGCCCAGCACCAGCATCCAGCGCAGGCTCCGGTCGCTGCCTCCCGGGGGCTGCAGCCAGCGCAACCAGCTGTAGTTGCACCACCAGTACAGCGCCAACACCACCGCCGCCGGCAGCATGGTGGCGCGGAACAGGTAGCTGGCCGGAGGATGACGCCCGGTGGCGCTGATCGAAGTACAGCTGTGGATGTAGGGGTTGCACCACTCCACCAGGCCATGGCCCACCGCCACCAGCCAGGTCAGGTGGACCGAGATGAAGGGCAACAGGGCTGCCAGCAATGCGATAATGCGCAGGTTCATGGGACCAAGTCTACCATTGCCCTGTGCTATCCTCGCCTATTTGCCGGAGGATCAGCAGCCAACATGGAGCAATTGCAGCAGCTCTCCGCGAGTTTCGCCAACGCAGTATGGGGCACCCCCCTGGTGGTGCTGCTGCTGGGTGGGGGCCTGTTCTTTGCCATCTACTCGCGTTTCCTGCCCTACCGCCACTTCGGCCATGCCTTCGGCATCATGCTCGGGCGCCACGATACCCCCGACCAGCCCGGGGAACTGAGTCACGCCCAGGCCCTGGCGGCGGCCCTGTCCGGTACCATGGGCCTGGGCAATATTTCCGGCGTGGCCCTGGCCATTGTCGCCGGCGGCCCCGGCGCCGTGTTCTGGATGTGGATGTCGGCACTGGTCGGGATTGCGACCAAGTTTTTTACCTGCACGCTCGGGGTCATGTACCGGGGCAACGACAGCGAAGGCAAGCTGCAGGGCGGTCCCATGTACATTATCCGCGAGGCCCTGCCGCGCGGCTTTTATCCGCTGGCTGTCCTGTTTTCCCTGGCCGGGCTGGTCGGCACCCTGCCGATTTTCCAGGCCAACCAGCTGACGGCGCTGGTGCGGGAAAACCTGTTCCCCGGCGGCGACACGCTGCTGACCAGCTTCCTGATCGGCTGCGTCATGGCCGCGGTGGTCGCCATGGTTATTTTCGGCGGCCTGCAGCGGGTCGCCAAAGTCGCCATCGCGCTGCTGCCCCTCATGGTCATCACCTATCTCGGCATGACCCTGTACCTGCTGTTGTTGCACTACAGCCAGGTGCCCGGCCTGTTGGCCAGCATTGTCACCGATGCCTTCAACCCGCAGGCGGTGGGCGGCGGCCTGCTGGGCGTGATCCTCATCGGCGTCAGCCGCGGCGCCTTCTCCAATGAGGCCGGGGTGGGCACCGAGGTCATGGCCCACGGCGCCGCCAAAACCAATGAACCGATCAGGGAAGGCCTGGTGGCGATGATGGGACCGGTGGCGGACACCCTGGTCGTCTGCACCTGCACCGCGCTGGTGATCCTGCTGGCGGGCACCTGGACCGATCCGGGCGACCTGACCGGCATCACGCTCACCGCCAACGCCTTCCGCGCCGACCTGGGTGCGCCGGGAGCCGGCCTGCTGCTGTTCGTCACCCTGATCCTCGCCAGCACCACCATGTTCACCATGTGGTACTACGGCGCCAAGTGCTTCGGCTTCCTGTTCGGCGCCCGGCTGCAGCACTATTACCGCTGGTTTTTCGTGCTGGCGGTGGTGTTTGGCGCCAGCGTCAGTATCGATGTGGTATTCAACCTGATTTCCGGCTCCTACGGCCTGATGGCGATACCCACCATGGTCGCCACCCTGATGCTGGCGGGTCGGGTCAAGGCGGCGGCGAAGGAATATTTTCACCGCCATCCCTACTAGGAGCACACGACATGTCCGGAAACCGCAGGCGCAGCCTTGCCGTTGGCGTCCTCGGCGGGATGGGCCCGGAGGCCACGGTTGACTTCATGGCCCGGGTGCTCGCCGCCACTCCCGCCCGCGTTGACCAGGAGCACATCCGCATGCTGGTGGACCACAACCCCGCTATTCCCGATCGCCACGCCGCCATCGCCGGCACCGGGCCCGACATCGGCCCGGAGTTGGCCGCAATGGCGCGGGGGCTGGAAGCTGCCGGAGCGGACTTCCTGGTCATGGTCTGCAACACAGCGCACGCCTATACTGAGGCTATCCGCACCGCAGTCAGCATTCCCTTTGTCAGTATTGTCGATGTGGTCATGGCGGCCGTGGCGGAATACCCGGCCGCTGCGGTGGGCATAATGGCCGCGGACGGCTGCCTGCAGGCGGGCCTGTACCAGCGGGCACTGGCGGCGGCGGGGCGCGAAGCGCTGCTGTGGACGACGGCGGAGCAGCAGCGGTTCATGACGCTGCTGTGGCGAATCAAGGCTGGTGAGCGCGGGCCCGAGGTTCGCGCCGGCCTCCAGGCGCTGGCCGCCAGCCTGGAATTTGCCGGGGCGGAACTGCTGCTTGCCGGCTGTACCGAGATACCCCTGGTCCTGGAGCAGGGCGATACCGGCGTCAGGCTGCTGTCCTCAACCGACCTGCTGGTGCGGCATACCGTGGCACTGGCGCTCACCCCCACAATCCAACAGGAGTAAACCATGCATCTGGCCCGCTTCCCCCGCATCAAACTGGCGCACCTGCCGACCCCGCTGGAGTACCTGCCGCGCTTCAGCGAACACCTCGGAGGCCCGAAAATTTTCGTCAAGCGGGACGACTGTACAGGCCTCGCCAGCGGTGGCAACAAGACCCGCAAGCTGGAATTCCTGCTCGCCGATGCCCGCCAGCGGGGCGCTGATACCGTTATTACCCAGGGGGCAGTGCAATCCAACCACGCCCGCCAGACCGCCGCCGCGGCCGCCCGCCTGGGCATGGCCTGCGAACTGCTGTTCGAGAACCGCATTGCCCAACCCAGCGAGGTCTACCTGAATTCCGGCAACGTTTTCCTCGACCACCTGCTCGGTGCCGGGACCCGCCATTACCCCGGCGGCACCGACATGAATACAGCGATGGAGGAGGTGGCCGCCGAGGTGCGCAGTCGCGGCGGCGTGCCCTACATCATTCCCGGCGGCGGCTCCAACCCGATCGGCGCCCTCGGCTACGTCGACTGCGCCCTGGAGTTGCTGCAGCAGGCCAACCAGGCGCAGCTGCACATTGACTGCGTGGTACATGCCACCGGCAGTGCCGGCACCCAGGCCGGGCTGGTCACCGGCCTGCGCGCGACCCACTCTGACATCCCGGTACTGGGCATTGGCGTCAACGCCCCCCGGGAGATACAGGAAGAGCGGGTATTCAAGCTGGCTGCAGCAACCGCTGACCTCATCGGTGCCGGCGACTGTGTGCGGCGCCAGGATGTGGTCGCCAACTGCGACTACATAGGTGACGGCTACGGCATTCCCACCGATGCCATGCGGGAAGCGCTGGTGCTGCTGGCGCGCCTGGAAGGCCTGCTGTTCGACCCGGTCTACAGCGGCAAGGCGCTGGCGGGCCTGATCGACCTGGTGCAGCAGCGCCATTTCCGGGCCGAGCAGAACATCGTCTTTCTGCACACCGGCGGCTCCGCGGGACTGTTCGGCTATCGCGACGACCTGCTCTGAAGCTCCGCTGGAGCGGAGGTTCAGGCCGCGGCGGTCTGACCCTGCTCCGCGGCCTTGTTGATGGCGCCCAGAATGCCGTCCAGCGAAGCCTGGATGATGTCCGGACTGCGGCCGACGCCACAGTAGCGCTCACCATCAATATTGAGCTGGATATAGCACACCGCTTCTGCATCCGCGCTCTGGCTGAGGGCGTGCTCGCTGTACTCCACCAGCACGATCTGGCGACCGGTAAAACGCTGCATGGCGTCGACAAACGAGGCTACCACGCCGTTGCCGGTACCCTGCAAATTGCTGCGGTTGCTGCCCTCCAGCAGTTCCGCACGCAGCTGGTCGACATTGTCGGCGCGGCTGACCTGATAGTCCCCCAGGCGCCAGCGACCGCCGCCCGACAGGTAGGTGCGCTGGAACAGGTCGTAAATGGCCTGCGGCGACAGCTCTGACTCCTGCGCTTCAGCATGGGCCTGCACCAGCGGGCTGAAATCGATCTGCAGCCAGCGCGGCAGTGCATAGCCAAAACTACTCTCCAGTACGTAGGCCACGCCGCCCTTGCCGGACTGGCTGTTGATACGGATGACCTCCTGATAGGAGCGGCCGATGTCCGCCGGGTCGATGGGCAGGTAGGCCACCTGCCACGGCGCGCGCGCATCGCGTTTCGCCAGGCACTTCTTGATCGCATCCTGGTGGCTGCCGGAGAAAGCGGTAAACACCAGCTCGCCGGCATAGGGGTGGCGGGGGTGGATCGGCAGCTGGGTGCACTCCTTCACGGTCTGGATGATTTCGTCCATGTGCCCCAGCTGCAGCTCCGGGTCCACACCCTGGCTGTAGAGGTTCATGGCCATGGTGACGATATCCATGTTGCCGGTGCGCTCGCCGTTGCCCATCAGGGTGCCTTCCACCCGGTCGGCACCCGCCAGCACACCGAGTTCCGCCGCCGCGACCCCACAACCGCGGTCATTGTGGGTATGCAGGGAAATCAGCAGGGACTCGCGGTTGGCGACGTGGTCGCAAAACCACTCGATCTGATCCGCATAGACGTTGGGGGTACTCATCTCCACGGTGGCCGGCAGATTGATGATTACCGGCTTTTCCGGAGTTGGCTGCCAGACCGCGGTCACCGCATCGACCACCTCCACGGCAAAGTCCAGCTCGGTACCGGTAAAACTTTCCGGGGAATACTCGAACACCCACTCTGTTTCCGGGTAGCGCGCCGCGGTGTCGCGCACCAGCCTGGCGCCCTTGACGGCGATATCGATGATCCCCGCCCGGTCGAGACCGAATACCTGCTCCCGCTGCACGGTGGAGGTGGAGTTGTACACGTGCACGATCGCGCGCCGGGCCCCGCGCAGGGCCTCGAAGGTCTTCTCGATCAATTCCGGGCGGGCCTGAGTCAGTACCTGGATGGTGACATCGTCCGGGATCCGGCCCTTTTCAATCAGCTCGCGGCAGAAATCGAAGTCGTGGCTGGAGGCGGAGGGAAAGCCGACCTCGATCTCCTTGAAACCAATCTTCACCAGCTGGTCCCAGAGGCGGGATTTCTGTCGCCCGGTCATCGGTTCGATCAGCGCCTGGTTACCGTCGCGCAGGTCCACGCTGCACCAGCGGGGTGCGCGGGTGATCTGCTGGTCCGGCCAGCGCCGGGAGCTCATCCGGATCGGCTGGAAAGGCTGGTACTTGCGGTAATCAAACTGGTTCATGCGCGCCTGTCCTCTGGGTGCTGGCCTGTTGCACTGAAAAATGGAGGCTGTTCACCTGCGGGTCGTGCGGACTGTCGTCCACCTGACCGACCCTCGTGAGGCTTCGCCCTGATACACGGCGCCGGGGTGATGCGACGTGTGGCGGCAGCAGGTGATGACTCAGCCGAGTGCACAGTATAGCCCTGAGCCGATGGTGAATTGCTGCAAATAATCCATCACACTGCGCTTTCTTTAGTCTATAATTGCGACTATATACGTATTAGTGACATTATTCACCAATGAGGGCGCAAACAATGGCCTGCTGGTTGCTCAAAACCGAACCGGATACCTTCAGTATTGATGACCTGGCATCGCGCCCGCGGCAAACCGAACCCTGGGACGGCGTGCGCAACTACCAGGCACGCAATTTCATCCGCGACCGCATGCAGGCAGGAGACGAGGTCCTTGTCTATCACTCCAGCTGCCCGGTACCAGCGGTTGTCGGCCTGGCCCGGGTGGCCAGCGCACCGCGCCCGGACCCCAGCCAGTTCGACCCCGATTCCCCCCGATTCGATGCCGGCAGCGACACCGATCATCCGCGCTGGGTACTGGTGGATATCCGCTACCAGCGCCACCTGCCGCGACCGGTGCCCCTGGCGGAATTGAAGCAACATGCCGACGCCCTGGAGGGCTTTGCCCTGCTCAAGCGCAGCCGCCTGTCGGTGATGCCGGTGAGCGACGCCCAGCGGGATTTGATTCTGGCCCTCGCTGGAGACAGGAGCGCAGGCGCATGAAACTCGATCGCAGCGACCGCCGCATCCTCGACATCCTGCAGCGGGAAGGGCGCATCAGCAATCTGGAGCTGGCCGAGCGTATTGGCCTGTCGCCGACACCCTGCTCCCGGCGGGTAAAGCGACTGGAGGAATCCGGTTTGATCCGCGGCACTGCCACCCTGCTGGATCAGTCGCGGCTGGGACTCAAGCTGACCGCCTACATCGGCATCAGCATGGACCGCCACACCCCCGATCGGTTCGATGCCTTCGAAGCCCAGGTCAGCGCATTTCCCGAGGTCATGGAGTGCTCGGTGGTCACCGGCCAGAGCGCGGATTACCTGCTCAAGGCCGTGGTACCGGATATGCAATACTACGAACGGTTCCTGCTCGGCAAGCTGACGCGGATTCCCGGCGTGACCGGGGTGCACTCCAGCTTCGAACTGCGGCGCGTGGTACAAAACACGGCGCTGCCCCTGGACCATATCGACAACGATACCGAGGTATGAGCCCGATCCGCGGGCGGTGGCACATTCCGGCCAGTTTTGCTGGCCGCTGCGGGGCTTGCCGCCCCGCGCTGCTTGCGGGCATTATCGAATAAACCCCAATGGAGCTCTGGCATGAAGGGAATGAATGACAAGGTCGCCCTGGTCACCGGCGGCGCCAGTGGCATGGGTCGTATCATCGCCCTGCGACTGGCAGGCAAGGGTGCGCGAGTGGCCATCTTCGACGTCAACGAAGAGGGTCTTGAGGCCACGGCTGCGGCGCACGACAACATCAGCCCCTTCCACTGCGATATCGGCAACCTGGCGGAGGTGGAGGCGAAAGTCGCGCAGGTGCAGGAGGCCCTGGGACCCATCGACCTGCTGGTACACGCCGCGGCGCTGATGCCCAGCCACAAGCTGGTCGATCACACCCACGCGGGCATGGAGCGCCTGTTCCGGATCAACTATTTCGGCACCACCTACATGGTGCAGGCGGTCCTGCCGGAGATGCGCAAACGCCGCAGCGGCCGCGTCATCGCCTTCGGCTCCATTGCCGGCCACGCGCTGGTACCCCACATGGGCGGCTACTGCGCCACCAAGTCCGCGGTCAACACCTACATGGAAGTGCTGCAGAACGAGCTGCGGGACTCGGGTGTGCGCATCCACCTGGTCTGCCCACCCGCGGTCAACACGCCCCTGATAGACCAGACCCTCGCCACCGACAGCCCCGGCAGCATCATCGAGGCGAAAAAATCCGGCCGCCTCTCGGACCCGGAAAAGATTGTCGATGCCATCGAAAAGGGCGTCGACAAGGACAGGGACATCATCTATCCGGGCGAGGCCCGACTACTGATGCTGTGGCACACCCTGTTCCCGCGCCTCTGGTGGAAGACTGTGCTCAAGTTTGAGAAGGACTGAACCGGGCCCCCGGTGCCATAGGCTGGCGGGGGTGCGCATGGTAGCATTCCCGCCCCATGGCAAACCGACACCTCTCTGCTGACTCACGCTGGCTGCTGGTACTGCTCGCGGCGCTGGTTGCGCTCGGGCCGCTCAGCGTGGACATGTACCTGCCCGCCATGCCGGCGATGCGCGCAGCGCTGGAAACCAGCGTCGGCAGCATTCAGCTGACCCTGAGCGCCTATCTCGCCGGCTTCGCGATATTCCATCTGGTGTGCGGGCCACTGGCAGACCGCTACGGGCGCAAGCCGGTGATAACCTCCGGCACCCTGCTGTTCGTGCTCGGCTGCGTTGGCTGCAGCCTGGCGACCACGGTGGAGGAATTGCTGCTGTACCGGTTTTTGCAGGGTGTCGGCGCCTGTGTCGGACCCACCCTGGCGCGCACCATCACCCGCGACCTGTTTGGCCCCAGGCGGGCGGCGCGGGCGCTGTCGCTGATTGCCATGCTCATGGCCCTGGCGCCGGCGGTGGCACCGAGTCTCGGCGGGCTGCTGATGCTGGTGTTCCCCTGGCCCAGTATTTTCATCTTCCTGGGGGTTTACGGCACCCTGGTGGTGCTGCTGGTGCAGCGCTATCTCGGCGAATCCCTGCCGGCGCCCCAGAGCCTGCACCCGCGAACCATTCTGCGCAACTACAGCACCCTGTTGCGCAGTGGTCCCTTCATGACCGTGGTGACCTCCAGCTCTCTGGTCTACGCCGGCCTGATGGTCTACCTGGCCTCTTCCGGGTTCGTCTACCTGGAAATGCTGAATGTGCCGGTGCTGTACTTCGGGCCCATATTCCTGACCACAGTCGCCGGCTACATCAGCGGCAGCGCGCTCAGCGCCCGTCTGGCGAGTCGTCTGGAATCTCCCCGAGTGCTGCTGCTGGGAACTGTTCTCGCGGCGGCGGCAAGCGTCTGCATGGGCGCGGCCGCCACCGTGTTTCCGCACAGCGTACTGGCCCTGATGCTGCCGATGATGCTCTACACAGCGGGGCTGGGGCTGACCCTGCCTCACGCCATGAGTCTTGCCCTGCTGCCCTACCCGCAGATGGCGGGCACGGCATCGGCCCTGCTGGGATTCATCCAGATGGCAATCGCCGCTGCCGCCGGCGCCCTGGTCAGCCTCTTTCTGGTGGATTCACCGCGACCGATGCTGGTCGCCATGGCGCTGCTGGCACTGGTCGCCCTGGCGCTGGGGCAGAAGGTTCGCAGACTGCATTTTACAGTCCCGGAACAGGCTCCCCAGCGGCAATAACCAGGCGGTCGCGGCCCGCCTGCTTGGCCTCGTAGAGGGCGTTGTCCGCCCGGGCCAGCCAGCGTGACCAGTCCTCCCCCGACTTCAGTATCGCTGCCCCGGCGGAGAACCGGATCGTGCCCTCGGGGCCTGGCACGCTGCCACTGAGTCTCTCGTGCAGCTCCGGCAAGGCGGTGGCCGCGGTGACGGCGGACATGCCCCGCAACAGGACCACGAATTCCTCACCCCCCATCCGATACAGTCCATCCTCAAGCCTCAGGGTAGAACGCACACTGGCGGCAAAGCGCTCCAGCACCCGGTCGCCGGCCTCGTGCCCATAGTTGTCATTGATCTGCTTGAACAGGTCCAGATCGATCACCATGATGGTGCTGCTGAAGTCCGCATTGCGGCGGCGCTCGGCGACAGTGGCCTCAAGATGCTGTTGCATCAGGCGTCGATTGCCGGCGCCGGTGAGCGGATCCAGTGTCGCCTGCTCTGCCAGCAGGCGACGCTGCTGACGCAGCTGATCGGTAAAAACCAGCCCGAATCCCGTCATCAGCAGTGCAACTGTTATCCAGCTGATCTGCTCCAGTGCCGAATCGAACAGCCGTGTAGTGACCGCGAGGGCAACAATGATCACACCGTTCAGGCATACAGCCAGGGCTCGCGGCAAGATCACGCAATTGATCCAGATAACCAGGAAGGACCAGAGCAGGCCGTTGCTGCTGACCAGCAGCGCACTCAGCAGGCTCGAAGCCGTTATTGTCAGCCCAAACAGATTGAGGGCATACGGGCCGAAGCGGCGGGAGCGCCCCAGTAGCAGGGTGAGCACGAGAATCG
Source organism: Haliea sp. (assembly GCF_040221975.1). Lineage (GTDB taxonomy): Bacteria > Pseudomonadota > Gammaproteobacteria > Pseudomonadales > Halieaceae > Haliea. Next base: position 242,276 of record NZ_JAVJWR010000031.1, read on the forward strand.
CGACGATAACCGTATTGATGACAGCGCCATTGCTGTCGCCGGTCTGGTAGCGGTACAGGGCGAAGCCCGTGACAACCAGCGCAGTGACGCCACCGATGTAATTCATTACCGACAGCTCAAGGCGGCGACCGTCGGCCAGGTGCAAAGCCATGGCGGCGGTATCGATGTCGGGGTTTGGTCCCGAGTTCACGCCCTGTTGTCCATTGCTGAAGCCTGCAAGACCGCCGCGAACTCTCGAATATGCCACAGCACCCCCGGCAGCGGCAAACACGGGGAGGCTATGGCATACTGTGGGGCATCCCGTCACGGAGACCCAAGCCTTGCACAGCGCCGCAGATGTCACCCAGCTCATCGGCAACACACCGTTGCTTTACCTGCGCGAGGTCTCGGAGCGTACCGGCTGCCGTATCTTCGGCAAGGCCGAGTTCATGAACCCGGGCGGCTCGGTCAAGGACCGCACCGCCCTGGGCATTATCCGCGCTGCCGAAGCCAGTGGTGAACTGCGCCCCGGCGGGCGCATTGTCGAGGGCACTGCGGGCAATACCGGTATCGGCCTGACCCTGCTGGCGAATGCGCTGGGCTACAAGAGCACCGTGGTCATGCCCATCAGCCAGAGCAAGGAAAAGATCGACACCCTGGAATTGCTCGGTGCCGACCTGCACCTGGTGCCCGCGACCTCCTACAGCGAACCCGGGCACTACATCCACACGGCCCAGCGGCTGGCGGAAAAATACGCCGGCTCCGAACCCGCCGGCGCCGTGTGGGCCCGCCAGTTCGACAATCTGGCCAACATGGCCATGCATCGCGACACCACCGGGGAGGAAATCTGGGCCCAGACCGAAGGCAAGGTCGACGGTTTCATCTGCGCGGTGGGAACCGGGGGCACGCTGGCGGGCGTCTCCGCAGCCCTCAAGTCTCATCGGCCAGACGTCACCATAGGCCTGGCCGACCCCCAGGGCGCCTCGCTCTACCACTATTACCAGGACGGTCGCCTGACCGCCAGTGCCGGCAATTCCATTGTCGAGGGCATTGGCATCAACCACATCACCGGCAATATCGCCGCAGCGCAAGTGGACACCGCGTTCATGATCAGCGACCAGGAAGCCCTGCCGCTACTGTTCGATCTGCTGCAACACGAAGGCCTGTGCCTGGGTGGTTCGGCCGGCATCAATATCGCCGGTGCGGTACGACTGGCGGAACACATGGGGCCCGGACACACCATAGTCACCATCCTTTGTGACTATGGCAACCGCTACCAGAGCAAGCTGTTCAACCCCGCTTTCCTGCACAACAAGGGCCTGCCGGTACCGGCCTGGCTCAATGTCTGATCAACTCGCGAGGAAAACAATGCAGATTGGCATTATCAGCGGCAGTCACCGCCCGGACTCCCAGAGCAGCAAGGTCGGTCGCCATATTGAGCAGACCCTGACGCAGCAGGCGCTGTGCGACCGTTGCTGGTTCTATGACCTGGGTGGCAACCCGCTGCCACTGTGGGAAGAGGGGGTGTGGGATGAAGACAACCAGCACTGGCAACAACTATTGCAACCCCTGCGGGAGGAACTGCACCGTTGCGACGGTCTCGTCATTATCTCGCCGGAGTGGCACGGCATGGTGCCGGCGGGATTGAAAAACTTTCTGTTGATGTGGGCAGCCGGGGGCGAACTGGCACACAAGCCGGCCCTGATTGTGACGGTCTCGGCCTCGGCCGGGGGCGCATACCCGGTGGCGGAACTGCGCATGAGTGGCTACAAGAACAACCGTCTCTGCTTCCTGCCCGAACACCTGATCGTGCGCAATGTCGGCTCCGTGTTCAATGCCGACAGCAAGGACAATGACCCCAGATCCCAGCAGTACCTGAGCGATCGCCTTCTGTATTGCCTGCGGTTGTTGCGGGAATATGCCCTGGCCCTGCGCCAGGTAAGGGACAGCGGCAACGCCTCCCTGGAAGTTTACAGCACGGGGATGTGATGCAGGATATCCCCCCCGGATCCCGGGGGTGACGCGGCGGACCCTCTACCGCTGGCTTGAAGCCTGAGTCCCGGGCGCGGCAGCAAATGCCCCCGGCTCCCAGACGAAAACCTGGTCGCGACCGCTGGTCTTGGCCCGGTACAGAGCCTGGTCCGCGCGACCCAGCAGGCTGTCGACGTCATCGCCCGCCTGCGCCTGCGCCAACCCCGCACTGAAGGTCAGCGGCACGGGCACATCGCCGTCGCGGATATCCGCGGCGGCGACGCTGGCTCTGGCACGATCCAGCAAGATCCGGGCCTCGCCGGCGTCCGTGTCCGGCAGCAACAGCACGAACTCCTCGCCACCGTAGCGTGCCAGGACATCGCTTGCGCGCAGCTGCCCCTGCCAGCTATCGGCAAAAATGCGCAACACCTGGTCACCGAAACTGTGACCATGGTTGTCATTCAGACGCTTGAAATGGTCCAGGTCGATAAAAGCCAGGCACAGTGGCTGTTGCTGGCGCAGGGCACGGGCAAGATCGCGTTCAGCGATGGCATTCAACGCCCGTCGATTGAGCAGATCCGTCAGCTCGTCACGCGTCGCCAGGCGCTGCGCCCGCTCCTCGTGCTCCCGGCTTGACGCGAGAATTCTCTGCATGGTCATCAGGGTGACGCCAACGAACCCCATGACCAGGGCAGGAAGCGCAAAATTGTAGGGCAGCAGGTAGCTAAAGGACTGGTGTGGCGGGATATAGGGACGGTCCAGAAGCCAGTCATGATAGCCGTGATAGCCGCGCAACAGGGTGACCCCGGAATACAGCAGCAGGCTGACGCCAACCAGAAGCTGGGCCGGCCGCGTGGCGCGGTCTGCGCGGCTGTGCAGCAGCAGCCAGATCGCCTGCAGCGGCAGCAGTCCGGCGATGGTGGAATACACCCCGAGCAGAAAGTCGGAATTACCGTCGACCACCCAGTAGCGGATATTGAAAGCCATCATCAGGCCGACACTGGCGGGCACGATCCAGAGGGGCAGGGGGCGCCCCAGAAAGCGGAAGATTCCGAGCAGGAACAGCGCTTCCCCGGCCAGCTGCCCGGCGTTGCCCAGCACATTGAGCACCGGGCTGCCGGTCACCATGAAGCCGATAAACAGCATCACCCCGAGAATGAGCGTCCAGCCCGATGCCATCCAGAAGGCCGGGCCGGCATAGGGCCTGGAAACGTACCAGAGGGCAGTTGCCGCGACGGCGATCGCCAGCAGCAGCATGAGCCCCAACAGCATCGGCGAAAAGTAGATCGCTAGCACGGCTGGCACGCCGCCGGGCGAATTGAACGCGCGGGAATGCTATCCCGCCAGGCTCAGGAAGCGCCGGCCGAGGCGGCGAGCGCAGAGCGTTCCTTTGCGATCAGGAAATCAGCGACTTTCAGCATGTTCGCCTGGCTGCCGGCCTTGCGAATACTGATGCGATACTTGCCGTTCACCATCATTTCCGGGGTACCGGTGATCTTGGCGGCCCGGGCCCGGCTGTTGGCCTGACGCACCTGGCTGCTGACCCCGAAAGAAGCGAATGCCTTGTCGAAATCCTCGGCACTGACGCCATTGTCGGTAAACAGCTTGCGGATCTCGGCTTCCGACGCGAGGCGCTTGCCATCGACGTTCATGGCCTGGAACATCACGGTATGCATGGAATCGAGCACGCCGAGCACATCCGCGGTGTAGTACATGGCCGCGTGCAGCTCCATGGGCTTGTTCCAGACAGCGGGCGAGCCCTGGAAGGTGACATCGTCGCCCAGGGTTTCCTTCCAGCGGCTCACCAGTGGTTCGAACGTGTAGCAATGGCCGCAGCCGTACCAGAAGAATTCGACGACCTCGACCTTGGTCGGATCAGCGGTGCGGATAACCGGAGTAATCAGGTCGTAGTGGGTGCCTTCTTCCCAGGTTTGTGCGTCCTCGGCGGCAATAGCCAGCGGGGCCAGCACTATCAGGGCAAGGGCAAGGAATCGCTTGAGCATGGGACTCTCCATTGTCGGATGTTGTTGGTCAGACCATGATTCCGGCGCGGCGTTCTCCGACTGACAGAAAAGGTGGCCACCGGGCCACCTTGCGAGAAAGGTACGGATTGCCTACCTGAGGCCGGCAGCGTAGCTGGCGACGGCTTCGATTTCCATGTCGCTGAGGCCAAAGGCATTGCTGCGCATGATTCTGGTATCGCCATCGTTGGTGCGGCCGTCGGGATCTTCGTAGCCCTTGCGGTACTGGCGCAGCTGAGTGGCAATATACTCCGGATGCTGGCCCGCCAGCGCCGGATAGCCGGCAGGGGCATTACCCTTGCCGTTGGGGGAGTGGCAACCGATACAGGCCGCCACCTTGCGCTCGGCGACACCGGCACGATAGACCTTTTCTCCCAATGCCACCAGATCGGGATCCGTCTGGCTACCGCTGATTGGTTTCGACGCGTAGAAAGCCGCAATATCAGCCAGCTGCTGGTTGGTCATGTTGTCAACCTGACCAGCCATGGTCGGAATCGGACGGGCGCCATCGCGGATATCCAGCAACTGCTTGTAGAGATAGCGCTCACCCAGGCCCGCAATCTTGGGAAATGCCGGGGACTGGCTGTTGCCATCCGCGCCATGGCAGGCTGCGCATACGGCCGTCAGTGACTCCCCGGCCGCGGCATCGCCTTCTACAAAGGGTACCGCCGCACCAGCCGTGTGAGCGAAACCCAGCAGGGCGCCGCAGAGAACAAGAACTTTCTTCATGACACTTCCAGATCGGGATAGGTGAACCCGGCAGATTACTCTGCCGGCGAGGACATGTAGGTGATCAGGGCGGCGTAGTCTTCATCGCTGCAATCGAAGCACATGCCCTTGGGCGGCATGGCGTTGAGGCCAGTCTTGACCGACGCGACCAGAGCCTCCATTCCTTTTTCCATTTTCGGTGCCCAGGCGGCGGCATCACCGGTCTTGGGCGCGCCCGCTACGCCGGCATTGTGGCACACCGCACAGCTCTTGTTGTACTTGTCCATGGGCGGCTGCGCCATGGCACTGGCAGCAAACAACATTGCACTGACCGCTAACATTTTCTTCATGCTACACCTCTGCTGATCGCCGGGTTGTGCTGGCCCGGGACATTTCCCACGGCCAGTAAAAAAGCTGTGGCATTATATACGACTTACCCAGCGCAAAAAAGGCAACGCCCCCGATGCAAACCCCGGCCCCGGCCAACCCCGATTATCGCAACGCCAGCTTCCTTACCAGCGCCAGCAAGCTGTCCCAGTGCCCGGATGACAGCGGCTGGGAGGTGGCCTTCGCGGGCCGATCCAACGCAGGAAAATCCTCTGCAATCAATAGCTTGACAGAAAACACCAAACTCGCCCGCACCTCCAAGACGCCCGGTCGCACCCAGCTGATCAACTTCTTTTCCCTGAGCGAACAGCAGCGCCTGGTGGATCTGCCCGGGTATGGTTTTGCCAAGGTGCCGCTGGCGGTGAAGCGCGAGTGGACCCGGCAACTGGAAAATTACCTGCAAAAAAGACAGAGCCTGCGCGGACTGGTGCTGTTGATGGACGTGCGTCACCCGCTGCAGACCTTCGATCAGCAGATGCTCACCTGGGCAATTACCGCCGGCATGCCCGTGCACATCCTCCTCACCAAGGCCGACAAACTCAAGAACGGGCCGGCCCGCAATACCCTGCTGCAGGTGCAGAAGGAGCTGCGGCAGCACGGCGACCTGGTCAGCGTACAGCTGTTCTCGGCGCTCAAGCACAGCGGTCACAAGGAGCTGATTGCCATACTCAATGCCTGGCTCACGCAGCCCGGCATGGCCGACGGGGGTAACGGCAGTGAAGAGGAAGGGGACGAACCGGAAATCGGGGCATAAAAAACCCGGTTGCCCGTAGGGGGACAGGCAACCGGGACAGCTTGGGTCTCTGGGGAAGAGACATGCCCCGCGAAAGGCCAATGGAGAGAGACCTGCGGGACTGTAGCAGCTTGCTACGGTAACTGAGACCAGGGCTGTTGCGACAAGTTCCGCATTTCAGTGCGCTTCATCCCAGTTTTTTCCGACACCGGCTTCAACCAGCAGCGGAACCGCCAGTTCAGCCGCCTCGCTCATCAGCCCGCAGAGGGTTTCGCGGACCTCGGGGACGGCAGCGGCCGCCACCTCCAGCACCAGTTCGTCGTGTACCTGCATGATGGTGCGGGCATCCACCGCGGACTGCTGCAGCCAGCCATCGACCCGGAGCATGGCCTTCTTGATGATATCCGCCGCTGTACCCTGCATGGGTGCGTTGATGGCGGTGCGCTCCGCGGCCTGGGCCCGCATCTTGTTGCGGGCGTTGATCTCCGGCAGATAGAGCCGGCGACCAAACAGGGTTTCCACGTAGCCCAGCTCCCGGGCACTGGCCCGGGTCCTGTCCATGTACTCCTGTACGCCCGGGTAGCGTTCGAAGTAGCGCTCGATATATTCCTGGGCCTCATTGCGTCCCAGGTGCAACTGCCGTGCGAGCCCAAAGGCGGACATGCCGTAGATGAGTCCGAAGTTGATTGCCTTGGCCTTGCGCCGCTGGTCCCCGGACACTGACTCCAGCGGTACGCCGAACACCTCGGCCGCGGTCGCCCGGTGGACATCGAGACCGTCCCGGAACGCCCGCAGCAGACCCGCATCCCCGGACAGGTGGGCCATGATACGCAATTCTATCTGGGAGTAGTCGGCGGCGACGATCAGGTAGCCTTCAGGGGCAATGAAGGCCTGGCGGATACGGCGACCCTCTTCGGTGCGAATAGGAATGTTCTGCAGGTTCGGGTCGGAGGAGGACAGCCGCCCGGTCGCGGTCACCGCCTGGTGGTAGGAAGTGTGAATACGGCCGGTCGCGGGATTGACCATATCCGGCAGCTTGTCGGTATAGGTGGACTTCAGCTTGCTGAGGCCGCGGTATTCCAGCAGCACCTTGGGCAACGGATAGTCCAGAGCCAGTTCCGCCAGCACTTCCTCGGCGGTGGAGGGCGCACCCTTGGGCGTCTTGCGCAGGACCGGCAGCTCCAGCTTGTCGAACAGGATTTCGCCCAGCTGCTTGGGAGAGCCGAGATTGAACGCCTGGCCAGCGAGATCATGGGCTTCTGCCTCCAGTTGCTGCAGGCGCTTGCCCAACTCGCCGCTTTGCAACCGCAACAGCTCCGTGGAAAGCAGCGCACCCGTGCGCTCAATCCGCGACAGCACCGGCACCAGCGGCAACTCGATGTCAGTGTAGACCGAACATGGGCCAGGCAGGGCTTGCAACCGCGGCCACAGGGTCTGGTGCAGGCGCAGGGTGATGTCCGCGTCCTCGGCCGCGTAGGGACCGGCCTCTTCCAGCTTGACCTGGTTGAACGTCAGCTGTTTCGAGCCCTTGCCGGCGATGTCCTCGAAATGGATGGTCTTGTGGCCCAGGTACTTGAGCGCCAGGCTGTCCATGTCGTGGCGGGTGGCGGTGGAGTCGAGGATGTAGGATTCCAGCATGGTGTCGTGGCGAATGCCGCGCAGGGTAATGCCGTGGCTGGCGAGCACGCTGGCATCGTATTTCAGGTTCTGGCCAACCTTGCCGCGCTGCTCGTCCTCCAGCAATGGCTGCAGCTGTGCCAGCACGGAGTCCCGATCCAGCTGCTCCGGTACACCGAGATAATCATGGGCGAGAGGGACATAGGCAGCCTCTCCCGGCGCTACCGCGAAAGACACGCCGACAATCCGCGCCTCCATGTAGTTGAGGCTGGTGGTCTCGGTGTCGAAGGCAAACAGCTCGGCGCCCTGCAGGCGTTCCAGCCAGTGCTCCAGTTCTTCCTGCCGGGTGACGATTTCCCAGGCGCCGGCAGTCTGCCCGGGGAGGTCCGCGTCTGCCTCCGGGCCTGCCTCCAGCAGCTCTTCCAGCCAGCTGCGAAACTCGAGGCGGGTGAACCATTCGCGCAGCGCCTCCGGGTCCGGCTCGCCGTTGCGCAGATCCGCCACGGTTTCCGCCAGCGGCACGTCGGTCTTGATCGTTGCGAGCTGGTAGGACAGATAGGCGCGCTCTTTCTCCGCCTCCAGCTTGGCCGCCATGGTTTTGGCGCCGCGAAATTCCAGCTGCGCCACCTTGTCCAGCGCCGCATAAATCTGGTCCAGCCCGCCGAGGCCCTGCAGCAGGGCCAAAGCGGTCTTCTCGCCAATGCCGGGAACGCCGGGAATGTTGTCGACTTTGTCCCCCATCAGGGCGAGAAAGTCGATAATCCTTTCCGGCGGAATGCCGAACCTCTGCTCCACGCCGGCCTCGTCCAGACGGCTGTCGGTCATGGTGTTGACCAGGGTAGTATTGGCATCCACCAGCTGCGCCATATCCTTGTCACCGGTGGATATCACCACCGCGCGGCCCTGGCGACTGGCTTCGCGGGCCAGGGTACCAATGACGTCGTCCGCCTCCACGCCCGGCTCGCAGATCAGCGGCAGGCCCATGGCGCGGACAATGGCGTGGATGGGCTCGACCTGGCTGCGCAGCTCATCGGGCATGGGTGGGCGCTGGGCCTTGTACTCCGCGAACAGCTCGTCGCGAAAGGTCTTGCCCTTGGCATCAAAAACCACCGCCACGGGGCTGTCCGGGTAATCCTTGCGCAGGCGCCGCAACATGCTGATGACACCCTTGACCGCACCAGTGGGCTCGCCGGTGGAGGTATTCAACGGGGGCAGGGCGTGAAACGCCCGATAGAGATACGACGACCCGTCTACAAGGACAATCGGAGCGGTGGGTTCAGCCATGATCGGCTCAGCGATCCCACAACACGCGGATGGAGCGATAGGTCACCTTCATCTTGGCCAGGTCCAGCGGTGCCTTGAAGAAGGCATGATAATCGCCCCGGGGATTGATCAACACCACATTGGCGCTGTGGTCTACCAGGTAGTTTTCATCCTGTCCCGGCACTTTGCGGAAGGGGGTGTTGAGCGCCGTCGCAAAGCGGTGGATATCGAGGAACTCGCCGGTCACACCAATGAAGTCGGGATTGAAGAAGGGCACATAGCTGGCCAGCTGCTCCACCGTGTCTCGCGCCGGGTCCACCGATACCATGATGACCTGGGTGTCCGCGGCCTCGGTGCCCTCCAGCTGCTGCACGAACTGATCGAGAAACGCCATGGTCGTCGGACAGATATCCGGGCAGTAGGTAAAGCCAAAGAAGAGCAACGACCACTGGCCCTCGAGGCTGGCGGGCACGAAGGGCTGGCCGCGATGGTCAATCAGCTCGAATTCGCCGATGTCCCTGGGAGTTTGCAGCAGAAAGGCGCCATTGGCCTGCATCTCGGCGGCCGACATCACCCGCGGCTGGCCGATGCGGTTGACGAAGCCGGCAACGATCACCAGGATAAATACCAGTACGCCGATTACCGTGAGCCGTATGCCCCGGGTCTGGATGGCTGTCTTGCTGTTGCTCATGGGTATCGGGGCCTCAGGCAGTCGTCATCGGGAACAGGTAGTGATCCACCAGCATTATCACGAACAACGCCATCAGGTAGACAATCGAATACTTGAAAGTCTCCATCGGCGCCTGCGGATTCCTGTTGCGCATCAGCTCCACCGCCCAGTAGAGGAAGCCAACACCCAGCACCACGGCACCGAGCAGGTACAGCGGTCCGCTCAGGCGGGTGACGAATGGCAGCAGGGTGATGAGGAACATGATGATGGTGTAGAGCAGGATATGCAGCCGGGTGAAAGCATCGCCATGGGTCACCGGCAACATCGGAATATCGACCGCCGCGTACTCGTCCTTGCGGTGAATGGCCAGCGCCCAGAAGTGCGGTGGGGTCCAGGCGAAGATAATCAGCACCAGCAGCAGGGCATGGCCGTGAATTTCGCCGGTAACGGCGGTCCAGCCCAGCAGGGGCGGCGCGGCACCGGCGAGGCCGCCGATGACAATATTCTGTGGCGTGGCACGTTTCAGGAACATGGTGTAGACAAAAGCGTAACCCACCAGGGAGGCAAACGTCAGCCAGGCGGTCAGCGCATTCACCCAGATCAACAGGATCGCCATGCCCAATCCACCCAGGACCAGGGCGAACAGGCTGGCCTGCAGGGGCCCGACCCGACCCTGGGCGATCGGGCGCTTGCTGGTGCGGGCCATGCGCTGGTCCACACGCTGATCGACCAGGTGATTGACCGCGGCCGCCGCACCCGCGCACAGGGCAATGCCCAGGTTACCCAGGATCAGCGCATCCAGTGGCACCATGCCGGGCACCGCCATGAACATCCCGATCACCGAGGTCAGGATCATCAGCAGCACCACGTTGGGCTTGGTCAGCTCCTTGTAGTCGCGCCAGGTGGCTTTGCCCGCCACTGGCATGTCTGTCGTAGCGCCCATTCAGTCCCCGGAGTTCTTCAGCAGGAATTTGAGATCGGAAATCACGTCCTTGTAACTGTCGTCCTCAGCATACGCCATCATGACCCAACCTGCCGGATCCACCAGGTACCAGGTCCGTGCGTCCGCCAGCGCCTCCGGGAACAGGTCCGGCCAGTCGGCGGGATCCAGGCGCAGCACCGACAGGCCGCCATGTTCGGTCGCCAGAAACGGGCCGAACTCTGGCGGCGCCTGCTTGCCGTCACTGAGGGTCGCGACTGCCAGGTCCGTAGCCGACGTCGCCCGGTCAGTCACCAGCATTCGGCGCACACGCGGGAATTGCTTTCCGAGCGCCATGTGGATCTGCCGGGTAAGGTACAGCTTGTATTCGCAGGCCGTACTGCATTCGGCGCCATGGTTGGTCACCAGCAGGGTCCACTGTAGGTCGGTATTGGTCCAGGGCAGCGGTGTGCCAGACGGCGCCGCCAGCTCCGCCGCGGCCAGTTCCCGCGGCGGGTCCAGCAGGGTGCCGCGGTTGGCGGTGCCCAGCAGTTCCACGATATCGAGGTCACCGCGAACCACGAACCACCAGAGCCAGGTTGCAGCCAGCACCATCGTGACTGGAATGCCGGCGATGAGCAGCATCACCATCCTGCCTTTATTCGGGGCTGTCACCGGTTGCTGCATTGGTCAGGCCTCGTGTCGTTTGCGGGTAAGCAGCTGCCACAGGTTGGAGCTGCGCAGCAGGAAGAAAAAAGCGAGTACCGCCGCCATGGTAAACCACTGCAGGGCGTAGCCCTGATGTTTCTGCGGACTGGCATTGACCAGCTGCCAGGCAACCGTCAACGCGCCGGGCTGGCCGCTATCGATCCGCACCGGATGCGGGTACAGCACGGCGTCGGTGACCGTCGCCACCAGTGGCGCCAGGGCCTCGGTGTCCACGGCCTGAATCCGCACCGGCCAGGGCGGCGCGAGTTGCTGCTCCCCCAGCAGATAGGGTTTGCCCGGGGAAACATAGATGTGCCCGGTCAGCGTCACGGCGCCCTCGGGTGCCGGCACCTCTGGCAGTACCAGGCGCGCGGGATCGCTGGGTACCCAGCCCCGGTTCACCAGCACCACCTGGTCGCTGTCGTCCAGCGCCAGCAGACCGATCACTTCGTTGCCAAAACGGCCCTGATGCATGCGGTTGTCCAGCAGCAGGTAGTGTCCCGGCAGAAATCTTCCCTGCAGCGAGACCCGGCGGTAAGCCAGTTGTTGCGGATCACTGGACGCCAGCGCAGACAGGGGCGCAGGAGCTTCGCTCTGGCGCGCACTCCAGCGCGCCTCCAGCCCGGCCTTCTCCTCGGCGCGCTCCAGTTGCCAGAATCCGAGGGCGATCAGGGCTGGCAACAGCAATGCCGTCGCCAGGGTGATGCGCCACTCGAAATCCAGCTGTAATCCCGCCATGTATCAGCCCCGTTCAGTTAAAGTCAGGTAGGTTGCAGCCGTCCACCGTTGTGCTGGTTTATACTGCGCTGTTTGCAACCGGGAGAAGACCATTGTTGAAAATCGCGATCGTCGTATTGATGCTGGCACTGCTTGCCAGCCTGGGAAGCGGGTTCTACTTCCTCATGGTCGACCAGGGCGACAAGAGCAAGCGCAGGACGTTTCACTCGCTCGGGGTGAGACTGGGCCTTGCCATCACGCTCGCAGGCCTGATCGTCTACGGCGTTGCCAGTGGCCAGCTTGGCCACCGCAACCCCTGGGATGCCGGACCGCGTCCGCTGGCATCCCAGGAGCAGGAGAGTGGCGACTGACCGCGCTACAGGATATAGACAAACAGGAAGAGGAACACCCATACCACATCGACAAAGTGCCAGTACCAGCTGGACGCTTCAAAGCCAAAATGGTCGTCGGCGGTGAAATGCCCGCCCTTCACCGAACGCAGCCACTGGATCAGCAGCATGGTCATGCCCATGATCACGTGGAAACCGTGAAAGCCCGTCAGCATGAAGAATGTGGACCCGTAAATACCGGAGTTCAAGGTCAGGCCAAAGTGCGCGTAGGCCTCATAGTATTCCAGCGCCTGCAGCGCAACGAACAGCATCCCCAGGGCTACGGTAATGCCCAGCCAGATGTTGAACTTGCGCTTGTCGCCGTCCAGGATGCCCATGTGGGCGATGTGCACGGTCACACTGGATGACAGCAGCACAATCGTGTTCCACATCGGTAGCCACAGGTACCAGGCAGCCGCCTCGCTGAAGGCCATGCTCTTTTCATAACTCTGGAACGTGCCCATGTTGGCAATGGGCTGGTTGGCAACACCGCCCATCGCTTCCTGGGGCGTTTGCGCCATGGGCCAGGCGTACTGGAACCCTTCCCACAGCAGGTGATTCATCCTGCCGCCTTCGCCTTCACCCGCCAGCCAGGGACCGACCAGGGTGCGAACGTAGAACAGGGCGCCAAAAAAGGCGAGGAAGAACATGACCTCGGAGAAGATGAACCAGAACATGCCCAGCACATAGGACTTTTTCAGCTGGGCGCTGTTGAGGCCGGCGATGTTTTCCCGGATAGCGGTGCGAAACCAGGCAAACAGGGTGGCCGAAAAGAAGAACAGGCCGAACCAGAAAATGCTCCAGGAGCCCGTGGTGGCACCGTCGCCAAAGGTCACGTCGTTCATGACCGTTGCAGCCCCAAAGGTGCTCATGAGCAGCCCGATGGTGGCACAGACTGCCATCTTGCTTTTTTCCGGTACGTAGTACTTCTCGTACTCTGTGGAACTGTGGGTTGTCATCGTGTTTCTCCGTTGTAATCACTCGGCCCCCCCGGGCCGGGCGTCAGCGAGCGGCAATAGAGCCGCTCACCATGTCTGTTACGTCGAACATCGTGTAGGACAGGGTGATCGTCTTGATGTCCGCGGGCAGGTCCCGGTCGACAATGAACTGCAGCGGCATTTCCGTGGCAGTTTCAGCGTCCAGCGGCTGCTGGTTGAAACAAAAGCACTCGGTCTTGTGGAAGTACGCCGCCGCACGGGACGGGGATACGCTGGGGATCGCCTGCGCTACCATCGGCCGCGGCAGCGGGTTCCGGGCATGGAACACGGTGTCGTTGCTGGCACCCGGATGCACCACCATGCGGGTCACGGACGGGCCAAACTCCCAGGGCATACCCTCATTGTTGGTGGCGACAAACTGGATCGTGATCGAGCGCGATTCGTCCACCCCGGCCTGCACCGCGGTATAGGCCTGGCCGCTGGTCTTGCCGTTGATGCCGAGGGCGTCACAGAGCACATCGTACAACGGCACCATCACCACGAAGACGAAAGCGAACATGGCGACTGCCGTCGCTACCAGCTTGACGACAGTGTCCAGGACCGGATTGCTGCTGACTCTCAACATGGTACCAACCTCACTTGACCTGCGGTGGCGTCTCAAAGGTGTGATAGGGCGCCGGTGTGGCGACCGTCCACTCCAGGCCTTCAGCACCATCCCAGGTCTTTTCTTCACTGGTGGGCTTGCCGGCCACGATCGTTGCAATCACGTTGTACAGGAACAGGATCTGCGACGCGCCGTAGATGAAGGCGCCGATGCTGGACAACATGTTGAAATCGGCAAACTGCAGCGCATAGTCGGGAATGCGGCGCGGCATGCCCGCCAGGCCGACGAAGTGCTGCGGGAAGAAGGTGATGTTGAAACCGATGAACGAGATCCAGAAGTGGGTCTTGCCCATGGTCTCGTTGTACATCCGGCCAGTCCACTTCGGCAGCCAGTAGTACACGGCGGCACTCATGGAGAACACCGCACCGGCCACCATCACATAGTGGAAGTGGGCGACCACGAAGTAACTGTCATGGTACTGAAAGTCGGCCGGGGCAATGGACAGCATCAGGCCGGTGAAACCGCCGATGGTGAACAGGACCAGGAAGCCCATGCAGAACAGCATCGGGGTTTCGAAGGTCATGGCACCGCGCCACATGGTGGTGACCCAGTTGAATACCTTCACCCCGGTGGGCACGGCAATCAGCATGGTCGCGTACATGAAGAACAGTTCGCCTGCGACCGGCATGCCCACCGTGTACATGTGGTGCGCCCACACGACAAAGGACAGAAAGGCAATCGACGCGGTCGCGTAGACCATTGAGTCATAGCCAAACAGCGGCTTGCGGGCAAACGTCGGGATGATCTGGGACACCACGCCGAAGGCCGGGAGGATGATGATATAGACCTCTGGGTGACCGAAGAACCAGAAGATATGCTGGAACAGTACCGGATCACCACCGCCCGCCGCGGAGAAGAAGCTGGTGCCAAAGTGGATATCCATCAACATCATGGTCACGGCACCAGCCAGGACCGGCATTACCGCCACCAGCAGGAAGGCGGTGATCAGCCAGGTCCAGACGAACAGCGGCATCTTCATGTAGGTCATGCCGGGGGCGCGCATGTTCATCACCGTGGCGATGATATTGATCGAGCCCATGATCGAAGACAGGCCCAGCACGTGAATGGAGAAGATGAAGTAGGTCACCGACGGCGGCGCGTAGGTCGTCGACAGTGGCGCGTAGAAGGTCCAGCCAAATGCCGGAGCGCCACCTTCCATGAACAGGGTGGACGCGAGGATCAGGAATGCCGGCGGCAGAATCCAGAAGCTCCAGTTGTTCATCCGTGGCAGGGCCATGTCCGGCGCCCCGATCATCATCGGGATCATCCAGTTGGCCAGGCCCACGAACGACGGCATGATGGCACCAAAGACCATCACCAGGCCGTGCAGCGTGGTCATCTGGTTGAAGAATGCAGGATCGACCAGCTGCATGCCAGGCTGGAACAGCTCGGCGCGAATGATCATGGCGAACGAGCCGCCGAGAATGAACATGGCAAAGGAGAACCACAGGTACATGGTTCCGATGTCTTTGTGGTTGGTGGTGAACAGCCACCGGCTGAGGCCCTTGGCGGGACCGTGATGATGAGCGCCCATCGTTAACTCCTCCAATTAGCCCCGTTTGTGGTTGTAGACATCAATGGGCTGGATCATATCGCCCATGTTGTTGCCAAAAGCATTGCGCTGATAGGTAATCACCGCCGCCATGTCCACATCATTGATCTGACCGCCAAAGGCCTGCATGGCAGAGCCGGGCACGCCGTTGATGCCGATTTCCAGGTGACCGCTGACTTCGCCCGTGGCAATTGCGCTACCGGCGATCGCAGTACCGACGCCGCCCTCACCGTTGGCGCCGTGGCAGGCCAGGCAATTACGCTCATAAACAGCCTTGCCGCGAGACATCAGCTCATCCATGGTAAAGGTCTGGGCCATCAGCTCGCGGACTTCCGCGGCTTCGGCTTTTTTGCCTTCCATCCAGTCGGCGTACTCGTCCTTGCTGACAACGTTTACCACCACCGGCATGAAGCCGTGGTCCTTGCCGCAGAGCTCTGCGCACTGACCGCGGTAGATGCCCTCGGTAGTGACCTTGGTCCAGGTTTCGTTGATAAAGCCAGGGATCGCGTCTTTCTTCACGGCCAGTTCGGGAACCCACCAGGAATGGATCACGTCGTTGGCAGTGACCAGGAAACGAACCTTGGTATCCACCGGAATGACAACCGGCTCATCCACTTCCAGCAGGTAGTGCTCGCCCTTGGACTCGGTGTTGTAGATTTCACTCTGCGGCGTACGCAGATTGCTGAAGAAGGCCACGTTTTCGCCGTCTTCATTCAGGTATTCGTATTTCCACTTCCACTGATAGCCGGTCACCAGGATGTCCATCTCGGCGTCATCGAAATCATAGATTTCGAGCAGGGTGGAGGTGGCGGGCACGGCCATGCCGATCAGGATCAGGAACGGCACCACAGTCCAGGCTATTTCCACCTTGGTGCTTTCGTGAAACGTCGCCGGGGTGACGCCGCGGGATTTGCGATGGTAATAGATGGAGTAGAACATGACCGCGAACACCAGCGCGCCGATGATGACGCAGATCCAGAAGATCAGCATGTGCAGGTCGTAGATTCTCTGGCCAACCTCCGTGGCCCCCGGCGACATGTTTACCTGGTTTACCTTGCTGCCCGCAGCCAAAGCACCGGCACTCGCCAGGCTCAGCAGCATCAGCACAGGACCAAGCGCCAGCTTGAACAGCCTGTTCGCTTTCAACAACATTTCCCGTGTCTCCCTCGTAATCACAGACTTCCCCCCAACCGAGACTGCACCACCGCCATTTATCACCGCAAACTCGTCTGCGACTTCCGCATGGCCGCGGGCATGATCGACCCGGGCCGTGGCCCTTCGTCTGGGGAAGGGAGAATAAAGAGGTTTTTGCTCGTTTCAGCCGTTTCTGCCCGACTGCGACCAACTGCCGCAGTCTGGAGCGCGGCGATTATAGCGAAACTTGCCAGCAAAAAATACTAACTCTCTGATTTAGTGGGGGTTTGACAATGCGGCAACAACCGGGGGCAGCAGTGATCCCCAAAGCGCTACATATGGTTGACGGGTCCCGGGATAACCACAAAATGTGGCGATTTGTCCAGCCCGGGATCCAGTCCGGCCGGCGCTTTTGCCGGCTGCAACAGGTCCCTGACCGCTGCGACTGTGCTAGTCTCAGCGCTTCCGCAAACCCGTTGACAGGCAGAACGATAACGTGACGACTTGCCCTTTCAGCAGCAGTTTGCTGCACCTCGACAACTTCAACCACGGTACCCCGCGCGAAGCCATCGCCGAGCTGCGCGCCGGGCACCGGATCGTCTGGCAGGCGGATGAATTCGCCGCTGGTGGTCACTGGCTGGTGCTGCACAAGCCGGATATCGACGCAGTCCTGCGCGACCCCGCCACGTTTTCCAGCAGCCAGGGGCCGTTGCTGGAAGATTTCCCGCCGGAACTGCTGGCACTCCAGCGCCAGGCCATGACCTTCCTCGACCCGCCGGAGCACCGCTCGCGGCGGGCGCTGGTGGACTACGCGTTCCGCCCCGGGGTCCTGGAAGCACGCCGCGAGATGATGCAGGCAAAGGTCACGGCCATCATCGACGCCATCATCGACCGCGGTGAGTGCGAATTTGTCAGCGACGTCGCCATGCACCTGCCGGTCCACGTGATGTTCACCCTGCTCGGCGTGCCCGAGCAGGACTACGCCTACCTGGTACCGACCATCAACACGGTAACCCTGGCCAACGATCCCGACTATGCCGGCAGTCGCGACGAGGGCTGGGAGGCATCGGCGCAGATGGTCGGCTGGGCTGCCGGGTTCGCCAGCAAGCGGCGCCGGCAGCCCGCGGAAGACATGACCAACGAACTGCTCAACGCCGAAATTGACGGGCGCCGGCTCAGCGACGAGGAGTACGGGGTCATCTTCCAGGGCCTGATGATCGGCGGCACCGAAACCACGCGCAACACCCTGTCCTGGCTGCTCTACGAGCTGATTCGCCACCCCCGGCAACTGGAACTGCTGCGAGCCGACCCCGATCTTGTGCCGGCCGCCGTGGAGGAGATACTGCGCTACCGCAATACCGTGGTCTACACCCGCCGCACCGCCATGTGCGATGTGGAACTCGCCGGGGAGCAGATCAAGCGGGGCGACAAGGTGGTATGCCTCTTGGCCTCGGTAAACCGCGACCCCGCGTTGTTCGACAACCCCGACAGCTTCGATATTACCCGCGACCCGGCACAAACCCGGCGCCAGATGCGCACATTTGGCTTTGGCGTGCACGTCTGCCCCGGCCAGCACCAGGCGCGCATGAACCTGGAAATGATGACCCGTGAAATCCTCACGCGCATGGACCACCTGCGCCTGCTGGCAGAGCCGACGCACTTTCGCTCCAACTTCATGGATGGGTTCAAGCGCATGCCGCTGGCGTTTACCCGTCGCGGAGACTGATGGCCCTCAGTCTTCGCGTTTGGGCGACGGCTCCAGGATACGCACGACGTCGGCCGCTGTTTCCACCCGGCGGGCGGCCGGTCGACTGACCCGGGTCACGGGCTCTGCAGCGGGGGCCCGGTTGTCCTTCGGGCGCGGGTCACTGAAACCACAGGCCACGCACTCGCGCAGATCGGTCTCGCGGTCCACCACGATGGTATCCATCGCGCTGCAGCGGGGACAGACCGCACCGGCAATAAAGCGCCTGGGCGGCGGCGATTTCGGGCTGTTGTCTTCCGGAACCATCGGCTACTGGCCAGTTGGGGTTGAGGCCGCTATTGTAGCAGGATCAGAGAGGGAGCCCCGAATGCAGCATTACACCGCAACCAGCGTTCGCAGTTTTGCCGGCCACCGCCCCGTGTTCGGGCAGCGGGTACTGGTAGATCCCAGTGCAGTGGTGCTGGGTGACGTCGAACTGGGAGATGATGCCTCGGTCTGGCCGCAGGCCGTGATCCGCGGTGACATGCACCGCATCCGCATCGGCGCCCGCACCAGCGTCCAGGACGGCAGCGTACTGCATATCACTCACGCCGGACCCTACAATCCGCAGGGATGGCCGCTGCTGATCGGGGCGGAGGTCACCGTCGGCCACAACGCCACCCTGCACGGCTGCACCATTGGCAGCCGGGTCCTGGTGGGCATGGGAGCCACCATCATGGACGGTGCGGTGGTGGAAGACGAGGTCGTGATCGGAGCCTGCGCCCTGGTAACACCCGGGAAAACGCTGCGCAGTGGCTTCCTTTACGCAGGCAGCCCGGCCCGGGAAATGCGCCCGCTGACCGCAGCAGAGCGCGACTACTTCAGCTACAGCGCAGACAACTATGTGCGCCTGAAAGAGCGCCATCTGGCGGAACTGGAGACGGGGTACTAGGCGGCCGCCATTGCGTTGCGCATCTGGTTGATCACCGGCCGGGTCGCGGGGCGGACCTGGCGCCAGCGGTAGAACGACTCCGCCGCCTGCTCCACCAGCATGCCAAGACCGTCCGCCACCGCCCAGGCCGCGTTCTGCGCTGCCCAGCGCATGAACAGGGTGGGTTCCGGCCCGTACAACATGTCGTAGCAGCAGCTGCGGACGGTCAACAGGGTGTCGGGAAGCGCCGGCATTTCTCCCTGCAGACCGGCGCTGGTGGCGTTGATCAGCAGGTCCACTTCGAGCTCTTCCAGCAGCTCATAGCCGCCGCCCTGGACAGCGCCGAGATCGGCGAACAGCTCCGCCAGCTCCGCGGCCCTGGCGGCGGTGCGGTTGACGATCACAACAGACTTCGGGTGCTCCCGCAGCAGCGGCTCCAGCACACCCCGAACGGCACCACCGGCCCCCAGCAGCGCGATCCGGCGGCCCTGCAACTGCCAGCCGAGATTGGCGACCATGTCCCGCACCAGGCCGATACCGTCGGTAGTATCGCCCGCTATGCTGCCGTCGGCGCAGGCAGTGAGCGTGTTCACCGCACCGGCGCGACGTGCCCGGTCGCTCACGGTATCGGCAAAGGCAAAGGCGTCCTGCTTGAAGGGCAGGGTGACGTTCAGGCCCTTGCCACCACCGGCAAAGAAACTGGCCGCGGCACGCTGGAAGTCACCCTGCTCCACCCGTACCGCACGGTACTGAATGTGCTGGTCACATTGTTCGGCAAAGGCGGCGTGAATCGCCGGCGACTTGCTGTGCTTGATCGGGTTGCCGAAGACGGCGTACTTGTCCTGCGCAGTCATGGATCCACCTGCAGCCAGTCACGGTGCTGGAGATAGTAATCGGTCAGCTCTGCCTCCGCGGAACCCGGCTCTGGCTGATAGTTGTACTCCCAGCGAACCAGCGGCGGCAGGGACATCAGGATAGCCTCGGTGCGACCGCCGGACTGCAGCCCAAAGAGGGTGCCGCGGTCGAACACCAGGTTGAATTCCACATAGCGGCCGCGCCGGTACAGCTGGAACTGGCGCTCACGTTCGCCCCAGGGCTGGTCCTTGCGACGCTGGACAATGGGCACGTAGGCCGGCAGGTAGGAATCGCCGACTGCCCGCATGAAGCCAAAACAGCGCTCGAACCCGCCCTCGTTGAGGTCGTCGTAGAACAGGCCCCCGACCCCCCGGGGCTCGCCGCGGTGCTTGAGATGAAAGTATTCGTCACACCACTGCTTGTAGCGGGGATAGACCTCGTCACCAAAGGGCGCGCAGGCCTCCGCAGCGACCTGGTGCCAGTGCCGGCAATCTTCGCGATTACCGTAGTAGGGGGTGAGATCGTAGCCGCCACCAAACCACCAGACTGGTTCCGAGCCTTCCCGCTCGGCCACAAACATGCGCACATTGGCATGGGAGGTGGGGACGTAGGGATTGACCGGGTGAATGACCAGGGACACGCCCATCGCCTGGTAGCTGCGCCCGGCCAGCTCGGGCCGCGCCGCCGTGGCGGATGGCGGCAGATTGTCACCCATGACATGGGAAAAGTTCACGCCCGCCTTCTCGAACACGGCCCCGCCCGCCAGTACCCGGCTGCGGCCACCACCACCCTCCGGCCGCTGCCAGTCGTCAACAATGAATTCGCCGCTGCCGTCTTCGGCAGCCAGGGTGTCGCAGATCGTCTGCTGGAGCTGGAGCAGGTAGGCTTTTACGGCTTCTGGTTGCATGGGCTTTCCGATGACTGCTGCTGTTCGCGCGCCATTATACGCATGCCACCGCAGCTGAACACCAGCATGGGGGAGAGCTCAGGACCGCAGCACCTGGTCCGTGAGCAGGTCGCGAATGACCGTGGGTCTGCTGGCGCCTCCCAGCGCCCCCGGCAGCACCGCATCAAGCTGGCCACGAAAGTAGCGCTGGACCTGGAACTGCGCCGTAGCGGGGCGGCTACCGGCCGGGTTGGCGGAGGTCGAGACCAGCGGACCACCCCAGGCGCGGCACAGGGCAGCAACAATTTTGTGAGCACTTACTCTCACTGCGACCTTGGAGTGCCCGCCATGGATCCAGGGGGGCACACGGTCGTGGTGGGGCACCAGCCAGGTCGAGGGGCCGGGCCAGGACAGCGCGAGTTTGCTGCGCTGGGCCTCCGTCAGCCCCTCCAGCAAGCCGGCAATCTGCTCCATACCCGCAGCCACCAGGATCAGTCCCTTTTCCACCGGACGCTGCTTGAGATGCAGCAGGCGCGCCACGGCGTCGGGGTTGTCGGGGTCACAGCTCAGGCCCCAAACGGCCTCCGTCGGACAGGCAATCATCCCGCCCTCGGCGAGGGCGCGTACCGCGGTACGCAATTGCAGATCGGAGGGCAACATCAACTCCGCAGGGATTCCTGCAGGGCCTCGTCCTTGACCCGGATCGCCTCGGCATTGACCGCGCGCTCATCCCGCAGCTGGCGCTCGAGATCCGGGTCTGCGACCGCCAGTATCTGCGCCGCCAGATAGGCGGCATTCTTGGCGCCCGCCTTGCCGATGGCGACCGAGGCCACCGGGATCCCGGCCGGCATCTGCACTGTCGACAGGAGTGCGTCGAGCCCGTCCAGGGACGCATTCATCGGCACCCCGATAACCGGCTTCACGGTAGTGGCGGATACCGCCCCCGCCAGGTGGGCGGCCATGCCCGCCGCGGCGATAAACACCGCACAGCCGCGCGCCTCGGCATCCTGGATGAAAGCCTTGGTCACTTCGGGCGTGCGGTGGGCGGAGGTGATGCGAGCCTCGAAAGGAATGCCAAAGGAACGCAGCACGGCAAAGCTGGCTTCCATGACAGGCAGGTCCGAATCCGAACCCATGACAATGGCGACAAAGGGTTTGCTCATGAAAGGCTCCTGTTGGGCTGGGCGCTTGGCGGGAAGAGAGCGGAATTTACCGGCTTGTCCCGCCCAAGACAAGGGCGCGCGGTGGGACGCACTGCGAAGGACCCGCTCCACAGCCTGCAGGCACTGGACAAAAAAAGCCCGGCAAGTGCCGGGCTTTCAGGAGCAGTCAGGGCAACGGTTAAGCCTTGCGCAATTTTCTGAGTCCCAGGGTCGCCAGCAGGCCGCTCATGATACCCAGCAGCCACAGGGGCAACGCGGGAACCGGAACCGCACTGACAGCAGCAGTCAGCCTCGCGACAATCATACCGCCGAACAGGCTCCTCGATGAATCGGTAAACGACGCTTCGCCATCCTGCCAATCGGCGCCCGAGAGGAAGAGAACGCCGCTGCCCTGGGTGCGGTAGGCCAGGGAGACGCTGCCATCGTCGCGGGCCCCGAGCGCCACCACCGCGCCGCCTTCACCGTCCACCACATCCTGCAGGTCGGAACCGCAGCTGTCTTCGGTGGGACCCACCGGCGCCAGCGGATTCGCCAGCCAGAAGGGGTCCGAGGGATTAAGGATGGTCGATGGCATCACGTTATCCTGGCAATCACCAACAAACTCACCCGTGTAAGCAGTGGTATAAATCTCGTTATAGACAGCCTCCGGATTCGTGTGTTCAGTGATGATAATGCCGCCGGCATTGAGGTACGCCAGCCACGCAGCCCCGTTCCCGGCGACGGTGCCGGAGCGCGTAACCAGCAGCGCCTGAGTATTGGCATCAGGCGCACAACTGGATACCTCGGTGAGTGGCGTGATACCCGAATAGAGAGCAGCACCGGTTGCGCTGCTGGAGCCGCAAAACATCAGGTTGGGCCGGGACTGCGCCGCGGTCTCAAGCGTGACGCCCAACAGGACAACGCCTCCGAACAAGACTCCCTTCCCCAGTTTATTTAACATTTCCCACCTCTTTTCTTGATTTACATGCAAAAGCATGGTTTCTGCGGAATATACTGCTAACCCGAGCCATGAACAAGGCAAATCTGGTTCTCAGCAGCGGATGTACCCGCCGCCATGGCGGACGACGCTGCGCTCAAGCTCCAGGGCGGTCAGCCCTGCCAGCACTTCGGCCACGGACCGGCCCGAAGTCGCCACCAGGTCTTCCACCGTCACCGGCTCATAACCCACCAGAGACAGCAGCCAGGGCTGGCCCGCCGCGTCTGCCGCGGTGGTTGCGGACGCGGCTGGCGCGAGTTCCAGTTGGCACTGAAACAGGGCACCAAGCTCCGCCAGGATGTCGTCGATGCTCTCCACCATGGCTGCGCCGTCCCGCAGCAGGCGCAGGCAGCCGCGGCCCCCGGTGTGGCCGGGAAACCAGGGCACGGCAAACACTTCCCGCCCCTGCTCCAGAGCAGTGCCCGCGGTTATCAGCGAGCCGCTGGGTAAAGCCGCCTCCACCACCAGCACTCCCAGCGCCAGGCCGCTGATGATCCGGTTGCGGGCGGGGAAGTGCTGTGGCAGCGCCGGCGTCAGGGGGGCAAATTCACTGACCAGGCAGCCATTTTCCAGCAGCTGCCGGGCCAGCCCGTCGTGACGTCGGGGGTAGATGGTGTCGACACCGGTGGCCATGACCGCAATGCTGCCACCACCCGCGTCCAATGCGCCGCGATGCGCGGCGCCGTCGATGCCCAATGCCAGGCCGCTGGTGACAGCCAGACCAGACCCGGCCGCGGCGGCGGCCAGCTCCCGGGCATAGCGGATGCCGGGCGGGCTGGCCTTGCGACTGCCGACGACGGCGAGCTGGGGCGCCTGCAGCAGTTCCCCGCGCCCGCGCTGAAACAACAGTGGCGGCGGATCGTGAATGGCAGCCAGCAGCGGAGGGTAGCCGGGCGACCCCAGGGCGATTACGCGCCCGCCGACGGCGAGCAGGGCATCAAGCTGGCGATCGATATCCCGTGGCGCCTGTGGATGCCGGCCGTAGCGGCGAGCAATGGCCAGGTCCGCGAGCGCAGCGGTGTCGGCAGCGGTCCCGGCCAGGGCTTCGGTGTCCGCCTCCCAGAGGGCCTGGGGAGAGCCAAAATGCTGCAGCCAATACCGCAGCTGGCACTTGTCGAGACGGGGGAGGCTGTGCAACAACAGGCACAGCCGGGCGTGAGCGGCATCCATACATCGTCCTTGACGTCATGTCTGTTCCGTTTCTCTCCCGCAGGCAGCGACCGTTCCGTGGCCGCCGCAGCCCTGTCAGGGGTTCTTTACCTTGTCCAGCACCTTCAGTGGGCGGCTGGCCCTCAATACCAGTCCGTAGCTGGCTTTCTCAAATACCTCGAAGACCATCATCAGGCCGGCGCGGGTATCTGGAAGGGTCACGTTCTGGCGCGCGACCTCGTCGAAGACAAGACCACCAGCCTGGTAGATGGCCAGCACGTGACCAACTTCGATGCCATCTCGCTCACCCCGGTTCAGCACCACGATATTCCCCTGGCCGATCTGGTTGACCCCGCCGTCGACCGCGATCATGAAGCCATCGGTAATCTCGACTGCCGGCGCCCGGGGCTGGAACGTCGCATCCAGGACCTGCTCCCGCACGGGCAGCAGGCGGTCCGCAACCCGCACCTCCTCGGTTACCCGGGTGATGTTCAGCTCAGTGACATCATCGCGATTGCTGCTGATGAGCCGCGCGTTGCCGATGTCCATGGCCTGGTAACCCAGGAATTCATTGGTAACGGGATCGTGGTAGGTATCCCCGGCGCGGAAAATGCCAAAACTGCGCTCGCCATCCGGGAATGGCCCCCGGCCGAAGACGCGGTCACCGGGAGCGGCGATCAGGCGGCCCTGGTCGCCAGCCACCACATAGGCCGAACTGTTCAGTTCCTCAGCAGCGAGAATACGGTGCCGCTTGAGGAAGGAACCGATCTCGTCCAGCGGTATCACCGGAATGGCCAGATCCAGGGGTGTCACACGCATGCCGGGCTCGAGCTTGATATCGCGACCGCGCCGGACCCGCAGGCGGGGCTGGCCATCGACCCAGGTCAGGTACAGCTCATCGCCCGGATAGATCAGATGGGGATTGTCTATCTGCGGATTGACGTCCCAGAGTTCCGGCCAGCGCCAGGGCTCGCGCAGGTACATGCCGGAGATGCCCCAGAGCGTATCGCCCTTCTTGACAATGTAGGTATCCGGCACGTCCTCGTTGAGTTCCACCGCGGCCTGCAGCAAGGTACTGAGCAGCAAGCTCCCGAGTAATACCAGGTAAACCGAAAAAGACTTCGCTCTCATGATTCTGTCCAGCCTGCCCCTGTTATCATCCGCCCGCCAAACCCGCGCCAGCGATCTCCCCGTGCAGACAAGTGCGCAGCCGATCCTGGCGGCGCTGGGCACTACCTTGCCAGCAGATATATAATAGCCACAGTTTGCGGTGGGCATAGGCCCGTGGCAAGCCCCAATGTGACTAATTTACCATCGGCCGGCACAGCTCCGAAGGCAGCTAACACCATGGCAGTACTCGACATTCTTGAATTCCCCGACCCCCGGCTGCGCACCCGGGCAAAGCCGGTAGACGCGGTGACGGACGCCACCCGAGCGCTCATCGACGACCTGTTCGAGACCATGTACGCGGCACCGGGAATCGGACTCGCGGCAACCCAGGTCAACGTCCACCAGCGGCTGCTGGTGATAGACGTCAGCGAGGATCACAGCGAGCCGCTGGTGTTCATCAATCCCGAAATCACCGTTCTCGATCCCGACCTGGGCGACTATGACGAGGGCTGTCTCTCGGTACCGGGATTCTACGAAACCGTGCAACGACCGCAGCGCATCTCCGTCACCGCGCTGGACCGCAATGGCGAACCCTTCACCCGCGAGTTGCAGGGGCTGCTGGCGATCTGCCTGCAGCATGAAATCGATCACCTCGACGGCAAGCTGTTCGTGGACTACCTGTCGCCTCTCAAGCGCCAGCGCATCCGCAGGAAGCTGGAGAAAGAACAGCGGCGCCAGGCCTGAGTGGTGGCCAATGAACCGTTACGCCTGATCTTTGCCGGCACTCCCGATTTTGCCGCCACCCACCTGCAAGCCCTGCTGGCCAGCCGGCATCAGGTGCTTGCAGCCTATACCCAGCCGGACCGCCCCGCCGGACGCGGCAAGAAGCTGCACGCCAGCCCGGTCAAGGAGGTCGCTCTCGCAGCCGCGGTCCCGGTACTGCAGCCGGCCAGCCTGCGCACTGCCGCAGTCCAGGCCGAGCTTGCGGCGTGGGCTGCGGACGTCATGGTGGTGGTGGCCTACGGGCTGATCCTGCCGCAGGCGGTGCTGGACGCGCCCCGCCTGGGCTGTCTCAACGTCCATGCCTCGCTGCTGCCACGCTGGCGCGGTGCAGCACCCATACAGCGCGCCATCGAGGCCGGGGACAACGAGACCGGCATCACCATCATGCAGATGGACGCCGGACTGGATACCGGTGCCATGCTGGCAGAGGCGAGACTGCGGATCGCACCCGGCACCAGCGCCGCCATGCTGCACGACCAGCTCGCCGCAATCGGACCGCCGCTGTTGCTGCAGGTACTCGACAACCTCCCCGCCTGTCGCGAGGCAGCCAGAGCGCAGGATGAGGCCGGTGCCACCTACGCCCACAAGATCGACAAGTCGGAAGCGGCCCTGGACTGGAGCCGCAGTGCAGCGGAACTGGCCAGGGCGGTAGCTGCCTTCAATCCGTTCCCGATCTGCTACGGCATCCTCGGCGGCGAAAGGGTGCGAATCTGGGAGGCAAGCGCGGAAATCCCGGCAGCGCCGGCGGCCAGCGCCAGCCCGGGCACCATACTCGGTGCCGACCGCGACGGCATCCGGGTCGCCTGCGGCGAGGGCGTCCTGCTCATCCGGCAGTTGCAGCTGCCCGGCGGCAGGGCCCTGCCGGCCGCGGAACTCCTCCATGCGCGGAGCGCACTGTTCGTTCCCGGCAGCTGCTTTGAGCCCACGGCACCGCAGGAAACCCGCTCATGACCACTGATACGCGGGCGGCGGCGGCCCTCGCGATAGCCGGCGTACTGGAGGGTGGCTCCCTGAACCAGCTATTGCCGGCCGCGCTGGAAACCGTTGCCGAGCGTGATCGCGGGCTGCTGCAGCAACTGTGCTACGGAACCCTGCGCCACTATCCGCGACTGCAACCGCAGCTACAGCAGTTATTGAGCAAGCCGCTGAAGAATCGCGACCGCGATATCGAGGCGCTGCTGCTGCTGGGCCTGTACCAGCTGGAGGAAACCCGGGTGCCGGACCACGCCGCGGTCGCTGCCACCGTCGCCGCCACCAGGACATTGCACAAGATCTGGGCCAAGGGGCTGTGCAACGCGGTGCTGCGCAGCTATCTGCGGCAGCGGGAGCAGCTGGCGGGCAAGCTGTCTCCTGCCGCGGTCGCGGCGCACCCGCAGTGGCTGTTTGAGGCCCTGCAGCGCGACTGGCCGGAGCGTGCGGATGCAATCATGGCGGCCAACAACGAGCAGCCGCCGATGGTGCTCAGGGTCAACCGCCGCATCGGCAGCCGCGAGGACTATCTGGCGGCACTGGCGGCCGCTGATATTGCGGCCACAGCGGGGCAACTGGCGCCGGAGGCGATTTACCTGCA
Organism: Haliea sp.; assembly: GCF_040221975.1. GTDB lineage: Bacteria > Pseudomonadota > Gammaproteobacteria > Pseudomonadales > Halieaceae > Haliea. The sequence continues at coordinate 269,753 of NZ_JAVJWR010000031.1, forward strand.
GCGGGCTGTCGATGTGGCGGCATTGCCAGGCTTCGCCGCAGGACAGGCCAGCGTGCAGGATGAAGCCGCGCAACTGGCGGCACACCTGCTGGGCGCCCGTGCCGGCGAATGGGTGCTGGATGCCTGTGCCGCTCCGGGCGGCAAGGCCTGCCACCTGCTGGAGCTGGAACCCACCATCGTCCTGACGGCAATGGATGTCGATGCCTCCCGGCTGCAGCGGGTCCGCGACAACCTGCAGCGGCTGTCACTACAGGCGGAGGTGCTGCAGGGCAATGCCACCGCGCCGCCGGCCTCCCTGCAGGAGCGGCGATTCGACCGGATTCTGGTGGATGCACCCTGTTCCGCCAGCGGTGTGATTCGCCGTCACCCGGACGTCAAACTGTTGCGCCGCGCGGATGACATCGCCGCGCTGGCGGCGCAGCAGCTGTGGATTCTGCAGGGTCTCTGGCCGCTGTTGCAGCCCGGGGGCACACTGCTGTACGTCACCTGCTCGGTGCTGGAAGCGGAAAACAGCGCCGTGGTCCAGCGCTTCCTCGCCGCCACCGGGGACGCTGAACTGCAGACCCTCGACATCCCGGGCGCAACGCGCAGCCACGGCGTGCAATTGCTTCCCGTGAGGGACGGGCCGGACGGGCTGTTTTTCAGCCTCCTGCAACGGCGCCACTGAGGCCCGCCGCCCGGTGCACTATTTCGGCAGCCGCCACTTACAATCCTCCCACCTTTTCATTAAGGTGCAGAAAATCCCAGGGGAAGCACCCCAGCAATGAAGATCATCATTCTCGGCGCGGGGCAGGTCGGCGGCACCCTTGCCGAACACCTCGCCAACGAACAGAACGACATTACCGTGGTGGACACGGATGGTGATCGCCTGCGGGAACTGCAGGACCGGCTCGACATCGGCACCGTCACCGGCGGCGCCTCGCATCCCGATGTGCTCTACCAGGCGGGCGCCGAGGACGCGGACATGTTGATCGCCGTTACCAACAGCGACGAAATCAACATGATGGCCTGCCAGATTGCCCACTCGCTGTTCAACACCCCCACCAAGATCTCCCGGGTGCGCTCACCCAATTACCTCGCCTACCAGGAGCGCCTGTTCACCCCTGACAATGTGCCGGTGGATGTCATCATTGGCCCCGAGCAGCTGGTGACCAAGGCCATCGTCGAACTGATCGCCAACCCGGGCGCACTGCAGGTGCTCGACTTCGCGGAAGGCCGGATTCAGCTGGTCGCCGTGCGCGCCTACCACGGCGGCCCCATCGTCGGTCACGAGCTGCAGGACATTCGCAAGCACATGCCCCGGGTCGATACCCGGGTGGCCGCCATCTTCCGCCGCGACCGCGCCATCATCCCCGAGGGCGACACGGTGGTGGAGGCCGATGACGAAGTTTTCTTCATCGCCGCGCGCAAGGACATCCGCAAGGTCATGTCGGAGCTGCGCAAGGTCGACAAACCCTACCACCGGGTAATGATCGCCGGTGGCGGCAACATCGGCGCCACCCTGGCCCAGAGCATCGAGGGGCGCTACCAGGTCAAGGTCATCGAGCAGTCCTATCCCCGCTGCCGGATACTGTCGGAATCCCTCAAGCACGCGATCGTCCTCCACGGCAGCGCCTCCGAGCCGCAGTTGCTGTCCTCGGAGAACATCGAGGCCACCGACGTGTTCTGCGCCCTCACCAACAATGACGAGTCCAACATCATGATGTCGATGCTGGCCAAGCGCATGGGCGCGAAGAAAGTCATCACCCTGATCACCAATCCCGCCTATGCCGACCTGGTCGGGGACGAGATCGACATCGCCATTTCGCCCCAGCAGATTACCATCGGCAGCCTCCTGACCCACGTCCGGCGCGGCGACATCAGCAACGTGCACTCCCTGCGCCGCGGTGCCGCGGAGGCCATCGAGGTCACCGCCCGCGGCGACACCTACTCCTCCCGGGTAGTGGGGCGGCGCCTGGATGAGATCACGCTTCCGGACGGGGTCACCATCGGCGCCATCGTCCGCGGCGACGAGGTACTGATCGCGCACCGGCACGTGGTGGTGGAGGCCGGGGACCACGTGGTGCTGTTCCTGCTCGACCGCAACAAGATTTCGGCCGTGGAGAAACTGTTCGCGGTCGGCTTCGGCTTCTTTTCCTGACGCCGCCGCCATGCACCTGACCATCTCGATGCGTATCCTCGGGCTGCTGCTGATGTTGTTCAGCAGCACCCTGCTGGTGCCGATGGGATTCGCCCTGCTGGATGACGACCACACCATCACCAGTTTCGCCAGTGCCCTGGGCCTGACCTTCCTCGCCGGCCTGCTGCTCTGGCTGCCGGTGCAACATGTCCGTCACGAGCTGCGGATTCGCGACGGCTTCCTGGTCACATCGCTGTTCTGGACCGTACTCGGTATCGCCGGTTCACTACCGTTCATTCTCACCGAAGGACTGCAGCTCAGCCCCATGGACGCGATTTTCGAGTCCATCTCCGGGCTGACCACAACCGGCGCCACGGTGATCACCGGCCTCGACGACCTGCCCCGCTCCATCCTCATCTACCGGCAGTTATTGCAGTGGCTGGGCGGTATCGGGATTATCGTGATCGCGGTCGCGGTGCTGCCCATGCTCGGCATCGGCGGCATGCAGCTGTACCGGGCCGAGATTCCCGGCCCCACCAAGGACCGCAAACTCACCCCGCGTATTGCCGAGACCGCCAAGGCCCTGTTCTTCGTCTATCTGGCCCTGACCGTGGTCTGCGCCGGGGCCTACTGGGCGGCGGGCATGAGCGGCTTCGACGCGGTGGCCCACTCCTTTTCCACCGTGGCCATCGGCGGCTTCTCCACCCACGATGCCAGCATGGGCTATTTCGACAACAACAGCATCCTGCTGATTTGCAGCCTGTTCATGGTGATTTCCGGGCTCAACTTCGGCCTGCATTTCCTCTCCTGGCGCCGGCGCAGCCTGAACGGCTATCGGCAGGACTCCGAATCGCGCTTTTTCCTCGGCGTGCTGCTGGTGGGTATTGCGATCACCTGCAGCTACCTGATCCTGAGCGATGTTCTGACGGTAGAGGACAGCCTGATCCACGGCCTGTTCATGACCATTTCCATCACTACCACTTCGGGGTTTGCCACCCAGGACTTCTCCGCCTGGCCCACCTTTTTGCCGGTCATGCTGATCATGTTTTCCTTCATGGGCGGTTGTGTGGGGTCCACCGCCGGGGGCATGAAATCCGTGCGCCTGATGCTGATCGCCAAGCAGGGCATCCGCGAACTCAAGCAGCTGGTGCACCCGAAAGCGGTCATTCCGCTGAAGATCGGCCGCCACCGGGTGGAAGCCACGGTGGTGAGCGCGGTGTGGAGCTTCTTCGCCGTCTACATGTTCGTATTCGTGACCATGATGCTGGCCCTGCTGGGCACCGGCCTCGACTTCACCACCGCTTTCTCGGCGGTGGCCGCCTGCCTCAACAACCTCGGCCCCGGGCTGGGCGAAGTGGCCGCCAACTACGCCGGCATCAGCGACGTCGCCAAGGGGCTGCTGTGCCTGGCCATGCTGCTGGGGCGGCTGGAGATCTTTACCCTGCTGGTGCTGTTTACGCCAATGTTCTGGCGGCTTTAACCACGCAACGCCAACCGCAGCCTGAGCCGCTGCCCCCGGCAGGCATCCCAGACATCCCGCAGAGCCGTTGCCACCGGTAGCGGGAAAGATCCCGGTATCCCGGATTTATTCCAGTGATTTCGGCCGTACTAATCACGCAATCCAGCGGTAGAATTCACTTGTGGGTTGGTGGTCCCCCAACTATTGTGCTGGTAACGTGAAACGCGGCCTGTCCAACGGTTCCAGCACGTGTTCGTGGAATACTGGCCCGTCAGTTCGGACGCCGCTCCCGGACGAGAAGTTGCCTCGATGCAACATTACACTACTCACAGGAGTTCACCGAAATGAACGCTTTGTCGAATTGCAGAGTGGGCGGCAAGCCGCTTTCCCTACTCGCGGTGGTCGCGGCCACAATCCTGCTCACCGCGTGCAGCAGCGTACCTGAACCAGTCGGCGAAATGGCCTCTGCTCGCGCAGTGGTCCGCACGCTGTCGGATACGGAAGCAAGGACCTATGCGGCGGTCGAAGCAGATCGCGCGCGCACCAAGTTGCAGCGGGCCGAAGCCGCCCTGCGGGCGGAGAACTTTGACGAGGCACGTCGCCTGGCTACAGAAGCAGAAGCCGATGCGGAGCTCGCCCGGGCCAAGACCGACGCCGCCAAGGCAACTCGTGCCGCTTCCGAACTGGAACAAAGCATACAAGTCCTGCGCAGCGAGATAGAACGCGCGCAGTCCAAACAGTAATCAGCGTAGCGATACGGGAGCACGAATCCAATGAGACTACACCACAGGTTTCTTCTCGGCGCCACGGTTGCCGCGTCGATTGTTCTTGCAGGATGCGCAGGAGCACCGCAGCGGAGCGAGGCATTGCTGTCAGTCGAGCAAAGCTATGAACTGGCGAAAAATGACCCTGCAATAATCAGGTACGCGTCTGAGCCCCTGGAACGAGCAGGAAAGACGCTGGAAGCCGCTCTCGCGGCGCGCGACGCGGCAGAAGCCGAATCGCTTACCTATGTAGCCGGCAGCCAGCTCGCCACGGCGCGGGCGATTGCCGAACGGCGTGCGGCGGAAAGCAGCATAAACGAGCTCAGCAAGGTCAAGGACCGTGTGCAGCTGGAGGCCAGGGAAGCAGAGCTATCTACCTCAGCCAGCAGGCTTGAAGAGGCTCGTCGTCTGGAAGCGGAAGCCCGCGGCCTGGAAGCGGACGCCCGTCGCAAGGCAGAGGAGGCCCGTCTCAAGGAGGAGGCTGCGTTGCAGCAGCTCGCCGACATGCAGGCCAAACAGACCGCTCGAGGCATGGTGCTGACTCTGGGTAGCGTACTGTTCGCCACTGGTCGCTCCGAGCTGTTGCCGGGCGCACTGAGCTCAGTGGATCGGCTGGCGGCCTATCTGGAGGAGTACCAGGACAAGACTGTGCTGATCGAGGGGCATACCGACAGCACCGGCAGCGATACCACCAACCTGAACCTGTCCCAGGCACGCGCCGATGCAGTCCGCGTGGCACTGATGACTCGCGGCATAGCGCCGAGTCGCATTGTAGCCACAGGCCTGGCCTCAAGCCAGCCCGTCGCTTCAAACGATACTCCAGCTGGCCGGCAGCAAAACCGGCGCGTGGAAATCGTCATCCAGTAATTCAACGACCGGGTTGTCGGCGCCTGACGGCGCCGCGCCCAACCGACTGACGCAGCACTCACCGGGCGTCAGTCGGTACCCTCCCAACAGCCCCCCCGAAGTCAAAGCAGGGCACCGGCCGTTACTTGTCCGGGCGTTACTTTCTGCTGCGTGACACCAGCTCGTAAGCCGCCGTGATCTCCTGGGACTTCTCTGTAGCCACCTTGAGCATATCCTCGGGCACACCCCGGGCGATCAGCTTGTCCGGATGGTTCTCGCTCATCAGCTTGCGGTAGGCCTTCTTCAGGTCGCGGTCAGATACGTCCGGGCTCACGCCGAGGGCGGCGTAGGCGGCCTGCAGCCGGTCGGGGCCGCTCTCGCCGCCGGCACCGCCGGGGCGATGGTGGAACTGCTCCTGGGCCTGGGCCATGCGCAGCAGGTGGTCGAGCTGCGCCGGGTTGAAGCCCAGCAGGCCGGCAATGTTGTCCAATACCCGGCGCTCCTGCAGCTCGATCCCGTGGTCCACCAGTGCCAGCGACACGAGGAACATGAGCAGGGTCTGGCGCAACTGGGGCTGGCGGCCACAGAGTTCGAGAAAGGCCGAGATCGTGACGCGCACATCGAAGCCCGGCGCCGCACCCTGCTTGAACAGCTCGATGGCGCGCTGGCGCTGGCCGCCATCCAGGCCCATCTGGCGGATGATCATCTCGGTGTGATCGATTTCCTGCTGCGAGATGCGGCCGTCCGCCTTGGCCATGTGGCCGAGCAGCAGGAAGATGGTTTCGAAGAACCGGGCCTTGAGACGGGCGATATTCTCCGGTGAATTGGCCTCCATGGTCCGGCGCAGGCCGCGGTCGAACTGGTGGCCGATAAATACACCGATTATCAGGCCTATGGGGCCGCCGACCAACAGGCCGATAAGGCCCGCCACCAGTTTGCCGTAGAACATGCCGCTCCTGTCGCCGGCTCATGCCGGGCCGTTGGTACACTTCGGGGAAGGGTCAGGCCCGCATGCAATGCGGGCCGAAGTGCCTGTATACTACCCAGCTTTTTTGCAAACCGCGAACAGGTGTGACCGTGCCCACAGCCCCAACGACTTTCCAGGATCTGATTCTCACCCTGCAACAATTCTGGGCAGGGCAGGGCTGCGTGGTCCTGCAGCCTCTGGACATGGAAGTCGGCGCCGGCACCTTTCATCCCGCCACGTTCCTCCGCGCCATCGGCCCGGAGAGCTGGAACGCCGCCTATGTACAACCCAGCCGCCGGCCCACCGACGGACGCTACGGCGAGAACCCCAACCGCCTGCAGCACTACTACCAGTTCCAGGTGGTGATGAAGCCGTCCCCGGCGGAGTTCCAGGACCTGTACCTGCAATCCCTGCAGGCCCTGGGTATCGACAGCGCGGTGCACGATATTCGCTTCGTCGAGGACAACTGGGAGTCGCCCACCCTCGGCGCCTGGGGCCTGGGCTGGGAAGTGTGGCTCAACGGCATGGAAGTGACCCAGTTCACCTATTTCCAGCAGGCCGGCGGCCTGGAGTGCTATCCGGTCACCGGCGAGATTACCTACGGCCTGGAGCGTATCGCCATGTACCTGCAGGCGGTGGACAGCATCTACGACCTGGTCTGGGCCCGTGGCCCTTCGGGCACGGTCACCTACGGCGATGTCTACCACCAGAACGAGGTGGAGATGTCGCGCTACAACTTCGAGGAGGCGGATACCGACTGGCTGTTCGCCCAGTTCGACTACTGTGAGCGCGAGGCCCTGCGCCTGATCGAACTGAACCTGCCCCTGCCGGCCTACGAGATGGTGATGAAGGCGTCCCACACCTTTAACCTGCTGGATGCGCGCCACGCCATTTCGGTCACCGAGCGCCAGCGCTACATTCTGCGGGTTCGCACCCTGGCGCGGGGCGTAGCACAGGCCTATTTCGATGCCCGGGCGGCGCTCGGTTTCCCCATGGCCGAGGAACACCTGCGGCAGGAAGTCCTGGCGACAGCGAGCAAGGAGGCAAGCGCGTGAGCAATACCGAGACCCTGCTGGTAGAACTGGGAACCGAAGAGCTCCCGCCCCGGTCCCTGCAAGCCCTGGGACTGGCCTTCCGCGACGGCATCGTCGCCGGCCTTGGCCAGCGGCAGCTGCGGCACGGCGAAGTGGAATGGTTTGCCGCCCCCCGGCGCCTGGCGGTGTTGATCCGCGATGTCACCCTGCAGGCGCCGGATCGGGAGCAGGAAATTCAGGGCCCCCCGGCCGACAAGGCCCGGGACGAACGCGGCGAGTGGACGCCGGCGGCCCTCGGCTTTGCCCGCAAGCAGGGCCTGGAGCCGGAAGCGCTGTCCGTCGTGGACACCCCCAAGGGCCCGCGCCTGTGTCTGCGCAATACCGTTCGCGGCGCCGCGGCCCGCGACTGCCTGAACGACATCATCCACGACAGCATTCGCGATCTGCCGATTGCCAAGCGCATGCGCTGGGGCGCCTCCCGGGTCGAGTTCGTGCGCCCGGTGCACTGGGTGGTCGCCATGCTCGGCAGCGACTGCGACCACGGCGAAATCCTGGGCCTGGCCACCGGCAACACCACCCGCGGCCACCGTTTCCACAGCAGCGGCACCATTACCCTGCAACGGCCGGAAGACTATGCCAGCGCTCTCGCCGAGGCCCATGTCATCGCCGGCTTCGAGGAGCGTCGGGAGATGATTCGCGCGCAGGTGGAGGTGGAGGCCAGCGCACTCAAGGCCACCGCGGTCATCGACCCGGACCTGCTGGATGAAGTTACCGGGCTGGTCGAGTGGCCCGTCGCCCTGACCGGCAATTTCGAGGAGCGCTTCCTGGCGGTGCCCGCGGAAGCTTTGATCTCCTCAATGAAGGAGCACCAGAAATATTTCCATCTGGTGGACGACAAGGGTCGTCTGCTGCCGCACTTCATCACCATCTGCAATATCGAGAGCAGCGACCCGATCCAGGTCATTCGCGGCAATGAACGGGTCATCCGGCCGCGCCTGAGTGACGCTGCATTCTTCTTCGAAACCGACAAGAAGCGGCCGCTGCACACCCGGGTCGATGGCCTGCGCAATATCGTGTTCCAGCAAAAACTGGGGACGGTATACGACAAGTCGCGGCGGATTTCCGCGCTGGCAGGCAAACTGGCAGGCATGCTGGGCGGGCCCGTGGCGGCCGCCGAGCGCGCCGGCCTGCTCTGCAAGGCTGACCTCGGTACCGAGATGGTCCTCGAGTTTGCCGATATGCAGGGGATAGCGGGCGCTTACTACGCACGGCACGACGGCGAACCCGATGGCATTGCAGACGCCATGGAGCAGCAGTACTGGCCGCGCTTCGCCGGCGATCGTCTGCCCGAGAACCCGACTGCCGTTGCCGTCGGCCTGGCCGATCGGCTGGACACCCTGGTCGGCATCTTCGGCATCGGCCAGCCGCCCACCGGCTCCAGGGATCCCTTTGCCTTGCGCCGGGCCTCACTCGCCGTGCTGCGCATCCTGGTGGAGAAGTCGCTGGACCTGGATCTGCGCGACTGCCTGCGTCTCGCCGTCGCGGGCTACGCCGGCAAGGCCCTGGCCCCGGGCACCGGCGAGCAGGTGCTGGCCTACATGCTGGAGAGATTCCGCGCCTGGTACGAGGAGGAGTCCATCCCGGTCGAGGTGTTCCGCGCCGTCAGCGCCAACAGTCCCAGCCGGCCGCTGGACATCCAGCGCCGGGTCCACGCGGTGCACGCCTTCAGTCAACTGCCTGAGGCCGCCGCGCTGGCGGCAGCGAACAAGCGGGTCAGCAACATTCTGGACAAGCTTGATGCCGACTTCGAGTTCGGTGAGGTTGATGCCCGGCTACTGCAGGATCCCGCGGAACAGGCGTTGGCGACGCGCATGACGGAACTGGCGACCGTCAGCAGCGGCCATCTGCAACACGGTGCCTATGCCGAAGCGCTGAGCTGTCTGGCCGAACTACAGGCTCCTGTCGACGCCTTTTTCGAGCACGTCATGGTAAACACGGAAGATGACGCCCTGCGCAGCAACCGGCTCAATCTGCTCTACACCCTGCGGCAAACGTTCCTGCAGGTTGCGGATATCTCCCAACTGGTCGTTGCCCGCTGAGCCGCTGGCCGCGCCGATGCGATACACTGGTACCCTGCCAGGCAGGGTACTGACGGCGAGGTACAGGAGACAGCATGCCAGAAATCCCGATTCCGGTTATCGACCCGTCCTGGATTCTCCCCGCAGCAACCCTGGTCGCGGGTCTGGCGCTGGGCGCAGCCGCGGCGCTGGTGATGCGGCTGCGCCAACTGCAGCAGCAAAACAGCGAACAGGCACAGCGGCTGATACAGCTCGGCAACCGGCACCAGGCCCTGCGCAGCGAGTACGACCGGCTGCTGGCACGCCAGCGCGAGCACGAGCGCCAGCACAAGGCACAGCTGCAGCTGCTCACGGAAAACCGCACGCAACTGAAGCTGGAGTTCGAAAACCTGGCCAACCGCATCTTTGAAGCCCGGGGCAGGCAGTTCAATGACAGCAGTCGGGCAACGCTGAACGATCTCCTGCAGCCCTTTCGCGAGCAGATCACCAGCTTTCAGCAGCGCATTGACCAGGTTCACTCGGAATCACTGAAAGGTCACGCCCTGCTGGAAGGAGAGCTGCGCAAGGTGCTGGATGTGGGGCTGCAGATGAGCTCGCAGGCCAGCAACCTGGCCAGCGCCCTGAAAGGCGACAACAAGACCACCGGCAACTGGGGCGAGGCACAGCTGGAGCGGACTCTGGAACTGGCCGGGCTGGTCGCAGGCGAGCACTATGAGACCCAGGCCGCCTTTCGCGATGAAGAGGGCAGGCGGCGGCTGCCGGATGTACTGATCAAACTGCCCGACAACCGCCACCTGGTCATCGACAGCAAGGTATCGCTGGTGGATTACGAGCGGGCGGTCGCCGCGGAATCGGAAGAGCAGCGCCTTGCGCTGCTGGAGGCCCACGTCCGTGCCGTGCGCCAGCATCTCGACGACCTGGCAGGGAAGGCCTACGCCAACCTGCCGGGCCTGGGCAGCCCCGATTTCGTGCTCATGTTCATGCCGGTGGAACCCGCCTGGATCGAGGCCATGCGGCACAATCGCGAGCTGTTCAATTACGGCTACCAGCGCGGCGTGGTACTGGTGTCACACACTACCCTGATGCCCGTGCTGCGCACCGTGGCCAACCTCTGGATCGTGGAACGCAGCAACCGGGAAGCCCGGGAAATCAGCCGCAGCGCCGGCGACCTCTACAACCAGGTCTGCACCGTGGCGGAGCGCCTGCAGCGCCTCGGCAATACCCTGCAGGCGGCTGCCAATCACTACAACAGTACCGTCATCAGCTTGAGCGGCAAGCAGGGTCTCGCCGGCAAGGTCGACCGTTTCCAGCAGTTATCCACCGCTACCAGCAAGAACATGCCCGCGCTCGAACCCCTGCACCTCGATATTGATACCGATCGTCTCGCGTTCGCTACCGAAGCTGCGGGAGAGGACCCAGCTGCGTCGGCGGAGGGTTCCTCCGGTTGAGTCTCAGGCGGCGTCGTCTGCCGGCCGGCGACGACCATCGCAGGCGACCATGCGGATGGTACGCTGGCAGGTCTCCAGCCAGGTGGCGGCGGGCTCCGTTTTCAGCACCCGCACGCAACCCCGGTCGGTGACGCAGGCAATACTGGTTTTGTTCGGAGTCCAATCGCCTTCGGAGAGACGCGGTTTGCGCTTGCTGTAAAACCACAGTCCACGACGATCCTGCATGACGTAGTGTGCGTCTTCGGGCAAAAATACCTTGCGCCCGTCGATAACAGCAAAGACCTCCAGGTCCTGGCTCTGGCTGCGCCCCAGCACAGCGGTTGGTGTGATGGTCAACATGACGGCCCCCTTGAATTGCCGAATTCCGTTCCCTGTCTGAACGACAGTGACGACAGTTAAGGCCAGCGCTGGAGCGCTGACAATCGGGTGCCAAGTGTTTTTCGGCAGAGATTCACGGGAGGCCACTCCAGGCGGCCATTTTTTTACAGGTAAGCGGATATTGGCGCCGGATTTCGCCCCCATCCTGCCAGAATTTTACCGGGAGAGCTGCGCGGGCCCGGCCGCGAGGCTCGCCTGCAGGGCGCCGAGATCCGGTATCACACAGATATCTCCCCCCAGCGCAAAGACCGCCAGGGCGTCGGCCGTGACGATGTCACCCGCTGTCGGCTCGGCGAGATCGGACTCCGTCAACGGCAGGTATGCCAGACTGCGATCGCGCAGGCCCAGCGCCCAGTAGTCGCCTGCCAGTTCCCCCAGAGCCCGTATCACCGCATGGGGGCCGTTGCTCTGCTCCGCTGGCGCCGGTGGATATACCGGCAATTCGCGACCGCGCCAGCGCAGACGTCCCGAGCGTACTTCACCGTCAACCAGAACTTCGGCGACGCTGTTCAGGGGAACCGCCCAGGTGTCCCCGTTACTGCATGGCAACAGCACGCAAGGCACGCTGGAATCGGTGGTCAATGGCTCCATGTCAGGGCATTTGCAGGGAATGGCCGGTGAGCTGCGCGATCTGTTCTACCAGCAGGGGAAAATTGAAGGGTTTGCCCATGTAGCCGCTACAGCCGGCCTGTTCCGCCAGCGCGCGGTGCTTGGGACCGGTACGCGAGGTGACCATGATCACTGGAATCGACTGCAGCCGCTCCGAGCGGCGAATCTCGCGCAAGGTCTGGATACCATCTTTCACCGGCATTTCAATATCCAGCAGGATGACGTCCGGCAGTCGATGGGAACTGGCCAGCAGCTCCATCGCGGCGAGGCCGTTTTCAGCGGTGATTGTCTCCAGGCCCAGACCCTGCAATTGGCTGGTGGCGACCATGCGCTGAGTGCGGGAGTCATCGACCACCATCACCAGCAGATTGACATCGGCTACCGGCTCCAGCGCCAGTGAGACCAGCCCCTGGCGCGGCTCGCTGTTCACCAGCAGGTTGAGGTTCAGGGCCACTATCGCGCGACCGTCGGCACTGGTGGTGCCCCCGGCCACCCAGGGCAGATTTGCGAACTGGCTGCCGAGGGAGCGTATTACCAGCTCCAGGGCCTGCTCGACCCGATCGACCGCAATTGCCATGTAGCGCTGTTCGCTGCCGGCGATGATGACCGGTACCGTGGCCCCCCAATGGTCCCGGTCGGGCAGGGGGCTGCCAGAGCACAAGGCCCCCAGGTAGGAAGGTTCACAGCGCCGGCCCAGCAGGGGCAGCTGGGCACGCTGTTCCACCGCTTCCAGAAACTCCGCCGCCGGAACATGTTCGACACCGATCAAGCCATCGAAGGGGATCGCGTAGGCCGTATCCGCGACTGTGACCAGGAGGGCGCCGTTGACGCTGATATTGGAGGGGATGCGAATCCTGAAGGTGCTGCCGCGGCCGGGCCGGGACTCAATCTCGATATCGCCACCGATGCGTTGCAATTCACCGAGCACGATATCCATGCCGACGCCACGCCCGGAGATCTCGCTGACCACCGCCGCGGTAGAGAAACCGCGATGGAATATCAGGCGCTGTGCTTCCCGGTCGGTGAGGCTGTCGGGATCCAGGTCCAGGCCTTTCTTGCGGGCCTGCTCCCGCATCCGCTGGGGATCGATGCCGCGGCCGTCATCGCTCAGGGAAATAACGTAGTCCGAGCCCTGCTTGCGGACATCGATACTGATAACGCCGGTGTCGGGCTTGCCGGCAGCGACGCGCTCGCCGGGGGCTTCGATACCGTGGTCGAGCGCGTTGCGCACCATGTGCTCGAGTATGATCTGGCAGCAGGCGTGACTGTCCCGGTCCAGCTTGCCGGCCTCGTTCACGACCCGGAAGATCACGGCCTTGCCCAGCTCGGCACTGACGGTGCGAACGATACGACGCAGGCCTGGCATCAAGCGGGACACTGGCACCACCCGAGCCGCGCGAATGGAAGACCCCAGGGTACCGACCATGCCCGCCTGCTGCTTCAACAGCACTTCCGCGGCTGAGGTGTGGCGGCTGGCAAGGCGGGCCAGCTCATCGAGATCGTCCACCGCCTCACGCAGGATACTGGCTGCCTCGTGCATGTCGGAGTACTGGTCCATTTCCAGCGCATCGAGATTGCTGCTGGGCGGGCCGCCATGGGCTGTTACGCTGAGCAGGGCGCGGTCGGATATCCTGCCGATGTGGGTCCGCAGGGAGCCGAGACGACCCAACAACTCGCCGGTGGCACGCTTGCTCTGCAGAGTGCTCTGCGAGGCACGCACACCGAGCTTCTGCACTTCATTGCCGAGGTTGAGGAGGTAGTCCAGGGCGTCGGGGCTGATGCGTATGGTTTGCTGGGCGCCCAAAGCCTGGGCGCCCGCATCGGCAATCTGTTTATCGTCGCGACGATCACTTGCTGCCAGCGGTTGCAGCTGCGGAGCCGCTGGCGCGGTAGCTCCGGGTGCAGGGGCACCACCCTGTGTCGGCAATTCGCTGGCAACGTCAATGCGGGAAGCCTGGATATGGTCGTATCCCCGCACCGCGGCATCCAGCCACCCATTGACGATACGGAAGAACTGCTGCTCGTCGCCCGGCGGGCAGGGGAGACGATCCAGCAGCGTCTCGAAATTGTGCATCAGCGTGCCGTAGCGCTGCAGGCCAACACCCTTGGCGATGCCCTTGAGCGTATGCAGAACCCGGGACACCGTCTTCGGAGCCTCAACTCCGGCGGAATCCCGCTCCCAGGCGCCGATGGCGTCCTCCAGCTTTTCCAGCTCCATGCCTGCTTCCTCGATAAACGCATCGAGGAAGTCCTGGAACAGTTCGCTGCCGCCGCGGGTGCTGAAGTTGAACGTGATGTCACTTGGCACACACCAGGACAGGTCTGCGGCTGCGGCCGCCGTGGCTACCGGCTCCGGGGCCGCGGTTTCGATCTGGAAGATCGCCGGCGCAGGTTCGGGTTCGGGTTCGGGTTCGGGTTCGGGTTCGGGCACAGGTTCGGGCACAGGTTCGGGCACAGGTTCGAGCACAGGTTCCGGCACAGGCTCAAGCACAGGCTCAAGCTCAAGCTCAGGCTCAGGCTCAGGCTCAGGCTCAAGCCCGGGTCCGGGCTCCCCGGCCAGGGTCGACGTCGGACTTTCGCTGGCAGGGGGCGCTTCGTTGCTGCCGGCCCGGGAACCCGCAGCGGCGACGGCAGCGGCCAACTCCGCTTCCTGATCAACCGCATCCGCATACAGCATCACCGGTGGCGGTCCCAGGTTCAGCAGGTCAACACCCTCCAGGTGGCTGAGGTCGGTTTCCCGGGTGCCCCGGCTATCTGCGTGTACATGGCGCACGGCGATGAATTCATGCCTGCTGCCCTCCAGCCTGGGCTCGCCGTCGCGCTGCTGATTGCCGTAGATTCCCGGGGAATCATCGACCGAGGTCAGGACAATTTCTTCATCAATGAAGTCTGCCAGGTCATCTGCCACTGCGCCCCCCAGCATGTGGCGCGAGCCAAGATGAACCTCCTCTTCGGTCAGTGTCGCGCTGGTTCTCTGCAGGCGGTCGCGGGCCAGGGCAAAGACCTTCTCCTCCGGCTCATCCAGACGCCGGGCCAGCAGCCAGTGCAATGCGTGCTCTCCCCACTGCTCCACCAGCTCCTGGGCCCAGGGCTCTGCCAAAATCGCGTCGGGCGTCGAATCCACGTCTGTCCCCTCCATCTGCGCCGCCTCTACCGCAAACCAGCACAACGGCTGCGAAGGCCGCGCACAGTAGCTTCATTGAAGTCACCGGCACCACCGCAAGTGGCTACCAGTTCAGGCAGGGCAGCGACAAGCTCGCGCAGCAGCGCAGGTAGTTCGGTGGCAACCGGCTCCGGACTTTCCAGCACCCGGTCCAGCATGTCCTGCACATCGCGTCCGAGCTCTGCCAGGGTGTAGAGGCCCACGGCATTGCCGTTGCCCTTGAAGGTGTGGAAGTGACGGCGAATCTCCCGCAGCTGCTCGTCCTTCACGGCGCCAGCCGCCCACGCAGGTACCACGGCCTGCAAGCGCTCGATGATCTGCGCCGACTCTTCCAGAAAGACTTGCCGAAACTCCTCCGGGATATTTTCCCCCGTCGACACGGCTGCCTCCGGCGCTTCACCCTGCGCCGGAGCCGGCAGGTCCGTTTGCGGCGCTGCCGGGGTTGCCGCGGCAAGCCGGGACGCATGCTGTTCCGCTGTCTCCAACAACACCAGGGGGTCCACCACCGGATCCAGCAGGCGCCTCTCCAGGTAGAGAGTGAGCCATACCAAAGCGTCAGCCAGGCTGCGCAACTGCGCCGTATCCACAGCTGCTTCACCACTGCTGCTCGCGCCCCGCAGCCAGTCAAGACAGGCGGCCACCACCGTGGTTTCCCGAACCAGACGGGCAAATGCCAGAGCCTCCACGATTCCCGCCAATGTCTCGCAACAGGCGGTCAGGGTTTGCGGGTCCCGGGACTGCTGCAACTGGTCCTGGATCTGGGTCAACTGCTCGCAGGTGGTCGCAACCAGTCCTTCAAGGTGGTCAAACGCCTGTACTTCGGGCGGGATGAAACCGTTGTGGCGGAGCCTCTTGGAGAGTGCTATCTCGGTGTCAACCATCGCCCTGGCGATCGTCATGACCACCTGCGTGCCGCGCCGCTCATTGTCGCTGAAGCGACCGCTGAACAGCTGCTGCAGCAGGTCGCTGGCAGCTTGCATATCCTCCGCATGATCGATCTCTTCCGCCGCTATCAGGCGCAGGCGGATATCCTCGATAACCGCGGCAGCATCGGCCAGCGGTTCGGAGCGGCCCGCAATGGCCGCCAGAAGATCTGTGGCCTGCAGCCGATCCACCAGGCCGTTGAGCATGGAGCGTGCACCCTCCAGCGCGGCGATCAGGGCGTCGTTGTGGATAAGACCCCGCTCGGCGTTGTCGAGTGTGCTGTCGTCGATGCCAAAAACCTGCCAGATGTGGCCAACGTACAGGGGCCGGGCCCGGCAGGAAGCCATGTAGTAGAGCATTTGCTGCAGGTAGCTGTCGTAGTCCATCGCGGGATCCGCGGCACTGCCGTGTTCACGCGCATACTTGATCATGAACGCGCCGGCCTTGAAGATCTGCGCCACGCATTCATCCGGTTCCACCAGCTCGGCGGCAATAGCCTCACACAGTCCAACCAGCAGGAGCCAGAACCTCTCCTGCACTGTGCCGCGGAAAAGGCTGTGCATCTTGTGTGCGATGCGTGCGACGGTACGCACGCTGTCCAGGTTCTGGTTGGGGCCGAGGACAGATTTTGCGCCCTGCAGGTAGGGTGCCAGCAATACAGCCGCACTGCGACGAATGGTTTCGGCAACGAGCTCCGGGGCGCCGCTACTGATGCCACACCCCTCCGGCAACGGCATGTAGAAGAAGAGTGCCCGCGGCCGCACACGCTCACCCTCCCAGCGGCGGAGGTTGTTGACGCAGGGTTCCAGACCCCTGCCCGTGTCGATACGTACTCGCTGGACATGGTCCAGATAGGCCGGCAGCGTCTTGATGGCCCGCATCAACCCGCCCATGGTCAAGTTGCGGCGCTCGGCAACCACCTGCTCGCGCAGCAGCCGCAGGAAACCGCGCTCCAACTCCAGTGCCAGCATTTCTGCCTTGTGCAACCTGAGCGCACCCAGAGCCGCGGTGATGTGGTGCACAGCCCACAGGGATTCCAGCAGCGGCTGTTTGCCGGTGGTGTCCCGACTGTACCCGATCAGGCCGGCTTCCACCTGCTCGATCGACACCAACAGCGGCGGTAACAGGCTGCGCAGCCCGATAATATCAATGGACCCGGCAGCTGGCCGGGATGGCAACTGCTCAGACATCCGTGACGCTGCCCGCAGTTGCAGAACCGTGGCCATCTATCCGGAATCTGGCCAGACTGCGCCCCAGGGTGGAGAGCGTCTGCTGCAGGGCCACGACTCCCTGCTGCACCAGATCGGCGCTGTCACTGAGACCGCGATTCTGCTCCCGGACACTGTCGAGCAGGGCGTTCATCCTGCGCACGGCTTCAGCAGATTGCACTGTTGTGGTGCCCATGGAATCGACCATGTCCAGCATTTTTCCGGCACCCCGGCTTATGTCCTCGAGCACACCATCTATACGCTCAACGAAATCGAGGACGGTCACCACAGCCCCCACCGTGTGTTCAAGGCTGTTGAGGTTTTCCGCCGAGAGGTTCTGCAGCAGGCGGACTTCGCTGGTAATCTTGCGCCCTTCTTCCTCTGCCTCCCGCAGCAGGTCACCGATGGCCTCGGCGATACCCAGGAACGGCCTGCCGGCTTCGCCGGCGCGCTCAGCCTCGATCCGGGTATTGATCGCGACCACGGATATCTTGGTATTCAGGGACTGGATGTACTCTGCCGCCGTGGTGACCGACTGGATCAGCTCGCCCTGGCGCTTGGCTGATTTCGACGTCCCCTGGATCGATTCGCGCACATCCGAGGAAGCCCTGGACATCTCTGCAGCAAGGCCCTGCCCCCGGTTCACCAGCTGGCGATGCTGGGTCATTGCCTCCCGGGCCTGCTGGCTTACCGTAGTCAAATTGTCGGCACCGCGCAGATCCTGCGCCAGGGATGTACTCGCGTCCTGCAGCTCACGGGCCAGGACTGCACTGAGCTCGCTGCCGCTGCCGCTGCTCTTGCCGAGTTTGTGCAACTCGGTCACCAGTCCTTCAAAGGGACTGCGAATATTGGCCACCAGCTCGCGCTGACGTTCAAGCGCCGTATTGAGCTGCTCTGCAATGACTGCCGTCGCTGGCGAATCACTGCTCGCAACCCCGGTGAGGTCACCCTCGGCGAGCCGGCCCAGGGCATTGGTGATGCCCGCAGAGGCAGCCGCGCCACCCGCGTTGCCCCGGGCCTGCCACAGCAAGAAGCCGACGACCACCAGCAACAGCACCAGCACCGCGATCACCAGCAGCAGCAGCCCGCGCGCACCGGAGGCATCGGCAACACTGCCCAGCGCGATCGCCAGGCCGGCAATACAGCCCAGCAATCCAACTCCGAGAGCGGCAAGGCCCACAGCCGGGGGAAGGGAGGGAGATGTCTGGCTCATTGTGCTGAATCCTCGGCAATGGCTTCCGGCCGTGCAGCCGTGTCTGAAAGTGCGCTGTCTGTTGCCAGCCGGGTGACATCGAGCAGTCCCAAAAAACGTTCACCCTGCCAGAAACCGCCGTCACAGCATGTTGCAAGGGGGCCATCCAGGCTGGTCTCGGGGTCACGCTGTTCCATGAGCAGGGTGATATTGCCCTCTACCCGGCTCAGCGTAATGCCGGCGTGAAACCCGGGCCGCTTGATGACCAGGCAGTACTCCCGCCGTCGTCCCGGGGACAGGCGTTGGCCGAACAGACTGTCACCACAATAAATCGGCAACAGTTCACCGTGGTGACTGGCAATGCCCAGTACCCAATTGCGGGTACCGGGGATCAACGTCAGGGCAGGGACGGCAATCACCGCTTCCAGATCGCCGGCCGCAATCAGCAGCGGTGTGCCGGCAATCTCGACAAGCGCTCCACGCCAGTACTCTGGCTCAGGCGATGCCGGGGGCAGGGCAGATCCGGTGCTGGCATAACGTGCCTGCAGGTCCCGCAGCACGGCAAAGGCGGCCGTCATTTATGCCACCTCACTCGCCCGCGTATTCTCGTAGATAAGCTGGCGCAGAACAGGATCCGGGGGAATCTTGCTGACATGGGCCGTGGCGCCCCGGGCCTGGCCCCGGGCGATATCGAATACCCCATCCGATGATGACAGCAGGACCACCGGCAGGTCGCGGGTATCCTCACCATGACGGATCAGGCTGCAGGTCTGGTAGCCATCCAGTTCCGGCATGCTGATATCCAGAAACACGATGTCAGGCCTGAACCGTCGCAACAGCGCCAGTGCCCTGTAACCGTCTTCCGCAGTTTCGACCTCACAGCCCATCTGCTTCAGAGTGTGCGACATCATCATGCGGATGGTTTTGGCGTCATCGACAATCGCGACGCGAATGCCGCTGATGTCCTGGTCTTCTGACTGTTCGCTCATTATCGTCCTCGTCCCTTGGCGCAGGTGACAGTATTTTAGTAGTCGAGCTGGGTCTGCAAGTACTATTTGCCATTTTCCCGAATTGCACGCAAGGCGCCGATTCAGGGTTCCGTGGGGAATAGCACGCTGCGGAACGGCTCCATATGCCCCGCCTGAAAGTCCTGCCACTCGTAAATGTTGAACTGTTGCATCAACTGCAGGCAACGCTGAAACACCCGCTCGGCGTCGTAGCTGGCAG
The DNA here is from genome assembly GCF_040221975.1 of Haliea sp. Classification (GTDB taxonomy): domain Bacteria; phylum Pseudomonadota; class Gammaproteobacteria; order Pseudomonadales; family Halieaceae; genus Haliea. Next base: position 289,169 of record NZ_JAVJWR010000031.1, read on the forward strand.
GGGAAATCTCGTATCGCTCCGTGAGCCGGGCAAAAATCCGCGCGGCAATATCCCGACGGCCGGGGTCTTCGCGGTACAGCAGGTGCTCCACGGGAGAGGCAACCAGGGGCGAGCCATAGACCAGGAACGCCTCCCAGCGCTGCGGATCATGACCGGATCCCAGCCGCGAGACCAGCAATCGCACCAGCGCCTGCAGCTCTGGGCGCGGAGGCAGACGATCCTGTTGCAGCCAGCGCCGCACCTCCGCCTCCTTCCACTCCGGATTGATGGCAAGCACACCCAGCACGCGCCCTTCAATGCGCGAGGGTACGATCGCAGCCAGATCCAACAGCAGGTTGAGACGGGCCGAGAAACCCAGTGGCTCCAGTTCCACTGCCGCGAGCAGTTCACGGTACTCCGCAGCCAACTGCGCGGGACTCGGGCTAGCGCCGGTGGATGCTTCGGAATCAGCTTCAGACATGGGCAACTACCTGCTCGGCGGGCGCGATCATTGCCTGCCATTCGCGCAGGCGCCTGCCATAGGTGGGCCGCGACACTCCCAGTATCCGGGCCCGCAACTCCACCGTGGCAACGTCGCGATGGCTTTCGAGGAGCTGCAACAAAAGGCCCTGTCCGGCAAGCAACGGGCTCGGCCCCGCGCTGCCGAGCCCACGCACCCAATCCGCCACCAGCCTCGCGGGTTCCTGCCACAGCGGGCAGCCATCGCGCGACGCTTGACGGCTGCTGATGGCCTGCAGCCAGCGGCCGATATTGCGACGGCTGGTCTGCAGAAAATTGGCACTGGCGGCATGCTGCCCACGATACCGCAGCAGCGTCGCGAGGACGATTTCGTCTTCCAGCCAGGTGCCCAGGGGCAGGGGTGTCTGCGCCAGCAACAGCTGGTTCACCCGTTCGGCCAGTACCAGCTCCAGTTCTTCGCGGGCACTGGGACTATAGCCATCGCTGGCGGCGGCGTCGCCGGCAAAAGTGCGCAGTGGTGGCTCCAGGCTACCACTGCTCGCCCGGTCACCCAGATAGAGCCGGAGATCCACCGGCGTCAGCCAATCCCCTCCCGGCTTCTGCTCCAGGGCCCTCACCACCCGCTGGCGAATTTCACTGATATTGCCGTGCCAGGGATGCTGGCGCATGGCCTGCTCTGCTTCCGGCGTAAAACCCTTGATCGTTATATTCCGGCTGGCACATTCCTGGGACAGAATCTTGTGGGCCCAGCGCAGAATCGCCCGCTGGCGGTGACGCATTGGCGGCACCCGAATCGGGTAGGCTGCAAACACGCTCGCCAGTTTGCGCTGCAATACCCCTGCGGCCACCAGCGCCTGCAGGCTGTCTGGAAACAGCGCCACGAAACGCACCGCTGGCAGGTACGCGGGTTTTTCCGTGTCCGCAAGGAGCCGGGTTGCCATTTGCCGCGCCAGCTTCAGCTGGGCATCGGTGCTCATCAGCTGCGGTGACTTCAAAACCAGGGTTTTCCCCGCGCCCGCCAGCAGGGCCTGGCGAATGCGGCGGTTGGCATCATCCCGGCCGCGGAATTCGCGGCAGTCAATCGCGACCAGGGTATCGGCGCCGCCACCGGCCTGGGCGTGAAGGATACGGGCGATGTACATCTTGCCGGTGCCGCGGGCACCGATGATGGCGACCGGAGTCTCGGTGCGCGCCAGGAACGCAGCCTGGTCGACCGCCCCCTCCATGTTGTCGAGGACATAGCCGTCCAGCTTGTCTCCGGTTTTCAGCAAGTGTCTACCCGCACTTGGAGTCTGCGCAGTTCAGGCAGGTCATGCAGCCATCCAGCAGGACCACCGCGCGAGTGCTGCACTTGTAGCAAAGGCTGGCGCCCGGCGGAAACGGCGAGTCATCGTTCTCCGGAGATTCCGCTCCAGCGGGCTCCATACTGTCCCCACTGCCTGCGAGTTCACGGCGTTTCTGGTCGATGAATTTCTGCTGGTGCTCGTCCAGCTTCGACTCTATCAGGCCTATGTGCTTCATGTGATCTTCGATCGCGTAGCCGATTTCCGCGACGATCGAGGGCATGAACACGCCGCCCTTCTTGAAGTAGCCGCCGCGCGGGTCGAACACCGCTTTCAACTCTTCAACCAGGAAGGTGGCATCGCCACCCTTGCGGAAGACTGCCGAGATCAGCCGGGTCAGCGCCACCACCCACTGGAAGTGTTCCATGTTCTTGGAGTTGATGAAGACCTCGAAAGGACGCCGCAACTCGTGCTCGGTACCCTCGTTGAGAATCACATCGTTCACCGTGATGTAGAGGGCATGCTCCGACATCGGCGTCTTTACTTTATAGGTCGAGCCCACCAGCCGTTCAGGCCGCTGGAAGGCTTCGTGCATGTGCACCACATTGCTGGCGGGGACCGCGTCCTGCTCACCGGCTACCGGCTCCGGGGTGGCGCCCTGCTGCAGCACCTTGTAGCTGACAATCTTGCTGCCAATTCTTACCGTCATTGCTCTCTCCGGGCTCAGAACTTGCCGTAATAGCCTTCTTTCAGTGCATCGAACAGGTTCGCCGCCGTGTGCATCTCACCGTCGTATTCCACTTCCTGGTTGCCCTTGAGTTCCACTACGGAACCATCCTCGAGGGTAAACTGGTATACCGTGTTTTCCAGGTCCTGCTCCTTCACCAGTACGCCCTGGAAGGCCTCCGGGTTGAAGCGGAAGGTAGTGCAACCCTTGAGGCCCTTGGCGTGGGCATAGAGATAGATATCCTTGAAATCCTCGAAGGGGTAATCCGTGGGTACATTGGCGGTCTTGGAAATGGAGGAGTCCACCCACTTCTGGGCGGCCGCCTGGATATCCACGTGCTGTTTGGGGCTCACGCTGTCGGCGACGATGAAATAGTCCGGCAGCTTTTCTTCTTCGCGTTCGCTATAGGGCATCGCCCGGGGATTCACCAGGCTGCGGTAGGCCAGCAACTCGAAGGAAAATACATCGACCTTCTCCTTGCTCTTGCGGCCCTCGCGAATCACATTGCGCGCGTAGTGGTGAGCGAAGCTGGGCTCGATGCCGTTGCTGGCGTTATTGGCCAGCGAAAGGGAGATGGTGCCGGTGGGGGCGATGGATGAATGATGGGTGAAGCGGGAGCCTTTGGCTGCCAGCTCGGCCACCAGTTCCGGTGCAACCTCCGCCACCCGCTGCATATAGCGGCTGTAGCGCGCGTGCAGGACCTTGCCGGGGAGGCGGTCGCCGACGCTGACGCCGTCCCGCGCCATTTCCGGTCGCGCGGCCAGCATTTCCGGGGTCACCTCGAACAGCTCCTCCATGATCGGCGCCGGCCCCTTCTCCTCGGCCAGGGCAATGCCCTGCTGCCAGCCTACCAGGGCCATTTCCCGGGACACTTCCTCGGTGAACTCCACCGAGGCCTCGTCGCCATAGCACATGCCGAGCATGGTGATGGTGGAGCCCAGACCCAGGAAGCCCATGCCGTGGCGGCGCTTGTGGAGGATTTCGTGGCGCTGCTGCTCCAGCGGCAGACCGTTGATTTCCACCACGTTGTCGAGCATGCGGGTGAACACGGCGACCACCTCGCGGTAGCGGTCCCAGTCGAAGCGGGCCTTGTCGGTAAAGGGATCCAGCACCAGCCGGGTGAGGTTGATGGAGCCCAGCAGGCAGCTGCCGTAGGGGGGGAGGGGCTGTTCGCCACAGTTGTGCGCGTGCAGACCATTGCCGTCGAATGTATTGATGCCGGGAACCTGCACATCGTAGACGTCCTCGACGCCGTCCGGTTCGACAGAGACTACCGTGGCCACAAACCGCTCCCGGTTCAGGCTGCGGGAATAACCCGCCAACGCGGCGTCCAGTCGCGCCTGCTTGGTGGTATCGGCAAACCCTATGCGCTCGGCATATCCAACCAGGTTGGCGCCACTGATGACCAATTCGTGTTGTGCACGGGTGGCATAGGTCGCTCTGCCCCCACGGCCGTCGGGCAGCAGCGCTGCACCGGCCTTGCGCCGCTCGCGGTACAGCGTCGAGTTGATGCCCAGGCGCAGCAACATTCGCTGTGCCGCTTCGAGGGTCGCCATATCGGACAGGGCAAGACGCACGCTGACGCCTTTCTCCTGCGAGCCCTGCACCGATCCGTCGGCATCGAACAGCCCCCGCAGCAGGCCGCAGTGGAATTCGCTGGAGGACGCCTCCGCCTGCGGGGTGATGGTCTTTTTCCCCGGCGCCATGCCCAGGCCGAGCGCCAGCTGGCGCAGGGCGCCGGTGGCCAGGCGGTATTCGTCGCGCCCGGCCACTTTTTGCCAGCCGGCGAAGTCTGCACGATGTGGCAGGCTGCGTACGGCCGCCAGCGCCGCCGCCATAACACCCTCGACACCGTCTGCAGCACCACCCTCGTTCACCGCCAGGGGCCGCGGCCAGACAGATAGTACCGCCTTGTCTGCCTTCAGCGTGCCATCGCCAAGCAGCAGGCCGATAAGATAGCCTTCATCCCGGGACCAGGCTCCCTGCCACTCCGCACCGCTGCGATGGTCGTTGAGCAACACCTGGTCGCCAGCGACGAGCGCGCTGGCCTCACACCACTCGGTTTCCAGGCGCCAGCGGGTCAGGGCCGACACCCGCCGCACGCGATGGTCAGCGGTAAGCCGCAGCGCAGGGCCTTCGCGAGTCTGCAGCCGCAGCACGGGTTTGGTTGCCGTGCGAAAGAAGCCTTCAGCGCCTGTGGCATGGTCGCGTCCATCCACACGGGCGCAGAAGGGCTGGCCGATCAGGTCCGCAACCTGCCGCGGACCGTCGGCAGTCTGGACCCAGGTATCGGCGGTCACGCAAGGATTCGTCGCGCGGATGTTCTCCAGCCACCAGTTGTTGTTCATCTGGTTGACCCGGTCGATGAGGATAAAACCCGGCTCGGCAAAATCGTAGGTGGAGGCCATGATCATGTCCCACAGCCTGCGCGCCGGCACTGTCTTGTAGACCCGGCAGGCAACCTCGCCGCGTTCATTGCTGACATAGCCGCGGGTGACCGGGAACGCCCGCCAGAGCACCAGCGGGTCGTTGGCCAGGTCCATGCCCGATTCCTCTACTTCCCTGGCGGTCACCGGGAAGCTCAGCGACCAGTCCGCGTCGCTCTTCACGGCCTCAATGAATTCGTCGGTGATCAGCAGGCTCAGGTTGAACTGCCGCAGGCGGCCGTCTTCGCGCTTGGCGCGAATGAAGTCCATGACATCCGGGTGATGGATGTCAAAGGTGCCCATCTGGGCGCCGCGGCGCCCGCCGGCCGAGGACACGGTGAAACACATCTTGTCGTAGATATCCATGAACGACAGCGGCCCGGAGGTATAGGCGCCGGCGCCGCTGACGTAGGCGCCCCGTGGCCGCAGGGTGGAGAATTCATAGCCAATGCCACAGCCGGCCTTGAGGGTCATGCCGGCCTCGTGGTTCTTCTGCAGGATGTCGTCCATGGAATCGGTGATGGTACCCGAGACCGTGCAGTTGATGGTCGAGGTGGACGGTTTCCAGGCCTCGGCACCGGCGTTGGAAATGATCCGGCCCGCGGGCAGGGCGCCGTGCTGCAGGGCCCAGAGGAAACGCTGGTACCACTGCTTGCGGGCGCTGTCGGTTTCCTCGACCTCGGACAGGGCGCGGGCGACCCGTTTCAGGGTGTCCGCGATATCGCGATCAACCGGCTTGCCGGCGCGATCCTGGAGGCGATATTTCCGGTCCCAGATATCCAGCGAAGCATCCTGCAGGCCAATATCGACTACCGTGTGCAAAGCCTTGACGACTTCCCCCATGACTCTTGCTCCCGTGACCTGCAGACCCGTCCTAGTGTGCGCGAAGGTCCCCGCCGGTGGCAAGCCGGACAACCACATACCGGGCGTTTTTTGCCCTGGGCCTACCAGATATTGTGTCAGGGCCGGCCGCGGTAACACCGGCGCCCGATATTGCCATGCGCAGGATCAAGAAAACGCCCAACCCGCTGACCGCTGCGATGCCTCCGGCGGCTCTGGTTTACCCGCCCAAGCCAGTTGCCGGTTTCCTCAGCGCGCCTGGGGCGGTGGAGTTCAATTGCGCAGGAATCTGCTTCATCATCGGCACACCGGGATCAACAGGGAACGCCAGTGGGACTTAGAGGACAGGCAGCCATCGTTGGCTGCGCTCAGTACAAACCCGAGAAATACGCGACCGCGCCGCGGATGTTTCATCTGCAGCAGATTGCCGATCTCGCGGGCCAGGCGCTGGCGGACGCCGGCCTGGGGTTGCAGGACCTGGATGGCCTGGCAGTCAACGGCGCCCATTTCAACGAGGCTTCGGCGTTCGTGCCGGCGGTAGTCGCAGAGTACCTCGGGATCAGGCTCGGCTTCGCCGAAGTCGTCGATCTCGGCGGCACCAGCGCGGTGGCCATGGCCTGGCGCGCCGCCGCAGCGATCGAGCTGGGGCTGTGCCGGGCCGTGCTCTGCGTGCTGCCCGCGCGCCTGGCACCCGAGGATCCCGATGCAGACCCAGCCGCCCGCGCCCGGGCCATGCGCTTCGGCGCCCACAGCAACCAGTACGGCGCACCCGAAGCCGAGTTCGACATCCCCTATGGCCACGTCGGCCAGAATACCGGCTATGCCATGATTGCCCAGCAGTATGGCCATCGCCATGGCTACGACCCGGTCGCCATGGCCACAATCGCGGTTGCCCAACGCAGCAACGCACAGGTCAACCCCGAGGCGCTGTTCCATGGCCAGCCGCTGACCATCGACGACGTACTGGCAAGCAAGCTGGTGGCGGATCCGTTGCGTTTGCTGGAAATCGTCATGCCGGTGGCCGGGGGCGCGGCCTTCATTGTTGCCAGCAGCGATGTCGCCCGCAACTGCCCGCAGCGGCCGGTGGTTATTCGCGGCTGCGGCGAGCAACTGGATTTCAAGTCGCCGAGTTACGCACGGGACATGACCGTCACCCCGATCGCGGCTGCGGCCCGGCGCGCCTTTGCCATGTCCGGCCTGCGGCCCGCCGACATGCACATGGCCCAGATCTATGACTGCTATACCATCACCGTGTTGCTGAGTCTGGAAGATGCCGGCTTTTGCGGCAAGGGCGAGGGCATGGCGTTTATTCGCGAGCACGACCTGACCTGGCGGGGAGATTTCCCGCTGAATACCCACGGTGGGCAGCTGTCGTTCGGGCAGGCGGGCACCGCCGGGGGCATGTCGCAGCTGATAGAGGCGGTCACCCAGATCCGCGGTCAAGCCGGCGATCGGCAGCTGCCAGTGCACGACACCGCCTTCGTTTCCGGCACCGGGGGGGTCATGAGCGAGCAGGGCGCCCTGGTCCTGGCAGGAGCGTGATCATGCAGCAACCGGTACCCCGCCCGACCGCCATCAGCAAGCCGTTCTGGGACGGCCTGCGGGATCGGCGTATCCTCGTTCCCCACTGCGACCACTGCGGCAGCTGGGTCTTTTGCCCACGCCTGCATTGCCCACGCTGCTGCTCCACCGCGCTGACCTGGAAAGAGATTTCAGGGCAAGCCAGCCTCTGCAGTTTCACCCTGGCACGCGTTCCCACCCTGGCCGAGTTCGCGCAGCCGGCACCACAGAACCTGGCGATTGTGACCCTGGCGGAGGGTTTCAACATGAACAGCGCGCTGGTCGGGGTGGAACCGAGTGCCATGCGCATCGGCATGGCATTGCGGCCGGTATTCGATGTGATCGACGACAGCGGCGCAACGCGCCTTTTGTTTACTGCTGCAGACGCCTGACGCGGAGCGGACTCACACCAGGAACTCCGCGGTCGCCTGCCACAGCAGGCGCAGGGCCAGCAGCGTCAGCAACAGGTTCAGCCCCACGGCGAAGCGGCGGTCACTGATATATCGCAACAGATGAATCCCGCTCCAGGTACCCACCAGCCCGGCGCTGATCATTACCGCGATAAAGACCAGCCAATCCAGAAAGACAAAGCCCGCAAAGCCGAATACCAGCGCCTTGGGCGCGTGCTGCAGCGTCATCGCCGCAGAAAAAGTCGCTACAGTGGCAAAACGGTCGCGCTGGACCTGTTTGACGAATGCCGCGACCAGGGGCCCGGTGGCGCCAACGAACATGCTGGCAAAGCTCGTCAGCGCCGCCGCAACAAAGGTCCCGGGAGCCCCCAGAGCCATGCGTGGCAAGCGCGGCCCCCAGCAAAGATACAAGACAAAGCAGGCGATGGTGGACTGCCAGAGCCACATGGGCAACTCCACCAGCAGCCACGCCCCAAGCAGCGCACCTGCGACGACTCCCGGCGCAAAGAACGCTATCAGGCGCCAGTCGATGTGGCGCCAGGTGAGCAGCACCCTGCCGCCATTGGAGCCAAGCTGGATAATGCCGTGAACCGGGATGAGCGCCGCTGGCGGCAACCACAGCGCCATCAACAACAGCAGTAACACGCCCCCACCCGCGCCGAGACTGGCGGTAATCATTGAGGAGAGTACCGAACAGGCGACCAGCAGCAGGGCCACTGTCGGCTCCAGAGCGGGTGGCAACAGAGACTCCAGCGGGATCATATGCTAGACAACCGCGGCCGGAGGCCAGGCCAGCTGTGAGTGCAGATATAGACGTGCTAGCATTGATACATGATACCTCGTCTGCTACTCGCGTTGTTACTGGTTCTGCCTGCCGGCCTGTCGGCCGGGCAGCATCAGCGCTGTGAGCCGACGCCCGCTGCAAAAGCCGTTGCCGGCGATTCCGCACAGCATCATGCAGGTGCCCAGAGTCATCATGCCGACCATGTCGACAGCAGCGATTCGCCCGCGATATTCGTGCCGGCAGGAGACTGCGGCAGCTGCGACCTTGCCTGCAAGGTGACCTGTGCCGCGATTGCCCTGCCTCTGACCGCGCAACAGGCCGCTGAGTCCCCACCACCCGCTACCCTGGTCCCCGGCAGCGTCGTTGCCAGCCTGCTCAATCCACACCCATTGCCACTGCTCAGACCACCCGCTCACGCTCCAGCCTGATTTTCCTGACATCCCCGGCACATAGCCGGAGACTACTCTCTAAGCTGGAGAACCAACAGATGAAACACGCAAGCTGCGCCCGCCGAATAGTGCTGGCGCTGGTACTGGCGACCCTGGCAGCGTGCGCCAGCCAGCCACCGGACCATGGAGCAGAGCGGGCACGGGAGGCGCTACTGGCCCGCGGGCTGGATGCCAGTGTCACCCGGAAGCAGTTCCGGGGCGAGCTGACGCGACCACAGGCGGTCCAGGCAGCCATCCTGTTCCACCCTTCCGTCAGGGCCGAGTATGCCCGCCTCGATATCGCTGCCGCCGATGTCGTGCGCGCCAGTGAACTGCTCAATCCGAGCCTGTCCCTGAGTTGGCTTGATGTCAGCGGTGGCAGCAACAAGCTGACGCTGGGTCTGGCCCAGAGTCTGGCGGGTGCGATGCTGCGACCCGCACGCGAGCGGATAGCCGCGGCCGATTACGAGCTCGCGGTATTGTCACTGGCCGAGACCCTGCAGGAGCTGGCTCTGGACACCGAGTCAGCCTGGTTCGCGGCGGTTGCCGCGGAGCAGGGGTTGCAGGTGCAGGCCCGCGCTTCCGACACTGCCCTGTGGGCCGACGAACTGGGCACTCGCTTCGATGCTGCCGGCAACATCACACCCCTGCAGCGCGCTGAACTCGCGCGCGGCGCCGCTGAGGCTCGCCTCGAGTTGCTGGACGCCGAGCGCCAGCGGGACCGGGCTCGAATCCTGCTTGCGCAACAACTGGCGCTGCCCCATGAGGACTGGACGGTACCTGCCTCGTTGCCACTGCCTGCGGCAGAAGATCCCGATCCGGACCAGCTAATCACACACGTTCTGGATACCCATCCCGCGCTGCAAAGACTGGCCTGGGAACAACGGCGATTGTTGAGCGTGGGTGACAACACCAGAGGGGAGAGCTGGCTGGACGGCGCGGAAGTGGGCGTGGAGCATGAGCGCTCTGGCGACGAGCGGGAAACAGGACCCGAACTCACGATCCGTTTGCCTCTTTGGCACCGCAACGCAGGCACCCGTTTGGCGCTGGCCGCTGAATTGGAGCTGCTGGCAGCACGGGAGGCGACCCTGCGCGACCAGTTGCCGCGGCAATTGCGCCTGCATCTGGAAGCGCTGTCCCGGATCAGAGCCGCGGTAGAGATCAGGGAGAACGCGCTCCTGCCAGCGTTGGCGCAGGAGGTCGCAGCCCGCCAGGACCGGGTCAATTTCATGCTCGATGGCGTATTCAACCTCCTCGCCAGCAAACAGGCCGAACTCAACGCCTGGCGCGACCATGTCACCACGCTCGGGGAATACTGGCAACAGCGGGTAGAACTCGCGCGCGCAGCGGGACGCGCTGCCACACCGGCGGGCGCTGGCCTGCTGGATGTGTCGGCTGTGGCGCCGCCGCAGCCTGGCAGTCCGGTCCCTGGGCGACATGAACAGCACCAGCACCACGGGAGACACCACTGATGAAGCGCAGAGACTTCCTTCTGGCCAGCGGCAGCGTATTGCCGGCACTGGCCATCACCCGGGCAATGGCCGAGAGCGGCCACGTGCACCACAACCAGGGCGAGCCCTCAGCGAGCGTCCGCGACCCGCAGGGCTACAGGCCCGTGCACACTCCGAACGGCTGGACGCTACCGCATCGCCTGGTCGACGGGGTCAAGGAATTCCACCTCGTGGCAGAAGAAATCGAGCACGAGTTCGCCCCGGGTTCCAGGGCGAAGTGCTGGGGCTATAATGGCACCAGCCCGGGGCCGACCCTGGAGGCCGTGGAAGGGGACCGGGTCAGGATTTATGTCAGCAACCGGCTGCCCGAGCACACCAGTATCCACTGGCATGGGTTGATCCTGCCATCCGGCATGGACGGCGTCTCCGGCCTGACCCAGCCCGCCATCCAGCCGGGTGAAACCTTCGTCTACGAATTCACCCTGCAGCAGCACGGGACCCACATGTACCACCCCCACGCGGATGAAATGGTGCAACTGGCCATGGGCATGATGGGGCTGTTCATTATTCATCCCAAAGACGGTGAGCCCGAACCCATAGCTCGCGACTACGCCATCCTGTTGCACAACTGGGCGATGCATCCCGGCACCTCCCGGCCGGACCCGGCGGTCATGGTGGAGTTTGACCTCTGGACCATGAATTCAAAGGTGTTCCCGGCCATAGACACGCTGGTGGCAGCCAGCGGCGAAAGGGTGCGTATCCGGCTGGGCAACCTCTCCATGTGGAACCACCCGATCCACCTGCACGGCGTGCAATTCCAGGTGACTGGCAGCGACGGCGGGCGCTGGCCCCGGGAGCAGTGGCGCAGCGAGGTGACGGAAATCATCGGCGTCGGCCAGATGCGCGATATCGAGTTTGTCGGGGTGCCTGGTGACTGGGCCTTCCACTGCCACATGTCGCATCACACCATGAACCCCATGGGCCACGATCTGCCCAACACCCTGGGCGTGAACCAGGATGGGGTAGAGGAGAAGATACGCACGCTGTTACCGGGCTATATGGCGATGGGCAAGCACGGCATGGGCGAACACCAGGACCATACCGACAGCGGGCACATGACCGGACCGCCAAATACCCTGCCGATGATGATGGGCAAGGGGCCGTTCGGGAATATTGAAATGGGCGGCATGTTCACTGTGGTGAAGGTCCGGGACGGCCTGGCCGCAGGGGACTTCCGGGACCCCGGCTGGTATCGGCACCCGGAGGGCGAAGTTGCCCGCCGCGTCAGCGCCGATCCGGACTACGGTCAACCGGCACGACGGGGTAAACTGGCGGGTCCGAAGAGCGAGACCTTGCCGGTCCCCAAACGGCAGGGCCACCAGCACTGATACAGGAACCAATGGACATACCAGACTACTCACAGTTGCTCGGCCAGTTCAGCAGTCTGGGGATTGCTCTCGGTATTGGCCTGTTGGTGGGAAGCGAACGCGGCTGGCACCATCGGGGCCACTCTGAAGGCGGCCGCGTCGCGGGCATCCGCACCTTTACCCTGCTGGCGCTACTGGGCGCGGTGGTCGCGGTGGTCTCCACGGCGCTGGTCCCGCAGCAGGCGGCGCTGATCTGTGCGCTGGTATTCATTCCCCTGGGACTGCTGTTGGCCGCGGGCTATGTACAGGAGTCCCGCCGCGACGGGGATGTGAGTATCACCACGGCCGTTGCGGCAATGGCGACCTACTGGCTGGGAGCCATGCCGGCGTTTGAGCTGGCATTGCCGGCGGCGGCGAGCGCTGTGCTGTTGGCGCTGCTGCTGCACCTGAAGGAGACATTGCACCACTGGGTACAAGTGCTGGATCGCCAGGAGCTGACGGGTACCCTCCAGTTTCTGGTGGTCTCCGTGGTCGTGCTGCCGCTACTGCCAGACCAGGATTTCGGACCCTGGGGCGCCATCAACCCCTGGCGCCTGTGGTGGATGGTGGTACTGATCTCGGGCCTGTCGTTGCTGGGTTACTTTGCGATGCGCCTGGTCGGCCCCAGGCGCGGGATTCTGGTCACTTCGCTGGCAGGGGGGCTCGCCTCCTCAACGGCGGTGACCGTCAGCCTGTCACGCCTGCACCAGCACGACAGCCAGACCAGGGCACTCACGGCGGGCATACTGGTCGCCTGCAGCACCATGTTCAGCCGGGTGCTGGTGGTTATTTTTGTCCTCAAGCGCGACCTGTTGTTGCCTGCCTTGCTGCCTCTCGGCAGCGGCATGCTGATGCTGCTGGGCATGGCCCTGTGGCATTTGCGACATCCGCAGAAGGGCGAGGTCAGGCAACCGACCGTCAGCAACCCGTTTCAACTGCTGCCGGCACTGCAGTTCGGTGTTTTGCTCGCGGTGGTCATGGTGGCGGTTGAGGGACTGCTGGCGTGGTTTGGCGAACAGGGGCTCTACCTGCTGTCGATCGTGACCGGAGTCGCCGATGTCGACCCGATAGTGCTGTCGCTGGCACCGAAGGCAGACGCACAGCTGTCTAGCGGGCTGGTACTGATGTGTATCTGCCTGGCGGCGGCAAGCAATACCGTGATGAAAGGGGTTTACTGCCGCATCCTGGGCGGGGCGAAGCTCGGTAACCGGGTGTTGTTGCCAACAATTGCCTGTGCGGTGCTGGTCATCGCTCTGGCGGCGGCAGTCACAACCCTGGGCTGAGCAAATCGCCGCGTTGGCCGAGGGTGATTTCTCCGCCGACGATAACCCGGCAGCAGACTCCGCCGCGCCAATCCGGGTCCAGTGCGGCCCGCAGCCCGGGCCGAGCCTGATCCATGCGCTCACAGGGATCGGTTTCGCGGGTAATCTGCAGCACCAGGTCGCCGATACGCAAACTACTTCCCACGTGCGCTGGCGTAAACTCAAGGCCGCTGACAAGCAGGTTCGCCCGGCGTGTCATCCACGGCAACGCTTCGCCCAACTCGGCACAGGCCCGGGCCCAGCTCTCACTGCTCAGCACGGTCACCTGGCGCCGGCCAGGCTTGCCGCGGAAGTCCCCCTCGACGCCGCGCTCTGGCGTCACCAGGGCGCGGTCGCAGGCCACCATCGGCGCCCTGGAGCGGGCACGAATGGCTATACCACAAAGTTCTATCATCTGCATCAGCTCCCGGTCGCCAGTCATCGTTGCAGAGCGGCTATTAAAGCCCAGTCGCGCACCTTTTACCAAGTGTCCCGGTTTCGCTGCAGCCACCACGTCCCAGGCTGCCAGCGCGAGTTGTTCCCGACGGGCCTGCTTGCCACAAGTTCGGCGCCCCGCCTCAAGCCGGCGCCAGAAACGGTAATGGAAGAAAAAAGCCGCGGTCCCGCCTGTCCAGACGCTGCCGAGCCCCTGACCGGCGGAAACCACCTGTGGAGTTGTCTGACCTCGTTACAGCGGCCGCTATCGCCTATTTTGAGACATTAGCCATCACAAATTTCAGGCAAGAAAAAAGCCCACCGAAGTGGGCTTGTATCAGAAGTACTGCTTACGCTTTCTTGCGCCTTGACCAACCAAGGCCGGCGAGACCTAGGCCGAACAGGGCTAAAGTCGCAGGCACTGGAACTGGATCAGGATCGGGCCTAGATTGACCAACCCTGAACTCAAAACCTTGTGTCATCGTTTGAAAATCGCTGGAGGTCCCGATGGTGGTTCCAGTAAATACACCTACAGCAAAATTCGTTATCGACACATTCATCACTAAATCGCCAATCCATGAGAGTTCACTGCCCGTAGCGAACCCGATGGGGGTGGGGCTAACCCTAATACCGATTCTACCTGTTTCAACGCAAATATCGCTTAAGCTCCTCGAAATACCGTTTGATGTTCCTGAAAATGTCCCTGAAACGGCGCTTATGCACGAGGCACCTACAATCGTGTTGAAGCCGGTAGTGTTGTTTTCATCAAACCAATATCCATTTCTCGTACTAGAGTTGCCTGAGAGAATGGTATCGGAACCCGAAAACTGCCACCTTGTTTGACTACTGCCAGCATCGGTAATGTCGAGAATTAAAGCCGCAAACGTCGTTCCGGAAAACGCAGTAAGTGCGACGAAAAGAAACAAAAATCTAAATTTTGTATTCATGCCTGTACCCGTCCACCATTTTATGTAATTGCGTGACTCAGTATCGGCATAAATCGAGCCAAAAAGTAAATAATCTTTTAAAATCAGATATATGTACATAGAGTCCTCTATCTTGATTTCAAATGTTTGTCGGCATGTAAAATAACCTGACACTTGTTATGCCTATAATTTATAAGACAAAATCCCTTATATAGCCACTTCACATAAAACGATTAACCAAAAGTGCAGCTTTATTAAAGCCCTAAATAGCGCCTGAATAGTGAAAGCGAACAAAATCGATCCAGAAGGTTCAGATGTGGTTATATGGAAGGCATAAGTGGCTTTTCCATGTGAAAAATTTTCTGACACCTGCCATGTCGCTTATGAGGTGGAAGCGGCCAGATCCGCTATCGCCTGTCTGCAGTCGTTACATTTAGGTGAGCTAGAAGGCCCGCTATCGAAGTGCAGCGCTGACGGAGAGTGAGCTATATACCGCGGTGCCATGATTTAGGTCCAGTGTGAAATGAGTGTGGACCTAAAACATTAAGCGGAACACCTTAGGTCCATACTATTAGTTATTTTTTCACAAGCTGCCCTTTCTCACAGCTGAATCTCAACTTTACGAGCTGATCCAGCTCGGCTGAACGTGAAACTGATCAGAAAAGTGGCGTGGCTCAAACGTCCAGGTTGGCAACCGACAGCGCGTTCTCTTCGATAAACTCGCGTCGGGGCTCTACGTGGTCACCCATCAGGGTGGTGAATATCAGGTCAGCCGCCATGCCGTCCTCCACGGTAACCTGCAGCATGCGACGAGCCTCCGGGTCCATGGTGGTTTCCCACAGTTGATCCGGGTTCATTTCCCCGAGGCCCTTGTAGCGCTGAATGTTGTAGCCCTTGCGGGCCTCGCTCATCAGCCAGCTGAGCCCTTCTTCAAAACTGCGGGTGACGAGGGTCTTGTCGCCGCGCTGGAAGTACCCGTCCTCGTCGATCAGGGTATTGAGGGTTTGCCCCAGGGCCACCATGCTGCGGTATTCGCCTGAAGAGAAGAACTCGTGGCGGTATTCCTTCTCGGTCTCCACACCGTGTGCCATGAGCTTGACCACCGGGTAGTGGCTCTGGCGCTCATGATCCTTGCGCACGGTCACCGTATACTCGGCACCTTTGGGCGCCACAGCTAGTAAGCGCTCACTTAGCTGCTTTGCGAAGGCGATGACAGCGGCTTCATCCTGCATCTCTTCCGGCATCAGGGTGCCACCGTACACCAGCTGCCAGAGTACCGGCGGAGCGTACAGGCGACCCAACCGTTCGATGGTGGCCGCCACCTTGCGGAAGCGGGCAACCAGCTCCTCGAGTCCCGCGCCGGTCACGGGCGGCGCCTCCGGGTTGACGATAATCGCCGCACCCTCCAGCGCGCCCTGGGTGAGATAGCTGTTCAGCGCTTCGTCGTCCTTGAGGTACTGGCTCTGCTTGCCGCGGGAAATCTTGTAGAGTGGCGGCTGGGCAATGAATATATGACCACGGTCGATCAGCTCCCGCATCTGGCGGAAAAAGAAGGTCAGCAGCAGAGTGCGAATATGAGAACCGTCGACATCTGCGTCAGTCATGATAATGATGCTGTGGTAACGCAACTTGTCGGCATTGAACTCGTCCTTGCCGATCCCGCAGCCCAGCGCGGTGACAATGGTTCCGACTTCCGCTGAACCCAGCATCTTGTCAAACCGCGCCTTCTCGACGTTGAGGATCTTGCCTTTCAGCGGCAGGATTGCCTGGAACTTCCTGTTCCGCCCCTGCTTCGCCGAGCCACCCGCAGAGTCACCCTCCACCAGGTAGAGTTCCGACAGGGCAGGGTCTTTTTCCTGGCAGTCAGCCAGCTTTCCTGGCAAACCGGCGATATCCAGTGCGCCCTTGCGCCGGGTCATGTCCCGAGCCTTGCGGGCCGCCTCGCGAGCGCGGGCGGCATCCAGCATCTTGCCAACAATGGCCTTGGCCTCACCCGGGTTTTCCAGCAGGTAGTCATTGAAGCGGGCATTCATGGCCTGCTCCACCGCGGTTTTGACCTCCGATGACACCAGCTTGTCCTTGGTCTGGGAAGAAAACTTGGGGTCCGGCACTTTGACCGAGATAATTCCGGTCAGGCCTTCCCTGGCGTCATCGCCTGTGGTCGACACCTTGGCCTTCTTGGCCAGACCTTCGCGTTCAATATAGCCGTTCAGGCTGCGGGTGAGGGCAGCGCGGAAGCCTGCGAGGTGGGTACCACCGTCCCGCTGCGGGATATTGTTGGTGTAGCAGTAGATATTCTCTGCAAAGGTATCATTCCACTGCAGGGCGATTTCCACGCCAATGCCGTCTTCTGTATCCAACTGGAAGTGGAAAGGTTTGTTGACCGTAGCCTTGTTGTGGTTCAAATAGTCGACGAAAGCCCGCAAACCACCCTCATACTGGTAATTCTCCTCGCGACCCGAGCGTTCGTCCTTGAGGTGTATATTGACCCCGGAATTGAGAAATGCCAACTCCCGCACCCGCTTTGCCAGCTGGTCAAAGTGAAACTCAATATTGGTAAAGGTCTCGGGGGAAGGCCGGAACCGGATAGCTGTGCCAGAACCGTCGGTTTCGCCGATGATGGCCAGCGGAGCTTGCGGCACACCATGGATATAGACCTGTTCATAGCGCTTGCCTTCCCGGCGGATAGTGAGTGTCAACTCCTCGGAGAGGGCGTTCACCACTGAAACACCAACGCCGTGCAGGCCACCTGAGACCTTATAGGAGTTGTCGTCGAATTTACCACCGGCGTGCAGCACCGTCATGATGACCTCGGCGGCGGATACTCCTTCCTCATGCATTTCGGTGGGCACACCGCGGCCATCATCACTGACCGTCACCGACTCATCAGGATGGATAATGATATCGATCCTGGTGCAGTGGCCAGCTAAAGCCTCGTCGATGGAGTTGTCAACAAGTTCAAACACCATGTGGTGCAGGCCTGTACCGTCATCGGTGTCGCCGATATACATGCCCGGTCGCTTGCGAACCGCATCCAGGCCCTTGAGGACCTTGATACTGGAGGAATCGTAACTGTGCTCATTCTCGTTCATCAAAAATTCTCACATCAGCTTTCAGGTGGTATAACCCTTTGTTGGCGGCTTTTCTACGGGAGCGGCAATTAACCCGTTCATAAGTCCTGGTGTTCTCGAGTCGCAATCTCGGCACCCCCAACCTCAATCTCGGGAATCGCCGCCGAGTGCACACCGCCATGTTCCACGTGGAACATGGCGGGAGCCACGCCGGCTGGCCACAGCCCCTCAAGATCCGACTTCGCGACGCAAGTAATAAACACCTGCGCCTGCAATTCTTCCAGCGCTTCACAGACCAGCGCACAATGACGTGCGTCAAGTTCCGCAGGCAGGTCATCGACCAGGTACACACACGCTGATACATCCTCGCGGATGAGAGACATCAGCTGGCCCTGGGCCAGCTTGAGCCCACAGACCACGAGTTTCTGCTGGCCGCGAGACAGTGTCTCTGCGGCAGAATACCCTTTGGCAGTGACCTTGATGTCTGCGCGCTGCGGTCCAATATGGGTGTAACCCTGCTCAATATCCGCTTGGGCCCCGACCTCGAGTGCCTCTCTGTAACTCAGCGACTTCTCCCAGCCCTTTCGGTATCTCAACTCCAACCCACCCAGTGAGGGGGCCAGGCGCTCCATAATGGCCCGGAAACTCGGGGCCAGCGCTTCAAAATACCGGAGCCGGAACTCATGGATCCGTTCACCGCTGGCGGCCAGGTCACGAGTCCATACCGACAACTCCGAAGGGACAAGTTTACCATGCCGGAGTAGCTTGTTGCGCTGTTTCAGACAACGCTGAAATCTCTGCCACTCCGCGAAGAAGCGTTGTTCCACGTGGAACACACCCCAATTGAGAAATTGTCGACGCGCTGATGGGGCTCCGGTAAGCAAGTCAAAGCTGGCAGCGTTGATAACCTGTAGAGGTAAATGCTCGAGCAGCTCTGCAACGGACCGCACGGCCTGGCCCCTGAGTTTGATCTGTACCTCGCCCGACAGGGAACGCTGAACCGCGACAGGAACCCGACCTCGGTTCCCGGAGGGCGTGGTCGCCCCATATACCGTACAGTCCTGTTTGCCATGCGTGATCAGGGAGCGAGTGGCGCCCTGGCGAAAACTGCGGGCCATCCCCAGCATGTGAACCGCCTCCAACACACTGGTCTTGCCACTGCCATTGGCGCCAAAAAAAATGTTAATGCGCGCCAGATCCTGCAGCGTTATCTGCTCCAGGTTCCGGATATGGTGGATCTGGAGTTGGGTTAACAAAACACCCCGTCAGAGCCGCATTGGCATGACGACATACAGAGAATCGCCATCGTCTGACTCTTCCAGCAGCGCGCTGCTGTTTGGGTCGGACATGGAAAGCTTGACCTTCTCTCCACTGAGCACACCCAGGACATCCAGCAGATAGCTGACATTGAAGCCAATCTCCACTGTATCGCCCTGGTACTCGACAGAAACCTGTTCCTCTGCCTGCTCCTGCTCGGGGTTGTTGGCAACGATCTCGATAACGTCCGGCGCCAGCTTCAACCGAACGCCGCGGTATTTTTCGTTGGACAGGATAGCGGTGCGGGTAAATGCCTGCCGCAGGTCCAGCCGCGAGCCGATAATAACCTTGTCTGCCGCGCGCGGCAGGACACGCTCATAATCGGGGAACTTGCCGTCCACCAGCTTGGATGTGAAGGTGAAGTCGGTGGTCGTTGCGCGCAGGTGATTGGTCCCGAGAACAACGGCAATATCCTCGGCTTCATCCAGCAACAGGCGGGAGAGTTCCAGAACACCCTTCCGCGGCAAGATTACCTGGATGTCCTCCTCGACAGGAATCGGTTCGGAAAGTGTGCACATCGCCAGCCTGTGGCCATCCGTCGCAACCACGCGCAGTCGGCCACCCTTGACCTCCAGCAACATGCCATTGAGGTAATAGCGAACATCCTGCTGCGCCATGGCAAACCCGGTGCGCTCGATCAGGCGCTTGAGCTGGCCCTGCTTGATCGTGAACCGGTGCGTGCCTGCCCCTTCTTCCACGCTGGGAAAATCGCGGGCGGGCAGCGTGGACAGGGTGAAGCGACTGCGGCCAGAGCGCACCGTAACCTTGCTCTCTTCAACGGTGAAGGCGATATCGCTGCCTTCCGGTAGCGACTTGCAGATGTCTACCAGTTTGCGCGCCGGTACCGTCACCTCGCCCGGGGTGGTCGCCGGCTCCGCAAGCTTGACCCGCCCCACCAGCTCTACCTCAAGGTCAGTACCCGAGAGGGAGAGCTGGTCTCCCTCCAAAACCAAAAGTACATTGGACAGGATTGGCAGCGTCTGGCGCCGCTCTACCACCCCCGCCACCAGGTTGAGCGGCCTCAGCAATGCATCCCGTGAAATCGAGAACTTCATAGATCCAGGTTCCTTCCATACGCGCCTACGTCGTCAGCGAGCGCAGCAAATTTTTGTAGTCTTCCCGAATATCGGAATTGGTTTCGCGAAGCTCCTTTATTTTACGGCATGCATGCAACACTGTCGTGTGGTCTCTGCCACCAAAGCTGTCCCCAATTTCCGGCAAACTATGGTTGGTCAACTCCTTGGCCAAAGCCATGGCGACCTGACGAGGCCGGGCGACCGAGCGGCTGCGTCGGCGCGACATCAGATCCGCCACCTTGATCTTGTAGTATTCCGCCACTGTCCGCTGGATATTATCAAGGCTGACCTGCTTGTCCTGCAGGGCCAGCAGATCCTTGAGGCTCTCCTTGATCAGCTCTACATCCACTGGTTTCCCTGTGAAGTGAGCACTCGCTATCACCCTCTTGAGCGCACCTTCCAGCTCTCGGACGTTGGACCGAATCCGTTGCGCAATAAAAAAGGCCGCATCCGGCGGCAGGTCAATCCTCGCCTGGCCGGCCTTGTTCATCAGAATCGCCACCCGGGTCTCGAGTTCCGGAGGCTCCACCGCGACCGTCAGGCCCCAGCCAAACCGGGATTTCAAGCGCTCTTCGAGGCCATCGATTTCCTTCGGATACCGGTCGCAGGTGAGGATCATTTGCTGCCCGCCCTCAAGCAAGGCATTAAACGTGTGGAAAAATTCTTCCTGCGAGCGATCTTTCTTCGCGAAAAACTGGATATCGTCGATCAGCAGAGCGTCTACTGAGCGGTAATAGCGCTTGAAATCACTGATGGCATTGAGCTGCAATGCCTTGACCATGTCGGCCACGAATCGCTCCGAATGCAGGTAAACCACCTTGGCTTCCGGATTCTGCTGCTTCAACGCATTGCCGACAGCATGCATGAGGTGGGTCTTGCCAAGGCCCACGCCGCCGTAGAGAAACAGGGGATTGTAGGACTCACCCGGATTCTCGGCGACCTGCCGCGCAGCCGCCAATGCCAACTGGTTCGACTTGCCCTCCACGAAATTGTCGAATGTGTAGTGATCTACCAGATGGTGTTGTTGCCCCGGCTCGTCCGCAGCCCTGGACCGCTGCTGCAGTGCTTCGCGACCCGCTGCGGAACCGGCAAAGCGTTCACGATTGGGCATGACCGAAGGCACGGCCTGCACCGGAGCGGCTGGCCGCAACTCGGCAATGTTGCTGCCGCTTACCGCGTAGCCCGAGACCGCGGGCGCCATTGACGCTGTGTAGCCCTGAGAGACCGAACGCTGGCGACTTTGACTGCTCACTTCGGCACCCTGCACAGTGCCGATTTCCAGCACCAGGTTCAGCGAGGCGCCGCTGTCAAGCTCCCGCAGCAACTGGTGGATACGTGGCGCAAACTTGTCGTTGACGAAATCCTTGATAAAGCGGTTGGGGGCAAACAATGTGAGCTGCTGTCCACTCTGGCTCGCCTGCAGCGGACGAATCCAGGTGTTGAATTGCTGCGAGGGCAATTCATCCTGAAGCCTGCTCACGCATTGCTGCCATACTACATCAGGCAAAACCTTCCCCTTGGGACCCTCGATAACTCTGGCCCTGCTTGCAAAACGATTTGTTGACCCGCGAACATTGTATCCTGTTAGCAACCCGGTTTTCTGCTGGCCGGTGCGCTGATCATACTCCCCTTGCGGCGAGTTATCCACACCTCTGGCGAATTTAATACAAGATGTTTTATCTTTTTAATTCAATAGGTTGGAACATTTTTGAACGTTTTCTAACCACCCAAACAGAAAATATACGGCGGTTTGTTTTTCTGTGTATAACCTGTTTATATCTTTTGGGGAACATGTGTGTTGATGGTCACAACCCGCACCACTGCTGGCTTTTGACCCGCGCTCGCCAGCCCCCCCGCGAGGGTCCCCGATGCGGTCCCCGGTCCCGCCCCGGAAAGGCAAATAAAGAGCCGCGCACGCATTGAATTACGCCCGGCGTTTCTCTAGAATACCCAACCTTTTTTGCAGTCTTACTTTTCCGCCCACGCGAGCATCATGGAGCGAAGAGAAGTCTCTGCCTTCTATTTATTACCCACTATTGGATTCAAGTCATGAAAAGAACCTTCCAGCCCAGCGTCATCAAGCGCAAGCGCACCCACGGTTTTCGCTCGCGGATGGCTACCAAGAACGGCCGTCTGGTCCTGAGCCGCCGGCGGGCAAAGGGTCGCAAGCGCCTCGCCGCCTGATGAGCTGTTTGCTGCGTGGGCGCCATCGCTGACCGCGACAGGACTTCCGCCTCCTTTGGCAAGTCCAGGCGCCTGCTCACAGCAAGCCAGTACCGGGCAGTGTTCGATGATGCCGCCGTCAAGGTATCGCACCGAAACCTGCTGCTGCTGGCGCGGATCACTGACCATCCGCAATCCCGGCTGGGCCTGGTCATTGCCAAGAAAAACGTGCGCAAGGCCGTACAACGCAACCGGATCAAGCGCGTTGCCCGCGAATTGTTCCGGCAGCTGCCCCCGGCAGACCCACCGCTGGACGTTGTCCTGCTGGCTCGTCGGGGTCTGGACGGACTAGACAACACCGCGCTGTTCGCAGCCCTGGGGGAACAATGGCAGAAGCTGGCCCGCAATGCTGCCAGAACCCCGCAAACGCGAGGCAACTGATGCGCAAGCTCCTCATCTCCATCATCTCTCTGTATCGCTACACCGTAAGTCCCTTCCTCGGGGACAATTGCCGTTTCTACCCCAGCTGCTCCCACTATGCCCAGGATGCCATTGCCCTGCACGGGATCCTCAAGGGCAGCTACCTGACACTGCGTCGCATCGGCAAGTGCCATCCATGGCACGAAGGTGGAGTCGACCCGGTACCACCCTGCAAACACACTCACTGACAAAGCTGACCACCTATTATGGATTTGCAACGTACTTTGTTGATCGGCGCCTTCGCCCTGCTGTCATTCATGCTGTTGACCGAATGGGTGGCTTTCAAGGACGAAAAAACCACAGCGTCCCAGCCGACCGCTACGCGGTTGCTGAATGGCGCCGATGGCAGTGTTACTGCGCCGGTACCTGAACTGCCCGCGCTCGACAGTCCGGCAGTTGCCGCCGTCGACAACGAGGACCTGCCCAAGGCACCGCAATCTGCAGACGAAGAACCGATTGCCAGTCCCGGTTCGACAGACACCCCGGACCAGCGCATTGTCCTGGTTCGCACGGATGTACTGGAGCTGGCCATTGATCTCGTTGGCGGCGACATCATCGAACTGGCGTTGCCCGAGCATTTGGAAGACATCGACCAACCGGACCAGCCTTTTGTCCTGCTGGAGCAAAATGACCGCCGCACCTACGTTGCCCAGAGCGGCCTGATAGGACCCGACGGGATCGACAGTGATGCCAGAGCCCGCTTCACCGCCAGCAAACAACACTATGAACTCACCCCGGGGCAAGACACCTTGGTTGTCGACCTCCACTGGCAGGGATCGAACGGTATCGATGTCAGCAAACGTTTCACGCTGCGCCGCGGTGATTACCTGATGGACGTCAGCTACATCATCGAAAACCAGAGTAGCGAGCGCTGGCAGGGCAACCTGTTCGGGCAAATCAAACGCGACAGCAGCAAGGACCCCACTGCGGATTCCAGCGGCATGGGCCTGCAACCGTTTCTCGGCGCCGCCATCACCCAGCCCGACGAGCGCTTCACCAAGTTCAGTTTCAAGGACATGCGCGAAGACCCCTTCCGCAAGCAATTGCCGGGCGGGTGGATTGCCATGATCCAGCACTATTTCCTCAGTGCCTGGATACCGAATCCCGAGCAGAGCCACACCTACAGTACCCGGGTCACCTCCAGCGGCTTCAACATCGCCGGCTTTACCAGCCCCGCCCTGGTCCTGGACCCGGGCCAACAGGGCTCCGTGGGGGCCAGTTTCTACGCCGGGCCGAAGGACCAGTATCGGCTGCAGGAGATATCGCCCTATCTGGAACTCAGTGTCGACTACGGCTGGCTGTGGTGGATTGCACAGCC
Organism: Haliea sp.; assembly: GCF_040221975.1. Lineage (GTDB taxonomy): Bacteria > Pseudomonadota > Gammaproteobacteria > Pseudomonadales > Halieaceae > Haliea. The sequence continues at coordinate 313,030 of NZ_JAVJWR010000031.1, forward strand.
GTTGTTCTGGTTGCTGACCAAAATCCAGAGCCTGGTGGGAAATTGGGGTGTAGCCATTATTGCGCTCACGGTGCTGATCAAAACCGCTTTCTTCAAGCTGTCCGCCACCAGTTACCGGTCCATGGCCAATATGCGCAGGGTGGCGCCGAAAATGCAGGATATCCGCGAGCAGCATGCGGATGACAAAACCAAGCAGTCCCAGGCCATGATGGAGCTGTACAAAAAGGAAAAGATCAACCCGATGGGCGGCTGCCTGCCCATTCTCGTGCAAATGCCCGTGTTCATCGCCTTGTACTGGGTGCTGATGGAGAGTGTGGAGCTGCGCCATGCACCGTTTGCGCTCTGGATCGATGATCTCTCGGTCATGGACCCCTACTTCGTGCTGCCATTGTTGATGGGGGCCAGCATGTGGTTCATGCAAAAACTCAACCCGCCACCACCGGATCCGATGCAGGCCAAGATCATGCAATGGCTGCCTGTCATCTTTACCTTCTTTTTCCTCTGGTTCCCGGCAGGGCTGGTGCTGTACTGGGTGGTCAACAACCTGCTGTCGATGGCCCAGCAGTACCTGATCACGAAACAGATCGAGAAGGGGGCCGCCAAGCCCGGAGCCTGACACCGCGGTATGCCGCCAACCCGGGCCAGCCTATACTGGCACCATGATTTCTACACTCGGCATGGATGACGATACCATCGCTGCCGTCGCGACCGCCCCCGGCCGCGGCGGCATTGGCATCATTCGCTTGTCCGGTTCCGCTGCCAGATCCATTGCCGAAGGCATTGCCAGCACCACACTGCGGCCCCGACACGCCCACTTCTGTACCTTTCGCGACGCTGCAGGTGACGCTCTCGATACCGGCATCAGCCTGTACTTTCCCGGCCCTCGCTCCTTCACCGGAGAAGATGTGGTGGAACTCCAGGGCCACGGCGGACCTGTCATTTTGGACCTCCTGCTTCGCGCTTGCCTTGCGGCGGGTGCCCGCCAGGCCCGACCTGGGGAGTTCTCCGAGCGGGCCTATCTCAACGACAAGCTGGATCTGACCCAGGCCGAAGCCATAGCCGACCTCATCAACAGCACCACGGAACAGGCAGCACGCAATGCGCACCGCTCGCTACAGGGCGAATTCTCGCGTCTGGTGAATGAGCTGGTAGAGGAGGTGACCAGGCTGCGAATCTATGTCGAAGCTGCCATCGACTTCCCTGAAGAGGAAATTGATTTCCTCGCCGATGGCCGAGTTGCTGGCGAACTGCAGGTATTGATCCAGCGGTTGCAGGGCGTCCTCGACAGTGCCCGCCAGGGCAGCCTTTTGCGGGAAGGTATGAAAGTGGTGATTGCGGGGCGGCCCAATGCCGGTAAATCAAGTCTGCTGAATGCCCTGGCCGGACAGGATACCGCCATAGTCACACCGGTTGCCGGCACTACCCGCGACGTACTGAGGGAGTATATCCAGCTCGACGGCATGCCCCTGCACATTGTCGACACCGCGGGCCTGCGCGACAGCAACGACGCCGTCGAACAGGAGGGAATACGCCGTGCCCAGGCCGAAATTGCCAGCGCGGACCGGGTTTTACTGGTGCTGGACATGACGCATGAGGATTTGCAGGCAGCTCCGTCCGAGCTGTGGCCAACAGAAGCAGGTAGCCTGCCAGGGACCATCCCTGTCACCGTCATTCACAACAAGTGTGACCTGGCGGCGCTGCCACCAGCTCTGCAGCAAGTGGGTAAGGACACAGTAATCCGGCTGTCCGCAAAACAGGGACACGGCCTTGATCTGCTGCGACAACACCTCAAGGACAGCATGGGCTACCACGAAGGCGATAGCGGCACCTTCAGCGCCAGGCGCCGTCACCTGCAGGCACTGCAGCAGGCAGCCGATTTTCTGGCGAATGGCCGGCTCCAGCTTGAAGAAGCCGGAGCTGGAGAATTACTGGCGGAAGATCTCAGGGCCTGTCACGAAGCGCTGGGAGCAATCACCGGAAAAATCAGCAGCGATGAACTGCTCGGTGAAATTTTTTCCAGTTTCTGCATCGGTAAATAGCCAAACTCACTGATCACACCCTGCACACAGGTTGCCCGCTGCAGCCGCACCGCTTATCCCCAATCCACTGTGCACAAGCCCACATCTGCATAACACTGTGGATAGCCGTGTGTGCAGCACTCCGTTGACAATGGGATAACTCAGCCATCGGGGCGAGCGGGCGCAGTATCCTGGAATTCCCTCCCCAGCCCGCACACCGTTTGCGGGCGTCAGGAACAGGGCTTTTCAGCAGGGTTGTGCCATCCACAAGATATTGATTTTGTTGATTAAAATACGGATACTCACAGAACTCCGCAAGCCCATTAGTAATAACATTAATTATATATCTCTCTATACAAGAAATAAGTAATACCTGACTGCAAGACCTGCCTGGAACGGGATGCAGATAATCCACCGACAGGCAGTCAAATGCCGGAACAAATTTTGAACAAGTGCCATTGCGGCCGTATAATCCGCCACCCGGTCGACTCTACCCGGGGCCAAGCAGAGGCGGGCAGGCGTGGAATACCAGCAAAAATATGATGTGATCGTTATCGGCGGTGGCCACGCCGGGACCGAGGCATGCCTGGCCGCCGCGCGCATGGGCTGCCGCACCCTGCTCCTGACCCACAGTGTCGATACCCTGGGCCAGATGTCCTGTAACCCCGCCATTGGCGGTATTGGCAAAAGCCACCTGGTGCGAGAAGTGGATGCGCTTGGCGGCGCCATGGCTCGCGCCACTGACCGTGCCGGTATCCAGTTTCGCGTCCTCAATGCGCGCAAAGGTCCCGCGGTCAGGGCCACTCGCGCCCAGGCGGATCGGGTTCTGTATCGCAACGCCATCCGCGAAATACTGGAATCCGAGCCCAACCTGTCCATTTTCCAGCAGCCGGTGGACGACCTGCTGATCAAAAATGGCCGCGTAGCCGGTGCGATTACCCAGATGGGCCTGGTATTTCGGGCACCGACGGTGGTCTTGACTACAGGTACTTTCCTCGGTGGCAAGATTCACATTGGCCTCGAGAACAGCGCCGGAGGCCGCGCCGGGGATCCTCCCTCGATAGCCCTGGCCCAGAGACTGCGGCAGTTGCCACTGCGGGTGGAACGGTTGAAAACCGGCACCCCGCCGCGCATCGACGCGCGCAGCGTCGATTTCAGCCAGCTGCAGGAACAGTGGGGCGACCACGATGCGCCGTCGATGTCGTTCCTCGGCAGCCCTGAACAGCGCCCGCAACAGCGCTGCTGCTGGATTACCCATACCAACGCTGCCACCCACGATATTATCCGCGGCGGCCTGGACCGGTCGCCCATGTATTCGGGGGTGATCGAAGGTATCGGGCCGCGCTACTGCCCAAGTATCGAAGACAAGATTCACCGCTTCGCCGACAAGACTTCGCACCAGATATTCGTGGAGCCGGAGGGGCTTACCACCAGCGAGCTGTACCCGAATGGCATTTCCACCAGCCTGCCGTTCGATGTCCAGTACGCTCTGGTGCGCTCCATCCGCGGGTTCGAGAGTGCCCACATTACCCGCCCCGGGTACGCCATCGAGTACGATTTCTTCGACCCTCGCGACCTGGACTACTCGCTGCAGACCCGCGCCGTGCCCGGCCTCTACTTCGCTGGCCAGATCAATGGCACCACGGGTTACGAGGAAGCGGCGGCACAGGGCTTGCTTGCGGGCCTGAACGCCGCGCTGGCGGTGCGGGGCAGTGAGCCCTGGTGCCCGCGCAGGGATGAGGCCTATATCGGTGTGCTCGTGGACGATCTCATCACCATGGGTACCCGCGAGCCCTATCGCATGTTTACCTCGCGCGCTGAATACCGGCTACTGCTGCGGGAAGACAATGCCGACCTGCGCCTGACCACCAAAGGCCGGGAACTGGGGCTGGTGGACGCTGCGCGCTGGGAGCGCTTTGCCCGCAAACGCGATGCGATTGAACAGGAAACCCGCCGCCTGGCCAGCACCTGGGTGCACCCGTCGACCCCGGAAGCCGCGGCCCTGGAACCAAAGCTCAATGCCCCGCTCACGCGGGAGTATTCGCTGGCCGATCTGCTGAAACGCCCGGGAATCAATTATGGCGACATCGCCGGGCTGAAGGGCGAGGCCCTGGCTGACCCGCAGGCGGCCGAACAGGTCGAGATCCAGGCCAAGTATGCGGGCTATATCGACCGCCAGCAGGAGGAGGTCGCGCGCCTGCGCCGGCATGAAAACACGGTGTTGCCCGCTTCCCTGGATTACGCTGCGGTCGATGGGCTGTCCCACGAAGTGCGGCAGAAACTGAGCGAGGCCCGTCCCGATACCCTTGCCCGAGCGGGGCGTATCCCCGGTGTTACCCCGGCCGCGGTGTCACTGTTGCTGATCTACCTGAAAAAGCGCGGTGCACTGGACCGCGCAACCGACCGCAAATCTGCCTGATTTGGACGCTGAACTAGACACTCTGCTGTCCCGGGGAACCACTGCACTCGGTCTCGCTGTCAGTTCACAGCAGCAGGCACAATTGCTGGCCTACCTGGCCCTGTTGTGCAAGTGGAACCAGGCTTACAACCTGACGGCGGTCCGCGACCCCGCCGCCATGGTTACCCGCCATCTGCTCGACAGCCTGGCGGTAGCGCCCTGGCTGCATGGCTCTTTTTGCATCGATGTCGGCACCGGTGCCGGACTGCCCGGGGTCCCGCTGGCGATCATGTTTCCGGAACGGGAGTTTCACCTGCTTGACAGCAATGGCAAGAAAACCCGGTTTCTGTTTCAGGTGAAAACCGGGCTGGCACTGCCCAATATCACCATTCATCAGACTCGGGTAGAGGCTTTCAGGCCAGTGCGGCGTTTCGATGTGGTGCTGTCCCGGGCGTTTGCCTCGCTGGCGGACATGGTCGCCGCCACCCGGCATCTGCTGCAGCCGCAAGGCGTACTCCTTGCCATGAAAGGCGCTTGCCCCGATGACGAGATTGCAGCCCTGGCGGGGGACTACCGGGTGCAGGGCGTGCACCCGTTGTCGGTACCCGGGCTGGATGAACAACGCCATCTGGTGGAGCTTTCCCTCGCCGCCACTGATATCCTCAACCCGCACTAGCTGATCAACCGGGGAAAGTGTTTTGGCCAGAATTCTTGCAATTGCAAACCAGAAAGGTGGGGTCGGTAAAACCACCAGCTGTGTGAACCTCGCCGCATCCCTTGCGGCCATGAAAAAACGCGTGTTGCTGGTGGATCTCGACCCCCAGGGCAACGCTACCATGGGCAGCGGGGTGGACAAGCATGCGGTTGAACGCAGTGTCTACGATGTGCTGGTGCACCGGGCGCCGGCACACCTGATCACCCAGCGCGTTCCGGAAGGGGAGTTCGATGTGCTCCCAGCCAACAGCGATCTCACCGCGGCGGAAGTCGAGCTGATTGGACTCGAGCATCGGGAGCGGCGTCTCGAGGTGGCCCTGCGGGAACTCGGTGACCGCTACGACTACATTCTGATTGATTGCCCCCCATCCCTGAACATGCTCACCCTGAACGCCCTGGTAGCGGCAGACGGCGTGCTGATAGCGATGCAGTGCGAGTACTTTGCCCTGGAGGGCCTGTCCGCCCTCATCAGTACCATCCGGCGGATCGGCGAGTCCGTGAACCGGGAGCTGCAGATCGAGGGAATCCTGCGCACCATGTATGATCCCCGCAACAGTCTCACCAATGAGGTTTCCACCCAGTTGCACCGGCACTTTGGCGACGCTGTCTATCGCACGGTCATCCCGCGCAATGTGCGTTTGGCCGAAGCTCCGAGCCACGGGCTCCCGGCGATGTACTATGATCGCTATTCCCGGGGCGCCAAGGCCTACATGGCACTCGCCGGTGAAATTATCCGTCGCGAAGAAAAACGCCAGTACGTTCCTGCCAGCGAGCTGGCAGTTGATCAGGAGAGAGGGTGATGTCGGCAAGAAAAAAAGGCCTGGGCCGTGGCCTGGATGCGCTGCTGGGAGCAGGTGAATCCAGCCGGACACCAGGCGCTGTGCCGGAAGGCTCTGCTGAACAGCAGATACTGAAAGAAATCCCTGTCGACCTCGTCCAGCGCGGCAAGTACCAGCCGCGGCGCGATATCGATCCGGAGTCCCTGCAGGAGCTGGCCGAGAGCATTCGTGCCCAGGGCATCATGCAACCCATCGTGGTGCGGCCGATTTCCGACCGCAAGTACGAGATCATTGCCGGCGAGCGCCGCTGGCGCGCCGCTCAACTCGCCGGGCTGGACCAGGTGCCGGCGGTTATCCGCGACGTCAGTGACGAGTCGGCGATCGCGATGGCCCTGATTGAAAACATCCAGCGGGAAGATCTCAACCCCATCGAGGAGGCGGTATCCCTGCAGCGCCTGCAGCAGGAGTTTGAACTGACCCAGCAGGAAGTCGCCGACGCAGTGGGCAAGTCGCGGTCAACCATCGCCAACCTGCTGCGGTTGATGTCGCTGCAGGACGACGTGCGCCTGCTGTTGGAGCGCGGGGACCTGGAGATGGGCCACGCCCGGGCGCTGCTTGCCCTGGACGGCATGCAGCAGTCGCAGGCGGCGCGCACGGTGGTCGGCAAGGGCATGTCGGTACGGCAGACGGAAGCCCTGGTACGCAATCTGCAGGAGCGGCAGGAAGCCTCCGCCCCGGCGCCGGCGCAGCTGGATCCGAATATCCGCCAGCTGCAGGACGATCTGTCGCGGAAACTGGGCGCCAGGGTCCAGATCCAGCACACAGCCAAAGGCAAGGGCAAGCTGGTGCTGAGCTACAACAGTCTGGATGAACTGGACGGCATCCTCGGCCATATTAAATAGTGTCGGTTGGTGGTTACCACAGCATCTAGTGGTCTGCTGTAAAACGACTACCAGATACTGTGAAAAATCCCGCCCAGTGCTCCAAAATTGGTGAATATGTCGCAATCTTGCCGGCAACTACAGCGAAATTTCGACAGTGGTTACCCCCGGCTGTGGTTGAACCTGTTCGGTAATACTCCTATAATGCCGCCGCCCAAAACGAGGAACTGTCGCGTGGCGAATGGCGAGAGGCCCGGCCTGTGGTTCGCGAGAAAGTGAACACGATACCGGTCCCCCCGATCCACCGCGTAACCCTGGCTCAACTGGCCACGCTTGTTCCCCTATGCCTGTTGGTGTGGCTGGCCCTGGACCAGACGATGGCATTGTCGGTCCTGTGTGGAGGGGCTGTGGCGGTGACGCCGCAGGCGTGGTTTGCCGCAAGACTGTTTCGCTCAAGGGGAGCGCAGTCGGCGCCGGAATTGGCGCGTTCGGCACTGGGTGGAGCAATCGGGAAGTTCCTCTTGAGCGTGGCGGGGTTCGCCGCGGTGTTCGCCCTGCTGAGACCGATAGCCCCGGTCGCCGTGTTTGGCGGGTACATCGCCATGTTGGCGGTACAAATGACAGGAAGCTGGCTGCTGTTGAAAACGTAGCTCGCAGAAACGAACCGTAACAAGAGTTGTGATCGATGGCAGGCGAAACCCAGACCGTTTCAGATTACATTGTCCACCACCTGACCAACCTGACCTATGGCAAGTTGCCGGAAGGGTACGAACGCTATGACGGCTCCGTTATCGGCGACGGCGGCGCCTGGGTGATGGCGCACGGCGGTGCCGAAGCCGCCGCCATGGGCTTTACCGCGATTCACGTCGACTCCATGGCCTGGTCCATCGGCCTTGGCATCGTTTTCAGCTGGATGTTCTACAGTGTCGCCAGAAAGGCTTCCTCCGGCGTCCCCAGCGGCTTCGTCAATGCAATTGAAATGATCGTCCAGTTTGTCGACAACACAGTCCGCGACACCTTTCATGGCCGCAATCCGCTGATTGCACCCCTGTCGCTGACCATCTTCGTCTGGATTTTCCTGATGAACCTGATGGATCTGGTGCCGGTGGACATCGTGCCCGAGCTGATGATGCTGCTCGGAGTCGAATACCACAAGATAGTCCCCTCGACGGATCCCAACATCACATTTGGCATGTCCATAGGCGTGCTGATCCTGATCCTGTATTACTCGATCAAGGTCAAGGGCTTCGGGTTTGCCAAAGAGCTGGCGCTCAACCCCTTCAACCATCCGCTTTTCATCCCCGTGAACCTGTTCATGGAGATTGTGGGCCTGCTGGCCAAGCCTTTTTCCCTTGCACTGCGTCTGTTCGGCAACATGTACGCCGGCGAGATGATCTTTATCCTGATTGCTGCCCTGTTCAGTGCCGGTCTGGCCTGGATGGTGCCTGCCGGCTTCCTGCAGATTGGTTGGGCGATTTTCCATATTCTGGTAATCACCCTGCAGGCTTTTATCTTCATGGTGCTGACGATCGTGTATCTCAGCATGGCCCACGAAGACCACTGATTCACTTTAACTTTGCTCATTAACGCTAGGAGAAAATCATGGAATTAGTTCTTATTGCTGCCGCAATTATGATCAGCCTCGGTGGTCTGGGCGCCGCGATTGGCATCGGCATGCTGGGCGGCAAGCTCATCGAAGGCTCTGCCCGCCAGCCCGAACTGGCCCCCAAGCTGCAGGTGACCTTCTTTCTGGGCGCTGGCCTGGTAGACGCGATTCCGATCATCGGCGTTGGTCTGGCCATGTACCTGATCTTCGTTGTTGCACCCGGTATGGCCTGAGCAAGCCCTGCAACACCATCGTGAGCGGGGCCGCCGTACTGGCCGCCCCTTCATATCTGTGAGGAGTACGGCGTGAACATCAACCTTACGCTTATCGGACAGGTAATCGCCTTCTTTGGCTTCGTGTGGTTCTGCATGAAGTTTGTCTGGCCGCCGATTATCGCGGCCATGCATGAGCGCGAAAAGAAAATTGCAGACGGCCTGGCTGCAGCCGACCGCGCCAGTCATGATCTCGAGCTGGCGCAGGAAAAGGCCCTCGAGCGCCTGAAGGAAGCGAAGCATGAAGCCTCCGGCATCGTCGATTCCGCCAACAAGCGTGCCAACCAGATCGTCGATGAAGCCAAGGCCGCGGCCATGGTCGAGGCGGAACGGGTGAAAGCTTCGGCGCGAGCGGAGATCGAGCAGGAAACCAACCGGGCTCGGGAAACCCTGCGGTCACAGGTTGCGGCCCTGTCCCTGGCCGGCGCCGAGAAGGTGCTGGGTGCCACGATCGACCACGATGCACACGCTGACCTGGTCAACAAACTGGCTGCAGAGCTCTGATGGTGAGGACCTTATGGCGGAACTGACCACACTGGCTCGCCCCTATGCCAGGGCGGCCTTCGAATATGCCCGCGACAGCAAGACCCTGGGCGATTGGCATGCACAGCTGCAGACTGCTGCCGCTGTGGCGTCTGACAGTCGAGTGCAGGCGCTGCTGCGGGATCCCTCCAGGAGCGGGGAGGAGCTGGCCAGCATACTGGCAGATGTGTGTGGCGATGTTATCGGCGAATCGGTCCGCAACTTCCTGGCAGTGCTGGCTGAAAACAACCGCCTGAGCCTGTTGCCCCAGATTGCAGTGCTGTTTGCCGGTTACAAGGCCAACTTCGAGAAATCGGTGGATGTGGAAGTGGTGTCCGCCTTTGAACTCGAGGATGCAATGACCCAGAAGCTGGCGGCTGCACTGGGCAAGCGCCTGGAACGGGAAGTGAACGTGCACAACACGACCGACGCAAGCCTGTTGGGTGGTGTGTTAATAAGAGCCGGCGATCTGGTGATCGATGGTTCCGTGCGTGGTCGGCTGAACAAGCTGGCGACGGCGATGAATTCGTAGGATTGAGGAACAGAGCATGCAGCAACTGAATCCGTCAGAAATCAGCGAGATGATCAAGCAGCGCATCGACCAGCTTGATGTCTCTTCTGAAGCGCGTAATGAAGGCACCGTGGTGTCGGTCAGCGACGGCATTATCCGTATTTACGGCCTCACCGACGTCATGTACGGGGAGATGATCGAATTCGAGGGCGGCATTTTCGGGATGGCGCTGAACCTTGAGCGCGACTCGGTCGGTGCAGTGGTCCTGGGGGACTACAAGAGTATCGCCGAAGGTCAGTCCTGCCGTTGCACCGGCCGCATTCTGGAAGTGCCCGTCGGCCCCGAACTGCAGGGTCGCGTCGTTGATGCCCTGGGCACTCCGATCGACGGCAAGGGCGCCATCAACGCTGCCATGACCGACGCGCTGGAAAAGGTTGCCCCGGGTGTTATTGCCCGCCAGTCGGTTGATCAACCGGTGCAGATCGGGCTCAAGGCCATCGACGCCATGGTGCCGATCGGCCGCGGCCAGCGCGAACTGATTATCGGCGATCGCCAGGTGGGCAAGACCGCCATCGCTGTGGACGCGATCATCAACCAGAAGGGCACCGGCATCAAGTGCATCTACGTCGCCATTGGCCAGAAGGCGTCTTCGGTCGCCGCAGTGGTGCGCAAGCTGGAAGAACACGGTGCCATGGAACATACCATCGTGGTTGCGGCCACGGCGTCTGATCCGGCGGCCATGCAGTACCTGGCCCCGTTTGCCGGCTGCACCATGGGCGAGTACTACCGCGACCGCGGCGAAGACGCCCTGATCATCTATGACGACCTGACCAAGCAGGCCTGGGCCTATCGCCAGATCTCCCTGCTGCTGCGCCGTCCTCCGGGCCGCGAAGCGTACCCCGGTGACGTCTTCTACCTGCACTCCCGCCTGCTGGAGCGCGCGGCCCGGGTCAACGCCGCCTATGTCGAGGAGTTCACCAAGGGCGAAGTGAAGGGCAAGACCGGTTCGCTGACCGCCCTGCCGGTGATCGAGACCCAGGCCGGTGACGTTTCCGCTTTCGTACCGACCAACGTGATCTCCATCACCGATGGCCAGATCTTCCTGGAAGCGGACATGTTCAATGCCGGCATCCGCCCGGCGATGAATGCCGGTATCTCCGTGTCCCGGGTGGGTGGTGCGGCCCAGACCAAGATCATCAAGAAGCTGTCTGGCGGCATCCGTACCGCGCTGGCCCAGTACCGTGAACTGGCGGCATTCTCCCAGTTCGCCTCTGACCTGGACGAAGCCACCAAGGCCCAGCTGGACCAGGGCGCTCGCGTTACCGAGCTGATGAAGCAGGGCCAGTACGCCCCCCTCAGCATCGCCGAGATGGGTATCGTGCTGTACGCGGCCAACGAAGGTTTCCTGCGTGACGTCGAAGTCGACAAGATCGGTGACTTTGAAACCGCACTGCTGTCCTACATGCATGCGGAGCACGGCGATCTGATGAAGACCATCGTCGAGACCGGTGATTACAGCGACGACATCGGGGCGAGTTTCAAAGCAGCGTTGGAGAAGTTCAAAGCCACGCAAACCTGGTAAGCCCGAGGAAAACCAGATGGCAGTCGGAAAAGAAATCCGGACCAAGATCACCAGTATCCGGAGCACGCAGAAGATCACCAGCGCCATGGAAATGGTTGCGGCGAGCAAAATGCGCAAGGCCCAGGAGCGCATGGCTCTGGGCAAGCCCTACGCGCGCCGCATGCGGTCGGTGGTGGGTCACATTGCCAACTCCGCACCGGAATACCGCCACGCCTACATGGTGGAGCGCGAGGTAAAGCGGGTCGGCTTTGTTGTCGTTTCTACCGACCGCGGTCTCTGTGGTGGCCTCAACATCAACCTGTTCAAAGCCACGGTCAAGGCCATGAAGGGTTGGGCCGACCAGGGCGTCGGGATCGACCTGTGCCTGATCGGTGCCAAGGCGGCTGCCTTTTTCAAGAGTTATGGTGGCAATGTTACTGCAGCGGTGCGTGATATCGGTGAAGAGCCTACGCTGGCGGACCTGATTGGCAGCGTCAAGACCATGCTGGATGCCTACGAGAACGGGCAGATTGACCGCCTGTTCCTGGTCAGCAACGAGTTTGTCAACACCATGACTCAAAGCCCCGCCGTCGAGCAGCTGCTGCCACTGGAGGCTGAAGACAACGCCGAGATGAAGCACCACTGGGACTATATCTACGAGCCCGATGCGATGGTGCTGCTGGAGCGCCTGCTGACCCGTTATATCGAGTCCCAGGTGTACCAGGCCGTGGTTGAAAACGGTGCCTGTGAACAGGCTGCGCGGATGCTGGCGATGAAGAATGCGACGGACAACGCCGGCGACCTGATCGATGACCTGCAGCTGATCTACAACAAGGCGCGCCAGGCATCGATTACCCAGGAGCTGTCGGAAATCGTCAGCGGTGCAGCGGCCATAAGCTGACACACACAATCGCAGTACATTCGGTGTCGGCAGGAGAGTCCGGCTGGCGCCAGACAGAATTGAACTTTGATGCAGAGGATCCGAACATGAGCAGCGGACGAGTCGTACAGATTATCGGTGCCGTTATCGATGTGGAATTTCCACGCGACCAGGTACCCAGCATTTACGATGCACTGTTGGTTACCGAAAAAGGCCTCACCCTGGAAGTCCAGCAACAGCTGGGCGACGGCGTTGTGCGCACGATCGCCATGGGTTCCTCCGAGGGAGTGAGCCGGGAGCTGGCGGTGGAGAATACCGGCGCGCCGATTTCGGTGCCTGTGGGTGTCGAAACCCTCGGCCGCATCATGGACGTGCTCGGCAACCCCATCGACGAGCGCGGCCCCATCGGTGAAAAGGATCGCGCCTCGATCCACCGCAAGGCGCCCAGCTACGAAGAGCTTGCCGCATCCAATGAACTGCTGGAAACCGGCATCAAGGTGATCGACCTGGTCTGTCCGTTTGCCAAGGGCGGCAAGGTTGGCCTGTTCGGCGGCGCCGGCGTGGGCAAGACCGTCAACATGATGGAGCTGATCAACAACATCGCCACCGAGCACTCCGGCCTGTCCGTGTTTGCCGGTGTCGGTGAGCGGACCCGGGAAGGCAACGACTTCTACTTCGAAATGCAGGAATCCAAGGTTGTCGATATCGAGAATCTCGGCAACTCCAAGGTGGCGATGGTCTACGGCCAGATGAACGAGCCGCCAGGAAACCGCCTGCGCGTGGCCCTGACCGGCCTCACCATGGCCGAGAAGTTCCGCGACGAAGGCCGCGACGTACTGCTGTTCATCGATAACATCTATCGCTACACCCTCGCCGGCACCGAGGTATCGGCGCTGCTGGGCCGGATGCCCTCCGCGGTGGGCTACCAGCCGACCCTGGCGGAAGAAATGGGCGTACTGCAGGAGCGGATTACCTCGACCAAGGTGGGATCCATCACGTCCATCCAGGCGGTGTACGTACCGGCGGACGACCTGACCGACCCCTCGCCGGCGACCACTTTTGCCCACCTTGACTCCACCGTGGTGCTGAGCCGCGACATCGCCGCCAAGGGTATCTACCCCGCAGTTGATCCGCTGGACTCCACCTCGCGCCAGCTGGACCCGCTGATCATCGGTCACGAGCACTACGATGTTGCCCGGGGCGTGCAGTCGGTACTGCAGCGCTACAAGGAGCTGAAGGACATCATCGCCATTCTGGGCATGGATGAACTGTCCGAGGAAGACAAGCAAACCGTGGCCCGGGCGCGCAAGATCGAGCGCTTCCTGTCACAGCCCTTCCACGTTGCGGAAATCTTTACCGGTGCGCCGGGCAAGTACGTGTCGCTGAAGGAAACCATCACCGGCTTCAAGGGTATTCTGGCGGGTGAGTACGATCACCTGCCGGAGCAGGCCTTCTACATGGTCGGCAGCATCGACGAAGCGGTCGAGAAAGCGGCCAAGCTGTAAGGCGTCGCGACAGAGGGGCTTGAGATGACAATGACAATTCACTGCGATATCGTCAGCGCGGAAGAGGAAATCTTTTCCGGGCTGGTCGAGATGCTGGTGGCTACCGCGGACCTGGGTGAGATGGGCGTGACCTACGGCCACGCCCCGCTGCTGTCGTCACTGATTCCCGGTCCCGTGCGCATCGTCAAGCAGGGCGGCGAGGAAGAGGTGTACTACGTTTCCGGCGGCTTTATTGAAGTCCAGCCCGGCGTCGTCTCCATTCTCGCCGACACGGCCCTGCGTGCCGGTGATGTCGACGAGGCCGCCGCCGAGGAAGCCCGTCGCGAGGCCGTGCATACGCTGACCAACCAGTCAGGTGATTTCGACTACGGCCGCGCCTCTGCGCAGCTTGCGGAGGCGGCCGCCCAGCTGGCGACCCTGCGCAAGATGAGAAACCGCGCCGGTCGCGGCTGAGGCTCCATTCCCCCCGGCCCCGGATTGGCGGGGCCGCATAGCTTGTACTGCATCACAGTTCTGTCTGTTACCCTGTCAATCGGGTTGTTTTGCTGTGCCCGGGCGTTAATATGCCCTGTGTTGAAACCCGGTACCAGCGCGTAGCAGCGGTTCTGGGCCGCTGGTTTGCCTGAGAACGGGATACTGTAATGTCACTAGAAGTTGTCATCCTCGCCGCTGGCCAGGGCTCGCGCATGCGTTCCAGCCTGCCCAAGGTGCTGCATCAACTGGCGGGCAAACCCCTGCTGCAGCATGTCATCGACAGTGCGCAGGAACTGTCCCCCGCGGTCATTCATGTGGTCATTGGCCACGGCGCGGATCAGGTCCGCTCGGCCTTCGGCGAGCAGCCCCTGTCCTGGGTCGAACAACGACAACAACTGGGCACGGGCCACGCCGTGCTGCAGGCCTTGCCCGCCATTGGCGAGGAGAGCACGGTACTGGTGCTGTACGGCGATGTGCCGCTGGTGTCCGCGAGCAGCCTGCAAGCCCTGGTGTCCGCGGCCGCGGATGCGCCGGCGCTGCTGACAGCAAACCTGGAGGACCCCTCCGGCTATGGCCGGGTGCTGCGCGACGCCGACGGCGCGTTCATGGCGGTGGTGGAACACAAGGATGCCAGCGCGTCCGAGCGCGCGGTGGGGGAGGTCAATACCGGCATCCTCGCGGCACCGGCCAGACTCCTGCAGCGGTATTTGCCCCGTGTGGGCAACAGTAACCAGCAGCAGGAATACTACCTGCCCGATGTGCTGTCGCTTGCCGTGGCCGATGGCGTGGCGGTTCATACCGCCTCCGCCGCCAACCCGCTGCAGGTGATGGGAGTCAACGACCAGTTGCAGTTGAGCCAGGTGGAGCGCGAATTGCAGCGGCTGCGTGCCGAGGCCCTGATGCGGGCGGGTGTCAGGCTGGCAGACCCCGCCCGGATTGATATTCGCGGCAGCCTGCAGTGCGGCCGCGATGTGTATATTGATGTAAATTGCGTCTTTACTGGAGACGTGGTGCTCGGTGACGGAGTCACCGTAGGCCCCAACTGCTTTCTCCGGGACACCACCATCGGAGACGGCAGCGAAATCTGCGCCATGAGTCACCTGCAGTCCGCCAGTGTCGGCAGTGCCTGCACGGTCGGACCCTATGCCCGGTTGCGGCCCGGCACCTGCCTGGGCGACGAGGCCCGGGTCGGTAATTTCGTGGAGACCAAAAAAGCCACCATTGGCCCCGGCAGCAAGGTCAATCATCTGTCCTATGTCGGCGATTGCGAAATGGGCGCCGGTGTGAACATCGGCGCCGGCACCATTACCTGCAACTACGACGGAGTCAACAAGCATATTACCCGTATCGGTGATGGCGCATTCGTGGGCTCCAACGCGACACTGGTGGCTCCGGTCGAGATTGGCGCCGACGGCTTTGTCGCCGCCGGCTCCACCATAACCCGCCAGGTTGCCACCGCGGAGCTGGCAGTTGGCCGCGGCAAACAGCGCAATATTCAGGGCTGGACCCGCCCCGGGAAAACAGACAAGGACTGATGCATGTGTGGAATTGTTGCCGCGGCGGCCCGTCGCGAAGTATCCGAAATTCTGCTTGAGGGACTGCGACGGCTGGAGTACCGGGGCTATGATTCCGCCGGGATGGCGCTGATCGACAGTGACCACAACCTGTTGTTGCACAAGCGCCAGGGCAAGGTTGCAGAGCTGGAGCAGGCCCAGGCCATGGACCCCAAGTACGGCTGCGTCGGCATCGCCCACACCCGCTGGGCAACCCACGGCGCACCTTCCGCGGTCAATGCCCACCCGCATATATCCGGCCAGCGTGTTGCCGTCGTTCACAACGGGATTATCGAGAATCACGCGGAGTTGCGCGGGGAGCTGCAGGCAGCCGGCTATGAATTCCAGTCGGGCACGGATACCGAAGTGATCGTGCACCTGCTGCATCGCGAACTGGAATCCGGGCTGAGTCTGCAGCAGGCGATGCTGGCGGTGGTGCCCCGCTTGCAGGGTGCCTATGCCCTCGCTGCCATTGATGTCGAGCATCCGGACGAAGTGGTGGGTACCCGCGAGGGTAGCCCGCTGGTAGTGGGGGTGGGGATCGGTGAGTACTTCCTCGCCTCGGACCAGCTGGCGCTGCGACAGGTGACAGACCGCTTCATCTACCTGGAAGAGGGTGACCTGGTCCGGATCACCGCCACCTCTCTGGAAATCACCAACCTTGCCGGAGAGCCGGTACGGCGCAAGATGTCGCTGATCTCGGCGGTGGAGGAAAGCAGCGGGCTCGGTGATTATGAGCATTACATGCTCAAGGAGATCCACGAACAACCCCGCGCTCTGGCGGCCACCATTCCCGTGGCGGGCACCCGGGAGATCGAAGACAGCGTCTTTGGTGCCGATGCGGGCGCCCTGTTTGACCGGGTGAAGGCCGTGCAGATCGTCGCCTGCGGCACCAGCTACCACGCGGGCATGGTGGCCCGCTACTGGCTGGAGGAGCTGGCGGGGATTCCCTGCGCGGTGGAAGTGGCCTCCGAGTTCCGCTACCGCAAGCGGGTACAGCATCCCGGTACCCTGTTGGTCACCGTCTCCCAGTCCGGTGAGACGGCAGACACCCTGGCCGCCCTGCGCAATGCCACCGAGGAGGCCTTTGTGGCGCGGATGGTGATCGCCAACGTGGATCACAGTTCACTGGTACGGGAATCCGACCTCGTATTCCTGACCCGGGCGGGCGCGGAAATCGGCGTCGCTTCGACCAAGGCCTTTACCACCCAGCTCGCTGCATTTTTGATGCTGACCCTGGTGCTCGGCCGCCGCCATGCCCTGAAACCGGAGGCGGCGGCCGACCTGGTTTCAGCCCTGCACCGGCTGCCAGACTGCGTGGAACGCACCCTTTTGCTTGACCCGGCGATCAAGCGCATGGCGGGTGCTTTCATTCAGCGCCAGCACGCCCTGTTCCTGGGGCGTGGTATTTACTATCCGATCGCCATGGAGGGTGCGCTCAAGCTCAAGGAAATCTCCTATATTCACGCCGAGGCCTACCCCGCGGGGGAGCTGAAACACGGGCCGCTGGCCCTGGTGGACGCCGATATGCCGGTAGTGGCGGTAGCACCCGGCGACGAACTGATGGAAAAGCTCAAGTCAAATCTGGAGGAGGTCCGTTCCCGCGGCGCCGAACTGTACGTGTTTGCCGACAGCGAGGACCACTTCGCCGACGAGGCCAGGGTCCACGTACTGGCACTGCCCAGCTGCTCGGAACTGCTCAAACCGATCATCTACACGGTTGCCCTGCAGCTGCTGGCCTATCATGTCGCGGTGCAGAAGGGCACGGATGTCGACAAGCCGCGGAATCTGGCGAAGTCGGTGACGGTGGAGTAGGGCGCTGCAGGGAAGCTGCAGTGTGCCGGGCTCGCACTCCCAGGTACCTGCAACCATGTTTCCCTGAGTGAAGCCGATTCTTCGCACCAGCAGCAATTCTCAAGATCTTCCTCGCACCTTTAGCCCAGATACGATGTTCTGCTAGCCTATAGGCCAGCGCGACGATCGCTTGAGCTTGGCGAAGAGTGGGAGCGAAGAGCTACTTGAGACCAGGGAATGCGCGAGATAACCACCCTCCAGGCCGGCGCCACGATTGGCTTTTATGGCCGGGCGGCGGGGCCTGCCCGTAGGCGGGCCGCGGTCTGGTACACTCGCCTGAATGTCCTGGCGGACGACGTGAGGGAGTGTGGCTGGTGAGCAAAAAGACAGACACTGAACTCGGTATGGATGCGGTGATTACTCGCCGCGACCTGATCCACGATGCGGGCGTGGCCACGCTGGCGATGGCGCTGGGTCCGGGTATCGTTGCCGCAGCACCGGCCGACGGCGCCGCGGCCGCAAGCAAACCATCTGCCACTGATTACCCTCCAGTCAGAACGGGTTTGCGCGGGTCCCACCCGGGCGCCTTCGAGTCCGCCCATGCGCTGGCCCGGGAGGGGCGCAGCTTTCCCGAGCCCGTGGATCTGGATCAGCACTTTGATCTGGTGATCGTCGGCGCGGGTATCTCCGGGCTCGCTGCGGCACACTTTTACCGGCAGCGTTTCGGTGCCGACAAGCGAATTCTCCTGCTTGAGAACCACGACGATTTTGGTGGTCATGCGCGGCGCAACGAGTTTCACCAGAGCGGGCGCATGGTGCTGTCCATGGGTGGTACCCACAACCTCGAATGGTGGAATTTCGGTGCAACGGTGCAGGCATTTCTCAAGGACCATGGGGTCGATGTGGAACTCATGCGCGAACGCAAACAGTTCAGTTACGGCCACGGCGCAACAAACAGCCCTGCGATGTGGTTCGACGCCGCAACGTATGGTGAGAACCGCCTGGTTGTAAAATGTGACCTGAGCGATCGCCTCGACGCCGCCACCATTGATCAGATGCCGATCTCCGAGGCGGGCCGCGAGTCATTCAAGCGTTTTTATGCCGCTAACGAGGATGTGCTTGAACATCTCGACGAGGCCCAAGCCGAAGATTACCTGTGCAGCATTTCCTACCCCGAGTTCCTGCGCCGCCATGGCGGCCTCACGGAGGACGCCGTGCAGCTGTTCGCCAAGCTGGAGCACGGTGGCTGGGGGGTGGAGATGCGCGCGCTCTCGGCGATGGAGGCGATGGAGAGCGGTTCTCCGGGTGCACACCTGCTGGGTGAAAGCTGGGACAGCGAGCGCTGGAGTTATCCCGTGGCCATGTGGCCGGACGGCAATGCCAGCCTGGCGCGGTTGCAGGTGGCTGCCTTGATTCCGGATGTCGCACCGGGTACCACCGCTGCCAACGTGGCGCTGGCGCGCTTCAACTACGCTGCTCTCGATCGCGCAGGCAATCCCGTGCGCCTGCGACTGAATTCGACGGTAATCAACACCGCGAACACGGAAGACGGCGTTGCCGTGAGCTATGTCAATGACGGTACGGTGCTGCGCGTTACGGCAGAACACTGTGTGCTGGCCTGCTATCACAGTGTCATTCCGCACCTGTGTCCGACGTTGCCGCAGTCCCAGCGCGAGGCGCTGGAATACCAGGTCAAGCACCCCCTATTACTGACCAACGTGCTGATCCGAAACACCGACGCTCTCGACAGGCTTGGCGTTGACCTTGTGCGCTGCCCGGGTCGGCTTATGGAGCGACTGTTTACCTTCCGTGGCATCAATACCGGGGGTTACGAACACGCCATCGATGACAGCGGCTCGGTATCGCTGATTTTCTGGGGCAGTATTTCGCCACCAGAGGACGCTGTGGATATCAAGAGCCAGCTGCGTGCCTCCCGGGCAATCATGCTGGGTTTGACCCTTGAGGACTACGAGCGCGAGGTGCGCACCGTGCTCGATGGCTTGCTCGGCCCCGCCGGCTTCGATGTGCGGCGCGACGTCCTCGCGATTACCGTCAATCGCTGGCCGCATGGTTACGCCTATGAGTATCTCGACCTCTGGGACCCGGACTGGCCCCGGGGCGAGGCGCCACATGAGATCGCGCGCAAGCCATTCGGGAGGATTGCGATTGCCAATACCGATGCGGCCGCAACCGCCTATACACACACTGCGATCGAGCAGGCCTGGCGCTCAGTGCAGGAGTTGCCGACACCAGGCCCCGTCGACGCCAGCGAAGAGGCTGCGCAGCCTTGACCACGGTCGGGAAGGTGCCTGCAGAAGCCTGGATGCAGGATGTCCTCCACGAGGGTTTTGCACACTTGTCCGCAGGGCGTCTCAACGAGGCATCAGCCTGTTGTAAACGTCTGCTTGGCGCCAAGGGAGATCTTGTCGAGGCCCACTTCCTGGTCGGCCTGATCGCCCTCGAACTCAAGCAGACCTGGCGTGCCGTCCAGGCCTTTGGTTCGGTGACCAAACTACAGCCAGATCATGCGGCGGCGTGGGCCAATCTCGCCCGCCTTTTCATGCAGGCGGGTCAGCCGGCGCGGGCAGATGCAGCGCTCGTCATGGCAGTCGAGCACAACGACGGCAACCCGACCGTGATGGACCTGATCGGGGCTGTGCATGGTCTTCTGGGCGACCAGCAGGAGGCGGGGGCCTGGATCGCCCGTGCCCTCGAAAAGCGGCCCGACAGCATTCCCTTCCTTCTCAATCGGGCCAACAATCACATGTTCCTTGATCGCCTGGAGGAAGCCGAAGCAGACCTGGCCCGGGTGCTGGCTCAGAGTCCCTCGCATCCCCATGCGCACTGGCTTTTGTCCGGCCTGAGGCGAGTGCAGGACCGGGAACATGTCGAGCAACTCGAGCGACTGATTGGCGATGAGTCACAAAACCCGCGTGCGCTCGCCTTTCTCTGTTATGCGCTGGGCAAGGAGCTCGAGGATCTCGAGGACTGGGACCGGGCGTTCGAGGCCTTTGAGCGCGGCGCCCGGGCGCGTCGCAAGACCATCGATTTCGATGAGGCCGCGGAGGAAGAAATGTACGCGGCCTTCGCCGACACCTTCACGGAGTCCTGGCTCTACGATGGCGCTCACGGGCACGACGACCCGGCGCCGATCTTCGTGATCGGACAGCCCCGCACCGGCACCACACTCGTCGAGCGCATCATCACCAGTCATTCGCAGGTGCATTCGGCGGGAGAGCTGAAACAGTTCGGGCACTGTGTTCGCCGCCTGGGGGATTACCGGGAGCC
Organism: Haliea sp.; assembly: GCF_040221975.1. Lineage (GTDB taxonomy): Bacteria > Pseudomonadota > Gammaproteobacteria > Pseudomonadales > Halieaceae > Haliea. The sequence continues at coordinate 333,786 of NZ_JAVJWR010000031.1, forward strand.
GCGGCGCCAATCCGCGAAGCTCGCGGAAATCGGCGCGGCAATCGATCCGCAGCAGCTGGGCAATGCCTATTTGCAGTCGACCCGCAAGCTGCAGGGAACATTGCCACGCTTCGTCGACAAGTTACCGCCCAACTATCTCTATCTGCCTTTGATCCTCAAGGCCCTGCCGCAGGCGAAGATCGTGCACTTGCGCCGCGACCCCATGGATGCCTGCTTCGCAAGCTACAAGCAACTCTTTGCCGATGCCTACCCGCATTCCTACGACCAGGCGGAAATGGCGCGCCATCACGCCCGCTACTATCACCTCATGGCAACCTGGCGAGAGCGTTTCGGCGACCGCTTCTTCGACATCTCCTACGAAGACACGGCCGCCAACGTCGAGCCGAACGCGCGCGCACTCATCGATTTTCTCGGATTGCCCTGGGAAGACGATTGCCTTCTGTTCCACGAGCAGAAAGCCGCGGTCACCACGGCAAGCGTGGTACAGGTGCGCCAGCCGGCGCACACGCGCTCCGTCGGCCGCTGGCGTCGCTATGCAGAGCGGCTTTCGATCATGCGCGAAACGCTGGCTGCTGCCGGGGTCCCGGAAACGCTCTGACACACAGGCGCGCCGTGCAAGAACGGTGCGCACGCTGTCTCAATGTGGTGCACATATTGCCCCTGTAGGCTGCGAAGCGCGAGTTTCTCTGTGGACTATAGTCATGGAAAGTTTGTAAAAGCGCCATTTTTCGCTATTTTTAAACGAAAATAATGTGCGCGTGTCGCAAAAGCCGCAGAGGAGACAGACATGGAGCCCCAATCATCCTCGTATACTCCCGGAGCCAGCACGACAGGCGTGGCCTGGCGCAGCGCAGCAACATCGCAGGTGCCGAGCGCGCGGCGCCGTCTGTTGTCGCGAGCTGTGGCAGTCGCCATGCTGAGCGGCGCCGCCGCCACGCCTGCGGCGGCACAGCAGCTCGAGGAGGTGATTGTCACCGCGACGAAACGCGCGGAGTCGGTGATGGACGTGCCCATTGCAATTACGGCGATGTCCGGCGCGGAAATCCGCAAGGTCAATCTCAGCGACATCAAGGACCTGATATCCTTCACCCCGGGTATCAGCGGCAACAGCAAGGACAGCTTCCTCGATTTTGTCAGTGTTCGCGGCATTCGCACCATCGACTTTGGTAACGGCGGCGATCCGTCCGTCAGCCTTTACAAGAACGGTCTCTACCAGGGTCGAAACGGGGCCGCCGTTTCCAGCCTTTACGACATTGAGCGCGCTGAGGTACTGCGCGGGCCACAGGGCTTTTTGTTCGGGCGCAATTCCGTGAGTGGCGCCATGAACATCATTACCGCGAAACCGAATGTCTCAGAGACCGAGGGTTATGCTGAGGTCGACGTTGGTGAGCGCGGCGTGTTCACCTTCGAGGGTGCGGTCAACCTGCCCATTAACGACAACCTCGCTGTACGCATTGCCGGGTTTCATTCCGAAGAGGACGGCTATGTCGACAATATCGCTGGCGGCGATGACCTCATTTCCCACGACAACCAGTCGCTGCGTATCACTACCCGCTATGAAAACGAAAGACTGACCGCCGATTTGATTGTTGAATACGATGACCGCAACCAGTTCGGTAGTGTTTACCGGGCTACCGGTGAAGGCACGGCATTCGAGGTCAACCAGACACGCATCAACGGGGGCGTACCCATCGCAACCTCCCCGGATGGCCGCACGGTCAACAACGACAATTCGCTGACGCCCCGTGATGACTCCGAGATCTTTTTCATCGGTCTGCTTGTCGACGTTGATCTCGGCTGGGCAACGCTGACCTCGATGACGGGCTACAAGGACCACGATTACGAGTACGTAGAGGATTACGATGGGCTGCCCACGATCACCTTCAACTACGGGCAGAGCCAGTCGGGGGAGTACTTCGAGCAGGAGGTCCGCCTGGCGTCCAACAGTGAAGGCCCGCTGGACTGGTACGCGGGCGCTTCCTTCTACGACGAGGACATCGACACGATCTTTCTCGGCCAGCAGGAAGAGGATGTGTACTGCCTCGGTTACTGGTTCAATACCTGCGCCGATCTGTTTGACTACTACAACGGGCTGGACAGCTACTACGGTCAGACCACCTACTGCGACTACTACCTGGATTACTACTTTGGCAGCTGCGACTGGACACCTTCGCCCACCGGGCTGATCAATGATCGCAACCGCGTCATCGGTAAATACCAGGGGTATTCAGCTTACCTGGATCTGGGCTACCAGTTCAGCGAAACTCTCAACGCTTCTCTGGGTGTCCGCTACAGTTACGACGAGAAGGATTTTTCCCAGGAAGCCCTGCCCGATTCGGGTGGCTCCCTGCTTAATTACAAGGTCCAGACCGGATTTTCCACCCCGGAAGGCGCGTTACGCGACAAGCAGGATTGGAACGAGGTGACCTGGCGCGCAGTCCTCAACTGGCGCCCCAATATGGATACCCTGCTCTTTGCCAGTGCTGCAACCGGTTACAAACCTGGCGGGTTTGGCAGCTTCAATATCGAGGGACCCGGCAGCGAGGGTTGCCCCTTCGGGCTCTGTGTCGGCCTGCCGGGCCGCGATCGCCCTGGGGATTTCGGTCCGGAAACCGTCATTTCCTACGAGATTGGCTACAAGGGAACCCTGGCGGACGGCCGAGCCCAGGTGGCAACAACGGCGTTTTACTACGAGTACGAAGACCTGCAGGCGATTTTTGGCGAGGGTCCACGTACCGTCGTTGACAACGTTGGCCAGGTCGATGGCTGGGGGCTGGAGGTGGAAGCCAGCGTGGCGCTTACCGATCACCTGAGGTTCAGGACGGGAGGCTCCTGGTTCGATTCAGAAGCAACCAACGTCCAGGCTTTCTGTGGTGCGGGCGAAGTGCTTACAGGTTCCGCCGATGCCTGTGAGGGCAATTCTGTCCCCTGGGCACCGGAGTACACGGCGTTCGCGGTTCTGGATGCCAACTACCCGCTGGGCGATGGCGAGGCCTTTGGCACTATCGCCTGGTCCTGGGAGGATGACTATCGTGGAGACTGGCCAGATGAGGATTTGATCTTCCAGCGGATCAAGGCGCTGAATCAAACCGACATTATCGTGGGTTATCGCCAGTCCAGCTGGCAGGTGAGCGCTTACGTGGAAAATGTGTTCGACGATATCTGGTACGACGGCAATTACGCTGACGATCCCAGTGCGAGCACGATCTTCGTGCAGCATACCTTCGGTCCCTCCCGGCCGAGGACTGCGGGCGTGAGAGTGAACTATACGTTCTGATGGATGAACCGCAGCCTCGCGTTCCAGCGAGGCTCGCGCTGCACAGCGGTAGCTACAACGCCCGGAGGTACCACTCGTAGTCAAGGTCGGGCACCTCACCGTTATAGAGGTCGCTCTCCCCCTGGCGCTGTACCGCATAGGCCTGGGCATAGCGCTCGCCCAGATAGCCGGGAATGACTTTCCCGGCCCGAAACAGCTCCAGCGCCCCGTCGAGACGGGTGGGGAAACTGACAGCGGATTGGGAGAGATCTGCTTCCCGTGTTACGGGCTCACCCGGGTCTGCGCCGCTGCGCATGCCATGGTGGATACCGGCGAGCACCGCCGCGAGGACGAGATACGGGTTCGCATCGGCACCGGCGATGCGGTGTTCGATGCGTCGATTCTGTTCCGACGACACCGGAACACGCAGGGCTACTTCACGGTGATCGTAACCCCAGGTGGGACCCGCGGGCGCATAGGCGCCAGCCTTGAAGCGGCGATAGGAGTTGGGATTTGGCGCGAAAATCGCCATCGCTTCGTTGACGGTATTCGCAAGACCACCGATTCCGCCGAGTAGCGTCGAGGTCATTTGCGGTGGCTCAGCGGGTTCCCGATGGGCGAATACATTGACCCCCTTGCCGTCGTAGACGCTCGCGTGAATATGCAGGCCGCTGCCGGCCAGCTCCGCGAACGGTTTTGCCATGAACGTTGCGGCAAGGCCATGGCGTCGGGCGATACCCTTCACCAGTCTGCGCAAGAGAAGTGCATGATCGCACGCGAGCAGCGCGTCCTGCTGGTGGTGCGTGTTGATTTCCCATTGCCCCGGCGAGAACTCGCTGTGGATCGCGGTAAGTGGCACCGAATGCAGTTCGCAGGCAAGGCGCACGTCCTCCAGGAACGCGTCACAGTCCAGCAGATCATCGGGCATACAGTACTGGATGCCGCTCTGGCGCAGTCCGGTGCCAGGCACACGGCCCATGAGCGGCTGCGGGCGCACACCGTCGCCATCGGCCAACAGGTAGAATTCAAGTTCCGTGGCCACTACGGGTGCCAGGCCGTCTGCCCCAAAATGCTCCAGCACCCGCAGCAGTGGTGCCCGCGGGTCGGTCCAGCAGAAACTTCCATCGTTGTCGGCAAAGCCCGTGAGCACCTGCGCCGTGGGCGAGGCCAGCCAGGGAATGGGGGCAAGAGTGCCGGCAACCGGCCGCAGGGTCTGGTCCGGGTCGCCGCCAATCACTGCCTGATCCTGGCCGCCATACATGTCGCCCCGAATACCCAGGAACGGGATAGTACGCGGCACAGAGAAGGCACCGGCAAAGAAGTCGGCGAATTCGCGACGCTGGATCCGCTTGCAGCGCAGGAGGCCATTCATGTCGGGTATCAACAGCTCGAGCATCTGTGTCTCGGGGTGCTCGCGGAGGTAGTCATCCAGTTCTTGCGGTTGAGCGAAGTTCATGCGGCTATCCGATTGATTGCCTGCCTCGCAGGGCAGATGCCCTTGAACTATGCAGTAGCGCTCCTTATTGGCGCTTCCTAGCCCATCGGCTCGGAGGTTCCTCCTCCCTGCCCATTCTAGACTGATGCGAAAATCCTGGCGGTTGGGGGGAGCAGGCGTGAGCGAGCAGTCGGATGTCATCGTCATTGGGGCGGGTCATAACGGCCTGGTCTGCGCTGGCTATCTGGCGGCTGCCGGTCTCAACGTTACCGTCCTCGAGGCCCGGGACCGGGTCGGCGGCGCGGCAATAACGGAAGAATTCCACCCCGGCTTTCGCAACTCGGTTTACTCCTACTCCATCAGTCTGCTGCACCCAAAGGTGATCGCAGACCTGGAGCTGGAGAAACACGGCCTCGAGATCATGGAGCGGCCTGCGGGCACGCTCAGTATTCTGGACGGCGACCACCTGCAGCTGACACGGGACAGCAAGCAGGCGCGGGCCGCGGTGGCCCGCTTTTCACGGCGAGACTCTGAGCGCCTTGAGGCTTTCGAGAGCGAGATCGCTTCGGTGGCCCGGGCACTGCGAGCCCTGGCCACCGAAGCACCGCCCAATTTTGGCGGCGGCTGGCGCGATGCACTGGCGCTGCTCAAGGGCGGTAATGCCCTGCGTCGCCTGAGCAGCAAGCACCAGATGGTACTGGGGGAGCTGATGGTGCGCTCTATCGGCGATCATCTTGATGCCTGGTTCGAAGGCGAAGCGCTCAAGGGGGTGCTCGGTCTCGAGGGCGTGATCGGCAACTTTGCGGATCCGTACCAGGCCGGGACGGCCTATGTGCTCCTGCACCACGCCTTCGGCGAGGTCAAGGGCCGTGAAGGGGCCTGGGGTATTGCGCGCGGTGGCATGGGTGCCATCACCGAGGCCATGGCCGCTTCCGCCCGGGCCCGCGGCGTGCGCATGGAGCTGGAGACACCTGTGGCGCGGATTCTCGTAGAGAACGACCGCGCCTGTGGTGTTGTGACCGAAGACGGCCGTGAATTGCGCGCGCCAATGGTGGCGGCTAACGTCCATCCACAAGTGCTGCTGAAGCGGCTGCTGGATGGGCACGGCCTCGATGATGACGACCAACGGCGCGTCGACAACTATCGCAGTCACTCGGCGACCCTGCGGATGAACGTTGCCCTGTCGGAACTGCCGCGCTTCACCAGCCTCAAAGGCAGTGACGATTCGCATTTCCTCGGCGCCATCGAGTTCTGCCCGTCTCTGCCCTACCTGCAGAACGCCTATCGCGATGCATGCGACCAGGGCTGGTCGCAGCGTCCGGTCATTTCCATGCAGATTCCCAGCACCCAGGACGACAGTCTGGCACCGCCCGGGGCGCATGTGGCGAGCCTGTTCTGTCAGCACTTCCAGCGACACCTCCCGGACGGCCGCTCCTGGGACGAGGTCCGCGACGAGGTGGCAGACCTTGTCATCGCCACCATTGACGCCCAGGCGCCAAACTTTGGTGCATCTGTAGTGGGTCGACAGATCAAGACCCCGCTGGATATCGAGCGGGACCTGAACATGGTCGGCGGTGATATCTTTCACGGTGCACTGCACCTGGACCAGTTCTACTGCATGCGTCCGATTCCCGGTCATGCCGGTTATCGCATGCCCACGGCCGGGGTATACCTCTGCGGATCCGGTGCGCATCCCGGCGGTGGCGTTAGCGGCCTGCCCGGCTACAATGCCGCGCGCGTGATTCTTCGTGACCGCTGATCCGCACGGAGGTTCTCAGCCAGTTCAGCCAGCTGCGGTAGCGCGATGCCTCCCAAGTGCCGCACGGGTATCTGCAGGCCATGGATAGTTATACCCTGACGATCGCCATCAGCGTGCTGCTCTTCATTGTGGTGGGAAACTACGCCGGCCGCCGCGTGCACACCGTGGAAGACTACTTCGTGGCCGGTCGCCGCGCACCGACACTGCTGATACTGGGTACGCTGGTTGCCAGTGTCTTCAGCACCTCCCTGTTTCTCGGCGAGGCGGGCTTCACCTACGATGGCCAGATGGGGCCCTACCTGCTGTTGCCGGGGATCGCCGTCACGGGGTATATCTACGGCGCGCTGTTCTTTGGTACCTTCCTGCGCCGCAGTCGCGCGCCCACCGTGGCCGACTACCTCGGCCATCGCTTCAACAGCCGGCGGGTGCAGCAGGCGGCAGGGGTGACCATCGTCTTCGGTCTGGGCGGTTACCTGCTGGTGGTCACCCAGGGCGCAGCGCTGCTGCTCGCGGACCTGACGGCGCTGAACTATGTCGAAGCGGTTCTGGTCGCCTGGTTGAGCTATACGATTTTCACGCTCTATGCAGGTTCCCGCGGGGTAATCATCACCGATACGCTCATGTTCCTGCTTTTCACCGTGGCCACGGTGCTCTTCGTGGGCAAGCTGGTCGGCGGCTTTGGCGGTGTCGCCACGGCGGTGGAGGCGCTCGCGAGCCAGGGCATCAAGCCGGATATCGCCGCCTGGCACGGCACTATCGGCGAGGGCACGCCCTGGCCCAGGGCAGTGGACTTCCTTATCTGGTTCGTAATTATCGACCTGTCGTGGAGCGTGGTCTACGCCGTCAGTCCCTGGCAGGCAAGCCGGCACCTCATGGCCCGTGACGAGCACGTGGTTCTGCGTGCATCAATCTACGCCTGCTTTGCCGTGATCATCATGCAGTATCTGATTTACGGCGCTGGTGGTCTGGTGAATCTCGCGCGCACAGACATCGCGCCGTCGGAGACGGTGCTGCTCTGGGCGGCGCAGCACCTTGTGCCCGGTTTCCTGGGCGCGTTGCTGCTGGCGGGAATCGTTGCTGCAGCGCTGTCCTCCGCTTCCACATTCCTGTCTCTCGTGGGTTTCAGTGTCAGCAATGATCTGGGCAGCCGCGACCGGGCGCCGCGTCTGGGCACAACGCGGCTGCTCATGGGCGGCGTCGCGATCGTGGTGCTCGCCCTGAGCCTGACACTTCCCGCCAATGTTTTCTGGATAATGCTTTTTATCGGTACCGTATTCGCTTCGTCCTGGGGCCCGGTGGCGTTCATGAGTGTCTGGAGTTCACGAATCACCGCCGCGGGTGCCTTCTGGGGACTGGTTGCGGGTTTTGCCGGCAATGTGATCCCGGCAGCGCTTGATTACGCCGGGCTGATCCGGCTCCCGAGCTACCTCAACCCCGCGCTCCTCGGCGCGCTGACCAGTTTGGCAGCCATCTACCTTGTCTCGTCTCGCGCTGCACCGTCGCCGCAGGAGCAGTCCTTCCGAGAGCGACTTCACATGACCCCCGCGGGGGACCGGGATCGGCGCAAGACCCTGCTGACGCTGGTCGCGCCGGCTCTGCTGGTAGTCTACGGCGTACTCATGCCGGCGCTTCTGCTGCACTGGTACGTGCTACCGTATCAGCGTGGACGAGGACTCGTGGGGGCGGATGGCACTATTGACTGGAGCCAGGCAGAGCCCTGGTTTGCCCTCGGTCCGGCACTGTTGTTCGTGCCGCTGGGTCTGATCGCGGTTGCCGTGATCTGGCGCCGCTACAGCCCCAGCGCAACAGCGTCTACACTTCAGTCTCAGGAGAAGTCTGTTACCTCATGATGATCAATCTTCAATCCCGGACTACGGTTTCCTGAATCGATGCCAGGGAACGCTGCCAATACCGCGCTGCACCATGAACGGACGCTGTTCGACGGTTGGCGTTCGCAAACGATCTCGCTCTACATGACGCTCGTCGGCTATGGCGTGCTCGCGGGCATTCCCGTTATCAGTACCGCCTGGGCGACCCAGCTGGGCTTCACGGATGTGCAAACGGGACGCGTAGCTGGGGCGGACCTCGGGGGGCTCTCTTTTGGCGCCGTTCTCGCTTCCCTGCTGGTGGCGCGAATCAACCGGCGTTTACTGGTCGTCATCGCGGCGGCGGTCGCCATGGGCGCCAATGCCATGTGCATGGTATTTGTGGACTACGAGCAGGTTGTCTGGCTGCGATTTCTGGCCGGCTCAGGCAGTGGCGTCTATACGGCGATCGCGGTGGCAAATCTCGGCGCCAGCTCCCGCCCCGCGCGCGCCTACAATATCATGCTGTTCTGTTTTGCTTTCACCCAGGCGGCCGAAATGTACACATTGCCGCGCCTGTCCATGGACGGCATCTACGGCGTCTTTATCGCCGCCTATGCGTTTGGGCTTCTTTTCCTGCGCTGGGTGCCCGCCCGGCCGGTGGAGCCGGGGCTGGACGTGGAGGTCGAGGTCCCGGACCCGGTGGCTGGCGTGATTGTCGAGCACCGGCATGTGCCGCCGATGGTTCCCTGGCTGTGCCTTGCCGCGATCGCGCTGACTTATGTGAACATCGGCGCCTACTGGACCTACATTGAACTGGCCACGGCCCGCGCCGGCCTCGAGGCATCCTGGGTTTCCGGTGTGCTGGTCTGGGTATCGCTCATGAGTATTCTTGGCTGCCTGGTCGCCACCGTCATCAGCAATCGCTTCGGGCTGGTGCGCCCGCTGCTGGTGACATTGCTGGTGCACGCCACGGTCGTCGGCATGCTGGCCTTCGGTATCACCAACATCACTTTTTTCATTAGCGTATACACGTTCAACTTCCTCTGGATCTTTATCGACGTCTACCAGATGGCCACGGTGGCGAATGTGGACCACTCGGGGCGTTTTGCCTCGCTGCTGCCGGCGGCGCAGGGCCTGGGTCAGATCATTGGCCCCAATCTGGCGGCTTCGGCGCTCGCCCTCGGCAATGGCTATGACCCGGTGTTCCTGCTGTGTGCGGCAGCATCACTGGCCGCTTTCGCGATCTACGCAGGCCTGTATCTCCGTCTGCGGCACACACTGCCGGCCCTGGCGGACGCATCGTGACCGCGGCCTATGACGCAATTGTCATCGGTGCGGGCCACAACGGCCTGACCACCGCCAACTATCTCGCACGGGGAGGCTTGAAGGTCTGCGTGCTTGAGCGCCGGCACGTGGTTGGGGGCGCCGCCGTGAGCGAGGAATTTCACCCCGGCTTCCGCAATTCCGTGGCATCCTACGTTGTCAGCCTGCTGCGGCCGGAAGTGGTGCGCGATCTTGAGCTCCAGCGCTACGGCTACGAGCCGCTGTTGCTGCGCAATTCGCTATACCTCGACTCGCGGGGTGATTACCTGCTGCTAAATGGCGACGAGGCCCACGACCGAGCCGAATTTGGTCGTTACTCGGCGCGTGACTACGATGCCTACCTTGCTTTCGAGGAGTCGGTGGACGTGGTCGGCGAGCTGTTGGCGAGCCAGTGGCTGCGTGAGCCGCCAAAGCTCCACGGCGGTGGCATCGGCGATCTGCTCTCCGCGCTGCGCCTCGGGCTGGGTGCGCGCAGGCTGGACGCCGACCAGCGTTGGCGTCTCATGCAGTTCTTCCTCGGCGCGCCGGAAACAATCATCGACCGCTGGTTCGAGAGCGACAAGGTCAAGGCCATGGTGGCCGCGCACATCATGCCCGCGAATTTCGCGCCGCTATCCCAGCCCGGCGCAAGCCTGGCCATGCTGCATCATGCCGTGGGCGAAATTGACGGTCGCAAGGGGGCCTGGGGCATCGTGCGGGGCGGGATGGGCGGTATCACCAGCGCCATGGCGGCGTCGGCGCGGGACAAGGGTGTGGAGATCCGCACGCAGGCGCCTGTGCAACGCATTCTGGTTGCGCGCGGTAAAGTGTGCGGTGTTCGGCTCGAAAGTGGCGAAGAGATTTCAGCGCCGCTGGTAGCTGCGAACACGGAGCCGAAGCGTACGCTGCTGGAATTTCTCGGGGAAGAGCATTTACCGGAGGCGTTCGTCCGTGACTTGCGGGCTTTCCGCCAGGAGTCCGCCTCCCTGCGCATCAATCTGGCGCTCAGTGACCTGCCGCGTTTCGCGGCCCTCGGTGGCGAAGGCCCCGGTCCCGAGCACGAGGCGACCATCACCTTCATCGAGAGCAAGGAGCACCTGGACGCCGCCTACCGCAGCGCGCGTGCCGGCCAGCCAGCGTCGCCGCCGATCATCGAGGCGGTGATCCCCAGTGTCATCGACGACACGCTAACGGATATCGAGGGGACCCATGTGATGAGCATGCTGTGCAAATACATGCCCTACGACCTCACCGATGGGCAGCACTGGGACAAGGAGAAACCCCGAGTCCTCGAGGACGTTTTGAGCTGGGCCGAGCGCTTCATACCCAACCTGCGCCAGGTTCTCGTGGCCACCCAGTGCCTGACGCCCCTGGATCTTGAGCGCGACTTCGGCCTGCCCCGTGGTGACATCTGCCACGGCCGCATGGAACCGGACCAGCTCTTCAGCATGCGCCCACACCCGGATGCGGCGCAGTACGCCACCCCCGTGCCGGGCCTCTATCTCTGTGGCTCCGGGTCGCACCCGGGCGGCGGCGTTACCGGTGCCCCGGGCTACAATGCTGCCCGGCGAATTCTCAAGGACTGGCGCTAAAGCGCGTCGCGCAACTTGAACCAGGCCATACCGAGTGCCAGCCCCGGTCGCCGCAGGAGCTTGCCGCCGGGAAAGGGATAGTGCGGGATGCGCGCGAACAGATCGAAGTCCGCCGGCGAGCCGTCGATCATGGCGGCCGTGATGCGCGCCATGACATGCGTCGGTGCCACGCCGTGGCCCGAGTAGGCCTGGATATAGATGATGTTACCGTCCAGGCGCCCAAGCTGTGGCATGCGGTTGAGGCCGATGCCGATCTGCCCGCTCCAGCCGTAATCGATACGAACATCCGCCAGCGCCGGAAAAACCCGCAACATCTTGCGATGCAGGGTGCCGACAAGGTCGCGTGGCTCCAGACCCGTGTAGTTCGACAGGCCACCAAAGAGCAGGCGCCTGTCGGCCGAGAGACGGAAATAGTCCAGGGCTGTGCGCGGATCACAGACCGCCACATCCCCCGGGATAATTGCCTGAGCGAGCTCGACAGGTAATGGCTCGGTGGCGATGACGGAGCTGTTCGAGGGCAGGACACGGCTCGCCAGGCGGGGAACCACGTTGCCCAGGTAGGCGTTGCCGCACAGCACCACCTTGTTGGCCCGGACGCTTCCCTGCGCCGTTACCACCCGGGGGCGTGGCCCCGGTATCACTGCGGTCACCCGCGACTGCTCGAAGATACGCGTGCCCAGGGATGCGGCGGCCCGAGCCTCACCAAGGCACAGGTTGAGCGGGTGCAGGTGGCCGTTGCCGTAGTTGAGCAAGCCGCCCAGGTAGACTTCGGCATTGACGTAGTCGCGCAATTCCTCCCGGTCCAGGAGTCGGTATTCATGAGGGTTGCCGATGGCTGCCTCGTGGTCCCGCCACTCGGCGAACTGCCGCAGATGTCGCGGTTTCAGAGCCACATCGCAATAGCCCCACTTGAGATCGCAGTCGATGCCATGGCGCTCGACCCGCTCGCGGATGATGTCCCGGGCCTCGATACCCAGCTGGTAGATACGGCGGACGCCGTTGCGGCCGATGTGGCGCTGGAACCGCTCCGGGTCGTGACCGATGCCGCCAATGATCTGGCCGCCATTGCGCCCGGAAGCGCCCCAGCCGAGCCGGTTCGCCTCCAGCAGCACGACTTCGCGCCCGCGTTCGGCGAGCTCCAGTGCTGTGTTGATGCCGGTGAAGCCGGCTCCGACCACGACGATGTCTGCCTCAATGTCGTTGACAAGGGGAGCATACCTGGCCTGCTCGTTGGCGGAAGCCGCGTAATAGGAACCCGTGTGCTCGGTGGTCTCCACTGGTGATCGCAATCCCAACATGCCAGTACTCGATTAGCCGGCGCGCAGGGATTCGCGACGGAACTGCGCCGGCGTCTTGCCCGTCGCGCGCTTGAAGGCTGCATAAAAGGTTGATATGGAGTTGAAGCCCACGTCGAGGGCGACGTCAAGGATGCCTGGACACGCCGTCGGTAGCGACAGGATCCGCATGGCATCGCGGATGCGGTAGTGGTTGACGAAATCGAAGAAGCCCACGCCATGTCCCTCGTTGATCGCCTGCGACAGGTGATTGATGGAGCAGGCAAGGCTTTCCGCCAGCTGTGGCAGGGAAAGCATGGAGTTGAGGTAGACGCGCTCGCCTTCCATGGCTTCGCCCAACCGCTGCAGCAACGCTTCCCGAGCCGCGGGGCTGAGGCCCGATTTGGCGTAGCGTTCGTTCCTGGCTGCCGCGCATCGCTCGCGTGCGAGCAGGAGATGGTCCCGGTAGTAATCCTCAATGCGTGTGGCGCGGTCTCCATCCAGGGTAATGAACTCGGCCCCCATCCAGCCACTGACCTGCAGGTCATCGCCAGTGGGGCTGGCGAGATACTGGAAGGCAATGGTTTCCCGCCCTTCGAGTACTTCACCGACAAGTGTGTAGCGGCTGCTGTCGCGGCTGAAGTATTCTTCCAGGTGGGTGATCAGGTTGCGGCGGGTGATCTGTCGCAACTCGCCCATGTCGTGGTAGGTGCCCCCGGCCGCAAAATGGCCGGCGACACGTGTAGGGTCCTGAGCGTTCCAGGCTTCGATGTAGCTTCTGACGAACTCTGTGGACATCATTGGGGTCATCCTCCGCGCGAGTCGTTGCCTCTTGCTGGAGAATACACAAGCTGGCTGCTGGCGTGTAGGCCCGGATGCAGGCCGCAACACAACCTCGTAAAAGACCAGAACAGTGAATTGGTGCGGGGCTGAGGCGTGGAGGAAGGGGATACTGTCTTGCCAGGGCAGCGCCGGCTGCCATCGCGGCAGGCGATCAAGCTTGTGGTCTACCTGTTGTTGCTGGTGAATTTTGCGGTTTACGTGGCCAACGACTGGACCGTGGCGACGCACACGGCGCGCCCGGACTGGACGCTGCTGCAGTGGGCGGGCGCCTTTGCCACGACGCTTGATGAGCTCGCCTGGTTCACACTCCTGCTGCTGTTTGAGCTGGAAACCTATCTGCTGGACGACAAGGCCTTCACGCGCACACGCGTTATCGTCATGCACGGCTTGCGCGTCGTCTGTTTCCTGTTCATCGCCCACACGGTGTATGCCTTCGCGGATTATGCCCTCGACCTGCAGGACGCAACGCCGGTTGCCGCCGAAAACCTCTGTCACTTCCGTGGCGAGGGCGTTGCCTATGCCCGCAATCTCGTCTACACGCCGGTGGATGCCGCCAACTGCGCGTCCCTGTCGAATGGGGACACGTTCTACCGCTTCGAGTCGGATACGCTGGTCACCGACGCAGACGGCATGCGTATCGAGCGTGAACTGGCCTGGATTGACGTTGCGGAGGTTGTCGCCTGGCTTCTGATAGTGCTGTTTATCGAGCTCCAGGTACGCCTGCAGGAACGCGGTTTCACCAGTGGCAAAGTGCTGCGCACGGCGCACTGGTTGAAGGCGGGTCTGTACACGCTGCTTTGGGGCGCGGCAGGCTACTGGCTCTATCGCGGCCACTGGGTTTTTGCCTGGGACGAAGCGCTTTGGATCCTGGGCTTCATGGCCATCGACAACAACATGAAGGAATGGCGAGATGAAATGGTCGAGGCGCGGGCGTGAGGTGGCAGGCACTGGATTCACTGGTCGGGCGCGGGAGTCTGGCGGGTGCGCGCAGGTGCCCAGAAGGGCTTGTCACGTACCGTGCAGCGCGCCACCTTGCGATAGGGGCGCAGCTCTTTCGGATAGTAGATCTCGGCGAAGATATCGCCGGTCAGATACCTGGTCCTGACCATGGCGAGAGCGATATTGGCTTTTGCTGCCGGTGACCACATGGCGGATGTCACGTAGCCGATTTCCTGCCTGCAGCGCCGGCTGGCATAGAGGATCGCATCGTTGGCTGGCTTGTTACCCTCGACGTCCAGCTTCACGAGTGTGTATTTCGGCCCCTTTTCCCGCTCGCGGAGCAGGGCGCTGCGACCATTGAAGTGAGGCTTGCGGAAATCCACCAGCCAGCCGAGATTGAGTTCGAACGGTGTCTGGTCAAGTTGGAAGTTCACGGTCTTCAGCGCCTCGTTGAACTCCATGGCGGGCATGATGAAGCCCGCCTCCAGGCGCGCCATGTTGGTGGCCGCCTCGCCGTAGGGGTGAATGCCGTAGTGATCGCCGGCACTGTAGAGCGCGTCCCAGAGATCCAGGGCCAGTGAGTGGTCGATCCAGAGTTCATAGCCCAGATCGCCGGTGAAGCCGGTTCGGGAAACCATCAGGGTGTCTCCGCGAAAATCGAAGCGCAGGATCCCGAAGGGCTTCAGCTGCTCGATGTCCGCAAGCCCCATGGCCTTGAGTACCGCGCAGGCGGTGGGCCCCTGCAGGGACAGACCCGCACGCTCCTCACTGATATCCCGTACCGTCAGGTCATGGAAGCCGAGGGCGCTTTTGCGCAGCCAGGCAAGGCAGGGGCTGCCGCAGGTCAGCATGTAGTGATCGTCACCGAGCCGGAAAATGGTGCCGTCGTCGATCATGCGCCCCTCGTCGGTACACCAGCAGCAGTAGGTCACCCGGTCGACCTTCAGTTTCGCCACGTCCCGGGTCACCATCCGGTTGAGCATGGCGAGAGCGTCGGCGCCACGGATCTCGTACTTCTGCATGGGGCAGATGTCGTAGGTGCCGCAGGTGTTGCGGATACAAAAGTACTCGTACTGGGCGTCGTAGTAGTAATCGGCGAACTTGTAGCTGTTCCAGCTGGACCAGGCATCGCGCAGGTTCATGGGCGCCTGCCTGGCATGGAAGGGAGAGAGCTTGAGCCGTTCGCCGGCAAAGGGGTCTGCGTGTTCCATGGCCTACTCGTCGTAGCAATCGTCGTCGGGGACAACGTTGGGCTTTTTCAGGTCGCGGAGGATTTCCCGCGCCGCGTTGGCACCGCAGGCCGCGGAGACGCCGCCGCCAGGGTGCGTCGATGAACCGCACATGTAGAAGTTGCGCAGGGGCATGCGGTACTGCCCATAGCCGGGGAATGGACGGTTGAAGAGCAACTGGTCGATGGTGAGCTCCCCCTGGAAGATGTTGCCCTGCGTAAGTCCGATCTCGGCCTCGATTTCGTGAGGCGTGCGCACCTCCATGTGCACGATCAGGTCCTTGAAGCCGGGGCTGTAGCGCTCCAGCTTGTTGATCACGGTCTGGCCGAAGGCGTCACGTTTTTCCGGGGTCCAGGGGCCGTCGGCCAGTTCCGGCGGGCAGTACTGGACGAAATTTGACATCCAGTGCTTCCCGGCCGGTGCTACGGTCGGGTCCCAGGCACTCGGTATTATCGATTCAATGAACGGGTCTTCGGACCAGGTGCCGCGTTTCCAGGCGTCGTATGCGCGCTCCATGGTTTCCAGCGAGCCCGCGAAGGTCTGGCCACCGCGGTTGATATAGCGGTTGTCGGGTAGCCCCTTGAAGCGCGGCAGGCCCGAGAGCGCGATGTTGACCTTGCCGGAAGAGCCGCGGATCTTGAAATTCTGTGCCCGCTCGAGGATGCGCGGCGGCAATTCCTCTGGCTGCAGGAGCTTGGTGAAGGTGCGCTTGGCATCGAGGTTGGACACGACGATATTGGCGTGGAGCTCATCGCCATTCTCCAGTGCCACACCCACGGTGGTGCCGTTGCGCACAACGATGCGTTCCACCCCGGCGCAGGTGCGGATTTCGCCGCCCGCTTCCCGCAGCGCGCTGGCGATGGCCTGGGAGATGGCGCCCATGCCGCCGCGCGCCAGGCCCCAGGCACCCACGTTGCCGTCGACGTCCCCCATCACGTGGTGCAGCAGGATGTAGGCGGAGCCCGGGGACTGGACGCCCAGCGCCGTGCCGATGATGCCGGGGCTGGCCATGGCGGCCTTGACCAGATCGTTTTCGAAGTAGTCGTCGAGGAAATCCGCCGCGCTCATGGTAAAGAAGCGGATGTACTCATAGAGCTCGCGCTCCCCGAGCGCCCGGAATTCCTTTGCCAGGAACAGCATTTCGCGGATATCCCGCGGTTTGAGAGACGCCGGATCCGGCGGCGTGCGCATCAGGGTCTTGCGGATCAGCTGCGCGTAGCGGCCGAGGTCAGCCTGGAAGCGCGACATGGCGTCGGCGTCGTGCGGCGAGTGGCGCTGCAGCTCCAGGTAGTGCGCCCCTTCATCCGGGTAGTCGATCAGGGTGCTGCCGTCGTCACCGAAGGCCACCGTGCCCAGGTAGGGTACGAGCAGCAGCCCGTGGCGGGAGAGATCGAGGTCGCGGTGCAGGGACTGACGCATCATGCTGCAGACGTAGGAGCAGCTGGAGTAGTGCCAGCCCTCCTGCAGCTCCCGGGTGACCGCGGCGCCGCCGATATAGTCGTTTTTTTCCAGCACCACGACGTCGAGTCCGGCCCGGGCGAGGTAGGCAGCATTGGTAAGGCCATTGTGGCCCGCACCAATAACGATGGCGTCGTAGCGCTTCACGACAGGATCACCTGCGCCGCGTTGTGACCGGGGGCGCCCGACAGGCCGCCACCGGGGTGACTGCCCGCGCCGCAGAGGAACAGGCCGGGGATGGGCGTCGCGTACTGGGCGGCCTCGTAGGTGGGCCGCATCATCAGCAACTGGTCAATGGCGAATTCCGTGTGGTGCCAGTGGCCGCCGGTTACACCGTGCAGGGTCTCCAGATCTGCGGGCGTCAGCAGCTCCGCATGCAGCACGAGTTTCCGCAGCCCCGGGGCGTAGCGCTCCAGTTCGTCGAGGAGGCGCGAGGTCAGCGCCTCCTGGGCCTCAGTGGTCCAGCCCCCCTTGAGCGTGGCGGGCACATACATCACGTGGGCAGAGAGCAGATGCTGCCCTGCTGGCGCCAGGGCCGGCTCCCGAAGGCTTGGGATCACAACCTCCATGACAGGGTTGCTGGAGCACTGACCATACTTGGCATCGTCGAAGGCGAACTCGATGGCGTCAAGGTTGGGCGCCATGATCATCCGTCCGTCCGCCCGCTCGAGACCGGAGAACCGGGGTTCTTCAGCCAGGGCAAGGTGGAGCTTGGCGACATAGCCTTCGCAGCGGAGCCGGCGAATGCGGTTGCTGAACTCGATCTCCAGGTATCTGGGGCCAACGAGTTCGAGAAAGGTGCGTTGGGGGTCCGCGGAAGAGACCACGCGGTCTGCGGCGATACGCTTGCCGCTCGCGAGCTCGACACCGGTGGCACGCAGCCCGGCCTCGTCGCCTTCGATGAGGATTTGCCTGACCGCTGTGCCCAGTTGCAGCTGGGCGCCCGCATCCGTCGCCGCGGCCACCAGCGCGTCGATCAGTCCCCGCACGCCTGCTTTCGGTACCACGTGTTGGCCGCCGTGTTCGCCGCAGAGACGGTAGAGCAGCATGAGTACACTCTGATTGGGCGAGCGGGGTGCGAGTCGGCCGCCGATGATGCCGTCCCAGCTGAGTGCGGCCTTGAGGCGATCGTTGGTGAAATGCTCATCCATGAGATCGCGCATGGGCAAGGTCGCCACGCGGAAGAACTCGAGCATGTCCTCCCGGCCGAGGCGGCGCAGGCGCAGGCCCAGTTGGGCGAAGGTGAGCAGCTCCTTCGCGCTATTGCCACCGATGCCCGGCATCCGCTTCATCCAGAACGGGGCCAGGGCGTCGCGGAAGGTCTCCAGAGCTGCCCGGTAACGCCTGTAGCTGGCCGCGTCCGCGGCATCGACGCCACTGACACCCCCGGCAGTTAGCGCAACGTGGTTTCCTTCCGGATCCAGGCCGACGGTCGCCAGCGGCTCGCCGCTGCTCGTGTAGCCATGCTTTTCCAGCGCCAGATCCTTGGCGACCTGCGGCGAAAACTGGTAGACCGTGTGCGCAGCGGCAACGTGGAACCCCGGGTGGAACTCCCGGGTGGTGGCGAGGCCGCCGGCGCCGTCGCCGGCCTCGACAAGCAACACGCGTTGACCGTGCCGGGCCAGGTAGGCGGCACAGATCAGGCCGTTATGGCCAGCGCCAACGATAATGGTGTCGTAGCGGTCCAAGCCCCACTCCCGCTCTCGTGTCAGATAGCGGAAGCCTAGGGGGGCGCCTCAGACGCGGCGACCGCGCCTATACGCCGGGACTTGTATCACAGCGGGGCGACGTCAACCGTGCAATCGTAGTAGCAGGCACCTCCGGCGAGGTCCGCGCGGTGTCCCGGGATGAGCGCGTTCACGGTCTGCCCCGTCGGACTGTCGCCGATCCAGGCGCCTTTGGGGACAAACACGGTGCCCGGGCGTACATCGTCGGTGATCCATAGCGGCAGCACCACGGCGCCCTGGTCGTTGTGAAGTCGGACCTGTGCGCCGTTTGCCAGGGACAAGTCAGCAGCGTCCCGGGGATGCATCTCACAGGCGATATCGTCACGGTGAGATGCCAGCCCGCCAAAGGTCGAATTGATCCGCCGCTCCGAGGCCGGGCTGACAAGGATAAAGCGCCTGGGGTTGGCCAGGGACTTGAAGCGCGGCAGCGCGTCGCCCTGAGCCGCGAGCTTCTCGCTGTAGAGCTCGATTCGGCCGCTGGGTGTCCGCGGCGGCCCGTGCCGGATCACCGAAGGAGCCGGCGTTGCCGTCATATCGATGGCGGTATCGGTGGGCAGTTCACTGGGGCGACGGCCTGCAAGGGCAGGGTGATCAGCGGCAATGGCCTGGTCCATGAGTGCCGCGTCCGAATCGCGGAAACAGTTCTCGGTGAAGCCAAAGCGCCGGGCCAGGCGTCGGAACAGTTCCGTGTTGGGCAGGCAGTCGCCGAGCGGTGTCATGACCGGTGCCGAGCGCTGCAGGTAGGTGTGGCCATAGGCGCAGTAGAGATCTCCGTACTCGAGATGCGTCGCGGCCGGCAGGATTACATCCGCAAGTGCCATCGAGTCGGTCATGGTCAGGTCTGACCCGACCACGAACAGGTCCTCGTGACGCAGGGCTGCCTGCATGGCGGCGGCCTCTGGATGCACCGCTACCGGATTGTGGTTGTAGATGAACAGCGCTCGCAGCGGTGTCGAGTCGCCGGGTGCCATTACCAGTGCGGGGATATCCAGGACGTTCAGTTCCCGAATGCCATCCGGCGCCAGGTCGGGCCGTGCGAGGGCGTCCTCCGCAATGGGGAAAAAGCCGGAGACGTTGCAGATGCCCGCACCGCGCGGTCCGAAATTACCGGTAAGGGCGGGCAGCGCATAGGCCGCGCGCAGCCCGGCGCCGCCGTTGCGGTTGCGCTCCGGCGCCACGCCAACGGTCATGGCCGCCGGCGACAGGTCGCGCCAGAGGCGGGCGAACTGACGGATCTGCTCCGCTGGCAGGCCACAGAGCCCGGCCGCGCGCTCGACCGGATACCTGCGCGCCTCGGCGAGAAACGCCTCCGTTCCGCTGACCCACGTTTCCACAAAAGCGGTGTCGATGGCATTCATGCGCTCGAGTTCCGCCGCGACTGCGTAGGCCAGGACGACGTCGGTCCCGGGCAGCAAGGGGAGGTGTAGATCGGCGTCCCGGGCGATGCGGGTGCGTTTCGGGTCGATCACCACCAGGCGGGCACCGCGGGAGCGTTCGTCGCGGATCAGTGTGGTCAGGTGCAGGTTGCAGTTGGTGATGTTGTTACCCCAGACCACGATCAGTCGGGCGTCACCCAGTTCAGTAAAGGGAATGCCGCCGATATCACCGAAGACGCTGTTCCAGGCCGCATCCGACACGCCCGCACAGAGCGGCGAGGCGTCCACCCGGCTGGCACCGAGACGGTGAAAGAAGCGCTTGTCCATCGAGCCGTGGGCGAGCAGCCCCATGGGACCGCCATAGTAGAGTGGTGCGATAGCCTCGCTGCCGTAGCGGACCCGGACCCGGTCGAAGCCCTCGTAGACCGCGTCCAGGGCCTCGTCCCAGCTTGCCGGACGGAACCTGCCCGAGCCCCTGGAGCCTTCGCGCAGCAGCGGCCGCAGCAGGCGCCCCTCGCCGTGAACCTGGCTCGGCAGCGCCTGCGCGACCTTCGCGCAGATCCTGCCGCGGGTGAAGGGGTTGGCAGTACTGCCGCGGACTCGGCTTACCCGCCCGTCCTGCAGGTCGATAGCGAGGCTGCAGGTGTCGGCACAGTCGAGGGGGCATACTGCCGAATGGCTTACTGGACCGCCGGGCGCCTTGCCGCCGTCAGGGGCTGCGTCGCTCATGGTGTATCGCCCTCGTGGTTCAACCTTTGTTCGAGTATGGCAGTCGGGGGAAAACGACGCCAGCCAGCGGCGCGCGGGTTGTGGGCACAGATCTCGAGCACCATCTCGTGTGCCGCTTCCGCGCCCATTCAGTCGGGCAACACCTCCGCAAGGTGGTTTACAAACAACCTTACCTTTGCCGACAAGTGCCTGTTGTGTGGGTACACCGCCCAAACTGCGGTATCGGTTGGCTTGAACCGGTCCAGAACCGGCATGAGTTTCCCGTCATCGACTGCCCTGCGGATATAGAAGTCGGGGAGCTGCACCAGTCCCATGCCTGAGGTCGCGGCATGGACCAGTGCCCGGCCGTTGTTGCTGCGCCAGGTTCCGTTCACTTCGAGGTCGAAATTGCGCTGCTGGTCCCTGAACCGCCAGCTGTTGAGGGTGCCGACAAGGCAGTTGTGATTGACGAGTGATGCCACGTCATGCGGGCTGCCATAGCGTTCCAGATAGCCCGGTGCGCCGCAGGTGACCAGCCGGCGACTGCAGATGCGGCGCGCAATCAGCGAAGAATCCCGCAGGGTTCCGGCCCGGATGGCGATGTCGTACCCCTCAGCTATGAGATCGACCAGGCGATTGTTGAAGTCGATGTCGATAGTGATTCCCGGGTGTTGGCCCATGAAATCCGCCGCTGCGGGTGCGATAAAGTCTTCGCCAAAGGCACCGGCCACCGTTATTCTCAGGCGCCCGCGAGGCCGTTCCTGCAAGTCCTGGACGGCGTCTTCCGCTTCCGTGAGAGTGGTGAGAACGTCCTGACAGCGCAGAAAGAAAGCCTGGCCGACCTCCGTCACTGACAGTTTCCGCGTCGTGCGTACCAGTAATTGTGCGCCGAGGCGGGATTCCAGCAACACAATCTGTTTGCTCACGTGTGACTTCGACACACCCAGTGCATCGGCAGCTCGGGAAAAACTCCCGTGCTGAACGACGCTGACAAAGGCGTCGATGCCCTCCCATTTGTGCACGATTGTTTCCTTATGGAAATAGTTATTCCATGATATCCTGGTTAATCTTCATATGTGAACAAAATAGACTGGCGTTGCCTGACAATTCTCAAGATTGGAGACGCCATATGAAGACCCGGGCAGCGGTCGCATTTGAGGCTGGCAAGCCTCTGCAAGTCGTGGAAGTGGACCTGGATGGCCCGCGCCATGGTGAGGTACTGGTTGAAATCAAGGCAACGGGGGTCTGCCATACCGACGCGTTTACCCTGTCAGGTGACGACCCGGAAGGCGCCTTTCCAGCCATCCTCGGACATGAAGGTGCTGGTGTGGTGGTCGACGTCGGCCCAGGCGTGAAGAGTTTGCAGAAGGGCGACCATGTTATTCCTCTGTACACTGCCGAGTGCCGCGAGTGCAATTTCTGCCTCAATCCCAAGACCAACCTGTGCCAGGCCGTCAGGGCGACTCAGGGCCAGGGTGTGATGCCCGACGGAACCAGTCGTTTTTCCCTCGACGGAAAGCCCATTCTGCACTACATGGGCTGCTCTACGTTTTCCAATTACACGGTGCTGCCTGAAATTTCGCTGGCCAGGGTGCGCAAGGACGCCCCTTTCGACAAGATCTGCTACATCGGTTGTGGGGTAACGACCGGCATTGGCGCAGTCGCTTTCACCATGAAAGTCGAGGCGGGCGCCACGGTGGCTGTGTTTGGTCTTGGTGGCATAGGGCTGAATGTCATCCAGGGTGCGCGCATGGTCGGCGCCAGCCGCATCATCGGCGTGGACCTTAATCCGGCCAAGGTCCCGCTGGCACGGCAGTTTGGCATGACGGACTTCGTAAATCCCAAAGATGTCGACAACGTGGTCGAGCATCTCATCGAGATGACCGGCGGCGGGGTGGACTACAGCTTTGAGTGCATCGGTAACGTGAATGTCATGCGCCAGGCCCTGGAGTGCTGCCACAAGGGCTGGGGCCAGAGCTGTATTGTCGGCGTGGCGGGCGCCGGCCAGGAAATCTCCACCCGTCCATTCCAGTTGGTGACCGGGCGCTCCTGGCGGGGTACGGCCTTCGGTGGTGCCCGGGGGCGGACCGACGTGCCAAAGATTGTCGATTGGTATATGGACGGGCGGATCAATATCGACGACCTGATTACCCACACCATGCCGCTGGACGACATCAACAAGGCCTTCGATCTGATGCACTCAGGGGAAAGCATCCGTTCGGTAGTGCTGTACTGAGTTGTCTTCACAGCTTCACGCCTGGGTGAACAGTGGTTACACACGGCTCCTGGCATTTGGCAAACGGCGTGCCTGTTTATGTATACTCATTGCGACGCTGCACGACATTTCAATGACTTGAGGTAGTGTCATGGTTGAAGCGACCGCAGTGCGGCCCGGGGTTATCGAGGCTGCCATTTCCACTCATCGGCACAGGCCCGGTGCGCTATTGCCGATATTGCATGCAATTCAGGATGGGCTGGGCTATATCCCGGCTGAGGCCATCGCGGCAGTTGCTGAAGCGCTCAACCAGAGTCGGGCAGAAATCGCAGGTGTACTCAGCTTTTATCATCATTTTCGATCCACGCCGCCGGGAAGTGCCGTCGTGCAAATCTGTCGGGCGGAGGCTTGTCAGGCGGTAGGTGGGCGAGACCTGGAACGGCATGCCAAGCAACGATTGGGTATTGGTTACCACGCAACCACGGGGGATGCCCGGATCAGCCTGGAACCCGTGTACTGCCTGGGGAATTGTGCCTGCGGACCTTCGGTGCGAATCGGCGACGCCGTCCATGGTCGCGTCTCGGAAACAGTGTTCGATGCACTGGTAGACGAGTTGAGCAGCGATGTGGTGAAAGTACAGTGAAGGTTGTGCGGATCTTTGTGCCCTCTGATACCACGGCTCTGTCGCTGGGTGCGGATGCGGTAGCGGCGGCGGTGGAGCACGAGGCCAGGGCGCGTGAAATCGACCTTCAGCTGGTGCGTAATGGCTCACGGGGTCTGTCCTGGCTGGAGCCGCTGGTCGAGGTCGAGACCCCCGCCGGCCGGGTAGCCTACGGCCCGGTACGGGCGGAGGATGTCAACGGACTGTTCGAGGCGGGCCTGTGTTCGGGAGCTTCGCAGCATGCGCTTTTTCAGGGGCGGCCGGAGGATATTCCCTTCCTGCGCAAGCAGCAGCGACTGACCTTTTCCAGATTGGGCCTGAGCGATCCGCTGTCGCTGGATGACTATATCGAGCTGGGTGGTTTTCAGGGCCTGGCGCGCGCCCTGACTATGGACAAGGAAGACATCGTACGCTGGGTGACCGACTCCGGCCTGCGCGGCCGCGGTGGTGCGGCCTTCCCGACGGGCATCAAGTGGCAGACGGTGCTGAAGGCTCCGTCCTCACAGAAGTATGTGGTGTGCAATGCCGACGAGGGTGACTCCGGTACCTTTGCCGACCGTCTGGTGATGGAGTGCGATCCGTACATGCTGGTTGAGGGCATGATTATCGCGGGGCTCGCGGTGGGGGCCACGCAGGGCTATATCTATCTCCGCTCGGAATATCCCCTGGCGCAGCGCATCATGAACGAGGCTATCGAGCGCGCCAGTCAGGCGGGTTATCTCGGCGAAGACCTGTGTGGCAGCGGCTATCGTTTTGACCTTGAAGTCCGACTCGGGGCGGGTGCCTACATCTGCGGCGAGGAAACTGCGCTGCTGGAGAGCCTGGAAGGGAAACGCGGCATGGTCCGGGTCAAGCCGCCGTTGCCCGCCGTGAAAGGGTTGTTCGGCCAGCCGACAATTGTCAACAACGTCCTGTCGCTGGCGGCCGTGCCGTTCATTCTGGATCGGGGGCCCCAGACCTATGCAGACTGCGGCATGGGCCGCTCCCGGGGCACGCTGCCGTTCCAGCTGGCGGGCAATATTGCCCGCGGTGGCCTGGTGGAGCTGGCCTTTGGCGCCACCCTGCGCGAACTGCTGTATGACTTTGGCGGCGGCAGCCGCAGCGGTCGGCCCCTGCGAGCGGTGCAGGTGGGCGGCCCGCTGGGCGCTTACCTGCCGGAAACACAGTGGGACACGCCCCTGGACTACGAGGCTTTCGCCGCCATGGGGGCAATGCTGGGCCACGGCGGCATCGTCGCCTTTGACGATACGGTGGACCTGCGCCAGCAGGCGCGCTTCGCCATGGAATTCTGCGCGGTGGAGTCCTGCGGCAAGTGCACCCCCTGCCGCATCGGCAGCACCCGCGGGGTCGAGGTAATCGACCAGTTGGCTGTGGACCCGGAGGGGAACCTGGCACTGCTGGAGGAGCTCTGTGAAACCATGACGGATGGTTCCCTCTGTGCCATGGGCGGGATGACGCCGTTCCCGGTGCTGAGCGCTGTCCGGCATTTCCCGGAAGATTTCAATACCCAGAGGGAATCGACGGATTCTCGGGAGTCAGTCTGATGCTGCACATCTACGAACCGGAGCGTGATTACGGCACTCCCGCGCCCCTGCCCGAGTACAGCGCGGGCTACGCGGCGCTGGAAACCGTGGAACTGACCATCGATGGTCGCGCGGTCGCGGTCCCCAAAGGCACCTCGGTCCTGCGCGCGGCAACGCTGGCGGGAATCAACATCCCGAAACTGTGCGCCACGGATGCCCTGGATGCCTTCGGCTCCTGCCGCCTGTGCCTGGTGGAAATCGCTGGCCGCAAGGGCTATCCGGCCTCCTGCACCACGCCGGTGGAAGCGGACATGGCCGTGACCACCCAGAACGGCAAGCTGGCGCGCCTGCGCCGCAACGTGATGGAGCTGTATATCTCCGATCACCCCCTCGATTGCCTGACCTGCGCCGCCAATGGTAACTGCGAACTGCAGGACATGGCGGGTGCCGTTGGCTTGCGCGAGGTGCGCTATCCCGAAGGAGGAGAAAATCACCTGCAGGCGGAAAAGGACCACTCCAATCCCTATTTCACCTTCGACCCCGCGAAGTGCATCGTCTGTTCCCGCTGCGTGCGCGCCTGTGAGGAGGTGCAGGGCACCTTCGCCCTGACCATCGCCGGCCGCGGCTTTGACTCCCGGGTGGCGGCGGGCTCGGAGCAGCCTTTCATGGATTCGGACTGTGTGTCCTGCGGCGCCTGCGTTCAGCACTGTCCCACGGCCACGCTGATGGAAAACAGCATCATCGAGCAGGGCCAGCCCGAGCACTCTGTGGTCACCACCTGCGCCTACTGTGGCGTCGGCTGTGGCTTCAGGGCGGAGATGCAGGGTGAGCAGGTGGTCAACATGCTGCCCTGGAAGGATGGGGGTGCCAACCGGGGCCACGCCTGTGTGAAGGGGCGCTTCGCCTTTGGTTACGCCACCCACCCGGACCGTGTCACCACGCCGATGATCCGCGACAGCATCGACCAGCCCTGGCAGGTCGTGTCCTGGGAGGAGGCGATTGCCCATGCCGCCAGGCGCCTGCGCGAAGTCCAGCAGCAGTACGGGCGCGACAGCATCGGCGGTATTACCTCATCCCGCTGCACCAACGAAGAGACCTACCTGGTGCAGAAGATGGTGCGCGCGGCCTTCGGCAACAACAATGTCGACACCTGCGCCCGGGTCTGTCATTCCCCTACCGGTTACGGTCTGAAAAGGACGCTCGGCGAATCCGCCGGTACCCAGGACTTCGATTCCGTGGATTCCGCCGACGTGGTGATGGTGATCGGCGCCAATCCCACCGACGGCCACCCGGTGTTTGCCTCCCGGCTCAAGCGCCGCCTGCGCGCCGGTGCGCGGCTGATCGTGGTCGACCCCCGCCGCATCGACCTGGTGCAGTCACCGCATATCCGTGCCGATTACCATTTGCCGCTGCGCCCCGGTACCAACGTGGCCTTTATCAACGCCATGGCCCATGTCATCGTCAGCGAGGGCCTGGAAGACCGGGAATTCATCGCGCAGCGCTGTGAGCAGGAAGCCTTCCGGGAGTGGCTGGAGTTTATCCGCGATCCCCGTCATGCTCCCGAGCAGATGGCGGCAGTCACGGGCATTGATGCCGAGGCCCTGCGGGCGGCGGCGCGGCTGTATGCCACAGGCGGCAACGGCGCCATCTACTACGGCCTCGGGGTCACCGAGCACAGCCAGGGGTCGACCATGGTCATGGGCATCGCCAACCTGGCGATGCTGACCGGCAATATCGGCCGTCGGGGGGTGGGGGTGAACCCCCTGCGCGGGCAGAATAATGTGCAGGGGTCCTGCGACATGGGCTCCTTCCCCCACGAGTTGCCCGGTTACCAGCCGGTGGGCGATGACGGCGTCCGCAGCCGATTCGAGCGCAGCTGGCAGGTGGAGCTGGACCCGGTGCCTGGCTTCCGCATCCCCAACATGTTCGATGAAGCCCTGGCGGGCAACTTCCGCGCCCTGTACTGCCAGGGCGAGGACATCGCCCAGTCCGATCCCAACACCCAGCACGTCGAGGCGGCCCTGCGTAACCTCGACTGCCTGATCGTGCAGGATATCTTCCTCAACGAAACGGCCAAGTTCGCCCATGTGTTCCTGCCGGGCGCTTCTTTCCTGGAAAAGGACGGGACCTTTACCAACGCCGAGCGACGCATTTCACGGGTGCGCCGGGTGCTGACGCCGCTGGCGGGGAAGGCCGACTGGGAAGCGACCATGGCCCTGTCCACTGCCCTCGGCTACCCGATGTCCTATCAACATCCTGCCGAGATCATGGCCGAGATCGCCAGCCTGACGCCCTCCTTCCAGGGTGTCAGCTATGCGCGACTGGAGCAGGAGGGCTCGATCCAGTGGCCCTGCAATGACGCCGCGCCCGATGGCACCCCGATAATGCACGTGGAAGCATTCGTGCGCGGAAAGGGGCGGTTTGTGGTGACCGAGTACGTACCCACCGAGGAAAAGGTCACCCGCCGCTTCCCGCTATTGCTGACCACGGGGCGGATCCTGTCCCAGTACAATGTCGGCGCCCAGACCCGGCGCACCGCCAACAGTGCCTGGCACCCCGAGGACATCCTGGAAATCCATCCCCACGACGCCGGGGATCGCGGCATCAGTGAGGGTGACCGGGTGAGCATCGCCAGCCGGGTGGGGGAAACCTCCCTGCATGCCAGCCTCAGTGAGCGGGTGCAGCCGGGCGTGGTCTACACCACCTTCCACCATCCCATAAGCGGGGCCAACGTCATCACCACCGAGAACTCGGACTGGGCCACCAACTGCCCCGAGTACAAGGTGACGGCGGTTGAGGTGCGCAAGGCTACCGGACCCTCCGTCTGGCAACAGGAACACAGCGAGTTCGGGCGCGAGCAACAGCGCCTTGCCAAGGGGGGAACGGTGGAGGCCACGCAGGATGCAGCCGGAACAGCCTGACCCGCCCACTGCGGCCGAAGAGGAGTTGCCATCGAGCTCGATCCACACCTGGCGGGAGGGGGAGTTGTCCGCCAGTCGGGACACCCTGGCCGACGAGACCCCGGTGGCGCTGGTCTACAACTGCGTGTCCCACGCGGTGATGATGGCCTCGGCCTCGGATCTGGAAGATTTTGCCCTGGGCTTCAGCCTCGGCGAGGGCATTGTCGAGCACCCCGGACAGATCTATGACATTGAGGTGTGCCTCTGCGAGCAGGGCATCGAGCTGCGGATTGCGCTGGCCTCCGACCGCCTTGCGGCCCTCAAGGATCGGCGCCGGTTCCTGGCGGGTCAGTCGGGTTGCGGCCTCTGCGGCGTCGAATCGCTGGACTATTTCGCCGCGCCAGTGCCGACAGTGTCGGATGGCGTCCGGATCAGCCACCGCGCAGTCCAGCGCGCCCTGGCGGCATTGCCCGGCCTTCAGCGGCTGGGCGGCCTCACCGGCGGCATGCATGCCGCGGCCTGGTGCGACCCGGCCGGGGACATCCTGCTGCTGCGGGAAGATGTCGGCCGCCACAATGCCCTCGACAAGCTGGTGGGCGCCCTGGCCACACATCGGCCGCGCCCCGCGGGGTTTGCCCTGGTCTCCAGCCGCGCCAGCTACGAGCTGGTGCAGAAGGCCGCGCGGGCGGACATGGCAGTGCTGGTCGCTGTGTCCGCGGCCACGTCACGGGCGGTGGACGCGGCGCGGCAGTGTGGCATGACCCTGGTGGGCTTCGCCCGCCCGGGCAGGCAGGTAGTGTATGCGGGAGGGGAGCGTCTGGATTGAATTGCGGTAGAATGAGTCATGATTTCGCTGAAACAACTCACCTATGCCCTCGCAGTTGCCGATACCCGCCACTTCAAGAAAGCGGCGGAGCACTGCTCCATTTCCCAGTCGGCCCTGAGCACCGCCATTTCGGAGCTGGAGGCACAGCTCGGCACGCAGCTGTTCGAGCGCGACAACAAGAAGGTGCTGGTAACGCCCGCGGGAGAGAAAATCCTGGCGCGGGCAGCGGCGATCCAGGTTGAGCTGGAGGACATCTATCGCCTCGCCCAGACCAGCAAGGAACCCCTGAGTTATCCCCTGAGCATGGGTGTCATTCCGACGATTGGCCCATACCTGCTGCCGAAGGTGCTGCCCGCGGTCCGGCGCAACTACCCGGATTTTCGCCTCAGCATCGTCGAGGAGCAGTCCCATGTGCTGGTGGACAAGGTACGCAGGGGCGAGCTGGATACCGCCGTGCTGGCGCTGCCCTACAGCCATGATGGTTTGCTGGCATTTCCATTCTGGGAAGAGGACCTGTACCTGGTAACCCACCGGGACAGCCCGCTGGGCAAGCGTACGCGGGTCAAGGCCGGGGATCTGCGCGAGCTGAGCCTGATGCTGCTCAAGGATGGTCACTGCCTCAAGGACCACGCGCTGGCGGTCTGCCACCTGCAGTCGTCGAGCCTCGATGAAACCCTGGAAGGCGCCAGCCTCTACACCCTGATCCAGATGGTCGCGGGACACATGGGTTCCACCCTGGTACCGGAAATGGCATTGGACCAGTTGCTCTCGGGCAGCTCGGAGCTCAATGCCCTGCACCTGGATGAACCCGGTCCGCACCGGACCATAGCGTTTATCGTACGCCCCAATTTTGGTGGCGTGGGCAATATCGAGGTGCTGAAGGGGCTGTTCAAGAAAGAACTGGCTGCCCACACTGCGTCTGCAGCGCGGTAGTGGCCCGGGGATTCAGGGTGGAGTAGCGGCCGGGGGTTACCCCGGCGAGGGAGAATCAGCTCGGGTTGGCTGCCCGGAACTCGCGGATTTCAGTATTGAACTGGCCGGCGACCGCCTCCTCGGTGGAAACGGCCTCGTTGTAGGCATCTATGGACTGCTCGTAGACCGCCTGCAGCGCCTTCGGGTCCTCTGCCTCGCCGCTCTCAATTTCCTTCTTCGCCGCGGTGAACTCGGTCTCCAGGCAGCCCATGTATTCCAGATTGGCGGCCTGGAAGGTCTTCACGGCTTGCTGGCCGGAGATCATCTCATCCATGGTGGCGGAGGCGCCGTCGGGCAGGCTGGGGGCTTCCGGCTGGACACAATCCGCCATGGCCATGGAGCTGCCCAGAGCCAATACTGCCAGCAGGGAATTTACAACGTTCATTATGGTACTCCTCAAAGTGGTTGGGTGAACCTTAGCAGCACCGGGGGGCGCTGCCAAGCTGCTGCGGATGCCACTTACTCACGGCCTACCCAGAGTTTGGGCAGTCCGTATTCCTTTTCCAGGGCCCTGGCCACCAATTGCGCCTGGCTGTCCGATGCCAGGCCGACAACGCGTACCCGGTAGAGGGTGCTGCCGTCTCGTTGGGTGTCGGTCACGGTCACCCGCCCCGAGCCTGGCTGCAAGCGTTGCGCCCATTGTTTGGCCAGGCTGCGTTCGCTATAGCTGCCAAAATTGACGAACCAGTCTCCGCTGCTTGCGGCGACGGGCTCCGCCGATGCCGGTTGTGCCGCAGGCTGGCGCGGGGTTGCGGCCGTCGCCGGTGTCGGTGCCGGATCGGCGCGCGCGGCGGCATTGCGCTGGGCGGCGAGTTGCTGCTCCAGCCCCGCCAGGGTGTCGCTGAGCTGGCGGTTTTCATCCCGCAAGGCGGCCAGGGTGGTACGCAATTCGCGGTTGTCTTCCTGCAAGCTGCCGAGGCTGGCACGGGCGTTGCTGACTTCGTCCGGGTTCGCGGCCAGCGCCAACTGCGCCTGCAGCTCGCGAATTTCCTGCTCCATGGCCGCTCGTTGCTTCATTACGCCGTAGCCGCCGGCGGCCAGCAGTATCAGCGCCAGTGCGGCAACGGCGATCAGGCCGATGGGCCAGGTATCGGTAAAGCGCGCGGGCTCGGTTGGCTGGTATTCGTCGTCGCGCAGCTCTTCATCATCCCAGGAATCGACATCGTCGTAATCATCCGCCTCCTCCTCGGACGACAGGGCGTCCTCCGGCGGCCGGTAGGCCGGTGGTGCGGCCCTGACCGGGGTGGGCGGCGGCACGGGCAGGACGGGGGGCTCGAGTTCCTCCTCCGGATCCCCGCTGCCGCTATCCTCGTCGTCGAGGGGGTCGTGCACGTTGGTTTCGTCATAGCGGCGGAATTCCGCCGCTTCCTCCTCACTTTCGTGACTGAAGCTGGGCAGGTCCTCGTCGCTGGAGTCCTCATCCAGCCAGGGGTTCCAATCCTCCGCGGACTTGTCCTGATCCTGATCGTCGCGCCTGTCGTTACTCATCGTCTGACTCCGGTCTGACCCTGTGGCCATCGCGGATCTTAACAGAGGGCCGCGCCCAATGCTCTGCGGCAACTCCTGTTTGCGCGCCACAAGGGCGGAATTGCCCGTTCGCGAGGGTGGGAAATTGGGTAGAATGCGGCGATGGATGTTTCCGATATTCTCTCCCCTCTCAACGACGCCCAGCGCGAGGCCGTCGCCGACGACAGTCCCAACCTGCTGGTGCTCGCCGGTGCCGGCAGCGGCAAGACCCGGGTGCTGGTACACCGTATCGCCTGGCTGATCAGGGCCCAGGATGTGTCGCCCTGGGCGATACTTGCGGTGACCTTCACCAACAAGGCGGCCAAGGAAATGCGCTCGCGCATCGAGGAGATGCTGCACATCCCCGCCCACGGCATGTGGGTGGGTACCTTCCACGGCCTCGCCCACCGCCTGCTGAAGGCGCACTGGAAGGAGGCGAAGCTGCCGCAGAATTTCCAGATTCTGGACAGCGACGACCAGTTGCGGCTGGTCAAGCGGGTGTGCCGGGAGCTGGAGCTGGACGAGTCCCGCTGGCCACCGCGGCAGGCCCAGTGGTACATCAACGCTCAGAAGGACGAGGGCCTGCGGGCAGCCCATATCAATCCGCCGCCGGGGGACCTGTTCGCGCAGACCATGCTGCAGGTCTACCGGACCTATGAGACGGCCTGCGAGCGCGGCGGGCTGGTGGATTTTGCCGAGCTGCTGTTGCGCGCCCATGAGTTGTGGCTGCACAGCCCGGCGGTACTGCAGCACTATCGCAGCCGCTTCCGCCAGATCCTGGTGGACGAGTTCCAGGACACCAACACCATCCAGTACGCCTGGCTGCGGGTGCTGGCGGGTGACCGCATCCCGGTGGTGGCGGTGGGCGATGACGACCAGTCGATCTACGGCTGGCGCGGCGCCAAGATCGAGAATATCCAGCGCTTTGGCGAGGATTTCGGCAATACCCGGACCGTGCGTCTGGAGCAGAATTACCGATCCACCCAGACCATCCTGCAGGCCGCCAATGGCGTCATCGCCCACAACTTCGGGCGTCTGGGCAAGGAGCTGTGGACGGAAGGCGAGTCCGGCGAGCCCATCGCCGTCTATGCCGGCTTCAACGAGCAGGATGAGGCCCGCTTTATCGTCGAACAGGCGGAGGCCTGGATCAACGAGGGCAACGAGCGCGCCTCGGTCGCTATCCTCTACCGCTCCAACGCCCAGTCCCGGGTGCTGGAGGAGGCGCTGATCCGCAGCGGCATTCCCTACCGGATCTACGGCGGCCAGCGCTTCTACGAGCGTTTGGAAATTCGCAATGCCCTGGCTTATATGCGATTACTTACCAACCGCGGAGACGATGCAGCCATTGAGCGTGTCATCAATACCCCGCCGCGGGGCATCGGCAGCAAGACCCTGGAGACCCTGCGCGAACTGGCGCGGGAGCGCGGCATTCCCCTGTGGGCAGCGATCAACGCCGCGCGCGAGGAAAAGCGGCTGCCGGCCCGTGCCCTGAGCGCCCTGGAGGGGTTTCAGGTCCTGGTCAACGAGCTCGATTCCGGCACCGATGAACTCGCCCTGGACGAGCTGGTGGAGCATGTACTGGAGGGCTCCGGGCTGGTGGATTTCCACCGCAACGAGAAAGGGGAGAAGGGCCAGGCCCGGGTGGAGAACCTGGAGGAACTGGTCAGCGCCGCCAAGCAGTTCAGCCCCGAGGGTGAGGAGCTGTCACCCCTGCAGCAGTTTCTCGACAACGCCGCCCTGGATGCCGGCGACACCCAGGCCGATGATTTCGAGGACAGCGTGCAGCTGATGACCCTGCACTCGGCCAAGGGTCTGGAGTTTCCGCTGGTGTTCCTGGCGGGCATGGAGGAGAACCTGTTCCCCCACCGCATGTCCCTGGAGGAGCCCGGGCGGCTGGAGGAGGAGCGGCGCCTGGCCTACGTTGGCATTACCCGCGCCATGCAGCGCCTGGTCATTACCTATGCCGAGTCCCGCCGCATCCACGGCAGCGAGAGCTACAACACCCCGAGCCGTTTCATCCGCGAGATTCCCGCCGAGCTGCTGCGGGAGGTGCGCCTGCACACCGCCATCAGCCGCCCGGTCAGCACCCTCTCCCAGGCCGCGGTACCGGATACCGGCATCGCCCTGGGACAACGGGTCTATCACCAGGTCTTCGGCGAAGGGGTGGTACTCAACTTCGAGGGTCGCGGCAACAACGCGCGGGTGGAGGTCAACTTCGACTTCGAGGGTAGCAAGTGGCTGGTGCTGCAGTATGCAAAGCTGCAGTTGCTGTGACACCCAGGGCCAGCCTCGACCTGTTGTGTGGTAGAATTTTTGCGCAAGGCTAACCCACTGATTTCACAAAGATAAGCAGAAACGACTATGGCCGCATCCCCCCTCGAACGCCGCTACGCTCCCGCCATCATCCTGCTTCTGCTGGCCGCGCTGGTGGTTGTCATCGCCCTCTGGGCCAGCGAACGCAGCGGTGGTATCGGCGCCCTGGCGGGGCGCGACGGGGTACAGGCCGGCAGCGGTGACCAGGCCCGCTATACCTGGAAGATCGTCACCACCTGGCCCAAGAACCTGCCGGGGCTGGGGTCGGGTCCGGAGAACTTTGCGCGCATGGTCGGCGAGATGAGCAATGGCCGCCTGACGGCCCGGGTCTACGGGGCGGGCGAGATGGTCCCGGCTTTCGAGGTATTCGACGCCGTGCGCCAGGGGGTGGCGGAGGTCGGCCACGGGGCGTCCTACTACTGGAAGGGCAAGGTGCCGTCCTCGGTGTTCTTCACCGCCATACCCTTCGGCATGACGGCCCAGGAGATCAACGCCTGGCTGCATTACGGTGGTGGCCTGGAGCTGTGGCGGGAAGCCTATGCCCCCTCCAATCTGATTCCCTTTGCCGGGGGCAATTCCGGGGTGCAGATGGCGGGCTGGTTCCGCAAGGAGATCAACTCCCTGGCGGATCTGCAGGGTCTGAAGATGCGTATCCCCGGGCTTGCGGGCGAGGTGTTCACCGCTGCCGGGGGCAGCGCAGTGCGGATCTCCGGTGGGGAGCTGTATACCTCGTTGCAGACCGGGGTAATCGACGCCGCCGAGTGGGTAGGCCCCTACAACGACCTGGCCCTGGGCCTGCACGAGGTGGCCAAGTACTACTACTACCCGGGCTGGCACGAACCGGGCGCGATGCTCGAGTTCATCATTAACAAGGATGCCTACGAGGCCCTGCCGCCGGACCTGCAGGCCATTGTTACGGTCGCCGCGCGCGCCGCCAACCAGGACATGCTCGACGAATTTACCGCACGCAACAACGCAGCCCTGCAGCAGCTGGTGGACAATCACGGGGTGCAGCTGCGGGAGCTGCCGGAGGATGTGATGCAGGCCTTTCACCGCGCCGCTGAGCAGGCCATGAAGGACCTGGTAGCCTCGGATCCCATGGCGGCGAAGGTCTACGCCTCTTTCATCGAGTTCTACGAGGGGGTGCGGGCCTACCACCACATTTCCGAGCAGTCCTATATCAATGCCCGGGATGAGGTACTGGACCGGGCTGACTAGTTGCTGATGGCGCGGGTCCGGCCCTTCTCGTCGATCGCGACGAACACGAACTCGCCCTCGGTTACCTTGATCGGCTCGCCATCGTGCTTGGAGTTGATCCAGACCTCCACCACGATGCGCACCGAGCTGCGGCCCACCTCCAGCACGTCGCAGTAGCAGGCCACGACAGCGCCAACATGGACCGGGGTGAGGAAGACCATGCCCTCGATCGCCACGGTGGCCACGCGGCCTCCGGCCACCTCTGCAGCGGTGACGGAGCCGGCCATGTCCATCTGCGAGACCAGCCAGCCGCCGTAGATGTCGCCGCTGGCATTGGTGTCCCGCGGCATGGCGACAACCTGCAGAGCCAGGTCGCCTTGGGGCATGGGGGTGGAGTCGATGTCGTTCATGGGGTGCCTGGTGGTTGTTTTGGGGTTTATGGTGTGGCATCACCTGCGCGGCCTGCGCGGCCCGGCCCGACCTGCGCGGCCCGACCTATTGCACGGCAGCGGGTAGCCAGGTTGCCAGGGCAGGCCATATCCAGAGGGTCGCCAATACCAGCAACTGGATGATTATAAAGGGAATCACCCCCCGGTAGATAGCACTGGTCCGCAGTTCCGGTGGCGCCACGCCGCGCAGGTAGAACAGGGCAAAGCCGAAGGGTGGGGTGAGGAAAGAGGTCTGCAGATTGATCGCGATCATGATACCCAGCCAGATCGGGTCCACGCCCATCATCAGCAGCACCGGCCCGACAATCGGTACCACCACGAAGGTGATCTCGATAAAGTCGAGGATGAAGCCGAGCAGGAAGATCACCAGCATGACCACCAGGGTGGCGCCGAGAACGCCGCCGGGCATCTGTTCGAACCAGTGGTGGATCAGGTCCTCGCCGCCAAAGCCCCGAAACACCAGGGAAAATACCGCGGCGCCGATCAGGATCATGAACACCATGCAGGTGACCTTCATGGTATCGATGACCGCCTCCCGCAGTCGTGACCTGGGCATCTCGCCCTTGGCCAGGGCCAGCAACAGGGCGCCCACCGCACCGACCCCGGCGGCCTCGGTGGGGGTGGCGGCGCCGGCGAGAATGGAGCCCAGCACTACAGCGATCAGTACCAGTGGCGGCAACAGGCTGCCCAGCAGCTCGGACAGGGCCACCGGTTCGGTTTCGACGTTGGGAGCCAGGTGTGGGCGGAAGCGGGCGATACCCAGGACATAGGTCAAATACAACAGCACCAGCAACAGCCCCGGGATCAGTGCACCCACAAACAGGTCGCCGACCGAAACCGTCTTGGGGTTGAAAATCCCCATGCTCAGCTGCGCCTGCTGATAGGCATTGGAGAGCACGTCCCCGAGCAGCACCAGGGCAATGGACGGCGGGATGATCTGGCCCAGGGTGCCGGTGGCGCAGATGGTCCCCGCCGCCAGCGAAGGACTGTAGCCGCCCTTGAGCATACTCGGCAGGGACAGCAGCCCCATGGTAACCACCGTGGCGCCGACAATGCCGGTGCTGGCCGCCAGCAGCATCCCCACCAGAACAACCGCGATGCCCAGGCCGCCGCGCAGGGAACCGAAGCTGCGCGACATGGTGCCGAGCAGCTGTTCCGCAATCCGGGATTTCTCCAGGATCACCCCCATCAGAATGAACAGCGGTACCGCGACCAGAGTATCGTTGTTGATGGTGCCGAAGATGCGTGCCGGCAGTGCCGCCAGGAATGCCGGGTCGAAGTGCCCGGCGATAACCCCCACCGCGGCAAAGGCCAGCGCCGTGCCCGCCAGGGTGAAAGCCACCGGGTAGCCCAGCATCAGCAGCAGACAGATGGCGGCGAACATGTAGAGCGCGATGTAGCCGTCCATCAGTCGCGTCCTCCGACCAGGATGGCGGCATTGCGCAGGGTTTCCGCCAGGGCCTGGAGAAACAGGTTCAGGGCCAGCAGCGGCAACAGGGTTTTCAGCAGGAACATCGCCGGAATGCCACCGGCATCGGCCGAGGTTTCACGGATAACCCAGGATGCCTCCACGTAGTCCCAGCTGGAGACAAAAATGAATCCGCACAGCGGCATCAGGAATAGGACACCGCCCAGGGCGTTGATCCAGGCCTGGCCTCGCGGCGAGAAGCGCCGGTAGAAGATGTCCACGCGCACATGGCCGTCGTGTTTCAGGGTGTAGGCCGCGCCCAGCATGAAGACGCAGCCATGCAGGTAGATTATTGCCTCCTGGGCCATGATGGAGCCGGTGTTGAATCCGTAGCGCAGCAGCACCACCGCAGTGGTCAGCAGCGCCATCGCCAGCAACAGCCAGGAGAGGAGCCTGCCGCAGGCTTCGGTAAAGCGGTCTATGGCGCGTACAGTGAGAGGAAGCAGGGACATCGGTTATTGGTCTTTTTGATCAAACCGGTGCAGGGTATCATAGCGCCTGTAGTCTGGCGCAAGCCGCGACCGCCTTCTTGGCTGCGGCCTGCGCGGCCCGGCCTGCGCGGCCCGGCCGACCTGATACTTCCCACGACGGACACGATTCCATGCTGACACTGATTTCGCCGGCGAAGACGCTGGACTTTGATACGCCACCCACGACCCGCAGGAGTACCCAGCCCCGTTTCCTGGAGCAGTCCACGGCGCTGGTGGAGGACGCCCGCAAACTGGATCCGGGCGCCATCCGCGAACTCATGGGCGTGAGCGAGGGCATTGCCGAGCTCAACCATCGCCGCTTCCACAACTGGACCACACCTTTCAATCTGGACAACGCCAAGCAGGCTGTGCTCGCCTTCAGGGGGGACGTCTATACCGGCCTCGACGCCGATACCCTCGGCAAGGCAGGGCTGGATTTTGCCCAGCAGCATCTGCGCATCCTCTCCGGCCTGTATGGCCTGCTGCGGCCGCTGGATCTCATGCAGCCCTATCGCCTGGAAATGGGGCTGAAATTTGCCAACCGCGGCGGCAATAACCTGTACCAGTTCTGGGGTGAGGACATTACCCGGGCCATCAACGCCGAACTCGGCAAGAGCGGCAGCCGCATACTGGTCAATCTCGCCTCCAACGAGTATTACAAGGCGGTGCAGCCGCGGGCGCTGGATGCCGACATCATTGCCCCGCAGTTCCGCGACCTGAAGAACGGCAAGTACAAGGTCATCAGCTTCTACGCCAAGAAGGCGCGGGGCCAGATGGCGCGGTTCATCATCGACAATCGAATCAACGATGCGGAGGGTCTGCTGGATTTCAGCGTCGACGGCTATCGGTACAATCGCCGCGAATCCGGCCCCCGGGAGCCGGTATTTACCCGCAAGGCACCCACCGCCTGAGGGGCGGCCCGGCGTCCCACACAACGATAACAAGGACACGGCATGAGTAATACAACGACCCACCAGGTCATCATCATTGGCGCGGGCATGTCCGGCCTGTGCATGGGCATTCGCCTGCAGGCCCTGGGCATCAACGATTTCCTCATCCTGGAGAAGTCCGCGGGCGTAGGCGGCACCTGGTACGACAATACCTATCCCGGTGCCTGCTGCGATGTTCCCTCGGTACTCTACAGCTACTCCTTCGAGCCCAATCCGAACTGGTCCCGGAAGTACTCCCCGCACGATGAAATCCGCGCCTATTTCGAGCACTGTGCCGACAAGTACGGTGTGCGCGATCGCCTGCGGCTGTCGACCGCGGTGCGCTCGGCGCGGTTCGACGACAGCGCCGGCGAGTGGGAAGTGACCCTGGAATCCGGTGACCAGTTGCGCAGCAAGGCGTTGGTCAGCGGCCTCGGCCAGCTCAATCTGCCCCATATACCACCGATTCCCGGTGCGGAAACTTTTCACGGTGAGTCCTTTCACTCCGCGCGCTGGCGCCACGATCTCGACCTCACCGGCAAGCGGGTGGCGGTGATCGGCAATGCCGCCAGTGCCCTGCAGTTCATTCCCCATGTCGCTGCACAGGCGGCACGGCTGCACGTCTATCAGCGCAGCGCCAACTATGTGGTCAAGCGCAACGACAGCCACTACAGCGAAGCCCAGAAGCGCCGCTTCGCGCGCTGGCCCTGGCTGCAGAAACTGCATCGGGCGGGAGTCTACATTCGTGTAGAGCTGCTGTTTTACCCGGTGCTGCGCAACAGCCGGCTATTGCGGCCGTTGTGGGAAAAATGGGCCCGGCAGCATCTGGAGGAACATATCCAGGATCCGGGGCTGCGCCACAAGCTGACCCCGGACTATCCGGTGGGCTGCAAACGGATTTTGTTCGCCGACGACTATTATCAGGCCTTTGCCCGTGACAATGTGGAACTTGTGACCTCGCCGATCGTCGCCATTGATGAACAGGGGGTGGTCGCGGAGGACGGCCAGGCGCGACCGGTGGATGTCATTATCTACGGCACCGGCTTCAATACCTCGGCAATGCTGTCGGGGGTGAACTTCACCGGCGCTGGCGGACGCAGTCTCGAGCAAGCCTGGGCCGATGGCGCCGAGGCTTATCGCGGCGTCTGCGTCGCCGGCTTCCCCAACCTGTTCATGCTCTATGGCCCGAATACCAACCTGGGCAGCAATTCCATCATCTTCATGGTTGAACAGCAGGTGAACTACGTGGCCGCCTGTATCGACAAGCTGCTGGCCCACGAGCTGCGGTCCCTGGAAGTGAATCCCGCGGTCATGCGCGCCTATAACGATCACCTGCAGGGTGAACTGGCCGGAACGGTGTGGGTGGCCAATTGCGACAGCTGGTACAAGAATGCCGCCGGCAAGGTGGTCAACAACTGGCCCCGGTCGACGCTGTATTACTGGTGGCACATGCGCTCGCCGGACTTCGCCGATTTCGACATGCGCTGACGCCGCCGCGTGGTGTTCAGCTGTCCTGGCGGAAGGGCAGCAGGGTGGCCGCCTCCTGGCGGTAGGCCTCAATGTGCGGTCGCTCGCGGCGGGTAAAATCGGCTACCGCCGCCGCCAGCTGCGGATCGGCGATCCAGTGATTGGAAAAGGTCTGCACCGGGCGGAAGCCCCGCTGGATCTTGTGTTCGCCCTGCGCACCGGGGTCGAAGCGCTGCAGGCCCTCGCGAATGCAGTACTCGATACCCTGGTAATAGCAGGCTTCGAAGTGCAGGCAGTCGAAGTCCTCGATACAGCCCCAGTAGCGCCCGAACAGGGTGCTGTCAGAGCGAAAGTAGAGGGCCGCGGCCACCGCCCGCCCCGCGTGTTCTGCAACCACCATGATCGTCTGGTCCCCCAAGGATGGAGCGGTCTGCAGGAAGAAGTCCCGGGTCAGGTAGCCGCCGTGGCCGCTGCGTTTGGCGTAGGTGAGCTGGTAGAAGCGGTGAAACTGCTGCCAGTGTGCCGGGGTGATCTCGGCACCCCGCAGCAGCTGCAGCCGCAGGCCCTGCTGGCCGACCCGCTCCCGCTCCCGGCGCAGGTTCTTGCGCTTGCGGCTGGCGAAGGTGCCGAGGAAGTCGTCAAAGCTGTGGTAGCCCTCGTTGAACCAGTGGAACTGGGTGGTCATGCGCTGGGGCAGCCCGGCAGCGAGCAGGCGGGCGGAGGTGTCCTCCTCGGGAAACAACAGGTGCCAGGAGGAAAGCCCCCGGGTACCCGCAAACCTGAGGATGGCGGTCAGGGCGCAATCCCACAGGGCGTTGCTGTCCTCGCCCGCGGCCACACACAGGCGCGGCCCGGTAGCGGGAGTGAAGGGAATCGCCGATACCAACTTGGGGTAGTAGTTCAGGCCACTGCGCTGCCAGGCATCCGCCCAGGACCAGTCGAAGACATATTCGCCGTAGGAGTGGGACTTCAGGTATAGAGGCAGCAGCGCCACCAGCTTCCCCTCCCGGCGCAGCAGCAGGTGACAGGGCTGCCAGCCGGTCGCGGCGGTAGTGCAGGCAGTTTCCTCCATGCCCAGCAGGAAGGCGTGGCGCAGGAACGGGTAGTCGGTGGCCGCGACCGCATCCCACTCGCTGGCGCTGACTGCGGCGAGGGAATCGATGAATTCGGCGACGGGCACACCCGCGGCATCGTGTGCGGTCATGAGCTCGTCAGGAACCGTTAAAGACGTAGTGCAGGGCTATTCCCATGAAAATGACCAGTCCCACCCAGTTGTTGTGGCGGAACGCCCGGAAGCAGGCATCCCGGTCGCGGCTGCGAACCAGGTACTGGTGATAACCGAACAGCAGCGCCACAGCAACCAGACTGAGATAATAGATACCGCCCAGGCCGAAGCGCTGGCCGGCGAGGACCAGGGCCAGCAGGCACAGCAGCTGCATTGCCGCCAGTACCGGGCGGTCCGCCTCGCCAAACAGTATGGCGGTGGACTTGATACCGACCCGGAGATCGTCATCCCGGTCCACCATCGCATACTGGGTATCAAACACCATGGTCCACAGCAGGTTGGCGATGTACAGCAGCCACAGGGCGCTGGGCAGCTCGCCCAGCTGGGCGGCAAAGGCCATGGGGATGGCCCAGGAGAACGCCGCCCCCAGGACTATCTGGGGCCAGTAGGTGAACCGCTTCATGAACGGGTAGGTGGACGCGAGCAGCAGGCCGCCCACGGACAGGAGTATGGTGAGGGTATTGGTCAGCAGGACCAGGCCGAAGGCCGCCAGGCAGAGCAGCACGAACAGCACGCGGGCCTGGGTCACCGTGGCCTCGCCGGTCACCAGCGGACGGGTTCGGGTACGCTCGACGTCGCCGTCCCAGTGTCGGTCCGCGAGGTCATTGACGATGCAACCGGCGGAGCGCATCAGAAAGGTCCCGAGCACAAAGATCACCAGCAGTCTCGCTTCCGGCACGCCACCGGCGGCGATCCACAGGGCCCACAGGGTCGGCCACAGCAGCAGCAGGGTGCCGATCGGCTTGTCGAAGCGCATGAGCTGGAGCAGGGCGGCGATGTTGACGCGTTGGGGCATGATCGGGAGCGGTCCGGGAACAAGCTGCAAGCTTACTGCTTTACGCCTCCAATTGCAGCGCTGACCTTGCCGCGCTGGCTGCGGTGTACCGGCAGTGCGGCCTCCCAGGGTGTAAAGCCCTGCAGGAATACTTCGCTCACCAGCAGGCGCTTGCCGCCGATATCAAAACAGGAGCGGCGCGCCCAGGCATCCTCCTGCTGCTGTATCCAGGGCGCCATGTAGGCGCTGTCGCCCGTGATCCAGGCCAGCTCGAAGGGGCTGCGCTGCATGGCCGGAAAGCGGAACAGGATGGCGCCCAGGGAGCGGTTCTGCAGTTTCCGCAGGTGCGCCAGTTCACCGCTCAGACTGCTGATCGGAAACACGCTGCGGGCGAACACCACCGCGCGTTCATCCAGCTGCAGCAATACTTCCCGCACCAGGGCGCGCTGCCGCGGCGGAACCTGCAGCAGCGCTTGCTCCGAGGGCAGCGGCACCTGCCAGCCCTGATACAGGCGGTGGACGCTGAACTCGCCGGCATCCAGTGCAATCAGGCGGGCGGTCAACGAAGCATTGTCCAGCAGCCAGCGGCGCCCTGCCGCGGGCAGCTCAAGGGCGGTAAACTGTTGCTCGGGGCGCCAGCGGGGGTCGCGGTCGCCGCTTGCCGGCGGGTTGGCGGGCACAACGCGGGTCTCTCGGGTTGGTCAAAGGCGGGAGCATGCGCCAGGACTTGCCCGCATGCAAGAGTATGCTTGAACAGGAAGGTGTATAAGCGATGAGGACGACAGCCAGGCATTTTCGGGTCAGTGGCAAGGTGCAGGGTGTCTTTTTCCGGGCCAGCACCCAGGCCCGGGCGCAGGCACTGGGGCTGAACGGCTGGGTGCGCAACTGCCCGGACGGCAGTGTCGAATTGCTCGCCAATGGCACCGCGGAAGCCCTGCAGCAGCTGGAGGACTGGCTCTGGCAGGGCCCGGACCGGGCCAGGGTGACTGCAGTGGAGGCCACACCGGCACCGTTGCAGCCGCTGGCGGGATTTGCAATACGGCGCTGATCAGTTGTCCGGGCGGTACTCCAGTGCGCCGGCCAGGCCGGGCACCGGTACCCAGGTGTCGGCGCTGCCGTCGATGGGCGTAACCGTGGCATATCCCAGGTCGAACAGGTGCGCATCGTCGCCCGCCTGGCCGTGACCACCGACCACCGCATCGATCAGCAGCTCGCCCCCGTCCTCGCCGAAGGGTCGTTCACCGACCCGCCAGTGCATGTCAACGTGGCTGGCGCTGGACAGTGGTGCCAGGCGCAGGCCGCGCTCGGGTTGCCAGCCCGCCGGCACGTTGACGTTCAGCGCCAGCCCCGCCGGCAGCAGCTGCTCTGGACTGGCCTGATGCAGCTGCTCCAGCATGGCGACGAGCAGTTTCGCCGTCGGCCCGAAGGTGGCGATGGTGGAGGGAAAGCGGTGTGGCCTGGCATCGAACTCATCGAAGCGTATGCCGACGCTGATGGCGATGGCCGGATAGCCCAGGAAGGCCGACTGCAGGGCCGCATTCACCGTCCCGGACTGGTGGGCGCCGGCGCGGCCCAGGTTCTGGCCGAAATTGCTGCCGCTGATCACGATATCCGGCGGCGCATCGCGGAG
>NZ_JAVJWR010000032.1:0-107572 GCF_040221975.1 Haliea sp.
CGAGATCTCCTTGATATTGATATTCGGGCTGATGGCCTGCAGATCCAGAGGAGACTCGATTCGGCGTTCCCTGAGGGCGAGACCGCTGGCGGAGCTGATCGCCATGCCGATGTCCTGCTCGGACTGTGCGCGTTTCTGCGCAGTGACGATAACCTCCTCCAGTTGCGCGAAGGCTGTTGGCGTGGATGCCAGCAGGACGCCGGCAAAGGCGAGGCTGAGGCGGCTGCGAGAGTAAAGAGGCGATTGCATGGGCGTGCTCCCGA
Organism: Haliea sp.; assembly: GCF_040221975.1. Taxonomy (GTDB): domain Bacteria; phylum Pseudomonadota; class Gammaproteobacteria; order Pseudomonadales; family Halieaceae; genus Haliea. Next base: position 264 of record NZ_JAVJWR010000032.1, read on the forward strand.
TTTTATTGATATGGAAGCACTCTCACACGTGAAGCGTTACGCGGACAGGACGAGACCGCGCAACATGAAGGGGTCTTTACCGCTCAGCACCATTGCGGATCCGGCGCCGAGCGGTTGCGGGGGATTCTCCATGAAGTCGTCTGAATGAGCGGCGAAAACTGCGTGCCTCTGAGAAGCCGAGGCGCCCGGCAATCGCTTCATCGGTATGTCCGGCGTGCAGAAGTTGCAATGCGTGTTCATCCCTGACCGCGTCACGCATACTGCGAAAGTCCTGATCGCGACGCGCCAGATGCCTGCGCAAGGTCGCCAGGCTCATGCCCGCGGAGGTGGCAATGGCTGCCTGATCCATCACGCCCTGCCGAAGTGCACGATCGACGTAGGTGACGATATCCCTCTGTGCCAGGCTGGCCTGCCTTCCCCGTATCTGCTCCAGCAGCAGATCGTAAATGCGCTGACGCCAATGTACCAGGGGCGGAGGAGAAAATGTGCCCGCCAGCGTTTCGCGCTGATATACAAGCGTAATACCGTCACCGTGATACTCTACCGGGCAGCCGAACATAGCGAGCAACTGTGTGCCCGCGCTGCGCCGGGATGGATGAGTGACGAATCGCGCCAGCGGTAGCAGCCTGCCGCTCAACCAGCAGAACGTGCAGTGCCAGGGCATGCAGGCAATCTCCAGCCACAACTGGTGGCGGCGGTCGATCTGGTGCGGAAAGACCGCGTTCAGCAGCAATTCATTGTGGCGTGGTTTGAATGAAAGGCGCAGGTCCCGTAGCAGCAGGTTGGCAGTCTCGCAGAACAAGCCGATAGCCTGCTCCAGGGAGCTTGCGTGCATGCAGCGGGCGACTATCACTTCGGTAACGCCTGCCGGGTGGGGATGTGTGCCGAGACCCAGCAGTTCGTCTCCGGTAGCTGCTATCTGCGCCGAGAACAGCCGCCAGACTGCGTCCACACCCAGATAGCCCCGCGGGTCGGCCAGGGCGTTGGGAGGCAGTCCGGCGGCCGTCAGTACCCTGAGCGTGCTGGCCGGAGTGTCGCCCAGGCCAAGCACCTCGCGGAGTTCGGCCACGCCGATGAGGGGGAGGGGCGTATCGCTGGGGTGTGGCTGCATAATTACCCACGAACGTTGAGCGTTGGCGCAAGATTAGCCTAGAGTCCGAATCGTTGCGAGAATAGTGATTGCACAGGTGTCCCGACGCGGAACTAGGGCATTTCCCTCACAGTCTCAACCAATAGCGATAGTATGAGTGCTGACGCCGGTCCTGAAACTTCCTAAGCTGCGTATGAGTCGCTTGCTCGGCGCAAAGTCACCGGCGATATCGATCAGGCTGGCAATGACGCCGCCCCGGGTTGTTGCCCTCGGTTGAGACTTTGTTGAGTGTGGCCGACCGCGCGGGGGCCGTTGTCTTTATTCGCGCCACATACTCCTGGCGTATGCTCCACTGTCTGCGAATAAACTATGCGTCGCGCGAGTCAATTCCGACTCATTGCGGCAAGCTTTTGCGGCAGCATCCGGTTATTGTTATCGGCATAAGACAAGGAGCCAGCATGCACCAGATATCCGCATTCGGGGACAGCCCGCTTCAGCGCATTTCCCTGCACGAGAACCTGGCGGAAGCCGTTGCCGCTTTCAGCCTCCCCGATATCCTGGGTTTCGGCTCGGTGTTCGCGCCCGCCATGTTCCGCGCCGACTACCGCGACGGGGGTTGGCAGTGCGGTCAGTTCCAGCCCTACGGCCCGATCAGCATTGACCCCGGCGCCAAGGTGCTGCACTACGCCCAGGAAGCTTTCGAGGGCCAGAAGGCCTACCGGGTCGGCGAGCAGCCCACGGCCCTGTTTCGCCCGAGCATGAACTGGCGGCGGTTGAATGCCTCCGCCGCGCGGCTGTGTCTGCCGCCGCTGCCGGAGTCCCTGTTCCTGGACGGTGTGTTCGGTGTCACCGCGCTAAACCAAGCCTTTATCCCCCGTTCCAGCGGCCAATCCCTGTACCTGCGTCCCTTCCTGTTCGGTACCGAGAGCAACCTGGGCATGGCCGCATCGCGTGAGGTCAGCTTCATGGTGATCGCGAGCCCCTCCCAGGCCTATCACGCAGGCAGCATGAGCCTGCTGATCGAGCGCGGTGAATCCCGGGTGGCCGGGGGCGGCATTGGCGCTGCCAAGGTCGGTGGCAACTATGCCTGTGCGCTGCAATCCGCCGCCCGCTGCGCGGAGCTGGGCTACGACCTCACCCTGTGGCTGGATCCTCGGCAGCGTCGCACTATTGAGGAACTCAGTGGCATGAACTTTTTCGCCGTGGTCGATGGCCGCCTGCTGACCCCGGTGTTGACCGACTCGATCCTGGCGGGCATTACCCGCGATTCGGTGATCCGGCTGGCGCGCAGCGCGGGGCTGGAAGTGGAGGAAACGTCTATTGCCATTGACGAGCTGCTGGGCTGGATCGACGCGGGGCGCTGCAGCGAGTGCTTTGCCTGCGGCACCGCTGCGATTGTTGCCCCGATCCGGGAACTGGGGGAGGCGGACGGCACCCGCTATGCACTGCCTCAGGCGGAGGGCGAAATCACTGCCCTCCTGCGGGAGGAACTGCTCGATATTCAGGAGGGCAGGGCGGCAGACCCCTTTGGCTGGATGGTGCCGTTGCCGGCCGAATACCAGGCGCTGGCTGACGCGCACCAATAAACAGCAGCCTCGCCGGCAACCTGGCGCTCAGCGGCCCTCGTAGGCGAGCCTGACCTCTTCCGCGATCAGCTGTACACCCTGCTTTACCACGGCGGCGTCCTGGGCGTAGGAGACCCGGATGCACTCCTGCTTGTGGGGCCAGTCATCCGCGAGACCGACGAAAAAGTTGTGGCCCGGCACAATCAGCACCCCGCGCCGTTTCAGGCGCTGGTAGAGTTCCTGGCTGGTGATCGGCAATCCTTCAAACCACAACCACAGAAAGATCGCGCCCTCGGGCTTGTGGCAGCGCCAGGGCAGGTCGCCCAGCGCCTCGCGGAACCACTGCAGGGTTTGCTGTGAGCGGTCGCGGTAGAAGGGGGTGACATGGTCCCGGGTCAGGGACAGGATCTCGCCACTGCGAAACAGGGCTTTCGCAATCGCCGGTCCCAGAGTGCCGCAGGCCAGATTGACGATGGTATTGGCGTTGGTATAGGCGTCGATGATGTCCTCGCGGGCCACGATGATGCCGGTGCGCACGCCGGGCAGGCCCAGTTTGGACAGGCTCAGTACGAGGATGGTGTTGTCGTTCCAGTGCGGGGTGGCGGCAACGAAACTGATATTGGGGAAGGGCAGGCCGTAGGCGCCGTCGATAATCAGCGGGATATCCCGTTCGCGGGCTATCGCATCGAGGTGGGCGACCTCGTCATCCGTGAGCACGTTGCCGGTGGGGTTGGTGGGCCGTGATACACACAGCGCCGCGGTGTGCTGGTCCAGGTGCAGCGAAGAAAAGTCCACGCGATACTTGAACTGCCGCCCCTCCAGCAGTTCGATGCCCGGCCGGGTCGCGGTAAAAAAGGGTTCGCTGAGGCCGGCATCGGCATAGCCCAGATATTCGGGCGCGAGCGGCAGGTGAATGGCGCGCCGGCTGCCATCGCTCATGGCGCCGGCCAGCATGTTGAACAGGATAAAGAACGCCGACTGGCTGCCGTTGGCAATCGCGACGTTGGCTGCGCCCAGCTCCCAGCCAAACTGCGCTCGCAGGAACGCCGCAAGCTGCTGCCGGAATTCCAGGTCGCCCTGGGGCGACTGGTAGATTCCGAACAGGCTGTGGCGCCCGGCGGGGTCCCGCATCAGCGCCTCCAGGCGCTGCTGGAAAACCGCCTCCACCTCGGCCAGACGGCCGGGATTGCCGCCGCCCATGAAGATCATGTCGGGGTTTTCATTCAGCGCGCTGCCCAGGTCGCTCATCAACTCGACGATGCCTGACTGGCCGGCGAACTTGTCGCCGAAGGCGGATAATTTCATCTCTTCTCCGTTCCCTCTATCTCTAGTCTCGGCCGACACCCTGGGAAGCGACCTTCGCGACACGCCGTAAACCCATCGCTGGGGGCTCGGATGCGACATCCATGTCGCATACGGTCTCGAAGGTCGCCTCTCAGGGCGTCGTCCTGGCACCGGAGTGAGCGAAAGCCTGTGTTATTCATTGCAGGGCTGATCCGGGACAAAAATAGCTCCGGGGTGCTCCAGCAGCTGCTTCAGGGCCTGTATCAGTTGCGCGCCGTCGTAGCCGTCAACCACGCGGTGATCGAAGGAGGCCGACAGGTTCATCATGTTGCGCACGACAATATTGCCCTGGCGCACCATTGGCCGCTGCTGCAATTTGTTGATGCCGATGATGGTGGTTTCGGGGGCGTTGATGACCGGGGTGGTGGCAATTCCGCCGATCGCCCCCAGGCTGGTGAGGGTGATGGTGGAGCCCTGCAGGTCCGCGGCCGCGCTGCGCTGCTCGCGGGCCGCCGCTGTCTGGCGGGCCAGTTCCCCCGCCGCTTGCCACAGGTCCAGTGCCTCGGCGTGGCGTACCACCGGTACCAGCAGTCCGTTTTTGGTCATGGTGGCAATGCCGATGTGGATGGCCTCGTGCTCGGTCAGCACCTCGGTCTCGGAATTGAACTGCGCATTGCACTGCGGGAAACGCGGCAGCACCCGCACCAGGGCCAGCATGATGAAAGGCAGCAGGGTCAGTTTCGGTTGCTCGCTGCCGCGGGTCTCGTTGAGCTGTGCGCGCAGCTCTTCCAGCTGGGTGAGGTCTATCTCTTCGATATAGGAGTAGTGCGGAATCGTTCGCTTCGCCGCTGCCATCTTGCGGGCGATGACTCGGCGCAGGCCGGTGATCGGCGTCTCCCTGCTGCCGCTGCGCGGGTGTCGCTGGCCCGTGGCGGCCAGCCTTCCCATGGCCTCGAGGAAAGCGTCCAGGTCGCGGTTGTCAATCCTGCCGTCGCGGCCACTGCCCGGCACCAGGCTGAGGTCGATGCCCTGTTCCCGCGCCCGCTGCCGCACCGAGGGTGAGGTCAGCACAGTGCGGTGCGGCAGGGCAGGGGTGATCGGCGCCGTCTGCGGTGGGCCTGTTTCACGTTGTGCAGCGCGGGCAGGCGCTGCTGCAACCCTGTCTGTTGTATCCGTGTCCGGCGTGTCCTCCGCGCCTTCGACTGCTTGTGCACGATCTACAGCGGCGTCGCTGTCCCCGTCGTTGCCAGCGGGCGCAGCCGGTGCCGTTGCGTGCTGCACTGGTGCCGGTTCCGCAGGGCTCTGCCCGGCGGCGGTATTGCCGCTGCCCTCGACCTCGAAGCGGATCAGTTCCCGGCCCACCGCCAGGATCTCACCGGCAGCACAGGCCAGCGCCGTCACCACGCCGTCGACCGGGGCGGTAACCTCCACCACGGCCTTGTCGGTCATCACATCGGCGATGTGCTGGTCTTCGCTGACCGTGTCGCCGACCGCCACATGCCATTTGCTGATCTCGGATTCGACGATGCCTTCGCCGAGGTCCGGTAGCTTGAAACTGAATGTACCCATAGTCGGTCGCCTGCCGTCTCAGTGATACGCCAGGGTGCGTTGCAGGGCATCGATTATGCGCCGCTGGCTGGGGAAGTACTCCCACTCAAAAGCGTGCGGGTAGGGCGTATCCCAGCCCGTGACTCTTTCGATGGGGGCTCGCAGGTGCCAGAAGCAGGTTTCCTGGACTTCCGCCACCAGCTCCGCGCCGTAGCCGCTGGTGCGGGTGGCCTCGTGGATGACCACGCAGCGGCCGGTTTTTTGCACCGACGCCGCCACTGCCTCGATGTCCAGGGGCAGCAGGCTGCGCAGATCCAGCAGTTCCGCATCGATGCCGCTGGCGCGGATCGCCTCCGCGGCCACGTGCACCATGGTGCCGTAGGCCAGCACGGTGACCTGGCGCCCGCTGCGGATGGTTGCCGCCTTGCCCAGGGGAATGCGGTAGTGGCCGGTTGGCACCTGCCCCAGCGGGTGGTCGCTCCAGCTGCCGCTGCCGGCGCCACTGTCGTGCCCGTGGAAGGGGCCGTTGTAGATCCGCTTGGGTTCGAAGAACATGACCGGATCGTCGTCCTCGATGGCACTGATCAAGAGGCCCTTGGCATCGTAGGGATTGGACGGGATAACAGTTTTCAGGCCACAGACGTGGGTGAAAATCCCCTCCGGGCTCTGGGAGTGGGTCTGGCCGCCACGGATCCCGCCGCCACAGGGTGCGCGGATGGTGACCGGGGCGAAGAACTCGCCGCCGCTGCGATGGCGCAGGCGCGCCAGTTCGCTGATGATCTGGTCGATGGCGGGGTAGATATAATCGGCAAACTGCATTTCCACCACGGGGCGCAGGCCATTGACGCCCATGCCGATGGCGGCGGCGACGATTCCGCCTTCGGCGATCGGGGTATCCAGCGCACGGTGAGCGCCGTACTTGTCGTACAGACCTTCGGTGCAGCGGAATACACCGCCGAAAAAGCCCACGTCCTCTCCCATCACCAGTACCGCGGGGTCCGCGGCCATGGTGCAGTCCAGGGCCGAATTGATGGCCTGGACCATGCTCATGGTCTTGCGCTCGGCAGCGGGCTGTTGCGGCTCGGTGGCGATGCGGGCGGCTGGGCTCATCCCTCGTCCTCCAGTTGCTGCCGCTGGCGCAGCAGGTGGGCGGGCAGGTGCTGGAACACATCGTCGAACATCGTTGTCACCGGCCAGTGGGGGCCGTCCTCCAGGGAACCGTGGGACAGGGCCTGCTTCCAGTCGCGGGTAATCGCTTCCTTCAGTTCGGTTTCCAGCGCCTGCTGCCGTTGTTCGCTCCAGAGACCGCGGCCGATCAGGTGCTGTTTCAGGCGCGTCACCGGGTCGCCCAGGGGCCAGGCGGCGCTTTCCTCGCGGGCCCGATAGGCGTCCGGGTTGTCGCTGGTGGAGTGACCGGCGACCCGGTAGGTCACCAGTTCGATCACGGTGGGGCCGAGTCCGCGGCGCGCACGCTGGGCCGCCCAGTCGGTGACTGCGTAAACCGCCAGGAAATCATTGCCGTCCACGCGGATACCGGGAATGTTGTAGCCCAGCCCCCGGGCGGCAAAGGTGGTGCCAGTGGCGGCGAAGGACTGTGGGGTGGAGATCGCCCACTGGTTGTTGACAATATTGAGAATCACCGGGGCCCGATAGGTCGCGGCGAACAGCATGGCGTTGTGGACATCGGCTTCCGCGGTGCTGCCGTCCCCGACCCAGGTCGCGGCGATGTGATCCTCGCCCTTGTAGGCGGCGGCCATGGCCCAGCCCACGGCCTGGCTGTACTGGGTGGCGAGGTTGCCGGATATGCTGAAGAAGTTGCCGTCCTTCCAGGTGTAGAACACCGGCATCTGGCGGCCCTTGCAGTTGTCGCGGGCGTTGGAGATGCAGTGGCACATCATGTCCACCACGTTGCGCCCGCGTACAAACAGCAGCCCCTGCTGGCGATAGGCGGGAAACAGCATGTCGCCGCTGTCCAGTGCCATGCCCTGGGCCACTGCCACGGCTTCTTCGCCGGTGGACTTCATGTAGAACGAGAGCTGGCCCTGGCGCTGCATCCGGAACATGCGCTCATCGTAGGCGCGCACGTGCAGCATGTGATGCAGGCCCTGCAGCAGCTGCTCATCCGTCAGCTCGGGCAGCCAGGGGCCATCGGCCACGCCCTCGTCATCCAGCACCCGGACCAGGCCGCGGGCGAGGGGTTCAGCGTCCGTAACCGTGCAATCGGGTTCGGGCCGGAACAGGGCGTCCTCGCCCGCCAGGTGCAGCGCGCTGAAATCGGGGACTTCACCGGGGCGTGAAGAGCCGGTAGGCACATGCAGCTTGCTCACCCGGGCGCCGCTGGCGCCTGGGTGGCCGTGTGCCCCGGCGGGCTGGTTGCCGCCAGTTCTGGGCATGGTGTATTCCTCCGCCGCCGACTTCCGCGCTTGTGGCGGGCCGTCGTCGGCCTCTGTGCTCGCGCCGGGTTGCGGCGCGTGACGGTAAGCGGGCCCGCGCAGTGGTTCGCACCTGCGGGCGATCCCGGTTAGACGAGAGCGCCTCCGGAAAGTAAAAATATAGTTCAGGCGGCGGGAATTAACTATGCGTTCACGAGGGTCAATACTCGGGATTTTGGATGATTTATGCCGGGCGGGCGAGGGCGGGCCTCAGGTCGTCATCTGATTGACGTCCAGGGGGAGCTCGGTGGTCAGCTTGATTCGCGACAGGGCCGCGTTGGAGTGAATTTCCAGTACCGTCGGCATCTGCGACAGTTTTTGCCGGAACAGGGTCTCGTAGGTGTCGATGTCGCGGGTGACGATCTTCAGCAGAAAATCGTAGTCGCCCATCACCGTGTGGCATTCCAGCACTTCCGGCAACTCGCGGATCTGCTCCTCGAATTCCGGCAGGGAGCGCTTGCCGTGGGCAGACAGCTTCACCCGGGCGAAGACGGTGACGTTCAGCCCCAGCTTGCGCTGGTCCAGCAGTGCGACGCGCTTCTGGATGATGCCCTGATCCTCCAGCCGCTTGATCCGGCGCCAGCAGGGTGGCTGGGTCAGGCCCACCCTGTCGGCGATCTCGGCGGCGCTGAGGCCGGCATCCCGCTGCAGCAGGTAGAGGATATGGCGATCCAGCTTGTCGAGCTTTTCCTGCATGAAATAACTCCATTAATTGGCTTTTGGCGTATAAATCATACGATAGCTTCTGCCACCGCGAAACAATTTGGATAATAATTTGCAGTGGGAAGCAGTACATTGGTGGTTTTGAACACCCAGGCGGATACCTCTCATGAGCGCGGACAACGTCACCTATGCCAACACTTCCACCGTCACCGGGGGTAGCCTGGCGGAGATTCGTCCCGAGCAGCGCCAGGGCGCCCTGCGCGGGGCCCAGCTGCTGGCGAAAGCGCTGCAGGCCGAGGGGGTGGAAGTACTGTTCGGCTACCCTGGCGGCGCCAATCTGGAAATCTTCGATGTGCTGCGCGACTACGGCATCCGCTGCATTCGCACCGAGCACGAGCAGGGCGCAGTGCACGCGGCGCAGGGCTATGCCCGCGCCAGCGGTCGCGTCGGCGTGTGCCTTGCCACCTCCGGCCCCGGGGCCACCAACCTGGTCACCGGGATCGCCGATGCCAACAGCGATTCCACGCCCATCGTCGCCATCACCGGCAATGTGCCCTCGCACCTGCTGGGCAAGAATGCCTTCCAGGAAGTGGATATCGTCAGCATCACCCGCCCGGTCACCAAGCGCAGCACCCTGGTAAAGAAGGTGACCGAGATTCCCGAGGTGGTGCGGGAGGCCTTCGCCCTGGCGGGCGGCAACCGCCCCGGGCCGGTGCTGATCGACATCCCCAAGGATATCCAGCAGCAGTACCCCCGCGACGCGGACGGCAACCACGTGCCGCCGCGGATTCCGGCAGTCGTCGAGCACCCGGAACCGGAGATCGGCGGTCTCACCGCCAACCAGCTGGAGGAGGCCTGCCGCCTGATCGGCGAGGCGCAGCGGCCGGTGATCTACGCCGGCGGCGGCATCATCTCTGCCAACTGCGCCGACCTGCTGCTGCAGCTGGCAGAAAAACTGCGTTGCCCGGTGACCACCACCCTGATGGGCCACGGCGCCTTTCCGCCCGGGCACGCGCTGGCCCTGCACACCCTGGGCATGCACGGCTCGAAGGTCGCCAACGTGGCGGTGAACGAGGCCGACCTGGTCATCGCTGCGGGGGTGCGCTTTGATGACCGTGTCACCGGCAAGGTGGATGCCTTTATCGCCGAGGGCAAGATTATCCACATCGATATCGATCGCGACGAGCTGAACAAGAACAAGACCGTCACCCTGCCCATCTGCGCGGACATCGCACGCGCGCTCGCGCAACTCTGCGATTGCGATCTCCACACCGATGGGCATGAGGCCTGGCTGGACTACCTGGCGAATATCAAGCGCCAGTTTCCCTATGACGTGCCGGCGGGAGAGGCGATCAGCCCGCAATTCGCGATCCGCCTGCTGAACGAGATGACCTGTGGCGACGCCATCGTCAGCCTGGGTGTCGGCCAGCACCAGATGTGGGCCATGCAGCACTACCAGCCGCAGCAGCCGCGCTCGTTTCTCAGCAGCTCCGGCTTCGGCACCATGGGCTACGGCCTGCCCGCGGCCATCGGCGCCAAGGTCGCCTGCCCCGGCCGCCAGGTCATCGACATCGACGGCGACGGCTCCCTCAACATGACCATCCACGAGCTGGGTACCTGTCATCGCTATGGCATCGGGGTCAAGGTGGTGGTGATCAACAACCAGTGGCTGGGCATGGTCCGGCAGTGGCAGGACATGATCTATGAGGGCCATCGCTCGGGCTCGGACCTGTCGGATCCGATGGCGGTGAAGGCGCCGGGCGAGTCCGACATCTATCCGGATTTCCCGGCCATTGCCGCGGGCTATCGGGTGCGGGCCGAACGGGTGTCGGCGCCGACAGAGTTGGCAGCGGCTTTCGAGCGCATGCTGGCGGATCCGGACGAGCCTTATTTGCTGGACGTGATTGTCGCGGCCGAGGAGAACGTGTACCCGATGATCCCGGCGGGGGGCACCTACCGCGACATCATCATGGGACCGGGCGACATGCCGGCGGCGGCACGGGAGCAGCAGGGCAGTAATGTCTGAGGCCGAGGCCCGCAGGAAGCCATTGCGACGCCGGAGGCGCATGCCCAAACCCTGCCCACGGGCGTCTGTCAGCCTTCGGCCTCGCCGGGATCACGCTACTGCGAACGGTCGGCGGCGGCATGACGGTGTTCGGGGGAGAGCAGTGAGCAAACCTCACGTTTGCTGATCACGCCTGGCAGCAGCACCGTTGCAGCGGCTCCCGCTGCTTGCGGTCGACTCGCCGTCCGTGTTTCTATTGCGGATCAATATAAAAAGTCGCCTGAGGTCAGGACTATGGCTGGTTCGCATGATCTGGAATGCCAGAACAGCGACGGAGTTCTGGCACTCCGTCGCAGAACCGGCCTCAATTAAAATAATGCGCGCCGTTGGGCCAATTGAAGCATCCGTCAGCCCCGTGCGCGACCAATTGAGTGATGACGACACCATGCCTGCAGGCAATGGACAAGCGTTGGGAATCGGCACTGCTGTTGGCGTCGGTGTGCTTGAGCGCCTGAAGTCCGATACCCAATTGGCCATTCTGACCGTGTTTGGCGCGGTCGGCTCCCTGGCAATCGGGTCATTCGCCGTCTATCGCCTGATTCAGGGCGAGCTGTTGGTGGCATTGGTTGAGGTTCTGCTTGTTGCGGTGATGCTGGGCGGCCTTGCCTACGCCTGGAAAACCGGGCGCAGCGCGCTGGCGGGCAACCTGGTTGCCACGCTGCTTGCCGGCGGCGGTCTGTTCCTGGTCCTGGGCATGGGAACATCCTGGTTGTGGCTGTTCTCGCTGATGATCGCCATCTTCCTGATGGCCAGCAGCAGGATCAGCATCGCGCTCTCGTTGCTGCTGATTGTTGTGGTGGGCAGTGTGCCGGAGATTTTCGCCGACCGCATAGAGTGGGTCACGTTCCTGGCGGTCGCGGTACAGGTCGCGGTGTTCTCGTTTGTGTTCGCCTGGCGAACCTCGCGCCAGCATCACCAGCTCGATATCATGGCCAATCGTGATCCGCTGACCGGAGTCGGCAACCGCCGTTCCCTGCGCCGCGAAATTGCCGCACGGGTCGAAGCCGCCAGGGTTGGCGGCGAGAGTGCTGCCCTGGCGCTCATCGACCTGGATTACTTCAAGGAGGTCAACGACCGCCACGGCCATGATGCGGGCGACAAGGTGCTGGTCGATTTCGCGGGAATCGTAGTGGATACGATGCGTGCCTGCGACAGCTTCTACCGCTATGGCGGCGAGGAATTCGTCCTGGTGATGCCATGCACTCCACCAGAAGGAATCGCTCCCGCCCTCGAGAAATTGCAGCATGTCATTGGCGCACGGCTGCGCGGGCCCGACGGGCCGGTGACGGTATCCATCGGTGCGGCTGGACTCAACGTCGACCACGACCCTGGCCAATGGTTGCCACGCGCCGACCGCGCGTTGTACGCGGCCAAATCCGCGGGACGCAACCACGTTTGCATCGACCAGGATTGACGGCACTGGCGAGCACTGTGGAAGGCAAGGCCAGCGCTTGCATCAACCCCAGAGTGCCGGTTCGGGGAGTCCCACAACGCCGCCTTCGCCATACTCCAGGCCGTGTTCGATGTCCGACTTGAGCAACAGCGGGCCATCGATATCCACGTATTGGCAGAACTGACCGATCACATAACTCGGCGCCATCGACAGCGAACTGCCACACATGTTTCCCACCATCAGGTCCATCCCGGCCTTGCGGGCAGCATCCACCAGTGCCAGTCCCTCGGTGAGACCGCCGCATTTGTCCAGCTTGATATTGAGCACGTCATAGCGGCGGGCGGCGGTAGCAAACTCTCCGAGGTGCAGGCAGGACTCGTCGGCGCCCAGGGGAACCGGGGACTTGAACCCCTCCAGCGCCTCGTCTTCCCCGCGGGGGAGAGGCTGTTCGATCATGGCGATGCCAAGTCGTGCTACGTGGGGCAGGTATTCCCCCAGTGCGGCGAAATCCCAGCCCTGGTTGACGTCGACGATCAGTCTCGCGTCCGGTCGGGCGGCACGGATTGCCTCGAGTCGCCCGATGGGGTCGCTCGCATCCAGCTTGATCTTGAGATTGGCAAACTGGCGGGCTTCCCGGGCCCGTTCACCCATGACCTCCGCGGACGCGACTCCCAGGGTATAGACGGTGGTCAGCTGGCGCGGCGTGATCGACAACAGTTCCCAGATACGCTTGCCCGCTGCCTTCGCCCGATAGTCCCAGAATGCACAGTCGAGGGCATTGCGCGCGCCGCCGGCGGGCAGCAGGTGCTGGATGCTCTCGGTGGAGAGATCCCCGGTGAGACCGCCGGTCACGGCCTCGAGTTGTGCCGCCATGGAGTCGGCGCTTTCACCCAGGTAATAGGCCCCCAGTGCTTCGCCCCTGCCGCTGATGCCATCCTTGCTCACCGTGACGCGCAGTGTCTCGCTGGATTCGAAGACGTGGCCGGTGATAGCGAACGGGGCCACCATGGGGAAGGCGACTTTCTCAATGGTTATCTGCATGGGCTTGTGTGCTCCTCAGGCTCGGAATTGCGATAAAAGATGGTCGACAATGGCGGCGGTTCCCTCGACCAGGGGGTCGACGCAGGGCAGGCCGTAGCGTCCTGCGAGTCCGGCGAGATAGTCACCGCGCTCACTGGCAGGTATTGTCGAGGTGTTGATGCTGATGCCGACACAGCGGATGTTCGGGTTGGTGAGTGAACCGATGGCCACCGTGCGCGCGATGACGTCCTCGATAGCGGGCACCGGGTAGTGCTCCCAGCCCGATACCTGTTCCCGTCTCGCTTCGTGACAGACCACGAACGCGTCCGGCTGAGAGCCAAGCAACAGACCATGGCTGACCGGGGCATAGGCCGGATGGAAGATTCCCCCCTGGCCTTCAATCACATCCCAGTGCCCGGGGCTGTTGTCCGGCGACAGCAGCTCCGCGGCTCCGCTGAGGAAGTCGGATACGACCGCATCCAGCGGAATGCCGCGTCCGGCGATCATGATGCCGGTCTGCCCCGAGGCCCGGAAATCAACGTCGACACCGGCGCTGCGCATATCCTTTTCCAGCTGCAGGGCCGTGTACTTCTTGCCCAGTGCACAGTCGGTTCCGACCGTCAGCAACCGCATGCCGCTGCGGTTCTTGCCGGTGGCTACCGGCAGTTCCGCCGGCGGTACCCGGATGTCGAGCAGGCGTGCACCGCTGCCGGTGGCGGCAGCGGACAGGACGGGATTGTCGGCGAGGCGGGTATGCAGACCGGCGACGATGTCCAGGCCTGCTGCGGCGGCTGCCGCGAGTGGTGCCTGCCAACTTGCCGGCAGCGCGCCACCGATCGTGGCAGTGCCGATGATGACGGATTTTACTCCCGCGGCGACGGCTGCCTCGATTGTCATGTCCGGCAGTCCCAGGTCCGCGGTATCCGCGGTGAGCCTGAGCTGCCCGGCGCAAAGTTCGCGCCGCCACTGAACGAGGCCAGCACCGGTCTTGACGTAGGCCCTGCGTGCTTCATCGCCCACGAAAATCAGATAGGGTGCCTTGAGTGAAATAGCGTGCATGTCAGTTTCCTTGCAGGGATAGCCGATGGATTTTCCAGATACCGAGAGTCAGTAAGGGCAGAATGAGGATGGCAATGAATACCCAGGTCAGAAAGCCGTAGCCCTTGGCGATGAGGTCCACAATCCCGATTGCCGTGGCGCCGTATACCGAAACCAGCAAGAGTCCTCCCGCGATCAGCGGTCGTGCAAAGCGCGGTAGCTGGTGGCCGGTTTCGTGAGCGTGCACATCGATGCGCTCATTGATCGAATGCAGCAGCCCGGTGCCGGTCTCGACGAAGGTACCGAACACCACCAGCTGGAACAGCAGTTGCAGCCACGGTGTCTGCAGCTGGGCCATGAGGTACAGGGCGGGGACCGGCTGCTCTGCAATCTGCGGGTACTGGGACATCATTGCGAGGTAGAACATGAACGCCGGCACCACGGCGATGGCGCCGGTTATCAGGCCGGCACCGATGGCCTGGCGCCGGCTGGTGAGCAGCACCATGCAAAACAGTACCGCGGGCAGATTGATGTTGTAGCCCGCATAGCGGACGCCGTTGACCAGCCAGTTCTCCCCGCCCTGGTCTGCATCCAGCGTGTGCTGGATGGCATCGCCGAAGCTGATGAAGGTGATGATGAACAGGGCGATGTAGACCAGGTAGAGCAGTACCGACCAGAACGCCAGCGCTTTCTGGATTACCGCCGAGCCGAGAAAAGTCAGCAGACCCACCAGCACCATCATGGCAATTGTGCCGGCTGTCGCCGGTATACCCAGCAAGGTGAGAACCAGTTCCCCCGCCGCCGAGCCCACCACCGCGAGAATCAGGATGACCAGGGCAATGTAGGCGACTTCGTAAAGGATCCAGGCCGGACCCAGCAAATGTCGGCAGAAGGTCCGGTAGTCGAAGGAGCGTGTCACCCTGGCGAACTCGTAGGCCGCGGCCATGACGACACTGAAGACCAGGCCGGCGACCACGATACCGAGTAGCCCCCCCACGGGTCCCGAGGGAATAAAGAACTCCACCAGCTCACGACCGGTGGCATAGCCCCCGCCGATGATCACCGACTGGAAAATCAGGCCCGGGAGCAGGTAGGCGCGCCACGCGGCCATGTCAGCGGCCGCCGCTTGGGATGGCGGGGAAGGGCGGCCGGTCCATGGCCGGGATGGTGATCTCCAACCCGGCCACTACACCGTCCGTTTCCCGCAGGTGCACCTGCAGCCCCATGCCCCCCTCCGCCACGAACTCCCGGGGTCCCACAGCGGTGAGAGGCAGTGTGGGAGCCTGTTCATCATTCGCGGCGCCGAGCCGGGCCAGCAGGGCGCCATCGTGGTACACCAGTGAAAAGAGCCCATCAGCCGTGATCCGGAAAGGTGTCATCAGGTAGTTGCCGGCAAATTGGCGCAGACGCTCCGGGGCGGGTTGGGTGACCAGTGCCTCCTGCATGACCGTCTCTTCGCCCAGCAGCATGCTGCTGATCTTGCGGGAAAGCACTGCCGGAGCCACGGGCGGATTTTCGGCGTTGGTGAGGACGACAATGGTCATGTCCAGCTCCGGGTAGTAGGCGTGATGGGACCTGAAGCCGGAAATACCGCCACCGTGGGACCAAACGGTGTGCCCGTGGTGTTCGTTGCGGGTCAGGGCGCCGAGCGCATAACTTTGCGGCGTACCATCGGCAAACACGAGTGTGCTGGTGGCCAGTTCGCGTACGCTGTCCGCTATTCCGGGGGAGGTGAAGAACTGGCGCCGGTAGCGGGCCAGGTCTGCTGCCGTAGCCTGGATGGAACCCGCCGCGAACGGGGTGAGATAGGGCGTGGGCGCGGCATTGTGGAAGCCGTCGGCGGTGGCCAGGTAACCGCGGGCCCGTTTGTCGACAATATCCTCGTAGCGCCCGCTGTAGGTACGCGCCAGTCCCAGCGGATCCAGGATCCGGTTCTGCAACAGAGCGTAGTAGTCTTCCCCGGTGACCGCTTCGAGGACCAGCCCCAGCAGATAGTAGCCCGAGTTCGAGTACAGAAAATGACTGCCGGGCTCGAAGTCGAGCGGCGTATCGGCGAACAATTGCAGGATATCCTCCCGCTGGTTCGGTACCCAACTGAGGATCGCCTGCCCTGCCGGGAGAGCCGTGTAGTTGGCGATGCCCGAGGTGTGCGTCAGCAGTTGCTGCAGGCTGGCGTGGCGGCCGGGGCCTGTGTAGCCGGGAAGGTAATCGACAACCATTCCCTGCAATTGCAACGTGCCCTCTGCAACGAGTTGCAGGATCAGGTGTGCAGTATAGGACTTGGTGATGGAGCCGAGCTGGTACACCGTATCGGGACCGGCGGCCACCTGGTGCTCGAGATCAGCGAAGCCCATGCTCTTGGCGTAAACCGTTTTCCCCCCGACATCCACCAGGACGGTGTAGGCGGGGGTGAGCCCCTGCCAGGGTATCTCCGTGGACAGCAGGGCATCGACATTGCCGATCTCCTCCGCGGCAGGTTCCCACGCCTCACCCGACCAGGCCAGGCTGGCACAAGCTGCCAGGGCCGCAAGGCAACAGCGCCGGATGCCCGTTGTTATTGTTGTGTTGAGAATCACCTTGTCCTCCTGCCAGTGAGGTCGGGGCAGTGCGCGAAGTTCGGGGTACGCCCTGCGCACATGCCCGTGCCTTGATTAAATGCTAATCTGATGGCCGCATGTGGTTCGCGCCGCCAAGCGGGAGAGACCTTAGCACAACTATGTTGTCATAACAACGAAATGGCTGACGCCTGCCTGAAGAATGCGCGATACTGTCGCGGCCCGATCCGCACCAAGGAGAGACAATGCCTCTAGCGCCCCTGCCCAGGTTGAAGAAGGAACAGCTGACGGAGGGTATGGAACCGCCCTCCCATATCAGCTACCAGATCACCATTGCCGCCAACCTGATGGCCTTCGGCAGCAGTGCCAGTAACGTAAAGCGGTTTGGCATCAAGACCCGGGAGTGGCGGGTGCTCGGCTGCATCACGCAGGTGGGTCCGGCCACTGCCAGCGACATCGTGCGCCTGGTGCACCAGGACAAGGGCAGTATCAGCAGGGCTATCACGGGCCTGGAGCGCGAGGGGCTGGTCGGGAAGATACCCAATCATGCCCACAAGAACAGCCCCTATATCTGGTTGACGGAAAAGGGCCGGAAACTGGTGGATCGTATTTATCCGGTATTTATCCAGCAGGCCGAACTGTTCACCGATGTCCTCAGTGACAGCGAGCAACGGGAGTTGTGCCGCCTGCTGGACAAGCTGAAGGATCACGTCGAGCGGGTGCGGATCGAACAGGGCATCTAGCCCGGAACGCCGTCGGGCCCGTCTGTGGTCCCTGCAAATAGCCCAATCCAGTATGTTGTTATAACAACATTCATGTGCTACCTTTTTCCCATTCGCATCCATCCCGGCGGTCGGCTCGGAGTATCCGGTGGCCCCGGGAACACACCATAATCACAATGGAGAGCAGATATGACCGGGAAAAATTTGGGGAAAACACGCCTCGCGCACGCTGTGCGCGAGCACGCCTCGCGCCTGGCAGGGGTTTCGCTGGCCGTTGCCGTGTCAATGCTGCCAGCTGGCGCCGTCCTGGCCCAGGGTGCTGGCGAAGGTGTTCTGGAAGAGGTAATTGTCACCTCCGCGGCGACCCGACTGCAGTCCGGGTTCGAGTCGCCGAAGCCGGTGACCACGGTCAGCCGGGAACAGCTTGACGCGCGCGGCCTGGTGAACGTGGCCGACTTCCTCAACGAGATTCCCTCCTTCATCGGCACCACCACGCCGGCAACCACCACGCTCTCCTCCAGCCTCAATGGTGCCAACCTGCTCGATCTGCGCGGCCTGGGCCCGAACCGGACCCTGGTGCTCGTGGACCGGCGCCGCTTCACCCCGACCAATGATACCGGGGTGGTGAACATCAACGTGATTCCGCAGTCCCTGATCCGGAATGTGGAGGTGGTTACCGGGGGGGCCTCCGCACAGTGGGGTTCCGACGCGGTGGCCGGAGTCGTAAACCTCCAGCTCGATCGCGAATTCGAGGGTGCCCGGGTCGATGCCCGCTATGGCGAGGCCGGTGAGGGTGATGCGGAGACAGAGTTTGTCTCCTTTGCCTTCGGGGTTGCCAGCGATGATGGCCGCAGCCACCTGGTCATCGGTGGCGACATGGAAAATCATGATGGCGTCGTCAACCAGAGTGATCGCGATTGGGGTCGGGAGCGTTGGGGGATTGTCGGCAATCCGCTGGATACCGGTCCCGATGATGGCATTCCGGCACGCCTCATCACTCGCGATGTGGTGCTGGGCCTGGGTACCCCCGGTGGTTACCTGCCGCTGGCACTCGGCAATCATCCCGCTGTGGCCCAGACCCGCTTTGGTCCCGCTGGCGAGTGGCTGCCCTATGACATCGGTGCATTTCCGATTCCCAGTGCATTTGCCGCGCTGCCCTTCCAGGTAGGTGGTGACGGCACCCCGTTCGGCGATCCTGCCAGTCTCTCGGCGCCCTATGACCGCAAGTCTTTCATGGCCATTGCCAGCCACGATCTCACGGCCAGTGTCACCCTGTTTGCGGAAGCATCCTGGGGCAAGACCAGTTCCAGAAACGAGACCGTGCACCCATGGAGCTTCATCGGCGGCGGTCCGGATATCATTGCTGCGGATAACCCGTTCATACCGGACCCACTGCAGCAGGTCATGGCGGAGAACGCCATCCCTGTGCTGGTAATGGCTCGCACCAATCTTGATCACGGGGCGATTACCTCGGATACCACCAACGAGACCACGCGCTTTCTGGCTGGGCTGAAAGGTGACTTTGCGGACACCTGGCGCTGGGAACTGTCGGCGGCGACCGGCACCACCGACTCCCAGGCTCTGCAGTTCGACAATGTCATCAAGGCCAACCGCAACTTTGCCATTGACGCAGTACGCGATCCCGCCAGCGGAGATATCGTGTGTCGGGCAAACCTTGGTGGTGCCAATGGCGCCCCAGGGTGCGTACCGCTGAACCTGTTTGGCAATGGTGCTCCCAGTCAGGCCGCTCTTGACTATATTCACGGCACCGCCAGCCTGCAGTGGGAAGTCCGGCAGAAAGTGTTTGCGGCATCCATGAGCGGTGAACTGCTGGAATTGCCCGCGGGGCCGGTTGCGCTGGCGTTTGGGGCAGAGTACCGCGAGGAGAGCTCATCCACCACTCCCGACAAGACCGCGGTGGAAGGCGGATATTTCATTACCAACGTGGTGCCGCTGGAAGGCGAGTACGACGTGTCCGAGGTGTTCATGGAGGCGGGGCTTCCGGTGCTGGCGGGCGTCAACGGCATGAACCTGGATGTCAATGCCGCGATTCGTTACACCGACTACAGCACCAGCGGTGGCGAGAATACCTGGCAACTGGGCGCAACCTTCAGCCCCTATCAGGATCTCACTTTCCGCGGCACGGTCTCGCGCGACATTCGCGCGCCGAATATCGGCGAGCTGTTCCAGACCTCGCGCCTGTTCTTCCAGAACCTGGTCGACCCCTTCAGTGGGGGAGTGTCCCGCCTGATCCAGGTGCCGGTGGGTGGCAACACCGAGCTGGCGCCCGAGGAATCGGATACCGTGACCTTTGGTGCCGTGTACCAGCCCGGGTGGCTGGACGGGTTGAGTCTGTCGGCGGATTGGTACCAGATCGAGATCGATGACGCCATCAGCAGCCTGCCGGCACAAACCGTTGTCGACACCTGCTTTGCAACTGGCGCTCTCTGTGAGTTGGTGACTCTGCAGAACGGCGAATTGTTCCGGGTGCAGGAGAATCTGGTCAACGTGGCACAGCGGAACGTCGAGGGAGTAGATCTGGAGGCGGTCTACGAAGTACCGGAACTGATGGGCGGTACCCTGACCCTGCGCTGGCTGGCGAGCTATGTTGAAGAGCAATCGTTCTCTCCTGATGGCATCACTGTATTGGATGATGCCGGTGTGGTGGGTCCGGACGCCGCGGGCGATAATCCGACACCTGAATGGCGCTGGAACCTTTCCGGTGACTACCGGATCGGGCAGCTTGGCGTGACCGCACAATTGCGCTACGTCGGCGGTGGCGATTATCTGGCGGACCAGACGATCGAAGATATCAATGACAATGATGTGGACGATGTCTACTACGTCAATCTGGGCGCTCGCTACGATATTCCCTGGGGCGACAGCAGCAATCTGCAGCTCTATGGTGGGGTCAACAACGCCTTCGACCAGGATCCGCCCGTTGCGCCGGTCGATTTCATCAATAATCTGGGGACCAACAGTCAATTGTACGATGTCGTCGGCCGCTATTTCTTTGCTGGAGTGAGACTCACTTTCTAGCACCGCGCTGCCGCACCACTAATTACAGGGAGTCTTCAACATGAATCCAAGACACATTTTCCGGGGGCTGGTCATGGCCCCAATGCTGATGCTTGCCGCCGCCTGCTCGGAGCAGTCGGGACAGGCCCAGGCAGTGGCATCAACACCTGCCGGGGCGACACAGTATGACCTGGTTCTCCGCAATGGCACGGTAGTTGATGGTACGGGCAAGGATGCTTACGCGGCGGACCTCGCGATCGTCGGTGGTCGCATCGTCGCCATTGGCAGGCTGGATACCGCCGCTGCAGGACAGGTCATCGACGTCAGCGGCAAGGTCATTGCACCGGGCTTTATCGACGTGCATTCGCATGCGGACCGTGCCCTGGATGATCCATCCACCGCAGCAATTGAGGGCTTCCTGCGCCAGGGTGTGACGACCGCTGTCTATGGTGTGGACGGCTTTCTCGACCTCAAGCGCATGCAACGCTATGCCGAGTTCGGTGAGCAGGGCGGAATGGGGATAAATTTCATGGCCTACATCGGTCACAACGCGGTGCGCCGGGAAGTGATGGGGATGGACAATCGTGAACCGGACGCGACCGAACTGCAACAGATGCAGGCCATCGTCAGGGATGCCATGGAGTTCGGCGCCGCGGGCCTGTCCACGGGCCTGATGTACCTGCCGGGCAGCTACGCGAGCACCGAGGAGGTAGTGGCCCTGGCAAAAGTCACTGCTCCCTATGGCGGCGTCTATGACTCGCATGTGCGGGACCCAGCCAAAAACCTGCTGGCATCGCACCAGGAGTGTCTGGACATTGGCCTCGCGGCCGGTGTGGATCCGCACCCGGGCCACATCAAGGCAGTGGGCGCGGCAAACTTCGGCAAGGGCCCCGACATTGTCAACCTGGTCGAGGCTGGCATTGCGCGCGGACAAAATGTCACCGTCGATCTGTATCCCTACGATGGTGCAGCCACCGCGCCAGTGATTGCCCTGCTGTATCCCGGTGAAGATGAACGGGGTCAGGCACTCAGGCAACGTCTCGCGGGCATCATGACCGGCGCACTGGAGGCCGGGGATTCCCTGGAACAACTGACACAGGATCTGCGCCAATACTGGCGGGATGCAGCCGCGCAACCGGAAATTCTGGAGCAGGCCAGGGCAGTCACCGAGCAGCCCCCGGAGGACCTGTACAGCTGGATCGAAGTAGTGGGCTACCAGTCGATGCGGATCGTCGTCAGCGAAAACAAGGAGTATGAAGGACGGATGGTCGTGGATCTGGCGGAGGATCTGGACATCACCCCGTTCGAACTGTATCGGCAACTGATCGTTGCGGAGGGTGACAACGCCATGGTTACACTGGGCGCAATTCAGGAGGACGATATCCGTGTGGTCATGCGCCAGCCCTGGGCGATGATTTCCTCCGACGGTGCCGAAGTCGATCCGGAACATCCGCGCGGCAGGGGAACGTTTCCGAGAGTACTGGGCCGGTATGTGAGGGAGTGGGGTGTGTTGAGCCTCGAAGAGGCCGTGCACAAGATGTCAGGACTGCCCGCACGATATCTCAAGCTTACCGATCGGGGTATTCTGCGCGAGGGTGCGGTGGCCGACATCGTGGTATTTGATCCGGAGACAGTTATTGACCGTGCAACCTGGTCCGAGCCGGCGTTGTATGCCGAGGGTGTGGAGCACGTGTTTATCGGCGGCGATGCGGCATTGCTGCACGGGCAGGTGAGCGAACAACGGTTTGGGCGGTTTGTACCATTTGCACCGGGCGCTACTGATTAAGCAATTTCCCGTCGAACCCGATATTTGCGGGTTATTTGCGCGGATCTTCCGCGTGAACTGTCCCGTCGCGGGGTCATGCAGTTCCACGACGGCCAGGAGGAGTTAACCCATGCCGCTTGCCATTCGATTGCTCACAACGCTGCTGGCACTGCTGCTCGTCACAGGCTGCAGCGAGCGCCAGCCGGCGCAGACACCGGATGTCCCCGCTGCCCGCTACGATCTCATTATCGACAATGGTGTGGTCTACGACGGCTCGGGCGCGGCGCCCGTGCGCGCCCGCATCGCCATCAACGGGGACCGTATTGCCGCAGTGGGCGATCTTGACGGCGCCGTTGCCGGGCGCAGGCTGGACGCTGGGGGGCTGGCGGTTGCTCCCGGGTTCATCAACATGCTGAGCTGGGCCACCGAGACCCTGATCGAGGACGGGCGCGGCCTCTCGGACATCGCCCAGGGCGTGACCCTGGAAGTGTTTGGCGAGGGCTGGTCCATGGGCCCGCTCACCGAGGCGATGAAAGAAGAGGACCGCGAGCGCCAGACCGACATCCGTTATGACATTGAGTGGACCACGCTCGGCGAATATCTGGAGTTCCTCGAGCGCCGCGGCGTGTCCCCCAATGTCGCGTCTTTCGTCGGTGCCACCACCCTGCGCATCAAGCATGTCGGCTACGCGGACCGGCCCCCGACCGCCGCCGAGTTGCAGGGCATGCGCGAGGATGTGGCGCTGGCCATGGAGGAGGGCGCCATGGGCGTAGGCTCCTCGCTGATCTACATGCCGGCCTTCTACGCGGATACCGACGAATTGATTGCGCTGGTGGATGTGGCCGCCGAGTACGGCGGTTCCTACATCACGCACATGCGCTCGGAAGGGAACAGGCTGCTGGAAGCGGTGGATGAAGTGCTGGCCATTGCCGATGCCACTGGCGCCCCGGCGGAAATTTATCACCTGAAGGCGGCGGGCAGGGACAACTGGGGGAAAATGGACCAGGTCATCAATCGGATCAATGCAGCCCGCGCCGAAGGCGTCGCCATCCGTGCCAACATGTATACCTACACGGCGGGTTCCACGGGCCTCAACGCCGCCATGCCCCCCTGGGTGCAGGAGGGCGGGTTTGATGCCTGGGTCGCGCGACTGCGTGATCCGGACATCCGCGCCCGCGTGCTGGAAGAAATCGAGACCCCGACGGACACCTGGGAGAACATCTATCTCGCCTCCGGTGGCGCCGACAACGTCCTGCTGGTGGGCTTCCGCAGCGAAGCACTGAAGCCGCTTGCCGGCAAGACCCTGGCGGAAGTCGCTGCCATGCGTGACAGCAGCCCGGCCGAAACCATGATCGACCTGGTGATCGAGGATAACAGCCGGGTCGATGCGGTCTATTTCATGATGTCGGAAGAGAACCTGGCCAAGCAGATTGCCCAGCCCTGGATGAGTTTCCAGTCCGACGCGCCGGCACTCGCGCCCGAGGGCACGTTTCTGCAGAGCAGCACCCATCCGCGCGCCTACGGCAACTTCGCCCGCTTGCTGGGCAAGTATGTTCGCGAGAACGGCGTGATTCCATTGCAGGAGGCGGTACGCCGGTTGACGTCCCTGCCCGCAGGCAATCTCGGTCTCGCTGATCGGGGCCTGCTGGCAGTGGGCCATTACGCCGATCTCGTGATTTTTGATCCCGCGACCATCCAGGACCATGCCACCTATCTGGAGCCCCACCAGTTGGCCAGCGGCGTGCGCCATGTGTTCGTCAACGGTGAACAGGTGCTGGCCGACGGTGTACATACCGGCGCCCTGCCAGGCCGTGTTGTCCGTGGCCCGGGGTACCAGGGTGCAGATGGGAGAGCGGCGCGGTAACGCCCGGCAAGCCGGGCACGGTACCCGCGAGCTTCTCCCCTGTGGTAAGCTCCCGCCAGCAACTTCAGGGGGAAATCATGATTCGCACGACTGTCCTCAAGGCGGCCACTGTGGCCGCATTTTCACTGGCATTGCCCGCCTGTACCTGGGTAAAAATCCCCGACGACGCGCGCGCGGTTGCGATTGTCGAAGCCAGTGCGGTCGGCAATTGCCAGCGCCTGGGCAATGTGTCGACCAATGTCGCCTGGAAAGTGGCGGGCATCAAGCGCGGGGAAAACAAGGTCCGGGTAGAGCTGGACAATCTCGCCCGCGAGCGCACCTTCGGCATGGGCGGCAACACCATGGTGCGGGAGTCCATCAGCGAGGGTACCGGCGAGTACATCGCCTACAAGTGTCCCTGAGCCCACGGTCAGGTCAGGGACCGCCGGTTACCCTTACCCGCTGCGCCACCCCTCTGCCGCGGCTGTCGGCGGCCGCATCGACGCCTGCAGCCGTTACCTGAACAGCCTGGATATCGCCGAGGTCGCCCCAGTCGTTGGGCGTCACCTCATAACCCATTTTCTCCAGGGCCAGCCGGGTGCTGGCGCTGATCTGGCGCTGGTCGTGGCGGAGCAAGTACGCCTGCGGCAACTGGTGATGAAAGCGAGTGGCGTCAACGGCCATCTGTAACGGCATGTTGAAGTCGTAGAGGTTCAGGATAACCTGGAAAACCGAGGTGAAGATGGTGCTGCCGCCGGGCGTACCGATCACCAGCGCGGGTTTGCCATCCGCCAGCAGGATGGTCGGGGTCATGGAAGACAGCATCCGCCTGCCGGGCGCGATGGCGTTGCGCTCGTTGCCGATCACACCAAAGGCATTGGGCACGCCGGGTTTGGCCGAAAAGTCGTCCATTTCATTGTTGAGCAGGAAGCCGGCACCTTCCACCACCACGCCGGAACCGAATTCCCAGTTCAGGGTGTAGGTCAGGGCGACGGCGTTGCCGTCGCCATCGAGAATTGAGAAGTGGGTAGTGTCCGGTGACTCCAGGCCCGGCGGCACCGTTGCGGGACTCGAGATGCGGGTGGGGTCGATGCCACTGGCTCGTGCATTCAGGTAGTCCGGGTCCAGCAGGGCGGCGACGGGCACATCCACATGATCAGGGTCCCCGAGGTACTCGGCGCGGTCCGCGAATGCGCGTTTCTTCAGTTCCGCCAGCAGATGCAGGTAGGGTGCCGAATTGTGCGCCAGGCCGGCAAAGAGAGGAGCGGTGGCGTCGCGCAGGGCCAGCAACTGCAGCAGGGCGATCCCGCCGGAACTGGGGGGCGGAGCCGACAGCACGGTGAAGTGCCGCCACTGCAACTGCAGGGGTTCGCGCCACTGCGCCTCGTAGTCCGCGAGGTCCTGCAGCGTGATCAGGCCGCCGCTGCGCTGCATCTGCGCTACCAGCAGGCGGGCGGTTGCGCCCCGGTAGAAGTCCTCGGGGTCGGCAGCGATTCGCTCCAGGGTGGCCGCCAGCGCAGCTTGCTGGAACATTTCTCCAGCGCTCATGGCGCCAAAGTGGTCGCCGAAATTGGTCTCTCCCGCGATGTCTGCAATCTTGCCCTGCGCCATTGCAGCGAGATCCGCCGGAACCTCGAAGCCCTCGCGCGCCAAACTGATTGCCGGCTGCAGCAGGCGGCTCCAGGGCAGGCTGCCATGGCGCGCATGGGCCCGCTGCAGGCCACGCACGGTGCCGGGCACGCCGGAAGCGAGGCCGCCGACAAGCGATGCCCGTTGCACGAATTCGCCGTCGTCGTCCAGGTACATGTCGCGGCTGGCAGCCTGCGGTGCCTGTTCGCGAAAGTCGAGGAATTGCGCCTCGCCGTCGACAACGCTGAGCATGAAGCCGCCGCCGCCGATATTGCCGGCCTCCGGGTAGGTCACCGCGAGCACGAAGGCCGCGGCGACCGCGGCATCAATGGCGTTGCCGCCTTCCTCCAGTACCTGCGCGGCGGCTGCCGCCGAGTAGCGGTCGGGCATGGCGATGGCGCCGCCGGAAGCGGCCCAGGCCTGGCAGGCACCGAGCAGCAGCAGGCTGCTGCAGAGGGCGGCCAGATGGCGGCGGAGGGCTGGTTTGACTGAGTGCAGGCAGTGAATGGCAGTTCTCCCCGGGGAATGTAGTGGTCTGATTGGGTATTGAACGCTGCGGACAGGCTGTGGTCAACGACGGACTTTGGCTGTTTCCGCTGCCATGGCGCCCCGGGGCTCCCTTGGGCATAATGGCAGCCTGATTTCGGGGCACGGGCAGCGCGTCAGCAGATGTACCACCAGTATTTTGGCCTCAACGAAGCACCTTTCTCCATCGCGGTAAATCCGCGCTATCTGTTCATGAGTCCCCGACACCGGGATGCGCTGGCCCACTTGCTGTATGGAGTCGGCGCCGGCGGCGGCTTTATCCTGCTCACCGGTGAGGTTGGCACCGGCAAGACCACCATCAATCGCTGCCTGCTGGAACAATTGCCGCCGGCGACGGATGTCGCCATCATTCTCAACCCCGCCCTGAATGCCCTGGAATTGCTGGCGACTGTCTGCGATGAGCTGGGGATACGCTACGACGGCCAGCAGCCGACGCTGAAAACCCTGACCGACAGCCTGCACCGCTACCTGCTGCAGAATCACGCCGATGGTCGCAAGACGGTATTGATGATCGATGAGGCCCAGCACCTGGACTTCGATGTGCTGGAGCAGATCCGTCTGCTCACCAACCTGGAGACCAACAGCGAAAAGTTGCTGCAGATTATCCTCATCGGCCAGCCGGAGCTGGCACAGCTGCTGCAGCGCCCGGAGTTGCGCCAGCTCAACCAGCGCATTACCGCCCGCTACAACCTGGCGCCATTGAGTCCGGAAGAGACCGGCGCCTATATCCGCCACCGACTGCAGGTGGCCGGGCTGGCGCCCGGGCGGGAACTGTTTCCGCCGGAAGTGGTGCGTGGCATACATCGCACCACGCGGGGCATTCCACGCCTGATCAACGTGCTCTGTGATCGTATCCTGCTGGGCACCTACGGCCGCAACCGCCTCCGCGCCGACCGACACATGCTGGGGATTGCCGCCGCCGAGGTAATGGGGGAAGAGGGTCTGCGGCGCAATCGCTCGCGCCGCACCCTGTGGCTGGCTGCTGGCGCGGTGCTGCTGCTGGCGCTGGCGCTGCTGTTGCTGTGGTGGTATTGGCCTCCGGACACCGTGCCTGCGCAGCCGCTGCAGTCCTCGCCCGCGCCGGCAGCGGTCGAGGACAGGGCGGCTGGACCGGTTGCCGCGCCTGCTGCCGTCGCCCCGGCGCCAGCCCCACCGGCACCGACTCCGGTGGGATCTCCAGCGCCGGCAACTCCGCCCGCGGCAACGGCCGACGCCTGGCAGCTGGCGCCGCAGGCGGCCCTGGAGCAGCTCTGGCGACTGCAGGCTGAAGGTCCGGCACCTGCCTTGAAACAGCTTTGCGACGATGTCATCCGTTTCCCCCTGAGCTGCCTGCGTGGCCGCGCCGAAACCTGGCAGGAACTGCTGGCACTGCAGCGCCCGTTGCTGCTGGACCTGGTGACACCGGCTCGGTTTGCCGCGGCGGCGCTGTTCCTGGGTGAGGACGATGGCCGCGCCCTGTTGTGGTCGGGGAATGCGCTGCAGCGGGTTCCCTTTACTGAAGTGGCGCCACTCTGGCGCGGTGGTTACCGTCTGCTGTGGCGGCCGCCGGCAGGATTCAGCGGCCCCATTGGCCGCACCGAGGTCAGCCCCGCGGTCGCCGATGTGGCGGCACTGTTCGCGCGCCTCGACGGCCAGCCGCAGCCGCTCGCGGGCAATCGCTATACTGCGGCCCTGGCGGACAGGGTGCGGCTGTTCCAGCGCGAGCAGCAGTTGCTGGCGGATGGTGTGGTGGGCGAGCAGACATTGTTGCGCCTGAATTTGCTGGCGGGCCGCGATCTGTCCGCCCGGGCCGCACTGGAGTCATTGAGAGCGGCTACAGCAACCACAGGGGAACCCGCGCCATGATGGCAACAACAGGCCTGGAAATGCCGGGCAACGGGGTGCGGGCATGTCGCTGATTCTGGAAGCACTCAATCGCGCCCGGCGGGAGCAGCACAATGCGGCGCCGGTACCGGGTGTGGACAGCGACCACTACTATCCCGCGGTTGAAGAGAGTCCCTGGCGGCAGCGCGGTTTGCTGGGCGCTCTCGCGGTGGCCCTGCTGGTGATCGGAGTATTGCTGGGCCGTGAGTTCAGCCGCGACGGGAGGGAACCCACCCCCGCGGCACCGGTGCAACCCGCTGTGATGGCGGAAGCTCCGGTTGCGCCATCTGCGGCGCCTGCGGTGGCCACAGCAACGGTTCCCGAGACCGGGAGTGCCCCGGCGTCACAAGCGGCATCGGAGGTCCCCGTGATTCTGGAAGCAGTCCCGGAGCCAGTCCCGGAGACAGCTCCGGAGGTTTCTGCGTCCGCGGTGGACACATCCCTGCCACACCCCGAAGCACCTGCGACCGCGGGCACCGGAACCAGCGCGGAGGTGGCGGCCCTGTACCAGCAGACCACGATCCCGGAAGAGGCCCCGGAAGTGGCCGAAGCCTCTGCAACGGTACCCGCCAGCGAGGAGCCCGTGGATATCGCCAGCCTGGTGACGGCAGCGGAGCAGGCCCTGGAGGACGTGCGCCTGGCCGAACACCCGGCGCTCTTTCTCGGCGACCTGTCCCAACAGCGCAAGGACGCGGTGCCCACCCTCATGTACCTGCAGCACGACTACCGCAACGAAGGCGGCTCGACCGTGACCATCAACGGCCAGCAGGCGCGCGCGGGGCAGACAGTTGCCCGCGGGGTGACGGTGGAGGAAATCCTGCCCGACTCGGTGGTGCTGAGCCACGATGGCCAGCAGTTTCGGCTGCGGGCGCTCAACAGCTGGGTGAATCTGTAACGACAGCCTGAATGCTTGACATGAAACACTGGTTTAGATCGGGTACCGGAATCATGAAGTTCATCATCGCCTTGGTCCTCCTGCTACTTTTTTTCGTCCTCGCCCTGAGTGCTCTGCTCGCCTGGGACCTGCGTGCCGACAGGGCGGAATGGCAGCGTCTCGCGGCGCTCCAGCCGGACGCTCCGCAACGATTCTCCGCCAGCATGATCGAAGACCTGCCCGAGCCCGCACGACGCTACTTCAGTTTCATGATCGAACCGGGAACGCCGCTGCTGCCCGTGGCCGAGATTGAGATGAGCGGGCAGTTCAGCCTCGGGAACAAGGACAACCCGGCCTATCAGCCGATGGAAGCGCGCCAGATCCTCGCTGCCCCCGACGGTTTCCTTTGGTCCATGCGTACCCGCGGCGGGATGCCGGTGTCGGGATCGGACTCCGGATCCTGGACACGGTTTCGCATTCTCTGGCTGATTCCCGTCGCACGGCTCGGCGGGACGCCGGATCATACCCGGTCGGCCTTCGGCCGCTACGTTGCCGAGGCCGTGGTCTGGACGCCCGCGGCGCTGCTGCCCGGGCCGGGAGTTAGCTGGGCGGCGGTGGACGATGACACGGCACGGGTGACTGTTCGCCACGGTGATCTGAGCCAGGCAGTGGATGTGACTGTCGCCAGTGATGGCAGGCCCGTTGTTGCATCGTTTCAGCGCTGGAGCAACGCCAACCCCGACAAGGTACACCGCCTGCAGCCCTTTGGCGCCACCCTGGCGGATTTCCGCGAGGTCGAAGGCTATCGACTGCCGTTCCGGGTCGAGGCCGGCAATATGTACGGGACCGAGGACTATTTTCCCTTTTTCCGCGCCGAGGTTTCGGCCATCCGGTTTCCCGAAGCGGCGCCATGATGGCCATGGTTCTTGCCGTTCAGGTCGCGCTGCCACTGGCGCTGCTGGTGCGGCAGGAGGCGATATCGGCACCAAAGGCGCGCCGTATCTCAAGGAAACGCGCAACTGTCACAGCTGCCGTTCCGGTCCCGGGGCGAGTGCCGAGACGGGTGCCACCACTCCGGGTGCCAGATCGACCAGCGCCGCCTCGAGCGAGGGCAACAGGTCGTTGCTGTCGTCCATGATGCCCACGTCGGTGTTGATCTGGAAGGCGACGGTTATGCCGTGGTCGGCGTAGTGGCGCAGGCTCGAGACATAGCCCGGAATCCAGCCGCCATGTCCGTACACCGGTCCTCGCGGTGTGTCCTTGTAGATAGCGACACCCAGGCCGTAGAGCACACCGGGGGCAACCGGCACCCCGTCGAGCAGGCGGTCAAGGTAGTGTTCTGCCATCGCTTCGCCGCCGAACAATAGCTGTCCCCAGCGCGCAAGGTCCGGCGAAGTCGAGGCCAGTCCGCCACCGGTCCATTCCACGGCCGGATTCCAGAGCAGCCGGCCGTCGGTATCTGCCGTTCGTTCCGGCAGGCCGAAAAGATTGTCGTGCGCGACGTAGCCTACTGCGATACCGGGAAGGTCACGGCTGTCAGAGGGGAAGGTGCCGGTGAGTGCCAGCGGACCAATAAACCGTGCGCGTACAATGTCTCCGTAGGTCTGCCCCGTCACTGCCTCAATCACCAGCCCGAGCAGGATATACCCGGTATCGCTGTAGGCCCAGGCGGAGCCCGCAGCGAACAGCGGTGTCCTACCCACCACAAAGCCCAGGAGATCTTCGGGGAGCACCGTACCTTCGGCCTGCGTAATCTCTGTCCAGGCGGCGCGAAACGCAGGCAGATAGACGTGGTCGGGTAACCCTGAGCTGTGTTGCAGGAGCTGCCCGAGGGTCATGGTCCGGGCGTTGGGCAGAGCACTGAACCAAGGCCGGTCGCCCAGATAATCGGCCAGCAGATCGGTCCGGGACAGGCGCCCCTCGTTTTCCAGCGTCAGCAGCGTGGCGGCGACGAAGGTCTTGCCAATGCTCGCGGCCAGCATGGGTGTCTCGGTCGTCATCACACGGCCGTTTTCGATATCGGCGAGGCCGGTGGCCGCAGTGACGATAGTGCCGTCCGCCAGGGCAAGTGCGGCCGTCGCGCCGGGAAAGCCGTAGCGTGCGCGGAAGTCCTCCAGTGTTGCATCTAGCCGCACCGAAAGATCGGCATGGTCCCGGGCGCTTGCGGGCTCGCCGGCACTGAGGCTTGCCACGACACTGGCGGCTATGAGGAATCTGCGCATGCGTCTAGTCCGCGGCCCCGGGTGCGCGAGGCTGTTTCGTCGGTACAACCTGGGTCACCGCGCCTCCACGGGTAAACATCGTGTTGCGGTGCCACCACACGACCGCGACTGTCACCACGACCAGGATGATCGTGTCCCAGGGCTGGGCGTCGGGCCAGAACGGGTTGATCAATTGCCAGTGGAACAGCATCGGCCAGAGCAGGCTGCCCCGGGTCCGGTTGAAGATCGGCGTGACCAGCACCGCCAGGGTCACGTTGCCCAGAAAGAAGGGCAGGAAATTCCACTCCGCGTAAACCGTACTCGACAGAAAGAATGCCGGCAGGTGCCACAAGCCCCAAGTTGCGCCAATCAGCAGCCCTGCCCAGATCGGCGCCATATGCCGCTGCAGCAGAGGTTGTGCCACGCCGCGCCAGCCGAACTCTTCAATCGGGCCCAGCAACAGCATCATGAACAGGAGCGCCACGACCGGGCCCATGCCCTCGGGCGGCAGCGGCGCCAGGACCGGGCCGCCCTTGAGGAGGGAGCCAGCGACGAAGACAAGTGGCAGTCCGACCAGAATGAAGGCAACCCAGCCCACGGGGATTCGCCACAGGAATAGTCGATCCAGGAAACTGCGCAGGCCTGCAGTACCGGAATGGAGCCATACGACCACGAAGGCCGCGATTGCCGGCGCCCAGGTCGCGAGGAAAAAGAACGGGTGTGAACCGCTGATCTCGCCGAAGGTGGCGGCGGCCCTGCCCGGGAAGACAATGTAGATCCCGATCAGTCCCCAGGTGATCAGAAAGGTAATACCGACAAAGGCAACAAGCGCCGTTGACGGTACTCTGGGCGGGAGTGTCAAGGACGGTTCGACAGGCATCGGCTGCGCTCCAGGGACTGGAAGATCATGGTGGAAATTTTCGCACATACGCTGCAGGGCGTCCCTGATGTGGATCAACCCGGGTCGGCGGGTGCGGGGTGTGTCATGGGCGCGACGATTTACCTATACTGCGGATAGCGAACAGGGGCAATTCAGGGATTCCCGGGAGGGTACGAAAAATGCAGGCTGACCTTGTCGGCACGGCCATGAGATGTCGGTTGCTACGATGATGAACTGGACCCACCACCACGCCACCATCAATGGCATCCACATGCACTACGTGGAGCAGGGGCAGGGCATGCCGGTGGTGCTCTGCCATGGCTTCCCCCACCTCTGGTTCAGCTGGCATCGGCAGATCAGCGCGCTGGCCACGGCCGGGTACCGGGTGATTGCACCGGACATGCGCGGCATGGGCCAGACCGAGGCGCCTGCCGCGGTGGAAGCCTATGATATCGACCACATCACCGCCGACCTGCTGGGCTTGCTGGACCATATTGGCGAGCCGCGCGCGGTATTTGCCGGGCTGGATTTCGGCGCCTTTGCCATCTATGACCTCGCCCTGCGCCATCCGCAGCGGGTCGTCGCGATCATCGGTCTGGAAAACCCGGCGGCGCCGCACAATCCCGATGAGCCTCCCCTTGCTGAATACCAGCGCATGGGGCAGCAGCATTTCCTGCACATCGAGTATTTCCGCGAGCCGCCGCGGGCGGACCTGGAATTGGCGGCCGCGCCGCGCCGCTTCCTGCACAAGGTTTTCCACACACTGAGCGGCGCCTGCAGTTATTTCGACATGTTCCGCCATCCCCCCGGCACCTCCTACATCGACGCCATGGAAGAGCCGCCGCCATTGCCCTGGACGTGGCTGTCGGAGCTGGAGCTGGAATTCTTTGTCTCCGAGTACAGTCGCAGCGGCTTCACCGGCGGCCTCAACTGGTACCGGTCCTTTGATCTCAAGTGGGCCCAGCGCAAGCCTTTCGAAGGTGTACAAAGTGCGGTGCCGGCCTATTTTCTCGGCAGTGAGCACGATGTCGACCTGGAGGGGTTTCACGGCGAGGACCCGATCGGCCAGATGCGGAGGATATTTCCCGATCTGCGCCAGGTACGCATGATCCCGGGGGCCGGGCACATGGTGCAGCTGGAGGCGTCTGCTGAAGTCAACGCCATCCTGCTGGAGTTTCTCGAGGATATTGAGCGGCATGCTCAAACCGGGAGCAGCGGCTAGATGGAGACTCCGGACACCATAGTGCAGTTCTGGTTTGGCGATAGCGACGATGACGCGGCCGTCGCCAGCAACTGCGCTGGCCTGTGGTGGTCCAAGAACCCGGAAACAGACAGCAGCATCCGCGAACGCTTCGAGCCTGCCGTGCAGGCCGTCGCTGCCAGCGAACTCGATCACTGGCGCAGGAGCGGCGAGGGCTGGCTGGCGTTGATCATCCTGACTGATCAGTTCCCGAGAAACATCTATCGCGGTACGCCGGACGCGTTCCGCTACGATCCCATTGCGCGGCAACTCTGTGAAGAGGGTCTGGCAGCTGCGGCAGACCAGCAGCTCCGACCCATTCAGCGGGTATTTTTCTACCTGCCGCTGGAACATTCCGAATACCAGGCGCACCAGGTCCGAAGCGTGGAGCTGTTCAGGGAACTTGCCGCCAGTGCACCCGCCGGGGCGCAGGCCGCGTTCGACAGATTTTACGACTTTGCCCAGCGCCACAAGGCTGTGGTTGACCGCTTTGGGCGCTTCCCTCACCGCAACGAGATCCTGGGTAGACCATCGACACAAGAGGAAATTGCATTCCTGCGGGAACCTGGCTCGTCTTTCTGACGCGGCTACCGGATCTCCAGTGCCAGTCCCTGCTTGGCGAGTACGGCCTGTTCCTGCTGTAATTCCTGAGCGGTCAGCGGATGTTGCGCCAGCCAACCCGCGGGAAACTCCAGCCGCAGGCCATTCTCGTCGGGAGAGATGGCGAAGTCCGGCAGTGCCTCCAGTTGCTCCACATACTTGAAAATAAGCGCCAGCCGGATCAGGGTAATCAGGCGCAACAGGCGTGGTCGCTCGGTGTCGGTGATCGCCGCCCACAGGGGATGGTCCAGCTTGCCGCGCTGGGTGGCGGCCAGCAGTGCCATCTGCTCCTGTTCCTCCTGGGAAAATCCCGGCAGGTCGGTATTGAGCAACAGGTAGGCGCTGTGGCGCTGGTAGTGCTTGTGGGAGATGGCCATGCCGATCTCATGAGCCAGGGCGGTGCGCTGCAGCAAATCACCGTCGGTTCCACGCAGCTCCCAGCCGCTGCGCGTGGCACTGAACAGCGTGCGGGCGCGGCGCGCCATCAACTCCGACATGGCAGTGTCTACCCCGTAGCGCTGCATCAGGGCATTCAGGGTCCGTTCGCGCACGTCCTCGTGACTCAGGCGGCCCATAAGGTCGTAGATGACGCCTTCACGCAGGGCGCCGCGCGAGGTGCGCATATGCTTGATGCCCAGTTCGTCAAACAGGGCGCTGGCAATCGCCACGCCGGCGGCTATGACGTTGCGGCGCTGGCTACTGAGTCCCTCCAGGGTGATATTGTCGAAGCGCTTGAAGCGCAGCAGGCGTTTCTCCAGTTTCTCCAGCCCCTTGCGATTGATGCCGCCATCGCTCCAGCCCTGGCTGACCAGTACAGCTTCTATCGCCTGCAGGGTGCCGGAGGAGCCCACGCACTCGGCCCAGTGACCGGAGTGAAAGTGGTAGCGGATATGGGACACTTCCAGTCGCGCCCGATTGTAGGCGTGTCGGTAGTTGTCCCTGTTGATCTTGCCGTCGGGAAAGCAGGTATCCGAGTAGGAGACACAGCCCATTTGCAGGCTTTCCAGGTGCTGGGGTTCGAAGCGCTGGCCTATGATCAACTCGGTGCTGCCGCCGCCGATGTCTACCACCAGCCGTGACTGGGCGTCATCTGCCAGTGTATGTGCAACCCCGAGGTATACCAGGCGCGCTTCTTCGCGGCCGTAGACCACGTCTACCGGAGCGCCGAGGATCTGTTGCGCCGGACGGGTAAAATCACGGCGATTGTCCGCCACTCTCAGGGCGTTCGTGCCGACAACGCGAATGCGCTCGGGATCGACACTGCCCAGCATTTGAGCAAAGCGCGCCAGACAGTCGAGGCCGCGCTCGATGGCATCGGGTGACAGTCGATTGTCGGCCAGGCCCGCTCCGAGCTGGACTTTCTCCGCCAGCGCCTCCACCGGTCGCATCTCCCCGTGCTCGACGCGTGCCACGATCAGGTGAAAGGAGTTACTGCCAAGGTCAATCGCCGCCAGCAGGCTGCCGTCGGGAAGGGGTTCGTGTGCCTGGGGTTCCAAAATGATTGAGTTCTCGCGGCTGGCGTCGACCGATGATGATAAACGATACCCCGCCCGGACGCACGGGGCGTGGCCATGCGTAGCCCCTGCTCAGGCCAGCAGCAGGGCTGCGACGATGATCGCCAGGAGGCCGGTGGTGGCGCTGAGAAGCACGACTCTGGGAGTGATTCTGGACAGTTCAGCCAATGGGTCGCCGCCGGCGTGGACTCTGGCGAGCACCGGCCACTCGATGGCACCGGCGAACGCGAGGCTGCCGAAGGCTGCCGCCAGCAGGGCCACGGGTCCCGGAGCGTCGATGGGAACAGTGAACAGAAACAAGGCGATGGCCACAATCGAACCAAGTGTGCCGGCGTAGCTCATGGCGAGGAACTGGACACGGGTGTTGCGCCTGAAATCCCAATCAAAGGCGAACAGGTTGATACGCCTGGTCTGGTTGCAGTGTCCGCCGACCGCAAGTGCGCCCGCGTAATGGAACCATTCGTGGATCAGGGTGGTAATGATGGCTCCAGCCAACAGGCCGGTGGCGACGCTGCAAGCCGCAACCAGCGGCAGGCCGGATAGCGTGTACCAGCTGGCGGTCGCGGTGAACAGCCCCAGCAGGGCGAGTACGATAACGAGGTGCACGAAGGCAACGAGCCCCGCGTTTATTCCGCTTGCGGTGGCACGGGCCCGGGCGGGGTCATTGATTGTGTTGTCCATAATCCTTGCCTCATGGCGAGACTGATACCGGATTTACGCAAACAACGGCCTGTCGGATGTGGCGGGCGGGCTGGCTACTTGCGCGCGGCGCCTGATGGGCGTGCCGCATAGCCACCCTGCTGGCCGCTGATGCCGGATTTGATGTTCTGGATTTCGCCGCCCGACTGCAGGAAGTCCCGGGTCTGCTCCTCAATCGAGGAGGATGTTTCAACGGCTGCGGGCTGCTTCTTCTTGGCGGGGGCGCGTTGGGGCTTGGCGGCGGACATGCTCAGTGCTCTTGCGTCTGAAGGGCCGTCAAGTATACCGCAAAAGCACTGCTCCTGTCTGCCCCGCGGCCCGGTCGGGCTCAGTCGGCGATGATGACCCGTGGTGTTCGCATGGGCATGCGGGTCAACAGCTCGTAGCCAATTGTGCCGGCGTGGCGGGCAACGTCGCCCACGGGCAGGCCCTCTCCCCACAGGACTACCGGGTCGCCGATGGCAACTGGCGGCAGGTCGGTGACGTCGACGGTAATCATGTCCATGGAGACCCGTCCCGCCAGCGTGGCCCGTCGGCCATTGACCAGCACCGGGGTGCCGCTGGTAGCGGTGCGCGGATAGCCATCGCCGTAACCAATGGTCACTGTGGCGATTCGCGAGGGACGCTGTGCCTGCCAGCTGGCGCCATAGCCGACACATTCCCCGGCGGCAATTTCCCGCACTGAAATGACCGCCGATGTCAGGGTCATGACCGGTCGCAGGTGCTCCGCCTGGGGCTGGGCTTCAGCGAAAGGAGAGTTGCCCCAAAGCATGAAGCCCGGCCTGATCCAGTCGTAGTGGGCGCGGGGCCAGGCCAGGGTAGCGGGAGAGTTGGCGGCACTGCGCAGTCCCTCGAGGCCGGCGGTGGCTGCTTCGAACAATTCGATCTGCTGCCAGGTCTGGGGGCTGTGCAGTTCATCCGCAGAGGCAAAATGGGTGGACAGTACCGGCGTGCCAGCCACCTTGCCGCAGCTGAGCAGGCGCTGGTAAAAGCCGGCTACCTGGGCCGGTAGCGCCCCCAGGCGATGCATGCCGGTGTCGATCTTCAGCCAGCAACCAATAGGCTGCGGCAGCGAGGCCTCTTCCAGCCACTGGAGCTGGACCTCGTTATCAATAGTGATCCAGAGCCCTGCCTCGGCAGCAATGGGCAGTTCCCCGGGCTCGAACACCCCCTCCAGCAGCAGGATCGGGCAGCGAATCCCGGCCTCGCGCAGCTCCATCGCTTCCTCGGTGCAGGCGACCGCCAGTGCGTCCACGCGGGGTTCAAGTTCCCGGGCCATGGTCACCGCGCCGTGGCCGTAGGCATTGGCCTTGACCACCGCCATCAGGCGTGCCCGCGGCGCCAGCTCCCGCGCCAGGGCGACGTTATGGCGCAGGGCACCAAGGTCCAGACGAGCCTGGCTGGGGCGTGTCATCAGTAGTCGTAGCGATGCTGCGCGAACAGGGTTTCGGCGGCGAGCCAGACGTCACCGATGCCGCCGTTGCCCACCGCCTGACCGTCGATTTCAACGACCGGAGCCACCTCCTTGCTGGAACTGGTCAGCCAGACTTCATCGGCGGCGTGGACCTCGGCCATGGTCACTACCCGCTCCTGTACCGGAATGTCGCTGTGCCGGCGCAGGATATCCAGCAGCATGAGGCGGGTGATGCCCGGCAGCTTCTGGTGATCCAGTTCCGGCGTGGCTACGGCGCCGTCCTTGACCACAAATACATTGCATGCCGCCGCTTCAGTCAGTTCGCCGGCCTCATTGTAGAGAATGGTCTCACCGTGGCCGCGGCTGTGGCCGTGCTGGTAATGCATGACGTTGCCGAGCAGGGCGGTGGACTTGATATTGCAACGGCGCCAGCGCAAATCCTCGGCCGTCGATACCCGATAGCACGTCGCTGCTGCCTTGTCCGCCACGGGCGGCGGTGGAATTTCGAAAGCAAAACCGTAGAGGGTCGGGGCGATATTTTCCGGGTAGGCATGATTGCGACGGATATCGGCCCCGCGGCTGACATGGAAATAGATCCCGAGGTTGCCCTTGCCGTTGCGGGCCATCAGTTCCTCGGCGATACCCCGCCACTGCGTTTCATCTACCCGCAACTTGATCTCGATGGCATCCAGGCCCTGTTGCATGCGCTGCATGTGTGGCCCGAATCCCACCAGCTTGCCAGCGTAGGAGGGCACGACTTCATAGATGCCGTCACCGAACAGGAAGCCCCGGTCCATTGGCGAGATCCGGGCTTCGCTCATCGGCATGTAGTCGCCGTTCAGGTACACAATACTCATGTTAAAATCCTGTGTTGGTCCGTTTTCAGTCCTGCAGAAAGCCAGTCAGTTGCCTGATCTCCCGGATCACGGCATCGCCCTCGGTGGGTGCCATGCCATCCTCGGTCAGGGTGTTCTCCCGGGTCACGCCGTCGACACTGCCTCGCTCGGAGAGGTAGCGCAGCGTCGCCAGTGGCGAGAATTCGCCGAGCAGGTCGCGCTGTGACCACAGGCCGAGGAAGGCGAGCAGGCCATAGGCGCCCCAGTTGGATACATCCGCCACCAACAGTTCGTCGCAGTCGGTAACCGCCACCCGTATATCCAGCGCGGCGATGGCCCCGGCGATCTTGCCCATGCCGATCTCGTTGCCGCCGTCACCGATAGCGATGGTGGGGCAGCTTGCGTGGGTCAGGAATGGATCAAATACGCCACAGCGCGGGCTGATGTCCTCGCCACGCATGTTGTAGTAGTGCCCGTCGGCGGTCACGCCCGGGCGCTCGATGGAGACCACGGCGGCGGGATTGTTCGCGGCCAGCCAGTCTGTGGCGGCCCGCTCGCCGCCATCGCCTGGCGCACAGGCCAGAGTCAGGACC
The DNA here is from genome assembly GCF_040221975.1 of Haliea sp. Lineage (GTDB taxonomy): Bacteria > Pseudomonadota > Gammaproteobacteria > Pseudomonadales > Halieaceae > Haliea. The sequence goes on from NZ_JAVJWR010000032.1 coordinate 39,154, forward strand.
CGATAGTCCGCGGCCAGGGCCTCGGCCAGCGGACTGGCGCAGGCAATGACCGGCCGGGCGCCCAGCGCCTCGAGACCCTGATACAGGGCGATGGCGCCTACCGGGCCATCGGTTTCAAAGGTGTTTCCCACCGGAAAGCCGGTACCGATCAGCACCGTGCCGTGAATATCCCGCAGTAGCCCGGCGGCGCGCAGACAATAGCCCGGTTGCAGCGCGGCGCGGGCGGTCTGCATCTGCCGCGGATTGCGTGCAACCAGCAGCGCCTCAATGGTTTCACTCAGGGTCTGGTCATTCACCGATCTCGCTCCTGGGGCAACTCCCGTAACGCCATATGTTGTATACGCCAATGATTGAGATGCAGTGCATTATGGGCGCCGTGGGGGCTGATCGCCGCAAAGTGCACGGTACCTCCCGGCTGCAGCTGTGCCATGCGACTGGCGTCCAGCGACAGGGCGGCGCCGATCTTGGGGTAGCCGCCGATGGTCTGGCGATCGCTGAGCAGCACGATCGGCTGGCCATCAGCAGGGATCTGGATGGCACCAAAGCAAATTCCCTCGGAGAGTATGCCCTCAATGTCACAGCGGATGGCGGGGCCCTCCAGGCGGTAGCCCATGCGGTCGCAGCGTTGGGACACGGTCCATGCGCTGCTGAAGAAGCGCCGCTGCTGCAGCCGGTTGAAGTGATGTTGCTGATAGCCGGGTATGACCCTCACCGTCAGCTGGTGCTGGTAGCGGGGGCGCTGGTCCGGGGGCAGCTGCAGGCGGCGCTGTTGGTCTACCCTGGCGCAGGGCAGGATATCTCCGGGTGCGAGCTTGTCGCCGCGCAGGCCACCCAGCCGTTCCCGTACCACGGTGGCGGTGCTGCCAAACTGCGGCGCAACGGTAAATCCACCGGCGACACCGAGATAGCTGCGGCAGCCATCCGTGCCGTAGCCGAGGCTGATGTGGTCGCCTGCCTGAACCCTGTGCACGGTCCACAGATCCCGCTCGTGGCCGTTGATCGCCAGCGGCATGGTCGCCCCGGTGACGCAGATGAAGGTATCGGTGTGGGCGTCCAGTTCCAGGCCGCCAAAGCTAGCCTCGATCGCGGTGCAGGCCGGGTCGTTGCCCAGCAGACGCTGGCACAGGGTGAAGGCTTCCCGGTCCAGGGGACCACCAGTGGTGAGGCCGATGCCGTGTTGGCCAAAACGGCCCGGGTCCTGGAGCAGACTCAGCAGACCGGGCTGGCGCACGACCAGGCTCATGCCAGTTCCCCGCCCAGTTCCAGAAACCGCGCCCGGCTGATCGGCTCGAAGCGCACCCGATCGCCAACGGCAACCGGCATCGTCGGCTCGTGGTCCGGGTCGAACATGCGCTGCGGGCAGTTGCCGATCAGGTTCCAGCCACCCGGCGACACGGCGGGATAAACAGCGGTCTGCCGATCGGCGATGGCTACCGCGCCCCGCGGCACTTTGGCACGGGGCGTTGCCAGTCGTGGCGCGGCGATACGCGGGTCCACCTCGCCCAGGTAGGCGAAGCCCGGGGCAAAGCCGATGGCGTAGACCCGGTACTCGGTATCGCTGTGCAGGGCGATCACCTCCTCCACCGACAGCTCGCACTGCTGCGCCAGCCGCTCCAGATCCGCGCCCGATTCCGCGCTGTAGTACACCGGCAGCACGATCTCGCGGCCACCTTCGCTGGCGCTGGCGTGGTCAATTTCCTCGCGGATGCCGTGCAGGCGGTGAATGATACTCATGTGATCGGTGCGCAAGGGGTCGTAGATGACCAGCAGCGACGCGTACGAGGGCACCAGATCAATCAGGTCCGCGCCCAATACCCGCCGGACCGCGGTCGCGGCGGTCTGTACCCGGGCGGCAACGGCGGCTCCCGTGCTCTCACCGAGATAGAGTATTAGCGCGTTGTCGCCGGCGTAGCTCAACTGCATGCGCAATTCAGGCTCCCTTGATCAGTGCGCGCACGGCTTCAATGGCACGAACGCCCTCGAGATTGTCGCCATGTACACACAGCGTGTCGGCTGCAAGCTGTAGACGATGGCCGCTGATGGTGGTAACCGTACCCTCCCGCCGCAGCTCATCGACCTGTGCCAGCATGCGCTCACGGTCGTGCACTGCGTGCGGCCGCTTCCGCGACAACAGGCGCCCGTCATCATCGTAGCAGCGATCGGCGAAGGCTTCGAACAGAAGCTGCAGGCCAAGTGCCCGCGCTTCCTGTCGATGTTCTTCCGCCTGTGGGGTCGCCTGCAGCATCAACGCCAGGGGGCGGTGGTAGCCCGCGACCGCAGCCATCACCACTCCTCGCAGGCGGCCGTTCGCCATCATGTCGTTGTACAGGGCCCCGTGGGGCTTGACGTAGCTGATTTGCAGACCGTGACAGCCCGCCATGCCGTCCAGGGCGGCGATCTGGTAGCGGAGGGCGCTGGCCAGCTCTGCATCATCGAGGTGCATGGAGCGACGGCCGAAACCAACGAGGTCCGGGTAGGCGGGGTGTGCCCCCACGCTGACACCGTGTTGCACCGCCAGGGCCAGTGTCTTGTCGATGGTTACCGGATCGCCACCGTGAAAGCCGCAGGCGATATTGGCCTGGTCGATGTGGGGCATGACGTCGGCATCCATGCCCATTTCCCAGCTGCCATAGCTTTCACCGAGGTCGCAATTGAGTAGCATTGTCTATCCTTTGCGTGCAAACGCGTGTGTGATCAGAGTATAGCCAGTTGGCTGTTGCGCAGGTCGGTTACCAGCATGCAGCCCGGGCTGTGGGTAATTGCCAGCGGCGGACGCGCCTGCTCCAGTGCCACCTGCGGCGTTACGCCGCAGGCCCAGAACACCGGCAGTTCCCCCGCCTTGATGCTGACCCGGTCTCCATAGTCGGGTTGCTCCAGGTCGCGAATGCCGATCTGGGCCGGGTCGCCGAGGTGGATCGGGGCACCGTGGACCGAGGGGAAGCGGGTGCAGATCTGGATCGCGCGAATGGCATTCGCCGCCCTGAAGGGGCGCATGCTCACCACCATCTTGCCGGTGAAGGGTCCCGCCGGCTGGCAATCGATATCCGTGCGATACATCGGCACATTGACGCCCTCGGTCACGTTGCGCACTTCCAGCCCATCGGCCAACAGCGCTTCCTCGAAAGAGAACGAGCAGCCGAGGGCGAAGGTGACCAGATCATCCTGCCAGAGGCCGGTGATGTCGTTGCGCTCTTCCTGCAGCTTGCCATCCCTGAAAACACGATAGCTTGGCACGTCGGAACGGATGTCTATATCCCCCAATAGTGGTAGCGCGGGGTCACCCGGTACCGCGGAGCTGGCGATGAGCGGGCAGGGCTTGGGGTTGGCCTGGCAGAAGCGGAGAAAATCACTGGCCCAGGTCGCGGGCAGGATGACGATATTGCATTGCACGAAACCGGCGGCGAAGCCTGATGTGTTGCCCGTGTGCTCCCCGCTGCGGATGCGGCGGCGCAGTTCTGCAGGAGTGGAATTGCTGGCCATGATAAACCTCGTCGGACAGAGGGCGGGTCCCACCACTGGAGGCCGCGCCCGGAAAACGGGATAATGCACACTTGCCTGCCATCATAGATGATTCCCCTCATGCTCGACCAGTTGCTGCAGATTCTCTCTCCCCGTGCTGCGGATGAAGATGTCTTCATCGCCGAGAACATGCATCCGGACGCTCCCCGGGTCTACGGAGGACAGGTGCTGGCCCAGGCGTTGCGGGCGGCGGCCGCGACCGTCGCCCCGGATCGGGCGGTGCATTCCCAGCACGCCTATTTCCTCCGTCCCGGCGATCCGGGGGAGCAAATTCGCCTGGAGGTGGACCGGGCCCTGGATGGCGGCAGTCTCAGTTCGCGCCGGGTTGTGGCACTGCAGCGGGGCAAGCCGATCCTGGTATCGTCGGTTTCTTTCCAGCGTGAAGGACGTGGCGATGAATTCCAGCAGCCGCTGCCGTCAGTGCCGGCGCCGGAAACCCTGCCCAGCGAGCGGGAGCGGGCATTGGCGGAGGGCACCATGGACGAGAGCTTCATGGTGGCCACCGGCCTGGATCTGGATGTACGGCTGGTGACCCGGGTGGACTGGCGCAATCCCAAGCCCCTGCCTCCGTACCTGCAAGCCTGGGTGAAAACCACCGGGCCGGTGCCGGAGGAGCAGTCCCTGCATGCCAGTCTGCTGGCCTACATGTCGGACATTCTGCTGATTGACGTCTGCCTGGCAGCAACGGGCCGCAGCTTCCTGCTGGACGACTGCCAGATCGCGAGTCTTGATCATGCCCTCTGGTTCCACACCCCGGTCCGGGCTGACGACTGGCTGTTGCACACCGTCGAGGCCGAGCGGGTCAGTGGCGGACGCGGACTGGCGCGGGGCAAGTTCTACAACCCGGAGGGAGTGCTGGTGGCCTCGGTGGTCCAGCAGGGCCTGATGCGCCTGCGTTGACGCGTTGCCTCGCCGGATGGGGCACCTTATGATGCTGTGCTGGACCGCGCCCATTATAAGGAACCCGAGATGCCACACCCCGCGATAACCGCTGAAACCTACCCCCACAAGCCCGCCATCATCATGGGCGGCTCCGGCGAGATGGTGACCTATGCCGAGCTCGACGAGCGCAGCAGCCAGGCGGCGCAGCTGTTTCGCTCATTGGGCCTGAAAAAGGGCGACCATATCGGCATGATGCTGCTGAACTGCCGCCAGTTCCTGGAAATCTGCTGGGGCGCGCAGCGGGCTGGCCTGATTTTTACCCCTATCAGCACCCACCTGAAACGCGATGAAACCGCCTATATCCTTGAAAATTGCGGCGCCAAACTGTTTATTGCCTCCCATGGCCTGGCCGGTGTGGCCGAAGAGGTACTGACGGCAACGGACGACACCATCCGCCATTTCTACATGGTTGACGGGATTATCGACGGCTTCGAGTCCTGGGACGACAGCGCCGGCCTGCAGCCTGCGGAGCGCATCGCCGACGAGGCCAACGGAGTGCCGATGCTGTATTCATCCGGCACCACCGGCAAGCCCAAGGGCGTATTCCTGCCGCCCGCCGGCGATGACGTCAATACCCCCCATCCACTGGCGGCAAGTCTGGGAGCCGCCTTCGGTTTCAGCGAGGAAACGGTCTACCTGTCGCCGGCACCGCTGTACCACACGGCCCCGCTGCACTACAACATGATGACACTGTACCAGGGCGGTACCACCGTGGTGATGGAGAAGTTCGACCCCGAGGCCGCCCTGGCGCTGATCGAGGAACACCGCGCCACCCACAGCCAGTGGGTGCCCATCATGTTTGTGCGCATGCTCAAGCTACCGGAGGAAGTGCGCAACAAATACGATCTCAGCAGCATGCAGTTTGCCATTCACGCCGCCGCACCGTGCCCGATTGAGGTGAAGGAGAAAATGATCGAATGGTGGGGCGAGGTCATCGTCGAGTACTACGCCGCCAGTGAAGGTATCGGCATCACCATCATCGATTCCGCCAACTGGCTTACCCACAAGGGCTCGGTAGGTCCCTCCCTGTCCGGCAAGATCCACATCCTCGATGACGATGGCAAGGAGCTGCCCCCCGGCGAGATCGGCACCGTGTATTTCAGCGGTGAGCAGGCCCAGTTCAAGTATCACAACGAGCCTGACAAGACCGCCGAGGCTTTTAATGAACACGGCTGGGCCACGACCGGTGATGTCGGTTACCTGGACCGGGACGGCTTTCTGTACCTGACCGATCGCAAGCATTTCATGATCATCAGCGGCGGTGTCAACATCTACCCGCAGGAAATCGAGAACCTGCTGATCACCCACGACAAGGTGGCGGATGTGGCGGTGTTCGGGATTCCCAACGAGGAGTTCGGAGAGGAGGTCAAGGCAGTAGTGCAGCCCATGAACTGGGTGGATGCTACCGATGAAGTGGCAATCGAGATCATGGAGTGGCTGCGCGAGCGCATTTCCCACATCAAGTTGCCGCGGTCGCTGGATTTTCACCGCGAGCTGCCGCGCATGGACAACGGCAAGCTGTACAAGCGGCACCTGATGGAAGAGTATCGCGGGGCGACCCGCACGGATGAAAAAGGTGACACGCTGGACAAGGGCAAGAATCCGCCCGAGGGATAATGCAGTGGCCTGCCCCCGCGGTTGCTGCGGGTGCAGGCCCTCGGCGATCCTTCAACGTTCGGCGACTTCCTGCCCGGACTGCAGGCTGCGGCCCGTCCTGCTGGCATGCATTTCCTCAAGACCCAGATGGCCCACGTTGCTGACCGCTTGATCCATCGCCGCCTCCAGGCAGGCCCTGCGGTCCCGGTTCATGGCGGCATTGCGGATGTCGGCCCGCGGAGAACACACATCGCTGGTCGCCTGGGTCAGGCGCACGTAAAGCTGCTCCAGGCCCGCGGGCCGATTCAAGTCGAGATCTGCCCAGGTGACCGTCGCTGAGCGTTCCGTGCGCCCGGCAGCGGGGAAGCGTACGAAGTTGGCCCGGGTATCGCGAGTGATTTCCCGGGCGGTGGGCTGCTCCATGATGCGGCGGTAGTCTTCCGCTGCGACTGTCTGGCTGTTGACCAGTGGCAGGGCCAACGCCAGTGACAGGATCGCGGTGGCACCCAGGGGCAGTTTGCTGTGCTTCTCATTTTTTACAGTTTTCATGAGGTGTTCCTCGCTTGTGGACTTTCGTTTACGGGCTGTTCGCCGGGAGGCATTCCCTGCTGTTCAGCCCTGAGCCAAGTTGAGCACAGGCGTTGGTGCGGCGCCGGATGAAGCCGTGATTTCGTCGGGAGGAAGTCGTGATTTACCTCTGATGGAAATGTGATGGCATGTAAATCAATGGGTTAGAGGCCCCTTCATGTCCGCGCCGCCGCTGGTATCTGGCGAGCGCGGCATCTTTGCGGATCCGGCACCAGGCTGATCGGGTTCTGCCCGGGTACCCGCCCGGTGCCTGTGACCCGATACCGGGCGAGGTCTGGTAAGCTTGCAAGGAGAGTGACTGCAAGGATGGCGACATGGCGCGGCAAGTCCGCTTTGGTGACTGGCACTTTTGCCTCGACACCGGCGTGCTCGACAGGGATGGTACGGTGGTTTCCCTGGAGCCGCGGGTGGCCGCGCTGCTGCAGTACTTTCTCGATCATCCCGGTGAGCTGCTGAGTCGCGACCAGCTTATTGCGGAGGTCTGGGAGGGCAGGGTGGTGTCTGACGACGCCATCCGCCGGGCGGTATCGTCGCTGCGTCGCGCCCTGGCGCTGGATGGCAGCGACAAGCTGATCACTACTGTGCACAAGAAAGGCTATCTGGCGAATCTGCTGGTGCCAGTTCCCGTGCCGGGGCCGGGGCCAGCGCCAATGCCGTTGGATGCTGGAGTCGAAGCGGCGCCAGCTGCGACTCGGCGCCGCAACCCGGCTTTGCCGCGACGAGCGCTGTTGCTGCTGGCGGTCATGCTGTTATTCACGACCCTGGGTGCGGCCTGGCACCTGCTGCAGTCCCCGGCCCCTGACGCCCAGACTGACGATGTAAAGGGCCCGCCCTACACCCTTGCGGTACTGCCGTTTGTGGACCTGAGTGAAAATGCGGACAACGGCTTTCTGGCCGACGGTCTGGCGGAGGAGCTGCTGGGGCTGCTGGGGCGCTTCGATGCATTCCGGGTACCCGCCCGCAGCTCCTCGTTCCAGTTCCGGGGCCAGATGGCCAGCCCGCGCGAGGTCGGCGAGGCGCTGGGGGTGCGCTACCTGATTGAAGGCAGCGTCCGGCGGGATGGCGACCAGGTCAGTGTTGATGTGCGCCTTGTTGAGGTTGCTACCGGCTTTCAGCTGTGGTCGGAAAACTACCAGCGCAACCTCGTGGGTTTGTTCGCCCTGCAGTCGGACATTGGCATCCAGGTTGCGCGCGCGCTGCAGGTGGCGCTGGTGGAACCGGCGCGGCCCGCCGCCCGCGCGCTGGAAACTGCCGGACCCGCGGGTGCCAAAGCTTACCTCGAATACCTGCGCGCCCGGCAGCTGATGAGCAGCTGGGGAACCGCCGACCTGGAGGCAGCTATTGCTCATCTGCAGAACGCCATTGCCCTGGCGCCGGATTTTGCCCCGGCCTATACCCGCTTGGCGGAAGCGATACTGACACAGGCCAGTGGTCAGGACGATAACACGTGGAAGCAGACCCGCGACACAGTAAAGGCCCTGATCGAGAAATCCCTGGCGCTGGATCCGGATCTGGGTGAAGCCTACGGCCTGCGCTCCAGCTTGTGGCCAGGCGGGGAAGAAGCGTTGAAGGAGCAGGATCTGCGCCGGAGCATAGCGCTCAGCCCGAGCTATACCTTGGCCTATCGATGGCTCGCGGAGTATCTGTATTTTCAACTCGGACGAGGCGATGAGGGAATTGCGTTGATAGACCAGGCCCGGGCTCTGGATCCCCTGTTGCCTCGCAACCATTACCTCAAGGCGTTGATGATGCTGGACAGTTGTGAGCACGAGCGGGCCGCAGAGCTTGCCCGGGACGCGCTGCGGGTCAATCCCCGCTTTCGCTCCGGGCTGGTCATGCTCGCCCGGGTTGCCGAACTACGGGGCGAGCTGGCCGAGGCGGTGCGGCTACAGGAGCAGGCACTCGAGCTGGACCCCCGCGCTGACTGGCTGAGAGAGCGGCTGCACATGACCTACACAGATCTGGGAGATATTGCCGCCGCGCGCGAGATGGGTGGCGATCATGTCTGGGCCCTGTTGCGAGAGTCTCTTTTCCTTGCGAATCATGCTGCGACGAGCGATTTGATTTATTCGGTCGAATCGCTTTCTCCGGAGGCCTCACCGCATCGTCTCTGGAGACAAACCGACGTGCTCCTTGTTACCGCCATGACCAGCGGGGATTATGCCCGGGCCCGCCGCTACCTGAGTGAACATCTTGAATACAATGGTGGGTTGCCGCAAACCCTCGCCCCCAAAGACCTCTTTTATCTGCTCAATATGGTTCTCGTCTGGTATGGGCCGGACCATGACACCGCGGCCAGGGGCCTGATAGATCGTCTGTGGACGGGAATAAATGCAATGCAGGGGGAGTTCCGGAGTTGTCTGGTCAGCTATCAACCGCTGGCGCATGCGCTGGCCGGCGTGAGCCTGGGGCGCCATGATGAGGCAATCGCAGTGCTTGAGAGCGCAATCGACAACGCCGGCATTGCGTCCAGCTGGCACTGGATCATCCTCAACCACCCTGCATTTGCTCCTCTGCTGGAGGAACCCCGGCTGCAGGAATTATTGCAGCAGCGGCAGGCTGTAGTGGCGGAGCAGCGCGAGATTCTGGAAAGGATGCGTGCCGAAGGCGTCGTGCCGCTGCGGGGACAGGGCAGCGGAAGTCCCGCGACGCGCTGACCCGAATCCGCAGGCACTACGGGGCACCGTCCGTCCCGCTTGCAGGCGAGAGCTGGTAAGCTTGTGGGCAGCGTGACTGCAGGGAAGGCGACATGGCGCGGCAAATCCGCTTTGGTGACTGGCACTTTTATCCCGACACCGGGGTGCTCGAGAGGGAGGGGGCAGCGGTCTCACTGGAGCCTCTGGTAGCGAGCCTGCTGGAATATTTTCTCGACCACTCCGGCGAGCTGCTGAGTCGCGACCAGCTTATTGCGGAGGTCTGGGAGGGCAGGGTGGTGTCTGACGACGCCATTCGCCGCGCGGTATCCTCGCTGCGGCGCGCCCTGATAGTGGATGGCAGCGACAAGCTGATCACGACCGTGCACAAGAAGGGCTACCTTGCCAGGCTGCCCCGCGTCGAGCCGCTGCCGCCCGAGGCTGCTGTGCGGCCCCCCGCCGAGCCGGCGCTTCCCGCTGCCCCGGTGGTGTCCACCACCAGCTCAGCCCCCCAGGCTGTCGCTGGTTCCTTCAACCCTGCTATGGCGCGACGTCCACTGCTGCTGGTTGTATTGTTGTTGCTGGTCATGCTCGCCAGTGCCTGGGGCTGGCTGCAGCGGCCGCCGCCCGCCGCCACGGCGATGGATGACCCGCCCTACACCCTGGCGGTGCTGCCCTTTGTTGACCTCAGCGAGAATGCCGACAATGCCTGGCTGGCGGACGGTCTGGCGGAGGAGCTGCTGGGATTGCTGGGGCGCTTCAGTGCCTTCCGCGTAGCTGCCCGCAGTTCCTCATTCCTGTTTCGCGATCCGGCGGCCAGTCCGCGGGAAGTGGGGACGACGCTTGGCGTGCGCTACCTGGTGGAGGGTAGTGTGCGCCGGGATGCTGACCAGGTGCGAGTGGATGTGCGTCTGGTGGAAACGGATTCCGGCTTCCAGGTCTGGGCAGAGAGCTACGCCCGGGGCCTGGCCGGTCTGTTTGCCTTGCAGTCGGATATCGCCACGAAGGTGGCAAGGGCGCTGCAGGTGGTACTGGTGGAATCGGAACAACCCGATACCCGGGTGCTGGATGCCGCGGGTTTGGCGGGAGGCGAAGCCTATCTCGAATACCTGCGGGCCCGGCAATTGACCTCAAGCTGGGCAACGGACGATCTCGAGGCCGCCGCCCTGGCATTGCAGAATACCATTGCCCTGGCGCCGGACTTTGCCCCGGCCTACGCGCAGTTGGCCGAGGTCATGCTGATTCAGGCCAGTCGGGGCGGAGAGCAGGAAGGCCCGCCCAAGCGCGAGCTTGCTGCCACCCTGGTGGAGAAAGCCCTGCAACTGGATCCCGATCTTGCACCTGCGTACACGATACGGGCGGGCCTGTACCGCGATCCCGGAGATCCTGCAGTGGAGGCCGACCTGAAGCGCAGTATCGCCCTGAATCCCAGCTACCCCAAGGCCTACGAGATTCTCGCGCAAAGGCTGTTTGCCAGCGCGGAGCGGCGGCAGGAAGCGCTGCAGCTGATTGATCAGGCTCGCGCGCTGGACCCGCTGCGCGCCCGGCTACACCATGTCAAAACCTACATGACCTTTGATCTCTGCCAGCTCGACGCTGCCGAGGACCTCGCCCGGCAGGCACTGCGGGTCAATCCCGGCTTTCCCGCGTCCCTGGTGATGCTGGGTCACATCAACAGCTGGCGGGGGGAGCTGGCGGAGGCGGTGAAGCTGCAGGAGCAGGCGCTGGCGATGGATCCCCACAGTATCTGGACGCGACAGCATCTGCACAACGCCTACCTCGTGCTCGGGGAACGGGAAGCAGCGCGACAGGTCGACGACAGCAGCCTCCGGTCGCTGTGGGCCGAGCGCCTGCTGCTGGAAAGTCCAGCCAGCGCGGGGGAGCTGGTCTACGGCAGTGACGCCGCCACCATGCGGCGCCAGCTGGGGCCCTGGCCCGAGACCTACTCGGTGCTGGCGGCCGCGATTGACAGCGGCGATTTTGCGCGGGCCAGGCGTCATATCGAAGAGCGGTTCGACTTCGATGGCGGGCTGCCCGAGCACATTGATTCCGCCGAGCTGGCCGCGCTGGTGAACATGGTGCTGATCTGGTCCGGGGGTTCACTGGATAGCAGCGGCCAGGCGCTGATGCGCGACCTCGATGCGGAAATGGCGCGCCAGGATGCCCAGGCACCGCACTGCCTGACCGGGCACAGGCCGCTGGCCCGGGCGCTGGCGGCAACGGCCCTCGGAGAGCCCGGCCGTGCGCTCGATCTGCTGCGGGAGGGGCAGCAGCGGCACAGGCTTGCCGGCGGCTGGTACAGGTTGCTCGAGGTCCAGCCGGCGTTCGCGGCGCTGGTCGCGCATTCGGAATTTGCCGCCCTGGAGCGCGGCTGGGAGCAGCGTCTGGCGGCCCAGCGAGCGCTGCTGGCGCAGCTGCGCAAGGATGGCACCATTCCTGATCGGCGGGCGGTACCGCCTGCTTGAACGCCTCCTGCTCAGAACCTGACGCTGGCGCCAAGGAACCAGTACTGCCCCAGCGCATCGTAGACTCCCGGCAGGGTATTCCCATTCCCCGCCGGTGGATTGGCCGGTACCAGCGGCGGGTCCTTGTCCAGCAGGTTGTTGATCCCCGCCTGTAGCGTGAGACTTTCGCGGACCGCCCAGCGCAGGGACAGATCGAGGTAGTTGTGGGCCGATACCTCGGGCCCGACGCCGGTGACCGGGGACAGCCCGCCGATGTGCCGCCAGAGGCCGCTGATTTCCAGCTGCCAGGGGGTTTCCCAGGTCAGGCGCAGGTAGTTGCGGAGCTTGGGTACGACACTGTTGCAGCTGCCCCCCCAACGCCCGCGGCACTCCATCACAATACCGCCGGGCGCGTTCTGGAGTTCCCAGGACAGTACCCTGGTGAGCAGGTTGTGGACTCGCAGATGGCCCGCGGCACCCAGTTCCCGGCCAAACTGCAGTACCATGTCCACCCCCCGGGTACGGAGGTAGCCAGCATTCTGTTTGCGTGCGTCGACCAGGCCGGTGCCAGTGGGCCGCCAGAGGTCGCCGCGCTCGGGGTCGCGCTGAACCTGTCGACAGAGGGCCGCCAGGCCGGTATCGAGACAGCCCTGGAGTGTGCTGGCGGGATCCGGCTCGGTGACCGCCCGTTCGATCTCGATGTCGTAGGCATCGACGCTGAGCAGCAATCCCTCGGTCCAACCCGGCGTGTAGATCAGCCCCAGGGTGCGGGTGGTGGCGTCTTCGGGTTGCAGGGCAGGGTTGCCGCCGACCAGGGAGCGCAGGTTGTTGTTCGGGCTCTGCGGGATGCTGCCATATTGCCCGGCGCTGACGCCGCTGCGGGCGCAGTCGGCCAGGGAGCGCGCGGGTGAGGGGCCGGCACAGGGGTCACCCGTGTTTGCCGTGAATACTCTGGTGCCTTCGGGGCTGAACAGCTCCTCGATGTTGGCGATCCGGGTGGCCTCCTGCAGGCTGCCCCGCAGTCGCAACGTCGGATTGAGCGCCCAGATACTGGCCAGCTTGAAGCTGTTGCTGGACGCACCGGTGGAGTAGCGGGCATGGCGATAGCCCAGGTCCAGGGTCAGCAGCTCGATGCCAGGCCGGTTCTCCACCAGGGGCGCGTGCAGCTCGGCGTAGGCTTCGGCGATGTCGAAGCGACCGTCCAGCACCGGTACCGGAAGTCCGGTGCCCGCGGCGTCGCCCGAGCGGTATAACTGATCCGGGTCGTAGCGCAGGGTTTCCTCGCGATACTCTCCGCCGAAGACAAGGGCGGGCCCTGCCGTTGCCAGCGGCGACTGCAGCAGCGGCAGGGCCGGTTGGCCGCCAATCCAGGCGGAAACAACGGCCTGCGAGGTGCGGCCGCGGGCACTGAGCGGCGAGCTCAAATAGGCAATCGACTCCGGCGTGACCGCGCCCTCGGTAAAGATGTTCCAGGGCACACAGTCGGGATCACTGCCATTGAGAGCGGCCGCGCACACGGCCTCGCCGCCGGCCGGATCGCGAGTGACGTCGAGGGCCCTTCGCATCCGCGACACCAGCAGTTCATTGGCGGTCGAGTCCCGCAGGGTCACTTCTGCAAACTGGCCGTAGACCTCGTACTGCCATTTTTGCCCCAGCTCCCCTTCCAGCCCCAGCATGGCGCGACGAGATTGGTGCGCGATGGAGCGTCGGCGCGGGCCACCCTCGACGTTGCGTCGGGCGACGAACAGCAGCGGCCGGTCATCGCCCTCGAGCCCGTAGCTGTCGCAGATGACGGATCGCTGTTGCGCGGACAGCAGTACATTGTCGCAGCGAATTGCGCTGTCGAGGAAGAAGGCAGCGGAGGGCGCGATCTGGGCCGTGGTATCATTGTCCATCGCCATCAGCTGGGTAAATACCCGGGCCCGGGGGGAGAATTCGTAGTGCCCCAGCAGACCGGCGGTCCAGCGCCGATCTGGACGCTGAAAGTGGTTGAGGGAGGCGAAATTGTAGCTGCGACCGTCGTAGGGCAGGAAGCTGTCGCCCTGCACCATGACATCGATCGGGGGCAGTCCAAAGTCAGCCGCCAGCAGGCCAAAATCGGTAAAGCGACCCTCGCCGATGGTCGAGGAGCCGACGCAGCGCCTGCTGGCGCCCATCTGCTGCAGGGCACAGGCGCTGTGGATACGGCCGGCCTGGATGACCGCATCGCTCTCGCGCCAGGTCGCGTAGGCCGTGATATTGCCCGCGTCCTCTGCGAAATTGTGCCCCACCCGCAGTGCGATCTGTTGGCTGTCACCGTCGCTGACGCTGCCCTCGGGCAGGTCGAAACCGCTGGCAGCCAATAGCTGCTCGAGGCCGTCATCATCATTGCGGTGCCGATACTGGCTGAACTGCGCCTCCAGCCCGACACCCTCGAAATCGTCCATTAGCAGGAAGTTCACCACCCCCGCCACGGCATCGGAGCCGTAGGTTGCGGAGGCGCCGCCGGACAGCACTTCCACCCGCTCGATCAGGGACGCGGGGATCTGGTTGATGTCCGCCACCCCGGCGGCCAGGGGGGAGCCGCCGGGCAGGCGTCTGCCGTCCATCAGGATCAGGGTGCGCTGCGGCCCGAGGTTGCGCAGGTCGAGTGTGGCAGTGCCGGTGCTGCCATTGGCGGTGTTGCGGTTCTGGTCCGTATATAGCTGGGGCAGGGCCTTGAGCAGATCCTCCAGGCGGTCGCTGCCGCCGTGGGAAAGCTCCCGTGCCGACACCTCTACCACCGGACTGGGGCTGCCCAGATTGGCGCGCTGGATTCGGGTACCCGTGACCAGCACTTCTTCAATGGCCGTGCCGCGTTGCTCTTCGGCAAGGTCGGCACTCACTGAGTCCGGGATCACGCTGAGATTGCCCAGCAGCGACCCTGCAAGCATGAACCTGCGGAAGTCAGACATGTAACATTCCCCGGTTTGCGACACACCCAAGCCGCGCGTCCGGACGCTGCCACGGCAGGAGCGCTGCAGGGACAAGCTTAGCATTGGCAAAGGGATTTATCCGTACCCTCTGTGCGGGGGGCTTGCGCCCGCGACGGCCGTTTCAGGTAAACGAAACCTGGACGCCGGGGCGCGAAATGACCTGCTGTTGCCGCAATGGCAGGTAGTAGGCGGGCAATACAAACAGGGTAAACAGCGTCCCCACCAGCATGCCGGCGGTGATCACCAGGCCGATGCTGAAGCGGCTGTTGGCGCCGGCGCCGGTGGCAATCACCAGTGGCAATACGCCGAGCACGGTGGCGAAGGTGGTCATCAGGATCGGGCGCAGGCGCAGGGCCGCCGCCTCCAGTACCGCATCCCGGTGGCTGCGGCCGTCCTGGCGCAGGTTGTTGGCGAACTCCACGATCAGGATGCCGTGCTTGCTGATCAGGCCGATCAGGGTCAGCAGCCCGATCTGGGTGTAGATGTTGAGCGTGGCGAAGCCCAGGGCCAGCGGCACCGTAGCGCCAAAGATCGACAGCGGCACTCCCACCAGCACCACCAGCGGGTCGCGGAAGCTGTTGAACTGGGCCGACAGGACCAGAAAGATCAGGATCAGGGCCAGGGTGAACAGCAGCGGGAAGGAGGCGCTTTCCTCAATGAAGCGCCGGGAGCCACCGGTATAGCCGGCGCGGAAGCCGCTGGGGGCAATCTCCTGCAGTTTTTCCTGCAGGAAGATCAGCCCATCCCCCAGCGAGTTGGGCGGCATCATCATGCCCTGGATCGTAGTGCTGTTGAGTTGCTGGTACTGGCTCAGCTCATTGGGTTCCACCCGTGAGCCCAGGGTCACCAGCGCCGACAGGGGCACCAGCTCGTCACTGGCGGTGCGCAGGTAATATTGCTCCAGCGCCTCCCGGGTGAGACGGAAGTCGCGGCCGGCCTGGGGAATGACCTTGTAGCTGCGGCCCTCGAGTTCGAAGCGGTTGATTTCCGCCTCGCCCAGCATTACCGCCAGAGTCTGGCCGATCTCCTCCATGGAGACACCCAGGCGCGATGCCAGCGGCCGGTCTATGCGCACTTCGATTTCGGGCCGGTCCAGGGCCAGGGTCTGGTTGGCGAAGATGAATAGTCCCGATTCGCGAGCTGCTTCCAGCAATGTCACGCCGACCTGGTAGACCTCGCTGTGATCGGCCGTGGAGGCGACCACGAAGCTGACTGGCAGCCCCGCATCCGAGCCCGGTAGCGAGGGAGTCCCGAAAGAGAAGGCCTCCAGCCCGGCGATGCTGCCCAGCCGCTGCTGGAACTCGGCCTGTATCTCCTGCTGGCTGCGCTCGCGCTCGCTCCAGTGGTGCAGGGTCAGGCCGCCGAAGTTGAACTCCGGGGAAACCACTTGCCAGGAGTGGCTTACCTCGGGAATCTCGCGCCAGATGTCCACCACCTGGTCCAGAAAGCGGTTGATGTACTCCAGATTGGCGTAGCGGGGTGTGCTGCCGACCACGTAGAGGGCGCCGGTATCCTCTTCCGGCGCCAGTTCCTCGCGCGTCAGCGAGAACAGCAGCGGCAGGCTGGCAATGAGCACCATGCTGAACATCAGCACCGCGCCGCGGTTATCCAGGCAGTGTGCCAGCAGGCGCTGATAGGCCAGGGTGAAGCGTTCGAAATGGTGATCCAGCCAGTTGGCAAAGCGCCCCTGGTGCGCCTGATCCTTGAGCAGCCGCGAGCACATCATCGGGCTCAGGGTCAGGGCGATAATGCCCGAGACCATGACGGCGCCGGCCAGGGTCAGGGCAAATTCGCTGAACAGGGTGCCGGTGAGACCGCCGATAAAGGCGATGGGTGCATAGACCGCGGCCAGGGTGAGGGTCATTGCCACTACCGGCCAGGCGACCTCGCGCGCACCCTGGATGGCCGCCTCCATCGGCGCCATGCCGTGCTCGATGTGGCGATGGACATTCTCCACCACCACGATGGCGTCATCCACCACCAGGCCGATGGCAATCACCATCGCCAGCAGGGTCAGCAGATTCAGGGAGAAGCCGAGGCTGAAGATCAGGAACACCACGCCAATCAGGGACAGCGGGATAGCGACCAGCGGTATCAGCACCACCCGCAGCGAGCCCAGGAACAGGTAGATCACCAGAATGACAATAAGCACCGCTTCCAGCAGGGTGTTGCGCACTTCCTTGAGCGCGGCGTCAATCGCGATGGTGCCGTCCCAGTCCAGGTAGAGCTCCAGGTCCGCGGGCAGCGCCGCGGTGATAGCGGGCAGGGCGCCGTGCACGGAGGCGCTCACAGCCAGCGGGTTGGCATCCGGGGTGGTGGTGATGGAGATGAAGGTGGCCTCGCGGCCGCTGGAGAGGGTCTGAAACTGGCTGTTTTCTTCCGCCAGTTCAATGTCGGCGACATCGCCGAGACTGACCTGGCGGTCATCCCGCTGGAACACGGTGAGCGCGGCGAATGCTTCCGGTGTCTGCAGGTCCGTGCGCGGATCCACGGTGGCCCGGATCAGTTCACTTTCGGTGCTGCCGGCCGTGGCGATGAAGTTGTCCCTGCTTATGGTAGCGTGGACATCACTGGCGGTAACGCCGTGGGCGGCCATGCGCAGCGGGTCCAGCCAGATCCGCATCGCCGGAAACCTGCCCCCCAGGATCTCGGCCTTGCCAACGCCCTCCAGGGTGGCGAGCTCCGGTTGTACGCTGCGCGCGAGGTAATCGGAGATTTCCGCCGTACTCATCTGCTCGCTGTAGAACGCGAGGTAGATCAGGGCATCGTCGCCGCCACCGGTGGTCACCACCGGGTCATAGACCTCACGGGGCAGCTGGAACCGGGCCTCATTGACTTTGGCGATGACTTCGGTGAGCACGTCGCTGCTGTTTTCGCCCAGACGCACATGGACGCTGATTTCGGAATTGCCGGGGTTGCTGGTCGAGGTCATGTACTCGACGCCGCGTGCGCCGGCAATGGTGGTTTGCAGAGGCGTGGTGACGAAGCCCTGCACCGAGCGGGCGCTGGCGCCGGGATAGACTGTGACCACGCGGATGACGCTGCGCTCGACCTCGGGAAATTCCCGGATCGACGTTCTGTTGGCCGCCGCGATGCCCAGCAACAGGATCAGAGCGCTGACCACGAGCGCCAACACCGGGCGCTGGACAAAGGTATCGGTGAAGCGCACCCTCAGGCTCCTGTATCGCGGTTGCTGATCACAGCGGCGCGTTTTCGTCTATCTGGATGCTGGCGCCGCGGTACAGCTTGTTCTGGCCCGCGGTCACTATCCGCTCTCCCGCCGCCAGACCTTCAAGAATGGCGATCCGGCCATCGGCCGCGGCGCCGATGCGCACCACCCGTGGTTGTACCTGCAGGCCGCCTTCCTCGCCCGGCTCGATCACGAAAATGGTGTCGCCGCTGGTGGAGTAGGTGATGGCGGTCTCCGGCACGCTGACCCGGGCCTCGGTCCGGTCCAGGTCGATGCTGACCCTGGCAAACATGCCCGGCAGCAGGCCTGCACTCTCGCGCAGCTCAGCCCGCAACAGCAGGCTGCGGGTGTCGGCATCCACCAGCGAGTCCAGTGCCGTGAGGGTGGCAGTGAACAACCGCTGCTCATACCCGGGCACTGCAACCCGCAGCCGCAGGCCGGGCCGCAGCAGCGGCGCGAAGCGGCCGGGAACCGCAAAGTCGACTTCCAGCGTGTTCAGGTCCTGCAGGCTCGCTACCCGGGTCCCGGCCTCGACATAGTCACCAACCCGGGCCTGGACGATACCCACGGTGCCGGCGAACGGCGCCCGCAACTGCTTGTTGGCGAGCACGGCTTCGGTCTCCGCCAGCTGCGCCTCGGCCACCGCCAGATCAGCCCGGGAGCGGTCGTACTGGGTCTGGGGGATGGACTTCTGCTCCAGCAGGCGCGCATCGCGCTCAAACAGCAGTCGCGCCAGCTCGACAGCAGCCCGCTGGCGCTCGCGGCTGGCCAGCTCTGCGCGGTCGTTCAGTTGCAGCAGCAGTTGTCCTGCTGCCACGCGCTCTCCCGAGCGCACCGCGATCGCTGTTACTTCGCCGCTTTCTTCAGTGCTGAGCTCGACCCCGCGGGCGGCCCGGATGCTCCCGGTCGCCGTCAACGTCTCTGGCCACAAGCTTTCTGCAGCAGTCGCCGCAGCGACAGTGATCGGTGGCTGGCTGACGTCCTGGTTCGCAAAGCCGGTAAACTGTTGATAGAGGTAGGCGGCAATCGCGCCGAATATCAGCAGCAACAGGGCGAGGGCAATGAGGTAAGCGCGCAAAACGGGTCTCTTCTTTTTTTGGTTGCCGACGGTGGCGTGTGGGTCGCCGTCGGTATCGTATTCTAGGGACTTTGGGCGGCGCCTGCACCGATTGAAAATGTAACAATGACCAACTCGGAGCCACTACCGCCCGGTGTCGCTGTGGCCTGATTCAACCTGTGCCCGGCCTTGGGTTTGCAGTATGCTAGCTGTAGGTCAAGTGGCAGAGAGGTCAGCCCGTGAGAACATCCCGCAAACTAGCCCAGCTGGAACGGCAAATGGCCGCCTGCAATTCTTACGCTGAATGGTGCGAGGCGGCGCTGCAGCACGATGAGCTGTCCGGCATGCGGCGCTGGCGCGAAGTCGACCAGACCCGGCAGTACGACTACAGCCAGATCCGCCTGCGCCTGGACCGGCTGCGCAGCCTGCGTTCGCGCCATGACTACCAGGGCCTGCTGTTTACCCTCAACGAGGGCATTCACGGCAACATGGGCGGCATGGGGCGCAGCACTCTCTACCAGCGCGCCAAGTTTGGCACCAAGCACCTCATAGAGCAGTACATCGACGAGGTGGATGACTCGCTCCGTTTCCTGGCGGAATTGAAGAGTGATGACGTCACGCTGCAACAGAAGCTGGACTTTTTCTACCGCGCGAACATCTGTTTCGGTCGCTCGGCGCTGATGTTGAGTGGCGGCGGTGTACTCGGGTTCTATCACCTGGGTGTGGTCAAGGCGCTGCTGGAGCAGGGCCTGCTGCCACGGGTGATTTCCGGCTCCAGCGCCGGCTCGCTGGTGGCAGGCGTCGTGGGGACCCATAGTGATGCCGAATTGGAGCACTTTTTCGACCCCGACAATGTGCACTTTGAGGCCGAGCGCGAGGCGAGCGTTTTTTCACGGATGTTTTTTGGCCGCAATCCCCAGATCGACGTACACGACCTGGAGAAAATCATCGCCCGCCTGGTGCCGGAGATGACATTCCAGGAGGCCTACGAGAAGACCGGGCGCCAGATCAGCATTACCGTGGCGCCGGCGGAGACGCACCAGCGCTCCAGGTTGCTGAATGCCATTACCTCGCCCAATGTCTATGTGCGCTCTGCGGTGATGGCGTCCTGTGCTGTCCCCGGCGTATTCCCGCCGGTGATGCTGATGGCGAAAAATGCCCACGGTGAAGCCCAGCCCTACCTGCCTACCCGCAAGTGGGTGGACGGCTCCATTGCCGACGATCTGCCAGCCAAGCGGCTGTCGCGCCTGTACAGCACCAATCACTACATCGTCAGCATGGTCAATCCCATCGCCACCCCGTTTCTGCGTGGCAATCGCAAAACCAGTGGCTTGACCGCGGCACTGGGCAGCCTGGGTGTCGGCATTGGCCGCGAAGTGCTGAATTTCTACCGTGGCATGGTGCAGAAGAAAGGCGATAACTGGCCCCGCTTCAATCTGCTGATGAACGGCATTCATTCGCTGCTGGACCAGGAGTACAGCGGCGACATCAATATCGTTCCCAGTTTCCGCTGGTACAACCCGGCGAAGATCCTGTCCCACCTCTCCGAGAAGGAACTGGTGGAATTGATGCATGGCGGGGCGCACTCGGCCTTTCCCAACATCGAGACTATCCGCATCTGTACCAAGATCAGCCGCACCATGGAGGAGATCCTGCACCGCTTCGAGTACGGGGATCTCAGGCCCAACTCCGAGGAGTACCGCCGGCCGCGGGCGTCCCGGCGTCGGCCGCCGCCCACCCGCGCGGACCGCGAGTCACAGCGGGACCTGGTTGGCGTTGTCGATGCAACGGCAAAACCCCGGCGCCGGGCCAAGGCCAGTCGCAAGAAGGTAGCGCCTCCCGGGTCACGGGGCGGTAGCAAAAAGAGCGACGGTGGCGGGGACTGGGCTGCGGCCTGATCGCGCCGCCATGGTGCCGGATCAGTCGACAGGCGTTGGCGGCAGATCGGGCTTGGCGTAGGCCATGCGCCGCAGACGGCGGGTATTGTAGTAGCTGTCCAGTCCACTGAGGGCGACGGTGCCCGCGGTGCAGATATCCACCGAGCCGTCATCGCCCAGGCAATCGTCAGGCACCTCGGCCAGCGCGATCTCCCCGATCAGGAAATGGGTATCATTGATCTCCAGCTGCTGGTGCTCACGCAGTTTCAGTCCCATGCGGATTGAGGCTTCGCGGACAAAAGGCGCAGCAAAATCCTCTACCCAGAGCTCCCCAAGGCCGGTGGCCGCAAACTCCGACTGTTCCCGTGGGTAGCGGGCAGCAGTCTGGTGCGCGGCCTCGATAAACTGGTCGCTGACATGGTTGATGGTGTAGCAACCGGTGTCGAGAATGTTGTCCAGCGTGTGCCGTTCCACCGGGCTGGGGCGGATGATCAGCGCCAACAGCGGCGGCTGTGAGCCGAGATGCACGACTGAGCTGATGATGGCCAGGTTGGTTTGACCCTGACGATCCGCGGTGCCGATGAGATTGGCGGGCTTGAAGCCGCTGAGGGAATTGATCAGGGCGGCGCGGTAGCGCGATTCCAGGGCGGCGATGTCCTTGCTGCGGAAGAGCATGTTCGGATTCCGTGTTACGGGTAGAGGCGCCGGTAGCGGCGTTCGGCCCACAGGCGGTAGGCAGCATCGGCAATGGGGCGGATCAGGGGCCAGCGCAGCCAGCGCCACAGGGACCCCAGGCGGGTGTGCTGCCACGCGGCCACGTTGGCATCGATCCCTGTCAGCAGGCGCCCGTCAGCGGTGCGCAGATGCAGGTTGCGCAGGAGCGTTTCCCGGTCCGGAAGTGATGGGTCTGGGTTCAGCGCGTGGATGTCGCGCAGTTGCAGGCCTGCGTCGCAGAGTTTCCCCAGGCGCGCCATTTCTGTAGTGCACAGCGGGCAGCGACCATCGTAGTAGAGGGTGTCTGCGGAATCGTTGTCAGGGTCTGTGTTCACGAAGCAAATATACGCACCCGGCCCGCCGCTGGATGACAGCAGCGCGCCGCGGCGCCGGGCTTCACTCGATCAGCTGTACCGCCAGCCGTGACAGGGGCTCGACAAGATTGCCGCGGGCGTCTGCCTCGGCGCTGGAAGCGGTGCCGATCTGCGCCCGCTTCTTGATACCCTGGACAATGGCCGCCAGCCGGAACAGGGAGAACACCAGGTAGAAGTTCCAGTTGTCGATACCGTCGCGCCCTGTGCGCTCGCAGTAGCGGGCGATATATTCCTCGTCACTGGGGATGCCCAGTGATGCGCGGTCGACACCGGCGAGACCCTTCATGCTGCTGTCCCGTGGCAGCATCCAGGCCATGCACTGGTTGGCCAGGTCCGCCAGCGGGTGACCCAGGGTGGAGAGCTCCCAGTCCAGCAGGGCGATGACCCGCGGCTCGGTGGCGTGAAACATCATGTTGTCCAGGCGATAGTCCCCGTGCACCAGGCTGACAGTGCCGTCGTCCTCGGGCATGTTGGCCGGCAGCCACTTGAGCAGGGTTTCCATGTTCGCCACCGTTTCGGTCTCCGAAGCCCGGTACTGCTTGGTCCAGCGGCCCAGCTGGCGCTCGAAGTAGTTGCCCGGCTTGCCGTAGTCCGCAAGTCCCACGGCTTCGACGTTGACGTTGTGCAGCGCCGCCAGGGTCTGGTTCATGGAATCGTAAATGGCACTGCGCTCGGCATTGTCGGCGGCCTCGGGCAGTACCGGGTCCCAGAGAATGCGGCCATCCATGTATTCCATCACATAGAACATGGAGCCGATGACCGCCTCGTCCTCGCAGAGCACATAGGTGCGGGGCACCGGTACGTCGGTGTCCTGCAGGGCGGAAATGACCCGGAATTCGCGGTCTACCGCGTGTGCGGAGGGCAGCAGTTCGCCCGGTGGCTTGCGGCGCAGGACATAGGACTGGCCGTTGGCGCTGAGTTTGTAGGTGGGGTTGGACTGGCCGCCGGGAAACTTTTCCGCCGTGAGTTCCTTGTCGATTCCTGGGATGTATTCTGCCAGGTAGGCGGCAAGCCGCTCTGTATCCATTTGCTGCGCGCTCATGCAAATCCTTGTTGTCAGAAAAAGGTTAACGAACCAGTCTGGCGCCCGGTTGGCAGGCAGACAATGACGTGCCGCGACAAAAAAATTGACCGCAGGGTTCATGGCGCCGGCGGCGTTGAGCGGACCGCCGGCTCGGGGTATGCTGCCGCCTCCGCGAATCCACAAGTCTAACAGAGGTCAAGTCGTGTACGAACACTTGCAGCAGGCATGGCAGCAACTGACCGCCTCCGGGCAGTTTTTTGAGGTAGAGACCATTGATGTCGGCGGCGTGCCGATTCGCAGCTACAAGCATGCGCCACCCTCCCTGCGCGAGATCTGGCTGAGTACGGCCGGGCACGGTGACAAGGATTACCTCGTCTTTGCCGGCGAGCGCTGCAGCTATGCCCAGGCCCAGACCTTTACCGCCAGTATTGCCCACTGGTTGCACACGGAGGGGGTCAAGCCCGGGGACCGCGTCGCCATTGCCATGCGCAACTATCCCGAGTGGATGCTGGCCTACTGGGCCGTTACCTCCATGGGCGCGGTGGTAGTGGGCATGAATGCCTGGTGGGTCGCCCACGAGATGGAGTTTGCGCTGGAAGACGCGGCGCCGGTCGTGCTGATCTGCGACCGCGAGCGCCTGCAACGGTTCGAAGCGGTGCGCGACAGGTTTCCTGCACTCAGGGTTGTGGCGGTGCGCCTGCAGGACGAGGCCCCGGACTGGGCTGCCGACTGGATGGAGTTGATCAATGCGGAACCGGCGCTGCCGAGCGTCAGCATCGACCCCAATGACGACGCCTGCATTTTCTACACGTCCGGTACCACCGGTCGTCCCAAGGGCGCGCGCCTGACCCACCGCGGCTGCGTCGCCAATATCCTCAATGTCGGTTTCATCAATACGGTGCAGCCCGTGGCCATGGCCCTGGCCCGGGGTGAGGCGCCACCTGCACCCGGTTCGACGCCGGCGCCCAACTCCCTGGTGGCAACGCCCCTGTTTCACGTCACCGCCAACAACTGCGTTGCCCACGCCACGACGGTGGCGGGAGGCAAACTGGTGCACATGTACAAGTGGGATCCGGCCGAGGCGCTGCGACTGATCGAGGAAGAGCGCATTACCACCTTCAACGGGGTGCCGATGATGGCGCGGGAAATTCTCATGCACCCGGATTTTGCCCGTCGCGACACTTCCTCCCTGACCGTGCTCGGGGGGGGTGGCGCTGCGCTGCAGCCGGATCTGGTGGAGAAAATTCAGCAGCGCTCGAAGTCCGCGCGCCCCAACACCGGTTATGGCATGACCGAAACCAGCGGCATTATCGCCGCGGTTTCCGCCGAGTTCTTTGTCGACAAGCCCGCCAGCGTCGGTCCCGCCATGCCGACCTTTGAAGCCAAGTGCGTCGGCGCCAGCGGAGAGGATCTCGGCGCCAACGCGATAGGCGAGCTCTGGGTGCGGGGCGCGCCGGTGATCAAGGGCTACCTGAACCGCCCCGACGCGACCGCAGAGTCGATTACCGATGGCTGGCTGCACACCGGCGATATTGCCTGCATCGACGAGGAGGGCTTCATCTTCCTGGTGGACCGGGCCAAGGACATGGTGCTGCGGGGGGGCGAGAACATCTACTGCGCGGAAGTGGAGAATGCCCTGTTTGCCCACGAGGATGTGGCCGAATGTGTGGTGTTTGCGGTGGCGGATCACCGCCTCGGGGAAGAGGTGGGTGCTGCCGTCCACCTGCGACCCGGTGCCAGCGCTGATCCCGCGCACCTGCGCGCCCACTGCGCCGGCTTGCTGGCGCCCTACAAGGTGCCGCGCTATCTCTGGCTCATGCCCGAGCCTCTGCCGCGCAACGCCAATGGCAAATTCCTCAAGCGTGAGCTGCGGGAGTCCCTGCAGGTAGCCGACGCGCTCTGATCAGCTCTCGACGAAGGCCCGCTCGATCACGTAGTGGGCCGCTGTGCCGTGGCGGGACTCGTTGAAGCCGCGCTCGTTCAGCAGTCGGGTCATGTCCTTGAGCATGCTCGGGCTGCCGCAAATCATGAAGCGGTCCCGCTCCGGGTCGATGGCCTCGAGACCCAGGTCCGTCGCCATTTTGCCGCTGGCGAGCAGGTCTGTCAGGCGCCCTGTGTTGCGGAAGGCCTCACGGGTTACCGTGGGGTAGTAGCGCAGTTTCTGCCGGATGTCCTCGCCGAGGTATTCGTGTGCAGGCAGTTCCCGGGTAATGCTGTCCTGGTAAGCCAGTTCGCTGGCATGGCGGCAGCCGTGGGCGAGAATGATCCTGTCGAAACGCTCGTAGATTGCCGGGTCCTTGATGATGCTGAGGAAGGGCGCCAGCCCGGTGCCCGTGCCCAGCAGATAGAGGTTTTTTCCCGGCAGCAGGTTGTCAGCGACCAGGGTTCCGGTGGCCTTGCTGTTGACCAGCAGTTCGTCGCCGACGCGGATATTCTGCAATCGGGAGGTGAGCGGGCCATCGGCGACCTTGATGCTGAAAAACTCCAGCTGGTCTTCGTAGTTGGCGCTGGCCATGCTGTAGGCCCGCAGCAGGGGCTTGCCCTCCCGTTCCAGCCCGATCATGGTGAAGTGGCCGTTCTCGAAGCGGAAGCCCGGGTTGCGGGTGGTCTTGAAACTGAAGAGACGATCGGTCCAGTGGTGGACCTCGGTCACCTGTTCGCGCAGCAGCGTTGCCATGTCGTGGTCCTCATGTGCGGTTGATAGCCAAGTGTCAGAGCATAGAGCTTTCCCCTATATTGATAAAACAGTTTTTATGAATATAATATATCGATTAAATCAATATAGGGCTCGGTCTTGCGCTACACGCTGCGACAACTGGAGGTCTTTCTTGCCACCGCGCACCATGAGAACGTCAGTCGCGCAGCGGACAGCCTGGCGATGTCCCAGTCAGCCGCCAGCGGGGCGCTGCGTGAACTGGAACAGCAGTTTGACGTGCAGCTGTTCGATCGCATTGGCAAGCGCCTGCGCCTGAGCGAACTCGGCCGCCAGTTGCGCCCGGCGGCAGAGGATCTGCAGGCCCGGGCCCGGACCTTCGAACAGTCGCTGACCGGGGATGAGGTCAGCGGCCGCCTGCAGGTGGGCGCTACATTGACCATCGGCAATTACCTGGCAGTGCCCATGATTGCAGACTTCCGCCAGCGCTATCCAGGTGCCGACATCGCCCTGACGGTGGCCAATACCGCGGCGATCGCCGAGGGGGTGGCGAATTTCGAGCTCGATATCGGCCTGGTCGAGGGCGAGTTCGTGCACCCTGATCTGCACAGTCAACACTGGCAGGCGGACGAGCTGGTCGTTTTTGCCGCCCCCGGTCATCCGCTGGCCCGGCGCCGCGCGCTGAGCGATCGGGACCTGCTGCAGCTGGAATGGATTGTGCGGGAGCCGGGTTCGGGCACCCGCCAGACCTTCGAGCGCGCCATGCACGGCCTGTTGCCGGAGCTGCGGATAGTGCTGGAGCTGCAGCACACCGAGGCGATCAAGCGGGCAGTGGAAGCGGGCCTGGGCGTGGGCTGCCTGTCCAGGATCAGTCTGGTGGAGGCGTTCGCCCGCGGCTCCCTGATGCCCCTGCGGGTGCCCGGCCGGGATTTCAGCCGCCAACTCAACATCGTTCTGCACCGCCACAAGTACCATACTGCAGGTCTCAGGCACTGGCTGCAGCTGTGCCGGGAGCGGGCCCATTAACCCGGCGCCCGGATCCGGTTACACTTTGCGTCCATGACGACATTCATTGCCTCGGAACATCCGCCCAGGGTGCTGCCCATTGGCGCGCAGCAGCGGCAGCAGGTGGTGGCAGCCACCGCGGCCTGGATTGAGCGTGCGGGGCAGCTGCTGGACTTGCCCCTGGCACCGGTGCCGGTGCTGTTTGATCTTCGCGGTGCCACCGCGGGCATGTTTCGCGCCCGGGGCAGGGAATGCTGGATTCGCTTCAATCCCTGGATCTTCGCCAAGCATTTTGACGACAACCTTCACGTGACTGTGCCCCATGAAGTGGCGCATTACGCGGTGTACTGTCAGCATTACCGGCGCCGGGTGCGACCACACGGACCGGAGTGGCAGCGGGTCATGCGGGGTTTCGGCCTGCCCCCGGAGGTGACCTTCAAGCTGGATTTGGCGGGGGTTCCGGTCCGGCGCCAGCAGCGCCACGCCTATCGCTGCGCCTGTCGCGACCACGAGGTATCCACTGTGCGCCACAGGCGCATGCTGGAGGGGCGGGCTCGCTACCTGTGTCGCTACTGCGACGCGCCCTTGCTCCCCGCCCTGTGAGACGACACCTCAGGTATCCACGGACAGCTCCACGCCGCTGAAAGTATTGGCTTCGGCCTCCAGCTCCGGTGCTGCCAGAACCACCCGCTCGGGGTCGACTGCCCCCTCATTGACCAGGAAGCGCTTGCTGCTGGCAGCGCGATCGCTGGCCAGCGCCAGCAGCGCGCTGTCCGGCACTGGCCACTGGTCGCGCAGGATCCGCGCCTGTTGCAACAGGGACGGCGCCGACTGCTCCGGATCCTGCGACGCAGTCGTGTCCAGCTGGGCGTAGCGCTCGGCGATTACCGTCTGCCAGGCCTCGCTGCGCTCGCTGATGTCCTCCGCGCTGAGCCCCTGTTGCAGCAGCGCCGCCCGCAGCAACTGCTCCTGCAGGCTCGTCCGGTCTGTCTCCGGGTCGATCAGGCCGGTGATAACCAGGCTCAGCCCCGGTCGCTGTTGCATGGCGGTGGCCAGATCGCGCAGCTTGCCTTGGCCGTGACTGTCCAGGTCACTGCCGCCGGCAGGAAAATCAACGGTACGCAGGTCCTCGCTGCTGCCCACCAGACTGGCAAGAAAGCTGAAGGGTGCGGTGATTGCCTTGCTGAGCAGGTTCACGAAGGCGCCGGCGATGACGCTGCCGAGACTGAACTGCGGGTTGTTTACATCCCCGCTGACCGGGACCGCGAGGTCGATGACGCCGTTGCTGTCGGTCAACAGGGCAATCCCCAGGCGCAGTGGCAGGTCGAGGGCCTTGTCGCTGGCTACCCGGTCGCCCAGCTTGAGCTGGTTGATCACGATCCGGTTGTCCCCCTGCAGGCGGTTGTTTTGCAGGCTGTAACCCAGTTGGGCATTGAGGGTGCCGCGCTCAATCGCATAGCCGGCATAGGTTCCGGAATAGGGCGTCAGACGGGCCATATCGAGACCGCGAAAGTTCAGGTCCAGATCCAGGGCCGGTGGCGACCGCAGGGGGCTGGCGGTGCCGGTCAAGGTGACCGGTGCGTAACCGTCAACCGAGCCGCGCAGGTCCACCTGCAGCGCTTCTGCGGGGTCACTGCTCAGGTTGGTAATGCTGCCATCGAGATCGCCAATGACGGTGCGGAACTGGATTGGCAGTGATTGGTCCTGGAAGTCAATGGCACTGTCGGCAACAAAGATTGCCGGAGCGCTGAACTGCCACTGAGCCTGCTCCCCGGATCCGGCTTCGGACTCGGACTCGGACTCGGACTCGGACTCGGACTCGGACTCGGACTCGGACTCGGAAGAGGTGCCCATTTCGGCGTCTGCTTGCTGTTCCAGCAGGCGCTGAATGTTGATGCTGCCATCCTCCTGGATGTGCAGGCGCCCCTGGTAGCCCTCCAGATGCAGCTCTGCCAGAGTGATGCTGCGTTCCGGCATGGCCACAGCCAGGCCCTCCCAGTGCAGGTTGTCCCAGCGCGTCAGAGCGTCCTCGGCGCCGTGCAGGACCATGGCAAAGTCGGTCACGGCGCCATCTACTGTCACGGTCTCGGGCTGAAAATCGGCCAGCGTGAGGCGGCCAGCGCTCCGCGCTGCGCCGCTGCTGATTTCGGCGCGCAGGAGCGACGGCAGGTTGGGGCCGAACCAGGCCAGCGGCAGTCCCTCCAGGGCAAAGTCGAGCTCCGCGCTGCCCGTACCGGGATCCACGCTGCCCGCAGCTTCCAGGCTGGCGAGCTGGTTGATCTGCAGGGCCAGGGTGAGGTCGCTGGTGCCCCGGGCAGGCCAGTGCAGATCGCGCAGCTCCGCGGTCAGCGGCCGGATCGTGAGCAGGCCTGGCTCGGTGAACTCGCTGCGCCAGGCCGCTTCGCTGTTGCGCAATTCGAACAGGCCCAGGTGCAGGCGCCAGGGGGAGCCCGTCGCCGTTTCGTCGTCGTCATCCGCCGTGGTTGCGGGCATTGCAAACAGCTCCGCCAGGCTCACCTGATTACCCTCGCTCCAGCCGCGCAGGTTCAGACCATCCGCTGTGACGCGCCCCAGGTCGAGGGTTTGCTGGCTGCCGTCAACGCTGATAGCGGCCAGCTTCAGGGATGCCAGTGCCACCCCTGTATCCGGCAGGCGCTCGCTGTCGAGGGGACTGATCCGCGTATTGATGATCTCGATGTTGCCGTCAGTCACCGAGTAATCCACAGCGTCCTGCCAGGAGGCACTGTACTGCAGGGACAGATTGAGCCGGCTGCTGACAAGTTCGAAAGCGAGCCACGGTTCGGCGAAGCGCCAGATCGGGCGCAGGTCAATGTCCTCCAGCTCCAGGCTGCCTCTGCTGCTGCCGGAGGCGAGGGACAGGTCCCCCTGCCATTGCAGCTGGCCGCCACCCTCGCCGCGGGCCTGGAGACGATAGGGTTGGCCCGCTGTCGTGACGGTGGACAGGTCGGTGACTGCCAGCTGCAGGCCGTCCAGGTAGGTGTTGTAGCCATCGGGATGTTGCTGGTCGGTAACTTCGATCCGCTCCGCGCTCAGCTGCAGGGAGCCGATGGCGAGCGCTGGCAGCTCACCGGAGTCGGTGTCTGTTGGGATTTCCTCTTCTGTTCCGGGAGGCGACGGCAGCAGGTCGCTGACATTGAGGCTGCCGTCGGCATTGCGCTGCATATGCAGGTACAGTTGCTCCAGAGCCACGGTATCGAACACCAGGCCCGAGCGGATCAGGCTGGCCAGGGAAAAATTGACCTCGGCCCGATCGAAGTCCAGGAAGCGACTGTCGTCGGGCTCGGCCAGGGCCCCCTGGCGGATTTCCAGCGCCAAAGTGAACGGGTTGAAGAGCACCAGCTCGGTGGTGAGGGTGCGCCCCCACTGCTCTTTCGCCAGCCAGGGCGGGAGGAAATTAAGCGCCGGCAGCACGATAAAAAACGCAACGGCGAGATAGGCGGCGTAGGCGTAAATCAAACCTCTAAACGGGGTTCGCACAGTACGGTCTCCTTGCGCGTCAATGGTCGGCACGTCACCGTACTATAGTCAAGTGGCTGCCCGCGGGCATCCCTGCAGGTTCAGAGTCCCTTGCGATAGGTATAGGGGGTGACGCCGGTCCAGCCCTTGAAGGCGCGAATAAAGGCGCTGGACTCGGAAAAGCCCGCACGGCAGGCGATGTCCTCAATCGAGAGTCCCTGCTTGCCCAGGTAGTGCAGTGCAGTATCGCGCCGCAGCTGGTTTTTGATGTCCTTGAAAGTGGTGCCTTCAGCGGACAGGCGTCGTCGCAGGGTCTGCGGGTGGATATCGAGGGACTCCGCTACCGCGCCCAGTTCCGGCATCTCGTGCAGGCTGTGGCGGATCTGGTCGCGGACCCGGGCGGTCCAGCTGTTGCGCTGGAAGTCCTGGGTCAGCATCATCAATACCGGATGGCGCAGATAGTGGCGCAGGCTCTGTTCGGTCTGGGAGATGCGCTTGTCCATCAGGGTCGTCGAAAATACCAGCTCACAGTATTCGGCATCGAAATGGACAGGGTTGGCAAGGAACATGTGCCGATAGTCCTCTGGTCGTGCAGCGGGTGCATAGGCCAGGTTGACCGCTTGCAGCGGCAGGTGCTCCTGCACCAGCCAGCTGCCGAAGCGATGGGCATTGAACAGCATCAGCTCGACCGGATAGGGCTTTGGCGGGTCCTGTGGGTCCTGCTGCAGCCGCAGCCTCACCAGGTCGGACTCTTCCAGTAAGGCGGGGAAGGGCGTTGCTTCAAACAGTTGGAAAAAACGGCAGTAGCGGTTCAGGGCCTGGCCCAGGGTTTCACAGCCGATGACCGCATGGCACATCATCGACCAGGTGCCGATTGGCAGACGGCGACTGGTGTAGCCCAGGGCTTCGTCGTTCATGGCCAGCATGGTGCTGACTTGAAGATCGGCGAAGCGTTCGATGGAGATGCGTGCACCCTCCTCCAGCAACAGACGCGGGGATATCCGGTTCTTGCGCAGCAGCTGCATGGGATCCAGGCCAATGGCGACGGCGTTGCGCAGTACCGCCCGGGCGAAGTACACCGATATCGACAGTTCGCGCACTCAGTGTCCTGCCGTACTGTTGCTGATCTGGAGCGACCGGTGCTCGACGGCGGCTACCCGGTTGCGTCCGCTGCGCTTGGCCAGTTGCAGGGCCAGTCCGGCGTCCTTGCACAGCCGGTCGAGACTCATGGCACCCAGCGCCTCGGCAATGCCCACGCTCACCGTGGCCGTTATCGGCTGCTCGTCGACCTGCAGCGAGGTGTCCGCAAGCCGGCTGCGGATACGCTCGGCGAGCTTGCGGGCTGCAGCCAGATCCGAGTTGGGCAGAATTGCCAGGAACGTGTCGCCGTCATAGCGGGAGAGGACATCGCTGGCGCGGCACTCCACTTCCAGGCACTGGG
This sequence comes from Haliea sp., assembly GCF_040221975.1. GTDB lineage: Bacteria > Pseudomonadota > Gammaproteobacteria > Pseudomonadales > Halieaceae > Haliea. Next base: position 70,642 of record NZ_JAVJWR010000032.1, read on the forward strand.
AAACCTGCTGCAGCACCTTGTCACCGGCGTCTGCACCGAAGTGGTCGTTCAGCCGCCGCAGGTGGTCTACATTGAGCATTACCGCTGCCGTGGGCTGGTTGTGTCGTTCGGCAGTGGCGAGAGTGACGTGCAGGGCTTTTTCCAGCCCGCGTCGGTTGAGCAGTCGGGTCAGGGGGTCGAGCGTGGTGAGTTGCGCGAGTTGCTGTCGCTGGTCGACCAGAATGCTGGCCAGGAAGCCCACTCCCGCAAGTACGTGAGCGCCACCCTGCAGGGCGTAGGCGAGTCCGGCGGCCGTGGCGGGAGCAACCGCGGTGCTCAAAGAGGGCGTCGAGGGCAGAGCGAGCGCCAGCATGGCTGCGCACATGACTACCCCGCCGAGGGCCATGATGCTGTCACCCGCGTTGTGCGACTGCCAGCCGCGGCCACCGGACACTACGGCCAGTACACCCCAGAACAGCGCGGTAGTCGCCGCGTAGGCCTGCAACATCGGTGCCGGCTCGAGAAAAAAGACCGCCAGGCAGGCTCCGGTACAGCAGATGCCCGCGGCGTAGCGGCCGCGACCCATTTCCGCGCGCTGCATGATTGCCAGCAACAGTACATAGCTGCTGATCATGGCGGCTACCGCGGGAACATTGATCGCCACCTCAAGATTGGCCACTTCGGCAACCGTGAATGCAATCCAGGCCAGCAGCGCGGTCATGAAATACACGCTGTAGAAACCGAGGCCCGCAGGTGCCCGGGTGGAGTTGCTCAGGGTGTACAATACCAGCAGCTGGGCGCAGACCATGGCCGTGGCCAGACCGTAGTGGGCGATGAGGATGGTGTCGGCAAGACTGCTCTGCATCGATGGTCAGGACTCTGGGTGCTGGCGCTGTCAGTTTAGGTCAATTAATTTGTCGGCACAGGTCATTGCTGGTACTGGCGCCGCTGAACATACTGGCGGATGTTGATTTTTTAGCCACCAGAGGCAACAGACATGCTGCAACGCGACTTCACCGATGAACAGAACATGTTCCGGGATGCCTACCGCAAATTCCTCGCTGCGGAGATTGTGCCACATATGGAGTCCTGGCGAGAGGCTGGAATTGTCGATCGCTCCGCCTTCCGCAAGGCCGGCGAGCAGGGGTTCCTGATGGTGTGGCCCGAGGAAAAGTACGGTGGCATGGGCGATCCCGACTTTCGTTTTGAGCAGGTCATCATCGAAGAGACCGCCTACGCCAGGGCAGGGGACTGGTACAGTACCCTGCACAGTCGCCTGGTTGGTCCCTACTTCACCCGCTTTGGCAGTGAGGAGCAGTGCCAGCGCTTCCTGCCAGGCTGCGTCAGCGGTGATACCATTCTCGGTATCGCCATGACCGAGCCGGACGCCGGCAGCGATCTGGCGGGCATGCGCTCCACCGCGGTGGAGTCTGACGACCACTGGGTTCTGAACGGCTCCAAGACCTACATTTCCAATGGCATCAACGCCGATGTGGTAATCGTGGCGGCCAAGACCGACCCCGACAACAACCCGCACCACATGACGCTGTTCATCGTCGAGCGCGGTATGCAGGGCTTCGAGCGTGGCCGCAACCTGAAGAAAATGGGGATGAAAGCCCAGGATACCTCCGAACTCTTCTTCAACGAGGTCAAGGTGCCTAAGGCCAATGTGCTGGGCGAGCCGGGCAAGGGATTCATTTACTTGATGGAGGGCCTGGCCGAGGAGCGCCTGATCGGTGCCTGTGGCTATTTGTCCGCAGCGCAGCTGTCCTGGGATCTGACCGCTGAATTTGTTCGCGAGCGCAAGGTCTTTGGCAAGCCGCTGGCGGCATTCCAGAATACCCAGTTCAAGCTGGCAGAGATGCGCACCCAGCTGGACATTGCACAAATTTATGTCGACCAGTGCGTGCGGGCGTTCAATAATGGCGCCCTGACGGCGGTGGATGCGGCCAAGGCGAAGCTGGTTACCAGCGAATTGCAGGTGGCCGCCGCAGACCTCGGGGTCCAACTGCACGGCGGTGCCGGTTACATGGATGAGTACCCGATCAGCCGCCAGTGTACAGACGCCAAGATCGCAACCATTTATGCGGGCAGCTCCGAGGTCATGAAAATCATCATCAGCCGGGACTGCCTGTCGGACAAGTATACGCCGTTCAATACGCGCAATTTTTGATCAACTGTACCAGGAGAACAGCATGGAACTCGCAGGAAAAGTAGCAATCGTAACCGGCGGTGCCTCCGGGCTTGGCCGCGCCACCGTGGAGGCCTATGTCGCCAAGGGCGCCAGGGTCGCGATCTTTGACCTCAACGAGGACAACGCCAAAGAAGTCATTGGCCAGCTGGGTGAAGACAAGGTCGCCTTCTGGAGCGTCAACGTGGCCGACGAAAATGTGGTCCGCGAAGCCGTCGCCGGCGTGGTCGAGAAGTTCGGCGCCGTGCATATCTGCAACAACTACGCCGGCATCGGCAGCGCCTGCAAGACCCTGGGCAAGAACGGTCCGTTTCCGCTGGACCAGTTCATGCCTATCATCAACGTGAACCTGGTGGGCACCTTCAACGTCTCGCGTTTCGCTGCCGAGCAGATGGCCAAGAACGAGCCCATCAACGATGATGGTGGTCGCGGGGTGATCATCAACACCGCCTCCATCGCTGCGATGGAAGGCCAGGTGGGTCAGCTGGCCTACAGCGCCAGCAAGGGCGGCATCGTCGGCATGACCCTGCCCATGGCCCGCGACCTGGCGAGCTACGGTATTCGCGTCAACACCATCGTTCCCGGCCTGATCCACACGCCCCTGTTTGAGATGATCCCGGAAGAGGCCTACAAGTCGCTGGAGAGCAGCGTCTGCTATCCGCGGCGCCTGGGCAAGGCCGGGGAGATCGCGCACCTGGCGGTATTTATCGCCGAGAATGACTATGTGAACGGCGAGTGCATCCGTCTCGACGGCGCTATCCGCATGCAGCCGCGCTGAGGGGCGCTTGATATGGGTCCCTTGAATGGTTTCACCGTTATCGAGCTTGCCGGGATAGGTCCCGCGCCCATGGGCGGGATGATACTCGCGGACATGGGCGCGGAGGTCATCCGCATCGAGCGCGCCAACGGCACCGATCTGAAGAAGATGCATGATGTCAGCGCCCGCGGCAAGAAGTCCGTGGTTCTCAACCTGAAGCAGCCCGAAGGGGTAGAGACCCTGCTGCGGATGATCGAGAACGCGGATGTGCTTATCGATCCCTATCGCCCGGGTGTCTGTGAAAAGCTGGGCGTGGGGCCGGAGGTCTGCCTGCAGCGCAATCCGCGCCTCGTGTTCGCGCGGATGACCGGCTGGGGCCAGGAGGGCCCCCTGGCCCACGCTGCGGGTCACGACATCAACTACATCTCGCTCACCGGAGCGCTGTTTGCCACCGGACGCCGCGGCGAGAAGCCGGTGCCGCCACTCAACCTGGTGGGCGACATGGGCGGCGGCGGCATGCTGCTGGTCAACGGCGTGCTGGCGGCGTTGCTGGAAACGGCGAATTCCGGCAAGGGCCAGGTCATCGATGTGGCCATGGTGGATGGCGCCGCCCAGCTGATGTGGATGTTCCACGGCTTCCAGTCCATCGGCGGCTGGGATGCCAGTCAGCGCGGAGTCAACCTGCTGGATGGCGCGGCCCACTTCTACGACACCTATGAGTGTGCCGACGGCCAGTACATCTCTGTGGGCTCGATCGAACCGCAGTTCTACGCCCTCTTGAAGCAGCTTGCGGAGCTGCCGGAAGAAGAGTTCGGCAACCAGAACGACCCGTCGTTATGGCCGGAACTTACGGACAAGCTGGCAGCGGTCTTCAAGCGCAAGGCCCAGGCCGAGTGGTGCGAGATCATGGAGGGCACGGACGTCTGTTTTGCCCCGGTGCTGTCATTCATGGATGCACCCGGCCATCACGCCAACGTTGCTCGCAACACGTATATTGAAGTGGACGGAGTCACGCAGCCGGCACCCGCGCCGCGTTTCAGTCGCACGCCGTCGAGTGTTTCCCATGGCCCCCACAGCCTCGGGGAGGATACCGAGGCCACGCTGGCAGCGATGGGGTTCGCGGAAAGCGAGATCAAGCGGCTGCGGGAATCCGGTACCCTGGGCTGATGCCGGGCAGCGCCACCAACGAGGAGCAAGCATGGCCAATTATGAAACAGTAAAGGTGATACGGCATGATCAGGTGGCCCTGGTCAGCCTCAACCGTCCCGACAGTCTCAACGCCTTCAATGCGGCCTTGCGCCGGGATCTGTTGCAGGCAGTACAGGAAGCCAATGCAGACGACAGTATCCGCGCCGTGGTGCTGGCCGGTGAGGGGCGGGCGTTCTGCGCCGGCGCCGATCTGACGGAAGTGGCGGGGGACGATTTCGATGTTGAAAAGCAGCTCAACACCGAATACAAGCCGGTACTGATGGCAATAACTGACGCGCCCAAGCCCTGGATCAGCGCTGTGAACGGGGCCGCGGCCGGGGTCGGCAGTTCCTTCGCCATGGTCTGTGATCTCACGGTGATGGCTGAGAACGCCTATATTTATCAGGCGTTTGCCGCCATCAGCCTGGTACCCGACGGCGGTGCGACCTGGCATCTTGCCCGTACCCTGGGCCGCAAGCGCGCCTATGAACTGATCGTGTCCGGTGAAAAACTGCCCGCGGCACGCTGCTTGGAACTGGGGTTGTGCAATCGCGTAGTGCCCGCCGAGTCGCTGCTGGCGGATACGCTGCAGTGGGCGCAGGAGCTGGCGGGCAAGGCGCCGCTGGCCCTGCGCCATGCCAAGGCGGCGCTCAATTTTGCCATGGAGCATGGTGTCGATGACGCCATTTCCGAGGAGGCCCGGCTGCAGGCACTCTGTATCGCCAGTGCCGATGCCCGCGAAGGTGTAACCGCCTTCGCGGAGAAGCGTGCGCCGGTATGGCAGGGCAAATAGAGGGGTTATGCATGTCGGAAGCTGAACTCCTGGTCGAGCGCGATGGCGCCGTTGCCACGCTGACCCTGAACCGCCCGGCGGCGATGAATGCGCTGTCGCCGTCGCTGCTGCGGGACCTGTGCGATACCTTCCGCGAGCTGCAGGATGACCGGGACATTCGAGCCGTTATTGTTACCGGCAAGGGGCGGGCCTTCTGTGCTGGTCTGGACCTGAAGGCTCTCGGCAATCATCCCGACGGCCTCGCCGCTTTCGCTATTCACGGGGACAACGATGTCTACGCCGCGCTGCGCGCCTTTGACCGGCCCATCATTATGGGGATCAACGGTGTCGCCGCCACCGGTGGCTTTGAACTGGCGCTGATGGGAGATATTCTCATTGCCTCCAGCGATGCCAGCTTTGGTGATACCCACTGCCGCGTCGGCCTGGCCCCGGGCTGGGGGCTGTCGCAGAAGCTGGCGCGCATCATTGGCCACAGCCGTGCCCGGGAAGCCCATTTCAGCGGCAACTTCATCAGCGCCGGGCAGGCTGACGCCTGGGGCCTGGTGAGCCGGGTCGTGGAACCGGATGCGCTGGCCGCTGCCTGCCGCCAATTGGCGGATGATATTGCCGGCTGTGTGCCCTGGACGGTGAAGGCCTACAAGGCGCTGGTCAACGACGGCCTGGAAATGACCATGGGTGCGGGGCTGGCGATGGAGAAACAGGTCATGACGCATGCCAACGCCCGTGTCTCTGGCGACGATATTGCTGCCCAGCGGCAGGCGGTGATCGGCAGGGGCCAGCAGCAGAAGCAGCAGGGCTGAGCCTTGCTGCGGCGGCCAAAACGAGCGCGGCGTCATGGATGATCAGCTGCGCCCGGAGTTGCTGGCCCTCCGGGAGCGTCTCCTGCGGACCCTGGATGCAGGCCGGACGGAGGCCCGGGAGCGGCGCCACGGAACCGGCTACCGGACCGCTCGGGAGAATCTGGCCGATCTGGTGGATCCCGGCAGCTTTCAGGAATACGGCCAGCTGGCGGTAGCCGCCCAGCGCAGCCGCCGCGACTATCAGGAGCTGCAGTCCAGCACTGCCGCCGACGGCATCATCACTGGCACCGCCACCATCAACGCCGACCACGTGGGCAGTGCCGCGGCGCGTGCTGCGGTTATTGTCAACGATTACTCGGTACTCGCGGGAACCCAGGGCTTCTTCCATCACGGCAAGCTGGACCGCCTCTGTGAGCTGGCGGAGCAGCACCGCCTGCCGGTGGTCATGTATACCGAGGGTGGCGGCGGGCGCCCCGGGGATACCGATGTCCTGACCCAGATCGCCGGCCTGCACCTGCATTCATTTCGCAACTGGGCGCGACTGGCCGGCAAGGTACCGCGAATCGCTGTCAATAACGGTTACTGTTTCGCCGGCAATGCGGCCCTGTTTGGCTGCGCCGATTTCACGATCGCGACCCGCAGCTCCTGGATCGGCATGGCAGGGCCGGCGATGATTGAAGGTGGCGGCCTGGGCAAGGTTGAGGCCAAGGCCATCGGTCCCATCGAGGTCCAGCTGAAGAACGGCGTGGTCGACATCGCCGCGGAAGATGAAGCGGAAGCCACCGCGCTGGCGCGCCAGCTGCTGGGATACTTCCAGGGTCCGGTCGCGGACTGGACCTGTGGTGACCAGACCGCCCTGCGCGAGCTGGTGCCCGCGGACCGGCGCTGGGCCTACCCGGTGCGCAAGGTCATTGAGATCATTGCCGATACCGCCTCCTTCCTCGAATTGCGCCGTGTTTACGGCCGCGGCATCATCACCGGCTTTATCCGCCTCGAGGGCATGCCGGTGGCTCTGGTTGCCAACGATTGCCAGCAACTCGGCGGCGCCGTGGACGCTGAGTCAGCGGAGAAGGCCGCGCGGTTCCTGCAGCTGTGCAATGCCTTTGGGCTGCCGGTACTGTCCCTGACCGACACCCCGGGTTTCATGGTGGGCCCCGCCAGCGAGCAGGAGGCCGCCGTGCGACGCATGTCCTCCCTGTTCCTTGCCGGTGCCAGTCTGGCAGTACCGCTGGTGGCGATTTTTCTGCGCAAGGGCTACGGTCTTGGTGCCATGGCCATGACCGGTGGCAGTTTCAGGGCTCCGGTCTATGCCGCATCCTGGCCCAGCGGCGAGTTTGGCGGCATGGGCCTGGAGGGTGCGGTGAAGCTCGGCTATCGCAAGGAACTGGAGGCGATGGCCGATCCCGTCGAGCGCGAGGCGTTGTTCGAGCAATTGCTGGCGCGCCTGTACGAATCAGGCAAGGCCACCGAGGCGGCCTCCTTTCTGGAGATCGATGCCGTGATTGACCCGGCGGACACCCGCGGCGAGGTGCTCAAGGCACTGCGCACGGCGACTGTTGTTGCGCGCTGACAGGGCGCGCAATTCAGACTACCAACCCGTTTAACCGGAGAATAACGATGAGGAACCTGTTTGATGTGAGTGGCAAGGTCGCGGTGGTGACCGGAGGCTCGCGCGGCATTGGTGCCATGATCGCCGAGGGTTTTGTCGCCAACGGCGTGCGCACCTACATCACTGCGCGCCGGGAAGACGAACTGCAGGCGACGGCGGCGTCGCTGTCACGGCAGGGGGAGTGCATCGCCCTGGTCGCGGACCTGTCGACCGTGCAAGGTGCCACCCGCTTTGTCGCAGAGATCCGCGAGCGTGAGCCGGAGCTGCATATCCTGGTGAACAACGCCGGTGCCACCTGGGGCGCCAGTGTCGATGAGTTTCCCGAGAATGGCTGGGACAAGGTCATGGACCTCAACGTCAAGTCCATCTTCTTCCTCACCCAGCAACTGCTGCCGGCGCTGCGGGCGGCGGGCACGGATACGGATCCGGCCCGGGTCATCAACATCGGTTCAGTGAACGGCATCACCAACAGCCACATGCAGAACTACAGCTATACCGCGAGCAAGGCTGCGGTGCACCACCTTACCCGGCATATGGGCGCCGAGCTGGCGCGGGAGCGGGTGAATGTCAACGCCATCGCGCCGGGCCTGTTTCCCAGCAAGATGACCGCGCACATGGCGGGGCACGAGGAAGAAATGGTCAAGGCGTTTCCCATCAGCCGCATGGGTGCGCCAGAAGACGCAGCCGGTACCGCAATTTACCTGAGCTCCAGGGCCTCCGCCTGGGTAACGGGCCACGTGCTGGTTCTGGACGGCGGGCTGGTTGCGGCTTCCTGAGCCCGTGACAGAGATGGCGGCGGCGCGATAAACACGCCGCCCATAGTGCGCCACCTCACCAATATCGCTATTCCGCGTACAGCTTCACCCACTCTGTCAGCAGGCGTACACCGTAACCCGTAGCGCCGATCAGCGGCGGCTGGCTGGTGTCTTCGTAGCGGCCATTGCCGGCCATGTCGATATGGATCCAGGGCGTGTCACCGGCGAAGCGCTGCAGGAAGACCGCGCCGGCCTGGGCGCCTGGCTGGCCACTGTTCTTCATGTCGGCAATCGTGCTGTCGATGATTTTTTCATAGGGCCCCAGCGGTAGCTGCCAGACCCGTTCCCGGGTCAGTTCGCCGGCGGTCTTCAGGGTTTCGATGAGTTCCTCCTCCTCGCTGAACACCGCCGCGTAGTCGCGTCCCAGGGCGCGGACCTTGGAGCCGGTCAGGGTGGCGATATCGGCAATGACCTGCGGTTGGAAGTGCTCGCGTGCATACCAGATGCCATCCGCGAGGACCAGGCGGCCCTCGGCGTCGGTATTCACGATTTCAATTGTCATGCCGTTGCCTGCAGTCACAACATCCCCTGGCAGTTGGGCAGTGCCGGAGATGGCGTTCTGCGCCAGCGGCATTATGCCGACGACATTGAACGCTGCCTTCTGCCGCGCCAGTGCTTCCAGGGTGCCGGCCACGGCGGCGGCGCCGGCCTTGTCGCCGGTCATGGCGAGAATGGATGCTGCGTCGGTCTTCAGGTTGTAGCCACCGCTGTCGAAAGTAATACCCTTGCCCACCAGCGCAACAGGGGGATCATCGCTGCCGCGCCAGTGGGCAATGAGCAGATGAGCGCCGTGCTGGCTGCCCTTGCTGACCCCGTAGAGGGCGCCCATGCCCGCTTTCAGCACCTGCTGCGGACCGAGGATGGTGACCTTGACTCCCAGCGGCTGCAGCCGCTGGCGCACGTATTCCGCGAAGGCAGCCGGGTTGCCATCGCTGGCGGACAGGTTGGTGAGCTCGCGGGCGGTAAACACACCCTGCGCCAGGGCGTTGAGTTGGTCCCAGGCCCTGCCAGCCTGTTCCTGATCCGCCACCAGCCATTCATAGGATTGCGTCGGCCGCGGCTCTGCCTCGGTCTTGAACCGGTCGAAGCGGTAGTTCACCAGGTCGACGCCGTGAGCGATCGCGCTGACGATAGCCGTGTTCAGCCTGGGGTCAGGGATCAGGGCAGATTGGACCTGTACCGATCCAGCCTTGCCCAGATTCAGGTAATTGGCGAGGCTGGCGCCCATTATCTCGGCATCGGCGCGGGCAAGCTCTGCGGCCTCCCCCAGGCCGACGGCAATCAGGCGGTCTACGGGCAGGCCCACTGGCGCCAGGATTTCCAGCTGCTGGGTCATGCTGCCGTCAAAATCCTGGGCGGCGAGGGCACGGCTGAAGTGCTCGCGAGTCGCCTCGCCCCATTCCGGCAGACCGTCGGTGCTGTTGAGCGGCACCAGCACCACCAGGGTGTCCGGCTCGCTGGCGGGTTGTTCCCGGAACGCATGGGTGGTATCGACGTAGTCCGCGGCGGCAACCGCTGCCACCAGTGTCAATGCCAGTCCCGTAATGAAGCGATACAACGTTGTCATGAGTCGATACCTTGTATTCTCTGGTGAATGTCGCTCAGGTGGTAATGATAAGGCGCAGTGCCTGCAGCTGCAGGCCGGCGTGTTGAATATGGATGGCGCATTCCTCGATCTTGTAATCGAGGTGGTCCAGTTCTTCCTGGCGGATGGAGGGGTTGACCTCCCGCAGAGCCTGCAGCCGCTCCCGCTCGGCTCCCAGATCCTCGCGCATCCGCGCTTCCGCGTCCGCCAGGGTGGGTGCCAGCTGTTTTTCGGCAAGCGTTGTTGCCAGCAGCATCTTGGCGTCGACGTCCGGCTGGACCTGCTTGATGATGGCCAGGGCGGTGCTCTTGTTTACCCTCTCCACCAGGCCGTTGAGGCGCTCGTGTGGGACCAGCCCGGCCAGGTCCTTGCCGCGTGCATCCACCAGCAGCCGCAGGGGTGACAGCGGCAGGAAGCGCTCCAGCTGCAGGGCGCGGGGCGCCACGCAGTTGATGGTAAAGATGCTCTCCAGCAGCATGGTGCCGGGCGCTATGCCCTTGAGCTTGATGGTACCCAGGGCGGCGTTACCCAGCTCCGTGGAGCGCATCATGTCCATGGCTTCCACCAGCATGGGATGTTCCCAGGTCAGGAACGCGATATCTTCCCGGGTCAGTGCCTTGTCGCGGGAGAAGGTGACGGTGGTGCCTTCCTCCTCCAGCCCCGGGAAGTGGCCGGTGAGCATGTGATCGGTAGGACGCAGAATGAAGGTGTGCTCGGAGTGATGTTCGTGCTCGACACCGTAGGCATCACAGAGTGACTCGAGATAGACCTGCAGTTTGTCGCTGTCTTCGTTGGCCTCGATTTCAGCGATGACCGCGGCGGCCACATCCGCCTTGCATGAGTTGCGCTCCAGCAGGCGATCCCGTCCTTCGCGCAACTCGCGACGGGTGTCCACAGTGAAAGCGGCGGTGTCGACCAGCAGGTCCTCAAAGTCGGCACTGCGCCCGCGCAACTGTGCCAGCAAGCGTTCCTCGAAGCGATCGAAGATCAGGGTGCCCGCGGAGCAGCTCTCGTGGAACAGGTCGAGGCCGCGGTCGTACCAGTCGAGCAGCGTCTCCTGGGCGCTGCCCTGCAGATAGGGCACATGGATTTGCACATCCTCGGTCTGGCCAATGCGGTCGAGACGGCCGATGCGCTGCTCCAGCAGGTCGGGGTTCAAGGGCAGGTCAAACAGGACCAGGTGGTGGGCAAACTGGAAGTTGCGCCCTTCGCTGCCGATTTCCGAGCAGACGAGGGTCTGGGCGCCGGCAACGTCATCGGCAAAGTAGGCGGCGGCGCGATCCCGCTCAATGATGGACAGCCCCTCGTAAAAAGCAGCGGAGCGGATCCCGGCACGCAGGTGCAGGTAGTGTTCCAGCATGACGGCAGTGGCAGCGCGGGCGCAGATCACCAGCACCTTTTCCGGGCGCAGCTGTTTCAGGGTCTGCTCCAGCCAGGTGACCCGCGGGTCGAAGGCTAGCCAGCTGTCATCGTGATAGGGGGATTCCGGATGCAGGGCCTCCAGCACATCGCTGTTGGCATGGCTGTAGGCGTCCGGAGTCGGCAGCGGATAGCGGTGCATGACCCGTTGCGGGAAGCCGCTGATGGCGGCCCGGGTGTTGCGGAACATGACGCGGCCGGTGCCGTGGCGGTCGAGAATCTGCTCGATCAAAACCTCACTGGGGCTGGCCGGGTCCAGCCCGGGCGGCAGGTCCGGGGGGATTTCGCCCCGCTCCAGCTGTTGTGCCATCTCGCTCCAGTGGCGGTATTGCTGCTCCTCCGCCCGGAAGGCATCCAGCGAATGAAAGCGCTCCGGGTCCAGCAGTTGCAGCCGGGCAAAATGGCTGTCGATGCCGACCTGTTCCGGCGTCGCCGTCAGCAGCAGCAGGCCAGGGCTCTGGCGGGCGAGGGCGGCGACGAAACGATAGTCTTCGCCCGGTGCTTCCGGCGACCAGTGCAGGTGATGAGCCTCGTCCACAACCACCAGGTCCCAGGGAGCGGTCAGGGCTTGCAGCTGATGCTGCGGGAATTCCCGGAACAGGTCCAGGCTGCACAGCACCAGCTGTTCGCTTTCGAACGGGTTGAATTCGTCAAGTTCCGGCAGCGCCTCGTCGCCAAACTCGTCGACCGCGGACAGCTCCTGCAGCCGCTCCTGGTCAAACAGCGAAAAATGCAGGTTGAAACGCCGCAGCATTTCTATCAGCCACTGGTGCAGCAGGGTCTGTGGTACCAGGATCAGCACCCTGGCCGCGCGCCCGGTCAACAGCTGCTGGTGCAGGATCATGCCCGCTTCGATGGTCTTGCCCAGACCGACCTCGTCCGCGAGCAGGACCCGTGGCGCGTGACGCTGACCGACTTCATTGGCGATGTAGACCTGATGTGGCAGCAGGCTGGTGCGGGACCCCATCAGTCCCCGGGCAGGCGAGCGCTGCAGGCGATCGAGCTGGTTCAGTGTGGCCACGCGCAGTGCGAAATCGCTGGTCTTGTCAAAGTGACCGTTCAGCAAACGCTGCTGGGGGGTGGTGATCTGCACGAAGGCATCCAGTTCCAGCTCGGATACCGTCACCGACTGCTCGTGGTGATCCATGCCGGTATACAGCAGCAGGCCGCCACTCTCTTCGACCTCGGTGACCACCAGCTCCAGGTTGCCCGAGGTGGAAATGTGATCCCCCTCCTTGAAGCGCAGGCGCGTCAGCGGAGCGTTTTCCGCGGCGTAGGTGCGCTCTTCGCCAACGGCGGGGAAGCTCAAGGTTACCCGTCGCGGCTCTACTTCAACAATGACTCCCAGCCCGAGCTGGGCATCCGCGTGGCTGACCCAGCGTTGGCCGACAATATAGTCCATAGCGTCCTGTCATCCAGGCAGGCTGAACGCCCGCGAAAAAGGCGGCAGTTTAACATCGACTGCCTTTGGGTTCAGGCTTCCGGGGCAAATTTCCGGGCCAACTGTGCTTTCCAGTCACTCTCGTCAACGCCGGCGCCAATCAGCTCAGCGCCGCCGGGAAAAACAGCGCCAGGCTGTTGTGGCGGACTGCACGCAGAAGATCCTCAACCGGCACCTGCTTGACCTCGGCTACCCGCTCGGCGACAAAGGGCAGGTAGAACGGAGCATTGGGGCGGCCCCTGTAGGGTACGGGGGTCAAGTAGGGCGAGTCGGTCTCCAGCACCAGCTGGTCCAGCGGAGTAGCGGCCACCACTTCCCGCACGTTGTCGGCCCGGTTGAAGGTGGTGATGCCGTTGAAACCCAGCATGAATCCCTCGTCGAGACAGAATTCCGCCAGCGCCAGGCCCGAGGTGAAGCTGTGAATCACGCCCTTGCGGCCGAGGTCGCGACTGAATTCGCCGAGAATGGCGCGGGTATCGTCGTCGGCTTCGCGGGTATGGATGACCACTGGCAGGTTCAGTTCCACCGCCAGCGCCAATTGTGCGGCGAATACCCGGCGCTGTACCGCCCGGTCGGCATGGTCGTAGAAGTAGTCGAGACCGATTTCGCCGACGGCAACGATGCGGGGATCGCTGCCGCGCCCGCGGATGGTGTTGGCCACGTTGTTGTTGTAACTCTCCGCCTCGTGCGGATGAATACCCTGGGTGCCCCAGATGTCCTCCGCAGCCCGTGTCAGGGCAAATACCCGGTCGAGGTTGGCAGCCGATACCGCAATCGTCACGATGCGTTCAATGCCGACTTCGCGCGCGCGGGCCAGGGTCTGTGCCAGTTGCTCCTGGTCCAGATAATCGAGGTGGCAATGGGTTTCAATCAGCGGGGTCGCGTAGATCGGGATGTCGCGTCGCTTGCTGGTGCTCATTGTCTGTCCGGAAAGCTGAGGTTCAGGGCGGGTTCAGGGGCGACAGCATAGCAGGATAACGGACTCGCTGGGCCGCCGTGTTTTCCGCGGCCATGGCCCGGATGGTGTCCAGCACCTGGTCCCAGAGCCAGCAGTGCATGGCGGAGTGGCTGGTGCGCCTGTGGGCCACCAGCATGTATTTGAGGGTGTACTCGCTCCCGGGCGGCGTCGGCAGCGCCACAATGCCGTCGGTGGCATGGGAGTTCTGCAGCACATAGGCAGGACCGGGCAGAAAGTAGTCGGTGCTGCGCAGCACCTCCATCGCGGTCATCAGGTGCGAGGTTTCCAGCGATCCCTGTTGCGGGTGGCGCACGCGCATGAACGCTTCGGAAGTCCGGGCCAGCTCGACCTGTTCGAGATCGGGCACGTAAACCCGAATCACCGGGTACAGCGCCAGCCGCTCCCAGGTGATCTCGCCGTGAGTCAGGGGGTGGCCCTCGCGCACCAGGATCGCGGGTGGCGCGGTACCCAGCACCTGGGTCCGGAATTCCTCGGGATAGTGGGCCTGGGCGATGTGGATGGCAAAATCGAGACTCCCGGTGGCCAACTGTCCGAGCTGGTTTTCCACCCGGGTAATGGTGCGGATTGAAAGTCTCGGGGCATACTGGTGCAGACGCCGGATCAGGCCTGGCAGCAGGGCTACCCCCACATACTCGGAGAGGGCGAAGGTGATTTCACCGCTGTAGGTATAGGGATCGAAACGCGAGCCCGATACCAGCCGGGTAATGTCGTGGAGCACGACCCCGAGCTCGGTGGCCAGCTCCCGGGCGCGGGGCGTGGGCTGCATCCCGCGATTGCTGCGGGTGAACAGTGGGTCGCCAAAGAGGTCCCGCAGGCGGGCCAGGGTTTTGCTCATGGCCGGCTGGGTGATGTGCAGCCGCTCCGCGGCCCGAGAAACGCTGCGCTCTTCCAGCAGGGCCTGCAGGGCAACCAGCAGGTTCAGGTCAACTTTGTGGAGATTGAGGGTATCCATCGCTACTACATGATTTCAATTCATGAGGATCATAACAAAAATACATTGGATATATATTGGTGGTTTGCCTAAAATTTTCTCATGCGACAAATCCTTCCGGGCAGGAGTACCCGGAAGGGCCCGTCCAGGTCCAGACAGGCTGTAATTTCAGACCCGCCGCGAGGCGGGTTTTTTTTGTCTGCGGCGTCTGTCCGGACGCGGCAGAATTGCGGTCTCCAACTCCTCAAGAGCGCTCTCCAGGCAGGCCTTGTAGCGCTCTGGCTGGGGCAGCATCTCGCGATCCGCGAGCACGGAGATGGTTACCTTGCCGCAATAGCTGAAAAACATGTGGAAGATGCCCAGCCCCGGGGTGAGTACACCCAGACCGTAGTAGTCCACCAGTCGCGCGCCGGCGCAATAGAGCGGGAAGTCCGGTCCGGCTACGTTGGAGACCACGGTGGTGACATTGACCGGCATGTAGCTCGACAGGTGATTGCGTGCCCAGAACCCCAGCACTGGCCGGGTCAGCGCGGGGGCAAACACGCCCGCCAGTTTGAGTACGTCCACCATGGGGCTGGCTTCGCCCGAGCGCTGTGCCTCGATCGCGCTCCGGTGAATGGATTGCAACCTTTGCGTCGGGTCGGCGATGTCAGTGTGCAGGGACGCGAACACCGAACCCACCTGGTTGTTGTCTTCACTGCTGTCCCGACGGGTGCGCATGTTCAGGGGGATTGTCGCCACCAACGCAGTCTCCGCAGCTTCATCCAGCTCGATCAGATAGCGCCGCAGGGCGCCGCCGGTGATGGCCAGGGCGACATCATTGACCTTGACGCCGGCCGCGTCCTTGATGGCCCGGATACGCTCCAGACTGAACTCGGCGGCAGTGAACACCCGATGCGGTCCCACCGGTCGGTTGAACCGGGTTTTGGGTGCGCTGATCTCCGGGGGCGGAACCTCTTTGCGCAATATCGCTGTAAGATAGCGGGCGAGCTGGGCCGAGGTGCTGAGCCCACCGCTGACCACACCGGCGACGTTGCGGATACCGTTGATCGAAGCTCGCGCCAGCAGTTCAGCGACACTGGGCTGCGGATCCACCAGCTTCGCCGGTTCGACCTCTGTCGCGGCGGCCTGCGGGTCGGCGACCAGGTCGTGAATCAGGGCGACGATGCTGGTGCCCGCCATGCCATCGACCAGGGAGTGATGAATCTTGGTATAGATGGCGAAACTGCCCTTTGGCAGCCCCGGTATCCGGTCCAGACCTTCAATGATCCAGGCCTCCCAAAGGGGCCTGCCCATGTCCAGGGGGCGGGAGTGCAGGCGGGCTACCTGGATGCACAGCTGGCGCCAGTCTCCCGGTTTCGGCAGGGCAATATGGCGCAGGTGAAATTCGACATCGAAACGCGCGTCCTTGACCCAGTAGGGACGGTCCAGTCCCCCGGGAACCCGCACCAGCCGGGTGCGAAACAGCGGCTGGTTGGCGAGACGCCGCTCGAAAGTGGCAATCACCTGCTTGAAGCGAACCTTGCCGCCGGGAGCGGTCGAAGGATCATAGATTCCCAGCGAGCCCACGTGCTGGGGGGTGTTGGGTTGCTCCATGTTGATGAATGCGGAGTCGAGGATGCCAAGTTGCTTCATGTGGTTGCGGTCCCGCCCTGTTTGCGCACCAGGGCTATCAGTGTGTAATGTCTGCGGCCGTTATATCATTAAGCTACCGGTTGCTCTACCGAGCAGCCCTCCCGACTCAGGGCAGGAAGAAGTGATGACTCCATGGCTGAATGTCCGGCAGCTGGCCGCCGCGATGTTGCTGGCAGTGCTGCTGGCCAACGCTGCTGCGGCCGCCCCGGCTGCGACTTACGGGCGCGATTTTGTGCGCCTGGACCGATACTGGCCCGACGAAGCCCCGGTGGCGCTGCTGCCGAAGCCGCCACGGCAGGGGCAGGCGGTAGCGGTGGCGGCCCAGCGCGAGCGCCTGCTCGAACTGGAGCAGGAGCAGGGGCCCTATGCCGCGGCCCTGGCGGAACCGCTGATGGATATGGGGCGCTTCCTGCAGGAAGCGGGAGACGCGGAACAGGCGGGACAGCTCTACCAGCGGGCGCTGCATGTTCTCCGGATCAATGAAGGACTCTACAGTGACAACCAGATACCGCTGCTGCGCAACCTGTTCGCCGTCCACCGCAGTCTTGGTGACTGGCAGGCGCTGGATGCACGCTACGAGTATTTTTTCCGGCTCGCGGCCACTTCGGGCCAGATGGACGTGGAATCTGCGGTGGAATACTTCCGCTGGCAGCGGGAGGCGCTGCGACGACAGCTCGATAGCAGTGACCACCGCCGCCTGCTGCGCCTGTACGAGGCCAATGAGCAGTTGCTGGCCGCTGCCGACCCGGTACAGGACGTGGCGGGCTACTGGCAGCTGCTGGACAGCCAGCTGCGCAACCTGTATCTGGTGCAGGCGCTGGCAACCCCCCGCACGGTGAGCGCGACACGCGGATTTACCTCGGCAGCACCTTTTCGCGGCGAGCCCATGCAGGAAATGGATGTCCATGAGCAACGCCTGGCGAATGTCCAGCGCACTGCGGTAGCGCGAGGCAGTGAGCTGCTCGTCGACTTCATTGACTCGCCCGCCCTGGTGGATACAAGGCTGCGGGCGCAGGCACTGCTGGCGCTGGCGGACTGGCACCAGTGGAATGGTGTCCGCGGACAGGCCGGCGAGGATTACCGGCAGGTGGTCAGCTTCCTGCAGACAACCCGCCAGGAGGGCCGGCTGCAGGAGTGGTTTGGCAGCCCGGTGGAACTGCCGGACAACGGTACCTTTTCCCGTGATCCCGGGGCGGGCGGCGTGCGTGTATCTGCGCGCTTTGCTGTTACCGCGGAAGGGCGCCCGCAGGATATTGAAACGGTGGCTGCGGAGGAGAGCGAGAAGGGTTTCGCCATGCGCCTGTACCGGAGGCTGCTCGCAACCCGGTTCCGGCCGCGATTCGAGGCCGGGACTGCGGTGGCCACCGCGGAGGTCGAGCGCAACTACCGCTACCTGGACCCCGAGGCGCTCAGGCGTTTTCGATCACCATGAGCGCACCGCGAGCCTCGACACTGCCGCGGCAGCGCCAGGGCAGCAGTTCCGCGCAGTGGCGATCGACGCAGGTCTGGGCCATCTCCAGGAAGGTCGAGCGCTCCGGGTCGGCGATGACAACGTGCTTGACGCCGGCTTTTAGCGCGCGGTTTACCAGGTTGGTGACCGGCTTCACCAACTCATCCCAAAAGCAGATGTCGGCGGCGATGAGCATGTCGTACTGTGCCAGTTCGCGTGTGGTCAGCTGCTCGAAGCGCCTGACCAGATGGCGGCTGCTGACACCGTTGAGCGCGGCGACGGCATCCAGGTAGGGAAACACATCCGGGTCGGCGTCCATGGAAGTGACCTCGGAACCCAGTTTGGCCGCACACCAGAGTCCGGCAATGCCCCAACCGCAGCCTACGTCGAGCACCCGCCCGTGGTGTTCGGGGGTATGCTTGCCGAGATAATCGAGTAGCAGACAGCTGGATTTCCACAGCTTGTTGCCGTGGATGCTGGGCTGACTGCCCTGGCGCCGGACCCGACGGATGGCAGGGTGCGACGTGGTGGGCATGATCATGCCGCGGAATCTGCGCTCGCTGGCCACCTCAGCTGGCCTTGCCCAGGATTTCCACGTCTTCGGCCTGCGGCCCCTTCTTGCTGCTGGCAGTGTGGAAGGCTACCCGTTGGCCGTCCTGGAGGCTGCGGCGGCCTTCGCCGCGAATGGAACGAAAGTGGACAAAGATCTCGTCGCCGTCATCGCGGGTGATGAAGCCGAATCCCTTGGCGGAATTGAACCACTTGACGGTCCCCTGTTCCCGGTTGCCTGTGCTGCCGGGTTTCGAAGCGGGCGCCCCGCTGGCACGCCTGGGGCTGGCGGCTTTGGCGTCCTTGTCGGCAGGTACAAGGCCAACCGCCAGGGCAGTGCCGACAGTGGCGATGGTAAAGGTGGCGAGGAGGGCCAGGTCCGGAAACTGGCCTCCCTGCAGGAAGGTGGCGATGGTGGAGACCGCGGCCGCGATCACAATACTGATAATTAACCTGGCGCTGAACTGCATTGTTGCCCTCTTGTGGTAATGGCTAAGTTGGTAATGGTGGTGCTGTGGTGAAAAGACACAAAGGCCCGCCGCGGCGCAAGCACAGCCGGCGCCTGAATAACAGGGTGAACACAGTAGCCTTGTGGCGGTGCCAACGGGCTCGACAGCCGGTTGTTACCGCGAGTTGCTGTGCTACAGCTTTTGCACGTCCTCAGCCTGCAGGCCCTTGGGCCCTTCGACAAGACTGAATTCAACGACTTGACCCTCGTTCAGGGTGCGATAACCATCCCCCTGAATGGAACGAAAGTGCACGAAAACATCGTCGCTGCTTTCTTCCCGGGTGATAAAACCGAACCCCTTGGCGTTATTGAACCACTTCACCGTGCCGCTCACACGTTCACTCATACCGCTTTCCTCGGTGTAGCCTGCTGCTTTTTATTATTCCCCGCGACGTTACCGCAGCGGGGTGCTGAATTTCGCCCATCCGGCTGCCGAGTCACAACCGGCGAATGTGTTCCTCCTGCCGGCGCAGCTTTTCCAGAGCCTGTTGCTGCGCCGCAAGTTTGTCCCGTTCCCTGGCCACGACCTCCGCGGGGGCCCTGTCGACAAAACTGCTGTTGCCCAGTTTGCCCTGCAGTCGTGCCTGCTCTTTCTCCAGCTTCTCGATTTCCTTCCCCAGCCGGGCCAGTTCGCTGTCCTTGTCAATAAGCCCCGCCATGGGTACCAGCAGTTCCAGTTCACCGACCAGCGCTGTCGCTGCAACCGGGGCCTCTGCTTCCGGCAGTAACCACTCAATGCTTTCCAGCCGGGCCAGCTTCGTCAGGAAGGCGGTGTTTTCCCGCAAGCGTCTCCTGTCGCTGTCGCCGCCATGGCGACAAAGCAGGGCCAGGGAGCGGCCCGGAGGCACATTCATTTCCCCGCGGATGTTGCGCACGCCCAGGATCACGCTTTTCAGCCATTCTATATCTGCATTCGCCGCAGTGTCCACGGCGGACTCGTCACAGCGCGGGTAGGGTTGCAGCATGATGGTGGGGCCTTCGACACCAGCCAGCGGTGCAGCCCGTTGCCAGATCTCCTCGGTGATGAAGGGCATGAAGGGGTGCAGCAGTCGCAGCCACGCTTCCAGTACCGTGATCAGGGTGCGGCGGGTGCCGCGCTGGAGCTCGGGGCTGGCGCTCTCGTCCCACAGTACCGGTTTGGACAACTCCAGGTACCAGTCGCAGTATTCGTTCCAGATGAATTCGTACAGCGCCTGGCTGGCCAGGTCGAAACGGTACTGGTTGATGGCGTGCTCTACCTCCCGGGCGGTCTGCTGCAGGCGGGAGACGATCCAGCGGTCGGCGAGGCTCAGGGTGACAGGCAGCGCGGGATCGCTGCCGCAGTCCTGGCCCTCGCAGTTCATCAGTACATAGCGGGCCGCATTCCAGATTTTATTGCAGAAGTTCCGGTAACCGTCGATGCGCCCGATGTCAAACTTGATGTCGCGGCCGGTGGAGGCCAGCGAGCAGAAGGTGAAGCGCAGGGCGTCGGTGCCATAGGCGGCGATACCTTCGGGAAACTCGTCGCGGGTCTGTTGGGCGATCTTTTTCCCCAGCTGCGGCTGCATCATGCCGGCGGTGCGCTTCTGTACCAGAGGCTCGAGCTCAATACCATCGATCAGGTCTATCGGATCGAGGACGTTGCCCTTGGATTTGGACATCTTCTGGCCCTGGGAGTCCCGCACCAGGCCGTGGACATACACGGTGCGGAAGGGTACCTGGGGGCTGCCGTCAGGGTGCTTGAGGAAGTGCATGCTCATCATGATCATGCGCGCCACCCAGAAGAAGATGATGTCGAAGCCGGTTACCAGCACGCTGGTGGGGTGGAAGGTCTGCAGGTCCTTGGTGTCCTCCGGCCAGCCCAGGGTAGAGAAGGTCCACAGCGCGGAGCTGAACCAGGTGTCGAGTACGTCGTCGTCCTGCTGCAGGCTGGTGTCGGCATCCAGCTTGTATCTGCTGCGAACTTCGGCTTCGTCGCGGCCGACATAGACTTTGCCGTGGCTGTCGTACCAGGCCGGAATCCGGTGTCCCCACCACAGCTGGCGGCTGATACACCAGTCCTGGAGATTGCGCATCCAGGCGAAATACATGTTCTCGTACTGTTTCGGGACAAACTGGATGCGGCCGTCCTCAACTGCGTCGATGGCGGGTTTGGCCAACTCGTCCACCTTCACATACCACTGGTCGGTCAGCCAGGGCTCGATCACTGCGCCGGAGCGGTCGCCCCGGGGCACCTTCAGCGTGTGAGGTTCAATCTTCTCCAGCAGCCCCAGCTGCTCGAACTCGGCGACAATTTGCTTGCGCGCGTCGAAACGGTCCTGGCCAGCGTACTGCTCCGGCCCTTTTTCGCCGTGTGCCGTGGCGTAACCAGTAAAGGTCAGTACAGTGAACTCGCCGAGGATGCAGCCGTTGCGATCGAGCACGTTGATCAGCGGCAGATTGTGACGTTTGCCTACTTCGTAGTCATTGAAGTCATGCGCGGGCGTGATCTTCACGCAGCCGGAGCCAAATTCACGGTCCACATAGTCGTCGGCGACAATGGGGATCAGGCGCCCGGTGATCGGCAGGCGCACCTGCTTGCCGACCAGGTGGCGATAGCGTTCATCCTCCGGATGTACTGCCACGGCGGTGTCGCCGAGCACGGTTTCGGGCCGCGTAGTGGCAACCACGAGTTGGCCGTCCTCCCCTTCTATGGGGTAGCGCAGGTGCCAGAGAGACCCCTGTTCCTCCTCGTTCAGGACCTCGAGATCCGAGATCGCAGTATTGAACACCGGGTCCCAGTTCACCAGGCGCTTGCCGCGGTAGATCAAGCCCTCGTCGTAGAGACGCACGAACACTTCCCGCACCGCATTGGAGAGGCTCTCGTCCATAGTGAAGCGCTCCCGGGACCAATCCACCGATGAGCCCAGGCGACGGATCTGGCGGGTGATGTTGCCCCCGGACTCGGCTTTCCACGCCCAGATCTTTTCCAAAAAGGCCTCCCGGCCCAGATCGTGGCGGGACACACCCGCAACCGCCAGTTGCCGCTCCACCACCATCTGGGTAGCGATCCCGGCATGATCGGTGCCGACCTGCCACAGGGTGTTGTCCCCCTGCATGCGGTGGTAGCGGATCAGGCAGTCCATGATTGCATTGTTGAAGCCATGCCCCATGTGCAGGCTGCCGGTCACGTTGGGCGGCGGGATCATGATGCTGTAGGCGTGTTCACCACCACGGGGCCGGAAATACCCCTGCTGTTCCCAGTACTCGTACCAGCGGGTTTCGATGTTGGCGGGTTGGAAGGTCTTTTCCATCGCTAGAGGTGTCCGGCTGCAAAAAGAGCGGGATTATACGCCGGTGAGGTCGTGCTTTTCCAATTCGTAGCCACGGGACTGGTAGAAACGCCAGGACGCGCGCGAAGCTGCGAGAGTTTCCGGGTCCTGGGTCACCACTTCGGCGACCCGGTGGAAGCGGCTGAAAAATGAGGGAATGACACGTTGCAGATTGATCAGCAGGTCGTCGTGACCCCCGGGTTCCTCACCCCAGCCAATGGCGATCAGCTCCGAGCCCGGTTCCCCGGGGAGGCCGTGCGGCAGGAAGCTGCCGGGCCGGAACTCCCACAGCAGGGTGTCCAGCGTCCGGGCCTGGTCTTCGTTGTCGGCGTTGATGAAAATCCGGTGGCCGCGCTGGAAGGCCTTGTCAGCCAGGCGGGCAGCCACGTGCAGGCGCCGGGTCTGATCGGCGGCCTGTACCACGTAGAACCCGACCCGGGTCATGTCAGCTGGAAGCCTTGGCGGCGGCCTTCCGTGGGGCGGCCTTCCGTGGGGTGGCCTTCTTCTGTCCACCCCGGCCCGAGGTGCCCTGCTCCGCGGCCCGATCCTGCAGGTAGCGGGCCAGCATCGCCACGGGCCGGCCGGTGGCGCCCTTGGGGCTGCTGTTCCAGGCAGAACCGGCGATGTCGAGGTGAGCCCAGGGATAGTCCTCGGCGAACTGGGACAGGAAGCAGGCAGCGGTGACACTGCCACCCTCGGGACCGCCGATATTCGCGAGGTCGGCAAAGTTGCTTTTCAGCTGCTTGCGGTAATCGTCCCACAGGGGCATGCGCCAGCCGCGGTCATGGCTGGTCTCGCCGGCAGCCAGCAAGTTGGCAGCCAGCTCTTCATTGTTGGCATAAACCGCGGAGGCGTGCGAACCCAGCGCGATCACGCAGGCTCCGGTGAGGGTAGCGAGATCGACCACAGCCGCGGGCTTGAAGCGCTTGGCGTAGCTCAGGGCATCGCACAACACCAGCCGGCCCTCGGCGTCCGTATTCAGGACCTCAATGGTCTTGCCCGCCATGCTGGTAATAACGTCGCCGGGCTTGGTGGCGCGGCCGCTGGGCATGTTTTCCGCCGCTGCAATAATGCAGGTGACATTTAGGGGTAGCGCCATTTCAATCACGGCCTGCAGGGTGCCGAGCACGCCGGCCGCGCCACACATGTCGTATTTCATCTCGTCCATCTTGGCGCCGGGCTTGAGGGAGATGCCGCCGGAGTCGAAGGTGATGCCCTTGCCGACCAGTAACTGGGGCGCATCTCCGGACTTGCCGCCCTTGTATTCGATGACGATCAGCTTGGCGGGTTCGTCACTGCCGGCCGAGACCGACAGCAGGGCGCCCATGCCCAGTTCGCGCATTTTTTTCTCTTCCAGCACCTGGGTTCGAACCTTGCTGTTGCCTCGAGCCAGCTTGCGGGCTTCGCTGGCGAGGTAGCTCGGAGTACAGATGTTGCCGGGCAGGTTGCCGAGCTCACGGGTGTAATTGATGCCGCGTCCTACTGCGGCCCCGGTGTCCAGCGCCAGCTGCGCCGCTTTTACCGCCAGCGTGTCGCCGGGATTGACGACCAGCTTGTTCAAGGCCAGGGGATCCTTGGGCTTGGTGACGGTGGCCGAGTAGCGGTAGCTGCTGCTGACCAGGCTGCGGGACAGGAGTTCCAGCAGCCAGTCCGGGGTGACCGTGGCAGAGTTCAGGTCGGCGATGTGGAACAGGGCTTCGTTGGCGCTGCTGGCACCGAGTGCGCTGTTCAGGCCCTGCAGGGTTTCGCGGGCAGCCTTCTGGTCAAACTTTGCCTGCTCGCCGCAGCCCAGCAGCAGTACTCTCGCGGCACCGCCGACACCGGGCAGCATCAGGGTCTGGCCGGCCTTGCCCTTGAAGTCGCCGAGCTTGAGCGCCGTGTCGAGACTGCCACTGCTGGCGCTGTCCAGGGCCTGCGCTGCCGAAGACAGCTGGCTGCCGTAAACCGGCACGATGGCGCACTGGGTTTTGGCCTTGGCGATGTCACTAATGGTGCGTGCAGTAAAAGTCAGTTTGCTCATCAGGTATCCCTGTCAGTTTTCGTGGGCGGGTGTCAGGGCGCTAGTGTATGATGATGGGCGATGAAACTGAACAGCTGGTGTTGCTCTTCTCCGGGCGATCGCTGGCGCTTTAACCCGGGCTCGCATGAAAATCCTGGCATACCTCACACGCGATGTTCTGCTGCATACGGTAGCCGTCAGCTTCACGCTGCTGGTTATCATCTTCAGCGGTCGCTTCGTCAAATACCTGGCCGAGGCCGCCGTTGGCAACCTGGCTGGTGACATATTGCTGCCGGTCATGTTCTACCGGCTCCCGGGCTTTCTTGAGCTGATTCTGCCTCTGGGGCTGTTTATCGGCATTCTGATGGCCTATGGGCGGCTCTATGTCGAGAGCGAGATGGTGGTCCTGTCAGCCTGTGGCGTGAGTCCTTCCCGGCTGGCCGCCTATACCCTGGTGCCGGCGCTGTTGATCATGGTTGTGGTGACCGGGCTGAGCCTGCTGGTGACGCCGATGGGTGCTGCCCGCTCTTCCGCACTGCTGGATGACCCGGAAAAGTCCCAGGGGCTGCAGACCCTGGCCTCCGGCCGGTTCCAGACCCGCAGCGGCAGCAACCTGGTCAGCTATGCAGAAACCATTGCGCCCGACACCGGTCTCATGCGCGGCGTATTTCTGTCGCAGCAATCGCCTCCCGGCGAGAGTCGCCCGCAACTGACGGTGACGGTGGCAGCTGAGGGCGAGATTGTCCTTGATACCCGTACCGGGGCCCGTTATCTGGAGCTCCGTGATGGCTATCGTTACCAGGGCCTGCCCGGGCATCGCGATTACCAGGTGATACAGTTTGCAACCTTCGGCGAGCGAATTCCGGAGCCGGAGGGCAGCATTCGCAGCGTACCCCGGGTGGATGGCCGGTCCACGGCATCGCTGTTGAAATCAGAAGCGCCGGAAGACATCGCCGCCCTGCACTGGCGCCTGTCCCTGCCCGTTACCGTGCCGATCGTCGCGATTATTGCCCTCTGCCTCAGCCGTACCGACCATCGGCGCGGACGCTACATCAAGATGGCACCTGCTTTCGCGCTCTACCTGGTATATCTGGTGCTGTTGACCAATGCCAGGGCGGCGATGGAGGCTGGCGCGGGTCTGCTGGTGCTCTGGCGCGTGCACTTGTTGTACCTGGGGCTGGCCCTGTGGTTGCTTTACGGCGACAGTCTCCGGCGCCGGGTGTGGCAGCGCCGTCGCCGGGAGGTCACCCATGCGGCTGCTTGATCGCTACATTGGGCGCTCCGTATTCGCAGCCATGATGATGGTGCTGTTGGTGATCGTTGGCGTCGATGTGGTGTCGGCCTTTATCGACGAGTCCGGTGATGTCAGCGCCAGCTACGGTTTTGTCGAGATCGCGCTCTATATCGCCCTGACCATTCCCGGTCGTCTGTATGAGTACATGCCTTTTGCGGCCCTGATCGGCTGTCTCGTCGGCCTCGGTCAGCTGGCCAGTGCCAGTGAGTTGATTATCATGCGCAGTGCCGGCGTCTCCGTTGCCAGGCTGGTGGTGATCGTAATGAAGTCTGCACTGCTGGTGGCACTGGCGGGTTTCCTGCTGGGGGAATATGTGGCGCCCCCGGCAGAGCAGTTGGCCCAGAGCCGGCGGGCCATGGCGCAGAACCCCGGCGAAGGGGTGGCGGGCCGTTACGGCATCTGGAACCGGGAGGGGAACTCTTTCCTGCACTTCAATGCCATGGAGAGCGAGCGAGTGGTCCACGGTGTCACTCTGCTGCAGTTCGATGACCGGCGCCGCATGCAGTCTGCACTGCGTGCCCAGCGCGCTGTCCATGCCGGCGATCACTGGCAGCTGGAGCAGGCAGTAAAAACCGATTTCAGCAGCTGGGAAACCACCCAGACACGGCACGAGAGCCTGCGCTGGGATACCGGTATTACACCGCAGTTGCTGGTCATGGAGGTGGTGGCGCCAGAGCGACTGCCGCTGACGGATCTCTATCGCTACAGTCGCTATCTGCAGCAGCAGGGCCTGGATGCAGACGACTTCGAGCTCGCCCTCTGGCGCAAACTGCTGCAGCCGGTATCAATCGCTGGCCTGGTGCTGGTGGCGATCGCCTTTATTTTCGGGCCGCTGCGGGACGGGACCATGGGCTTGCGCATTTTTATCGGCGTCCTGGTAGGCGTGGTTTTCCAGATCAGCCAGGACCTGTTGGGGCCGGCCAGCCTGGTGTTCGGGTTTTCACCGCTGTATGCCGCCCTGGCCCCCATCCTGCTGTGTATGGCCGCGGGCTTCGTGCTGCTGGCGAGAACCCGTTAGCCCGATTGGTCGCCACCCTTGGGTGGTTTCGGCAGCAGCACCAGATGGGTGCCGCTCAGGTGGTCGTGCCAATAGCGCTTGCGCTTGTCTACCAGGCACCACCAGTAGCCCAGGCCCGCCGGGGCCAGGGA
This sequence comes from Haliea sp., assembly GCF_040221975.1. GTDB lineage: Bacteria > Pseudomonadota > Gammaproteobacteria > Pseudomonadales > Halieaceae > Haliea. The sequence continues at coordinate 97,003 of NZ_JAVJWR010000032.1, forward strand.
TACCAGCGCGGCCAGGCAACGCAGCACGCAGCGGCCCGTGCCGGGGCTCTCCCCACTGGCGTCGTCTACCAGTTTTACTCGCCATGCCTGCATGCCCAGGGTCTGGCCGCTCTTGCGCCAGAACGCGGCGAAAAAGACGATGACACAGGCAAGGCTGAGCGCCTGCACCAGCTGGGGGTGCATCTGGTAGTAGTCACCGTCAGTGCCGGCGTTCAGCAGCCACATTTCCACTGCGGTGGCGGCGGCGATGGTCACGCCGATAAACGGGATCACCAGCAACGTATCGTAGAGCATGGCCGCGAGTCGCCGCAGCAGCGGGGGAGGGGCCAGAGTGGCGGAGTCCTGCATCGAAGTTCCCATGGTCTGGTTCAGGCAGTGAGCGGCAGTGCCGACAGCGTACCCGGAAGCCTGGTGCCCGGGGTGCGTATTACCGGATTGTAAATTGTCCCGGGGACTCCGCCAGTGCTAAATTGCCTGGGCATGATAATAACGGGTTGCGCGAGATGAAAGTGCTGTTGGTGGAAGACGATCGTGCCGTCGCGGACTTTATTGTCTCCGAGTTGGCGCAGGCGGGGCATGAATGCACGCATTGCGCGGATGGCGACAGCGGTCTCGATGCTGCCCGCGCGGACTATCATGATGTGCTGGTGGTGGACAGGATGCTGCCCAGACTCGATGGCCTGGCGCTGCTGCGTACCCTGCGACAGGAGGGTGATGACACGCCGGTGTTGATCCTGAGTGCGCTGGGGGACGTGGATGATCGGGTCCAGGGGCTGCACTGCGGCGCCGATGACTACCTGGTCAAGCCCTTTGCCATGGCCGAGCTGCTGGCGCGCCTGGAGATCCTTTGTCGTCGCAGCAGCCAGGCCGGCGGCGAGGTGCCGACCCGCCTCCAGGTCGCCGACCTCGAGATGGACCTGCTGAGCCAGGAAGTGCGGCGGCGGGGCGAACTGCTGACGCTGCAGCCCCGCGAGTACAAGCTGCTCGAATATCTCATGCGCAATGCAGGCCAGGTGGTGACCAGGGCCATGTTGCTGGAGCATGTCTGGGGCTACCATTTCGATCCCCAGACCAATGTCATCGATGTGCATGTATCGCGGTTGCGGCAAAAGATCGATCGTGATTTTTCCCCGCCGCTGCTGGCGACGGTGCGTGGCGCCGGCTACTGCCTGAGCGGCGGCTGACCCCCATGCGCATCCTGGATGTCCTGAACAGCCTCACGTTTCGCTACATCGTCAAGTACGTCACCGTACTCAGTGCCACGGTATTCCTGCTGCTGGCTGTGCTCTACGTCTATTTCAGCTACGACTACTTCACCGAGTTGCGCTCCTCGATCCTCGATGAACTGGAGGCGCTGCAGCTGGTATACAACGGCCAGGGGCTGGCAGGGGTGGAACAGTACCTTGCGGATCAACGCAACCTGCCCACCATAGGGCGCTACAGCTACCTGATTGTTGACGCGGAAGGCAACAGGGTGGCAGGCGATCTCGCCCAGACCCCGCGCTACCGCGAATTTTCCGGCGGCTGGCTGGGGTTCCAGATTGCGCTCCTCAACTGGGGCGAAACCGTTGACGTGGATTTCCTTGCTCGCCGTGAGCCGCTGGGCGACGGCTATGCAGCCCTGGTGGCGCGCAACTACGCCGACGCGGTGGCCAGCGGTGGCCTGGTCTTCGTGACCCTGTTCCGGGCGATGATCGCGACCCTGCTGTTGGGCATTGCCGGTGGATTCTTCAGCGCCGCGACCACACTGCATCGCTTTGAGCGCCTGAATACGGAACTGTCGGGCATTGTTCGCGGCAACCTCTCTAAGCGTCTTTCGGTCGAGGGCAAGAAGGGCTACCCGCGCGAGCTGGCCCGGGCCATGAACCAGATGCTGGACCAGATAGGCTCACTGATGCAGGGGGTGAAGCTGGTCTCGGACAATATCGCCCACGACCTGCGCACCCCGCTGACACGCATCCGCAACCAGCTCAGCCAGCTGCGCCAGCGGCTCGACCCTGCCGGCCAGGACGAAGTTGACCGGATCATCGAGGAATGTGACAACCTGCTGTCCTCGTTCAATGCCCTGTTGCGGATCTCGGCCCTGGAGTCTGGCAGTCGCGCGCCGGTACAGGCCCGGGTGGCCCTCTCGGGGCTGCTGGAGGACCTGGCGGAATTGTATGAGCCGGTGGCCAATGACAAGCAGGTCGACCTGCGCCTGGCGCTGGCGGATGGAGTGGAGTGCGCTGGCGACAGCGACCTCCTGTTCCAGATGTGTGCCAATCTTCTGGACAACGCCATCAAGTACACTGCAGCCGGTGGCAGCATTGAGGTGGCGCTGGCGGCGAGCCGCGGTAACGTAGAGATTGTGGTCGCTGATTCAGGGCCGGGTATCGACCCGACGGAGCACAGGAATGTGTTCCGCCGCTTCTATCGGGTCGAGTCCAGTCGCAGCGAACAGCCGGGCCATGGTCTGGGCCTGAGCCTGGTGCAGGCCATCGTCCACTACCATCACGGCACCATCGCTCTGGAAGATAACGAACCCGGTCTGCGTGTGGTGGTCAATCTCCCCGAGAGGATTCCTCAAGACTGAGACCGCTGGTGTCCGGCGCTGTCGCGGTATCCCGCTTGCGATACTGCTCCTCCAGGACATCAGCACCTGCTGCTGCAAGTTCCAGGTGCGAGAGGTCGATTGCGGGGGTCGGCGCCGGCGGTGGGGCGCAGTCGCTGAAATCGCCCCCCTCTGGCTCCAGCGCAAGGCTGGCGCTGATGTTTACTGCGACCGGTGCCGGTCCGGCCAGGCCGGGAATGTCCTCGCCCGCCTCTCCCAGGGTCAGATGGCTGGTATCGGGCGCTGGCGGTGCCGGCGGTGCAGGTTCTGCAAGGCGCTCGCCGACCGCGGCGACATCCAGGGTGGGGGCGTGGACCGTGGGTGCAGCAGTTGCTGCCCGCTCTTCGGGAGCAAGTACCTCCGTGCCTGCCGGTGCCAGTGCGAGGCCGGATTGCGGCGCCGCAGTGGCTGCTGCGGCAGCTGCGGTCTCTGCCGCATTGCAGGGCCGCAGCTCGGCCCTGGCGCCCGCTTTCTCCAGCGCCTGCTGGTACTTGCGGGCTGTTGCTTCATCCGCATCGCGTTTCAGGATCTGGGGTTTGCCGCTGAACAGTTTCTCCAGGGTCGCCTCGTCGGCCTTGAACAGGCGGCCGAGGTTGGCGCGTACCGTGGCCGCATCGCAACCCTCAAGCAGTTGCCCCGCAAACAGCACATCGAAGCGTGCAGCCATGTTCTTGTCCTCCGCTCTTGTCCCTGCGGCTCAGTATAGGTGCTGGCGGCGGCCCTACCAAGCGCCCGGGCAGCGCGGCCTCCGCGGCCCGGCCTGCGCGGCGCGATCTGTTAACATGTGCGACTTCTGCTTGCACTGAGGTAGCCCCGGTCAATGTCTGAACAACTGCCCACCCGCTTCGTGCGGACTCTCGTGCGCATGGTGGAGGAGCGCGGTCACGACCCGGGGGCGGTGCTGGCCGCGGCAGGACTGGACTTCGATCCCCGGGACGAGACTGCGGGCGGCTACCGCGACCAGGTCAGTGCCATGGAGTACTCCCGGGTCTACCAGCAGGTCTTGCGTCTGCTGCAGGATGCCACCTTCGGCGTCACCCGCAACGATCTGGCGGCGCCCGGCGCCTTTCGGATGATGTGCTACTGCATCATTTCCTGCCGCAACCTGGGTCATGCGATCCAGCGGGCGGCGGAGTTCTACCGGACATTTTTCGACGAGCAGAGCCAGCTGTATGCCAATTTCAGCGACGATACCGCCCGCGTCGGTTATCTGCACCGGAGCGGGCCGGAGCAGCCAGCGGTGGCGGCGGCAGAGGTCTACGGGCTGTCTCTCTGGCACCGTTTTTTTGGCTGGCTGTGCGGTCGGCCGCTGCCGCTGCAGCGGGTCGATTTCCAGGGCAGTGAAGCTGCCAGTGCAGACAAGTACCGGGATCTGTTCCAGGCGCCGCTGTACTTCGATCAGCCGCGAGACCTGCTGTACTTCGATGCGTCCTGCCTGGCCTGGCCGGTGGTGCATACCGAGCATTCACTGGACGAGTTCCTGCGCACGGCGCCCTATCAATTGCTGTTGATGGACGCGCGGTCCGCCAAGGATCGCTTGTCGGCGCAGGTGCGCGCCATGCTGGGGCACGATTTCCGGCAGGGGGTCCCGGGGTTTGAGACCATCAGCCAGGCGCTGAACATGTCGGCGCCGACCCTGCGCCGTAAACTCAGGCGCGAGGGCACGACCTTTCAGGCACTGAAGGACGAGGCCCGTTCCGAGGCCGCCTGTCTGGCCCTGGACCGCCCGGAGCTGTCGATACAGGAGGTGGCGCTGCAGCTGGGTTTCACTGATCCCAGTGCCTTCCATCGCGCCTTTCGCAAATGGTCCGGACAGACGCCGGGGCAGTACCGGGCCGGGCGCAGGCGGCGGCGTCTGGAGACCTGAGCAGCGGTACCCCGACTGCCAGCTCTCGGGTATAATTTACAACCCTTGACGGAGGCCCTATGTCAGTCCAGCAACAGATCACCGAGCAACTTGCCGCAGCTCTGGCGCCCATGCATCTGGAAGTGGCCAATGAAAGCCATATGCACAGTGTGCCGCCGGATTCAGAGACCCACTTCCGGGTGGTGATCGTGAGCGAGGTCTTTGACGGCCAACGCCAGGTGGCGCGGCACCAGAAGATCTACGGCCTGCTTGCGGCACAATTGCAGGGCCCCGTGCACGCGCTCGCCTTGCATACCTATTCGCCGGGAGAGTGGCAGGCTCGTGACGCGGCTGCGCCGGCATCGCCCGACTGCCTGGGCGGCAGCAAGGCAGACGCGGGAGGGGCCAGCTGATGAGCGGGTTCGTGGTTGCGGCGCTGTACCGCTTCGTCACTCTCGACGACTATCGCGAGCTGCGCGAGCCCCTGTTGGACGAGTGCCTGGCCGCCGGGGTCAGGGGCACCCTGTTACTGGCGGCCGAGGGCATCAACGGCACCATTGCCGGCACCCGCGAGGGCATCGACCGGGTGCTCGCCTGGCTGCGCAACGACCCTCGCCTGGCCGCTCTGGAACACAAGGAGTCGGTCGACGACGAGATGCCTTTCTACCGCATGAAGGTGAAACTGAAGCGGGAAATCGTCACCCTGGGTGTCGCCGGTATCGACCCCAATCGCGTGGTTGGCACTTATGTCGCGCCGCGGGACTGGAACGCCCTGGTCAATGATCCCGAGGTGGTGCTGATCGATACCCGCAACCGTTATGAATATGATATCGGCACTTTCCGCGGGGCGATCGATCCGGCGACCACGTCCTTCCGCGAATTTCCGCGCTACGTTCGCGAGAACCTGGACCCGGCCCGGCACAAGAAGGTGGCCATGTTTTGCACCGGCGGTATCCGCTGCGAAAAAGCCTCAGCCTACATGCTGCAGGAGGGCTTTGAAGAGGTCTATCACCTGCAGGGAGGCATTCTCAAGTATCTGGAAGAAGTGCCTGAAGAAGAGAGCACCTGGGAAGGTGAATGCTTTGTCTTCGACAACCGGGTCGCGGTCAATCATCGCCTGGAAAAAGGTCGCTACGACCAGTGCCACGGGTGCCGCCACCCCATTACTGCACAGGACAAGGCCTCGGACCGCTACCAGCAGGGAGTGTGCTGCCCGCACTGTTACGACAGCCTGACCGAAGACCAGAAGGCCCGGTTTGCCGAGCGCCAGAAGCAGATCGAGCTGGCGGCACAGCGGGGCGAACAACACGTCGGCGCGCCGCCGCCCGCGCGCCAGTTGCGTGCCGGCAGCGGCGGGGCCTAGCGCGGCGCCGGTTGCGCGGCGGCAGTGACTGCTGCTGCAAGTTCCGGCGGCAGCGCCTGGCGGAACACCGAAACCGGCACATAGCGGCTGTAATCCACGCTGTTGCCCTCGGAAATCACACCGCTGAGCAGCGGGGTGCCGGCCTCGGTGAGCTGGACCACCGCGCCCCCCGAGGCGCCCTTGTAGGCGCGGCAGTCACTGTCGCCGCTGCGACTGTCAGCCGCCGTGATGCGGCATGCCGGATCGTAGCTGAGCTCCTTGCCGGAGGACCCGGTGCCCGCATCCCTTGAATAGCCCGCCATCACCACCGGCAAGGTCGGGTCGGCCTGCTGTGGATGCAGCTGCAGCGCAGGTACCTCTGCAATCGCGACCGGCTGCCGCAGTCGCAGCACGGCCCAGTCCGCTGCCATGCTGCCGCCATCGGCGTAGCGCACCGCTTCTATGTCGCGGGGCGCCTGGCTGGCCGGCAGCAGGGTAAAGGTGATCCGCTGGCTCAGGTCCCGGTAGAACTCCAGACAGTGCCAGGCCGAGACGATTACCCTGGCATGGCTGGCACCGGGTGCCGCAACCAGTGTGGCGCTGCAGCGCTCGGTGTGGTGCCGCGCATAGCCATTCTCCAGCCTCATGCTGGGTACCGTGAGCTGGCCAATGGCACGCAACCAGTCCGGCGATGTCTGCGAGTAGCGCAGTCGGGAGTCTTCGCTCGCCGCGGCAGTGGTGACCAGCAACAACGACAGCAGTGCCTGGGGCAGATGGTAGTGCAGGGCAATTTCTCCAGGGTGGCCTAACATTTTGGTCAATGGCTTCCGGCGCGGACTTGGCGCCCGCCATCGTGGCCAGTAGCATGGTCGGACATGGCAGCCAAAGTAGCAAGCGGGAGAGCCGGATGGGGCAGGGCAGGGATTGTATCGCCGTAGTGACCGGCGCCAGCCGGGGTGCCGGCAAGGGCATCGCCAAGGGGCTCGCGGCCGCGGGTGCGACGGTTTATATCACCGGGCGCAGCTGGCAAGCGGGTGAGGCTGCGCTGCCCGGGTCCCTCACCGAGACGGCGGAGGAGATTGCCGCAGCGGGCGGCGTGGCGGTTCCGGTGCGCTGCGACCACAGCCGTGACGGCGAGGTGGAGGCGCTGTTTGCCCAGGTACGCCAGGATCACGGCCGGCTTGATATCCTGGTCAACAATGCCACCAGCCTGCATGACGCGCTCACTGCCACCGGGCCATTCTGGGAGAAGCCCCTGGACCTGACCACGATCTGGGATGTGGGGATGCGCTCCCACTATACGGCCAGCTGGTACGCGGCGCCGCTGCTGCTGGCCAACGGCGAGGGGCTGGTGGTGAATACATCGTCTTTCGGCGGCCGCATCTACATGCACGGCCCCGCCTACGGTGCCGGCAAGGCCGCGGTCGACAAGATGGCGCACGACATGGCGGTCGATTTCCGGCCCCACAACGTCGCGGTCATCTCGCTGTGGATGGGCCTGCTGCTCACCGAGCGTACCCGGCAGGTGTTCGATGCAGAGCCCGACAAATATGCGGACCTGATCGCCACTGCGGAGCACCCCGAGTTCAGTGGCAGGGTAATTGCGGCCCTGTGGGCGGACCCCGGCCGCATGGCACACACTGGCACCGTCTGTATCGGCGCCGAGCTCGGCGAGGCCTACGGTGTTACCGATATCACCGGTAACCAACCGCCCTCGCACCGTGCTTTCTTCGGCCCGCCCACCACTTTTGGCGACGCCGTGGTCGAATAGTCCCATACCTCATATGGAGGATGATTCTCCACACCCGACGACGTTTAATGGCGTCGCTGAGAGAACAGCAATAACAGTTAGCAGGAGTGTTTCATGGCGGCGCAGCAGGCAATGCAATCCACAACAGGCGGTGATTCCCACAGTCTTGGTTCCCCGCGGGCAGAAGAGTTGCTGGCCGCGGCCCGGGCCATGGGTCCCGCGCTGCGAGAGCGCGCTGCGCAGTGTCGGGCCGAGAGAAAGGTACCGGCGGAGACCATTGCCGACTTCCAGGCGGCCGGTTTTTTCAAGGTGCTGCAGCCCGAGCAGTGGAGTGGCTACGCCATGGACCCCCAGGTGTTCTACACGCTCGGTCTGGAGGTGGCCAAACACTGCACTTCCAGTGCCTGGGTGCTCGGTGTGGTCGCGGTGCACAACTGGCAGCTGGCCCTGTTTGCTGATCAGGCGGCGAAGGATGTCTGGGGTGATGATCCCACCGTGCTGATTTCCTCTTCCTACGCCCCGGTCGGCAAAGTGACACCGGTGGAAGGCGGTTTCCGCCTGAGCGGCCGCTGGAGCTTCTCCTCGGGCTCTGAGCACTGTGAGTGGGCGTTTCTGGGTGCCGTGGTGCCCACGGCGGAGGCGCCCTTCGACATGGCCAACTACCGCACTTTCCTGGTGCCGATCAGTGACTATGAGATCGTCGACAACTGGGACGTGGTGGGGCTGCAGGGTACTGGCAGTCACGACATCGTGGTGGAAGATGCTTTCGTGCCCGAGCACCGCACCCACAGGGTCATGGATGCGTTCTACTGTGAAAACCCCGGCAACAAGGTCAATGACGCCCCGCTCTTCAAGCTGCCCTTCATGCAGGTGTTCGTGCGCGCTGTCTGTAATGCGACCTTGGGGTGCCTGGAGGGCTCCCTGGAAGACTACATAGAGGTGGCCCAAACACGACGGGTGGGGCCGACTCTCATGAAGGACGATCCAGTGGCACGTCGCCTGGCGGCGGAAGTAAAAACCTCCATCGAAGAAATGCGACGCACCATGATCAGCAACTTTGATGCGATGATGGCGCTGGCGCAAGCCGGCCAGCCGATTCCGGTGGAAGACCGGGTTCGTTACCGCTATGATTCGGCGGTAGTGGCCGATCGATGCTTGGAGCTGTCCGGCAAAATGCTCAAGGCGGCCGGCTCGGGCGCTATCCGGCTTGGCAGTCCGCTGCTCAACCGGCACCTGGATATTCTGGCCAGCCAGGCCCATGTCGCCAACCATTCGCTGCCCTTTGCCGCCAACATGGGTGGTGTATTGTTCGGCGCGGAAAATACCGACATGGCGATTTGACGAAATTGAAACAGGAGACTCCCATGGCAATGAAAGGCCTGCTGCCGGAAGGCAAATACGCCGATTGCGCCAACGGCTACCGGATTCACTACCTGGATGAGGGCGCGGGTGGCGAGGTCGTGGTATTCCTGCACGGCTCCGGCCCGGGTGCCAGCGGCTACAGTAACTTCAAGGGCAACTATCCCGTGCTGGTGGACGCCGGCTACCGCTGCATCGTTCCCGACCATGTCGGCTACGGCTTTTCCGACAAGCCCGATGATGTCGACCACACCCTGGATTTTTTTGTCCAGTGCATCAAGCAGACCCTGGACGAAGCCGGTATCAGCCGCTGCAGCCTGGTCGGCAATTCCCTGGGCGGGGTGGTGGCGATAGGCCTGGCACTGGCGCATCCGGAGCTGGTGGAAAAACTCATCCTGATGGCCCCCGGCGGTCTCAGCGAGATGCACGAATACCAGCAGATGCCCGGCATGCAGAAGATGTTCCAGGTGTTTGGTGCGGGCGAGCCCGTCACCCACGAGGTGATGAAGGACCTGTTTGCCACCGGTCTCATGTACGATCCGCGCCACGCCACCGACGAGTTGGTCAGCGAGCGACTGCAAATCATGGGGCTCATGAACGGGCATGTGATGGCCAGCATGAAGATCCCCGTGCTTGTCGATCGCCTGCACGAACTGGAGTGCCCGGTCCTCGGTTTCTGGGGCATCAACGAACGCATGATGCCCGAGAGCGGTATCATGGCGCTGGCGAAAAACGTCAGGCACCTGCAGCTGATCCTCATGTCCGAGTGTGGCCACTGGGTCATGGTCGAGCACCGTGACCTGTTCAACCGCCAGTGCCTGGATTTCCTGCAACATGGATAAGCAGCAGATCGCCCGATTCGGGGACGAGCTCTACCAGGCTCTGCGCGAATTGCGCATCGTGGCGCCGCTGACCGAGCGCGCGCCCGACATCAGCATCAGTGATGCCTACCACATCAGCCTGCAGATGCTGCAGCAGCGCCTGGAGCGTGACGGCGAGCGGGTGGTGGGCAAGAAGATCGGCGTCACCAGCAAGCCGGTGCAGGACATGCTGGGCGTGTTCCAGCCCGATTTCGGTTTCCTGACCAATGCCATGGATTACCCCGACGGGGCCGAGATCCCGATTGCTGGCCACCTCATCCAGCCCCGGGCGGAAGGCGAGATCGCCTTCCGCCTGAAAAAAGACCTGCAGGGCCCTGGGGTCACCGAACAGGACGTGCTCGATGCCACCGAAAGCATCATGCCCTGTTTCGAGATCGTCGATTCGCGAATCCGCAACTGGGAAATCAAGATCCAGGACACCATCGCTGACAACGCCTCCTGCGGTGTTTACGTTCTGGGCAGGAATGAGGTAGACCCGCGCGAATTTGATTTGCCCAGCCTGAAAATGACCATCTGGAAGAATGGCGAGTATCATTCAGAGGGCCTGGGCAGCGCCGTGCAGGGCAACCCGCTGACCGCAGTGGCCTGGCTGGCCAATACTCTGGGCGAGTTCGGCATTCCCTTCAAGGCCGGCGAAGTGATCCTCTCCGGCTCCCTGGCTCCGCTGATCCCGGTGGTGGCAGGCGACGAGATGCGCCTGGAAATCGACGGCATCGGCGGCTGCAGCTGCCGTTTTGTATAATTCCTGTAGCGGCAACCCATTCGAGATAACGGATATTCCATCATGAGCAAGAAAATCAGG